>JBFMAC010000001.1:0-259110 GCA_040756015.1 Pseudomonadota bacterium
CAGCGTCCTCGAAGGGGTAAACAACCGCATCAAGGTCATCAAGCGCATGGCCTATGGCTTCCGCGATTCAGCTTACTTCTTCCTGAAAATCAAGGATGCCTTCCCCGGAAAGGCGCGATGAACCATATTTAATGCCGCGCGTCCTCTGCGGTGCAAGCCTTTAGGGGTGCTATTCCTTGAAGCGAAACCTCGGCAACCCGAGGTTGTAGCGGATCGCCAATATCCGCAGCAGGAAGATGAAGCCGCCGGAGGCCAGCACTGCCGGTGTGGTGTCGATGCCGTTATAGAGCAGGCCGATCAAGATGAGCGCACCGGCCCACGCCGCAGTGGCGTAGAGGGTGCTCTGGAACACCAGCGGTTCTTCGTTGCACAGCACATCGCGGAAGATGCCGCCCACCACGCCGGTGATGACGCCCATGAAGCTCGCCACCAACCACGGCGCTTGCAGGGTGAGCGCGACCAGAGTGCCGGCGATGGTGAAGGTGGCGAGGCCGATCGCGTCGGGCAGCAGGAACAGCCGCGGCGGGATGCTGAGCCGGCGCGCGCTGACGAAGGTGGCGAGGGCCGCGCCGATGGCGATGAGGAAGTGGGTCTGCTCGTGCACCCAGAATACCGGGCGATCCAGCAGCAGGTCGCGCAGCGAGCCGCCACCCAGCGCGGTGGCGGCAGCGATGATGATGATGCCGAACATGTCGAAGCGTTTCTTGCCGGCTTCGAGCGCGCCGGAAATGGCGGAAACGGCGACCGCCAACCAGGTGATGGAGTGCAGCATGTTGCCGAGGGCAGGGGTCAGGGTGGTTTCCATTGCTTGTTTTCCAGGAGCTGTTTCAAAGTGGTCAGGTCGCGCATGGCCCACTCGGCGTCGTCATGGAATTGCTGCGCGCTCATCTCCACCTGGCGGAACAGAGTGAAAATGAGTTCGCTGCCGGTGCCGTTGGCGATGACGCGCAGCGGCGCGTAAATTTCCTGGCCGGACGGCAGCGTCACGTAATGGTCGAGGATGCCGAAGTCGTTGGGTGGCGCAAAGCGGATTTTAACCACACCTTGCGAGGTTTGCGCAACGCATGTGCCATCGATGATGGTAATGGCCGTGCCGAGGCCGGAGGCCCACTGTGGCAGGTTCTCGGGGTTGGCAGAAAATTGGTAAACCTGCGGCGGCGGGCACTGGATGGATACGCTGATGGTTTTTGATTCAAGCATGCTTCCGCCTGGTGTCCACGCTCCACGCGCCGGCACCGTGAACATAGAGCATGAGCATGCCGCCGGCCATGGTGAGATTTTTCATGAACATGATCATCTGGATCTGGTCGCCGAAGTTGTGGTGGAAGATCAGTGCTGCGGCCACGCAAAACGCCGCCAAGGCCAGTGCGGCCCAGCGAGTAAAGAAACCGGCGATCAGCGCGAGGCCGCCGCCGATTTCCAGCGCGATCACCAGCGGCAGCAGCATGCCGGGGACGCCCATGGATTCCATGTAGCCCTGCGTGCCGGCGTAACCTGCACCGAGTTTGCCTATCCCTGAGATCAGGAAGATGTGTGCGAGGAGTATCCTTGCGATCAAGACGATGGCGTTGTTCATAAAGCCTCCTTGCTTGAGAGGAAACGACCATGTTCGATGTCGTCGGCCTGCGGGGTGCGGGCGGAGGCATCGCCACTCGCGTCAGCCCTGACGCGGCCGGGCTGCGGCAAGAATCAAAGGAACGTTTTGCGAAATCCTGGCCAGGTAAAACCTGACCAGCAAAACATTACGCCGTATAATTTGGCGAATCAACCACATTCCCACAGAGGTTGCCGGTTTGTCCAGGTCAGTCATGCCATGTGCTTTGCACCATGCGGGCGGCTCGCTTGCGGGTTACCGACGGCCACCGAACTTTAGCCGCGGCTCGATGGGTAACTGACCATGCGCCCCACCCGCACCACCCCGCCGCCGAAGAATCGCAACGACTGGAAAACCATCAAGACGCTGCTGCCCTATCTGTGGGAGTTCCGCGGGCGCGTGGTGCTGGCGCTGACGCTGTTGATGCTGGCGAAAATCGCCAACGTCACCGTGCCGCTGGTGCTCAAGGAAATCGTCGATGCGCTCAACCCGGCGCAGCTCGCGCTGACCCTGCCGCTGGCGCTGCTGCTCGGTTATGGCGCGTTGCGCTTCGCCAGCACGCTGTTCGGCGAGCTGCGCGATGCGGTGTTCGCCAAGGTGACGCAGCGCGCCATCCGCCGCGTCGCGCAGCAGGTGTTCCAGCACCTGCATGCGCTGTCGCTGCGCTTCCACCTGGAGCGTCAGACCGGCGGCATGTCACGCGACATCGAGCGCGGTACCAAGGGCATTGCCTTCCTGCTCAACTTCATGCTGTTCAATATCCTGCCGACGCTGGTGGAGATCGGCTTGGTGGCGGTGATCCTGTTGTCGAAATACGATATCTGGTTTTCGGTGGTGACGTTCTGCACGCTGGCTACCTATATCGTGTTCACGCTGGCGGTGACCGAGTGGCGCATGGTGTTCCGTCGCACCATGAACGACATGGATTCGAAAGCTAACACGCGCGCCATCGACAGTCTGCTTAATTACGAGACGGTGAAGTATTTCGGCAACGAGGGCTACGAGTCGCGCCGCTACGACGAGCACCTGCAAACATGGGAAAAGGCGGCGGTGCGCAACCAGACCTCGCTGGCTTCGCTCAACGCCGGGCAGAGTGCGATCATCGCGGTGGGGGTGACGCTGCTGATGATCCTCGCTGCCAACGGTGTGGTGACCGGCACCATGACGCTGGGCGACCTGGTGCTGGTCAACGCCTACATGTTGCAGCTCTACATGCCGCTGCACTTCCTCGGTTTTGTCTACCGTGAGATCAAGCATTCGCTCGCCGACATGGAGCGTATGTTCAAGCTGCTCGAGGAGAACGCCGAGGTGCGTGACCGGCCGGATGCGCAGCCGCTCGCAGTGGGCGCCGGCGCGGTACGTTTCGAGCACGTCGATTTCGGCTACGATGCCAATCGCCAGATCCTGTTCGACGTCGATTTCGAGATTGCCGCGGGCCACACCGTGGCGGTGGTGGGGCACAGCGGCTCAGGCAAGTCCACGCTGTCACGCCTGCTGTTCCGCTTTTACGACGTCAACAACGGGCGCGTGCTGATCAACGGTCAGGATATCCGGGAGGTAACGCAGGCCAGTCTGCGCGCCGCGATCGGCATCGTGCCGCAGGACACCGTGCTGTTCAACGACACCATTTATTACAACATCGCCTACGGCCGTCCTGACGCCACGCACGAAGAAGTGGTCGCGGCGGCGCAATCGGCGCACATCCACCACTTCATCGAGACCCTGCCGGATCAGTACGACACCCTGGTGGGCGAGCGCGGCCTCAAGCTGTCCGGCGGCGAGAAGCAGCGCGTGGCGATTGCGCGCGCCATCCTCAAGCAGCCGCGCATCCTGGTGTTCGACGAGGCGACCTCGGCGCTCGATTCGAAATCGGAAAAGGCGATCCAGGCGGAGCTGAAGCGCATCGCGCAGAATCGTACCACGCTGGTGATCGCACACCGTCTCTCCACCATCGTCGATGCCGACCAGATACTGGTGATGGATCACGGGCGCATCATCGAGCGCGGCAGCCACCGCGACTTGCTGGAGTTGAGCGGCGCTTATGCGCACATGTGGGCATTGCAGCAGCGGGAAGAAACACACGACGACGGGCGTGACGATGAGGCCGCAGAGCGGCGTCTGGCTGGTGGCACCCAGGTCTGAGCAAAGGAGGGGGTATGCTGGATTGGTTGAAACCTAGGCGGCAAGCCCGACCACCCGATGTTCGATGCCGGGGAGGTATAGCGCCTGCTCGCTGATCTACCCAAGGGCGCCCCGGGCAAGGCGCTGGAGGATATCATCCCCCGGATCGTTTCGGTCATGGGCGCCCCGGCTTCCGTGTCGGGTGGCGCTTCGAAGTGCTAGGCGTGCCGGAGGTGGCCGGCGCTGTTCGATTTTCCGTCGAACAGTCATGGGCTTATGGTGCATGTGTCGACGAATTCCGCCAGAGCAGCAAGGGCCTGGCGGAAGCATGTGAGCTGCTGCGGCTCATGCTGGTTGGTGCGCGCCATGTGCAGTTACGGGGTGTGCATGAAGTTCGCCATGTTGCGCTATCTGCCGTTGCCGGAAGGGCTGTGGATAGGCATGGCTACGAAAACATCTGCCAGACCATCACCAACATCGAATTCGGCGGCATGGCCGACCTGACCGAGGAGATGCAGGTGAAGCTGCGCTCGCTCGGGCGAAATCGGGCTGGCTGCAGGACGTCCGAACTGGTGCCGGAATCATGGCGCGAAATTAACGTCAGCGAAGACGGCTTGGCGGCGCAGGTAACCAGCCCGGCAACCGAACTGGGTGAAGTGGCGCGCTGCTGGCGGTGGGCTATGCCACCGATCGCATCTGCGAATTGATGATGGGCGAACATGGCTGTCATGCCAAGCTTAACTTATTGATCGGTCATGGGAAAATTTCAATTATGCCGGTTTCGAGTGGCTGGGGCAGGCCGCTGTCTCGGCGTAAATCAGACAGGTTGCTGCTTTCTGCTTTCATCCCCCTTCCACTTTGCGCATATTTTTGGTAAGGTGAGCGCAACTTTGGGGTTAAGAAACAAGAGATTGAGCCGATAAGCTCAACTAGGTACGAAAAACCGGCGCAAAGTCGGCTTCCAGGAGGAGTTGATGGGTTTAATAAAAAGTTTGCTGATTGTCCTGTCTGCACCGCTGCTCTTTGTCGCCGGTGTGCAGGCAACGAACAATGCAAATTCTTCCCTGCCCGTGTCCGCCAGCGGCGATGCGCCGCTGAAAAACTTGGAACTCGATTACAGCAATGCGGCCAAGGCGGCCAACCTTAAATTGCGCTCCAATGCCGTGCTGGTGGTCGATCAGGATCGCGGCCAGGTGATCTACGGCAAGAATACCGATTCGGTGATGCCGATCGCTTCCATCACCAAGCTGATGACGGCGATGGTGGTGCTGGACGCCAACCTGCCGCTCGAGGAGGTGATCACCATAGGCAACAGCGACGTTGACACCCTGCGCAATTCCGGTTCGCGTCTGCGCGTAGGCGCGGCGCTGACGCGGCGCGAGCTCTTGCGTCTCGCGTTGATGGCTTCGGAAAACCGCGCCGCCGCGGCGCTGGGTCGCGCTTATCCCGGCGGCATGCCTGCTTTCGTCGAGGCGATGAACGTCAAGGCGGAATTGCTCGGCATGACGCACAGCCATTTCGTCGATTCCACCGGCCTGCACAGCGATAACGTTTCCACTGCGGAAGACCTGGTGAAGCTGGTCAACGCCGGCTATGCCTACAATGAAATCCGCAACTTCACCACCACCGCGCAATACCAAGTCGCAGCTCCCGGTGCCCGTCGGCCCATGGCGTTCAGGAACTCGAACAGCCTGGTGCGCAGCGGCGGGTGGCAGATCGGCCTGTCCAAGACCGGTTACATCAGCGAAGCCGGGCGCTGCCTGGTGATGCAGGCGAAAATCGCCGCGCGCTCCGTGGTGATCGTGCTGCTCGATTCGTGGGGCAAGCAGACCCGGATCGCCGACGCCAACCGCATCAAGAGATGGATGGAGAGCGGCACCGCACGCAAGCCGCGTTTCAGCTGATGCAGCCCGCTGTTCATGAAAGCACCCAAAGCCGCGTCGAGCGGCTTTTTTGTTGCGGTAACGCGCGTTGCCGTCGCGCACGGGTAGCATGACCGCCATATTCAACACCACCGATTTTGCAGTGCTGCGCGCACAGGACAGTGTGGCGCAGGCTGCGCGCATGCTGGTGGAGCGCAAGGTGGATGCCCTGCCGGTGGTGGATGATGCCGATATCCTGTTGGGCGTATTCAGGGCAGACCGTCTGCTTGCCATGCTGTTGCCGCGCGTGGCGACGCTGGAATCCGGGGTGAGCGACCTTGCCTTCGTGTCCGATACGCTGGACGACCTGCGCGAAAAAATGCGGGCGATCGCCGCTCGGCCGGTGGGAGAATTCGTCGAGCGCGATGCGACGGTGGTGCATCGCGACACGCCACTGCCGGAAATCATGCTGCTGTTGTACCGCGGGGAAAACGATTTGCCGCTGGTGGAGCGCGGCAACAACAAGCTGCTGGGCGTGGTATCCGCCACCGACGTGCTGCGCGCGGTGGGCGCGGGGGATAGGCGGTGACGCACGCCGCGCACGCGGCATTCGGCGGGGACACGTTCTGGCTCGCCACTGCGTTGTTTCTCGGCACTTATGCGATGATCGTCACGGAGCGGGTGAACCGCGCCATCGTCGCCCTGTTGGGGGGGGCGCTGATGATACTGACCGGGGTGCTGACTCAGGAAGCGGCGCTGCGCGGGGTCGACTTCAACACCTTGGGGCTGCTAATTGGCATGATGTTGATTGTCGCCATCACCAAGAAGTGCGGGGTATTCCAGTATGTGGCGATCTGGTCGGCAAAGAAGGTCGATGCGCGACCGTGGCCGATTCTGTTGATGCTGGCGCTGATCACCGCGCTTTTTTCTGCGCTGCTCGACAACGTGACCACGGTGCTGCTGATTGTGCCGGTGACGCTGCTGATTACCGAGGAACTCAAGGTCAGCCCCTACCCCTATTTGTTCGCCACGATTTTCGCTTCCAACATCGGCGGTACGGCCACGCTGATCGGCGATCCGCCCAACATCATGATCGGCTCGGCGGCGGGCTTGAGCTTCAACGATTTCTTGGTGAATCTGGCGCCGGCGATGGCGGTGATCTTCCTGGCTACGCTGCTGCCGATATATTGGATCTGGGGCAGGAAGCTGGTGGCCGCGGACGCGGATCGCATGCGTATCATGCATTTCAATGAACGCGAGGCGATCACCGATAGCATGCTGCTGAAAAAATCGCTGTTTGTGCTGGCGCTGGTGGTCGCGGGATTTGTTGCGCACGACACCCTGCATTTGCAACCTGCTACCGTGGCCATGACCGGGGCGGCACTGCTGCTGTTGCTGGAAAATTTCGGTGGCGATGCCGAGCGCCAGTCGAAAAATGTGCACCATGCTTTTGCCGAGGCTGAATGGATCACCATTTTCTTTTTTGTCGGGTTGTTCATTGCGGTATATGGCATCGAGCAGGCAGGGCTGATCGCATGGATGGCGGAATCCCTGTTGCATGCGACTCATGGTGACCTGGCCAGCACCGCAACCGCCATTTTGTGGGGTTCGGCCATCCTGTCCGCCTTTGTCGACAACATTCCGTTCGTGGCGACGATGATCCCGCTGATCAAGTCCATGGCGCCGACATTCGGTGGCGAGGCGGCGCTGGTGCCATTATGGTGGGCGCTGGCATTGGGGGCTTGCCTGGGGGGAAATGGCACCCTGATCGGCGCGTCCGCCAACCTGGTGGTGGCCGGTTTTGCCGAGCGCACCGGGGCGCCAATCCGCTTTTTGCCTTACCTCAAGGCGGCGTTTCCGCTGATGCTGGGTTCCATTGCCGTGTGCCATGCCTACCTGTATTGGAGGTATTTGTAATTGGGGTGCGCCATTCCGGCCAAATGGCGCAAGTGTTCAACATTCTGATAGGGGATTGATATTGATAATTTTTTCTGCAATTATAGGCGTTGAGTATAGGCCCATCATTAATTCTTATCCAATTTTTGAAATTGGATTAAAGTTTTAATTTGGTTGGGCGTTATTAGCAGTGTCAAAAGCAAGGCAGTGTTTGTAAGTAAATGTTTTACTTTCATCAATGAGTCAATGAGAGGGGAGTGAGGAAATGAAGCAAAAAATCAACAAGTGGCGTCCAGGCTTGTTCCGTCGCGTGGGGATCGCGCTTGCCATTGGGCAGTTATTTGCCAGCCCTGCTTGGGCGGAGGATGCGGCCATCTCCGAATTGAAATCGGAATTGGCGAAGAGCATCAAGCAAATCGAATCGTTGACGGCGCGCCTTAACGAACTGGAAAACAAGGCCAAGCAAGGTGGCGGAGGTACCGATGCCGAGCGCCTGGCTGCGGTCGAGCGCGATGTTGCCCAGTTGGCGGACAGCAAGAACCGTGCGGGTGGCGATACCGGTATCCCGGTGCACGGTTTTGCCGACGTGGGATTCGTGCGCTCCAGCAAGAACGAAACGCGCATCACCCAGGCGGGCAAGGGATTTCAGGTGGGATCGCTCGATTTTTACCTGACCCCCAAATTTGGTGACCGCGCCAAGGCGTTGATCGAACTGATCTTTGAAATGGGTGCCGATGGTGGCTTGGCGACGGATCTGGAACGGGTGCAATTCGGTTACACGTTCAATGACAAGCTGACCGGCTGGCTGGGTCGCTTCCACACGCCTTACGGCTACTGGAACACCGGCTTCCACCACGGCGCGCAAATCCAGACTTCCATCCTGCGTCCGCGCTTCATCGATTTCGAGGACAAAGGCGGCTTGTTGCCGGCACACCTGGTGGGCGGCTGGGCGACCGGCCAGACGCCAGTGGGCGGCGGCAAGTTGACCTACGATTTGTTCATGGGCAATGGCGGTGCGATTGACGTCGATACAGCAGTGGATCCGCGCGGTACGCTGGCGATCAACAACACGCGCGACAGCAACGGCAATACCCTGTTCGGCGCCAACGTTGGCTACAGGTACGGCAACGGCCTGACCCTGGGCGTGCACGGCTTTACCGAGCGCGTCAATATCAGGGACGCTGCGGTGGGTGGAGCGCAAACCGGTGAAGTCGGAGTACAAATGACCGGGCTGTATGGCTTCTATGACAACAACGACTGGGAAGGCATCGCCGAGTACTACCATTTCAACAACGAGAACCTGTCCGGGAACAACTGTGCGGCTACCGCTACCTGCTCGAACAAGAGCTGGCTGGTGTTCGGTCAGGTCGGCAAGGCCATCGGCGACTGGATGCCTTATGTGCGCGCGGAAAAGGCGGTGCTGGATCAGAACGATCTGTACTTCAATTCCCAGCAATACGGGGTTTCCTATACACGCCAGGCGCTGGGCGTTCGCTACAACCTGAACGCCAAGTCGGCGCTCAAGCTTGAAGCGAACCGTACCAACGAAGGGGATGGTACGCCGGCCACCGGTGCGAACAGCGGCCAGTACAGCGAAGCCCGTTTGCAGTATTCGATCCGTTTTTAATGGAGAAAAGATCATGCGACTCAAAACAACTAAAGCCAGTCTGCTGGCTGGTTTGATGGGAGTGGTGCTGTCCGGCACCTGCCTGGCGGGCGACGTGTACGTGATCGCCAATTCGGGCGTGGAGCTTGCTGCGGCTGAAGTCAAGGAAGTGTACCTGGGCGAGAAGCAGTTGGCCGGTTCGGTCAAGCTGGTGCCGGTCGACAATGCCGCGGTGCAGGCGGACTTCCTCGACAAGGTGGTCGGCATGGACGCCGGCAAATACAGCGCGCTCTGGACCAAGAAGGGGTTCCGTGATGGCCTGGCCGCGCCGGCGGTCAAGTCCGGGGATGCCGAGGTGATCAGTTTTGTCAAAAGCACACCGGGCGCAGTGGGCTACGTCAGTGCCCCTGCCTCAGGAGTGAAGGCGGTGTATAAGTACTAACCAGTAGGAGCAGGCCATGCGTATAGCACTCGGATTAAAGGGCAGGTTATATCTGCAGTTCTTGGCGGTGATGCTGCCGATATCGCTGGTGGTGGGTTACCAGGTGATGTCGGACAGACAGCGCTCACAGAATTTGGCCGAAGCTTTTTCGGCCTACCAGTTGTCACACCAGGCTGGTGGCAGTTACAAGCAATTCCTGAACGGTGTTTCCGACGCCGTGGATAGCGGCCGGGTTGGCAGCGGCGCCGTCAAGGCGCTGAAGGATGCCGCCGACAAGGTGAAGGAATTGCAGGCCGTGCCCGGAGCGGTGATCGCAGACAAGGCGGGCGATCGACTCGACGCCATCTGGTCGAAAGTGAATGCTGATCCGTCAATTACGACGGTGATGCCGCTGCGTAGTGAAATCCGTGAGCTGGACGATACCCTCTCCGTCGCAGGTAAAGACAACCAAGCCCGTTTGGGCGAGGTTGTCTTGGCCGGCGAAAAAGCCGCACGCAGCCAGACCGTCGCCGTGATCGTGGTGTTGGCATTGACTTGGGCGCTGACGGCATTTTTCGTGCGTCGTTTGGTGGGTAGCATCATGAAACCGCTGAACCATGCCATCCAGGTGGCAAATAACATCTCCGCCGGCAATCTGGACAACCGCATCGAGATCAAGGCGAATAATGAAATCGATTTGTTGCTGGAGGCGCTACGCGCCATGAACGAGAAGCTGGTGCAAATCGTGGGCGGGGTCAAGGCGGCGGCCGATGCCGTGGCCTCTTCATCCGGCAGGCTCAACCAGGAGGCGCACAGCGTGGAGCAGCGTGCCGAGGTTCAGTCCAACAAGATCATGCACATCACCGATGCCATCGACGAAATGAGCGCATCGGTGTCCAAGGTTGCGCAAAACGCGACTGGCGCCGCCCAAGCTGCAGCACAGACCCAGGCCATCGTGCAGGAAAGTAATACCTGTACGATGAAGAACATGTCGGCCACCGAGCGCGTGGTGGAAACCGTGGCCAGTTCCAGCACGAAGATCGGCGAATTGAGCGAGGCGATACGCAAGATCGGCGAGGTCACTAGCGTGATCAAGGATGTCGCCGACCAGACCAACCTGCTGGCTCTCAATGCGGCGATCGAAGCGGCGCGCGCGGGCGAGCAGGGGCGCGGTTTTGCCGTGGTGGCGGACGAGGTGCGCAAGCTTGCGGAGCGTACCGCGTCGAGCACCGCCGACATCACCCGTAGCGTGGAAAATGTACAGATCGGCACCGATGCCGCCGTGGCGGCAATGGCCGAAGTGAAGGGCAACGTCGAGGAAGGCGAAAAAAATTGCAGCGCGACAGTGGACATGCTGCAACAGATCGTCGTGGCTGCCGACCAGGTTACCATGATGGCCAAGGAAATTGCTGATGCCTCCCATAACCAGTCCGGTGTCAGCAGCGAGATCGCCAAGGACATGGACGAAATCGCTGCCATCAGCCAGGAGAACACCGAGAGCATCCGCCAGGTGAGCGGCGCCGCGGAGGAGTTGGCCAAGACTGCCGCCGAGTTGCAGCGTTTGGTGGGGCAGTTCAGGTTCGCCGCTTAGCGTGCCGCCCTTAGCGGGTTTTTACGGTTCCAGCGTGAACGGCTGCTGCAACAGCGCCGCGAGCGCCTGCTCGAGTTGGCTGGCATCGTCCGCCGCTTGAGCAAAGGACAGGCGCCGTAGCGCGCCATTCGTCCGCATATCCAGCCCATCGCAATCCAGCCCCACGGCAACTGTATCCCCCGGCGCGCTTGTCCCGCACAAGCAGTGCAGCGCGTCGGCGTGGCGTTCGTTAAGGCGGGCGATGATCCGCTGTTCGTCGGGGTTGCTTAAGTCGCCGGCCGGGACGAGGTAGGCTTCCGCGCTCACCCAGTGGATGGCGCCAAAGCCGCCAATGAAGCGCACCTGTTCCGGCTCGATGCGGTAGAAGCGGAAATCGCCTAGGTCGAAATATTGTCGCGCGTCGGGAAAGTAGCGCAGATAACGGGCTTTCAATTCTTCTGAGGCGGGCTGGGCGGCGGCGCGGCCAACCAGGGTGGCACGCGCATGCTCTTGTACGTCATCGTCGCCTTCATGCACCAGCAGGCTGACGCGGTTATCGTGCTCGATGTTCTTGGTGTGCTCGGCAAGCCGGCTGACCAGGATCAGCGGGCGGCCGACATGGTCGGTCAGGTAGGGCAGGATGGAGGCGAATGGATGATCGCCGAGCTTGTGCGAGAGGGTGGCAAGCACGCCCCAGTGGCGATTGCGGAACAGCTTGCGGGCTGCCGCGCCGTGACTCATGACGCGAGCTTCAGTGCGGTGGTGGCGAGGCGTCGCCCAAGCGCGAGGCAGAGCGATTTTTCTTCTTCGGTGATGGGCTGGTCGTCGTGCGTGCCGGCGTGATGGCTGGCGCCGTAGGGGGTGCCGCCGCTGCGGGTGCTGGACAATTCGGTTTCGGTGTAGGGCAAGCCCACGATAGTCATGCCGTGGTGCAGCAGCGGCAGCATCATGCTGATCAGGGTGGTTTCCTGCCCGCCGTGCAGGCTGGCGGTGGAAGTGAACAGCGCTGCTGGTTTGCCCGCCAGCGCTCCCTGCATCCACAAGCTGCCGGTGCCGTCCCAGAAATATTTCATCGGCGCTGCCATGTTGCCGAAGCGTGTGGGAGAGCCAAGCGCCAGGCCGATGCATTGTTCGATATCCTGTAATTCGGCGTAGGGTGCGCCGCTGTCGGGAATGGGCGGTTCCACCGCTTCGCAGATTGCGGAAACCGCGGGCACGGTGCGCAGGCGCGCCCGCACCCCGGGCACCTGCTCGACGCCGCGCGCGACGAGTTGGGCCATCTGCTTGACCGCGCCGCCGCGGCTGTAATAAAGCACCAGAATTTCATGCATGGGTTTTACCTGCAATGGCGGGTATTATATAGGCGATGCCGGAAAAATCACTGATCCAATTCCTGCGCATGGCGGCGTTACGCTTTGCCGAAGACCGCTGCCTGCAGATCGCGGGCAGCCTGACGTTCGCCACGCTGCTGGCGCTGGTGCCACTGGTTACCATTGCGGTCACCCTGATTTCCGCCTTCCCGGTGTTTTCCGGCCTTTCGTTGCAGGTGAAGTCCTTCATCATGACCAACCTGGTGCCGGAGGCATCGAGCAAGATCATCACCGTTTACATGCAGCAGTTTTCTGAGAATGCCGCGCGCCTCAGCGCAGTCGGCGTCGTCATACTGGTCGTCACCGCGCTGGCGATGATGTTTACCATAGAACGCGCGTTCAACGCCATCTGGCGTATCCGCAAGCCGCGCCCGATGATGCAGCGCCTGCTGATTTTCTGGGCGGTACTGACGGTGGGGCCGCTGCTGATCGGCGCCAGCTTGTCGCTGACTTCATGGCTGGTGAGTTCATCGCTGGGACTGGTGCATCGCACTCCGTCGCGCACGCTGACCGCGTTCGGCTTCATCCCCTTTCTGCTCACCTCGCTCGCGTTCAGCCTGGTTTATTTCCTGGTGCCGCGTTACCGCGGACCCAAGCGCGACGCGCTGGTGGGCGGCATGGTGGCGGGGCTGGCGTTTGAATTGATGAAGCGTGGCTTCGGCGCCTACATCACGAAGTTTCCCACCTACAAGCTGGTGTATGGGACTTTCTCGACCATCCCGATTTTCCTGCTGTGGATCTACCTATCCTGGCTGGTGGTGCTGTTCGGCGCGGTGATCGTCGCCACCCTGCCGCAATGGCGCACTGGCTACCGGGAAACCAGGCGCGTGCCCGGTGCGCGTTTTTTCGATGCGTTGCGTGTACTCCATGCCTTGCAGCGCGCGCGAAGCGGCAGCGGGTCCCTGACGCTGGCGCAGGTGTGTGCGGAGGCCCGCCTCGGCTGGGAAGAGGCGGAGGAAATACTCGAGCGCATGGCCCGGCAGAATTGGGTGGGCAAGCTGGCGGGACGCAATGCCTGGGTGTTGTCGCGCGACATTGCCGCGATACGCGTGGCCGACGTGTCGCGCCTGTTCCTGCTTGCCCCCGATGCCGGCACGCTGCGCGGCATCAACGATCCGGCGCTGGAGGGTCTGGCGCGGCGCCTGGAGGCCGACAACCAGGAAATCCTGGCCCTGTCTCTGGCGGAATTGTTTGCAGCGCCTTCGCCGGGAAAATGGGATAATCCGGCCTAGAAAAACTTGAACGACGGAGCTGGGATTGAAGTTCATCGAGAAAGTATTTGAAGGGGTATTGTGGAACAGCCGTTTCATCATACTGGCGGCGGTGGTCGGTAGCATGGCAGCCGGCATCGCGATTTTTTTCATGGCGACGGTGGATGTGGTGTACCTGGTGCAGCACATTGCGCACTATGCCGATGCCGGTATGACGGAGGGGGCGCGCAAGGCGTTGCATGACACCACCATCACTCACATCGTCGAGGTGGTGGACGGCTACCTGCTGGCGACGGTGATGCTGATATTTTCGCTGGGCCTTTACGAGTTGTTCATCAGCGACATCGACCAGGCGCACGGCAGCCGAGCTTCCAGCAAGATACTGGTGATCCGCAACCTGGATGACCTCAAGTCGCGCCTGGCCAAGGTGATCCTGATGATCCTGATTGTGACCCTGTTTGAAGAGGCGCTCAACATGGGGCTGGAGACGCCGCTGGACCTGGTCTACTTGGGTGCCAGCATCGCCCTGATCGGTTTGGCGCTATACTTGTCGCATGCGGCCGAAGGGCATAGCGCCGCTGGCGACGATCACCGGGAAAAGGAGGGGACGTGAAGCGGCTGTTGATATTTGTGCTGCTGGCATGGTGCGCGCTGGGGCAGGCTTGGGCCGGTGATTTCGAGCTCAAGGATACGCACGGCAACGTGCACAAGCTGTCCGGCTATCAGGGTAAATGGGTGGTGGTGAATTTTTGGGCGACGTGGTGTGCGCCGTGCCTGGACGAAATCCCGGAGCTCAATGCCCTTTACGAGCAGCATAAGGGCAAGGATGTGGTGGTGATCGGCGTGGCGCTGGACTACAACAATCCGCGCGACGTGTCGGTGTTCGCCGAGAATATGTTCGTCACCTATCCTATCGTGCTCGGCACTTACCGCATGGCGAGGCAGATCGCCGGCATCCACGTTTATGCCCTGCCTACCACTTTTGTATTCAACCCTTGGGGCGATCTGGTGGTGAACCACACCGGCGCCGTGACCCGCGCCGGCATCGAGCGCTACATCCAGGAGAGCAGCCTCAAGTAATAGAGGTTGCCAATCTCAGCCGGTCTTGCCGCTGCGGCCGCTTTCCGCAGTGCGGATCGGGTACTTCCATCCCCTGATCCAGGCGCGCACCACCATGTTGGGATAACCGGGTTTGCCCAAGCTGCCGTTGTAGCGGCCCAGTGCGCGGAACAGGTTGCCTTTCTCAATGTCGAGGTAGTGGCGCAGGATCGTGCAGCCGTAGCGCAGGTTGGTGCGCAGGTGGAACAGGTTGTGGTCGGCGCTGCCGATCAGCTTCACCCAGAACGGCATGACCTGCATGTAGCCGCGCGCGCCGGCGTTTGATACCGCGTATTTCTTGAACTTGCTTTCCACCTCGATCAGGCCGAGCACCAGTTGCGGGTCTAGGCCGGCACGGGTGGCTTCATAATGCACGCTCTTGAGGAAATCGATGCGCGCCCGCTCGTCGGGGATGTATTTTTCCATGCGGCGCGACATGGCAGCGAGCCATGCCTGGGCCTCATCCTCGCTATCGAACACCAGGCGCAGGCTGGTGCGATCCGATACTGCCCGGTACAGGGATGCCTGCACGCTGGCCGACAGCGGTTCGTACTGTTGTGCGCCGGCATGGGCGTAAGGGGCCGCGACAAACAAGCCGATGAAAAAAATCAGTTTGCGCATATCGTTGATTTTAGATATTCCGCGACGCTTTGCAAGGCGAGAGTCTGTGCCTGGGTGTCGTGCCTGGCCTGGTATTCGACGTTGCCTTCCCTGAGTCCGCGCTCGCCGATCACTACGCGGTGCGGGATGCCCATCAGTTCGAGGTCGGCGAACATCACGCCGGGGCGCTCGTCGCGATCGTCGAGCAGCACCTCGATGCCGGCTGCTTCCAGTTTATCGTGCAGCTGTTGCGCCGCTGCGCGCACGGCTTCACTCTTCTTCATGCCGATCGGCGCGATTGCCACCTGGAACGGCGCCATCGCAGCGGGAAAGATGATGCCGCGCTCGTCATGCCCTTGCTCGATGGCGGCACCGACGATGCGCGACACGCCTATGCCATAGCAGCCCATTTCCATCACCTGGGCCTGGCCTTTTTCATCAAGATAGGTGGCATTCATGGCGCGCGAATATTTGTCGCCGAGCTGGAAAATGTGGCCGACCTCGATGCCGCGACAGATTTCCAATGTGCCCTTGCCGTCCGGCGAGGGGTCGCCGGCGACCACGTTGCGGATGTCCGCGACGAAAGGTTCGGGCAGGTCGCGCCCAAAGTTAACGCCGGTGAGGTGAAAGCCGGCCTCGTTGGCGCCACACACGAAGTCGGCCATTGCTGCGACGCTGCGGTCGGCCACCACACCGACGTTGGCACTGACGCCGACCGGGCCGATATAACCGGGACGGCATCCCAGATGCTGTTCTATTTCGGCGTCGCTGGCGAAGCGAAACGGGTTCAGGAACGGAACCTTTTGCGTTTTTACTTCATTCAGGTTGTGGTCGCCGCGCAGCAGCAGCAAATAGAATTTTTCATCGCTCATCACCGCGATGGCTTTGACGGTGCGGGTGAGCGGCACGCCGAGCAGCTCCGCCACGTCCTCGCACTTGATCTTCCCCGGGGTGGCGACTTTTTGCAGTGCCTGCAAGGTAGGCTGGCGCGGCGTTGCCGGCGCCAATGCTTCCGCCAGTTCCACGTTGGCGGCATAGTCGGAAGCCGGGCAGTAGGCGATGGCATCTTCGCCTGAATCGGCGAGCACGTGGAACTCGTGCGAACCGCTGCCGCCTATGGCGCCCGTGTCTGCGCGCACCGCGCGGAATTTCAGGCCGAGCCGGGAGAAGATGCTGGAGTAGGTGCGGTACATCACCTCGTAGGTTTGCTCCAGCGAGTCCTTGTTGGTGTGGAAAGAATAGGCGTCCTTCATCACGAATTCGCGCGCGCGCATCACGCCGAAGCGCGGGCGGATCTCATCACGGAACTTGGTTTGTATCTGGTACAGGTTGACCGGTAACTGGCGGTAACTCTTGATCTCGCGGCGCGCGATGTCGGTGATCACTTCCTCGTGGGTGGGGCCGAAGCAGAAGTCGCGCTGGTGTCTGTCCTGGATTTTCAGCATTTGTGGGCCGAACACTTCCCAGCGCCCGCTTTCCTGCCACAGTTCGGCCGGCTGTACCGCCGGCATCAGCAGCTCGATGGCGCCGCTCTTGTTCATTTCCTCGCGCACGATGGCCTCCACTTTGCGCAGCACGCGTAATCCCAGCGGCATCCAGGAGTACAGGCCGGAACCCAGGCGCCGGATCAGGCCGGCGCGCAGCATCAGCTTGTGGCTGACCAGTTCCGCTTCGGCGGGGGCTTCCTTGAGCGTGGAGAGGAAAAACTGTGACGCGCGCATGATGTTTCCGCTTGGGCAAAAAACCGCTATTTTACCGGTTTTGCCAGCATTGGGCGGGAGAGCAATGGGATTTGTGGCGAAGTGGCGCAAGCCGCGCACGGGAGAGGCGAACGTCGAGGTGAGTGAGAAGAACGGCGTGCGCTATCTGCACCTGGGCAGCGATACGGTGCAAAGCGCGATGCGCATCAAGGATCCCAACGCGCTGGAGCTGGCTTACACCCGCGCCATGATGGCGTTCCTGCTGTTTTACCCCGAGCCGTCGCGGGTGTTGATGATAGGCCTGGGCGGCGGTTCGCTGGCGAAATTCCTGTACCATCGCCTGCCCGGGGCGAGCGTCACCGCAGTGGAAATCAATTCTCAGGTGGTGGCTGCGGCACATAACCATTTCTCCCTGCCGCCGGAGGACGATCGTCTCCACATTGTGGTTGATGACGGCAGCCGTTATATTGGCGCGTGTGACGGCGGGTACGATGTGGTATTGGTGGATGGCTACGACAGCAGCGCGCAGGCGGGTGCGCTGGGGAGCGCGGAGTTTTATGGTGACGTGATGCGCGCGTTGGCGCCCGGCGGGGTGATGGTGGTCAATTTGTGGGGTAGCGACGCGAGGTTCCATGAATACCTGAAGCGCATCGAAGCGGCTTGCGAGGGTCGCGTGCTGTGCCTGCCCGCCGAACAGCGCAGCAATGTGGCCGTTTTTGCGTTCCGCAAAAGCCCAGGCAGCATGCGCTGGGACGAGTTGCGCGAGCGCGCCCGGGAACTTGAGCACCGCTATAGCCTGGAATTCCTGCGTTTCGTTGCAGCATTGCGCAAGATGAATCCGCACACTGACAAGCGCTTGCTGATATAGGCAACGCTTCCATTTTCCCGGCCCCGGCTTTCGTTTCGCGGGGAATTGTGAAAAAATTGCGGTAACTGAAATATCCCGGGGTGTGCAATGATAGATCGCGATGGTTACCGCCCCAATGTCGGCATCGTGTTGTGCAATGCCAAGAACCAGGTGTTCTGGGGCAAGCGCGTCAAGGAAGACGCTTGGCAGTTTCCCCAGGGAGGGATCAAGCGCGGCGAGTCTCCCGAGCGGGCGATGTATCGGGAGCTGATGGAAGAAGTGGGACTGGATGCCAGCCACGTCAAAATCCTCGGCCGCACGCGAGACTGGTTGCGTTACGATGTTCCCGAGCAATGGTTGCGGCGCGAATGGCGTAGCCATTACCGCGGCCAGAAGCAGATCTGGTACCTGCTGCAACTGGTCGGGCGCGATTGCGACGTGCGCTTGCGCGCCACTGACCACCCCGAGTTCGATGCCTGGCGCTGGAACGACTACTGGGCGCCACTCGAAACGGTGATCGAGTTCAAGCGCGACGTCTATCAGCAGGCCCTGCATGAGTTGGTGCGTTATCTGCCGCGGCGGAACGTGCGCGGTGAGCCGGTCGTTGCGGCGGCGCGCTAAAATTTAAAGTTGTCTTGGGCTGTGCCGGTTCCCCTACGGCGGCATAGTCCCATTTCTGTTTGGTCGTTTCCGATCCCCTCGCCTTGCGATGCTTCTCCCCTATTCACTCGTGCTATTTCTTGATGTACGTGATCGGGGCGGCAGATAAAAGGGCGGCAGATAAAAGTTGACAACCTTGGTAATCACTACTATAGTCAGCCCACATTCTAGAATATGTCTAATTAGTTTTGTAACTTGTTGTGGTGTATTACTTGATAAGAGGAGAAAATCATGCAACTCAAAGGCTCGAAAACACACGGCAATTTGAAAGCGGCCTTTGCCGGCGAATCCCAGGCCAACCGGCGTTACCTGTATTTCGCGGCGAAAGCCGATGTCGAGGGGCAGAACGACGTGGCGGCGGTGTTTCGCTCCACTGCGGAAGGCGAGACCGGACATGCCCATGGCCATCTGGAATACATGGAGGCCTGCGGCGACCCCGCGACCGATCTGCCGATCGGCAACACTCGCAGCAACTTGAAAGCCGCAATTGCGGGCGAGACTCACGAATACACCGACATGTATCCCGGGATGGCCAAGACCGCGCGTGAAGAGGGCTTTAGCGAGATCGCCGACTGGTTCGAAACCTTGGCCAAGGCGGAGCGTTCGCATGCCAACCGCTTCCAGAAAGCGCTGGATGCCCTGGTCGATTAGACGGGGAAATTCTCTGCATGATGGCGCGGCTGCAGCCGTGCCATTCTTTGCCTGAATTTTTTGAGGGCGTGTCATGAGCGTACGCGAAGGCAGTCTGGAAGCACCCAGGCGGCATGCCTTGGAATGGCAGCGTCCGAAGTTTTACGACGAGGCGGCGCTGTTCCATGAGTTGGAGCGCGTGTTCGACATCTGCCATGGCTGCCGCCGTTGCGTGTCACTGTGCACGGCTTTTCCGACCTTGTTCGACCTGGTGGACAATTCTTCCACCATGGAAGTGAACGGTGTTGCCAAGCAAGATTATTGGCAGGTGGTCGATCGATGCTATCTGTGTGATCTTTGTTTCATGACTAAGTGCCCCTATGTGCCGCCGCATCCCTGGAACCTCGATTTCCCGCATTTGATGTTGCGCGCGAAGGCGGTGAAATTCAAAAAAGGCGAAGTCAGATTGCGTGACAAGCTGCTTTCCAGCACCGATGCGCTCGGCAAGCTGGCAGCGATTCCGGTGGTGGCGCAGACGGTGAATGCGCTCAATCGCAACGGCGCGGCGCGCAAAGCGATGGAAAGCGTGCTCGGTATTCATCACGAGCGCCGCCTGCCGGAATATTCCCCGGTCCCGTTTCGCAGCCGTGCCGACGCGCAGGCGGATTTTCCGGTGCGGGACGGCGCCAGCGCACCGGGCAAGGTGGCGATATTCTCCACTTGCTACATCAATTATAACGAGCCCGGCATCGGCCACGATTTGCTGAAGATACTCCGCCACAACGAAATTCCCGCAGTACTGGTGGAAAAAGAGGCGTGCTGCGGCATGCCCAAGCTGGAGCTCGGCGACCTCGATGCGGTGGCGCGTCTGAAAGAAATCAACATTCCGCATCTGGCCGAACTGGCGCGCAGCGGCCATGCCATCCTGGCCGCGATTCCTTCCTGTGCACTGATGTTCAAGCAGGAACTGCCGCTGATGTTCCCGGACGATACCGAGGTCGCGGCGGTGGCGGAGGCGATGTTCGATCCTTTCGAATACCTGATGCTGCGCCATCGCGATGGTCTGCTGAAGACCGACTTCAAGCAGCCGCTGGGCAAGGTTGCTTACCACGTGCCCTGCCATTTGCGGGTGCAGAACCTGGGGCTGAAGACGCGCGACCTGTTGCAGATGGTGCCCGGCACCGAGGTCAGCACGGTGGAGCGTTGTTCCGGCCATGACGGCACCTGGGGAGTGAAGCGGGAATATTACGCAGATTCGATGAAGATCGGCACGCCTGTGTTCAGGCAGATGGCGGCTGGCGAGCCAGATTACCTCAGCTCCGATTGTGCCATTGCCGCGCGCCACATCCAGCAAGGCATGGGCGAGAGCGCGGCGCCGAAGCAGCACCCGCTCACGCTGCTGCGCATGGCTTATGGTTTATAGGAGGGAAATTGCCCAAGATTACCCGTGACAGCCTGCTGACGCTGGAAGCCTATGCCAAGGCGCGTGACGCCATGCGCGCGCACGTCATCGCGCATAAAAAGAATCGCACCCTGCATCTGGGCGAGAATGTGACGCTGGTTTTCGAGGATGAGGTGACCATGCGCTACCAGATCCAGGAAATGCTGCGCGCGGAAAAAATCTTCGACAAGGAAGGCATCCAGGGCGAGCTCGATGCCTACAATCCGCTGGTGCCCGACGGCGGCAACTGGAAAGCGACCATGATGATCGAGTATGCCGACGTCGAGCAGCGTCGCATCATGCTGGCCAGGCTGATCGGTGTCGAAGACCGGGTGTGGGTTGCCGTCGACGGCCAGCCGCGCGTTTATGCCATCGCCGACGAAGATTTGGAGCGCGAAAATGCCGAGAAGACTTCCTCGGTGCATTTCCTTCGCTTTGAACTGGGCGCGTCCATGATTGCCGCCCTGCGCCAGGGCGCGGCGCTTGCCGTCGGCATCGACCATCCCGCGTATCGTGCTGAACTGGCCGTTGTTCCGGCAACGGTACGCGCCTCTTTACTCGCTGATTTGGCTTAACCGCTGGCGCAATGCTGGCGGGATGTGGCATATTACCGCCCATTGGAGGAGGGTGGTGGGATATGCCGCATGTCATGAAGGATCAGGAAGTCTCCATGTTGCGCGAGGAGATGGAAATGCTGATGCGCGAGCGCGAAAGCCTGTTGCAGGTGGTGGGCGCTGCTGCGATGTTCGTTGCCGACATGGACAGCGCGGCACTGCCGGAAAACACCTATAATGATGCCGAGCTGCTGGCGGAATCGCTCAATGCGCTGCGCGAGGAAACGCTGCGCGATGCCCTGCAGGCGGTGCGCAAACAACCCGGCGATTGACCTGAGACGGGATGCCTGAAACCACTGCGCACGCCAGCCCTAAAGTTGCCCTGGTGATGACCGGTGGTGGCGCCCGTGCTGCTTACCAGGTCGGCGTGATACGTGCGGTTTCGGAGCTGCTGCCGCCGCGCTCGCCCACCCCTTTCCAAATTCTCTGTGGCACTTCTGCCGGCGCCATCAATGTGGCGACGCTGGCGGCCAACGCCACACATTTCCGCAACGGCGTGCGCGAACTGATGACGGTGTGGAAAAATTTCCACGTGCATCATGTATACCGTGCCGACCCGCTCAGCCTGATCGGCAGCGGGGCGCACTGGCTGCTGGCGCTGATGCTGGGTGGGCTGGGGGACAGGAACCCGGTTTCACTGCTCGACAACGAACCGCTCGCGGAATTGCTCACCAGCAGGCTGGACCTGTCGAAAATTCAGGAGGGCATCGACAGCGGCGCCTTGCATGCGTTGAGTGTCTCGGTGTCCAGTTATAGTTCGGGCGAGTCGGTGTGTTTTTTTCAGGGGGCATCCGCCATTCATCCCTGGAAGCGTGCGCGCCGTCTCGGCGTGCCCGCCACCATCACCATAGACCACCTGCTGGCCTCCTCCGCCATTCCCTTCATTTTTCCGGCAGTGCATATTGGCCGCGAATATTTCGGCGATGGTTCCATGAGGCAGATTGCACCGATCAGCCCGGCGTTGCACCTGGGGGCCGAGCGCGTGCTGGTGATCGGCGGCGGCAGCGGTATCGAGTATGCGGCAGAGCGTGCCAGGCCGAACGCCTATCCGTCGCTCGCACAGGTTGCCGGTCATGCCTTGAACGGCCTGTTCCTCGACGGCATCGAAGTGGACCTGGAGCGCCTGCAACGCATCAACCGCACCCTCGACCACATCCCGCCGCATGTGCTGCAAAGCGGTGCGGTGCCGCTGCGCAAGGTGGAAGTGTTCCAGATTTCTCCGAGCGAGGAGATCGAGAAAATCGCCGCCCAGCATGTGCACCATTTGCCGAGCACCATCCGCTACCTGATGCGCGGCGTCGGTGTGATGCGCCGCAGCGGTTCCAACCTGGCAAGTTATTTGCTGTTCGAGAAATCCTTCTGCCGTGCGCTGATTGCCATGGGTTACCGCGACACCATGCAGCGCAAGCATGAACTCCTTGATTTCATGGGCATGGCGCAGGCCGCGTAGCGATCGCTTTCCCTTGGTCTATACTGCTTTCATGGGGCAGGTCCAAGGAGGTGAGGAAAATGGCAATTGCGACCAAAGTGAAAAATTATCTGGAACGGCAGCACCTGCCTTTCGAGGTGGTGATGCATCCCTATACCCATTCCAGCCGGCGTGCCGCAGAAATGGCCGGCGTCCCGAGCGAGCGCATGGCGAAAGCGGTGTTGCTGGAAGATGATCGTGGGTACGTGATGGCGGTGTTGCCTGCCAGTCGTCAGGTGCATCTGGGATTGCTGGGCGAGCAGATGGGGCGCACCCTGTCGCTTGCCTCGGAAGACGAAGTGGCGTCGGTGTTTTCGGATTGTGCGGTGGGGGCAATTCCGCCGCTGGGTATGGCCTACGGGATGGAGATGATCTGCGATGACAGCCTGATGGCCAATGCGGAAATTTATTTCGAAGCGGGGGATCACGAGGAATTGATCCGCATGGGACGCGACGATTTTATGCGCATCTGCACGTCGGCCCGGCGCGGGCGTTTCTGCCATTAAAAAACAAGCCAGCATATGCTGGCTTGTTTTGGGTGGGTCTTACTTCGCATCCAGTCGCTCTATTCCCAGTGTCTTCAGGATGTACTTCTCGTAGAGCGGTTCGGACGAACCTTTCTTCATCTTGCGCAGGAAATACTTCTCGAAAGCGACCTTGGCGAGGTGCACCCACTTGCCCTTCTTGAACCAGTTCAGGTTGCGCGGCGGGATTTGCGGGAGCGCCACGAAGGCGGCGCCGGTATCGCCCATGTCGGCGAGACAGATCGCGTTCCAGGTGGGCTTGGCGTCGGGTTGGCCGCCTTCCAGTTCCGCCTTGATGTTGTGCACGATGGCGGTGACCATGGTCTCGATCATGTAGCCGGTTTTCGGCGCGCCGGTCGGTACCGGCGTGGCCTCCACCGGCGGGATGGCGATGCACACGCCAGCCGAGAAGATATTACGGTATTTCTTGCTGCGCTGGTTTTCGTCCACCAGCACGAAGCCGCGCGGGTTGCACAGCCCTTCCACCGCCGCTACCGCATCCACGCCCTTGAACGCCGGCAACATCATGGAAAACTTGAACGGCACTTCATGTTCCTTGATCACTTCGCCCTTGTCGTTATGCTCGGCGACGAACATCTTGCCGGCTTCGACCTTGGTGACCTTGGCGTTGGTGATCCACTTGATGTGGCGGTCACGGTATTCGGATTCGAGCAGGCCCTTGGAATCACCGACGCCGCCCAGGCCGAGGTGGCCGATGTAAGGTTCGCTGGTGATGTAGGTCATCGGTACCTTGTTACGGATCTTGCGGCGGCGCAGATCGGTGTCGAGAATGAAGGCGAATTCGTAGGCCGGACCGAAGCAGCTGGCTGCGGCCATGGCGCCGATCACCACGGGGCCGGGGTCGGTGACGAATTGCTGGTAAGCGTCCCAGGTTTTTTCCGCATGGTCGGTAGTGCAGATCGAATGGGTATAGCCGTCGGGTCCGGCGCCGGGCACTTCGTCGAACGCCAGCTTGGGTCCGGTGGTGATGATGAGATAGTCGTAGGCCACGGTTTCGCCGTTGGCGAGCACGAGTCTGTTTTGCTCGGCCTCGATCTTGCTCACCGCTTGGGCGATGAAGTCTATGCCCTTGCGCTCCAGATAGGGGCGGATCGGGAAGCAGATGTCTTCGCGCTTGCGCCAGCCCACCGCCAACCAGGGGTTGGATGGCACGAACTGGAAATAGTCGTTGGCGTTGATGACGGTGATTTTGTGCTGCTTGTCGAGCGCATCCCGCATTTCATACGCGGCTGGCATGCCGCCGGTTCCTGCGCCGAGGATAACGATATGTGCCATGGCGTTCCCCTTGTGGTGAAAAGCACACAGTATATTAGGATGATCTAATTTTTGGCAAGGCGCACGTAGCAACCCTGCGTCATTTCCATTTTATGTGGTGCCGGTGCTTTGTGGTATCTTGCCGTGCTATGAGTTTCCTTTCCTTGCTGGCGGCATTGTTGCTGGAACAGGCCCGGCCGCTGCCCCGGCGTAACCGGTTTTTCCTCTTCTTCGCGCATTATTGCGCGGAACTCGCGCACCGCTTCAACACCGGCCGATACCGCGAAGGCGTGATCGTGTGGATCGCCACCGTGCTACCGCTGGTGGTGATGATCGCCGTCATCTATTTTTTGTTGGACCAGGTCAGCCTGCTGCTGGGGTGGGCATGGAACGTCGCGGTGCTGTATTTCACCATGAGTTTGCGCCAATTCATGGATTCCTGCGGCGAACTGGCCCAGGCACTGCGCGGCGGCGATCCCGGACGTGCGCGTCAGGTGCTGGCACGCTGGCGTGGAGCGGATGCGGATAGCGATGCAATCGCCAGGCTGGGCATCGAGCGCGGCGTACTGGTGGCATGGCGGCACGTGTTCGGGGTGATGTTCTGGTTCGTGCTGCTGGGTGCCGGCGGGGCAGTGTTGTACAGGTTTGCCGCGTGGCTGGCCGAAAGTTGGGGGGAGCGCGCGGAAACCCAGGTGTTTGGCGGATTCGCACGCCAGGCCTTTGCGTTCATGGACTGGTTACCGGCGCGGCTGCTCGCGCTGAGTTTTGCCGTGGTCGGCAATTTCGAGGATGCGGTTTACTGCTGGCGCAGCCAGGCAGCGAACTGGGCGCCGCTCTCGGATGGTGTGGTGCTGGCCAGCGCCGCCGGCGCGCTCGGGGTGCGCATCGGCGGGGATTCCCGCCCGGAACTGGGCACCGGCGATGTGGCCGACGCCGACGATTTGCCCGGCGTGATCGGCCTGGTGTGGCGTGCACTGGTGGTGTGGCTGCTGTTGGTTTTGCTGCTGACCGTGGCCAGCTGGGTGGGGGCGTGAGGTTTAGCGCTTGACTGTGCTGGCGGTGACCAGGCGGCGGTAGGAATCATAGCGCTGCGGCGCGATGGCGCCGGCAGCGAGCGCGGCCAGCACCGCGCAGCCGGGTTCGCCGAGGTGCAGGCAGTTGCGGAACTTGCAATGGCAGAGGTAAGGGTGCAGTTCGACGAAGCCGCGTTCGATCTCGCCTGCATCGAGGTGATGCAGGCCGAATTCCTGCATGCCCGGCGAGTCGATGATGTGGCTGTTTGCATCGAGGTGGTAGAGGCGCGCATGGGTGGTGGTGTGCTTGCCCGAATCGAGCGCCTGCGAGATTTCCGCAGTGGCCACCTGCGCGTCCGGCAGCAGGGCATTGATGATGGTGGATTTGCCGACGCCGGATTGTCCCACCAGCGCGCTGGTCTGGTTTTCCAGCACGGCCCGTAACGGCGCTACATCCCGTTTGGCGGCGAGCTGCACCAGGGGGTAGCCGAGGCCGCGGTAGAGTTGTAGCTTGTCCAGTACCTCCGCGCTTTGCGGCAGGTCGCATTTGTTGAGCACGAGCAGCGCCCGTATGCCCTGCTGTTCGGCGGCGAGCAGGCAGCGGTTGAGCAGGTCTTCATAAAAGCTGGGCACTGCGGCGACGACCGCGACGATTTGCGTGATGTTGGCGGCGATCAGCTTTTTCCGGTACGGGTCGGAGCGGTAAAACAGCGTGCTGCGCGGCAGTACCTTCTCGATCACGCCCTGGCCGCTGCCAGTGACGGCGATTTCGACGCGGTCGCCGCAGGCAACTTCACTCTTCTTGCCGCGCGGATAACAAGTGAGCAGTTCGTGCTGCGGGGTTTCTACCAGGTATTGTCGGCCGAAGCTCGCGACGACGGTTGCCGCCGTCATCACAGATGGAACAGCGCATCCACCTTGGCTGCGCAGATGAAGTCATTCTGGCTGAGACCGCCGATGGCGTGGGTGGCATATACCACCCGGCAGCGATTGTAGCCCACCTCCAGGTCGGGATGATGATCCTCACGGTGTGCCATCCAGGCGATGGCGTTGACGAAAGCCAAGGTCTGGTAATGGTTCTTGAATTCATAGGTCTTGGTAATGGCGTCATCGGCCAACTGCCAGCCTTCCAACTGGCCGAGCAGTCGCGCAGCCTCGGCGGGCGAGATGGGCGGCATGCCACCTTCGCAAGGCTTGCACTTTTGCTTGGCCAGATCGATGCTCATTTGAAGCGGTAATACTGCCGGTTGAGGTAGGCGGCGATGTGTTCTTTTTCGGTTGCGCTCAGGTTGGCGCCGATGTTGCCGCTGCAATAGTCGATGCGCGCCACCAGTTGCTTGGACGAGGTCACGATGCGGTCGGCGCGGGTGAAGATCGCCGTGCCATCACCGCCCACCAGGCGAGCGTGGCAACCGTTGCAACCGACGCGGGCAACGATTTCCTTGCCGATGTCGGCGTTGCCCTTGGGGAAGGGCGCGGCCTGCACCAGGCCGGCGGGCAAGGCGGCGACCAGAAAAGCGAAAAATATGGATTTGTTCATGAAACAACTCCTGCACTCTGATTAAATCACCGGACAGTATGCGCCAGCTTCTGTAAATGTGCTATACGCGCCGACGCCGGCGGGTGTGAATCGTAGAAGACGGAGTGCAGCGTGTCGGGGGTGAGCGTCGCGGCATTGTCCTGGTAGAGCTTGACCAGCGCCTGTACCAGATCGTCGGCCGAGGCATGTGCAGCGGCGTAGCGGTCGGCCTCGAACTCGTGCTTGCGCGAATACAGGCTGAGCAGCGGTTGCAGCGGAAAGGTGAACACCGGCAGCACCAGGAAGAACAGTACCAGCGCCATCGCAGTGGAGGGCGTGGCGACGTTGAGGCTCTGGTAAAACCACGGCTGCTTGCCCAGATGGCCGAGTAGCCAGAGCAGCGCCAGACTGGCGGCGAAAGTCCAGGCCACGCGCTTGATCACATGGTGCAGCTTGAAATGCCCCAGCTCGTGGGCCAGCACTGCCTCGACCTCGGCGGGTTCCAGGCGCGCAATCAGGGTGTCGAAAAACACGATGCGCCGGGTTTTGCCGAAGCCGGTGAAATAGGCGTTGCCGTGGCTGCTGCGCCTGGAGCCATCCATCACGAACAATCCCTTGGCCTGGAAGCCGCATTTGGCGAGCAACTGCTCGATGCGCTCGCGCAGCGCCTCATCCTGCAACGGTACGAACTTGTTGAACAGCGGCGCGATCAGGGTGGGATACAACGCCAGCACCAGCAGGTTGAAGCCCATCCATACCAGCCACACGTAAAACCACCAGGCGTCGCCCATCTGCCGCATCAGCCACAATACGCAAAAGACTAGCGGCAAACCGAGCATTACGGCGAGCAGGATCTGCTTGAGAAAATCGATGGCATACATTGCTGGCGTCATGCGGTTGAACCCGAAGCGCGCTTCGATGACGAAGGTGCGGTATAGGTTGAGCGGGATTTCCACCACGCTGAGTAGCGCGATGACGCTGGCGATCAGGGCGATCCCTTGTGTGAGCGGGGTGTCGAACATGCCGCGCCAGTACTGGTCGAGCCATTGCAGTGCGCCGCCCAGCGTCAGCGCAAGCAGCGCAGCGATTTCTACTGCCAGCTGGAACAGCGACAAACGCGTCTTGGCGATGGTGTAGGTGGCGGCCTTGCGATGGTCGTCGAGGCTGATTTTCCCGACGAAAGCGTCAGGGACGACAATCTGATGCGTGGCGACATGGCGGATCTGGCGCAGGGCCAGCCAGGCGCGCAGCGTGCTGCTCAGGACGAGGGCCAGCAGAAATATCCAAGTGAATGTCATGGGTGGGTTTGTTGCGGCTTCTATGGCAAAATGCGCGCTTTGCGGGCGAACCAGCATTATGGCACAGGACAGCAACCACCTCATCTGGATAGACATGGAAATGACCGGGCTCTACCCGGATCGCGACCGCATCATAGAGATCGCCCTGGTAGTGACCGATTCGCAGCTCAACACGGTGGCGGAAGCGCCGGTGCTGACGGTGCACCAGGAGGATGCGGTGCTGGATGCGATGGACGACTGGAACAAATCCACCCACGGCAAATCCGGTCTGATCGACAAGGTGAAATCCTCGCGCCTCGACGAAGCCGAAGCGGAAGCGCAGATGCTGGCCTTTCTGGTGCAGCATGTGCCGGCCAGGGCGTCGCCTATGTGCGGTAATTCGATCTGCCAGGACAGGCGTTTCTTGGCGCGTCACATGCCCAAACTGGAGGCGTATTTTCATTATCGCAACCTCGACGTGAGTACGCTGAAGGAATTGGTCAAGCGCTGGAAACCGGCGATAGCCGCAGGCGTGAACAAGCAGGGCAAGCATGAGGCGCTTGCCGATATTTACGAGTCGATCGAAGAAATGAAATATTATCGCGAACACTTCATCAAGCTTGATTAGCATCATCAGCACTGGAAGAGAAAGCCGGGATAATCATGGAAAAGAGCACTGCTTACATACTCGAAGTTAGGCCGAAGATTCCGCGGCGCCTGGCGCGCCTCGAGGAAATCGCCAACAATTTGTGGTACAGCTGGGATCGGCCGTCGCGCACGCTGTTTGCGCGCCTGCATACCGGTTTGTGGGATGCGGTCGGCCATAACCCCAAGGCATTCCTCAAGCGCGTGGACGAGCAGCGCCTGGTAGATGCGGCCGAGGATCAGGTCTTCCTCGGCAACTTCAACCGCGTGCTGTCGGCTTACGACACCTATCATTCCGAACCAATGCGCCGCAATGGCTCGGAATGGCTGCGGCAGAGCGACCTGGTGGCGTATTTCTGCTTCGAGTTCGGATTTCACGAAAGCTTCCCGATTTATTCCGGCGGCCTGGGCATCCTCGCGGGCGATCACTGCAAGGCGGCGAGCGACATGCGTCTGCCGTTCATCGGTGTCGGCCTGCTCTATCGCCAAGGCTATTTCCACCAGACCATAGACAACGAGGGCAACCAGCACGCCACTTACACCGATTCCGACTTCGACGACCTGCCGATTTCTCCGGTGCTGCGCGATGACGGCGCCGAGGTGCGTGTTTATGTCGACCTGCCCGGGCGCAAGGTGACGGTGAAGGTGTGGCAGGCCAAGGTCGGCCATGTCATTCTGTACCTGCTCGATACCGATCTCGAGGAAAACACCGCGCATGACCGCGACATTGCCCACCGCCTGTATGGCGGTGACAAGGCGATGCGCATCGAGCAGGAAATCATCCTCGGCATCGGCGGCGTGCGTGCCCTGCGGGAAATGGGAATCAAGCCCACCGCCTGGCACATCAACGAAGGCCACGCGGCGTTCCTGGTGCTGGAGCGCATACGCGCGCTGGTGAGCGAGGGCATGGATTTCCTGTCGGCGCACGAAGCGGTCGCGGTCAATACCGTGTTCACCACGCACACGCCGGTGCCGGCAGGACACGATCACTTCAGCGAAAGCATGATGCTGAGCTATTTCGATAGCTATTACCCCGATCTCAGGATCAGCCGCGAGGCATTCCTCGCGCTGGGCCGCGCCTCGGACAGCCCGGATTTCAACATGACCGCGCTGGCGATCCGCGGCTCGCGCTTCCACAACGGCGTGTCGCGCATCCACGGCGGCGTTTCTTCCAAGATATGCGGCGAAATGTGGCCGCAGATCAACCACGAAGAAAACCCGATGACCTACATCACCAATGGCGTGCACGTGCCGACTTTCCTGGCGCAGGAATGGCTGGAGGTATTCGACCGCTATCTCGGCTCAGAATGGACGCACCGCATGAGCGACGTGGCGTATTGGGAAAAGATAGATGGCATCCCCGACCACCTGTTCTGGAGCGTGAGGCAGTCGCTGAAATCGCAAATGCTGCACCTGGTACGCCACCGCATCAGCATGCAGCATTTCCGCAACCACGGTTCGGAGGCACACCTCGACCGTATGCTGAAATACGCCGATCCGATCAACCCCAACGTGCTGACCATAGGCTTCGCGCGCCGCTTTGCCACTTACAAGCGTGCCGCCTTGTTGTTCGAAAACCTGGATTGGCTGCGTCAGATTCTCGGCGATCCAGAACGTCCGGTGCTGTTCATATTTTCGGGCAAGGCGCACCCCGCCGATACGCCCGGGCAGGATTTGATCCGGCGCGTGACGCAAATTTCGCGCATGCCGGAATTCGAGGGCAAGATTCTGCTGGCCGAAGGCTACGACCTGCGCCTGGCGCGCCGCCTGGTGGCGGGGGTGGACGTGTGGCTCAACAACCCGCTTTATCCGTTGGAGGCGAGCGGCACCTCAGGCATGAAGGCCGGCATCAACGGCGTCATCAACCTGTCCGTGCTCGACGGCTGGTGGGACGAAGGCTACGACGGCAAGAATGGCTGGGCGATCAAGCCGGCCTCGGAAACGATGGACGAATTCCGCCGCAACCGTGAGGAAAGCCAGACACTCTACGAACTGCTGCAAGATCAATTGATCCCGCTTTATTACCAGCGTGGCAAGCTGGGGCACTCGCCGGAGTGGGTGAAGATGGCCAAGCGCTCGATGGCAACCCTGCTGCCGCGCTTCAATTCGTCGCGCATGGTTGCGGAGTACCTCTCCAAGGCCTACCTGCCGGCCACCCAGCAGCACCGTTTGTATACGCAGAACGGCTACGAGAACGCGCGCAAGATCGCCGCCTGGAAAACGCGCGTGCGCCAGGCCTGGGGCGGCATTTCGGTGCGCCGCCTGGACGTGCCGAAACGCAACATCATGTACGGCGATGGCCTGCGCTTCGAAGTGGGGGTCAAGCTGAACGGTCTGCAACCCGCCGACGTGGTGGTGGAAATGCTGATGAGCCGCCAGACCAAGAAGGAAAAGCTCAAGGAGTCGGTGCATTACCAGTTCGAGGCGACCGGTGTCACCAACGATGCCGGCGAACATGTGTTCGCGCTGGAAGTGCGACCGGAACTGTGCGGTAAGCTGGAATACCACGTGCGCGTTTATCCCTGCCACGAAATGCTCACCCACCCGTTTGAACTGGGCATGATGCTCTGGTTGTGACGTCCCGGTCGTTGCGCGTTTTATTCGTCAGTTCCGAGGCGGCGCCGCTGATCAAGACCGGCGGCCTTGCCGACGTCAGCGCGGCGCTGCCCGGCGCATTGCGCCGCATCGGCGTCGACGCGCGGCTGTTGTTGCCGGGCTATCCGCAGGTGCTGGCGGCGCTGCCTCATGCCCGCTATGCTACCGACCTGCACGGATTCAACGGGCTTCCTCCCGCGCGGTTGTTGGCGGCCGAACTGCCGAACGGCGTGCCGTTGTGGGTGATCGAGTGCGCTGAGCTGTACCAGCGCGGCGGCGGGCCTTACCAGGACGACGCCAGGCTTGACTGGCCGGACAACGCGCAGCGCTTCGGTCTGCTCTCCAGGGTGGCCGCGCTGCTGGGCTGCGCCGACACGCCGCTGTCCTGGCATCCCGACGTCGTGCATTGCAACGACTGGCAGGCCGGGCTGGCCCCGGCCTATCTGCACTTTGCGCGCGGCGCAGCGCCCAGCATGATGACCATCCACAATCTGGCATTCCAGGGGATATTCCCGCCCCACTCGGTGCAGGCGCTGGGCTTGCCGCCAGCCTGCTTCAGCCCGGAGGGAGTGGAGTATTACGGCAATCTGTCCTTCCTTAAGGCGGGGCTGTTCTACGCGCACCACATCACCACGGTGAGCCCCACCTATGCGCAGGAAATACAGCACGAGCCGCTGGGTTTCGGCATGCAGGGCCTGCTTGCCGTGCGCCACGACCAATTGACCGGCATCCTCAATGGCATCGACAGCGTGGACTGGAATCCTGCCACCGACCCGCATCTGGCCAGGAATTACGATGCCGCCAGCCTGGGCAAAAAAGCAGCCAACAAGCGCGAACTGCAAAAGCGCATGGGCCTGGCCGTGGATGAGGAGGTGCCGCTGTTCGGCGTGGTGAGCAGGTTCACTTACCAGAAGGGTATAGACGTCATCCTCGAGCTGCTGCCGCGGTTGCTGGAGATGCCGGCCCAATGCGTCCTGCTGGGCAGCGGCGAGGCCGCTTTGCAACAGGCGGCGCTCGATCTTTCCCATCGCCATCGCGGCATGCTCGGCGCGTACATCGGCTTCGACGAGGCGCTGTCGCACCTGATCGAGGCGGGGGCGGACATGTTTCTGATGCCGTCGCGCTTCGAACCGTGTGGACTCAACCAGATGTACAGCCAGCGCTATGGCACTCCGCCGCTGGTGCACGCCACCGGCGGCCTCGCCGATTCGGTGGTGGATTGCAGCGCGGCGACCCTGGCGGACGGCACGGCGAGCGGCTTCATGTGCACGGAAGTCACTCCCGCCTCGCTGTGGGGGGCGGTGCAGCGCGCCGTGGCGGCCTACCGTGACAGGAAAACGTGGCGCGCCATCCAGAAGAACGGCATGGCCAAGGATTTCGGCTGGGAAAAAAGTGCGGCGGAATACGCAGCGATTTATCGGCGCCTGGTTGCTTGAACGCGTAATAAGGAAGAGTGAAAAAAGCCCGGCACGTGCCGGGCTTTTTTGTTGTTGACGGGCTGGCTTACTTGATGTGGCAGGTCAGGCAAACCGCGCTGCCATCCTGGTTCTTGCGCAGGAAGGAACGGTAGAACGGCAGGCCGGCGCTCGGTGCCACGCCATGCGGATCGTGACAGGACGCGCATTCGACTTCCGGGCCTTGGCCGGTGTCGTACATGCGAATTTCGCCTTTTTCCATCACGCCGTCGCCGTCGTCAAAGAACACGGTGGTACCGAGGGCCGTGGTCTTGGTGCCGGTGGGCTGGTTGAAGTCGGCTGCCAGCCAGCCGCCGGGCCCTGGATTGCCCGCCATCGGGAAGGTCACCCCTACCGGATGGTCGTTGCGCAGGTCGGTGCCGATATAGAAGATGCTGAAATCGGTGGCGCCCGCGGCAAAACCGGCACCGGCCGGCGAGTGGCAGACCATGCAACCTGCGGCGTCGATCGCGGTCGGATCGGAATTCTGGATGTTCTGGCTGGAAGGCCCGCCATTGACCCAAGTGGTAGTGGTGGACACGTACTGACTGTTGAGACCGCCGTGGGTGGTGGAATCGAAACGGCCGGCCGGGTTTTTCCAGGAATTCAGAAAGGCCTTTTCCGTTGCGCCCTGCTGGTTGGCCATGGCCGCGTAATAACCCCGCTTGTAAGGCTGGGTGAAGGAAATGGCCTCGAAGTTGCCATTTGGCGCGCCGTTTACCTCAGGGCCACTGCCCGGCATGTTGAGCACTGCGTCGATGGCGGTGGTGCCATCGTGACAGGAGAGGCAGGTCAGCGAGTTGGCGCCGGGCGCGGAAAAGGTCTGGGTGATGGTGGAAGTGCCCAGTTGGTTGTATGTGTTATAGGTATTGTTCTTCAGGGTGCGGTTCCACAGCGGCATGGCGCCCTTGGTGGTGTTGGCGCCGTGCGGGGTGTGGCAGTATACGCACACCTCGGCGTAGTCGTTACGCCAGCGATCCATATCGTTGCGCGCAGCAACGCCGTTGGCAGTGCCGGTTATGCCGCTTTGCGTCATGTTGTGGCGGGTATTGACGATGCCGCCGACGTTGCTGAATAAGGTGGTGCCCCAGCTCGGTACGTTGGCGGATACCAGGCCGGACCAAGCGGCAGCAATGGCAACGACGACTATTATGGTTGTTTTATTGAGCATTTTCATTTGCTTTTTTCTCCCTGAAGGGTAAAACCCTATTGTTCGCCCTTATGGCGAGCAAGTTTGGTGCCATGCCAGAGGCATGATCGAGGAATGGCGCGCAAGTTTTTTTATGATAAAAATTAGTATGTTGGTTGCTTGTGTTGGAACGATCCATCTCAATTCGTGCCCGGGTTTCCTGAAACTGGCGTAGCCACATCGGTTTTATTCTCTGAATTGGGAATTTCCGTGGGCTCTGTTGCCGATTCAGTTGCTGGAGGATTGTCTGTTTTTTTGCGTTTTTTGAATTCCTCGGTGGCCTGTCGCGCTTCTTCATCGTTCAGGTGTTTCAGCACCTCGATTTTGTTGAAAAGCTGATCGACGATGTATACAAAGCCTTTTTCATCGATGGCGACTCCGGCGGGGAGGCCGAATTTCCCGGGGCCGTCCGTGGTGGAGGAATAGGTGCCTATGGGCATCAGGATTTCCCCGTCGGCGTTGAAAATCTGGATGTTGCCGAAAACCGAGTCGGCGACGTAAATCTTGTTCTCGTCGTCCACAGCGATGGCGCGCGCGCGCGAAAAATCGCCGAAGGAATTACCGGCCTTGCCCCATTTGCGCAGGAATTTTCCGTCGCGATCGAAAGCCTGGATGCGGAAGTTGCCGGTATCGAGCACGTAGAGGGTGCCGTCCGGCCCCACCGCCGCGCCTATGGGCAGGTTGAATTCGCCGTCTTCCTTGCCGCGTTTGCCGATGATGAAAAGTTTCTTTCCTTCGTGGTCGTAAACCACGATGCGGTGGGCGTCGGTATCGATGCCGCCGTCGTCGACCACATAAATGCGGTCGCCTTCCGGGGAAACCGCCACGCCAGTGGGGCGCGCAAGGTCATCCGCGCTGCCGATGGTGCGCAGGAACAGGCCCAGTTGATCGTAGACGACGATGCGCCGCTCGGAGACATCGGCGACGTAGACGCGATTTTCCCGGTCGAGCGCGATGCCCAGCGGCTTCTTGAGCGCCCCTTCGAGGCGTACCCCGAAGTAGAATACCTTGCGGCGCGGGATGTCGAACACCACCACCTGGCGAAGTTGGGTATCGGTGATGAATATCCTGCCGCCGCGCGCGGCAATGCCAAACGGTTTCTCGAAAGCCATCTTCGGCTCTTTCTGGCCGGCGAACAGCGATACCAGGGCGTCTTCCTCTTCCGGCGGCTTGATGTCGACTTCGCTGCGTAACGTCGTGACATAGCTATAGCGCGGCTGGTCGGGCGGCGTCGGCCAGATCCATGGACCGGTATCTACTTCTTCCCCTTCTTCGGGGGGGGTGGCGCAGCCGTTGAGCAGCAGCGTGAGCGCGGTACAAGCCAGCACCAGCGCGGTGCGTATGTTAAATGCTATCATCTTTGGGCAAGGTAACGGTTGATCAGCCCGTTGGTCGAAGCGTCGTGTGCCACGGCAGGATGATTTCCCAGGAGTTCGGGCAGTATTCTACCAGCCAATTGCTTGCCTAATTCCACCCCCCATTGGTCGAACGGGTTGATGTTCCAGACCACGCTTTGCACGAACACCTTGTGCTCGTAGAGCGCGATCAGCATGCCCAGCGTATGTGGGTCGAGGTGCTCGAACAGCAGTGTGTTGGTCGGGCGGTTGCCGGGGAACATCTTGTGCGGCAGCAGTGCTTCCAGCGCCGCGCCGGTCAGTCCCTGTGCGGCCAGTTCGGCACGCGCTTGCGCCGCAGTTTTTCCCAGCATCAAGGCTTCGGTCTGGGCGAAACAGTTGGCCAGCAGCATGGCGTGCTGGTCGCCGAGCGGGTTGTGGCTGGCTAGCGGCGCCAGGAAGTCCGCCGGCACCAGCCGCGTGCCTTGGTGGATCAACTGGTAAAACGCATGCTGGCCGTTGGTGCCGGGCTCGCCCCATATCACCATGCCGGTGGCGTAATCCACCGCGTTGCCATCGCGGTCGACACGCTTGCCCAGGCTTTCCATGTCGAGCTGCTGCAAATAAGCCGGGAAGCGCTGCAAATACTGGTCGTAGGGCAGGACGGCCTGCGATTCCGCGCCGAAGAAGTTGTTGTACCAGACTGCCAGCAGGCCGAGGATAACCGGCATGTTGTGTTCCAGCGGGGCATCGCGGAAGTGCATATCCATGGCGTGGCCGCCGGCCAGCAACTGTTCGAAATGATCCATGCCGACGAATAGCGCAATGGGCAGGCCGATCGCCGACCATAGCGAATAGCGCCCGCCTACCCAGTCCCAGAACTCGAACACGTGCTCGGGCGCAATGCCGAATTTCGAGGTTTCCGCCAGGTTGGTGGATACTGCAGCGAAGTGCCGTGTCACGGCTTGCCCCGAGCCCAGATGCTGCACCAGCCAGTCGCGTGCCGAGTGCGCATTGGCCAGCGTTTCCTGCGTGGTGAAGGTCTTGGAGCTGACTATGAACAGTGTCGTTTCCGGATCGAGTTGTTTCAACGTTTCGGCAAGGTGCGTGCCGTCCACGTTGGAAACGAAATGCGCGCGCAGCGCGTCGCTGCCGTAAGGTCTGAGCGCGGCACATGCCATCGCCGGGCCGAGGTCGGAGCCGCCGATGCCGATGTTGACGATGTCGCGGATGGCCTTGCCCGTATGGCCGGTGTGGGTGCCCCTGCGCACCGCTTCCACAAAGGCGCGCATCCTGGCGAGCACGCGCAGCACGTCGGGCATGACATCGCGCCCGTCCACGTAAACCGGCTGGCCGGAGCGGTTGCGCAGCGCCGTGTGCAGGGCGGCGCGCTGTTCGGTGTTGTTGATTTTTTCGCCTGCGTACATGCGGGCTATCCAGCCGGACAAATCTTGCTGACGCGCCAGTGCGGCGAGCAGCGTGAGCGTTTCCGTGTCGATCAGGTTCTTGGAAAAATCCAGCAGCAGGCCATCCAGTTGCAGCGAGAATTTTTCGAAGCGCGCGGCATCGGCATCGAACAGTTCACGCAGCGTGCGTTGCCGCATGACGTCGCGGTGTGCTGCCAGTGCCTGCCAGGCAGGGGAATGGGTGAGGGTTGACATTGTTGTCATGGGGATGACACGGTTTTTGTGGGTGCCAGTTTAACGTACCGCCGCGCCATTGTCAGTGGCGCGTGTGCGGATGCTCGGCGTTTTCGCCGAACACGCGCGCCACCTCCTCGGCGTCGAACACGTAATGCTGGTTGCAGAATTCGCAATTGACCCCGATGCTGCCATGCTCGGCCAGGATTTGGCGGGTTTCCTCGATGCCGAGCATGCGCAGCATCGTCGCCACGCGTTCGTGCGAGCAGGAGCAGCCGAAGGCCGGTGCCTGCTCCGCGAGCAGGCGGATATCTTCCTGGGGGTAAAGGCGGTGGATGACCTGCCGTGCCGGTAATTGCAGCAATTCCTGCGCGGTGATCGTCGCGGCGAGCTGCTGCGCGCGCGCCCAAGTATCCTCATCCTTCCCGGTGCTTTTCCCGGGCAACTTTTGCAGCAGCATGCCGGCGGCACGGCGCCGGTCGGTGGCCAGCCACAGCCGCGTGTCGAGCTGTTCTGAACTTTGCATGTAATGCTGGAGCATGGCCGCTATGCTGTCCCCTTCCAGCGCCACCACGCCTTGGTAGCTCTGGCCGCCGTCGCTGGGTACCAGGGTGATGGCGCAGCGGCCGTGGCCGAGCAACTGCCGCAGCGTGCCGTGGGGTTCACCCTCCCATTTGGCGGTGGCACGCAGCAGGAAGTCGCTGGTGCATTCCACCACGATCAGCTTGACCACGCCGCTGCCGTGCATCTGCATGACCAGCGAGCCGGAAAATTTCAGCGTCGCCGCCAGCAATGCCGCCGCCGCGAGCAATTCGCCGAGCGCGTCGCGCAGCGCTGGCGGGTAGTCGCGGTGTTCGAGCACCGCGCCCAGCGTGGCCTCCAGATGCACGATTTCACCGCGTACCGGCGCGTGCTCGAAAATGAAGCGCTGCAGCGAGTCGGGCATGGTGCGCCGTTGCGGGGTACGCGGCGGGTATCAGGCCGGCAGCAGCACCACGCCGGCCAGCGGCGGCAGGGTGATCTCGGCGGAATAGGGCAGCCCCATCCACGGGGTTTCCTCGGCACGGATTTCGCCGGCGTTGCCGAGGTCGCTGCCGCCGTAATAGCGCGAGTCGCTGTTGAAGGCTTCGCGGTAGGGGCAGTCGAATGGCAGGCCGATGCGGTAGCGCTGGCGCGGCACCGGGGTGAAGTTGAGCGCCACCGCTAGTGCCGAGCCGTCGCGCGCGCGGCGCAGATAGGACAGCACCGACTGGTCGGCGTCGTGGCAGTCGATCCAGTCAAAGCCGTGCGATTCGAAATCGAGGTCGTGCAGGGCCGGGGTGGCGAGGTAGAGCCGGTTGAGGTCGCGCACCATCAACTGCACGCCGCGGTGCTGCGCGCGTTCCAGCAGCCACCATTCCAGCTCCCAGCTCGATTGCCATTCGCGCCCCTGCGCGATTTCGTTGCCCATGAAATTGAGCTTCTTGCCGGGGCTGGTCATCTGGTAGGCGAGCAGGAGGCGCAGGTTGGCGAATTTCTGCCAGTCGTCACCGGGCATCTTGTCGAGCAGCGAGCCCTTGCCGTGTACCACCTCATCGTGCGAGAACGGCAGGATGAAGTTTTCCGTGTAGGCGTAAAGCTGGCCGAAGGTGAGCTGGTTGTGGTGGTAGCGGCGGTGCACCGGGTCATGGCGCATGTAGGTGAGGGTGTCGTTCATCCAGCCCATGTTCCACTTCATCGAGAAACCCAGTCCGCCGACGTAAACCGGGCGCGACACCGCGGGCCAGGCGGTGGATTCCTCGGCCAGCGTCAGCGCGCCGGGAAATTGCTCGTGCACCATCACGTTTAGCTCGCGCAGGAAGTCGATGGCCTCGAGGTTCTCGCGTCCGCCGTATTTATTGGGCAGCCACTCGCCTTCCTTGCGCGAGTAGTCGAGATACAGCATGGAAGCGACTGCGTCTACGCGCAAGCCGTCGAAATGAAATTCCGACAGCCAGTAGTGCGCACTCGACAGCAAAAAGCTTTTCACCTCGTTGCGGCCGAAATTGAAGATGTGCGTGCCCCAGTCGTGGTGGTAGCCCAAGCGCGGGTCTTCGTGCTCGTACAGCGCGGTGCCGTCGAAGCGCGCCAGCGCCCAGTCATCCTGCGGGAAATGCGCCGGCACCCAGTCGAGCAGGACGCCGATGTCGGCCTGGTGGCAGGTGTCGATGAGATGGCGCAGGTCATCGGCGGAGCCGAAGCGGCTGGTGGCGGCGAAGTAGCCGGTGGTCTGGTAACCCCACGATTCGTCGAGAGGGTGTTCCGAAACCGGCAGCAACTCGATGTGTGTGTAGCCCATGTCCTTGATGTAGGGAACCAGGCTGTCGGCGAGTTCGCGGTAGGTGTAAAAGCGTCCGTCCGGGTGGCGTTTCCACGAGCCGGCGTGCACTTCATAAACGTTGAGCGGCGCATGCAGCCAGTCCCAGCCGGCACGCTGCCGCATCCAATCGTCGTCGCGCCAGGCGTAGTAATTGCCGGCGGTGGTGCGTGCGGCGGTACCGGGGCGGCGCTCGTAAGCCTGCGCGTAAGGGTCGGTCTTGACCATGATGGCGCCGCTGGCGCGGTTGCGGATTTCGAACTTGTACATCGTGCCGGTGGCGATGCCGGGGATGAACAGCTCCCACACGCCGCTGGAGCCGTGCACCGCCATCGGGTGCAGGCGCCCGTCCCAGCGGTTGAATTCACCCACCACGCTGACGCGTTCGGCGTTCGGCGCCCACACCGCAAAGCGCACGCCAGCGACGCCGTCACGCTCCATGGCATGCGTGCCCAGCATGCGGTAGCCTTGGTGCAGCCTGCCTTCATTGAACAGGTGCAGGTCGAAGTCGGAAATTGTTGGCGCAAAGGCGTAGGCGTCGTGCAGGGAGCGCGTCACGCCGTTTTCCTCGATGCGCAGGCGGTAGGGGTGGGGTGGTGCGTCCTGGCCATGCCATTCGAACAGGCCGGCGGGATGGCGGCGCGCACAGGGCTCCAGGCCATGCGCGGTTTCCAGCCACACATTTGTTGCATGGGGGTTGAATACGCGCACCACGTGGCGATCGTTTTCACGATGCGGACCGAGAAAGGCGTGGGGGGCGTGGTTCCTTCCTTGCAGCAGTGATTCGGTGCGCGGATTGACTTTAGCGATGATGTCGTGTTTCATAGGGATGGGCGGGATTATAGCGGGAATCGACGACAACCGGGGGGGTAATGGAAGATATGAAGCAGTTGCTGCGGGAAGAAAAAGAAAACTGTCCGATGTATCAGCATCCCAGCTCGCGCTATGTCAGCCTGCTCACGCGCAGTTCGTATGCCATGGTGCTGGCCGGCGGGCGCGGCAGCCGCTTGCGCGAACTCACCGACTGGCGCGCCAAGCCAGCAGTGCCGTTCGGCGGCAAGTTCCGCATCATCGATTTTGTGCTGTCCAACTGCGTCAATTCCGGTATCCGCCGCATCGGCATCGCCACCCAGTACAAATCGCACAGTCTGATCCAGCACATCCAGCGCGGCTGGGGCTTCCTCAACGGCAAGTTCGGCGAATTCATCGACGTGCTGCCGGCGCAGCAGCGCGTTGAGGAAATGTGGTATCGCGGTACCGCGGACGCAGTGTTCCAGAACATCGACATCCTGCGCGAAACCAACCCCGATTACGTGCTGATCCTGGCCGGCGACCACGTCTACAAGATGGATTACGGCAAGCTGATTGCCTATCATGTCGAGAAGCAGGCCGACATGACCGTGGCCTGCATCGAGGTGCCGCGCAAGGATGCGCAGGCGTTTGGCGTCATGGGCGTGGCCGAGGACGGCCGCGTGGTCGATTTCCGGGAAAAGCCCGCCGATCCGCCGACCATCCCGGGCCGGCCCGATCATTCGCTGGCCAGCATGGGCATCTATGTGTTCAACACGCGTTTTCTCTATGAGCAGCTGATACGCGATGCCGATGACGACAAATCCAGCCACGATTTCGGCAAGGACATCATTCCCTACCTGGTGTCGCGTTATCGCGTTTTCGCGCAAAGTTTCGACGACAGTTGCGTGCGCATGCAGGGTGGCGCGCCCTACTGGCGCGACGTCGGTACCATCGATTCCTACTGGGAGGCCAACATGGAGCTGACCAAGATCGTGCCCGACCTCAACATGTACGACCAGGAATGGCCGATCTGGACCTACCAGGAACAATTGCCGCCGGCCAAGTTCGTGTTCGACGATACCGACCGGCGCGGCATGGCGATCGATTCGCTGGTATCGGGTGGCTGCATCATCAGCGGTTCGATGGTGCGCCGCTCGCTGCTGTTTTCCAACGTGCGCGTCAACAGCTATTCCAACATCGAGGATGCCGTGCTTCTGCCCAACGTCAACATCGGGCGCCACGTGACCCTGAAGCGCGTGGTGATCGACAAGGGTTGCCGCATCCCGGAGGGCATGAGCGTGGGCGTGGATCGTGCCGAGGACGAGAAGCGCTTCCATGTTTCCGCCAACGGCGTTACCCTGGTCACCCCGGAAATGCTGGGACAGCCGATCCACCGCCTGCGTTAAGTTTGCCATTCGCGCGCCGTTATAGGCATGAAACACGGCGCTTCACCCATTTGTCTCCCATGAAGAAACCGCTAGACCTCGTTTTCCTTTGGCACATGCACCAGCCCGATTACCGCGACTACGCGACCGGGGAGTTTCTGCTGCCGTGGGTGTACCTGCACGCCATCAAGGACTACACCGACATGGCCTACCATCTGGAGCAGCACCCCAAAATCAGGGCGGTGGTCAATTTCGTGCCGGTGCTCCTCGACCAGATCGAGGATTACCAGCGCCAATTCGAGCAGGGCGAGGTGCGCGATCCCCTGCTGCGCCTGCTGGCGCACGAGAACCTCGATGATGTCGGCGAGGAAGAACGACGCTTGGTGCTGGATAGTTGCTTCCGCACCAACCACCACAAGATGGTCGCGCCCTATCCGGCCTACAAGCGCCTGCTGGAATTGTTTAATCTGCTCGAAGCCGGCGGCGAAGTGGCGCTGGGCTATCTGTCCGGCCAATACCTGGCGGACCTGCTCACCTGGTACCACTTGGTGTGGTGCGGCGAGAGCGTGCGCCGCGAGCACCAGCTGCTGATCCGCCTGATGAGCAAGGGAGAGGGCTTCAACTACAGCGACCGCCGCCAGCTGTTCGCGCTGATCGGCGAACTCATCGCCGGCCTGGTGCCGCGCTACCGCAAACTGGCCGAGCGCGGCCAGATCGAGATTTCCGCCACCCCGCATTTCCACCCGCTGGCACCCCTGCTGCTCGACTTCAACAGCGCACGCGAGAGTATGCCCGATGTCAGCCTGCCGCAGTCGCCCTATTATCCGGGCGGGCGCAGCCGCGTCATCGCGCATATCGAAGCCGCCAAGGCCAGCCATCAGGCCCGCTTCGGCGAGGCGCCGACCGGCATGTGGCCGGCGGAGGGCGCGGTTTCCGGCCCGCTGCTCGAAGTGATGGCGCAGCAGGGCTGCCGCTGGGCGGCGAGCGGCGAAAACGTGCTGGTGAACAGTCTGCGTGACACGGTGAATTTCTTTCCGGAGCGCTCGCAGTACCTGTATCGGCCATACCGCGTGCGCGGCAGGGAAGGCGGCATCACCTGCTTCTTCCGTGATGACCGCCTCTCCGACCTGATCGGTTTCGAATATTCGCGCTGGCACGGCAAGGATGCCGCGCTGCACTTCGTTGCTCAGCTCGACGATATCGCGCATCAGGCGCCGGCGGGTGAAACGCCGCTGGTGAGCGTGATCCTCGATGGCGAGAATGCGTGGGAATACTACCCTTACAACGCCTATTATTTCTTCAGCGACCTGTACGAAATGTTGGAGGCGCGCGAGGAAATCGCCACCACCACCTACCGTGCCTATCTTGAGCGTCAGACCGCCGACCCGCGGGGCTGCGCCAGGACGGGCGAGCTCGCGCAGCTGACGGCGGGGAGCTGGGTGTACGGCAACTTCAGCACCTGGATAGGGTCGCACGACAAGAACCGCGCCTGGGATTTGTTGTGCGCAGCCAAGCAAAGTTATGATCTGATCATGGGTGCCGGCCATCTTACCGACGACGAGCGTGCGGCCGCGGAAAAGCAGCTGGCGTCCTGCGAAAGCTCGGACTGGTTCTGGTGGTTCGGCGACTACAACCCGGCGCAGGCGGTGTCTAGTTTCGACCGCCTGTTCCGGCACAACCTGGTGCGCCTGTACCAGTTGCTGAAATTGCCGGTGCCGGTGATGCTGAACGAGCCAATCAGCCGCGGCGGCGGGCAGCCGGAAGCGGGGGGGGCGATGCGGCGCGCGTCGTAGCGTCCGGTGGAAAATTGCAAGGCGATGAGATTTGCCATGTCGATGCCGACTGGATAATGTCTCGCTGCGTGCCCGTCACGTCACCATCAATTGACAAGGTTCCAGAGAATGACAAAAACCGTTTCCCTGTTGTTCGGTGTGCATGCGCACCAGCCGGTGGGCAATTTCCCGGAAGTGCTGGACGATGCGCACCGGCGCTGCTACCGCCCGTTCCTGCAAGTGTTGCACCGCTTCCCGGAGTTCCGCTTCGCGGTGCACTTTTCCGGCTGGCTGCTCGACTACCTCAACGAAAAATACCCGCAGGACATGGCGCTGCTTAAGGACATGGTGGCGCGTGGCCAGGTCGAGCTGTTCGGCGCCGGCGATACCGAGCCGGTGCTGGCAGTGATCCCCAACCGCGACCGCGTCGGCCAGTTGCGGCGCTTGTCCGACAAGCTGGCGCGCAAATACGGAGAGCGTCCGCAAGGTGCTTGGCTCACCGAGCGCGTGTGGGAGGCGACGGTGGTGCCGGCGCTGGCCGATACCGGCATCCGCTACGTCACCGTGGACGACTACCATTTTCTCTGCACCGGCAAGCACGCCGACGAGCTGCGCGGCTATTACACCACCGAAGAGGACGGGCGCCAGCTCGACCTGTTCCCGATTTCCGAGGCGCTGCGCTACCGTATCCCGTTTGCCCCGGCGCAGGAAGTGGTTGCTTATCTGGAAGGTATGGCCGACGACAACGCGGCGGCTGCGGTGTATTTCGACGACATCGAAAAATTCGGCATCTGGCCGGAAACCTACCAGTGGGTGTACGAGCGCGGTTGGCTGGAGCAGTTCATCCAGGGCGTGCTCGCTTCCAAAATCATCCGCGCCGAAACCTACCGCGACTATTATGCGCGCGTCGGCACGCGCGGCATCATCTACTTGCCCACCACGTCCTACATCGAAATGAACGAGTGGACGCTGCCGGCCGAAGCGGCCAACGCTTATGCCGGGTTGGTGCAAGCGGAAAAGGCGCACGGCAGCTATGAAGCGCACAAGGCGTTCTTGCGCGGCGGCATCTGGAAGAATTTCTTCTGCCGCTATCCCGAATCGAACTGGATGCACAAGCGCATGCTCGCCTTGTCGGAGCGCGTCGCCGCCTTGCCGGATGACAGGCGCAGCGGGGAAATGTTGGATCTGCTCTACACCGCGCAGGCCAACGACGCCTATTGGCACGGCCTGTTCGGCGGGCTGTACCTGCCGCACCTGCGCCGCGCGGTGTACGGCGCCATGGTCAGGCTGGAAAACAGGCTCGACCGCGTTGCGCCGCGCCAGACCATGCAGGGCATCGACCTCGACCGCGACGGCGTGGATGAAATTTTCCTGCACAACGACGACTTGCAGGCGGTGGTGAAACTGGATGGCAGCGCCAGCCTGTGCGAGTTCGATGCCTACCGCCTGGCGCACAATTTTGGCGATACCCTGCGCCGCCAGACCGAGCATTACTTTTGTAAAATACAGTCTCAGCCCGATCAGCTTTCGCAGCACAGCGGCGAGGGTATTGCTTCCGCGCATGATCGCGTCGCCTTCAAGCATGAAATCGCACTATCCGACCTGGAGCCGGATCGTCGCGCCGTCGCGCTGTTTGCCGATCAATGGCAGCATGATGGCGCAGCGCAGGATGTGGCATACCGCCTGGCCGAGGCCAGCGCCGCCGGCCTGGAATTTGTCGCTGCGTTGGACGGGGGTGAACTGCGCAAGTGCATCGTGCTGGAAGGCAATCGCCTGCGCGTGAGCTACCATGCGCACGGCAATGTTGTGGGCCGCCTGCTCACCACTATCGCGCTGGCGATGCCGAGCTGCGACGGCTTCGCCGGGCGCTATATCCACAACGGCGGCGTGCCCGGCGGTTTCGGCATGGCGCTGGAGCTGGAGGCGGTGCGCGAAATAGCTCTCGATGACGACGTGCTCGGCGGGCATGTGGCGCTGCGCGCCAGCCATCCGGTACAATTGCGCGGCGCGCCGTATTTCACCGTATCACAATCCGAGGCCGGCTTCGAAAAAATCATGCAGGCGGTGGAACTCGGCTTGCAATGGCGGCTTGCTGGTGCAGAAATGGTTATTACGCTGGAAGTCAATCAAGGAAAGAAGCATGTTTAATCTAACTAGAATGTTTATCGTCGCTGCGGCGCTGTTGCTGACCGCCTGCGCGCCGCGGGTGTGGATCGCTGACTGGAAGGAAACTTCCTCGTTCAGCGCGCCGCGTGCCGGCACCGCATCGGTGGTGGTGAAGGACAAGATTTACCTGATCGGCGGCGTGGACGGCAAGAATTTCGTCCCCACCACCGAATATGCACAGATTCAGTCGGACGGTTCGCTGGGGCCGTGGCAGATCGGTTACGACCTCAATGAAGAGCGCGGCTTTATGGAAGCGGTGGTGCATGGCGATTACGTCTACGTGGTCGGTGGCGGCAACGGCCCCAACGGCCACCACCTGTTGCGTTCCGCGGAGCGCGCACGCATCCAGCCTGATGGCACGCTGGGGCCGTGGGAAAAGGAGAAAAACGAAATGGTGGTGACGCGCCGCTGCAGCAAGATCGTCGCCACCGACAAGCGCATCTATTCCTTCGGCGGTTTCGGCGGCGTGCTGCTCGACAGCGTCGAATACGCCGAATTCCAGCCTGACGGCAGCCTGGGCCCGTGGAAACTGGAAACCGAAGTGATGACTCTGCCGCGCTATGTCAACAGCGTGAAGCGCGAGGACGACCGCTTCTTCATTATCGGCGGCCACGACCAGACCAAGGGCGTCGGCATTACCGACGTGGAATGGTCGCGCCCGACGGCATCCAGCGACCTGCAAAAATGGCAGGCCACCACTGCCATGCAGCAGGGCCGCTACGGCCTGTCCAGTTCCTCATACAAGGATTACATGTACGCCATCGGCGGCATCTCCGGCGCGGAGTATCTCGACAGCATCGAGCGTACCAAGGTCGGCAACGATGGCGCGCTGGAAGCGTGGCAGTACACCACCCACCTCGACCAGCCGCGCGCCAACTTCAGCACCATCGATTACCAGGGGCGGCTCTATGTCATCGGCGGCACCAACCGCGACGGCTACCTTAATAGTGTCATTTACGCTGATCACAACGACAAGGGCGATCTCGGCTACTGGGGCACTGAACAGGAAGCCAAGGCGGTTAAGGCCAAGCTTGCCGAGCGTGCGGCGAAAAAATCGCAGCTGCCCAATGAGGGCACGGTCAAGCTGGTGATCCAGGCCGAAGCCTATACCTACATTCAGGTGGAAAACGCCAAGGATGGTCTGGTGTGGATTGCCGGACCCAAGATTGCCGACCTCAAGGCGGGCGACCGCGTTGGCTACAGCAAGGGCGTCAACATGTCCAACTGGTACAGCAAGGAATTGAAGCGCGGCTTCCCGATGGTGATTTTCGTCGGGCAGGTGCAGAAGCAGTAATTCGGTTTCGGTAAGTCGTTACATCACATATCATTGTTTTGAACTTGAAACATGCCCCCGATTCCGCACGGGGGTATGTGTGAACTTATAATGCTTCGCGCAGCAGCGGCAAGGTGATGGGGCGCTTGGTTTCCAGAGAATAGCGGTCGAGCGCGTCGAGCACCGCCATCAGCGCGGGCAGGTCACGGCGGTAATGGCGCAACAGGTATTCCGCCACCTCCTGTTTAAGGTCGAAGCCTCGGTCTTGCGCGTGGCGCTGCAATGCCTGGATTTTCTCGGTATCGCTCAAGCCCTGCACGCGGTACACCAGCCCCCAGCCTAGGCGCGTCACCAGGTCGGCGCGCAAGTTCAGTTGCGCTGGCGGCGCGTCGCCGCTCGCCAGCAGCATGCCGTCGTTTTCACGTAGCGAGTTGTAGCGGTTGAACAGCGCGACCTGCGCCGCCTCGTCTAGGCGCTGCACGTCGTCCGCCGCCACCAGCCGTACCGTCGTGTCAAATTCCGGTTGCGCAGCGCAGGAGAAATAAACCGCATCCATGCCGTGCGATCGCGCCAGCGCCACCGTGGCTTGCAGCAAATGGCTTTTGCCCGCGCCCGCCTCGCCCCACAGGTAAACGAAGCGCTCCGCCGCGCCCGCCATAGCCATGGCGCGCAACGCGCGCAGCAATTCGGCATTGCTGCCGGCAGTGCCCGCCACGAAATTGTCCAGCGTCGGCAACGATGGTGCCGCGATGTCGAGCAGCAACTGCTTCATGCGCGGTACCAGTCGCTCCCCAGGTATTTCCCGTGCGCATGGCGCAGCCCGACCAGCAGCACTGCGCTCGCCGGCAGCGCCAGCAGCACGCCGAAGAACCCGAACAACTGGCCGAAGGCGAGCAGGGAGAACAGTACCGCGAGCGGATGCAGGCCGATGCGCTCGCCCACCAGGTAGGGCGTCACCGCGATGCTCTCCAGCAGGTGACCGGTCAGGAACACGCCCCACAGCGGCAGTAGCGCCGACACCCCGCCGTATTGCATCAGCCCGGTGAAGGTCGCCAGCACCAGGCCCAGCGCCACGCCGAGATAGGGTACGAACACCAGCAGGCCGGCCACCAATCCCACCGGCAGCGCGTAATCCAGCCCGGTCAGCCACAGGCCGCCGACGTAGAAGGTGCTCATTACCGCCATCACGATGAGCTGGCCGCGCAGGAACTCGCCCAGCACGCCATCCACATCGCGCGCCAGCGCCAGGATTTCGTCGTGCCAGCGACGCGGGATCATTTCGTCGATGCGGCGCAGCAGCGCATGCCAGTCGCGCAAAAAATAAATCATCACCAGTGGCGCCAACAGCAGGTTGGCGAGCAGCGCGACCAGCGCAGCACCGCTGCTTTTCAGCGAAGGCAGCATCCTGGCCACCAGGTCTTGCGCGGATCGGGCGTGCTGCGCGGCAGCGCTCTTCAAGTCCATCATGTCGAGCTTGAGTTCGATGCCGAAATTCTCCCGCATCCACGGCACCAGCGCCATTTTGGCGCTCTCGAGGTAACCGGGTAGATGCTGGATCAGCATGGCGGTCTGCTGCTGCAACAGCGGCAGCAGCAGCGCCGCCAGCGCGAACGCCGCACCGGTCAGCAGCAACAGCACGACGATGGCACCGAGCGTGCGGTTGACGCGATGTGCGTGCAGCCAGTCCACCAGCGGATTGCACAGGTAGGCAAGCAGTGCACCGAGCAGGAACGGCGTCAGCACCGGTTTGAGCAGGTAGAGCAGCCATCCGGCGGCAATGGCCAGCATCAGCCAGAACAGTGCGGAGCGTTTGGCTTCCATTTCGAGTAAAATTGGCGGTCATCCAACGTGGCGGGAACCGCGCCACTTTATCCTGTAGAAAGCGAGAACTCAACTTGAGCGACCCCTCCGGCAAAGCCAACTTCCCCTACCCCCTCTCCTATCGCGATGCCGGCGTGGACATCGACGCCGGCGATCAGCTCGTCGAAAACATCAAGCCGTTCGCGAAAAAAACCCTGCGCGACGGCGTGCTGGCCGGCATCGGCGGCTTCGGTGCGCTGTTCGAGGTACCGAAGAAATACAAGGAGCCGGTACTGGTGTCGGGCACCGACGGCGTTGGCACCAAGCTCAAGCTCGCCTTCCAACTCAACAAGCACGACACCGTCGGCATCGACCTCGTCGCCATGAGCGTCAACGACATCCTGGTGCAAGGTGCCGAGCCGCTGTTCTTCCTTGACTACTTCGCCTGCGGCAAGCTCGAGGTCGGTACTGCGGCGCAGGTGATCCGGGGTATCGCCACCGGCTGCGAACAGGCCGGCTGCGCACTGATTGGCGGCGAGACTGCGGAAATGCCGGGCATGTACCCGGCCGGCGAATACGACCTCGCCGGCTTCGCGGTCGGCGTGGTGGAAAAAAGCCGTATCATCGACGGCCGTGCCATCCGTCCCGGCGACGCGGTGCTGGGGCTTGCTTCCAGCGGCGCCCACTCCAACGGCTATTCGCTGGTGCGCAAGATCATCGAGGTGAGCAAGGCCAACCTCTCCACCGATTTCCACGGCCGCCCGCTCGCCGATGCCGTGATGGCGCCGACCCGCATCTACGTCAAGCCGCTGCTCGCGCTGATGCAACAGTTGCCGGTGAAAGGCATGGCGCACATCACCGGCGGCGGACTGGTGGAAAACGTGCCGCGCATCCTGCCGCAGAACCTTACCGCCGAACTGCACAAACAGGCCTGGCAAATGCCGCCGCTGTTCGAATGGCTGCAATGCCACGGCAACGTCGCCGAGCACGAGATGCACCGCACCTTCAATTGCGGCATCGGCATGGCGGTGGTGATCGCCGCCGAGCATGCCGAGCACGCCATGGCCTTGCTGCGTGCGCAGGGCGAGACCGTGTGGCAGATCGGCAGCATCCGCATGCGCGGTAACGGCGAAGCGCAGACCGTGGTGATCTGACCCGCGATGGAAATCTGGATACAGGCAGGCCTGGCATTCTGGGATACGGGAACCGCCTACATGTTGTTCACGGTAGGCCTGCTCACCATCCTGCTGCTGCGCTTCCGCGCCCCTGACCACGTGGTGGTGCGCAACACCGTCACCCTGTTCCTCACCAGTCTGCTCGGCCAGTTCATCGCCCTGCTGCTGGTTCACGCCGGCTGGCAGGCCGCCGGCAGCACGCTGCACGAAGTGTTCGTCATCACCACCGGCATGGCGCTGATCCGCCTTGCCGGCCAGTTCCTGTTTCGCATCATCCTGCCGCTGCTGCGCTTCTCGCCACCAGGCATTCTTGAAGATATCCTGGTCATCGTCGCCTACTTGGTGTGGGGCATGGTGCGGCTGCGCTACGCCGGACTCGACCTCTCCGGCATCGTCACTACCTCCGCAGTGATCACCGCCATCATCGCGTTTTCGATGCAGGATACGCTCGGCAATATCCTCGGCGGCCTCGCCCTCGAACTCGACAGCGCCTTCGAACTAGGTGACTGGGTCAAGGTGGATGATGTCGCCGGCAAGGTCAAGGAGATACGCTGGCGCTCCACCACCATCGAAACGCGCAACGGCGAAACCGTGGTGATCCCCAACGCGGTGCTGATGAAGAACAAGCTTACCGTGCTCGGCCGCCAGGAAGGCAAGGTGCTGCAATGGCGGCGCTGGGTGCGGTTCAACGTCGATTTCAGCGTGGCGCCGGGCAAGGTGATCGCCACCGTGGAGGCATCGCTCAGGGAAACCGTGATCCCGCACGTCTCCGCTTCGCCACCGCCGAACTGTGTGCTGATGGATTTCGACAGCAACGGCTACGGCCGCTACGCGGTGCGCTACTGGCTCACCGATCTGCTGCACGACGATGCCACCGATTCGGCGGTGCGCGTGCACATCTATGCCGCCCTGCAGCGTGCCGGTATCCGTCTCGCGGTTTCCGAACACAGCGTGCACATGGTAAAGGAAGACGAAAAGCACAAGCAGCTGGTGAAGGAGCGCGAGCTCGCGCGCCGCCTCTCGGCGCTGAAACAGGTCGACCTGTTCGCCCACCTCAACGACGACGAGCTGCGCACCATCGCCGAACGCCTCACCTTTGCGCCGTTTGCGCAGGGCGACGTGGTCACCAGGCAGGGTGCGCTGGCGCACTGGCTGTACATCATCACCTCGGGCGAGGCGGAAGTGACGCTGGAATCGCCCGGCCAGCCGCCGCGCGTGGTGTCCGCCCTGGGCGCGGGCAAGTTTTTCGGCGAGATGGGGCTGATGACCGGCGAGCCGCGCCGCGCCACCATCACCGCCAAGACCGAGGTCGAGTGCTACCGCCTCGACAAATCCTCATTCGAGGACATCCTGAAATCGCGCCCCGCCATCGCCGAGGAGATTTCCCGCGTGCTGGCAGAGCGCCGCTACGCACTGGACAACGTGCAGCAGCAATTGGCGCTGGGCCAGCAGATCACTCCGCTGGCCCAGCAACACGGTGAGATACTCGCCAAGATCAAGCGCTTTTTCGGCCTGGGCGGCGGCAAGTAAAGCGGCTGCGCCGGCTTGAAAATGCGGTATCATATGCGCCTTCCATCACTGCTGCGCGTTTTATGAAAACGAATTTCCTGGATTTTGAGCAGCCGATCGCCGAACTTGAATCCAAGATCGACGAACTGCGCTTGGTGCAGGACGACGCCGCGCTGGATATTTCGGAAGAAATCGAGCGCCTGAAAAAAAAGAATCAGACCCTGACCAAGGAAATCTACAGCAAGCTGACGGCCTGGCAGATTTCGCAGGTGGCGCGCCACGCGCAGCGCCCCTACACGCTCGATTACATCCAGCACCTGTTCACCGATTTCGAGGAATTGCACGGCGACCGCACCTACGGCGACGACCCCGCCATCGTCGGCGGCCTGGCGCGCTTCGAAGGCCGTACCTGCGTGGTGATCGGCCACCAGAAGGGGCGCGACACCAAAGAAAAAATCTACCGCAATTTCGGCATGCCGCGCCCGGAAGGCTACCGCAAGGCGCTGCGCCTGATGCGGCTGGCGGAAAAATTTGCCTATCCGATCTTCACCTTCATTGACACCCCCGGCGCCTATCCCGGCGTCGGTGCGGAAGAGCGCGGCCAGTCGGAAGCGATCGGGCGCAATCTGTACGTGATGGCGGAACTGAAAACGCCCATCATCTGTACCGTAATCGGCGAAGGTGGCTCCGGCGGCGCGCTGGCGGTCGCGGTCGGCGACGTTACCCTGATGCTGCAATATGCCATCTACTCGGTGATCTCGCCCGAGGGCTGCGCTTCCATCCTGTGGAAGAGCGCGGAGAAGGCATCCGAGGCCGCGGAAACCCTGGGCATCACCGCCGCCCGTCTGAAGTCGCTGGGACTGATCGAAAAAGTGGTGAACGAGCCCTTGGGCGGCGCGCACCGCGACCCGACGGCGATGATGGGAACGCTGAAAAAGGCCCTGTGCGAAGCGCTCAAACAAGTCCAAGGCCTGCCCGCCGAAAAACTGCTGCAAGCGCGCTTCGAGCGCATCATGGGTTATGGCAAGTTCAAAGAAGCCGCAGCCAAATGAGCTTGTCGAGCATGTCGCCGGCTTTGTAGCACGCCACATCCCGGCCGGCGGCCGCGTCGCCGTCGGCCTTTCCGGCGGCCTCGACTCCATCGTACTGTTCGACCTGCTTGTCTCCCTCGCCACCGCACACGACCTCGCTCTCTCTGCGCTGCACGTCAACCACGGCATCAGCCGCAACGCCGCACGCTGGGCGGAATTCTGCGCGGCGCTGTGCGAGCGGCATGGCGTCCCCTGCCAGGTGGCCGTGTTGCAGGTGCAGGCCGGCCCCGGGGAAAGCCTGGAGGCCGCGGCGCGCGACGCGCGCTACGCCGAATATGCCCGGCTGTCCGCGAACTGCATCGCTCTCGCCCACCACGCCGACGACCAGGCGGAAACGCTGCTGCTGCAACTGCTGCGCGGCGCCGGCGTGAAGGGGCTGTCCGCTATGCCGGAAGCGCGCGCCTTCGCCGGCAAGACGTTGCTGCGCCCGCTGCTCGACTTCACCCGCGCCGAACTGGAAGCCTACGCGTGCGAACATTCGTTGCAATGGATAGAGGACGAGAGTAATGCCGACACCAGCTACGACCGCAATTTCCTGCGCCATGAAGTGCTGCCGCTGCTGGCGCGGCGCTACCCCGCTTACCGCACGACACTGGGACGCGCCGCCCGCCACTTTGCCGAGACCGCGCAACTGCTCGACCAGCTCGCCGCGCTCGATGCCGGTGACGCTGTCCATGATCCGAGCCGCCTGCCGCTGGCTGCGCTACGCGCTCTCGACGTCCCGCGTGCCGGGAATCTGCTGCGTTACTTCCTCGCGCAGCACGATGCCCCCATGCCGCCGGCCGCCCGCCTCGCCGAAGCGCTGCACCAGCTGCGCAACGCCGCACACGACGCGCAGGTGTGCATCGAAGTGGACGACCATGAATTGCACCGTCACGGCGACGCGATTTACCTGGTGAAAAAAATGGCCCCGTTTTCCGACGACATCCACTGGCAGGGGGAAGAACGCCTCGAACTGCCACACGGTACCCTGCTGATGCAGCGCACCACCGGCGCCGGCCTGTCGCTCGCCAGGCTGGATGCGCCGGTGACGCTGCGCGTGCGCGCGGGCGGTGAAAAGTTACGCCCGGACTGCAAGCGCCCGCGCCGCACCCTGAAAAACCTGCTGCAGGAACACCAAGTGCTGCCGTGGCAACGCGACACGCTGCCGCTGCTGTTTTGCGGCGACACGCTGGCGTGGGCGGCGGGTATCGGCAGCGACTGCGCCTTTGCCGCGCAGGCCGGCGAAGCGGCGGTGCTGCCACAGTGGCAACCGTGCACGCCGACACCAGGCGCTGTGAGATAATACGGCATGCTTAACCTGATCAAACCCGGCGACTGGCTGACGCTGCTGGCAGGTGCGCTGTTCACCGCCTGGTTGTTCGCGTTCATGTGGCAAGGCGGCGCTGCGGAAAAAGCCGTAGTGCGTGCAGGCGGCAAGGTGTACGCAGAAATGAGCCTCGCCCGCGAGCAGGTGCTGGAAGTGCCGGGCCCGCTCGGCGTAAGCCAGGTCGCGGTCGAACACGGGCGCGCACGCATCGCGCGCGATCCCAGCCCTCGCCAGTATTGCGTCAGGCAGGGCTGGCTCAGCCAGGCTGGAGAAATTGCGGTGTGCCTACCCAACCAGGTGAGCCTGGAATTGGTGGGCCGCGTCAAACGCTATGACTCGCTTAACTATTAACACCACGCCAGAAGACCACTACGTCGCCAGGATAGCGGCGGTGGCGATCGGCTTGTCGCTGCTCGAAGCCGGCATTCCCTCGCCGCTGCCGGGGGTGAAGCCCGGCCTCGCCAATATCGTCACCTTGGTGGTGCTGATGCGCTGCGGCTGGCGCACCGCGGCGTGGGTGTCGCTGCTGCGCGTGGTCGCCGGCAGCCTGCTGTTCGGCAACTTCATGTCGCCCGGTTTCGTGCTAAGTTTCAGCGGCGCGTTCATGAGCCTGGGCGCGCTGGCGCTGGCGCAGCATTTGCCGCAGCGCTGGTTCGGCCCGGTCAGTCTCAGCATCCTCGCCGCTTTTGCGCACATCGGCGCACAACTCGCCGTGGTATACCTGTGGCTGATCCCGCACGCCGGCATTGCTTATCTGGTGCCGCTGTTCGCCTGCGCCGCACTGGTGTTCGGCGCCGTCAACGGCCTCGCCGCGGCGAAACTGCTCGGTAACGCAACCGCACGGCGCCTGCACCCCGCATGAAAGCCGCTGCACTATTGCTGCTGCTGCCGCTGGCCAGTCACGCCGAGGACTGGCTGGAAGTGGACAACCCAGTCGGGCCTGACCGCTACTACTACCACACCGGGAAAATCGTGATCAACGGCGACGATGTCACCTACTGGAAGAAAGTCGAGTTCAAGGTGGCGCCGCGCATCAAAAACAAGCCGGCGCGCACCGCGTTGTATCGCGAGCGCCTCAACTGCGCCGAACACACGCTCAAGACCCTGGACTACCTGTTTTACGCCGCCGACAACACCACACTGGAACTGGTCAGCCAGAACGATCCGCAGAGCCAGCCGGTGATTCCCGACACCATCGGCGACCTGTTCGAGCGTGCGTTGTGCCCGCTGGTCGAGCAGCGCAAAAAAGAAGAGAAGGAAAAAGGCGAAGTGCCCGACATCATCAGGAAAGATTCCTGATGGTCGCGCGCAAGACCGTCACCCTCGCGCTCACCGGTGCTTCCGGCATGCCCTACGCGCTGCGGCTGCTGGAGCAACTGCTCGCCGCCGAAACGCGCGTGTACCTGCTCTATTCGCAGGCCGCGCAAATCGTGATGAAGCAGGAAATGGACATCGTCCTGCCGTCGCGCGCGCAGGAAGTCGAACAGTATTTCACCCGGCGTTATGCGGCGCATGCCGGGCAACTGCGCGTGTTCGGACGCGAAGAATGGTTCGCGCCGGTCGCTTCCGGTTCCAATCCCGGCGACGCCATGGTGATCTGCCCGTGCACTATGGGCACACTGGGTGCGGTCGCTGCGGGGCTGGCCGACAACCTCATCGCGCGCGCTGCCGACGTGATGCTCAAGGAAAGGAAACAGCTCATCCTGGTGCCACGCGAAACACCATTCTCCGCGATCCACCTGGAGAACATGCTCAAGCTTGCTCACGCCGGCGCCACCATCCTGCCACCCAATCCCGGTTTTTACCACCACCCGCAGACCATCGCCGACCTCGTCGATTTCGTGGTGGCGCGCATCCTCGACCACCTCGGCGTAGCGCATGCACTGGTACCTAAGTGGGGTGAGGTGGGATAAGTTTCATCGCCAGGGACGCAAAGGGAAAAGCGGTAGGGTGTGCTACTTGCACCCTGACTCATAGAGGTAAACCTCCGGCTTTGCCGAGGGACTCACCAAGGTTTGCCCTTTGCTACGGTCCGCGTGAATTTCTGATCTCTGCCCGCACTAGTAGCGCCACGCCTGGCTACGGAATTTGCCGGATTTTGCCCAGCCAGACGGTATGACTACCTTGCAGTCATGCTGGGGAGGGGCGTGGGCGATATCATTTCGGGAGGGGCTGTTTTCAGCCATTGCTGATGGGCGCGGGAACCAGTGCCGCCAGCGTGCGCAGCAGTTCGTCTATCCGCAACGGCTTGGTCAGGTAGGAATGGAAGCCGGCGGCGAGTCCGCGCGTGATGTCGGCGGGCATGGCGTCCGCGGTCAGCGCGACCACCGGTATCTTGCTGGTTTCCGGGCGCGCCCGCAGGCGCTCCAGCACGGTATAGCCGTCCATGTCGGGCAGGTGGATGTCGAGCAGGATCACCGCGGGCAGGTAGCGGGCGGCGAGTTCGAGGCCGTAGCTGCCCTGGCCCGCCGAGATCAGGCTCATGTTCGAGTATTTGTTGAGGACGCTTTCCACCACCTTGATGTTGGTGGCGTTGTCCTCGATATAGAGGATCAGCGCCTTGCCGTCTGCGCTGCCCGGTTGCGCGGGCGGGACGGGCTTGTCGCCCGGCATGGCGGGCAGGCGCGCCAGCGGCAGGTCTATCCAGAAGGTGGAGCCGCGGCCGATGACGCTGCTCGCGCCCAGCCTGGCGTTCATCAGCCCGGCCAGTTGCTTGGACAGGGCCAGGCCGATGCCGGTGCCTTCCACGCTGGTGAATTCGGCGCCCAGCCGTTCGAACGGCACGAACAGCAGGTCCAGCTTTTCCGGCGGGATGCCGTAACCGGTGTCGGCGATCGACAGGCGCAGGGTTTCCGCGTCCAGCGCCTCGCACGCGATGGTGATCTTGCCGCTGCGGCGGTTGTATTTCGCGGCGTTGGAGAGCAGGTTCACCAATATCTGCGTCAGCCGCGTTTCATCGGCGAGCACGTTGAAGGCATGCTGGCAGGTGTTGTTCAGCGTGAGGGTGTGCTGCTCGATTAGCGGCTGCACCATATGGATCGAGTGTTCGATGAGCGGCGCGAGCGGTACCACCTTCAACACTGCTTCCAGGTGGCCGGCTTCGACGCGGGACAGGTCAAGCAGGTCGTTGATCAGTTCGAGCAGGTGGTTGCCGGCCTGGTGGATTTCGCCGACATAGTCCATGTTGTGCTGGTCGAGAGGGGCGCTTTCCAGCAGTTGCGAGAAGCCGAGGATGGCGTTCAGCGGCGTGCGCAGTTCGTGCGACATGCGCGACAGGAATTCCGACTTGGCGCGGTTGGCCCTTTCCGCGGCCTCCCTGGCGGCCTCCGCTTCGCGGGTGCGCTGCCGGACCAACTGTTCGAGGTTGTCGCGGTAGTTGCGCAGCTCCACTTCCATGTTCTTGCGTTCGGTGATGTCATAGAACCATCCCAGGATGGCGGGGGCGTTGCCGTATTCCATCGGCATGTAGGAAGCCAGTACCCATTTTTTCCCCTGCCCGGGGATATTCAGCTCGACCAGCCGGTTGAGGATCTTTTCGCCGTCCGCCAATTGCTTGCGTATCGCGTCGTATTCGTCGGGCCGGGCATAGAAGCCTTCCGGGCGCGAATCCTTCACCTTGCTGGCGTTGATGCCGATCAGGTCGGCATAGCGGGCGTTGGCGTACAGTACCTGTTGCCACGGTTCGTTGGCGATCCGCACCGCGATCGGGCTGGTTTCCAGCATGTGGTGGAGGCGCGCTTCGTTCTGGCGGATGGCCTCTTCCATGTTCTTGCGTGCCGTGATGTCGGCATGCGTGCCTATCATACGCAGCGGCCTGCCGTCCTCGCCGCGGCGTACCACCATGCCGCGCCCGAGGATCCACTTCCAGCCGCCGTCCTTGCAGCGCATGCGGAATTCAACCTGGAAAGCGGGGGATTCCCCTGCCATGTATTTTTTCAGCGTGGCCAGTGTTGCAGGCAGGTCATCCGGGTGGACATTCCGCTCCCAGGCAGCATAGGTGTTTTCGAACTCATCCCTGCCATAGCCGATCATGGATTTCCAGCGATCCGAGAAGAACACCGAACCACTGGGAAGGTCCCAGTCCCAGACGCCGTCGCCGGCGCCTTCCAGGGCAAACTTCCAGCGTTCTTCGCTGAGTTGCAACGCGGCTTCAGCCTGCTTGCGCGCGGCCTGCTCCGCCAGCAACTGGTCGCGCTCCTCCAGCAGCATGACCTGTCGCATCGTGGCCAGCATGATGACCGATACCGAGCCGTAATTGGCGATGTTGCGGACGATGTCGGGAACGCCTTGCAGGGTGTTGGCGAGCACCACGGCGAAAGCGGCGGCTACCACGGTGAGCAACGGCAACAGCCGCAACATTCCCTCGCACAGCCGGTCCCAGGCGGGATTGTCCGATGGTTCGAAAGTGAGGCGCAGGGACGAGATGCCCAGTCCCAGCACGGCGAAGGAGAACGATCCGTTGAACCAGGCGCCGTCTATGATGGTGCCGTCGAGCGCCATGCTGTTCCACGTCATCCAGCTCCAGCCGGTGACCAGCAGGGATGGTGTGAATAGCAGCCAGCCCGGCGTCATGCGCAGGCGCAGTGCCGGCACCAGGACCAGTACGACACAGGCTGCGCCGAGCAGGGTGACGGGATAGGCGATCATCACCGCCAGCGGGAGCAGACCGGTTTCGCCGCGCTTGGGCAGGTAGGCCGCCAGCACCAGCGCGAGTATCGCCACGGAAAGCGCCAGCACGTCGAGCACGAAGGCGCGGCGCTGCATGCCTTGGGTGGCGCGCAATCCTCCAATGACCAGGCCGAGCGCGATCATCGGGCCCAGCCACAGGTAGAACAGGTCGGAGGGTGCGGGGAAACCGGTGTGGCCGAAGTATATCTGGATGTCCCAGCAGAGTTGTCCGACGGCGTAACCAGTCAATCCCCATGCTATCCACCGGCGCATCGCCCGTTCGCCGGGCTGCGCCGCGCGCACTCCCAGCCAGCCCAGGGTTGCCGCGGCGCCGGTACCGGCGCTCCAGTGCAGGTTGTCGAAGAATTTTATCCAGCCCGCATCATTGGTCAGATGCACGCCGAACACGCCCGCCAGTACCCCCGCCACGCCGGCCAGGATCACGCTGGTACTGAAGGGAGGTAAGGTGGGGGTCATGAGTGCGGGTTTGTCAGAAGCTCTTGTCGAGGGTGGCCAGGTGGGGGGTGTTGTCCATGTCCGGGAAGCTGTCGTCACCCACGGATACGTTGGCACCTGCCATGGCGGACAGTGCCCGGGCAGGAAGCGGCATGGGCATCATGCACGCGCAGCATATTTTGAGGCAGGTTCCGGCCATTCGCGTACCGTTGCTATGGAACGATGATCCATATTTCAGCCTAATTCTAGATTTCTTTAGGCTGGGAACAAGCCCCGCTTTGGCATGGGGACATCGGCCCGCGTGGCGATGCGTCAGGAAATGGTTTGGTAATACAGGTTCTGCGGGTGGTTGGCCTGGGCGAAGAAGAACCAGCGTTCGGCGACGAGGCCGGCGTACTGGACGAAAAAAGCGGCGGTGAGTAGCGCTGTCGAAGTATTCGACAAGCCCGCTGCAATCAACAGCAGCGGCAGCGGGAAGGTCAGCACCAGGAAGATTGATTTCACCGAGCGCAGGAAGGCAATGCTCTTCCCGTGGAAGAATTCGCGCGTGTTGAACGAGCCACCCATCGCGCCCTGCGCTTTCTGCACGATGTTGCCGTGCTTCACGCCGATCGCGCTTTGCAGGGTGGATTTCGGTTTTAGTCGTGCGTTGCGCAGCAGCGCGGCGTAGCGCGTGGCGAAAGCAATGATGGTCAACCACATCGCGCTTTTGCCGAAAAAGGCCACCAGGTCGGGCGCAGCGAAAGCGGCGCAGGCGGTGGCGAGGGTGAAGCCGGAGGCGCTGCCGAGCAGGGTGTAGTTGACCACGGTGAGCGGGTGCGCCCATTCCTGCAGGAATTTGATGCAGGCGTAAATCATCGCGGTGCAGACGAACAGCGTGGCGCACAGCACGGCACCGATGGCGCCGACCAGCAGCGCATCCCGGCCCAGGTAATGCGTGAGGCCATAGCCGCATACCGCGGCAATGAACGCGGGCAACACGATCACTTCGCGCGACAGCCAGGAAGTGCGCCACTTCGCCGCCGCGCGCCAGGCACGCTCCGGGTGGCCGAGATGGAAGAAGGAAGCGAGCAATCCGCCGCTCAGCAGCAGCACCGACACGACGCTGGCGCCGACGTAAAACGCCGTGCCGGTTTGCGGCAGCAGGCCGAATTCCCCCCCGATCTGCGCGCTGTAGAGCGCAAGGAACAGTCCCTGTCCGGCGCCGATCAGGGTGGTGAGGAAAATCACGGAGAAGGCGGGGTGCATGCTATGCCTCCGAAGGGCCGCCCCAAGGAGGCATACGCCCCCCTGTGGGGGGCGGCGAGCAGAGTTTGCGAGTGTGGGTGGGCATGATGGTTACCAGGAAGTGGTATCGTCCAGCGAAGGCTCGTCGGGATGAGGCAGCGGTTGCCTGCCGTCCACCTTGAGCGGATTGTCGACGCGCTGCAACTGGTCCTTGTGTATCTTGATTTCGGTCTTGCGCCGCGGCAGGTAGTGGTTGGCCGGCTGTGTGCCCCATTCCGGCATCAACTGGTAGCCGCCGTTGTCGCGGATCGCCTGCGCTGCCATCGATTCTGGATCGTGGATGTCACCGAAGATGCGCGCGCTGGTCGGGCAGGCCAGCACGCACGCCGGCTTGCGGCGCCCGGCTTCGATGCTCTGGTCGTAAATGCGATCCACGCACAGCGTGCACTTCTTCATTACCTTCTGCTTCTCGTCGATCTCGCGCGCGCCGTAGGGGCAGGCCCATGAACAGTACTTGCAGCCTATGCACTTGTCGTAATCGACCAGCACGATGCCGTCTTCCTTGCGCTTGTAGGAGGCACCGGTCGGGCATACCGGCACGCACGGCGGGTCTTCGCAGTGCAGGCACGACTTGGGAAAGTGCACCGTCTGCGTGTCCGGGAACTCGCCCACCTCGAAGGTCTGCACGCGGTTGAAGAAGGTGCCGGTAGGGTCGGCGTCGTAAGGACGTTCGTCGCTCATCGGCCCGGCCGGCCCCGAGGTGTTCCACTCCTTGCAGCTGGTGACGCAGGCGTGGCAGCCGACGCAGACGTTGAGATCGATGACCAGTGCGAGCTGGGTCATGGTTTAACCTTGGAAAAATGATTTACCGCAAAGGATGCGAAGGACGCAAGGTAAGGCAGGGATGCTCTTATCACTCCTCCCTCTCCTTGCAAGATGCTCTGGGGAGGCACGTGATGCTCTTGAGGGTTTCCCTTGCGTCCTTCGCGGTTCAATCTTTTCATTTCTTGCCCACCCCGGCGAAATATGCCAGCCAGCCCTTGTGCGCCGGCTCGGTGCCGGGCAGCGGGCGCATCGCGTCGAACTGCGGCAAGGTGGTCTCGGGCTCGCCGGGCGCGGCCGGGTAGATGCGCACGCGCACGTCGTACCAGGCCGCCTGGCCGGTGACCGGGTCGGAGTTGGAAGTGTTGCCCCCGCCTGCCGCGGGGAGTTCTTCGGAGATGAGGTGGTTCAACAGGAATCCTTTTTGAGATTCGTTGGCGTCCGGCGACAGATTCCATGCGCCTGCCGCTTTGCCGATCGCATTCCAGGTCCACACCGTGCCTGGCTCAACGGCTTCGGAATGGCGGCACATGCAGCGCACCTTGCCCCATTGCGATTCAACCCACATCCAGGAGCCGTCATTGATGCCGGCTTCATGCGCGGTCCTGGGGTTGACGTGCAGGTAGTTGTGCGCGTGGATCTGGCGCAACCAGGCGTTCTGCGAATCCCACGAGTGGTACATCGCCATCGGCCGCTGCGTCACCGCGTTGAGCGGATAGGTGCGGGTGTCGGTGAGCTGCGCTTCCAGCGGCTCGTAGTAGAACGGCAGCGGGTCGAAATAAGTTTCGATGCGCTTGCGCAAATGCCGCGGCGGCTGTCGTCCCGCGCGCCTGCCCTGTGCGGCGAGGCGGAATTTTTGCATCACTTCGGAATAGATCTGCAGCACGATGGGCTCGTCGAAGCGGCGCAGGCGCACGCGCTGCGACCATTCCATGTAGCCCTTGTTCCAGTTGCGCATGTAGCGGTACGACGGCGGAAGCGCGTAATGGAACACGCAGTCGTTCTCGGCATACTTCTGCCACTGCTGCGGATTGGGCTCGCCGCGCATGAACTGGTCGCCGTTCTTGCCGCGCCAGCCGGCGAGGAAGCCGATGCCGGAGCCGGGCTCGGTCTCGTAATTGATGATGAAGTCCGGATAATCCTTGAACTTGCGCGTGCCGTCCGGCCTGACGAAGGCGGGCAGCTTCAAGCGGCCGGCCAGTTCGATCAGCACTTCCTGGAACGGTTTGCACTGGCCGGTCGGCGGTACCACCGGGATGCGCACCGAATCGACCGGCCCGTCGTATTCCGAAATCGGCCGGTCGAGCATGCTCATCACGTCGTGGCGCTCGAGGTAGGTGGTGTCGGGCAGGATCAGGTCGGCAAACGCGGTGGTCTCCGATTCGAAGGCGTCGCATACCACCAGGAAGGGTATCTTGTATTCGCCACTCTCATCCTTGTCGTTGAGCATGCGGCGTACCTCCACCGTATTCATGGTGGAGTTCCATGCCATGTTGGCCATGAACAGCAGCAGTGTGTCGATGCGGTAGGGATCGCCGCGCCAGGCATTGGTGATGACATTGTGCATCAGTCCATGCACCGCGAGCGGATATTCCCACGAGAAGGCCTTGTCGATGCGCACCGGGTTGCCGTCGCCATCGACGAACAAATCTTCCGGCGCGGCCGGCCAGCCCAGCGCGAGTGCACCCAGCGGCGTATCCGGCTGCACCTGCTCGGGACGGTTGGGCGGCTTGGCGCTGGGTGGAATGGCGCGCGGGAACGGTGACTTGTGGCGGAAGCCGCCGGGGCGGTCTATGGTGCCGAGCAGCGTCATCAGGATCGCCAGCGAACGTATGGTGTGGAAGCCGTTGGAATGCGCGGCGAGTCCGCGCATGGCGTGGAACGCTACCGGGTTGCCGGTGACGGTGTCGTGCTCCTTGCCCCAGGAATCGGTCCACGCGATCGGCAGCTCGATTTTCTGGTCGCGCGCGGTGACGCCCATTTCGTGCGCCAGGCGGCGGATGGTGGCGGCGGGAATGCCGGTGACGTGCTCCGCCCATTCCGGCGTGTAGGCTTGAATGCGATCTTCCAGCAGTTGCAGCGCGGGCTTCACCGGCGTGCCATCGGCTAGCTTGAAGGCGCCGAGCAGGTGTGGATCGGCCCCCTCGGTGTGCGTGGGTACTGCCTTGTTGTGCAGGCGATCCCACCACAACTGGTTTTGCGGATACATGGGGTTCTTCACCGCAGTGCCGGCATCGCTTACCAACAGGCCGAACTGGTCGCTGTCCGGATCTTGGTTGATCAGGTGGCCGGCGTTGGTGTAGCGCGTGAGGAAATCGCGGTCATACAGGCCTTCTTCGAGGATGACATGGATCAGCGCCAGCAACAGCGCGCCGTCGGTGCCGGGCTTGATTGGCACCCACTCGTCGGCGATCGCCGAATAGCCGGTGCGCACCGGGTTGATCGACACGAAACGCCCGCCCTCGCGCTTGAATTTGGCAATGGCGATCTTGAGCGGGTTGGAGTGATGGTCTTCGGCGGTGCCTATCATTACGAACAGCTTGGCGCGCTCCAGATCGGGGCCGCCGAACTCCCAGAACGACCCGCCTATGGTGTAGATCATCCCCGCCGCCATGTTGACCGAGCAGAAGCCGCCGTGCGCTGCGTAGTTGGGCGTGCCGAACTGGCGCGCGAACAACCCGGTGAGTGCCTGCATCTGGTCGCGGCCGGTGAACAGCGCGAATTTTTTCGGGTCTGTGGAACGGATTCCGGCGAGGCGCTGTTCCAATATGTCGAAGGCGCGCTCCCAGGAGATGGCCTCGAACTCGCCCTGGCCGCGCTCGGCGCCGACTTTGCGCAGCAGCGGTTGCGTGAGTCGCGCCGGCGAATACTGCTTCATGATGCCGGAAGAGCCCTTGGCGCAGATCACGCCCTGGTTGAGCGGATGGTTGGGGTTGCCCTCGATGTAGCGCACCTTGCCATTATTGAGGTGCACGCGGATGCCGCAGCGGCAGGCGCACATGTAACAGGTGGTGTTTTTTACTTCGCTGGGAGCGGACATGCAGGAGTCCTGGCAGATTTCCATTTGATGGCAACCATTCTAGCGGGGCAGGTGCCGATCCAAATTCATAATTACTTATAAGAACATAAGTTTCAATTCTGCGTATAGAATGCAACTTGTTGCTAGAGCCCATGGCCACGCATGCATGGCGTGGTTGTGCAATGGGTTCGGTTCCGTAGAGCGAAAGGGGAGAGGGGCGCCCATGGAAATTGCGCAACACCCGGCTGCATCCGCCACCGATGCGATCGGCGTGATCGAGGAAGTGCACGGCCCAGTGGTCGACATCGATTGCCGACGGCTGCCGCCGCTGCACCAGGCGTTGTACTGCACCCTCGATCGCGAACATTACACCTTCGAAGTTTATCGCCACCTTGACGAGCACCGCGTGCGCGCCATCGCACTGCACCGCACCGGCGGGTTGCGGCGCGGCATGGCCGTGCACGACAGCGGCGGACCGTTGCGCGTGCCGGTATCGCCGGCCTGCCTGAGCCGGCTGTTAGACGTGGCCGGCGCGCCGCTCGACGGCGGTGCGCCGCTGCCGTCCGGCGAGACGCGCAACATCATCGCGCGTCCGGCGGCACTGGCCGATACTGTCGCCGCACATGGCATCCTCGAATCCGGCATCAAGGTGATCGACCTGCTGTGCCCGTTCGTGAAGGGCGGCAAGACCGGGCTGTTCGGCGGCGCCGGCGTGGGCAAGACGGTGCTGATCATGGAGTTCATGCACGCTATCGTCAGCCTGCACCAGGGTGTGAGCGTGTTCGCCGGCGTCGGCGAACGCATCCGCGAGGGCCACGAACTGTGGCATGAAATGCAGCGCGCCGGCGTGATGCCGCAAACGCTGATGGTGTTCGGGCAGATGGATGAATCGCCGGGAGTGCGCTTCCGCGTCGGCTTGTCCGCGCTGACCTATGCCGAATACCTGCGCGACACCCTGGGCAAGGAAGTACTGCTGCTGATGGACAACGTGTTCCGCTTCGTGCAGGCGGGCAGCGAAATTTCCGGCCTGCTCGGACGCATGCCGGCCACCGTCGGCTACCAGCCGACACTGATGAGCGAGGTGGCGGAATTGCAGGAGCGCATCATCTCCACCAAGAGCGGCGACATCACTGCGGTACAGGCGGTGTATGTGCCCGCCGACGACATGACCGACCCGGCGGTGAGCATCATCCTCTCCCATCTCGATACCATGGTAATCCTGTCGCGCGGCCAGGCGGCGAAGGGAATTTATCCTGCGGTTGATCCGCTGCTGTCGTCGAGCAAGATGATGGACCGCAACTTTCTCGGCGACCGCCACTACGACGTTGCCGAGCGTGTGCGCGAATACCTGGCGCGCTACAAGGAGCTGGAGGACATCATCGCCATGCTCGGCCTGGAGGCGCTGTCCGAAAAAGACCAGCGCATCGTGCTGCGCGCGCGCAAGTTGCAGCGCTACCTGACCCAGCCGTTCCATGTGGTAGCGGGGCACAGCGGCATCGCCGGCGTATCGGTGCCGCTGGCGCAGACGCTGGCAGATTGTGAGGCGTTCCTGCGCGGCGATTACGACGACGTGCCGGAGGAGCGCTGCTACATGCGCGGCGCGATGGCGGGATGAAAAGCTACGTCATGCACCTGCAAAGCGCCACCCAGTACGAGCGCATCGACGACGTCACCGGCTTTGTCGGCGAGGACGCTTCCGGCAGCTTCGGCCTGCGTGCGCACCATGCCCGCTTCATGACCGCGCTTTCCTACGGCATGGCGCGCTACCGGCGCCGCGACGGTGTGTGGCGCTACCTCGCCTTTCCCGGCGGCCTGCTTTACTTTGTCGACAATGTGCTGTTCGTCAGCTGCCGGCGCTTCCTGCACGATGACGATTACGCACGCATCAACACGGCGCTGTTCGAACAGTTGCTGAAGGAGGAGGAATCGCTGCGCAAGATGCGGGAGTGCCTGGCGCGCCTCGAGCAGGAAATGTTGCGCCACATGTGGGATATGGGGCGGGAGCAGGGGGGGATATGAGCGAGGAAGAACTGCGCAAGCGTGTCGAGCAGCAGGTGCAGCGCATGCGCCGCGCCGAGAAGGAGAGACCGACGTTGCTGGCGCAATCGGTTTACATGGGTACGCTGACGCTGCTGTTCGTGCTGCCGGTGATACTCGGCGCCTATCTGGGCAACTGGCTGGACGGCATGGCCGAGGGCTATTCGATCCGCTGGAGCATAGGCCTGATCTTCCTCGGCCTGGTGGTGGGAGTGGTGAACGTCTACATGTACGTGCGGGAGCACCAGTGATGGAAGAAGTTGCGGTGGTGTTCAGCATCGGCCCGCTGGCGATCACCTCGGTGGTGGTGACGACCTGGGGCATCATGCTGGTGCTGGGCGGGCTTGCCTGGCTGGCGACGCGCCGCCTCACCCTGGACCCGGGGCCGTGGCAGACCATGCTGGAAGGCGTGGTCAGTGCGATGGAAGACGCCATTGCCACGGTGCTGCCGCAGCATGCGCAACGCGTGCTGCCGTTCGTGGCAACGCTGTGGATTTACATCATCGTCGCCAACCTGGTCGGCCTTATCCCGGGGCTGGATTCGCCCACCGCCCACCTCGCTGTCACCGCCGGTCTCGCTCTGCTGGTGTTCATGTCGGTGCACTGGTACGGCGTGCGCATCGATGGCGTGCGCACCTACCTGCGCCATTATCTCAGCCCCAGCCCCGTCCTGCTGCCGTTCCACCTGCTCAGCGAAGTGACGCGCACGGTGGCGCTGGCGGTGCGCCTGTTCGGCAACATCATGAGCCTGGAGATGGTGGCGTTGCTGGTACTGCTGGTGGCCGGTCTGCTGGTGCCGGTGCCGCTGCTGATGCTGCACATTGTCGAGGCGCTGGTGCAGGCCTACATCTTCGGTATGCTCGCGCTGATTTACCTGGCGGGGGCGATGCAGTCCCGACCATCCGGGCAATCCAACCAGTCCAACGAAGAGGAGGCAGACAGTGAGTGATATGACGTGGTTTACGGTACTTTCCACGGTGGGTGCGGCGCTGGCCATCGCGCTCGGGGTGATTGCGCCGGCCATCGCCATGGGGCGCGCCATCAGCCAGGCGCTCGATGCGCTGGCGCGCCAGCCGGAGGCGGAGAAGTCGATCACCCGCACCCTGTTCATCGGCCTGGCGATGATCGAATCGCTGGCCATTTACGTGCTGGTGATTGTGCTCATCATCCTGTTCCGCAATCCGCTGCTGGCCTACCTGGTGAAGTAGGCGCATGGCAGGCAAATATTCATGTGCATGTGGCATGTGCGATGGCGGTGTGAGTGCGCCCTCATCCGGTGCTTCTTGCCACTTTCTCCCGGAGGGAGAAGGCAACCGCCCCCTCTCCCTCCGGGGCAGGGGTGAGGGCGCAGTTTATGTCATGCAATCCTATACATCTCGATAGCAGGTAAGGGGCGCTATTGTGGAATTCGACTGGACCACTTTCGTACTTGAAATCATCAATTTTCTGGTACTGGTGTGGATACTGAAGCGCTTTCTGTATCGCCCGCTGCTGCGGGTGGTCGCGCAGCGGCGTGACAGCATCGAGCAGGCGATGGCCGAAGCGAAGCGCATCCACGCCGAGGCAACCGCGTTGCACCAGCAGCATGTCGCGCAATTGGAACTCTGGGAGGAGGAGAAAGATTCGGCGCGCGCACGCCTGGTCGAAGAGATCGCTGCGGAGCGCAAGCGCCTGCTGGCGGAACTCGACGCTGGCATCGCCGCCGAGCGCGACAAGCGGCGGATACTCGAACAGCGCGAGTTGCAGGAATGGAAGCGCACGGTGGAGACGGAAGGTATACAGCAGGGCGCCACCTTTGCCGCCAGGCTGTTCTCGCGGCTGGCTTCGCCGGAAGTGGAGGTGAAGCTGTTCGAGGTGCTGCTCGCAGATCTGGGCGAATTGCCGCAGGAGGAACGCCGCGCCCTGGCGGAGGCGGCAGCGTCGGAAAGCCAGATCAGGGTGGAAAGTGCTTTCCCGCTTGACGAGGCGCGCCGCGCCCGGTTCGAGCGCGCTTTTGCCGAAGTTGCCGGGCGTGCGCTGCCGGCGAGTTACCGAGAAAACCCGGAACTGCTTGCGGGCTGCCAGGTGCGCGTCGGGCCGTGGGTGCTGCACGCCAACCTGCGCGACGAACTGAAATTCTTCAGCCGGGTGCGGCGCCATGCCGATTGATACGGTGATGCTCGCGGATTCGCCGCTCGCCGCGCAGGCGCAGCGTCTGCAGCATTACCGCTTCAAGGCACGCCTGTCGGAGCAGGGTACGGTGGTTGCCTTGGGCGATGGCATTGCCTGGATCAGCGGCCTGCCTTCCGCGGCGATGGAGGAGGTCGTCGAGTTCGAAGACGGCAGCAGCGCGCTGGTGTTCCATCTCGCCAGCCGGCGCATCGGCGCCATCCTGCTGCGCCAGGGCGAGCGCCTGGCGGCGGGGGCGTCGGCATTTCTGTCCGGGCGCCGCCTCGGCATCGGCGTGGGCGATGCCCTGCTCGGGCGCGTGATCGACCCGCTTGGCATGCCGCTCGATGGCGGCGCCATGCCGGATACGCATGTGCACCATCCGCTGGAGGCGAAGTCGCCGCCCATCATGGCGCGCGACTTCGTTAACCGCCCGCTCCACACCGGCAATAAGATCGTGGACACGATGATCCCGGTCGGCATGGGCCAGCGCCAGCTCGTCATCGGCGACAACGGCACCGGCAAGAGCGCGCTGGCGCTCGACATCGTCATCAACCAGCGCGACAAGGACGTGTCCTGCGTGTACGTGCTGATCGGACAGAAACGCTCAGCGGTGGTCCACGTTGTGGAAACGCTGCGTGCGGCGGGGGCGCTGGCCTATACCACGGTGGTGGTGGCGGAGGCGACCGCCATGCCCGGTCTCAAGTACCTGGCGCCGTTTGCCGGCTGCGCGGTGGCGGAGGCGTGGATGGCGCAGGGGCGCGACACGCTGGTGGTGTATGATGACCTCACCACGCACGCGCGCACCTACCGCGAGCTGTCGCTGCTGCTACGCCGCCCACCGGGGCGCGAGGCCTATCCCGGCGACATTTTCTACCTGCACGCGCGCCTGCTGGAGCGCTCCACCTGCCTGTGCGCCGCCGAGGGAGGCGGCAGCATGACCGCGCTGCCCATCGTCGAGACCGAGCAGGGCGAAATCGCCTCCTATATCCCGACCAACCTGATCTCCATCACCGACGGCCAGATATATTTCGACCAGCAATTGTTCGCGCGCGGCTTCCTGCCCGCCATCGACGTGACGCGCTCGGTGTCGCGCATCGGTGGGCAGGCACAGCATCCCAACATCAAGAGGGAGGCCGGGCGCATGAAGCTGGACTACCTCCAGTTCCTCGAACTGGAAGTGTTCACGCGCTTCGGTTCGCGCCTGGAAGCAGGCATGGAAGCGCGCATTCAGCGCGGCCAGGTGCTGCGCGAACTGCTCAAGCAGGAGCGGCTTGCACTGCTGACCGTGGAAATGCAGATGGCGTGGCTGGTGGCCTATAACGAGGGCGCCTTCGATCACGTCGCGCTGGGCGAAGTGGGCGCGCGCATGGCGACGCTGGCGCAATTCGTCACGCGCAGCCGCTTGAGCATGGAAGACGGCCGTGACCAGTGGAGGCAGATGGTGCAGGCGTGGCGCAAGGAGCAGTACGGCGAGGAGGGTGAGTGAGCAAGCGGCGCGAGGTGAAGAAGCGTCTCGCCACGCTGGACGAGATCGACGGCATCATGGGCGCGATGAAAAACCTGGCCCTGCTGGAAACGCGCAAGCTGGGGGTTTTCCTGGACACCCAGCGCCGCGCCACCGCAACCATCGAGGCGGCTGCGAACGACTTCCTCTCCTTCTTCGCCACGCCGCCGCTTGCGGAACAGCGCGAAGTGCTGCTGCTGTTCGGTTCGGAACGGGGTTTCTGCGGCGACTTCAACGAGTCTTTGCTCGCGCACCTGGCCGGGTTGCCGGAAGCGGACGCGCGGGATGTGATCGCCGTCGGTGGGCGGCTGGAAGGCAAGCTGCGCGACGATGATGCCGTGCTGGCACGTATCGAAGGCGCGAGCGTCGCCGAGGAAGTGCCCGCGGCGCTGCTGCGCCTGGTCGAAACGCTCAACCGGCTGCAAAGCGGGGCGGGCGGTGCCTGGCGCATCGCCGCGCTGTACCACGACGACAAGGAGGGCGGCATGCGCCGCCGTGATCTGCTGCCGCTGCCGCATCCGCAAGCGCGGCCTGCCCATGCGTACGCACCGCTATTGAACGTGCCGCCTGCGGATTTCCTTGCGCAACTGAGCGACCAGTATCTGTACGCTGCCCTGCACGAGGTTTATTACGCCTCTCTGATGGCGGAGAACAGGATGCGGCTGGAACACATGGACAGCGCGATGCGCCGCCTGGAGAAGGACGAGGCCGTGCTGCGGCTGCGCTACAACGCGCTGCGCCAGGAAGAAATCATCGAGGAAATCGAGGTCATCCTGCTCAGCGCGGAAGCGCTGGCGGAGCAGTAATGCGATGATAGCTTGGCATAAAACATATGCTTACCATATCGGTGAGCATAGCCCACCCTACAGGGGGGGCGGCTTTACTCGCGCCGGAACGCGACGAGGTGGTCGATTTCCAGGCGGATGCCGATTTGTTCGCCGATGGCGTGGTTGTGGTGGCTGGGCACCAGCGACAGCGCCTTGCTGCCGCCGGGCAGTTGCAGGGTGTACATGAATTCTGCGCCGCGGAAGGCTTTGTGCATCACCGTGGCCTGTAAAGGGCTGCCGTCGTCATGCAGCAGGTCGTCGGGGCGCAGCAGCACGTCCACCTCACATCCTTGCGGCCAGTCGCGCGGGAAGGTGGCGGGCAGCACGCCCAGTTCCGTGTCAACGCTGTTTTCGCTGGCCACCTTGCCGGGCACGAACACGCCCTGCCCGACGAAGTCGGCGATGAAGCGGTTGGCCGGCTGGTGGTAGAGGTTGTAGGGCGTATCCCATTGCTGGATTTCGCCGCCGTGCATGATGCCGATCTCGTCGGCGATGGCGAAGGCTTCGTACTGGTCGTGGGTGACCAGGATGGCAGTGGCATTCTGGCTCTTCAGGATGTCGCGCACTTCCACGCTGAGGCGCTCGCGTAAATCCACGTCCAGGTTGGAGAAGGGCTCGTCGAGCAGCAGCAGGTCGGGCTGCGGCGCCAGCGCGCGCGCCAGCGCCACGCGCTGCTGTTGTCCGCCCGAGAGTTCATGCGGATATTTGCCGGCGGCGTGGGCGAGACCTATGGTATCCAGCAGTTCGTTGACGCGGCGCATGCGTTCGCTCTTTTCGATGCCGTGCAGGCCGAATCCGATGTTGGCGGCGACGTTGAGGTGCGGGAATAGCGCGTAGTCCTGGAACACGACGCCGATGCGGCGCTTTTCCGGCGGCAACTGGTAGCCTTTCTGGCTGACGACATTGCCGTTGAGCAGGATTTCGCCGGCGTCCAGCGTCTCAAAGCCGGCAATGCAGCGCAGCACGGTAGTCTTGCCACAGCCGGAAGGGCCGAGCAGGCAGCCGAGCTGGCCCTTATTCAGGGTGAGTGAAAGCTGCTTGACCACGTTGTGGCTGCCGTAGGACTGGCTGATGCTTTTTAGTTCGAGCAGTAAAGTCATTTGTGTTGTTCGGTCAGGCGGATCAACTGGATGATGGGCACCAGGCCTGCGATCACCAGTGCCACTGCCGGCAGCGCGGCGCGCTCCCATTCGCCTTCCGAGGTCATTTCGAAGATGCGCACCGCCAGCGTATCCCAGCCGAACGGTCTTGTCATCAATGTGATAGGCATTTCCTTCATCACGTCGACGAACACCAGCGTGACCGCGGTGAGCAGGCCGCTGCGCAATATCGGCAGGTGCACCTTGAGCAGCGTCTGCGTGCTGGACAGCCCCAGGCTCATCGCCGCTTCGTCCACGCTGCGGGTGACGCGCTGCATGGCGCTGTCTATCGGGCTGTGGCCGACGGCGAGGAAGCGCGCCATGTAGGCCACCAGCATGGCGAGCAGGGTGCCCTGGATCAGCATGCCCGGGCTGATGTGCAGGAACTGCTCGGCCAGCGCGATCAGCTTGTTGTCCATCCAGGCGATGGGGATGAAGATGCCCACTGCCAGCACTGCGCCGGGCAGTGCGTAGCCGACGGTGGAAATGCGCACCGCGATGCGCGTGGCGTTGTCCTGGTGGCGGCGGCTGGCGTAAACGATCAGCAGCGCGACGGTGGCGGTGAGCAGCGCGGCAGTTCCCGACAGCAGGATGGAATGCCAGAGGAATTCGAGATAACGCTCGTCGAAATCCTGGGCGAATACTTCGACCGCCCAGATCGCCAGTTGGGTGAGCGGGATGATGAAGGCGAACAGCAGGACTGCAAAGGCAAAGCCGACGGCGAGCCACTTTCGCCAGCTTCGCAGCACGATGCGCTCTAGGCGCTGGCTGGTGCGGCTTTCGGTGAAGCGCATGCGCGAACGCGATTGCTGCTCGATGAGCAACAAGGCGAAAGCGAACAGGATCAGCAGTGAGGCGATTTGCGAGGCGGCCGGCAGCGAGAACAGTGCGAACCAGGCTTTGTAGATGGCGGTGGTGAAGGTATCGTAATTGAATACCGATACCGTTCCGAAATCGGCCAGCGTTTCCATCAGTGCCAGCATGGTACCGCCGGCGATCCACGGCCGCGCCATCGGCAGCGCGATCTTGAAGAAACTCTGCGTGCTGCTCAAACCCAATGATTGCCCGGCTTCCAGAATGCGCTTGCCCTGCGTGGTGAAGGCGTTGCGCGCGAGCAGGTAGACGTAGGGGTAGAGCGCCAGGTTCATCACGATGATGATGCCGAGCCGTCCGCGGATGTCCGGGAACCACCACAGGTTGTCGCCGAACCATTCGCGCAATTGCGTTTGCAGCGGTCCGGTGTAATCGAAGATGCCGAGGCCGACGAAGCCGGTGACGTAGGCGGGAATCGCCATCGGCAGCAGCAGCGCCCAGGTGAAGATGCGCCGGCCCGGGAATTCGCACACTGCGGTGATCCACGCCAGTGACACGCCGATCAGGGGTGTGCCGACCGCAACGCCCAATGCCAGCCAGAAGGTGTTGAGCAGCAGGTCCTTGAGCGCGGTGTCGATGAGGTGGCGCCAGATGTCGGTGGCGGGTGTGAAGAATGACGACACCACCACGCCGATGGGGATCAGCACCAGTGCTGCGACGAAGAAAGGTACGAAACGCCAGCTCGGTGCCGGCAAGCGCAGTCGCGAAGGCGGGGTGGGTTGGGCTAGCGCTTGGTCATGCATATACGGGCAGCAGGTGTGCAAATAAAGTGGTTAGCCACGGATGAACACGGATTTTCACGGACAGGATCGGGATTTCTTTAATTTGGCCACGCAATCTGTAGATGAGGTTTTTGGCCATCCGTGTTCATCCCTGGCTTGGTTCGATCACTTGTATCCGGCGCGATCCATCAGCTTGACCGCGGCAATCTGCAATTCGCCGGCCTTGGAGACGTTGACCGGGTTCTGCTTGAAGGTACCCCATGCTGCCACCAGCGCATCGGGCTTCACTGCGGGGTTGGCGGGATATTCGAGATTGGCGCTGGCGAACATGCCCTGCGCCTTGTCGGACGATAGCCATTCCAGCAGTTTCACTGCGCCGGCCTCGTTCTTTGCGTACTTGGTCACGCCGGCGCCGGAGATGTTGACGTGTACGCCGCTGTTTTGCTGATCGGGCCAGAACAGTGCCAAGGGAACGTCGGGGATCTTCTTCTGCATGCGGCCGAAGTAGTAGGTGTTGGCGATGCCGACGTCGCATTGCCCGGCGGCGATGGCCTTCATCATTTGCCAGTCGTCCGGGAACACATCGGTGGCGAGGTTGGCGACCCAGCCTTTGACGATCTGCTCGGTCTTGGCTTCGCCGTGCTCGGCAATCAGCATCGCCACCAGCGACTGGTTGTAAACTTTCTTGGAAGTGCGCAGGCACAGGCGCTTTTTCCACTTGGCATCGGCCAGGTTTTCATAGGTGGAAAGATCGGCGGGCTTGACGCGCTTCGTGCTGTAGACGATGGTACGCGCGCGCACCGACAGTCCAAACCAGCGGTTTTGCGGATCGCGCAGGTGCTTGGGCACATTCTGTTCCAGCGTTTTTGACTGGATCGGCTTGAGCAGGTCGTCCTGCGCCGCCTGCCACAGATTGCCGGCGTCCACCGTGAACAGGATGTCGGCCGGGCTGTTGGCCCCTTCGGCCTTGAGCTTCTGCATCAGCGAACCTTCCTTGTCGGTGATGAACTTAATCTTCACCCCGGTTTCCTTGGTGTAAAGGTCGAACAAGGGCTTGATCAACTGCTCGTTGCGCGCCGAGTAGATGACGATTTCGTTGCTCGCGGCAAAGACGGGCGCAGCCAGGATGGCGGCGAAGAGCATGGCAAGCAGGCGTGATTTCATGGCATTCCCCTATGAAGTAACTGGGTATCAGGTTATCCTAGATGAGAATAATTCGCAACTAGTTGTTGGCATGACGGCATGTCCAAGCGGGTGCGGCGTGGATTAAAATCCGGTTTTCGAAGGGAAAATGATGGGGTATCACTTGCGTGGGGCGATGCTGGGATGGGTGTTGGCGCTGGCTGCGTGCCAGAGTGTGCCGCCGCAACCGGTGCCGACCCTGCCCGTGCAGGCGGAAGCGCCACTCCCAGAGGTGCTGCCGCCGCCACCGCCGAAAATCGCGCTGGTGCTGGGCGGCGGGGCGGCACGCGGCTTCGCCCACGTCGGCGTGATCAAGACGCTGGAAGCGCAGGGCATCGTTCCTGACATCGTGGTCGGCACCAGCGCCGGCAGCGTGGTGGGGGCGCTGTATGCTGCCGGCTACAACGGCTTCGACTTGCAGAAAATCGCGTTGCAGATGGACGAGGCTAGCGTTGGCGACCTGGCCTTGCCCAATCGCGGTTTCATCAAGGGCGAGGCGCTGCAGAATTTCGTCAACCGCGTGGTGCAGAACCGCGGGCTGGAAAAACTCAACAAGCTGTTCGCGGCGGTCGCCACCGATCTGAAGAGCGGCGAGGCGGTAGTGTTCCGCACCGGCAATACCGGCATGGCGGTGCGCGCGTCGAGTAGCGTGCCCGGCATCTTCCAGCCGGTTGTCATCAGCGGGCGCGAGTACGTGGACGGCGGGCTGGTGAGCCCGGTGCCGGTGCGCGTGGCGAAAAGCCTGGGCGCGGACATCGTCATTGCGGTGGACATTTCCAGCAAGCCGAGAGACGGCCAGGTGAGGGACAGCATAGACGTGTTGCTGCAAACTTTCACCATCATGGGGCAAAGCATCAGCCGTCTTGAACTGGCGGAGGCCGACGTGGTGATCCGCCCCGACACCGGCACCATCAAGGGCAGCGACTTCGAGGCCAAGCACCTCGCCATCCTTGAGGGCGAAAAAGCGGCGCTGGCGGCGGTGGTGCAAATCAAACAGAAAATCGAACTATACCTGGCGGCGCAGCACGTGCGCTGATTGTTCCGGTTTGGCGGCTTATTCCCGACCGCGCAACAGTTGGCGCGTGATGGTGGCCACGTGCCTGCCCTGGAAGCGCGCCATGGTCAGTTCGCCGGCCGAGGGCATGCGCTTGCCGTCGCCGCCAGCGATGGTGGTGGCACCGTAGGGGGAGCCACCGGTGATTTCGCCCATGCGCATCTGCTCGGCGCAGGAATAGGGCAGGCCGACGATGATCATGCCCTGGTGCAGCAGCGTGGTGTGGAACGACAGGATCGTGCTTTCCTGGCCGCCGTGCTGGGTGGCGGTGGAGGCGAACACGCTGCCGACCTTGCCGATCAGCGCGCCCTTGAGCCACAGCCCGCCGGTCTGATCGAGGAAGTTGCGCATTTGCGCAGCCATGTTGCCGAAGCGTGTCGGCGTGCCGAAAATGATGGCGTCGTACTCGACCATTTCGCCGGGCGTGGCGATGGGCGCGGCTTGGTCGAGCTTCATGCCCGATTTGCGCGCCACTTCTTCCGGCACCAGTTCAGGTACGCGCTTGATCGTCGCTTCGGTGTCGGGCACTTCGCGCGCGCCGGCGGCGACTGCCTGCGCCATCGCTTCGATATGGCCATAACTCGAGTAATACAGCACCAGCACTTTGCTCATGGTCATGATGCCCCCCTTTTCCTCCATGATGAGATGTTTAATCATATACTACGGCGAGCGTTTTTTTGGGGGGCGTGATGAGCAAATGGTCGGAAGGCAAGGTAGTCGGCGTGAAGCGCTGGAACGAATATCTGTATTCGCTACAAGTCGACGCGACAGTGGAGCCGTTCAAGGCTGGACAGTTCAGCAAGCTCGCGCTTGAGGTGGGCGGCGTGCTGGTCGAGCGTCCTTATTCCTTCGTCAACGCGCCCGATGAAACACCGCTCGAATTTTATTTCATTGTGGTGCCGGAAGGCCCGCTCACCCCGCGCCTCGTCGCACTGCAACCCGGTGATACCGTCCAGGTGCTGGCGCGCGCCGCCGGTTTCCTTACGCTGGCGGAAGTGCCGGACGCGGATAATTTGTGGTTGCTTTCCACCGGCACCGGCATAGGACCATTCCTTTCCATCCTGAAAACGGCAACGCCGTGGCAGCGTTTTCGGCAAGTAGTGCTGGTGCACGCGGTGCGCACTGCCAGCGAGTTGAGCTACGGCGACACTATCAATCAGCTCACGCAAAACCATTCCGGGCAATTCCGCTACGTGCCTATCGTCAGCCGCGAAGACCATCCCGGCGCGCTGCGCGCGCGCATTCCCGCAGCGATTGCCGATGGGCGCTTGCAAACCCGGGCCGGTATTGCGCTGTCGGCGGAGCAGTCTCAGGTGATGATGTGCGGCAATCCGGACATGGTGCGTGACACCATGGAAATCTTAATGGCACATGGCATGAAGAAAAATAAGCGGCGCGAGCCGGGGCAGATCACCGTGGAGTCGTACTGGTAGGTGAATGTGTCTCATGGCAATATTCGTAGAGAAGGACGGCTGAGCTGCCATCACATGACAATATTTAATAAGGCACCATGAGCAAGGCCTTTGTCAAAGAAAACGATGCCGCGGAAGATGGGGATGGCGAAACTGCCGTTCCGCTGCCGCAGGGGGCGAAGAATTACATTACGCCCGCCGGCTACGTGCGCCTGAAAAGCGAGGCGATGCACCTGCTCGACGTGGAGCGCCCGCAGGTGGTGCGCACCGTGACGTGGGCGGCTTCCAACGGCGACCGCTCGGAGAACGCCGATTACATTTACGGCAAGCGCCGCTTGCGCGAAATCGATCGCCGCATCCGCTTTCTCACCAAGCGCCTCGACCTTGCCGAAGTGGTCGATCCGGCGACACGCGGCGAGTGCGACCAGGTGTTTTTCGGTGCCACCGTGACTTACTGCGACAGCAAGGGGGAAGAGCACACCATCAGCATCGTCGGTGTCGACGAAATCGACACGGCACGCGGCAGGGTGAGTTGGGTGGCGCCGGTTGCGCGTGCCTTGCTCAAGGCGCGCGAGGGCGACATGGTGATGCTGAAGACCCCGGCTGGCGTGGAGGAGTTGGAGGTGCTGGAAATACGCTATGTACCGCTGGATTAGTCAGGGTTTCTTGCGCTTGCAGATATCATAGCCATCATTCCAGCCTAGCGCATACTGGCTGTCGGTCTTGTAGCGCTTCTCGTCCTTATTCATGCCGCCGGTCGCGCTGGAACAGCCGGCGCGATAGCCTTCCTGGAACGCCGGCTGGAAGCCGGACAGGTTGATTTCCTGAACCGGCCCGGGTGATTGTGCGCAGCCCGCCAGCATCGTCAGCAGGCTTGCTGCGATGAAAGGTGCCGCGCCGCGGTGTTTAGCGAGTGCGCGCAACTTTGATCGCCATGAGCACACCCAGCACCCCCAGGAAAGCGAAGCACAGGAATGCCCACTCCGGGATGGTCAGTGTGAGGAAGGTCCAGCCTTTTTCCGCGCACTCGCCGGAACCGGTCAGGATCATGGAGAGTGCGTCGCGCAACGGGAACTGCTCGATGATGAAATCCAGTCCGGGGCCGCACTCGGGTATCTTGTCTTTGGGCAGGTTCTGGATCCACACATGGCGCCCGGCGATGCCGGCGCCGATTGCAGAGCCGATCACGATCAACACCGCGTAAACGATGGCGCCGGTTTTCCTCGGGCCGTGCAGCGTCGCCAGCAGGAACACCGTGCCGACCGCCATGAAGGCAATACGTTGCAACAGGCACAACGGGCATGGGTCTTCGCCCAGCACGTATTGCAGGTACAGCGCGAAGCCGATCAGCCCGGCGCAGACCAGGAAGCCGGCAAAATAGCCGAGGCGGGTGGGGATTTTCGAGAGCACGTTGGTTCCTTGCGACGATCGGACACTATGCGCTATTTTGCCACATGTTCGCGTACGATCAGCCATTTGCCGTTTTTCCGTTCCAGTTCCAGTACCTTGTGCGTGGAGGTTTTCAGGCTGTCGGAGCGATAACGCTGGGTGAAGGCGACGCTGGCGTGGCTGGCGTCGGTGAGTGTTACTCGCGGCGATTCGATCTCCACACGTATGCTGGCGGGTTCGGCAATGCGCTTGCGCCGCGATTTCTCCCACGCGGCGCGGGAACTGCCGTCGCCAGGTTTGAAGTCACGTGCGTAACATGCGAGATAGGCCTTCACGTTGCGGTTTGACCATGTCGCCGCCCATGCGTTCACGGTGCGCAGGACTGCTTCGCCGGCATCGGTGGTTGCCGCGGCAGGTGCGGGGGGCGATGCCGGTGCAACGGGAGGCGGCGCCGGCGTAGCGAGCGGAACCGTGGCGGCTTCGGCTTCGGGCTTGGGCGGCCTGACGCCATACAGCGTCTTCACCAGGGCCAGCGGTGGCATGGTGGCCTTCGTCGCGGTGCCATCGGATTTCTTCAGGTTACGGTGAAGCGTGGCATAGACCGGATGCGTGGCGAGACCGGCTTCCAGCGCGGCGCGCGCCTTGTCATGCCGGCCCTGTGCCGCGTAAACCGCGGCGAGGTTGTTGTAGGCTTCGGGGTATTGCGGATAATCCTTGATGACCGCAGAAAATGCGGAGGCCGCAGGGTCGAAGCGGTTCTGCTCGGCGAGGATCAGGCCTTTCATGAACCAGGCCTGTGCAATTTTCGGGCCGCGCGCGCCGGCCGGGCGTGAGCCCAGGTAGGTATCGAGCATTTGCAATGCTTGCGTGGCGTCGCCTTTTTTGTACAGGACGCGTGCGTCCATCAATTCATCCGCATAAGCGGGGGCGCCAATCAGGATGGCTAGAGCCGGAAGCAGGGTGGTTATCATGGCTGGCCATTATACACACGCTGCCTGCGCCGCATGGGCTCAAGCCGGCTCCCGAGCGGCCGATATAGGAGGACGATCATGGGGTTACTGCGAATCACCCCCCAACTGGCGATAGACGAGAGCGAAGTTGCCGTGCAGTTCATTCATGCCTCGGGGCCGGGCGGACAGAACGTCAACAAGGTGGCGACGGCAGTGCAACTTCGTTTTGATGCCGCCCATTCGCCATCGCTGCCGGAAGACGTGCGCGTGCGCCTGCTTAAGTTGGCGGGCAGGCGCGCCAGTGCGGCAGGCGAGATCGTCATTGTTGCACGCAGCTTCCGCACGCAGGGACGCAACCGCGGGGATGCGTTGCAGCGGCTGCTGGAACTGATCCGCAGGGCGACGCAGAAACCTGGGCCGCGTCACCCGACGCGGCCGACGCGGGCTTCCGTCGAGCGCCGGCTGGCGGTGAAACAGAAAAGGAGCGCGGCCAAGCGTCAGCGCGGAAAAGTACTGGAGCAGTGAAGGCATGGCCAACATCGTCAACGCATTGAAATCGCCTTTCGCCAGGCTGGCCGCGCTGTGGCCGCGCCGCCGCACGCCTGCCACGGAGGGGGTTGAAGCAGTCGAAGCAGAGGAGCCGGATCAGGCGGAACCGCCGGAAGGGGCGTCGCCGCTTGTGGCGGAAAGTACGCAGCCGGAGCCGGGCGAAGACGATGAAGCCGTGGAAGGGGAGGCCAGAGCAGGGTGGCGCGACAAGCTGCGCGGCCTGTTCTCGTTCCATAAGCGCAGCGTTGCGGCCGGTGAAGCCGGCGACGAAGTGGCGGACGATGAGGGCACGCGTGGCGATGGAGTGGATGCGCCTGGCGTTGACGATGCGGAAGACCTGCCGCCGGCCAGACCTGGCTGGAAAATGCGCCTGGTCGGCCTGCTCAAGCGCATGTCGCTGCGCAAGCGCGCAACCGTAGAGGAAGGTGGCGAAAGCAATGTGGACGAGAATGTGGCAAGCTTTGGCGCCAAGCGCCGCCGCACGGCCGATGCAGAGGATGAAGAAGGCGCTGACGAGGAAGCCAGTCCTTCCTTGGCAGCCCGTGCCAAGGCCGTGCTTATCGGCACGCCCGCCAAGCTGGCTTATGTCGCGGTTCTGGTGGTGGGCGCGGTGATGGCGACGCAGTATGGTATATGGCAGATCGTTGCCAGGCAAAACGAGGCGCTGGATGCCATGCACAGCAAGAACGTGGAACTCCGGAAAGAAAAGCGCAACCTGGAGAAACGCGAACAGAAACTTATGCAGCAGGTGGCCAAGGCTGAGGCCCGTGCCAGTGGTAGTGCTGCGAGTGGTGCGGCAGGAAGTGCAGGGGGCACGAATACGGACTTGGACGATTGCGCTGTTACCAACGCCAAGGATGCAGCCAACAATCTCAAACGCTGCATCGGGCAGTACAACGCCATGACCCGGCGCTAGCGGGCTACCGCCTTTCCGGCGAATCTCGACGGGTCGAGCGCAGCAACGAGGTCATTTTCCAGAGGCAGCGGTTCATCGGCAAGTTGTGCGGCGAGCAGTTCAGCCGCTAGCGGCGCCCACACCAGGCCGCGCGCCCCCAGCCCCAGCAATCCATACATCCCCGCAGCACCCGGCAATATTCCCGCCAGCGGCAGCTTATCCGGGGTGACGGTGCGGAAACCGACGCGGCCGTCGAGTTGCGCCGCATCGTAGTCGGCAGCGAGCCCCGGCAACATCCTGTCCAGTCGCGCGAGATTCTCCAGGTGGCTGGCGAGCCGCAGCCCCGCATCGTCATCATGGTCGAAGGTGGCGCCCAGGCAGCTCACGCCGTCGTGCGGCGGAGTGACGTAACCCTGGCGGCACACCACGCACGGCAGCGCGGCCAACGCCTCACCCGGAAGGTGGCTGACCTGCCCGCGCGCGCACGACAGTGGTAGGTGAGGGACGAAGCTGCGCGCCGCATCGGCGTTGGCGAGGATGACGGTGAATGCGGTGGCAAGTAGCTTGCCACGCTGGTTGTGGAGACGCCATTCACCATTATTACCCTGTTCCAGCGTCGTGACGGTTGCGCCATAGAGCGTGCGGATGCGCTGAGGGTGGCGCGCGAGCAGGGCGCGGCACAGCGACGGCGGGTTGACCCAGGCGCCATGCGGGAAGTACCAGCCGCCTATCGGTGCCGCGTGGTCGAGCAGTGCCGACATGGCGTCACGTTCCAGGAAGCGTGCGAAATCGGCGGGCAGTCGCAATGCGGCGATGGCGTCACGCTGCTGCCGCTCATGCTTGGCATCGCGCGCGAGTTGGGCCACGCCGCATTGCGACCAGATCAGTCCTTTGCCTTCATCTGCCAGCTCGCGTAACAGGTTCAACGCATACAGATAACAGGTGCGCGACAGCCGCGCGGCGGGACGGTCGTCTTTGGAGACGATGGGCAGCAGCACGCCGGCGTGATTGCCCGATGCTGCCTGCGCCGGCCCGGCTTCGCGCTCGAGCAGGGTGACGTTCCAGCCGCGTGCGGCGAGGCGCTCGCACATTGCCGCGCCGGCGATGCCGGCACCGATGACGACGGCGGCTCGTTCATTTCCGTTTGCTGCGGATATTGCCGAGGTGACCTGTCCGCACAGCATTTCGCGCTTGCCCGCGTAGCCGGGGCGTTTTTCCAGTTGCCAGCCCCATGTGGTGAGCGCTGCGCGCACCGGAGCGGCCACGCTCCAGGTGGCGAGCGTGGCGCCGTTGCGCGCCAGCACACTGATGTCACGACAAAGTTGCTGCGACCACAGTTCTGGATTTTTTCCCGGTGCAAAGCCGTCGAGGTAGATCGCGTCGGCGCGGCAGGCGATGCGCGGCAGCAGCGCTTGCGCATCGCCCAGCGCCAGGGTGAGGGTGACGCGGCCCTGTTCGAAATGCAGGCGGTGTAAGCCCGGTGCCAGTGGCGGCCAGCGCGCCAGCAACTGCTGCGAGTACGCGGCCAGTTCGGGAAAGCGCGCATGCAGCGCGGCGAGGTCGGCGCGCGTGAACGGATGTTTTTCCACCGAGACGAAATGCAGGCGCTCGCAGCGCCGGGGGTCATCGCGCCACGCTTGCCAGGTGGCGAGGAAGTTCAACCCCAGACCGAATCCGGTTTCCAGCACCACGAATTGTTCGCGCCCCTGCCAGCGCTGCGGCAGGCAGTTGCCGGCCAGGAACACGTGGCGCGCCTGCCCCAGACCACCGTGCGCGGAGTGATAGACATCGCCATAGGCTTCCGAATACGGCGTGCCATCGGCGGCGTAACTCAAACGGGCCGGGGTGATGGTTGGGTGCGCTGGTCTGGTCATTTCGCAAAAGAACTTTCACCGCAGAGGACGCAGAGGACACCCGTTTCTTTTCTACCCAAAGTTATTCCATGACACGGAAATTTATCTATGAAGGGTATACCTGTTCTTGATTTTCCTCTGCGTCCTCTGCGGTGAAAAAGGTTTTCAGAATACCAAGCGCGGCAGGTTGATCCTTACTCCGGGCGCATGTGCGGGAACAGGATCACATCTCGTATGCTCGCCGCGTCGGTGAGCAGCATCACCAGACGGTCGATGCCGATGCCACAGCCGCCGGTGGGCGGCAGGCCGTATTCGAGCGCGCGGATGTAGTCGGCATCGTAGTGCATCGCCTCGGCGTCGCCGGCTTCCTTCTGCTTCACCTGCTCCATGAAGCGCGCGGCTTGGTCTTCCGGGTCGTTCAGTTCGGAGAAGCCGTTGGCGAGTTCACGCCCGACGATGTAGAGTTCGAAACGCTCGGTGATTTCCGGGTGTGCATCGTTGCGGCGCGCCAGTGGCGATACTTCCGCCGGATAGTCGACGATGTAGGTGGGCTGGATCAGCAGCTTCTCGGTGGTTTCCTCGAAGAAGGTCAGTTGCAGCCCGCCGATGCCGTCGTGCTCCTTGTATGGCACTTTCATTTCCGTGAACTTGCCGATGAGGAATTGGCGGTCGTGCAGCTGCTCCACGGTGTACTGCGGATGGTATTTGCGGATTGCTTCGACCACGGTGAGGCGTGCGAACGGCTGGCACAGGTCGATGCTGTGGCCTTGGTAAGAAATCGTGGCGGTGCCGAGCGCGGCCTGCGCGACGCTGCGCAACAGCGTTTCGGTGAAGTCCATCAGGTAGCGGTAGTCGCAGTAGGCGCAATAGAATTCGATCATGGTGAATTCCGGATTGTGCCGCGTGGAGATGCCTTCGTTGCGGAAGTTGCGGTTGACCTCGAACACCTTCTCGAATCCGCCCACCACCAGCCGCTTCAGGTAAAGCTCGGGCGCGATGCGCAGGAACAGGTCCATGTCGAGAGCGTTGTGGTGGGTGACAAAGGGGCGCGCCGAAGCGCCGCCGGGGATGACGTGCATCATCGGCGTTTCCACTTCGAGGTAGCCGTCGCGCGTCATGAACTCGCGCACCGCCTGGATGATCCTGGAGCGCGCCATGAAGGTCTTGCGCGCGTCTTCGTTGGTGATTAGATCGACATAGCGCTGACGGTATTTCTGCTCCTGGTCGGTGAGGCCGTGAAATTTTTCCGGCAGCGGGCGCAACGCCTTGGTGAGCAGGCGCAGCCTGGTGACATGCACGGTGAGCTCGCCGGTCTTGGTCTTGAACAGTGTGCCCTCGGCGCCGAGAATGTCGCCAAGGTCATAATGCTTGAACGCTTCGTGCGCATCCAATCCGGTGGCATCGTTAGAGATATAGAGCTGGATGCGCCCGCTCATGTCCTGGATGGTGGCGAAGCTGGCCTTGCCCATCACGCGCTTGAGCATCATGCGCCCGGCCACGGCGACACCGACGTTGAGCGGTTCCAGTTCTTCCTTGCTCTTGTCGTCGTGTGCCGCGTGCAGGTCGGCGGCGAGGTCGCGGCGCGCGAAATCGTTGGGGAAGGCGATGCCCTGCTCGCGCAGTTTCTTCAGCTTGTCGCGGCGCTCGGCAACCAGCCGCTCTTCGTTGTAGTGTTGTTCTAGCTCTTCATGCAGAGCCTCTGGCTGTTTATTTTTACTGTCACTCATGGTCATTCCTTGAACTTAGATGCCTTGTTTCAAACTGGCTTCGATGAATGGTTCCAGGTCACCGTCGAGCACGCCCTGGGTGTTGCCGATCTCGATGTTGGTGCGCAGGTCCTTGATGCGCGACTGGTCGAGCACGTAGGAGCGGATCTGATGGCCCCAGCCGATGTCGGTCTTGGCGTCTTCCAGTGCCTGCTGCTCGGTTTGGCGCTTGCGCAGTTCCAGCTCGTACAGGCGCGATTTCAGCATCGCCATTGCCTCGGCGCGGTTACGGTGCTGCGAGCGGTCGTTCTGGCATTGCACCACGATGCCGGACGGCGCGTGGGTGATGCGCACCGCAGAATCGGTCTTGTTGATGTGCTGGCCACCGGCGCCGGAGGCGCGGAAGGTGTCGATGCGCAGGTCGGCGGGGTTGATCTCGATCTCGATGCTGTCATCCACTTCCGGGTAGACGAACACGCTGGCGAAGGAGGTGTGGCGGCGCGCGTTGGAATCGAACGGCGACTTGCGCACCAGGCGGTGGATGCCGGACTCGGTGCGCAGGTAGCCATACGCATATTCCCCGCTCACCTTGATGGTGGCGGTCTTGATGCCGGCCACCTCGCCTTCGGATTCTTCCAGCACTTCCGGCTTGAAGCCCTTGCGCTCGCAGTAGCGCAGATACATGCGCTCCAGCATCGAAGCCCAGTCCTGCGCTTCGGTGCCGCCGGCGCCGGCCTGGATGTCGATGAAGCAGTTGTTGGGGTCGAGCGGGTTGGCGAACATGCGGCGGAATTCCATGTCCGCCACGGTTCTCTCGATTTGCACGCTGTCATCGGCCACGCTCAGCAGCGTGGCGTCGTCATTTTCCTCGCGCGCCATCTCGAACAGCTCGCGCGCATCGACCAGCGCGCGCTCGATCTGTTCGAGGGTGAGCACCACCGCCTCCAGCGCCTTTCTTTCCTTGCCCAGCTCCTGGGCGCGCTTGGCGTCGCCCCACAGCGCGGGGTCTTCTGCCAGCTTGACGACTTCGATCAGGCGTTGCTGTTTGCCGGGGAAGTCAAAGATACCTCCGTAACTCGGCTGCTCGCGTGTCGAGGTCGGCGAGTCGGTTGGCGATGCTATTTAGTTGTTCCGCTTCCATTTATTGCTTTCTCCGATGAGCGGCGGATTATACACTAGGTGGCCGGAGCGCCGGATGCGCCGATCAGAACAGGTCATTTCGATGAAGATGCCGGTCGGCATTCGACGCAGCAGCCGATAAAGCGCCAATCCCAGGCCGGAGCCAAGGTAGAGCAGGCCTGCCATCAGCCAGGGATCGACCGATTCCAGCAGCCATTTTGCCAAGGGCGCTCCCGCGCCGAACAGCAGGGCTGCGGCGAGGGCGGTGCACTCCCTGGTTATGCCATGCGCTCAAGGGTTTTGCCCTTCCGTATCATCGAGTGGCCACAACTGGTGGGCGTCCAGCAACAGGCGATAGCGCGCTTCGTTGGCATCGAGCCGCGCGAGATTTTCCGCCAGCGCCGATTCCAGCGCGAGGCGGCGCGCAGCCAGGCTGTCCGACAGGCTGCCTTCGCCCAAGCTGTAGGACTTGGCCATGAGCTCGGCATTGCTGCGCATTGCCCGTTCCGCTTCCTGTGCCTGTTGCCATGCGACGAAGCTGTTCACTGCCTGGGTATGGGTTGCGCGCATGTCGCTTTCCAGCCGGCGCGCAACGAAGGCTTCTTGGTCGGCGGCGATGATGGCCTGTTGTGCCGCGCCTTCCGCCGTTGCGTCGCGCTGCCCGAACGACAGCGGCAGGCTCACATAGATGCCGGTCACTTTCTCGTTGCCGCCTGCTTCGCTCGAGTAGCGCACCCCCACCGTGGGATCGGCCAGCCGGTCGGCGCTGCTGCGCTGCGCCAGCAGTTGCTGGATACGGCTTTGCGCCTGCGCCAGGTTGAGCGCATGGTTGTGTTCGAGCATGCGCTCTTTCCAGAAAGCGAAATCCTGCTCGATGGCCTGCGGCGCGGTGACGGGCAGTTTTTCCGGCAACGGGATCGCGGGGAACTCTCGCGCCAGGTCGTTGCCTGCGAGTTGCGCGCGCAACTTGGCCTGCTGCCACGACACGCTGGCCTGTGCCGCGGCGGCCTGCGCCAGGTTTAATTCCAGTTTGGGCGCATCGCCCGCCTTGACGCGCTTCTCGACCGTCAGCGCCTGTTGCCGGAGCAGGTCAACCTGTTGCTCCCACAGATCGGCCTGCGCCTGCTCGCGCTGCCAGGCGAACCACAGCCGCAGCAGCGCGCGCCCGGCTTCGTGGCGCGCATCGGCGAGCGCATATTCCGCGCGCGCGACGCCGGCCGCGCCGATGTCCTGGTCCAGCCCCATCTTGTTGAACAGCCGCAGCGGGCGTTCCAGCGCGACATCCCATTCCTTGAGATTCTGCCCGGTGGCGGGGATGTTGCGTTGCGACGAACCGGCGCGCAGGTTGAACTCGTAACTGCCGCTGTTCCATTTGCGCTGGTTGGTGCGCTCCATTTTCAGTTCGCTGGCGGCGTTCAATACCGTGACATGATGACTCAAGGCGCTTGCCACCTGCGCGGCGGGCGGCAGGCCGGGGAAGCCGGTCTCTCCGGCGCTGGCGAAGCCCGGCATGGCGAACAACAAGACCAAACGGATAAACAGGCAAGGTTTCATTCCAGCCTCCCGGATTCGACGAGCGGCGTTATCCAATAGCGCAGGCCGACTCCCACGAATTGTTGCCGGATGGTTTCGAGCAGCGCCTCCTTGCCCGCGCCGGAGAGCATCACCTGTATCTGCGTTGCCTGCCTCCGCCCCAGCACCTGCTCGGTCTGGCTCAGGGCGCCGTCGACTAGGCCGTGCGCGGCAATCGGCGCACTGGTGAAAATCTCCACATCGGACGACATCAGCAGGAGATCGAGCAGTTTTTCCTCAATCGCCAGCGGGCACAGCAGGTTCAGACAAAGTTCAGACATGGGATACCTCTCGTTTCGGGAATGCGAAGCGTAAATACAGGATGGGCACCAGGATCAGCGTCAGCATCGTGGCGGTGAGCAGGCCGCCGATTACCACGATGGCGAGCGGGCGCTGTATCTCGGAACCCGGCCCGGTCGAGAACAGCAGCGGAATCAGGCCGAATGCCGTGATGGAGGCGGTCATCAGCACCGGGCGCAGGCGGCGTTTCGCGCCCTGCACCACAACCTCGCTCAGTTTCATTCCCTCGTTGCGCAACTGGTTGAAGTAACTGACCAGCACCACGCCGTTCAGCACGGTGATGCCGAGCAGGGCGATGAAGCCTACTGACGCGGGCACCGACAGGTATTCCCCGGACACCCACAAGGCGACGATGCCGCCGACCAGTGCGAACGGGATGTTGCTCAGGATGAGCAGCGCCTGGCGCACCGAGCGGAAGGTCGAGAACAGCAGCACGAAGATCAGCCCGAGCGCGACCGGCACCACTACCATCAGGCGCGCTGCCGCGCGTTGCTGGTTCTCGAACTGTCCGCCCCAACTGATGCGGTAGCCGGGGGGCAGGGCCAGCTTTTGCGTGACCAGCATCTTGGCTTCCTCCACGAAGCTCACTAGGTCACGGCCCGCCACATTGGCGATGACCACGCTGTAACGGCTGCCCATTTCCCGGTCTATCTTGAGCGGGCCTTCGGCGCGTTCCAGCCTGGCGACGCTGGTTAGCGGCACGGTGTTGCCGTCCTTCGTGGTGATGCGCACCGTCCCGAAATCGGCGGGCGACACCCGTATGCCGTCGGCGCCGCGCAGCACGATGGGGGTGCGGCGGTTGCCTTCGACCACGATCCCTTCCTGCTGGCCTTCGATCTGGGTGCGTAGCTCATCCTGGATTTCCTCGACGGAAAGCCCCAGGCGCCCGGCCTGCAAGCGGTCCACCACCACGCGCAGGTACTGCACGCCGTCGTTCTGCACGGTGTACACGTCCTGGTTGCCGGGCACCGTCTTGAGCAGGGACTCGACCTGGCGCGCGTAGGCGTTGAGCTTGTCGAGGTCGGGACCGAAGATCTTCACCGCCAGGTCGCCGCGCACGCCGATGATCATCTCCGACACCCGCATCTCGATCGGCTGGGTGAAGCTGTATTCGATGCCGGGCATGGGGTCGAGTACCTTGCGCACTTCATCCATCAGATCTTCCTTGCTCTTCATGCGCCACTCGCCTTGCGGCTTCAGCAGCAAATAGGTGTCGGTCTGGTTGAGCCCCATGGGGTCGAGACCGATTTCGTCGGAACCGGCGCGCGCCACGATGCCGGTGACTTCCGGGATCGCCTGCATGATGGCCTGGTGGATTTTCAGGTCCAGCGCGGCGCTCTGCTCCAGGCTGATGGAGGGCGGTTTCTCGATACCGACGATGAGGTCGCCCTCGTCCATCGTCGGCATGAAGGTCTTGCCGACCTGGGTGTAGATCACCCCGGCCACCACAAGCAACGCCACTGCCATCGCCGCCGTGGCGCGCTGCCGGCGCAGGACCCAGGCCAGAGCGGGTTCGTACAATGCCAGCAGCTTGCGCGACAGCCACGGGTCTTCATGCTGCACTTCACGCAGCAGGTAGGAGGCCAGCACCGGGATCACGGTCAGCGACAGCGCCAGCGAGCCGGCTAGTGCGAACACGATGGTCAGCGCCACCGGCACGAAGAGCTTGCCTTCCAGGTCTTGCAGGGTGAGCAGCGGCAGGAACACCGTGATGATGATCAGTATTCCGGAAGTGACCGGCACGGCCACCTCGCGCACTGCCCGGTATATCGTATGCAGGCGCGGCAGCTTGCCCGCCGTCGGGTCGGTTGCCAGGCGCTGCACGATGTTTTCGATCACCACCACGGCGGCGTCCACCAGCATACCGATGGCGATCGCCAGTCCGCCCAGGCTCATCAGGTTTGCCGATATGCCGAAACCGCGCATCAGGATGAAGGTGATCAGGGCTGCCAATGGCAGCACCAGCGCGACGGTCAGTGCCGCGCGCAGGTTGCCTAGGAACAGCCCCAGCAGCACGATGACCAGCACCGTTGCCTCGATCAGCGCGGAAGAGATCGCGCCCACCGCTTTTGACACCAGCGAGGCGCGGTCGTAAAACGTGTTGATGTGGACGCCGGGCGGCAAGGTTGGCTTCAGTTCTTCCAGTTTTTTACGCACTTCCTCGACCACCTGCTGCGCGTTGGCGCCGGCCAGGCCGAGCACCAGTCCCTGCACCGCCTCGCCCTGCCCGCTCTGCGTGACCACGCCGTAGCGGGTGACCGTGCCGATCTTGACCTCGGCCAGGTCACCCACGCGGACGGGCGCGCCGCCTTTCATGCCCACCACCACCGAGCGCAGGTCGTCCAGGCTGGTGATGCTGCCCTCGCTGCGCACCAGCAGCACTTCGCCGCCTTCGCCCAGTCTGCCCGCGCCGTCGTTGCGGTTGTTGGCCGCGACGGCTTCCCTGAGCTGCGCCACGGTCACGCCAGTTGCCGCCATCCTGAGCTGGTCGGGCACGACTTCGAAGGCGCGAACGACGCCGCCCAGCGCATTGACATCGGCGACACCCGGCACGGTGCGCAGCACGGGACGGATGACCCAGTCGAGCAAGCTGCGGCGCTCCGCCAGCGTCATGCCTTCGGCCTCGACGGTGAACATGTACATTTCCCCCAGCGGGGTGGTGATCGGCGCCATGCCGCCCGAGATACCGGGCGGCAGACTTCCCGCCAGCCCACCCAGGCGCTCGTTGACCTGCTGGCGTGCCCAGTAGATGTCGGTGCCGTCCTCGAAGTCCACCGTGACATCCACCAGTCCGTATTTGGTGACCGAACGCAATATCTTGGTCTTGGGGATGCCGAGCATTTCCACTTCGATGGGCACCGCGATGAGGCTCTCGATTTCTTCCGGCGTCATGCCGGGCGCTTTCATGATGACCTTGACCTGGGCGCTCGCCACATCCGGAAAGGCGTCAATCGGCAGGCCCCGATAGGCGTAGCCGCCCACGCCGGCGAGGAGCAGCGTCAGCAGCAGCACGAACAGGCGCTGCGACAGGGAAAACTGGACCAGGCGGGCAAGCATTATTCGTCTCCCTTGCCGGCCAACCACGCTCCCTTTAGCACCACTACGTTACTGACGGCGACCTGCTCGCCCGCCTTGAGCGCGCCCTGCACTTGCACCCGCTGCCCGGCGCTGGCCGAGACTGTCACCGGCCTGGCCTCAAAGCCGTCCGCCGTGCGGACGAAAACATAGGCCTGCTTGCCGTCATGCGCCATGGCGGACAGGGGCAAGTCCCAGCCGCCGCCTTGCGCGGGCAACTCGGCGGTGAGGAATTCGCCGGGGCGCACCTGTCCTGCCTTGCTTTCGATGATCGCGCGCAGCACCACCGTCTGGCTACCGGGCGCGACAGCCGGGCTGGCGCTTACGATGCGTGCCGTCAGGTCGCGCCCTTGTACGCCGAGTCGCGTTCCGGGTTTCCAGCCGGCGCTCCCGGTGACCGGAACCTGGATGTCGAGAACCAGCATGCCTGTCTGCGCCACGTGCAACAAAGGGGTAGCCGGATCCACCCGCTGGCCGGGCTTGACGGCTATCTGGGTAACGACCCCGGCCTGCGTTGCGGCCAGCGTCAAACTGTCCTGTGGATTGCCGGAAGTGGCGATCTCATCCACCGCCGCGGAAGACATGCCCGCCATGCGCAATGCCGCTCTTGCTTGGCTGAGCACGGCTTCGGCCTCCTTCAAGCTGGCTTGCGCTTCCTGCACACGGCGTTGCGGGATGATGCCTTCGTCGAACAATTGTTGTTCGCGTTGCGTGGCTTGCCGCGCCAGCGTGGCGCGCGAATTTGCCTGGAGCAACTGCAACTGCAACTGGCCGAATTCCGGGCTGGCGATGCGCAGCAGCGGCGTCCCTTTGCCTACCCTCTGGTTCTGCTGCACCAGCAATTGGGCCACCATGCCGGCAACCGGCGAACTGATGACTTGTTCAGCATCCGGCGGGATCACGACCTCGGCGGGAAAGCTCGCGCGCACGGCGCCGGACTGAGCCTGCAAGGTTGTAGTCGTGATTCCCAACGCCTGCATCTGGGCGGCGGAAACGGCGAACGCAGCGGGACGCTCGCCCGCCTGGGCGACGGATGTCAAGGCGTAAAATGCGGCCATGGCGCATACCGGAAGACAAAAAATATTTTTGCTCATAAGGACCTCAAGAGACATCTGGCGATGCAACAAACGCGTCCGCGCCGCCGGGCGGCAAGAACGGCGACAAACTCCGCCATTCGGGCGGAGTCAAATGAGCGTGATGTTTCGAGGGGGCTTGAAGGGAGGGGGGAGGGTTGCGCAGATAAGAACGGAGGCGCAAACTGGGTACGCTGTCGAAACTGCTACCGTCACCGGAGGCCATGCCAGATCGTGCATCACGGCGGGCAGGTGGCTCAGCAGATGTCCAATTTGACTGTGCGCGCTATCGTTTTCGCTTCCATCATCGGGATGGTGATATGTATCACTGGCGTGACGATCGGCAGCCACTTCATTTTCACTGTGGCTGTCTATCATATGCCAAGCGAAATCCGGTGACATGAATGTGACGGCCAGCATGGCCAACAGCAGGCGCAGCATTGATGTATGAAGGCTTTTCATGACGGTTGGCAGTATAATTTATCCGCACTACCAGTGCCATCGTTTTTGCGACCATCTTTGCGAGTGGATAAGAATGCGCTGGCGAGGCGACGGTTATTTATGTCGTTACTTGATTAAGATTATCAAAAGGGGGGGAATCTCATGCAGCATGGATACAACAAGGAATCGAAAGTGTATGGGCGTTCGAGGTTGGCACGCTGTGCGGGGATTATTGCCGCCATATTGTTCCCGACTTTTTGCATCGGGACAATAGCCCATGCTGCGGATGAAATCCAAGTTTATACCGATGATATCAATGACCCCGGGAAGGCCGCTCTGGAGCTTCATACCAATTATGTGATAGAGGGGAGGCGTGACCCTAGTTATCCGGGAGAGCTTGCGCCTCATCATGTGTTCAATTTGACACCAGAGTTTTCATATGGGGTGACCCGGCGTTTTGAACTGGGACTCTATCTTCCGTTTTCCCACGATGTGGGCAATAGTAGTGGATATTCGAACGGTATTAAATTCAGAGCAAAATGGCTTAATGTTGGAGAGGCTGGGGATGGATTCTATGGTGTCAATTTTGAGTTGAGTAACAGTTCGTCATTGGTTTCGGAAGACAGGTGGAATGCAGAAATCCGACCGATTTTCGGGGTTGCACAGGGCGCATGGTCGTTTGCCGTGAACCCAATTCTAGGTTTGAGTATTTCTGGCGCCAGTCAAAGGCCTGAATTCAAGCCAGCGGTAAAGATAGATCGGAACATTTCAGAGGACTTCAAGGTTGGAGTCGAGCACTACGCATCACTTGGCCTTTTGGATAATATGGTTGGCGCGCATGACCAGAGTCACACGACTTATCTCGTTACCGATTTCAAGGCAGCTGGCTACGATTTTAACTTGGGTATTGGTCGTGGTTGGCGCAACGCTGATGAGCAATGGACAGTCAAGCTGATCATCGGAGGTATTCCACTGGGTGAGTAAGGGGCTTGGCCCATGCCGGCCATGAAACCAGCCATGAGGCCGCCCATGCGGGCATAGGCGAATAGGCGCTGGGCAGCGGTGATCGAATTGCTGGCATGGGCGGAACCACACCCTGATCTGCTGGCACTGACCGAGGAAAGCGCTGCGGCGCAGTCGCGGCAACAGGCGGTGGTGAACGGCATCCTCGGCGAATTCCACGAATCGCTGGCCGCGCTGGAGGCCGCGCGCAAGCAGGAACTCCTGCTGCAAACCCGGCTGCTGCCGCAGGTCGAGCTCGGTTTCCAGTCGGCGCTGGCCGGCTACCAGACCGGCAAGGTGGATTTTGCCACCTTGCTCGATGCGCAGCGCCAGATCAGGCAGGCCGGGCTGGATGAGTTGAAGTCACGGGTGGAACGGCAAATGCGCCTGACTAAAATCGAATGTCTGGCAGGAGAATCAGGTGGTGCGTGCCGCAGGCCATATCGAAATCGATGAGCGCCATATTCATACCATCGCGCCCAAATTCGGAGGCTGGGTGGAAAAGCCGCACGTCAACGCCACCGGCCAGGCGGTCGGCTCAAGGCCGGCCGCTGTTTGACGCATACAGCCCGGGGCTGGTATCCGCCCAGCGCGAATACGCCATTGCCGCGCAAGGATTGCGCGCGCTGTAGGGCGACGTCAGTCACTTTCGTACCCACGGGACGGTCCAGGCAGCCTGATCGCATACTGATCACATCCGTTTTTACATGCGGGGTCCCTTTTCGGGAGCCGCGATGCTTCATAAATTCCCCAGATAGAGCGCGGCGCTGATGCCGATTGCGGTGCCAAACATGCCGCTGGTGCAGCGCCACGCCAGTTCCCTGCCGGCGATGAACAGCACCAGGCCGAGCTTGAAGGCGATGTTGGACAACAGCGCCAGGCCGATTGCAGTGGTTGCCTGCCAGGCTTGCAGCTTGCCAAGCTCGAACAGGTGCAGGCTGGACAGCGTGATCGCATCGACGTCGGTCAACCCGGAAATCAGCGCCACCGTGTAGAGCCCCGGGCTGCCGGCAATATCCGACAGCCAGGCAGCGCAGAACAGCACCGTGGCGTAGAGCAGGCCGAAGCTGAGCGAAATGCGGATTTCGGTAGGGTTCTTGATCTCCGGCATTGGCACTTCTCCCTGCTGTTGCAGCTTGCGCCACCAATACAGCGATCCCGCCAGGCCAAAGGCCAGCCCGCTGCCCAGCATTGCCAGTAATTGCGGCAGTACTTTGGGCGACACCGCCGCGCCCAGCAGTGCCAGCCGCACCAGTACCACCAGGTTGGCAAGCAGGATCACTATCACCGCAAGTTGCCTCAATGACGTGTCGCCCTTGCCGTGGCGCGCGTACACCAGCGTGGTCGCGGTGCTCGATACCAACCCGCCAAACAGCCCGAGCAGCGGCGCGCCGTGGCGCTGCCCGGTGATGCGCAGGGCGACGTAACCGGTCAGGCTTACCCCCGAAATCAACACCACCATCAGCCAGATCTGGTGGGGATTCAGCGCGCCGTAGGGGCCGTAGGCACGATCCGGCAGGATGGGCAGGATGATGAAAGTCAGCACCGCGAATTGCAGCGTGGAAATGAAGTCACGGCGGGTCAGGCTTTGTGTGAGGCCGCGCAGCTCGGTCTTGAAATAGAGCAGCATGGTAGTGGCGATGGCGAGCATCACCGCCAGCGTGGTGTAGCCGTACCAGATGATGGTGCCAAGCCCGTAGCAGACCACCACCGCAGCCACGGTGGTGGTGCCGGGGTCGCCGCTTTCCTCGCTGTCGCGCCGCGCATAGGCGGCGATCATCATGGCGCCTACGAGAAGCAGGCCGACCGGGCTGATCCACGCGCTGTTGGTCGTTTCCGAGAGCATGGCGGCGAGCGTGCCGAACAGCGCGACCAGCGCGAAGGTACGCAGGCCGGCCTTGGCGGCGGGGCTGCGCTCGCGCTCCAGACCGATCAGGAGGCCCACTGCCAGGCTGGTGAGGAAGGCGGGCAGGTGCTGCAACTCCGGGCCTTGCAGGGCATCCATTAGCTCGGCTCCCAGCGTTCCCAATGCGTGAGGGTGAGTTGTAGGCTGCTGGCGCCGTTGAATTCGTTGATACCGATGCGGTAGACGGCGCAGATTTTTTCCGGCAGCGGTGCAGGGTGCGAAAACAGTATGGCGTCGAATTGCAGTGCATCTCGCGTGAGTTTCAGCTTGAGGTGTTTCTCGCCCACCACGCGTTGCTGCGCGACTTCGAACACATCGCAGAAGGTGGGCAACGGAAAGCCCTGCCCCCATACCTGGTCGTCGAGCTGCTGCGCCATGGCCATGGTGCAATGCTCGGCGGCCAGCGTGCCGTCGGTCTCGATCACCTGTTCGAGATCGGCGGGCGAGAGCAGCTCGCGTCCCGTGTCCTCGAAGGCGGCGGCGAAGCGCGCGAAATCGCCCTCGCGGATCGCCAGCCCGGCGGCAGCGGCGTGGCCGCCGAAGCGTAGCAACAGACCTGGGTGGCGCTTGGCGACGAGATCGAGCGCATCGCGCAGGTGCAGGCCGGCGATGGAACGTCCCGAGCCCTTGAGCTCACCTTCTGCGCCGCGCGCGAACACGATCACCGGGCGGTGCAGCCTGTCCTTGAGGCGCGAGGCGAGGATGCCGATCACGCCCTGGTGCCAGCCGGCATCGAACAGTGACAGGCTGTAGCCATCCTGCACGGCGATGTTGGCCAGCGCCGCTTCCGCGCTTTGCTGCATGCCCGCTTCGATCGCGCGCCGCTCTCGGTTAAGCGCGTCGAGCTGTGCCGCGATCTGCTGGGCGCGTGTTTCATCGTCGGCGAGCAGGCATTCGATGCCCAGCGCCATGTCGTCCAGTCGTCCGGCGGCGTTGAGGCGCGGGCCGACTGCGAAGCCAAGGTCGTGGGCGGCGACACGGCGCGAGTCGCGTGCCGCACCGCGCAGCAGTGCGTTGATGCCGGGGCAGGCGCGGCCGGCGCGGATACGCTTCAGTCCCTGCGCCACCAGGGTACGGTTGTTGGCATCCAGCCTGACCACGTCGGCCACCGTGCCCAGCGCGACGATGTCGAGCAATTGTGCGAGGTTGGGCTCCCCTCCTCCGCCGGGGGTACCGGAAGTTCTGAACGCGCCTCGTTGGCGCAGCGCCGAGCGCAGTGCCAGCATCAGGTAAAACATCACTCCCACGCCGGCCAGGTTTTTGCTCGGGAAGCCGCAGCCGGGCTGGTTGGGGTTGACGATGGCAAGCGCCTGCGGCAATTCGTCGCCGGGCAGGTGGTGGTCGGTGATCAGCACCGGGATGCCGAGACGGTTGGCTTCCGCCACGCCCTCGACGCTGGCGATGCCGTTGTCCACCGTGATTAGCAGGTCAGGCTGCTTGGTCTGTGCCGCCAGCTTTACGATTTCCGGGGTGAGGCCGTAGCCGTACTCGAAGCGGTTGGGTACCAGGTAATCGACGGTGGCGCCGAAGCCGCGCAGCGCACGCACACCCACCGCACAGGCGGTGGCGCCATCGGCGTCGTAATCGGCAACGATCAGCAGCCGCTTGTGCGCGGCGATGGCATCGGCGAGCAGTGCGGCGGCCTCGCGCACGCCCTTCAGTTGCTCGAAGGGCAGCAACCCAGCCAGTTCGGTTTCCAGTTCCCGTGGCGCGGCGATGCCACGCGCCGCGTAGATGCGCGACAGCAGCGGGTGCACGCCATGCTCCAGCAGCGCCTGGTAGGCTGGTTCCGGAAATTTGCGGTGCTCGATTTTTGGCATTGGCCTATTGTCGCGCTTGCTTGCGCCGCCAGAACTTCCACAAGTCGTTGCGGCGCACGGTGAAACTTTGCGCGTTTTCCGTGCCCAGTGCAACGATGTCGAGCCGGGCCAGCGCACCTTTGCCCAGCATGGCCTTGAGCGGTGCGAACCAGTTCCGCTCCAGCGCAGCGAGCTGGTCGCGGTAGCCTTGCAGGTCGCCGTATTGCGCAGCGCCGCGCAACTGATCGAGCACGATGAGGTTATTGCCCGCTTGCATCGCCACCATGCCGGCGGATGGCGGCAGTGCCGCATGGGCGCTTCCCGCCGCCAGCGCCAGCGCCAGCGGCAGGGCATCGCCGGCAAGAACGCTGGCATAATGCGCCGCGACGTGCGGCAGCGAGCCGCCGCCCCACAGCCACACGCTGTTGATGGCCGGCTCGCCGCGTGCTTCGCGCGCCTCGTTGTCAGGATGATGATGCAGCAGCATCTGGATTTCGTTGAAGATGCCGCGCCAGCGCAGTGCATCGACGCCATCCAGCAGCAGCGCGCGGATATCCCTGCCGGCAGCCGATCCCAATTCGGCAGTGCGCAACCCTGGCACGGCTTCCAGGCGCAGGTACCAGCGCGCCGGATGAAGCGGGTAGAAAATCAAGCCGTCATGACAGAAGTGCAGGTTGAGCGCCTCGGTGTAGCGCACCGCTTCCTGCTGTGAAATTGCGAAGGTGCCGCTGTCGGCGAGCATTACGTGGTCGCGCTGCAAGTGCAGGTGCACCGGGTCGGCTCGCAGCCAGTAGTATGGTCCCGCTTGGCCGCCGTCGAGTTGTAGCGTGAGCGGTGCCACCGGCCAGTCGTTCTGTCTGGCCACACCCCAGGCGTCGCACAGCCAGGCTTCCGGCGAGGCACCCGCTGTCGATTGCATCTGCCCGCGTGCCGTCAGCGCGCGCAATGCGGGCAATGCCAGGTCGCGGCTGGCGTCCCAGCCCTCGCGCCAGAACAAGTCCGGGATCAGTAGCTGGCAGTGCGGCATGGTGCGCACGAACGTCGGCTAGCCTTGCAGCGGTTCGAAAGTGGCGTCGAGGTTGAGGTCGTCGCAGTAGTCGAGAAAACCGTCGCGCAGGCTGGGGATGTGGGTGGCGGCGGGAATACCCACGGTAAGACTCACCGAAAACATGGTGGTGCCGGTGTGCGGCGCCGGGTAGGTGTTGGTTTGCAGCTCCTCGATATTGATGCCCTGGCGCGCGAAAAACGCCGACAGTTTCTGCACGATGCCGGGATGATCCATCGCCACCACGTCGATGTGGTAGGGCACCAGTGGCTGCGTCAGCGAACGCTTCTGCGTGCGCTTGTGAATGATGGTGAGGCCGAGCTGCTCGCCGATTGTGCCCATCTGGCTTTCCAGCTTGGACAGGCCGTGCCACGGCCCGGTCACCAGCATGATCAGCGCGAACTGCCCGCCCAGCACTGCCATGCGGCTCTGCTCGATGTTGCAGCCGCTGTCGGTGATGCGGCCGGAAAGTTTTTCCACCAGCCCGACTTTGTCTTCACCGGAAGCGGTGATGACCAGGCTGTCGTTGGGTACATTGCTCATGTTCTATCAGGGTGTTGGTAAAAACGTTAGTGTAGCGTTTTTAACCGGGTTTGATCGAGGGGTTTGCTCCTGACTTCGGAATGCCACGTTCAGGCCGTCCAGCATTTGCAGGCTGCGGTTTGCGCCTGCGTTGCTGTGCTGCATGCCGCCAATGTACTGCAACAAAGATCCAGCGGAAGAAAAGCGTTCCATGATGGCCTTCCGGTGTGCAGTTGCACAGCCCGCGCACAGCCTACTTTGCCCATGTCTTTCATGCTAGCCGGGCTGCGGATTTTTCCAGGCGGGACGGTGCCCGCCCCGTCCATGCCATGCTGGCGGCAAGGGGGCTATCGGTAGCGCGTCGGGTCGGCGATGCCGGCGTCGAGGAAACCTTTCTTGCGTAGGCGGCAGGAATCGCACTGCCCGCAGGCATGGCCGAGGTCGTCGGCTTGGTAGCAGGACACCGTCTGCGCGAAATCGACGCCGAGCGCGCTGCCCTGGCGGATGATGTCGGCCTTGCTGAGGTCGATGAGCGGCGCGTGCAGATTCAGGCGTGCGCCTTCCACTGCGGCCTTGGTGGCGAGGTTGGCCATGCGTTCGAAGGCGGCGAGGTATTCCGGGCGGCAGTCGGGGTAGCCGGAGTAGTCTACCGCGTTGGCGCCGATGAAGATGTCCTGCGCGCGCAGCACTTCTGCCCACGCCAGCGCGAGCGAGAGCAGGATGGTGTTGCGTGCCGGTACGTAGGTGACGGGGATGCCCGCTGAAGGTGAGGTGGGCACCGCGATGCCGATGTCGGTGAGCGCGGAGCCGCCGAAGTTGCCCAGGTCGAGCGCGATGATCTTGTGCTGGGCAGCGCCCAGCATCTGCGCGACGCGCGCGGCGGCGGCAAGCTCGGCGCGGTGGCGCTGGCTGTAATCCAGGCTCAGGCAATGGCAGGCGTAGCCATGGCTGTGCGCGATGGCCAGCGTGGTGGCGGAATCCAGACCGCCGGACAGCAGCACCACGGCCCGCTTCATGGCTGCATGTCTTGCAGGATACGCCGCACTGGCGTGGGGATGGCCGCGCCCAGTGCGTCCTCCGGGGTGAGCCACATTTGGCCGGCTTGCTGCGCGAGCGGCTGTAATGCGGTCACGCGCAACGGTTGCGGGGTGATCGCCAGCTTGAAGTGGGTGAAAGCATGGTCGAGTTGCGGCAGCGGCACCAGCGCGGCGACCCGCGCGCCGTAGCGCTGTGCGCAATAGTCATCGGCATCGGCGTCGGGCGGCAGTTCGGGCAGGCACCATAGCCCGCCCCAGATGCCGGCGGGCGGGCGCTTTTCCAGCAGCACTTCGCCGCAATTCAGCAGCACCAGCATGGTGATGTGTTTTTGCGGCAGCACGCGTTTCGGTTTGGGCGTGGGTAGTTGCGCGGTGAGGTTTTCCTTGCGCGCGATGCAATCTGCATGCAGCGGGCAGGCGTCGCAGCGCGGTCTGCTGCGCGTGCACAGCGTCGCACCCAGGTCCATCAATCCTTGCGTATAGGTTTCGATATCCTGCTCCGGCAGCAGTGCCTCGGCGTGCTGCCACAGCAGCGTTTCGGTGTGCTTTTCGCCAAAGTGGCCGGCAATGCCGAAGTGGCGCGCGAAGATGCGCTTGACATTGCCATTGAGGATGGCCGCGCACCGGCCGTACGCAAACACGGCGATGGCGGCGGCGGTGGAGCGGCCGATACCGGGCAATGCCGCGATGGCTTCCGGTTCATGCGGGAACATGCCGCCATGTTGTTCCATCACCAGTTGCGCGGCGCGATGCAAGTTGCGCGCGCGCGAGTAGTAGCCCAGCCCGCTCCAGTGCGCGAGCACGTCGTCGGGCGTCGCGCCGGCCAGCGCGGCGAGGTCGGGAAAGCGTTGCAGGAAGCGCCGGTAGTAGGGGATCACGGTTGTCACCTGGGTCTGCTGCAACATGATCTCAGACAGCCACACGCGGTAAGGGTCGCGCGTGCCCTGCCAGGGCAGGTCGTGGCGGCCATGCTGCAACTGCCAGGCGATCAGGCGCTGTGCGAAATCCTTCAAATCATCCCTTGATGCGGTTGATGCGCACCACTTCGGTGAGTCGGCGCAGGTTGCGCATCACCTGTGCGAGGTGGATGCGGCTCGATACCTGCAAGGTGAAATTGAGGGTGGAATAGTTGCTGCCGTCTTCGGGCTCGACGTGGACATTGTCGATGTTGGCGCCGGCTTCGGCGATGGCGGCGGCGACCTGGGCCAGCACGCCGCGCTGGTTTTCCGCCACCAGCCTGATCGGCACGTCGAACAGCTTGGTGATCTCCTTGTCCCATTCCACGTCCAGCATCTGGTCCGGGTCGGGACGGTTCTTCACCAGCACCGGGCAGTCGTGGGTGTGGATCACCATGCCCTGGCCCTTGTTGATGAAGCCGACGATGGGGTCGCCGGGGATGGGATGGCAGCAGTTGGCCAGTTGCAGCGCCATGCCCTCGGTGCCGCGGATCAGCACCGCGCCCGGCAGATTGCCCTCGCCTGCCACGATATCGGCGGAGGGGAACATGCGCCGCGCTACCACCATGGCGTGGCGCTTGCCGAGGCCGATGTCGGCGAGGATTTCCTCGCGCGATTTCGCGCCGCTGTCGCGCGCCAGCTTTTCCCATTGCGCATTGTTGATTTCGTTTATGTTGACCTGCATGGCGGCGAGCGCCTGGCCGAGCAGGCGTTCGCCCAATTGCACCGATTCATCGTACTGCATGGTTTTCAGGAAATGGCGGATGTGGGTGCGTGCCTTTCCGGTGACCACGAAGTTCAGCCATCCCGGGTTCGGGCGGGCATGCGAGGCAGTGATGATCTCGACGCGGTCGCCGTTCTTCAGTTCGGTCCTGAGTGCGCGCGATTCGCCGTTGATTTCCACCGCCAAGCAGCGGTTGCCGATGTCGGTGTGCACGGCGTAGGCGAAATCGACTGCGGTCGAGCCGCGCGGCAGCTCCATGATTTTCCCGCGCGGGGTGAACACGTATACCGTGTCCGGGAACAGGTCGATCTTCAGGTGCTCGAGGAATTCCACCGAATCGCCGCTTTCCGACTGCATCTCCAGCAGGCTTTGCAGCCATTGGTGGGTTTTCTGCTGTAACTCGGTGAACGAGGCGTCGCTGCTCTTGTACAGCCAGTGCGAGGCGACGCCGGCCTCGGCGATCTTGTGCATCTCGGTGGTGCGGACCTGCACCTCCAGCGGCGAACCGAACGGCCCCAGTAGTGTGGTGTGCAGCGACTGGTAGCCGTTGCGCTTGGGGATGGCGATGTAATCCTTGAACTTGCCCGGGATCGGCTTGTACAGCCCGTGCAGCGCGCCCAGCGCCAGGTAGCAGGTCGGTGTGTCCTTCACCACCACGCGGAAGCCATAGATGTCCTGCACCTTGGCAAAGCTCAGCCGCTTGTAGCGCATTTTCTTGTAGATGCTGTAGAGGTGCTTCTCGCGCCCGTACACGGTTGCTTCCACGCCCAGTTCCTGCAAGCGTTGGTTGATCGCCTCGACGATCTTGCCCAGCACCTCGCGGCGGTTGCCGCGCGCCGCTTTCACCGCCTTGGTCAGCACTTCGTAACGGTGCGGGTAGAGGTAGCGGAAGCTCAAGTCCTCGAGTTCCTGGAACAGGCTGTTGAGGCCGAGGCGGTTGGCGATGGGGGCGTAGATTTCCAGCGTCTCGCGCGCGATGCGGCGGCGCTTCTCCGGCGGCATGGCGTCGAGCGTGCGCATGTTGTGCAGGCGGTCGGCGAGCTTGATCAGGATCACGCGCACGTCGCGCGCCATCGCCAGCAGCATCTTGCGGAAGCTTTCCGCCTGCGCTTCTTCCTGGGTCTGGAATTCGATCTGGTCGAGCTTGGAGACGCCGTCCACCAGCTCCGCCACCGGCTTGCCGAAGCGCTCGACGATCTCCGGCTTGGTGACGGCGGTGTCCTCCATTACGTCGTGCAGCAGTGCGGCGGTGAGCGCCTGCGCATCGAGATGCCATTTGGCGAGGATGTTGGCGACCGCCAGCGGGTGCGAGATGTAGGGGTCGCCGGTCTTGCGGAATTGCCCGAGGTGGGCGCTTTCGCTGAAGTGGTAGGCCGCTTCGAGCTGTGTCACGTCCTCCGGCTTGAGATAGCCGGACAACTCTTTGAATAGCAGTACGGCCTCGGACATGGGGCGGGAAAGGCGGGGATTGCCGCACCCGCAGGCACGGCGTCAGGCATTACGCCTGGCCTCGGTTGAGGATCTCCTTGCCGTACAGCCCCTGCGCCAGTTCGCGCAAGGCGATTACGGTGGGCTTGTCCTTGTTGCCTTCCACCATCGGTGTTGAGCCGTTGGCGATCTGGCGCGCGCGGTAAGTTGCGGCCAGGGTCAGCTCGAAGCGGTTGCTGATTTGGTGCATGCAGTCGTCTACGGTGATGCGTGCCATGTCATTCCTTTCACTTTAACAAACGGTTGATGAGTTCGCGGCTGCGCTGCATCTGCACGGCGAGCTTCACGCGCTCGGCGCGCACGATGGCGATCAGGTCGGCCGCCGCCTCATCGAACTTGCTGTTAATAATAACATAGTCGAATTCGCTGACATGGGAGATTTCGTCGCGCGCGACCTGCATGCGCCGCGCGATCACCTCGGCGCTGTCTTGGGCGCGGTTGCGCAGGCGCGCATCCAGCGCCTCCAGAGAAGGCGGCAGGATGAAGATACCGATGGCATCTTGCACCAGCTTGCGCACCTGCTGCGCACCCTGCCAGTCGATTTCCAGCAGGATGTCGCGCCCGGCGTCACGGTTCTGCCGTACCCAGCCCTGCGAGGTGCCGTAGTAATTGCCGTGCACGAAGGCCGACTCCAGGAATTCGCCGCGCTCCAGCATCTCCTCGAAGGTCGCCTTGGCGATGAAGTGGTAGTCTTCGCCCTCCACCTCGCCCGGGCGCGGCGTGCGCGTGGTGTAGGAAATGGAAAGATGAACCTGCGGGTCGGCTTGCAGCAGTGCCTTCACCAGGCTGGTCTTGCCGGCGCCGGACGGCGCGCACACGATGTAGAGGTTGCCGCTCATGGTGGATGGTTAGTGCTATTCGATGTTCTGTACCTGCTCGCGCATCTGCTCGATCAGCACTTTCAGTTCCATGGAAACACGCGACACTTCAATGTCCACCGATTTCGAGCCCAGCGTGTTGGCCTCGCGATTGAGTTCCTGCATCATGAAGTCGAGGCGCTTGCCGACCGCGCCGCCCTGCTTGAGGATGCGCTTCAATTCGGCGAGGTGGGTGGCGAGGCGCGACAGCTCCTCGTCGACGTCGATCTTGCTGGCGAACAGCGCCAGTTCCTGGCGGATGCGCTCTTCTTCATTGGTGCCCATTGCCTCGCGCAGGCGCATGCCGAGCTTTTCCTCGTAGGCGGCGATGGCCGCCGGGATGCGCGGCTTGACCTGCTCCACCAGTGCTTCCATGCTGGCGACGCGCTCCAGCAGCAGCGCTTTCAATTTTTCGCCTTCGCGCGCGCGGCTGGCGTTGAATTCGGCGAGCGCCTCGTCGAGCAGCGCTTGGCAGGTCGTGCGCAGTTGTTCCGGCGGCAGCGTCTCGACGCCGAAGATACCGGGCCAGCGCAGCACATCGGCCACGCTCAAGGGGCGGCTGTCGGGCAGTTTCGCACGCACTTCATGGTCGAGGCGGCGCAGCTGTGCGAGCAGGTCGCTGTTGAGTTCAAGCAGGTGCGTGCCGGCGGCGGGCGGGGTCAGTCCCAGGCGGCACTCGATCTTGCCGCGCATCAATTTGCCGGCCAGCGTTTCGCGCAGCCCCGGCTCCAGCGGCTTCAGTTCGTCGGGCAGGCGGAACTGCATGTCGAGGTAGCGGTGGTTGACCGAACGCAGTTCGAGGTTAAAGGTGCCCTGCGGCAAATCGCGTGCTGCCGAGGCGTAGCCGGTCATGCTGTAGATGGTGGACATTCTCTGGTCTTATGCTCAGAATGCGCGAAAAGATAACACACCAAGGAAAATCATGCGACCAAGCGGACGCCGCGCCGACGAGCTGCGCAAAATCAAAATTACCCGCCGTTACACCCGCCATGCCGAGGGTTCGGTGCTGATCGAATTCGGCGATACCAAGGTGATCTGCACCGCCAGCGTGGACGAGAAAGTGCCGCCTTTCCTCAAGGGCAAAGGTCAGGGTTGGCTCACCGCCGAGTACGGCATGCTGCCGCGCGCCACCGGCACGCGTACCGACCGCGAGGCGGCGCGCGGCAAGCAGAGCGGGCGCACTCAGGAAATACAACGCCTGATCGGACGCAGCCTGCGCGCGGTGGTGGATTTGCAGAAGCTCGGCGAGCGCACCATCCAGTGCGACTGCGACGTGATCCAGGCCGACGGCGGCACGCGCACCGCCTCGATCACCGGGGCTTTCGTCGCGCTGCACGACGCGGTAACCTTCCTGCTCGACAAGGAAAAGCTGCCGGCGTGGCCGATTGACGATTTCATCGCTGCGGTGTCGGTGGGGGTATACGACGGTGTGCCGGTGCTCGATCTCGACTACCTCGAGGATTCCGGATGCGATACCGACATGAACGTGGTGATGACCGCAGACGGCGGCCTGGTGGAAGTGCAGGGCACCGCCGAAGGCGCGCCCTTCAGCCGCGCCGAAATGAACGCGATGATGGACCTGGCGCAGGCCGGCATCGCGCAGCTGGTCGCGGCGCAGAAAGCCGCATTGGAGATCAATTGACAGCTTATTAACCGCGGAGTACGCAGAGTACGCTGAGGGAATCCTGGGCTCCTCTGCGTCCTCTGCGGTGAAATTTCCATGAAAAAACTCGTCATCGCCTCCAACAACGCCGGCAAGTTGCGCGAGATCGGACACATCCTCGCGCCGCTCGCCATCGAGGTGCTGCCGCAGGCGCAGTTCAACGTGCCGGAGGCGGATGAGCCGTACTGTACCTTCATCGAGAACGCGCTGGCCAAGGCACGTCATGCCAGCCGCATCACCGGCCTGCCGGCGCTGGCCGACGATTCGGGTATCTGCGTCGATATCCTCAACGGCGCGCCGGGGGTGTATTCGGCGCGCTTTGCCGGTGAGCCGAAATCCGACGAGCGCAATAACATGAAACTGCTGGAAATGCTCGCCGACGAAACCAACCGTGCCGCGCACTATTACTGCGTGATGGTGCTGGTGCGCCATGCCGACGATCCGCAGCCTCTCATCGCTGAAGGCGAGTGGCGCGGCGAAATCCTGCACGAGCCGCGCGGCGACGGCGGCTTTGGCTACGATCCTTACTTTTACCTGGCGGAACAGGGCATGACCGCCGCGCAACTGCCGCTGGAGCGGAAGAACAGGATCAGCCACCGTAGCCAGGCGTTGGCGCAACTGCTGGCCAGGCTCAAGATCGCGGGGTAGGCGTGGACGCTGCACGCGACCTGGAGCAAACCCTGCATCGCGGCATCCCGCTGACGCGCGCGATGGGAATCCGGGTGGTGTGCTACGACGAGCACGGTTTGGTGCTGGCCGCGCCGCTGGCGCCCAACGTCAACATGCTGGACACGGCTTTTGCCGGCAGCCTGTATTCGGTGCTGGCTCTGTCCGGCTGGGGGTGGCTGCACCTCAAGCTGGCCGAACTCCAGGTGGCGGCCAGCATCGTGCTCCACCGCAACAGTATCATTTACCACTATCCGGTGACGGAGGATTTCGAAGTGAGCTGCGAATGCCCGGAGCAAACGGCCTTCCGGCATTTCCTCGACATACTGAAGATCAAGGGCAGGTCGCGTCTCACGCTTTATTCCAGGGTTATGGCGCAGGGCAGGATAGCCGTCACCTTCGAGGGAAGCTACGTCGTCTATAGTTAGGACATGTAGTTATGATACTTGGCCCATGGAGCAGAACAAACACATTGCGCTGCGTGCCGGCGATGCCCTCTTGCTGGTCGACGTGCAGAACGATTTTCTGCCGGGCGGGGCGCTGGCGGTGCCGCACGGCGACGAAGTGATCGTGCCGCTCAATCGCCTGATCGAGCGCTTCGGCGTGCACGGGCTGCCGGTGTATGCCACGCGCGACTGGCATCCCGTGGGACACTGCTCGTTCCGCGAGCGCGGCGGGCCATGGCCGCCGCATTGTCTTGCCGATACGCGAGGTGCGCGTTTCCCGACGCAGCTGGCGTTGCCGGAGGGGGCGGTGGTGATTTCCAAGGCGACCACGCCGGACAAGGATACCTATTCCGGCTTCGAGGGAACCGACCTGGATGAACGGTTGCGTGAACGTTCAGTGCAGCGCCTCGCCATAGGCGGCCTGGCCACCGACTACTGCGTGCTTAATACGGTGCGCGACGCCCTCAAGCTGCGTTATCGCGTGCTGCTGGTGCGCGATGCGATTCGCGCGGTCGAAGTTCACGCCGGCGATGGCGAGCGCGCCATCGCCGAGATGGAGGCGCGCGGCGCACTGTCGGTCGACAGCGGGAACCTGGCGTGATGGCGCAGATGCCTGAAACCAGCGCGCTGCTCACCGACCTCTACCAGTTCACCATGCTGCAAGGCTATCTCGACCAGGGCATGGAAGAGGAGGCGGTGTACGAATTTTTCGTGCGCAAGCTGCCGCAGCAGCGCGCCTTTCTGCTCGCGGCGGGGCTGGAGTCAGTGCTGTGCTTCCTGGAAAGCGTGCACTTCGGCAGCGACGAAATCGAGTGGCTGGCATCGAGCGGGCGTTTCAACCGACGCTTCCTGGATTATCTCGCCGGCTTCCGCTTCACCGGCTCGGTACAGGCGATGCCGGAAGGCACGGTGTTTTTCGCCGACGAGCCCATCCTGCGCGTGGTGGCGCCGCTGCCGCAGGCGCAACTGGTGGAGACGCGCATCATCAACCTGCTGCATTACCAGACCGTGGTCGCTTCCAAAGCGGCGCGCGTGACGTTGGCGGCGCCGGGCAGGCTGCTGGTCGATTTCGGCCTGCGCCGCGCGCACGGCGCCGAAGCCGGACTGCTCGCCGCGCGCGCCGCCTACCTGGCTGGTTTTTCTGGCAGCTCCAACGTGCTGGCCGATTACCGGTTCGGCATCCCCAGTTACGGCACCATGGCGCATTCCTTCGTGCAGGCACACGACAGCGAGGTGCTGGCGTTCGAGCATTTCGCCTATGCCCAGCCCGGCAAGGTGGTGCTGCTGATCGACACCTACGATACCGAAGCGGCGGCGCACAAGGTGGCGGAACTGGCGCCGCGCCTGCGTGCACAGGGTATCGCGGTGAAGGCAGTGCGCATCGACAGTGGCGACCTTGGCTCGCACGCGCGCAAGGTGCGCGCCATCCTCGATGCGGCCGGGCTGCACGACATCGGCATTTTCGCCAGCGGCAACCTCGACGAATACCGGGTGCACGATCTGGTGGCCGGCGCTGCACCCATTTCCGGCTTCGGTGTCGGCACCAAAATGCTCACTTCCGCTGACGCGCCCTATCTGGATTGTGCCTACAAGCTCGAGGAATACGCGGGCAAGCCGCGGCGCAAACGCCCCGAGGGCAAGGCCACCTGGCCGGGGCGCAAGCAGGTGTACCGCCATTACGATGAGGACGGCGCGATGCAGCGCGACGTCCTCACCGTGGAAGGCGATACTCATGACGGCGTGCCGCTGTTGGAGTCGGTCATGCAAGGCGGTATCCGTTGCATGCCGGCGCCGACGCTGGAGGCATCGCGCGCCCATGCCATGCGCGAACTGGCGGCGCTGCCGCAGCGGCTGCGCGAGATCGATGCGCCGTGCGACTATCGCGTGGAGGTGGCGGCGGCGTTGCAGCAGCTGGCGCGCGAAGTCGACCGGCGCGGCGCATGAAGGACGCCGCCACGCTTCTTTCCGGCAAGCATATCAGGCTGGATGCACTGCCGCCGCTGGCGCTGTACGTGCACATCCCCTGGTGCGTGAGGAAATGCCCGTACTGCGACTTCAACTCGCATGCGGTGCGCGGCGAGCTGCCGGAACGCGAGTACGTGGCCGCGCTCACTGCCGACCTGGAAGCGGCGCTGCCGCTGGTGTGGGGGCGCAAGGTGCACACGGTGTTTTTCGGCGGCGGCACCCCCAGCCTGTTCTCGGCGCGCGCCATTGACGGGCTGCTGGCGGCAATCCGCGCGCGCCTGCCGCTGGTGCCCGATGCCGAGATCACGCTGGAAGCGAATCCAGGCACCTTCGAAGCGGAAAAGTTCGCGGCTTACCGCGCCAGCGGCATCAATCGTCTCTCCGTCGGCATCCAGAGCTTCGATGCGCAGCACCTGCGCGACCTGGGGCGCATCCATGACGCGGACGAGGCGCGGCGTGCCGTGGGAATCGCATTGGATTGCTTCGACAATGTCAACCTCGACCTGATGTACGCGCTGCCGCGGCAGACGCTGGAGGAAGCCGCGCGCGACGTGGCGAGCGCGGCGGATTACGGCGTGCCGCACCTGTCGGTTTATCACCTCACCCTGGAGCCGAACACGCGTTTCCATCACGAGCCGCCGCCGCTGCCGGACGACGACACTGCGGCGGCGATGCAGGAACGGACACAGGCCATGCTCGCTGCGCGCGGTTATGCGCACTACGAAGTGTCGGCCTACGCGCGGCCCGGTTTCGAGGCGCGCCACAACTTAAACTACTGGCAGTTCGGCGATTACCTCGGCATTGGCGCAGGCGCGCACAGCAAGATCAGCTTCGCCGACTGCATCCTGCGCCAGGTGCGCCACGCTGGTCCCGCCGCTTACATGGAGCATGCCGCGCGCGGCGCGGCGGTGCTGGAGCAGCGCGAGGTGGCGATGCGCGATCTGCCGTTCGAATTCATGATGAACGCGCTGCGCCTCAACGTTGGTTTCCCGACGCAATTGTTCGAGCAGCGCACCGGCCTGCCGCTGACGTCGATCCGGTGCGAGCTGGACGAAGCCGAGCGGCGCGGCTTCATCGTGCGCGACCACCTCTACATCGCGCCCACCGAACTGGGGCGGCGTTTCCTCAACGACCTGCTGCAACTGTTCCTGCACGATCCGGTGGGGTGAGCCGACCCTGTGGTGGCTCTTGTTGGCCTGTTTCCGGGAAGCGGGTAACATGGCGCGCAATTGAAGCAGAGCCGACCACAATCCGCTAGAGGTGACGATGCGACGCAAACGCCTGTCCAAGAAATCCGGCCTGCCGCCGGGATCGCTGGTTTACGTGGGGGAAAGCCACCCGACCAAGGTGGCGCGCATCACCCTGTTCGACTTCGACGAGCACCGGCTGACGGAAAAGACCATCACCGATATCCAGGAGTGTCTGCCGTTCGCCAGCGCCGAAACGGTGACCTGGATCAACGTGGACGGCATACAGGCGCCGGGCGTGCTCGAATCCTTCGGCAAGCTGATGGGTTTCCACCCCCTCATGCTGGAAGATATCCTGCATACCTACCAGCGCCCCAAGCATGAGGATTACGGCGATTACATTTTCATCGTGATGAAGGTGCTCGATTACGACCCGGAACGGAACGCCATCATCATCGAGCAGCTCAGTCTGGTGCTGGGACCGAGCTACCTGATCTCCTTCCAGGAAAGCAGTGGCGATACCTTCGATCCGCTGCGCGAACGCATTCGCAAGGGGGTGGGGCGCGTGCGCAAGATGCACGCCGACTTCCTCGCCTATGCGCTGATGGATTCGGTGGTCGACCACTACTTCGACGTGCTGGAAAAGATCGGCGAGCAGATCGAATCGCTCGAGACCATCCTCACCGAAAACCCGACGCCGGACACGCTGCGCGCCATTCACGACCTGCGCCGCGAGCTGATCTTCCTGCGCAAGTCGGTATGGCCGCTGCGCGAGGTGATCGGCGCCATGCAGCGCTCGGAATCCAAGCTGCTGCATGAAAATACCGACCTGTTCCTGCGCGACCTGCAGGATCACGTGGTGCGAGTCGCCGAAAGCATAGATACCTACCGCGACATGCTGTCGAGCATGCAGGAAGTGTACCTGTCCAGCATCAGCAACCGTACCAACGAGGTGGTGAAGGTGCTCACCCTGTTCTCCAGCATCTTCCTGCCGCTTACCTTCATTACTGGTATCTTCGGCATGAACTTCCATAACTTCCCGCAACTGGACTGGGCTTACGGCTTCCAGGCAACCATGGTGTTCATGCTGCTGCTGGGGGGCGGGATGTATTGGTACTTCAAGAGCAGGCACTGGCTGTGAAGCTGGTGCTGGTACGACGCAGCACCGGTGCGCGTTTTAATTCATTCTCCGCTTGCCGGGGAGGGTCAGCGGCGGGGAAAGTCTGCTCATGAAATGGTCAAGCTTTTACCCCCTCCCCCATATCCTCTGCCAAGAGGGGGCGGAGCGGTGATTAATACCCGACCAGCAGCGGGATGGAGCGCCCACTATCGGTGTCGGTGAACTGCTTTTCTATCCTGCCCAGGCCCGGGATGCTGAAGCACAAGGTCTTGTCCTTCCACGCATGCGGCAGCAGATAAAGGCCCACCTGCTTTTTTTCCGGTTCGTATCCTATTTTGTAGTCTCGGGTCATCTCGAAGGCACGACCTGATTCACAGTCCTTCTCGCGGATCGCGATTTGCTGTAGCGCGTTGCTTTCCAAGGCCGTGCCGTCGCGGCTGACGAAGCGCGCATGGATCAGGTGCTCCTGCGCCATGCGCTGTGCAGTCATGTTCATGATCAGGCGCTCGCTGCCGGCATGGCTGGCGGGGGCGAGCGTGACGAGGAGGGCAAGCAGGGTCAAGGATAGATGCAGGATCCTCATGAAACGCTCCATGGAGAAAACGACGAAATGAAAGATGGGCATTAAGCCGCCGGCCGCGCCGGGTAGATGGGCACGACGCCACCCGCGCCGCGTTTGAGCTTGCCGACCACGTGCATTTCGCACGGCTTGCAGTCGAAGCGCAGCAATAGTTTTTCCTTGCCGTTGATCAGCGTGAGCGGATCGGGGCGGATGCCCTTCACCTGCTTGGGACACAGGTTGAAGCTGTAGCGCAGGCAGTGCTTGGTGATCATCAGCGACACCATGCCTTTTTCCTGGTTAGTCTCGTATGCCGCATCGATCAGGTGTACACCATGGCGCGCATAGAATTGGCGCGCCTTGTCGTTGAGCACGTTGGCGAGGTAGGAGAGTTCCTGCTCGGGATAGGGCACGGGCGGCTGCACTGCCGCCTTGCGCTGCGGGCGCACATGCGCGGCGAGGCGTGCCGCTATCAGTTGTTCCGTCGCGTCGCGTCGCAGCGCGTTGAGCTGTGACACCGGCAGGAACCACGGCGCGGACAGTTGCAGTTCGATGGCCTCGGCGACGAAATCGGTGTTGCCTAGCTTGCCCAGGTGCTCGCGTAGCGTCGCCAGCGCGAGTTCGCTGTTTTGAGCCACCTCCTTGGCGTGGACGATGGCGGCGTTCGCGCTGATGCCGTCTGCATCGGTTAGCGTCAGGGAAAAGCCAGCGGGCGTTTCTGCGAACTTCATGCGCACGGCGATCTTGCGCTCGGCGGAAGGTTTCTCCAGCAGGCGCTCGAACGCCTGGTCGCGGTTGCGGTACACCGGCATGCCCACTGCCAGGCCGGGCGTGGCTTCAGCAGGGAACAGCTGGTAACTGTCGTTGCTCTTGCCGGGTTCGACGCGGTTGATGCGCACACCTTGCAATTCCATCTTGCCGTTGTAATAGGTGAGGCCGTCGCCGTTATGCAGCGGCGTGTTGGCAGATTTGGTCGTGACCTCGAACCAGCCGGTGCCGAATCTGGCGACGTGGCCGATGTGTTCACCGGCGAACTTGGGGCTATCGAAGGCGCCGATGTCGGCCTTGCGCTCGTTGACGAAATAATCGGTGGCCTCGCGGTTGAAGGTTTTTTCCGGCTGCGGGGTAAAAGTGAAGCTGCTGCGCCCGGATGAGCTGCGTCGGTATTGCGGCATCGCTTCCATGAGCGCGTCGAGTTTCCGGCGGTAGTGCGCGGTGACATTCTTCACGTAGGACAGGTTCTTCAGGCGCCCCTCGATCTTGAACGAACGGATGCCGGCTTCGATCAGTGCGTCCAGGTTGTCGGTCTGGTTGTTATCCTTCATCGACAGCAGGTGCTGGCTCTTGCCGATCAGCTTGCCGCTGCTGTCGGCGAGGTCGTAGGGCAGGCGGCAGGCCTGCGAGCATTCGCCGCGGTTGGCGCTGCGCCCGGTGTGGGCATGGCTGATGTAGCATTGGCCGCTATAGGCCACGCACAACGCGCCGTGGATGAAGAACTCCAGCGTCGCGGAAGTCTTTGCGGCAATGGCGCGGATTTCCCTGAGCGACAGCTCGCGCGCCAGCACGATCTGCGAGAAGCCCACATCTTCGAGGAACTTCACTTTCTCGACGCTGCGGTTGTCGGTCTGGGTGCTGGCGTGCAGTTCGATCGGCGGCAGGTCGAGTTCAAGCAGGCCCATGTCCTGCACGATCAGCGCATCGGCGCCGGCTTCATACACCTGCCGCACGATGCCGGCGGCTTCTTCCAGTTCGGCGTCGGTTAGGATGGTATTGAGCGCCACCAGCACACGCGCGTGGTAGCGGTGCGCAAAGGCGGCGAGCTTCCCGATGTCGGCCACCGCGTTGCCCGCATTGGCGCGCGCGCCGAACATCGGCCCGCCGATGTACACTGCATCAGCGCCGTGCTTGATCGCTTCCATGCCAAATTCGAGGTTCTTGGCGGGGGCGAGCAGTTCCAGTGTGTTGCTGGGGGTTGTCATGCCGGTTAGGAATGGGGATGAGGCGGGCATTATAATCCTTAGCCTGACCGGGTTCACCCTGAAAGAAATTCATGGAAAAAAGACTGACCGAGCTGGAAATCAAGCTGAGCTATAATGAAGACCTGCTCGAAGAACTCAACCGCACCGTGTATCGCCAGCAACAACAGATAGAACTGTTACAGCGGGAGCTGCGCGTGCTCAGGGAGCAGGTGCGTGCCTCATTGCCGGAAGAGCGGCGCAGCCTGCGCGACGAAATCCCGCCTCATTACTAATACGCGGCATGGCCAAGCTGACGCTGGATCGCATCCTGCAAACGCAAGGGGTGGGCACGCGCAAGCACTGCCGCGAGTTGATCGCCGATGGTGCGGTCCAGATCGACGGCGTGCCGGTCACCGACCACCGCGCCGGGTTCGATACGACAGGGCTGGCGTTCACCCTATACGGCGAACGCTGGGATTGCCGCGAGCACGTCTATCTCGCGCTTAACAAGCCGGCCGGCTACGAATGCTCGCGCAAGGCCAGCCACCACCCCGGCGTGCTCACCCTGCTGCCGGAGCAGTTTGCTCGGCGCGACGTGCAGCCGGTGGGGCGGCTGGATCACGACACCACCGGGCTGCTGCTGATGTCCGACGACGGCTCTTTCATCCATGCGCAGTCCTCGCCCAGGCGCCATGTGCCCAAGGTGTATGTCGCCACCACCCACGACGCGGTGACGTCTGAACTGGTGACACACCTGCTCGCGGGCGTTCGGTTACACGACGAGCCCGCTCCGCTTGCTGCGGCGAGCTGCAAGATGCTGGGCGGGCATCAGCTCGAAATCGTGCTGGAGCAGGGTAAGTACCACCAGGTCAAGCGCATGCTGGCCGCTGCCGGCAACCATTGCAGCGCGCTGTGCCGTACCCGGATCGGCGGACTCGGGCTCGACGATCTGGGCCTGGCGGAAGGCGAGTGGTGTTACCTCGACGACGCGCAACTGGCGCTGCTGGCGCCGGTTTCAGCTTCTGCGGCGTAGCGGAAAGTAAGCAAACCACTGCTCCCCCCACCGGTGCAGCCCCAGGCCGAGCACGATGCTGGCGGTGCCCAGCCACACCCGCGGCAGCACCGCTTCGTTGTTCAGGCCGTGCCCCAGCAGCAGTGCCGCCACCGGCGTGACCAGCGTGATCAAGGCAATGCGCCCGGCCTCCATGTGCTTGATCATGTAGTAGTACAGCGCGAAACCGACCACCGAGCCGAACACACCCAGATACACGGTGGCCGCCACCGCGCGTTCGGGTAGCACCGCCGGCCACTGGCCGTCGGCCAGCACCCAGGCGCAGAAGAACAGCGGTAGCGCCACTACCAGGCTGCCCAGGGTGGTGGCCAGCGGTGGGCTGTCGTCATTGATGCGCTTGATCCATACCAAGCCGAGCGATTGCAGCACCACTGCAACGAACAGGGCGACCAAGCCCGGCACCGCGCCGGAGCCCAATCCCAAGCCGCCGCGAAACACCAGCGCCAGCCCCAGCAGCCCCAGCACTATGCCGGCGAGTTTGCTTGGCGTGAGCGCTTCCTCTTTCAGCCACAGTGCAGCACCCAGGCTGGTGATGAGCGGGGAGAGGCCGAAGAGCACCGAGATCATGCCCGAGCTGACGTATTGCGACGACCAGTAGGTGAGTGCCATCGCGCCGAACATGCTCAGGCCGCTCGCCAGATAGGCGAGCCGCGCCCTGCGGTGCATTGGAAGGCGGATGCGCAGCACCGCCAGCAGCACGGCGCACAGCAGCGTGCCGATCGCCATGCGCGAAAACACGGCGAAGCTGAAGCCGACACCCAGTGCACTCCACTTGATGGCGAGCGGCGTGGTCGACCAGATCAGGATGACTGAAACAAACGCGGCCGGCAGTGACATGATTTTCTCCAAGGCTCCAGTCCAATGTTGCCGTTCGCCCTGGGCCTGTCGAAGGGGAATGGCCGAAGAAACAAAAAGGCCACAGAAAATTTCTGTGGCCTTGGGGAAGCATGACTGTTGCTGCTGAAACGCTAACCCTCCGGGCCACCATGCGCAAAACGCCACGCCATGCGCAGTTTGGCGCGCAGGCTTGCCGGTACGTGATGAATGGAGATCAGCGAAAACATGGGGGCATTATCGGGGCGACGCGAGGATGGTGTCAACCGGGTTTTTTGAATGAATAAGGTAGTCCCCCGGCTAGGCCGGGGGGTGACCGTGTGACTGAAGCATAAGACGTGGGATTGCAAATACCATGTGGTATTCATCCCGAAGAGGCGCAAGAAGGTAATATGGGGAGCGATACGCAAACATCTTGGGAAAGTGCTTCACGAATTGGCGGAGCAAAAGGAATGCAAGATCGTGGAAGGCCATTTGATGGCGGATCATATCCAGATGTGCATCGGCATACCGCCGAAGCATTCGGAGTCTTGCGTGGTGGGTTACATCAAAGGCAAACAGATATAAGCCTCCGGCTTTGCCGGAGGTGATTTAAATTTCGAGCAGGACATTGAGCGCGCGCAGCGGTTCTGCGAGAGCGTGTTCCAGGTCAGGCTGGACAGCCTTCCCGTTCACGGCATGGAGGTACGGGTCTTCCCTTATCTCAAAACCGGCGATCAGGCCTTGATCGCCCGCGTCAGGAGGTACTCATGGCGGACGACATTGTCATGCAGGTATTCGCTCAGCATTTCGTCCACCTCATTCCGCCACGCTTCGAGTTTTTGGGGTTCCGATTGAAGCGCCTGCACGGTACGGATGAAAGGCCCGGTCTTGGCTTCCTGGAACAGGCGCAAATGCCTGGGGCTGAGCGTCGGGATGGCCATGATGCCGCGCTCCGTGTGCACGCGCGTCACTCCACCCCCCAGCCGCTGCCGCACGATGGAGACATCGCCCCACTGTACCGGCGATGCCACGCCTGCAGGCGGCGGGACATATTTCGCGTTCAGGCTGAACAGGCGGCCGATCAGCTGCTCGCCGGGCCAGGTGGCGAAGGCGATGACGCCGCCTGGTTTCAGCACGCGCAGCATTTCGCCCATCGCCACTTCGGGACGCGGCGCGAACATGTGCCCGAATTGGCTTAACACCACATCGAAGGATGCATCAGGGAAAGGCAGCGCTTCGGCATCGCCTTCGTGCCAGGCGATATCGTCGTGACCAGCCAGCATGGCGCTTTCTTTCGCTTGCGCGAGCAGCGCAGGCGTCAGGTCGAGTCCGGCTACTCTGGCGCCGATGCGCCGCGCCGTGATCGCCACCACGCCGGTTCCCGTTCCCACATCCAGCACCGCATGGCCATTCGCCACCCGGGCATAGCGCACCAGATGTCCGGCGACGGGCGTCGTGAAGACTGCCATGTCGCCAAAATTTCCCAGCGTCCATGTTTCACGTTGCTTGTGCTTGAATTCTGCAATCGGATCGGTATTCATGTTGCGCCCCTTCGGGGATCGGGTACGGACTTTCATTCTACTTGCTTATGCACCCCGGCATTAAACAATCGCAATATGCTGCGCTGGGGCGCGTTCCTTACTCCAGCCTACCTCGCTATGGAAATGTGGGCCGGGATGAGCTTGCGAACCCCCGGCATATTGTTGATCCCCGGCTGTTTTCAGGGCTTCTGGAACAAATCGTCGAGCGGATTCTTGCCGGCCGGCGCGTTGCCGGAAACGCGCCTGGCGGTGAACTCATCCTCGATGTTATCGCGAAAGTAGCTCCACGCCGAAGCGGAACTGCTGAGGCGGCGCCAGGCTTCCTCGCCGACACCGCTGTATTGCAGCATGCTGCCGTCATCAAGTTCGACTTGCAGCAGGCGGGCGCGCGCATCGTAGCCGATGGCGCGCAGCTTGCCCGAATTGATCTTCTTCATTTCCATTGCGCACCCTGAAATGATTTATCGAAAGCACTGAAGATTGCACCCTCATCCGGCGCTTCGTGCCACCCTCTCCCGAAGAGAGGGATAGGGGCGAGGGCGCACGTTTATGCCTTCCAATTTCGTGATTCCCGATAGCTTGCGCGTGGTACCGGAGTGCGCAAGCTTATCCCTCATGGCAACTCGCGTACGACGCGAAAGCCGGTGAAGTTGTCATGATCGGTGGGTTCGTCGGCATTGCGCTCGGCCGCGCGCACATGGCTTGCGCGGTTGAGCCAGGAGCCGCCGCGGATGACGCGATCCTTGCCGCCTTGCACCCAGGCGCTGCCGTCGGCGGGCGCGCCGTCATAGCTGTCGTGGTAGCTGTCTTCCGTCCATTCCCATACGTTGCCCAGCATATCGTGCAAGCCGAACGGGTTCGGCTTGTGGCTGCCTACCGGAGCGGTATAGGCATAACCATCCGTGCAGTTTTCTCCCCATTTTACGTTGGGTACTTCCTGCTTGCCCGCCGCGTCCATCAGGTTGGCGTAATCGCACGCCTGTTCCGATGTCTCTCCCCAGTAGCGCGCGGTAGTGGTGCCGGCGCGCGCGGCGTATTCCCATTCCGCTTCGGTCGGCAGGCGGTATTTTGCGCCGGTCTTTTTCGACAGCCATGCGGCATAGGACTGGGCGTCGTTCCAGCTCACACACGCGGCAGGGTGGTTGTCCTCCTGCGCGAAGCTGGGGTTGCGCCAGCCGCGCACGGGGCTGTCGGTATATTGGCCGTTCTCCATGGCCCAGCAGCCGGCTTCGGGCTGGTAGCCGGATGCCTCGATGAAGGCCGCGTATTGCCCGCGTGTGACCTCGAATTTGCCGAGCGCAAAGGTGTGCATGATGGTGACGCGATGGGACGGCGATTCGTTCTTCTTGCGCGTGACTTCAGTCGGGGACGAGCCCATCACGAACGAGCCTGCCGGGATCGCCACCATTTCCGGGCACTGGGCGCAATCGGCAAACACTGTGCCGGCCTTGTGCACAGTAGCGGGTTTTGGCTGCTGCGCTGGTTTCGCCTCGGCCTGGGCAGGTGAGGGGAGCACAGGCAGCAGCGCGGGCAACAGGCTCATGATGGTGGTGATAATAACTTGGCTGCGCATGGATGGTCTGGATTGCATTGAATGAAAGACTGGCCGATTTTCTCTGGAGATTTCCTGCTGGTTGAAGAGTGCCAAGCTTGTTTGGCGTCTTTTATTGATCGTTGCATATATGTGTGGCATGTGCCACAGCGATATGAGTGCGCCCTCATCCGGCGCTTCGTGACACCTTCTTCCGGCGGGAGAAGGTCGGGGGTGAGGGCGAGAATTTGTGTCATGTATATTTGTGAATCTCAAGAGAACCCTAGGCTGGGGTGGACTCTACGAGGCAATTGTACCCGAAGGTGAGAGAACCTCTTCGAGGCATTGCCCAAGCGCTGTCGTGCTTCCCTAAAGTTATGCCAAATCATGGCGATCATGATCCGCGAATGCAACCCATGTCCCGTTCCTGGCAGGGCCGGGAATAACCCCATGAAATATGCTACATTAGGCCACGCAAAAATGCAGGCAACAAATATGTTTAATCAGGAAGGAATATGACAATGGAAAGAATCAGAGCAAAATCCGCGCGTGCGGAGCAGGGCTACAATCTGGTGTGCGACCTGCAGCAGCGTTTCGTGACCAAGCTGAATGCGATCAGCAAGCAATTTGGCGCCGACAAGCCCTATAAACCTTACGAGTGGTTCCGCGATGGCGGCAAGCATGGCGGCGGCGTGCGCTACATGGCAACCGATGACACCATCTTCAACCGCGCTTCGGTGAACACCTCCCAGGTGCAATACGATGACGATTCCAGCAAGCAGCTCGCCTCCGCCTCGGCGATCTCGACCATCATCCATCCCAAGAACCCGCTGGCGCCGTCGGTGCATATCCACATCAGCTGGACCGAAGCGAAGAACGGCAACGGCTACTGGCGCGTGATGGCCGACCTCAACCCGTCCATCGACAATGTCGAGGACAAGGTACTGTTCGCCGGCAAGCTCAAGCAGGCCGCGCCGCAGCAGTACGATGAAGCCGCCGCGCAGGGCGACCGCTATTTTTACATCCCGGTGCTGGGACGTACCCGCGGCATCACCCATTTTTACCTGGAAAATTATTTCAGCGGCGATTTCGACACCGACCTGAAAATGGCCCGCTCGGTGGGCGAAGCCGCGATCGACACCTACTGCGACATCCTCTCTGCGGCGCTGGAGAAGCGCACTGCGCCCACCGAGCAGGATTTCAAGACGCAACTGGACTACCACACACTCTACTTCTTCCAAGTGCTGACGCTGGATCGCGGTACCACCTCGGGCTTGCTGGTGCATGACCAGAACGACATCGGTATCATGGCCTCGCTGCCCGCGCGCATCAACCGCAAACTGCTGGCCTCGTGGAAGCAGAAGATGCCCAAGCCGCAGGACCTGCTGCTGGAAGGTATGATCAACTGCCTGCCGAACGAAGACATTTGCGCGGTGGAAGACGATTCCAAGCAGAAACTGGCCAATGTCTTGCGCAAGCACTATCAGGTGCACCCCGAAGCGATCGACATGCAGGCCAGTGGCAACAGCATACCGCCTACCGTTAAGAACCATCTCTGATCTGTAGCTGGGGGAGAGAAATCGGGCACGTTGCACAGTGCCCGATTTCATTTTGGCCGGCCTTACAGGATTGCAAGCCGGGGTTCATTCTTTGCCGTGGCAACCTGCGGCTCAGCAGGTTCAAGCTTTTCCAGCTTTTCGCGCGCCGAGATTGCCTCGCGGGCGCGGGTAAGCGCCTCGACGAAGCCGCCCCGGGGATTGCTCAGCTGCTCGAAGAACGCCTTGCCGAAGTAGGTGGGGTCGGATGCAGCAGAATGATGCACGGTCATGGCGTGCCGGGTGATCACCAGCGTGTGGTCGTCCTTCACCAGCCTACGCTGGTTTTATTCCCCGAGCGCCGGAAACAAACCGCGCATCCCGCTGGCGATGAACTCCACCGAGATGGCAGCCAATATCAGCCCCATCAGGCGGGTGAACACGTTGATGCCGATCTTGCCCAGCCGCCGCTCCACCCAGGGTGCGACCAGGAATGTCAGCCAGACCGAGAGGCTGAGCAGGATGATTTCCAGGCTCATCACCAGATAATGATAGATGCCGGTCGCCTTGTGCGCCTCCAGAATCACCGCGCTGATCGAACCCGGCCCGGCCAGCAGCGGCGTGGACAAGGGTACGATGGCATTGGCCGCGACCGCATCGCCATCGGCCACTTCACTCTTGCCGGCGTCGCGTTCGTAAAAAGTGCCGAGCAGCATCTTGATTGCCATCAACAGCAGCAAAATGCCGCCCGCCACGCGGAACGAATTGATGCTGATGCCGAAGAACGCCAGCAGCGGCTGGCCGATCAGCAAGGCTACCAGCAAGATGGCGCACACCGTCAGCGACGCCAGCCGCCCCACATGGGCGCGCCGCGCCGCCGTCATCTCCGCAGTGAACAGGATGATGATGGGAATGATCCCGATCGGATCGAGGATCGCGAACAGGCTGATGAAGATCTTGGTGTATTCGGTGAAATCCAGCATTGCGTTCACTCGGGCATGGTAAAAGTGAGGGTGGGAGGTGAAACGGCGCATCATGTAAGGTGGTGCTTCTCACCCCCATCCCAACCTTCCCCCATCAAGGGAGAAGGAGTTTAAGCGCCTTGCTTGCCGTCAGACTTGGCCGGCGGTGTTTCGGATTTGCCCGAAATGAATGGCGTGCCGGTCCGCGCAGCCAGTTGGCGCGCCTTTTCCGCAGCGCGCATCATGGCTTGAGGCGCATCTTTCAGCGTGGAATGCTTTAAATGGGAAACAGGCGCTTTCATTTGTTCTGTCCTTCCTCTAACAACACAGCAGGTGTGCTGGAATTATCGTATACCCCATGCTACTCACCGACTAATCGGCTTATACCGGATCCGCTTCGGCTTCGCGCCTTCTTCACCCAGCCGCTTCCGCTTGTCTGCCTCATACTCCTGATAGTTGCCGTCGAAAAATGTCCACCTGGAATCGCCTTCTGCCGCGAGGATGTGGGTGGCGATGCGGTCGAGGAACCAGCGGTCGTGGGAGATGACCATCACGCTGCCGGCGAATTCCAGCAGCGCGTCTTCCAGTGCGCGCAGGGTTTCCACGTCGAGGTCGTTGGAGGGTTCGTCGAGCAATAACACATTCCCGCCGGCGATCAGTGTTTTCGCCAGGTGCAGGCGGCCGCGCTCGCCGCCGGAAAGCTGGCCGACGATCTTCTGCTGGTCGGCGCCCTTGAAGTTGAAGCGGCCGATGTAGGCGCGCGCCGGGGTTTCGTATTTGCCGACTTGCAGGATGTCGCGCCCCTCGGCGATGGCGTCGAACACGGTCTTGTCGTTGTCCAGCCCTTCGCGCGATTGATCGACGAAGGCGAGCTTCACGGTGGGGCCGATCTTCACCGTCCCGCTATCCGGCTGCTCCCTGCCGGTGATCATGCGGAACAGGGTGGACTTGCCTGCGCCGTTGGGGCCGATGATGCCGACGATGGCGCCGGGCGGAATCTTGAAGCTCAGGTTGTCGATGAGCAGGCGGTCGCCATAGCCTTTGCTCACGTTCTCGAATTCGATGACTTCGTTGCCGAGGCGTTCGCCGACCGGAATGAAGATTTCCTGCGTCTCGTTGCGCTTCTGGTATTCGGTATTGGAAAGTTCCTCGAAGCGGTTCAGGCGTGCCTTGCTCTTGGCCTGACGCGCTTTCGGGTTCTGGCGCACCCATTCCAGTTCCTGTTTCATCGACTTCATGTGCGCGTCGATCTGCTTCTGTTCCTGCTCCAGCCGCGCTTCCTTCTGCTCCAGCCAGCTCGAGTAGTTGCCCTTCCACGGGATGCCGTGGCCGCGGTCGAGCTCGAGTATCCATTCGGCGGCGTTGTCGAGAAAGTAGCGGTCGTGGGTGACGGCGACCACGGTGCCGGGGAAGCGCACCAGGAACTGCTCCAGCCATTCCACCGATTCGGCGTCGAGGTGGTTGGTGGGTTCGTCCAGCAGCAGCATGTCCGGCTTTTCCAGCAGCAGCTTGCACAGCGCGACGCGGCGCTTTTCGCCGCCGGAGAGGTGCTCTATCTTCGCATCCCACGGCGGCAGGCGCAGCGCGTCGGCGGCGATTTCGAGCTGATGCTCGGCATCGGATCCGGATGCGGCGATGATGGCTTCCAGCCGCGCCTGTTCGGCGGCGAGCGCGTCGAAGTCGGCGTCCGGCTCGGCGTAGGCGGCGTACACGGCCTCCAGCTTCTTCTGCGCCTGTATTACTTCGCCCAGGCCCGCCTCGACTTCCTCGCGCACGGTCTTGGCGGGGTCGAGCTGCGGTTCCTGCGGCAGGTAGCCGATGGAGATGTTGGGCAGGTGCTGCACTTCGCCGTCGAACTCCTTGTCCACGTTGGCCATGATGCGCAGCACGGTGGATTTGCCCGAGCCGTTGAGGCCCAGCAGGCCGATCTTGGCGCCGGGGAAGAAGGACAGCGAAATGTCCTTGATGATTTGCCGCTTGGGGGGGACGATCTTGCTCACGCGGAGCATGGACATTACGTATTGAGCCATGTTGTTTTGGTGTCTGGTTGCGAAGGTTGGCGAAGGTGCTAGCTTAACCCAAAGCGGCGGGGTTTTGGGCTATGCTTGAGGCTGGATCTATATGGGCGGTGCCAGTACGTGGCGCCGCGTTGGAAAGGTGAGCAAGATGACTCCTGAACTCGGCAACCTGATCGGCTATCCCGCCGCATTCCTTACCACCATCGCCTTCGTGCCGCAGGTGTGGAAGTCATGGCGCACGCGCGACCTCTCCGGCATTTCGCTGCCGATGTATGCCTTGTTCACCACCGGTGTGGCGCTGTGGCTGAGCTACGGTGTGGTGATCGGCAGCATGCCGGTGATCATCGCCAACGCCGTCACGCTGTTGCTGGCATCTGTGGTACTGTGGCTGAAGGTGATCGAGGGGCGCCGCGTAGTGGGGTACTGAGTCCCTCACCCCTACCCCTCTGCCGACGGGAGAGGGGACTTGCTTCCCTTGCCTTCCTGGAGAGGGATTGAGGGTGAGGGCGCTTGAGATTTTTCTTGCATTGCCTCAGTCGGCCACGTCAGCTCCACCCAGGCACAGTTGGCGATACTGCCGCGCGCGGCCTGTTCCGCATCCATCCCTGCCACCGCCTGCGCCGCCATGATGGGGTTTTCGTGGCTGACCGCTAGCACCACACCGTGCGGGTGGTGCGTTGCCGCTGCGTCGAGGAAGTCGCGCAGCCGTTCCATCTGCTCCAGGAAGGATTCGCCGTGCTCGGGCTTGATGCGCAGTGGGTCGGGTTTGATCAGGTCGTTGAAGCGGTGTACCGGCAGGCCGTCCATACCGGAGCGGCGTTCATTAAGGCGCGCGTCGATGGCGAGCGCGCAATCGTGGTGCCGCAGCAGGATGGCGGCGGTCTGCTGCGCGCGCGGGAACTCGGAAACGTAGGCGTGGGTGAAAGCGATGCCGCGCAACTGTTCAGCCGTTGCTTTGGCCTGCGCCTTGCCGCGTCCGGTGAGGCTTACCACCTGGCGCGGGTCATCGTTGACGATGTCGGCGACGTTGGCTTCGCTTTCGCCGTGGCGCACCAGGATGATTCGCATGATATGGGGCGCTATTTGCGCACGAACACGATGTCCCACACACCGTGGCCGAGCTTGAGGCCGCGCTGCTCGAACTTGGTAATCGGGCGGTAGGCCGGGCGGGGCGCGTAACCGGCAGCGGTGTTTTGCAGCATGGGCTCGGCGCTCAACACGGCGAGAATGTGCTCGGCGTATTCCTGCCAATCAGTGGCGGCGTGCAGGTAGCCACCGGGCTGCAAGCGGCCCGCCAGCAGTTTGACGAATTCGGCCTGCAGCAGGCGGCGCTTGTGGTGACGCTTTTTCGGCCAGGGATCGGGAAAGAAGATGTGCGCGCCGGCGAGCGTCTCCGGCGCGATCATGTTGCGCAGCACTTCCACTGCATCGTGCTGGATGACACGGAGGTTGGTCAGTCCCAGTTCGTCGATCTGCTTTAGCAGGCTGCCCACGCCGGGGGTGTGCACTTCCAGCGCGAGGTAATTGTTGTGCGGGTGCTGCTGCGCGATGTGCGCGGTGGTCTCGCCCATGCCGAAGCCGATCTCGAGGATGACCGGTGCGCTGCGACCGAAGGCGGCGACGCGGTCGAGCGGCTGCGGCGCATAAGGGATGCCGTACTTCGGCATCAGTGTTTCGTGCGCGCGTCCTTGCGCGTTGGATACGCGGCCCTGGCGCAGGACGTAGCTGCGGATCGGTCGGTGGGGCATATTAATTGGCTACGGACGTAAACGGATAGATCAACCTACAGGCCTTATCATCATGTCCACAGAGAGGGTAGGGCGCGCTCTGCGCCCCTACCCCTGCTGCATGCGGCTTTCCCTTCGCGTCCTTTGCGTCCTCTGCGGTGAAGGTTTTTGGTTTATCCGTGGCTGCTCTTTACTTGCTGATCAATCCGGTGGTCGGCGAACTCGGGCTGGCGGAATACAGCTTCTTGGGCATGCGCCCGGCGAGGAACGCTTCGCGGCCGGCTTCCACCGCCTTCTTCATCGCCGATGCCATCAGCACCGGGTCGCGGGCGGCGGCAATGGCGGTGTTCATCAGGATGCCGTCGCAGCCCAGCTCCATGGCGGTGGCCGCGTCCGACGCGGTGCCGACGCCTGCATCCACCAGCACCGGCACCTTGGCGTTCTCGATGATGATTTGCAGGTTCCACGGATTCAAAATGCCCATGCCGGAGCCGATCAGCGAAGCCAGCGGCATGATGGCGCAGCAGCCGATTTCTTCTAATTGCCTGGCGATGATGGGGTCGTCCGAGGTGTACACCATCACCTGGAAGCCTTCCTTGACCAGCGTCTTCGCGGCGGCCAGCGTTTCCACCACGTTGGGGTAGAGCGTCGCGGGGTCACCCAGCACTTCCAGCTTGACCAGGGTGTGGCCGTCGAGCAGTTCGCGCGCGAGGCGCAGGGTGCGTACCGCATCGTCTGCCGTGTAACAGCCGGCGGTGTTGGGCAGGTAGGTGTACTGCGATGGCGGCACGAAATCGAGCAGGCTGGGTTCGCCCGCGGTCTGGCCGATGTTGGTGCGGCGGATCGCCACGGTGACGATTTCCGCGCCGCTTGCCTCGATGGCGGCGCGCGTCTGCGCGAAATCCTTGTATTTGCCGGTGCCAACCAGCAGGCGCGAGTGGTATGCCTTGCCGGCGATATTGAGTTTATCCATGAATGATGCAGTATCAGTTGACCGCGGAGGGCGCAGAGGAAGTGAGGTTTTACTTTGCGTCCCTTGCGGTGAAATATTTTCGTCTATTTTTGATGGTGCTTAGCCGCCGCCCACCGCCACCACGATTTCCAGCCTGTCGCCGTCGGCAAGCTGCGCCTGCGCGTACTGACTGCGCGGCACGATTTCGCCGTTTTTTTCCAGCGCGATACGCTTGCCGGCGAGTTGCAATTGCTCGATCAGCTGCGCCACGGTCAACGCCGCGTCAAAGCGTTGCGACTCGCCGTTGATGGTGAGGGCGATCACTTTCAATCCCTGCGTGGATTCGGTAAGATGCGAGGCAGAAATTCTACCACGCGGGCGTCGTATAGTGGCATTACCCGAGCTTCCCAAGCTCGTGAGGAGGGTTCGATTCCCTTCGCCCGCTCCACAGCTTCGTTCCAGGGAATTCTGAGGAAGTCCAAGAAGCGTCGTAAGTCGTTGATTCAGGCTGAATTTTCAACACTTCGATGTTCCAGTGGATTCCACAGAAATCTACCTGAAGCCGCAACGTTTATGTCCTTTTTTGTGTCCATTTTTGCGGGCACGACGGCTTCCGGATTGTTGCTAGGGTGCTAGGGTCGATGGGTTAAGCATCTGGTTCCTGACTCATATTCAGGAGCTAGAGCATGGCACTTTCAGACTTGGTGGTCCGCCAAGCCAAGGCCACCGGCAAGGCCTACACCCTTCCAGACATCGATGGTCTCTCCTTGGCCGTGACGGCCACGGGAAGCAAAAGCTGGCACTTTCGCTACTACTGGATGAAGGAGCCCAAGCGCATGTCGCTGGGCACCTATCCCGAGGTGTCCCTTCGTGAGGCACGTGCCCTGCGTGACGAAGCACGTGCCTTGGTGGCCAAGGACATCAACCCGCGCATTCACCGCAAGCAAAAACGCGCCGCGGTCAAACTCGCCGGTGAAAACACGTTCGAGGCGATCTACAAGAAGTGGCTTGCGCATCGCGAGCTCGGCCTCAAGAAGGGCCGACAGACCACCCTCACGATCCTCCCTCGCGTCTTCGCCAAGGATGTGCTGCCCTTGCTGGGCAAGCGCTCGATCTACGACATCAAACGCCCTGACCTGCTGGAAGTGATCGCCAGGATCGAGCGGCGCAAGGCGCTCTCCGTCGCCGAGAAAGTCAGGACGTGGTTCAACCAAATGTTCCGCTACGCGCTGGTGGTCGTGCCGGGCCTGGAGCAGAACCCGGCCTCCGACCTCGACGTGGTGGCGCTGCCGCTGCCCCCCGTGAATCACAACCCGTTCCTGCGCATGGCCGAGTTGCCGAAACTGTTGCAGCGCCTCCGCAAGTATCGTGGCCGGCTGCAGACCCAGCTAGGTCTGCGGCTGCTGCTATTCACCGGCGTGCGCACGGGCGAGCTGCGCCTGGCGACGCCGGATCAGTTCGACCTCGATCGGGGCCTTTGGATCATCCCGCCCGAGGTCGTGAAACAGCTCCAGGTGGACATGCGCAGGAAGCGTCAGTTGCCCAAAGACATTCCACCTTACATCGTGCCGCTGTCGGTGCAGGCCATCGAGATCGTCCGACACCTGCTGGAACAGTTCAAACCGGCCCAGCACTATCTGTTCCGGCACGACAGCGAGTTGAAGAAGCGCATGAGCGAGAACACGCTCAACGGCGCGCTCAAGCGCATGGGCTATCGCGACCTACTGACCGGGCACGGCATCCGGGGCACGATGTCCACCGCGCTCAACGAGATCGGCTACCCGAAGGTGTGGGTGGACGCGCAGCTCTCGCACGTCGATCCCAACAAGGTCAGTGCCACCTACAACCACGCCGAGTACGTCGAGCAGCGGCGGCGGATGATGCAGGATTGGGCCGACCGGCTCGATCTCTTCGAGCAGAACCTAGTCGAAGCAGCGAGCATGCCGCTCACCATTCATTTGGAGGGCGTGCCCGTCCTCTCGGACGAGGAAGCCGCGAGTGCGCCACCCAAAGTCGCGGCCACGTCGGCGCCGCTCCTGATCGTGACCAAGCCGGGAGACGCGATGCCACTGGTGTCGGCCGATACGCATCGGCTGCCCGCAGTGCCGTTGCCGCGTTCCGTCATGGAGGAACCGCTGTCCGACATTCAGCGCCAGCGGATGGAACTGGTCGATGTCTTCGAGGCACCGCACAATTTGCCGGTCGCCGAGTACGCGAAGATGGCGGGCAAGTCCCGCAGGTGGATCAGCTACGAGATCAAGGCCGGCAACCTGCTGGCCTTGAACCTGGGCAACCGCGGCCAGCGCGTGCCGGATTGGCATCTCGATCCGGTCAAGCATGCGCTGATCCAAGCGGTCCTCAAGCTGACCAGGGGCGCCGATCCTTGGCAGATCTACAACGCGCTCCTGCAGCCGCGCGCGATGTTGCGCGGCCGCTCGGCCCTGGAAAGCGTCAGCGCCACGAATCTCGACAAGATCATCATGGCGGTGAGCACGACGGTGAAGGAAAGTGAATGGTCCCCGCAGCAGGTGGCGTTCGCGTAGCGCGCCAGCGCCCAGCAGCGCGCGCCCTGTGTGTCAGGACACGGAGCGCGCGCGGCGAGCAAATCTTTCCTGGGGCTCGGTCAAGGACGAGCACGGACGAAGCAGGTAGGCCATCACGATGATCGGTGCGCCAGCCAAGGGCCGCGCGGCGATGCCGCTACTTAGGTAACAGTTCAGCCTCGCGGTAGGTGCGACGGCGATACCGTAGCCCGCGGAGACGAGCGTCATCGCCATGTCGAAGGTGCTGACGGTTTGCTCATGACCCTGCGGTGCGTCCTCGAACAGGCGATGTGCCACGGTGCGCCACGGCTCGTCAGCCGTTGACTGCGCACAGATCAACGGCTGCTTGAGCAGCTCTTGGCGAGGTACTTCACGGTAAGACAGCAGGTGTGAGCGTTTGGCGACGGCGACCGCCAGCGTGTCATGCCACAACGGCTCGCACACCCAGCCCGGCCACTCCAAGGCGGTGGCGGACAGGGCCAAGTCGAAGTTGCCGCGCGGGTGTTCCTGCGCCTGCGCCATGGCACTGCATCCGATCAAAGCAGTGGCGGTCTCTGGCTCCTCGGCGCGCTGTAACGCCAGCAAGTCGGCAAGCGGTGAAGGCACCCACTCGCCGAGCACAGCCACCCGGATTTCAGTGGAGGCATCGCTCGATTTCACGTCCAGTTCCCCCAGGCAGTGAACTCGCGGCGACCGATGAAGTCGCTTCTCTTGAGTTAAGTTTAACGTGGTTTATATCGTGTCAATCCTCGACGCTTTTGGCAATGCAAAAGCGTTCGATTCAAAGAGGCCGGCCCACCGGCACAACAACCTACGAAGCGGAACCAGCCATCGCGTTTGGGGCCTCCGTGCGCGAAGAAAGAACCAGTCAAGGCATCGCCCAGGAAACGCTGGCTCATCTGTCAGGAATCGAGCGTTCGCACATGGGAAAGATCGAGCGTGGCGAGCATGTCCCCACGCTCCCCCTCATTCTCAAAATCGCCCGTGCGCTGAAATGCAGTTCTGCCCACTTGATGGCGCTGACTGAAGCCAAGATGGCAGAGACGGCTCCGACTAAGTCCGCGGACTGAAGCCGGCCCGCGCCGTGGCCCCTTGTCTACCCCTGTTCGTTGTCGTACTTATTACCGGCGGCTGAATTTTCGCGCTTTACGGCCTCGGTAAGGAGGCGCAGGTATGGATTGTCCGGAGGCATTTCCTGGAACAGCGCTTCGGGAGCGCTCAGCAGGTAGCCGTGCAGTCGCCTGGATTTGCGCGGCCCCGTGACTTCGCAGGTCCAGATGTTCAGCCCGCTGGCTTGCTTGCGGTGCAGGCTCAGTTTCTCAAAACGCTTCTGCACCCACTGCCATCCCTCCAGGTTCTCCGGTTTCGCCAGTGCGGCGATTTGCCGATGTTCCTGCGCGTAGCGCTGGAAGACGCCGGGGCTCACAAGGTAGGCCGTTCCCACGACGCTATGCACCAGAGCTTTGGCGTCGTTGATGATGAGCTTGTGCGTCTGGATGCCCTGACGCAGCCAGGCCATGAAATGCTCGCCGGAAGCATCCGGCCGATCCCGAGATGGCGCGGGGCTCACCTGCGGCAGCACCGTAGGCGACGGCGGCGAGGTCGGCTCGGGCTCGGCAACGGGGTCGGCCGGGGGCTCCGGCGGCACGGGTGGGGCCGTGTCACTCAGCAGATCGAGCAGCGCAGCAACGCCGTTGTCGGCGGGCACGGGCGCGGTCGGTGCGGTCGGTGCGGTCGGTGCGGTCGGTGCGGTCGGTGCGGTCGGTGCGGTGCTCGGTGGCTCGGTATCGGCGCTTTCCAGGCCCGGCGCTTCGGCTGCCAGTGCCTGTGGCGTCGGCGCCCCTTGTTCCTCGTCGGCCTGCACGCGACCCGCGAACGGTGCCGGCCGGTCTACCGCATCCCAGACCATGGCCGGAGACAGCTTGAGAAAGGTGAAGCTGTGCGACCAGCCGGCATCGCTGGTGACGGTGGCCTTCCAGATCGCCTTGCCGTCCGGTGTGGCCAAGGCGATGCCGTGATCCTGTAGCACGTTGAACACCGCCGTGTTGTTGGCCGGGATGCCGTCGATACCCTGAGACAGCAGATGCGCGCGCAGCTTGTCCGAGACGGTCTTGCTCACCAGCCAGAGCGCGTCCTGGGTCAGCCAGCCATCCGAGGCCTGGGGTTGATTCAGCTTGAGCCCTTCCTTCAGGAGGTAGCGCAGGCCATCGAGCAGCTTGCGCTGCAGTGCGTGCCGGGGCGCTGCCAGGGCCTTGCTCGGATCGCCGCCGAGTTCCTGGGCGACCGATGCCTGGTCCGCCTGCACGACCAGTTCGCCGAGCGTGCCGGCATGCTCGTACTGGCCGGCCAGCACGTACAGCAGCGCGGCCCAAAGGTCAGGATAGCCGGCGAGCCAGTCGAAGATGCCCGGATCGAGCAGCCGGACGTAGAGCAGCCCGGTGGCGGCGCTGTGCAGCCGGTATTCGCGCTCCCTGCGGTAGCGGAAGCGGTACGGCCGCCGCAGCGGGCCGTGCCAGGGGTGCCAGACCGTGCCGTCTGCGTACTCGACGTGCAGGTCGACCGCGATCTTGCCGATGTCGTGCAGCAGCGCCGCGTAGGCGGTGCCTGCGGTCCAGGCCTCGGCCTGGGCGGCTTGCGCCTCTGGCGTGGCGCCCGCGGGCAGCAGATGCGACTGCCGCAGCTTGAGCGCGTAGGCGACGATCTCCAGGCCGTGATCCAGCATGCCGCCCGGATAGGCGTGGTGATGGGCCTCCGACGCGGGGAATTGCTGGACCAGCTCGGCGTAGCGTTCCAGCGGGGCGAGGTACAGCGTGGCGAACTGCCGGCGCGAGAGCGAGGTGCGCTGCCAGATGTGTTCCAGTAGCTTCTGCCGGCGCGGCGTCGCCAGCAGCGATGCGGCCGGCTCCGGCCGCATCAGCCCTTTGCCGGGCTCGGCGGAAGGTTTGGGCGTCGGCGCACAGGCGGCGGGCGGCACCCGTTTGCGTTGGAACAGCGAGAGCATGGCGAACCTCGGACGGCGGGCCGGTCGGGAGAGCCTTTTGGCCTTTTCGGGTAGGGCCTTTCCCCTTGGCCCCATTCCCTTGCCCCTTCCCCAGCCCTTTGGCCTTTACGGAAACCTTTGGATATAGGGCAACGACGCCTGCCAGACCACAACCAATGCGGGTTTGGCCCAAGTCGGATTAATACGGGAAGACTGGCTGTGCCGCCCCTACGATGGAGCCGTTTCATCGACCGGACGGAGCACCATGCATACCCAGATTGACAAAGTAAGGATTTTTCCTTACCATTCAGACGTTGCCATCAGGAGTGCCGCCATGCCCGAAATCCACGAAGTCGCGACGCTAACCTCCAAGGGTCAGATCACGCTGCCCAAGTCCATCCGGCAGGCGCTGGGCGTGGACACCGGCGGCAAGGTGGCGTTCGACCTGCGCGGCGGCGAAGTCGTCGTGACCCGCGCCGACGCCGACCATGAAGACCCGGCCATCGGCGCCTTCTTGGGGCTGCTGGAAGCGGACATCCGGGCCGGGCGACACGTCCACTCCCTGCCGGACGATCTGGCGCGTGCCATGCTGGCCAACGCGCACCACGTGGTGAACCTCGATGAGGACATCGAAGGCGAAGTGGCGCTCTGATGCAGCGGCACGGTTGGACGCTCCTGTTCCACGAGGGCGTGATCGAGCAGTTGCGCAAGCTGCACGCGGCTGCGGAACGGGCCGAACAGAACGACCCGCAGGGGTTCGAGAGCAACGCCAACGTCAAGCTGTTCCGGGCGTTGAGCCAGTTGATCATGGATGCCGTGCCGAGCGATCCCGCGCGCGACGAATTCCGCCAGGGCAACACCTTGGGGCCGGCCTACCGGCACTGGCGGCGCGCGAAGATCGGGCGGCGGTTCCGCCTGTTCTTCCGCTACGACTCCAAGGCCAAGGCGATCGTGTTCGCCTGGGTCAACGACGAACAGACCTTGCGGTCGGCGGGCAGCAAGTCCGACCCCTATGCGGTGTTCGAGAAGATGTTGGGCCGCGGCAACCCGCCGGACGATTGGGCGGCACTGGTGGCCGCAAGCAAGGCCGACTGGCGCGCAACGGACAAAGGCTAGGCCGCAGTTGAAGAACTCCACAGGGTTCAATCGCGACACGGACAGGGATCACAGCCACACGACAGGATGAACATGAGGTAGCCACCATGAAGACCGCCGCACAGACCACTTTCGCAAAACGCCTCGGCCGAACGCTGGGCCGGACATGGCGAAGCTGCGCGCGTCTGGATCGGCGGGCGCATGGCTGGTTGCTCGCGCGGGGATGGGAGCCTGGCGTCGCAAAGGCCACGTTGCTGGCGGTCAAACTCGCCGCGTTCGGCTTCCTGCTCTACATTGCGCTCTGGCTGGCATTGCTGCTCGCGTTCGCGCTGGCAGGCGCCTGGATGGTCCGCAATGGCGATGGGAGCTATGACGAAGAGCAAGAGCCAGAATGGCGGTACGGCCCTGCTGGATACGGCCTCTATACGTCTAACGAGCAGCGGATTGATCCTCACGATCCCGAGGACGACCAGCCTTAGCTACTTCACAGCCTTCAGTGCTACTCCGGAACCTTTGCCCCCTGCAGCTTGTGCATCGCGCGTACCAGCGGCCAATCCCTGGATCGCGTTTCCTGCACGCACACCGACCCAGCCCAGCGAGGCCACCCAGAAAGTTGGCAGTACGATGAACATCGTGGCCATGACGAAGTTCAGCAGCATGTCCCCAAAGGCGTTGTTCAGGCCGATCAGCGGATCGAAGTTGCTGTGCGGGCGGTTCGCGCCGAACCCCCATCCGTAGAGCGCATCGAGGATCGTGCTGTCGAGCCAGCGGGCGAGTTGGAACCAGAAGTCTACGAAGAACAACGCGAACTGCACGCTGCTCACTGCGACCAGTGCCTTCAGTTCGTAGGTGCCGAAGACCAGCACCAGCGGGATGCAGACGACCAGCGCCATCTTGAGCAGCGACAGCACCATCGGCAGCGCCTGGCGGACCACATCCATCGCCGGAAAGAAGCCCAGCGAGCCTACGGTCATGCCGAGGTCGCCTGCGCCGCGCGTCACGACATTGGGCAGCGTCTTCTCGATCTGTCCCCCGTAGTCCGTATAGACCGCCCCCTGATTCATCTTCTGCTGCTGTGGCGAGACCACGGCACGAATCACCGAGTCGTTCACCTCGTTCTGCGACAGGAAGCCAGCCCAATGGCCGATGCGCGAAAGCAAATCGGGATCGACCTGAGCCAGCAGTCGCGCGCGCAGGCTATTGCTGCCATCCGACCACCACTGTTGGCAGGTTGGATAGCCACCGCCGCTGTCCACCTGAGCCAGCCCTGCATCGCGGGTCGCGTCGTAGGGCCAAGCCGTGCGCGGCGTGCCGGAGTGGTAGGTGTCGTAGAAGCCTGACGTGCTCTGGAAGTAGCTCGACCCGATCCAGGTTACGTCGTTCAATTGATTGTCGGAGAGCGTCGGGCGGTCCATGAACAGCTTGGCGCGCGAAGGACCGTAGCAGTCGTGCACGAAGTCTGCGACTTCTTGGGCGAGTACCGGGTCGTTGATGCGCGTCGCGTCCACGTCCATGCGGATCTGCCGCAGATCCGTCCCGCAAGGAATCGCCGCCACCGCGCCGCCCGTCACTGCCTTCGAGATGGAGTGCATGAAGAACCACCACACCGGCACCAGCGCGCTCTGGTTGTTGAGTGTGGTGTAGGCGTTTGACCAGCCCGTGTCGGTGGGCTGCGGGACGCTGACTTGGCATTGCGCGGAGCGCGTCGTATCGAACTTGATCGTACTGAGGTCGACCGGGATGAAGGGAATACCGGCGAACAAGATGACGACGATCGCCACCCACACACGGTTCTCGATCCGCATGGACGACAGCACGCCCTTGTTGCCCTCGTCGGCGCCTTCGGCTCTTGCGCGCAGCCACTCCTGCACGACGATTACCACGAAGGGCAACGCAAACACGCCACTGGCCACCAGGATGTTCCAAATGCCGTTGTTGACGATCCACCCGACAAGCGTCAGGTAATACTCCAGGTAGTCGGTTGTATAGAGGGTCATGGCGTGCTCCGGGGCTCAGCCATTGCGCAGAAACTGGCTGCCTTCGAGCATCACGAGGGTGACGACGGCCGCGATCTCGACGCGCAGCAGACGCTGGTGCGCCTCGGGTGATGGCTCGCGCTCGCGCAGGCGCCGCCGCATCCACCACCAGCCGTAGGCTGTCGCGGCGTAGACCAGCAGCCGCCACACCAGGAAATGGGCCGAGTGCTCGCGCAGCCACTGCTCCCAGCCATCGATACTGCCGACGACGTGGAGGCCGACGACGTTCACGCCGACGGCGATGCCCGCTACCAGCAGCACCCACAACAGCACGATGCCGACGCGGCGGCTGAGCAGCCACGCTGGCCGCAGCCAGGACAGGCTGCTCATGGCCCGCTCCGCGGCTTCTGCACTTCCTTGAGCCGGTCACGCGTCGTGTCGCCCTCGAAGATGCCGCGCGAACCCGCAGCCCGTGTGCCATGCCGCTGTACGATTGCCATGGCCGAATTGCCGGCCAGCGTGCGCCGCAGCTCCAGCTCGGTCTTGAGGTTGTTGATCTCCTGTTCCAGCGCGCTGTTCTCCTGATCGACAGCCTTCACCGCCAACTCGTTGGCGGCGACGTTTGGCTCCTTCTTGCCGGTCAGCAGCGTGCGCTGCAACAGCAGAGCCTTCTCCAGCACGCTCGACAGCGCGGCCTCGGATGCCAGGCGCTTGCCGAGCAGGTCCTGATCGGGCTCGTCGCGCAGCGCCTCGATCACGCCGCGCGTGATCGGCAGCGAGTTGCTGCCGGCGGCTTCGAGGTTCGCCACAGTCGTCGGCGTCGAGCCGGTCACGAGGCCCTGCAGCGCCTGCAGCTTGGTCTCGTACTCCTCCTGGATCACGGGCGTCAGGCCGACGCCGGGCGTTGTCTGCGTCTTGGTGCAGGTCTCGCAGGTGCGCTGCTCGCGCTCGCCGAGCACGCGGGTCGCGAAGTCCGCAGCCGCCTGCGGCGAGGACCAGGTTTGGCAGGTCAGCCGGTTGCCACAGGAGGCGCGCGGGATCGACGAGGTGTCCATGACGCCGCGGCTGTTGAGCAGGTTGTAGCCCGCGCGGGTCACGTCGCCGACCACCTTGATGGAGCCCTGGCCCGACCCGCCCGCGTTGCTGCCCCCGACCCAGGGAACGCCGTTGTTGCCCTTGTTGGATTCGGCCTGCTCCACGGCGGACACTGCGTCGGTGCTGCTCACCGCATCACGCAGCGCAAAGCCCTCGGCGAGCTGATCCCACCCGGCTTGGCCGCCGGCCATGTCCGCCATCCGGTTGGCCATCGCCTTGCACGTCAGCTTGCTGCGGTCGAAGTCGAGCCGTGCCTGCAGCACGCCGTTGGTCAGCAGGTTGTAGAGGCCCGGATCGGCACGCTGGATGATCAGCGCCGGCAGCGATGCCACGGCGCTGGTCGCGCTCTGGATCACGCTGCTCATGATCTGCTGGAAGCCGTTGGTGATGCCGTTCAACTGGTTCTGCAGCGTCGTCGTGATGCTCATGTCGCCGCAGATCAGGTTGCTGTTCCAGCCAATGCCCACGCCGATGCTCTGCATGTTCCCGGCGCCACCCATGGAGACGGCGCGGCCTCCGCCGATGCTGTAGAGCACGTCATCGCCGATGACGCTGCCGCTCACGCCGACACCGGTCGGGTTGATGCGGGTCTGCGCCCACGCAACGCCGGCTGCGGCGGTGACGGCGCAGGCGAGCGCGATGCTGAGCGTGTAGGGCTTGGCGCGTTGCACGAAACGGGAAAGGAACACTTTCATTGAAACCACCTCACTGGAAGTCCACGCTGCCGAGGAAGATTTGCCCCTTGCGCTCGCAGCAGGCATAGGGCCGCCACAGTGCCCAGGCGTAGTCGCCTTGCTGGGCCTGCACGCGCGTGTTGCTGTGCGGGAACACCGCGCAGGACGTGGAGAGGATCGGCGTCAGCTCCTGCCACTTGCCGGTGGAGGCATCGCTTTCCACCAGGGCGCCGGCCGGCCAGTAGCCGTCGCGCGAACTCGCGAGCAGCGGCTGGTAGACGTGCGGCTGCATGCGCCGCGTCACGACGTCGCCCGCGCGCTGCGCGACGACGGCCCCGCTCTTGTAGTCGTCGGTCTGATGCAGGAAGCCGCCGCGCGGGTAAACGTTCCCCCACAGGTTCGCGCTGGTGCGGGTGCCGATCTCCCGCCTGCCGGGGATTAACGATTCCGGGTAGACGACCTCGGGGATGTTGTAGCGCCAGGCCAGCGTGTCGAGCGTGCTCAGCAGGTATGGCATGAAGGCTGTGCCCGCACCCTGGCAGGCGTAGCCGGACGCGCTGGCAAACTGGCTGAACACCGAGCCACCAGGATGCCCGATTGCGTCGGCGTTCTTGAACTTAGCGAGGTTGTTCTCGTTGTCGTGATTCGTCGTCCCGTCGCCGCCAGCCTGTGCCGTGGAGTTCGGCGTGCTCATCGCACGAACCTCGACCCACGGGTTCTCGCCGGTGTTGCTGTAGCTCGACACCACCGCGTCGGGGACGTAGTGGCGTACTTTCACCGAGGTGCGCACCGAGCAACCGAACATGGTGCAAAACAGCCAATAGCAGACACCGACGACGCGGTACTCCAGGCAGTCGGGCGACACGGCCGAAGACACGATGGTGGCTGTGTTCAGCGCAAAGCTCGACGCGGCGCCGCCCATCAGCACAGAAGCGATGGCAAGGCGGGCCCGGCGCGACGATGCCGACAGCAAGCGATTCATGGGAGCGCCCTCTGATGGGCTTCGATGCGGGCCACGGCGCGCGCCACGTCGGGCTCACCGTAGACCACGTAGCGGCGATCGACCACCACGGCAGGTATCTTGGCGATACCCAGGCCCCAGGCATCGGCGACGCCCTGATAGGCGCTGCCGATGCGCCGCTGCAGCGTCGGGCCACCATCGCGCAGGCGCTGCTGCACGAGCGCGGCCGCGCTGTTGGGGTCGTTGGGCAGGCCCGCGGCCAGTTCAGCCTCGATGCGCTCGGGCAGGTCCAGATCGATCACGCGCGCGCCAGCAGTGGACTGCACGGGATGGCGGCTGTCGGTCACAACAAGCACGTCGGCTGCGGACGCGGTCTGACCGAGCAGGTACAGCAGCAGTCCGCCGGTACATGCGACGCGCGTGGTCCGTAGCCGCGAGATGAGGTTGAAGAAGGGGGCCATCATGGAGGGCGTCCTGGGAATCAAAGCAAGGCCCCTAGTCGAACGCCGAAGGCATGTCCCGTGCGACAAGGAATGCGCATCGCGCACACCCCGCTTTAGCAGTGGGCATGGGCTTATCAGATTGGGACGATCAGTCCCTCTGCGGGCGCGTCGGCACAGGCTTTTGCCATGCTTAGAAGCCTCTTCGTGCCACACGAGGGCCTCGGCTTGACGTCCAGAGCCAAATGGTCGCTTGGATAGGCCCCGCCATGTAAAATGACTGCCGGGTGTTAGCTGCACGTCGCAGTGGGACAGGTTTATGCGTAGGTCGGGCCGCCGCGCGGATCTATTGCGACCATGAATCAACACCCTTCGCGGCAGGATTTGCCGCGCGCCCAGCTTTTGGCCGAACGCGCCTTCACCACCCTCGAACGCTTCCTCCACATCGAAGCCATCAGCGGCATCGTGCTGCTGATTGCAGCGGCTGTTGCCTTGATCTGGGCGAACTCGTCATTTGCCCACAGCTACCATGCGCTCTGGCACACACCGTTATCGATTGGGTTCGGCAACTTCGTTTTCGCTCAATCCCTGCATTTCTGGATCAACGATGCGTTGATGACGGTGTTCTTCCTGGTCGTTGGCATGGAAATCCGCCGTGAAATCCATGAAGGTGCGTTGAGCAATCTGAGTCAGGCGGCACTGCCCATGGCTGCCGCTGTGGGCGGCGTTGTCGTGCCCGCGTTGATCTACCTTGCCTTGAACAGCGAACCAGTACGGCAGCACGGGTGGGCTGTCCCCACGGCAACTGATATTGCGTTTGCCGTGGGAGTGTTGGCACTGTTGGGCCGCTCGATCCCCAGCAATGTCCGAGTCTTCCTGCTGGCCCTGGCCATCATCGACGACATCGTTGCGGTGCTGATCATCGCCTTCTTCTACTCCGGTGGTCTCGACTACAGCGGATTCGCAGTTGCGGCGCTGGGCGTAGCAATGGTGCTAAGTCTGCAGCAAATTGGTATCGGCTCAGCCTACACCTATGTGGGTCCGGGTGCGGTGGTCTGGATCGGCTTGTTGATGACGGGGGCCCATCCGACGCTCGCAGGCGTGGTGCTCGGACTGATGACACCTGTGTTCCCCGTCCGCACGCGTGAACGCCCTATGGACGCGGTTTCGCGCATTACAAAGGAACTGCTCGGCCGCGATGGCGATGCTACCAAAGACATGAGTCTTCTCGCACATCCGCTCCGGCAACTGCGCTTAGCCCAGCGTGAGCTGTTGCCGCCGGTGGTGCGGGTGCAGATGGCGCTGCACCCTTGGGTCGCCTATGGTGTCATGCCTCTGTTCGCGCTGGCGAATGCCGGCGTGAGCCTGGGTGGCATTGATCTTTCCGCTGAAGGACCGCAGTGGATCATGTTCGGCGTCGCACTGGCTCTGGTTGCCGGCAAGCCGCTTGGTGTCGTCGGCGTAAGCTGGCTCATGGTGCGGCTGGGCCTGTGCAGGCTACCCCTGGGTGTTTCGTGGGGAAGCATTTGCCTCATCGGCCTGCTGGCAGGCATCGGCTTCACCATGTCCATCTTCATTGCGATGCTCGCTTTTGCCGATGAGAACCTGCTTGGCGCGGCAAAGCTCGGGGTGTTGCTGGGCTCGCTGGTAGCAGCCCTGCTGGGTCTTGGTTGGGGCATGGCATACGCCAAGCAACTCAAGGCTGCGCAGCAGTCTTGATGGCCCAGACTACCTGGGCATCTCGCCGAGAGAATCGGCAGGCCCTTCCTTCGTTTCGGGTGCGGTTGTGCCGCTGGCGGACAGCAGGTCAATAGCCGATAGCAGCGCATCGCCCTCGACCGGCCCGTGCAGCAGCAGCGTCTTGCCGGACTGGCGGTCCTGCAGGCGCAGCGTCGGCGTGACCTTGATGCCCTCCTGTGCGGCGCTCGCCGACTGCGTGCGGATCAGCGTTTCGGGGCGCTCGCTGTCCAGGCACTGCCGGGCGGTCGGCGTGATGCCGGGATAGCTCAGGCCATCGGGCAAGCCCTGGCCGTCGCCGCGGGTGTGTGCGTAGACCCATTCGACGGCCTGCCAGAACGCGGCCGGGCCACCGGCCTCGCCCACGCACTCAACCAGGCGCGCATTGGTGGACGCGGCCGGCTCGTGCGTCGTCAGCGGCAGGTGGTGCCACTGCCAATTCACCTCTGGGTGCACGTCGATCCACCGCTTGAGCACAGGGAAGTAAGCGCGGCAGAACGGGCATTCAAGGTCGGCGTACTCGATCACCGTGAAGCGCGCATCGGGTCGGCCATAGCGCCACGGCGGGCTGGACGAGGTTGCGGCCATCGTCACCGGTGCAGCAGCCGTCTCGGCCGAGAACGAAATGGGCTCGACCATCGGTGCCTGCCGGCGCAGGCCCAACCAAGCCGCTGCGATCAGTGCGGCGACCACCAGCAGCGCGACGAAGGCGACGGATCGCGACGGCATGAAGCGATTGATCTGCATCGTTTTCTCCCTCTACGCAGGAGCATCGAGCACCAGCGACTCGATGCCACGGGCGCGGTCGATCTTCTCGGCGATCTTGAACGCCGCATCCAGCTCGCCGATGCCGTACTGCTGCATCAGCTGGAAGCGCTCGGCCTTCTCCTCCGGCTCGGTCTGGGCCAGCGCCAGGTAGAGGCTGGGCGGCACCGCACGAAACAGCACTTCCATGCTCTTGGAGAGGATCACGCCCTCGGTGAATTTGCCGGCCTCCTTGCGGGCCGACAGCATCAGGGCCTTCTGCGCCGGGTTCAGCTCGCGGAAGCGAGCGATCTTCTCGACCTCGTCCGGTGGCATGGAGAGGCAGATCCACCACTCGATCATATTGAGCATGGGCTCGGCCGCCTTGGGTAGGTCGTCGATGTTCTGCGTCGCCAGCCAGTACCAGGCGCCGAGCTTGCGCCACATCTTCGTGATCTTCACGACATAGGGCGCGAGCAGCGGGTTCTTGGTGATGATGTGGCCTTCGTCCGTCACGTTGATGATCGGCCGACCCAGGAATTGGTCCCGCTCGGCGATGTTGTTGACCGTGTTGATCAGCGATATGTAGGCGATGGAGAGCTGCGCGTTGTAGCCCTCGCGCGCGAATGTGGCGAGGTCCACGATGGTGATGTCGGCCTCGGGCCACGGCGTGCCGGGCCGGTCGAACATCTCGCCATCCACACCCTGGCAAAACATATCCATGGCATCCGCCATCTCCAGCAGGCGCGCGCGCCGCACCTCGGGCAGCGACGTGTCGCGGGCACGCTCGCGCAGCGCGTCGCGCACGTCGCGCGTGAGCACCGTGCGCTGCTCGGCCACGCAGAGCTGCGCCGCATCGAGGATGCACTGGCGGATCAGGCTGCGGTCGGCGCGCGTCATCCGCGCTTCTTCCTTGTCCTCACCGCCGGTGATCATCAGCCGCGCGGTGATTTCCAGCTCGCCGAGCACGTCGCGCTGCTCCTCGGCTTCATCGCCACGATTCGCCGCCTTGGCGGCAGGCTCCTGGTCTTCGTCAAGCGCATCGGCGTCCAGCGTCTGCACCTGACCGGGCGTGTCGACGAGCCGGTGTGCGTCTGCAAATGGCGCAAGACTCACCCCGGCCCCTGGCGCGAGCTTCACGCGGTGTACCTTGAGGCCCAGCTGCGTAGCGAAGTCGCCGAATAGGCCGAAGCTGTTGCCGGCCTCGACGACGAACAGGCGCGGACGGTAGATCGCCGTCACCTGGTTCAGGATGTTGTTGAGTGTGGCGCTCTTGCCCGAGCCTGTGGGGCCAAACAGGAACAGATGCGCGTTCATCTGCCGGTCGAGCCGGTTCAGCGGGTCGAAAGTGATCGGCCCGCCGCCGCGGTTGAAGAACGTGATGCCGGGGTGTCCCGTACCCTGGCTGCGGCCCCACACCGGCGCGAGGTTGGCCGCGTGTTGCGCGAACATCAGTTGCGTGTACCACTGGCGTTTATCCAAGGCCGGATCAAGCACGCAGGGCAGCCAGCGCAGGTAGCTGTTGAGAGGCGCCACTTCGTCTTCCTCGCGCACCGGCTGCAGGCCGGCATTGAGCATGACGTTCGCCAGTTGCAGGCCACGGCTGTCGAGTTGCGCTAGATCGCGCCCGCGCAGGTAGAAGGCCAGCGCGCCGCGGTAGAGCTTGTGCGCACTGCCGATCAGGCCACGCGCCTCCTGCACGTCGCGCCGCGCCTGCTCCGAGTCCAGCGTCTCGCCCACGGCCTTCTTGCTCAGATGGTTCAAATGCGCTTCGAGCACGTCCTGCGGCGTGGCGACGACCGTCAGACACATCACCGTGTCCTCAGGCATCTGGTCGAACAGCGCGTTGACCGCGTCGCCGCCCTTGCGGGTTTCGCCGGTGACGTGGCCCGTGGTGGGCGGCATGCGCAGCCGGTCCATCACGATGACCCGGTGCGGCATGCCGTCGAACAGCCAGGTGCCGTTCACCACGTCCGAGCGCGGCTGGCCGAAGAACAGTCGCTGCGCGAAGTCTCCACTGGCCAACTCGATCTCGCCGTCTTCGGCTTGCTCGGGATACCGCGTCAGCGCATAGAAGCGCTCGCGGTCGTCGGCGCTGGGGCCAAGCAGCGTGGGGTGCGGGTTAAACCAGCGCAGCAACCAGTCGTGGATGTCAGAGGCCTCCATGCGACGTGCCTTCACGCCCGTGTTGGCGAGCCCACCCGCTAGCCGGTCGCAGATCGTCGTCAGTGCCTGTTCGGGCGACTGGCCACGCCGCGAAGTGGTCGCCGCGTTCGCGCGCCGGTACACCACCATGCGCACGCGCCGCACTTGGCCGCGCCACGGCAGGCGCGTCACCGTCGTGTCCTCGAACAGGCCGCCCGGCTTGGCGATGGCGCGCAGGTGATGCCCGAAGAAGCGCAGGTAGAAATCGGTGAAGGCGCTGCCCTGGGCGCGCGGCCGCACGTAATGAGCCAGCCCGCGCAGGTAGTTGTCCCAGGTCGATTCATCCTGGGCGTAGAGCTGCACGACCCACGGGTTGTCGTCGAGTTCGTCGAACGAATCCTGCAGGGCGTTCTCCAGCGCATCGCGGGCCTGCCACAGCCAGGCCATCTCACGGCCTTCGGTGCCGATCGGCACCAGTTCGAAGAAGCCCGCAACCGACTGGCCGTCTTCCAGCAGCATGCTCTTAGAGCCGGGGAGATATTCCACCCAGGGCAGCAGATCGGCGAAGGACGGTGACACGCCGTAGAGCGCCTGCATGTCCGCCTCAGTGGCTGGACGGCGATGCCGGTCTTCCGTGGCGGCCCCCGGCTCCGGGATGCCATGCGCCGCCAGCGTTGTCACGTGCCGCGACCAGACATCATCGGCATCCGGGTCGGTAGCGCCGAGTGGCCGCGCCACCACGCTGGCCTTGCGCGTCCAGGGCAAGGGCCAAGCCATCAGTAGTCCTCCAGACGCTCGCCAGGCATGGCGTATTGCACGCGCTGGTACAGCGGGAAGACGGTGGTGTAGCCAGGCACCGGCACCGGGTCGCTGCCAGTCAGGTGCGGGAACACGTACATCACCAGGTCCGGGTTCGGCAGCCGGTGGAACTGGCGGTAAATCTCGTTGGCCGCAGTGCGCGTGTAGGCGGCAGCGGCGGTTGGCGCCGCCTGCACGTCGGCCTCGGTCAGCGGCCGGCGCAGCCCCTGGCGCGCATCGAGCAGTTGTCGGGCGGCCAGGCCGCCACCGGCACTGCCGCCCGTCTCCTGGGTCCAGACGTCGAGCATGGTGCTGTCGCCGTGCGGCAGCAGTTCGTCCTTGCTGGTGGCGCAACCGCCCAGCACAACGACCGCGCACAGGGTCGCGGCCGATTCAATCCAGATCCGACGCATGCTGGCCTCCGATGCGGTGATTGACCCGGCGCCCCTTGGCGTCGTAGTCGATGTTGAGCGACTGCTCTAGATGCACGGCGACTTTGGCCCCCGGTTGCACGTAGACGGCGGCAAAGGCCTGGCCGTAGAGCTTGTTTACCCAATCAGCCATGTCGCGCACGCCACCGGCCAGGATGCGACCCATCGCCTCATTGCCGCTGATACCGACCGTGCCGAGCGAGCCGTTGCTGTTGGCAACCACGGCCACGCTGCCGTTGTTCGACTTGATCAGCGACGCCGCGCCGGCACCGGCTGCAGTGATCAGCGCCTGCGAGCCCAGGTACTGCTGCGCGTTGCTGCGCCGTTCGCCGCTGACGCAGGGAATGCCGTAGGGGTCGCTGATCCAGCCCAGGCCGCCATGGATTGTGCTGTTCGCACTGCCGCCCTGGCCGCCGCTGCCGTTCTGGTTGCGGTTGCCCTCCTCGGGCATGGTGCGCACCGTGCCATCGTTGAAGACAAACGTCACCGAACGGATCTGGCCGCGCACGCAGGAAAGCGTCCAGTCGCCCGAGGCCGTGCCGCTGACCACGGCGCCGGCTACGTCGGGGATGTCGATGCCGTTGGCCGTCAGGTTGTCCGGGCCGATCAGCACCTTGAAGGGATATGGATCGTTGACCGTGCCATCGATCGGCACGCGGCCGATCAGCGCTGTCATTGCGATCGAGCCCATCAGCGTTGAGTTCGACGGCACCGTGTAGACCGGCTTGGCCGAAGCACCCACCGCGCGGCTGCCTGCGTCCGATACGGTGCTTGCCACGTTATCGGCCGTGTCAGATAGCGTCTTCTGCGCTGGGCCGAAGCTGGTCGGGAAGCTCGGGCCGCTGTTGCTGCCGCCAGTCTTCGCGGACGGCTTCGCGTCGTCGGGCTCCACCCAGCGTGTACCGCTGGTGCTGCGTGCGCCACCACTCGGGTTGCCGCCGAAGCTCTTGCCGTCGCCTTCCTCCAAGCCAAGACCCACCGGCAGCTCGGCCTGACTGCCCTTACCGGAAAGCCCGTCCAGGCGCCGCTGCAGGTCTTGCAGCAGGCCCTGGGTCTGCTGGCGATCGCCGGCCAACTGTTCGCGGTCCTGCTGCAGGCGGCCGCGCTCACCTTCAAGCGCGGACTGGATACGCTGGTCGATCGCGCCTTCCCGCGCGCGCATGCGCTCGTTCTCGGTTTTCTGGTTCTTGTTGTCGTTGAGCGCGGTTTGCAGCTCGTTGCGCAACTGCTTGACCTGGGCCACCAGCGTCGCGACGGTATCGCGCGGCGTGTCGCCCTCTATGCCGAGCGACTTCATCTCTTCGGGCGTGAGTTGGCTGTTGCCAGAGGCGATAGGCTTGCCTCCGCGATCGCCGGAGAACAGCTTGATGCCGACGAACAGCAGCACCAACACCATCGGGATCAACAGCCACTTCAGGAGGGGGTTACTTTTCATGGCGGGCACCTCCTTCGGCCCGGCCGGCCGCTGCTGCCGGCGGCAGGTTCACCGTCGCATCGATCGGTGAGAGCTTGGGCAGCAACGACTCGACCAAGCCGTGGCCACGGGTAACGAGATAGGCCACGGTGGTGTCGTCTGCGCGCCCAGACGATCCAAGGGTCGGATGCTGGAACGTTGCCGCCACGAAGTCGCCCTGCAAGGCCCGCGGGTCCAACGCGATCCAGCGCACTGAGGTGTTGGTCAGCTTGACGGCGGTCACCCACTGGTCTTCGAGTCGCCACGCGGCCAGCACCTGCGCACGCACGGGCAACGTGGGCAACAAGGTGGAAAGCTCCAGGCCTCGCCGCAGGTTGACCCGACCGATACCGGCGACGGGTTCGACAGTGCGCAGCGGCGCATAGAGGTTCTGTGCGGCGTAGCGCGTCAAGATCACCGCCACGGGCGTCGCGCGCCGCGCGCCCGTGTGGGATGCATCGGCGGATTCCCCGTCCGCCGAGGAAGCCTTGGTTGCGACTGCATCACGCAGGGGACCGTCATCGCCCTCGACGATCCGCACGGGCTCCAAGGGTGGTTGGCCAGCCTTGGCCGGTTCTGCCGCGATGTCGACGAGGATCAATGCTCCGGTGTCGGCGTCCTGTAGCTGCAGGCGCGACGGTGGAATAGGCTCGCTCGCGCGCAGATAGATCGCTCCACCCGCGCTCTGCACGCGCAGGCGCGCGCCGAGGCCTTCGGGCATGCCGACGCGCACGTTGTGGTCGATGAACACCACACGCTCCTGGCCGACCACCAGCGGCACGGCCAGTGGCAAGCGCTGCCAGCGCAGGATTTCGACTGCCTGGCTGGTGAAGACAACTCCCAGGCTCAGAAAGAGACCGGCCAGTGCCGGCAGAACATGGCGCTTCATGGGGTGTCTCCCTGCAAAGGGGCGCTGGCACTGGAAGGCCTGCCGGGCAGCGCTGGAGGTGGCGGGATCTCGATGCGTTCCGGCGCGTGTGCGTAGCAGTCCAGCGCCAGGCCAAAGGGGTTGCGTTCGGGATCGACGTCGCTGCGCACCACCTTCAACGCATAGCGCACCAGTGCGCGCTTGACCTGTTCGGAGCCGAGGTACTCATCGGCGCTCACGTCCAGCGTCACGATCCAGTTGTTCACTGACACGGTGCGCACCCGAGCCGAGGGATCGTCGCCATAGCCGCGGCCCGGAATCTCGTAGATGCCACGTACCCGTTGACGCAGCTCGCCATTGCCGCGCCGAAACTCGAAGTCCTGCTGCAGGAACGCGCGGCAGCTCGGCGTGAGGTAGGCTCCCAGCGCCTTGAGGTTGCGCGGGTAGTCTTCCTCGCCGTTGGTGGGCCAGCGCTGGGCCTGCTGCCAGATGTAGAAACTGAAGGCGTAGACGCTCTCGGGCGGCACGTCCCACCACTTGCGCGTGCTGCCCGAGCGCAGGTCAGGTGGCACGTGGATGGTCAGGCTGCGCGGTGCGCTCCACCACCCCAGGCCCAGCAGCAACGCCACGAAGAACAACGCGCCTCCGGCGAGGCGCAAGGTCTTGACGTGGGCCTGCAGGTGCAGGACTTCGTTCTTGAAGCGGCTCATGGCGTACCTCCCTGAGGCGTAGGCCGCTGGCGCCGCGTGCTCCAGCAGCCCGTGCGGGTGACGAGCTGACCGCCTCCGACATGGGCGGCCAACGCCGGATAGCGCAGCGCGACGCGCCACTGGAGCTGGCGGTACAGCCAGGTGTCCGGCCGGCCACGCTTCATGCGGCGTAACAGGCCGCCACCGACGAAGACGCCGATCCCGATGCCGGCGACGATGAGCGTGGGCACCATCGCGATGCTGCTGGTCATCCAGGCCAGCGGCACGCCGAGCACGAGGCCGGCAGCGGCCGAGAGGCCGGCGCAAATCCACAGCTCGTCGGCCGTGAGCCCCCGCACGACCACCGGCTGGCGGTTCAGGCGATGCGGCAGGAAGGTCACAAGCCCGTCGCGGGAAGTCTCCCGCGGGTTCTCGAAGGCGCCGGCCATCGTTGCCGGTCCTTACAGCACGCCGGTGGCCTTGGTCAGCAACCAGATGCCGACCACGAGCAGGATCGCGCCCACGCCGACGGTCAGACCGAACTGGCCCCAGGTGGCCCGGCCCGTGTGGATCTCCGAGTAGCGGGTATAGGCGTGGTAGCAGACGCCGACGAACATCGAGGCCACGACCAGCAGCGCGATCAGCAGCACGATGTCGTAGCCGTAGTTTTGCAGCGTCTGCATGATGCCGCTGCCGGTGCCGCGCGAGGGGTCTTCCATCGTGGGCAGCGCTGCCCAGGACGCCAGCGGCGCCGCTGCGATGGCCATCACAGCAAACATGCCGCCGGTCCGGCGCAGGAAGCGCGGCGCAGTGCGGGGAGAAGTCGAAGCGTTCATGGCGGGATACCTTTCGAGGTGGTCGGGGGTCAGGACAGGAGGAAGAAACTCAGCACCAGGTACATCGCGACGAAGCGCGCCACGACTCCGAGGAACTGACGCTGGGACAAACGCTGTTCGGCCCAGCCAACGTAGGCCGTGCGCATCGCCCACACGCCCCACAACAGCAGGACAGCGAAGACGAAGCCCAGGACGACGGTGGAAACGGCCGAGGGCGTGAAGCCGCCGTTGGCCTGGAAGGCAGCGACCTGATCGGCAGAGGGCGTCATCGCGGCACCTCCGGTCGTTCGTCACGACGCACGTAGTCGCCGCTCATCGGCAGAGGGTCGCGCGGCTGCGCCCGCTGCGGAACGAGGTAGTCCTGCAGACCCGTGCGCACGCGCTGCAGGTCGGCACGCAGCCGGATGTAGTCGAAGTGGTAGCGAGTGCGCTCCTGCGGAGCGGCAATCGCCTGCTCGGCCAGATGGTTTGCCAGACGATCGGCCAGTTCGATCTGACGTACCAGTGCAGCGAGTTGCTCGCGCTCGGGCGCATCGTCCGCAGCGTGGGCTGGGTGCAGCGACCCGAGCGACAGGGCCAATGCCAGCGACGGCACAGCCATCTCGCGGCGCCATGCGCGGATGTGGCGGCGGATCGATTCCATCGTGCCATTCCTCGTTGAAGCGAATGGCTTCGATGCTCCGGCTCAAGCCAGACGCGCGCCGCAATCAATCGGAATCCATCGGCGACCGCTTTCCGGCGGAACGTAGTTCGCAGGTGCGCCGGCTACAGATACTTTTTGAAAGTCGCAGCGGCAATGTCCACCGCGCCGCCCAACAGCACCGCACTCGGCAACAGGACGAGCAGCGGATGCACGCTCACCGGCAGCGCGAGGTAGATCACCCAGGGCAGCACGGCCAGCGGCATCAGCGTGGCCCTGGCGCGGTGATAAACGAAGCCCGATTCACGTCCAGCGCCAAAGCTGCGCACGTCCCTTCGCACCAATCCGTCGATCAAGCCGACGAAGGCGGCCAGCAGAAAGAGCGGCACGGTCAGCGTCAGCACCAGCAGTCGCACGAGGAAGACCAGCACCGTGTAGGCCGAAGCGATCAGGTAGCTCTCCACGTGCACATAGACCTGGGCCATGTAGTAACGGAAATCATGAGCGTGGCTCTGCGCGCCTGCGCGGGCCTGGCCAGCCGCATCGCGCATCCAATCCAGCAACCCGCTTTTGACAAACAGCCAGTCATAGGCCAGCTCGACGAGGTGTTTGGCACTGCGGCCAGGCTCTTGCACGATCACGCTGCGCGTGAAGCTCTCCGACACCAGCGCAAGTTCGTGATTGAGCATGGTCTGTGCGTGGTGCCAGCCTTCCACGGGCCAGAAGAAATGCATGCCCACGCACTCGATCACGATGCACAGGAAGAGCGAGCCGCACAGGACGCCGAAAAATCGGAACGGCAGCGTGAGCAGATCGGCAAGCAGCCCCTGCTGGCGAACTTGCTGGCGCAGGGCAGCGACGGCCGGATCGTTCATGCCTCGACCCCTTCATCGGCGACAGCCATCTGCTTGAAGTCCGCCAGAAGGTCGTCGGGCAGCGCCTGATCCTGCAGGCTGGGAAGCCCCTTGCTGTCCCACCAGTCGCCGGCCTCAACGTAGTGCTGGCGCATGTAGCCGGCCAGTTCCTGCAGATCCTTAGGCATGACTTCGTCCGGATCGGGCGCCGGCAAAGGCATGCGCACCTTCCACAGGTGGCCGCCCTCGATCAGCGCGAAGCACTGCCCCTTGGGCAGGCCGACGACGTGTGCGGGTTCGATCAGCGGAACGCTGGTGCTGCTGATGCGGTCTTGTGTGTTCGACGTGAATGCGGTGGTTCCCGTCGGGTCCGAGCTGTCGGTCGCGCCGCTCATGACCGTCGTCGCGTAGACCTCCACCTTGGGTAGTTGCCGCGTCAACAGTTCGGCCGTGGCGGTCTCGCGCACGCGCAACATGAACAGATTGTTGAAGTTGCCCACCACCTGGCCCGCCTTTGCGCGATTGCCGATGCGCGCCTCGATGTCCGAGAGCGTCTGTGTGTAGGCCGTCACCTGGACGCCGGCACCGCCGCCCTTGTTGACCATCGGGATGAACTCGTCGCCCATGAGTTCGTTGAACTCGTCGGCGTGCACGTTGATCGGCACCTTCACGCCGGTTGCAGCGCCCGGCAAGCCGTCATCGATGCCGAACTTGTAGATGTGGCCGGCCACCGAGACAAGATCGGAGAACATCGAGTTGCCCACGGCCGCAGCGACTTCAGCGTCCGACAGCGCATCGAGCCCGACGTAGACCACGGCCCGCTTCCTGATGATCTGCATCCAGTCGAAGATCGGCCTCGGGTCGGAGAGGTCCGAGTAGTTGGGCGCCAGCAGCTGCGCGATCTTGCCGGTGGTCAACTTCTCCAGCAGTGGGAGGAGCGAGGCGACGATCTTGTCGAAATACGTCCGGTCGTAGCGCACTGCACTGCGCAGGCCATCGAGCACGGGGTCGTAGATGCGTACCTGCGACAGGTATTGCTCTAGCGCGACGACGCGCTTCTCGCGGCCAATCATGTTGCGCGGGATGTTCTTGTCGTTCAGCTTGGCTTCGAGCTGGACGATGACCTCCCAGGCCTTTGGCTCGTTCTTGGCGAAGTAGTGCTGGGCGTACTCGATGAACAGCGCATCGATGTTGATGACGTGGCGCTGGATCAGCAGGTAGTCGGGCCGCTGCCCCAGTTCGACCAACGCTCGCGCGATGATGTTGACGAAGCGCCAGGCGAACTCGCGGAAAGCCGCGCTGTTGCCTTCGCCCGAGAGCTGCCCCGCGATGCGCGTGGCGACTTCGCTGATGCGCCCGAAGCGCCCGACCGCGTTGTAGCGGGCGCTGATGTCGGGCCAACCAAGATGGAAGACGTAGAACTCGCCTTCGCGCCCGGCACGCTTGGCCTCTACATACATCCGTTTCAGAAGATCGGCGTCACCCTTGGGATCGAAGACGATCACAACCTCGTGCTGGCCGCCGACCTTGCGGCGGATGTCCTGCGTGATGAACAGCTCGGCCAATCGGGTCTTGCCGACGCGCGTGGTGCCTAGCACCAGCGAATGCCCGACCCGCTCGCCCAGCGGCAGGGTGACGTCGATCTCGCGCGGCTCGATGCCGTGCAAGCGCGGTAGACCTCCCAGCGGTGGCAGCGGCCGCACCGGGTTCAGCGGGCTGTCCCAAGCCAGAGCCGTGGCCAGCTTGGACAGTGGATGCGGCGCGAACTCCAGCCGCGCCTCAAGATGCCGCGCGACCCTGTAGATCGCCGTGGGCTCAACGTAGCGGCGGAACTCCGGCCGGTAGGTCTGCATCAGCCGGTGCGTGTGGCGTTGATCCCACCGGAACCCCCGGCCAACGAACAACCGCTGTTGACTGACCGGCACATCCCGGCTGGTCATCACGTAGCGCGGCAGTCGGCGGATGTTGCGTCGATAGCGCAGGATGGCCGCGGCCTCGCGCAAGCGGATCGTGCCGAAGGTGAGGAAGGCGAGCGCGCTGCCCAGCCCCAGCAAGGGACTCAGCGCGAGCGACCACGGGGCCACCAGGCACAGAAGCGCGGCGCCCGCACAGACCGCGACGGTGTATAGCTCCACGGCTGGTCGCAGTAAGACCTCAACGGCTTGGGGCTGGGCCATGGCAAGCGCTTCACGTCACGGTTCAATGCCGGTGGCGGTGATCAACACCGGGTAATGCCGAAGGCCCAGGCGCTGCGCCAGGTCGTCGCCCGAGGCGGGCGACAGCATCAGACCCGGCGCGAGATGGCGCAGCGCGGCTAATGCCTCGGGTGAGGCCACGTTGACTACTAAGCCGACAGCGTTCAGTTGCTGCAACGTCGCACGCCGCTGCTTGAGCCAGGCACGCGAGCGGTCGTCGTCGCCGATCAGGAATAGCGGTGTCAGGCCCGGTGCGCGTATCAAGCGCCGAGGTTCCTCCCCGGGGGACAGCCGCATTGAACGCACCGGCAGCATGACTGCTTCGGCATCGGCTGGGCCGCCAATGCGCGGCGCTGGCTGCGATGCGGAAGGTTGGCCGGGCGGCGCGTCCTGCGGATTCAAAGGCCGGTAGTACGGCAGCGCCGAAGTGCCGCCCTTGTCCTCCACCACGATCAGCGGCGGGGAACCATTCTGGGCTGCGGGGCGGCGCTCCTGCGCGTGGGCCATCGTGGTCAGCAGTGCCGCTGCGGTGGCGACAACAAGGGTGCGGTTCATGGCGTGGAACTCCGGGCAACGGGAAGTGAGCTGCCTGATCCGAGCACGCGGGTCAGGTGCAGGTGGACGCTGCGGCGATAACGGGCCGCCGGCGCCCCGCCCGCGGGTCGGTGATAGCGGCCGATGGCGACCAGCCAGTCCTCGCCGGGGGTGTGCTGCTCCCGCAGGATTTCCGCAGCGATGGCGAGGTTGCGATAGGGGTCGAGCAGATCGCAGGGGTGCGCGTAGCGGTGCGTGTGGTAGCCGAGGTTGACCTGGCCGAGGCCGGCGTCGATGCGGTTGGCGGGTGTGCGGGCGAGTGCCCGGCGGATACCCGCGCAGGCCTCGGCCTGTGTGGCGTAGCGTTCCGCTCGGCCGGCGACGTTGAGCGTCCAAGGCCAAGGGATCAGCCGGCCGCGCAGCCGTGAGCCGCTCTCTTGCAGCGCCACCGCGTACAGCACCGGAGATGGCACGCCCGCCTGTTGCGCAGCAAGCTGGTAGGCGGGAGGCGGCACTTCCAGGGCAAAGGCGAAGGCTGCGCAGGCATAAAGCCCGAGGGCCACGGCCGTCAGCCCCGCGCGCCGAGCCCAAGTCGATGCCGTTACTGCCGCTGCCATTGGCCGTTGACCTCGCGCACGACGGCGGGCAGATCGCCGGGCAGGCCGAGCGACAGCCAGCGCCCGGCGTCATGGTTGAGCGTGATGGTGCGCGAGCGGACACGGCCGGCATCGATGCCGGCCTGCGTCGCCCATTGACGGATGCGGGCGTCTTCCTGGCGGCTGCCGACCATGTAGAGGTCGAAGGCAGTGCCGGCCGCCTGCAACTGGCGCACGCGCTGCTCGCACGGCGCGCATTCGGCCTTTACGAAGACGGCCAGTCGGCCCGAACCCTTGTTGCCGGCGCCCGGCGCTTTCGCGCCCGGCATGTTCACCCGCTGCTGGCCGGGATAGAGTCGCTTCCAGGCCGCGTCGTAGGCCCGCTGGTAGGCCAGCGTCTTGCCCACGCGCTTCGATTCCGCCTGCACCTGCAGCTCCGCATAGCGGCTGCGTTCCTCGTCGCTGCGCGCCTCGATGCCAAGCGCCGTGAGTGGATCAAGGTTTGGGGAGTAGATGCCCAGTGGCCCCTGCATCAGTTGGCGGTAGCGTGCCCACTCTTCAGATCGCAGGCCCCAATCGCGCGCCAGGCGCTCGTCCAGCGCGGCGTCGTTGCTGTTCTGCACCTGGGCAGGAACGGTGCGCGAGGACGCGATCGGCGCCGACTGCGCCGAGGCCGTGCCTGCGGTTCCTGCGATAGCAGCAAGGATGGTGACGAAGCAGATCGCGGGGCGCTTCATGGCCGGCTCCTACGGCAGCGCGATGCGCTGGGTCTGCCCATCCACGCTGAACACGGCGGCGTGGGCCTCGATCGCCTGCAGATGCCACGCACCCACGGCGTCGCCTTCGCGCAGCAGCCGAACGTCCCGTACAGAAGATGCCTTGGGGGCTGCCACTGACAGGAAGCGCTCGCCGCCGCGCAGTTCCACGCCCACGACGTCGAACGGCGGTGCAGGAACTTTGGGCTTGGCCGACTCGGCGGCACGACGGGGCGCCGCAGAAGACGCGGCGGTTCTTTTGATGCGGGCTTCGATGTCAGCCACGCGCGCCTGAAGCGCCTGCAGGTCACCGGCGCGGGCGTCGGTGGCCTGGGCCTGCTCCACCTGCGCCAGGCGTTCGTCCAGCGCCTTGCGTGCAGTGTCGAAATCGGGCTGGGTGACGGGCTTGGGCTGCGTCTTGGAGGCCGCCGACTGCTGTTCGAGTTCGGCGACGCGCGTGTTGAGCGCCTGCACGTGCGCATCCTGGGCACTGGCCTGGCTCTGCTCGGTCAGGCGCGACAGGCCCACGCTGTTGACCACGGCCAGGATGCTCACGAGCAGCAGCCAGACCGTCGCTGCGATCTTCAACCAGCGCGCACGGCCGGCGTTCTCGTCGGGAAGCTGCGGGATGGTCATGGCTGGGTCTCCTCAGGCACTTTGGGATTGGCGGGGTCAGCGGCAGGCGCGCTCGATGCCGGCGTTGCGGCAACGGGGCTTGCGCTCGGAGCACGCACGACGGCCACGCGCGCAAAGCACACCGCACGTGCCACGTCATCGACAGACAACTCCCAGGCCGGGCCGGCCAGCGCCAACAAGGCATCACGCAGCGGCAGCGGCCCGAGCCGCAGATGCGCTGCCGGCAACGGCAAGGCGAACAGCGATGCGGCGTCCGGCGCGTCGCAAAGGCGATAGCCGGTGCGCAGCAACACGTGCCGCAGGGCGTCGCCGACGTTGGCGTCGAGGGCCGGCGGAATCGAAATCTCGATCACCTGTCGCAGCAGGTCGCGCTGCGCAGGCTCAGTCACCATCTCGACCAGCGTGTAGCGCCCGTAGCGGGCCACCGGGACAAGGCTCGGCTCGGGTTCCGGGTCGATGGTCCTGACCAACACCGCAGGTTTGGGAAGCGAGTCATGGGCAGCCGGGGTGCTCGCCGTGCCCGTCGCGGCGCAGCCGGTGATGAGCACGCAACCGGCCAACACGACAGGCACAGCCAGGCGATGAACGACGCAGATGAGTGGTGGCATGGGGCAAGTCCCTGGAACACGGAGCCCTCACCATCGCCGCCGCGAAGCGTTTGGGCAGCAAACAAAGGGAACTGGCAGGCGCCCGACTTCATGACCTGCCGTCGATGCGCGGACAAAAAAAGAAGCCGGCGCCCCGAAGGGCAGCCGGCATGGGTGGGCGGATCAGGCCGCGACGAGTTGCCGGGCCAGTGCCACCTCGACGGAATCACCGTCCTGGTTCAGCACGTCCAGTCCCGATTCGGGCACGTCTCCTGACGTACTTTGCGAGACCATGATCTTGCGGGCCATCAGCCCCAGGCAGGTCATCTGCGAGGAAGCCGCGTAGCCGAGGTAGATCACGCGCACCGGCAGCTTCTGGCCGATGCGCCAAGAGCGCCGGGCCGCCTGCTGCAGGCTGTAGACGTTGTAGCCGCTCTGGAGAAACACGATCGTCGGAAACTCCAACAGGTCCAGGCCGGTTTTCACCAGCTCGGGGTTCGTGATGAGCACGTCGATGCCGCGGTCCAACTGCTCGGCGATCCAGTCCTCGCGACGGCTGGCATCCACGCTTGCGCGCAACACCGCCACCTTGAAGCCTTCCTGCTCCAGCAGCACCTTCAAACGCGACGTGGTGTCGCGCGTTCCGGTGTAGACCGAATAGACCAGCGTCCTGCGACCCGCAGCCTTCTCCTGCTTGCAGATCTCGATCAGCTCGCGTTCCTTGGGCATCAACTCCAGCTCGTTGAACTGAGCCGGAACGAACGCCAAGGTCTGGCGCGTGCGCGGATGCACCACCGTCTCCGACCGGAAACAGCAATCCGGCCAGGCCAGCAGCACATTGAGGACCACGCCGAGCAGCGTCGTGTCGCGCTTGGCCAGCGCCTGTTTCAGGGCCGAGGTCAGACGAAACGACAGGTCGCGATAGGCCGCGTCTTGCGCCGTGTCCATCGCCACCTCGCGGAACTCCTCGTCATACGCCGGCAGCACATTGCCACCGATGTCCTTGAGCTTGAGGAAGACCGTGAACGGCAGGACGCAACGCAGCACGCCCTTCGGGCCGAAGCCCGGCGCCTTGACCGTGCGCACCGATACCTTGGTGCCCTTGGCCGTTTTGTGCGCCGTGCCGGTGCTCTCGGAATAGATGTCCTTGAGGATGCCGTGATCGCGCATGAACGCCATCGCGGCCGAGGTCATGCTGCCGCTCTTGGTCGGGCGGTAGCCGTCTTCGATCATTCGCCCAGGCAGGGCTCGGAACAGCAGGTGGAACAGATCGTCGCCGTATCCGCCCATCAGCGTGCCGGTGAGCAGCAAGGTCTTGCGTGCCTTTGCTGCGAGCACACCCATGGCCTGGCCTTGGGCACTGCCACCGTTCTTGTACTCGTGCGCCTCGTCGGCGATGAGCAGGTCGAACGTGCCTTGCGGCAGGTAGCGCTTGATGTACTCGCTAGGCTGATACCCACCCTCGCCGAAACCGAACTCCATGTTCGCCATCGCCCGCTCCATGCGGTGCGCCTGACGATCCGAGAACACCAGTTCGCCGTTGGCATCCATGAGGTTGATGAACTCGTGGATGTTGTCGCCGAGCATGGACGCGAGGAACGAGTCGCCGAACTTCTTCATCAGCTTCTGCGCCGTGACTTCCCCGATGGTCGGGATGCGTTGCAAGGCTTTGAAGACGGCCGTGGACTGGTCGCTGGCGGAGAGGCTGCGCGGTCGCATCAGCGTCCACAGCGGCGCAGCGCAATGGCTGCACCGGCGGCGGTAGTCCTCGGCTTCGAGTTCGACCGGGTTGATCGGCTCGCCGTCGAGGTTGGTGATGACCTGGCCGCAGTCCGGGCATGCGCCCACGTCGCCATGCTTCGTGCGCCGCGCGTTGAAGACGGGCTTCCAGTGGAAACCCATGCGCATGCGCACACGCCCGAGCACGTAGAACTCCTGGCCGCGCACCGGCACGCCCAACTGTTCGCGCAGCTTGATGAGCTTGACCAAGGTGTCCGGGCCATTGAGCACCCAGACCTTGGCGCCGGCCACGGTCTCCTGGATTTCCCGGCGCCACTTGTAGACCAGGTGTGGCGGCGAGAGCACCAGCGTGCGGCGGTAGCCTTCGGCGTGCAGCGCGGCCGCCGTGGCGATGCCAACGGTGGTCTTGCCGCAGCCCATCTCGCCGTTGACGATCGCGGCGCGTTCACCACGGTCGGCCAGCAGCTCGGTGACGGCATGCACCACCTCGGCTTGCGCGCCGAACAGCTTGCGCTTGAGACTTGCCAGCACAAGTTGGCGATGCGGTCGAGCCTGGCAGGTGTAGACGGGAGGGTTGGCGCGGTTGAGCGAGTCCAGCAGCTCGTCGCCGAATTCGGCAACGAAGTCCTGAAGGCTCATCGCCAGGGGAGAAGCAGCCGCTTCGAGCAGGTCGCCCTGGACGGGCGTGCCATCGGCGGCGGGAACAACGTCGGTATCGAGGGACATGGTGATGCTCCAAATGAAAAGAGGCATGCACCTCCCCTGCGGGGCGATGGCATGCCCCGGAGTGGGAAGAAAAGAACGGCGCGCGGCCACGGTGGATGAAGCTCAGTATTCGCTGGGCAGCAGCAGCGTGGTCACGCTGCGATCCCATTCGGTGATGATCCAGAGCTTCAGGTCGGGCGCGACCTGGTAAGACGAGAACAGCCGGTCCTCGCCGGAGCGCAGCGCGGCATCGTTCTGCCGCCGGTCGCTGTCGTCGAGATCGCCCCAATCGCCATTGAGATGGCGGCAGAGGAACGGGGTCGGGTTGAGCCGGCCCTGCCGGACCAGCGCGTCGATGCCGCAGGTCATGACCAGGTGCCCAGGGGCAAAGCGTGCTTGCGACGCCACGTTGAGAACTGCGAGTGCCATGATGTTTCTCCTTCAGAAAAAAGAGAGGGCCACGGCACCCCGCGGGGTGACATGGCCCCGTTGGGTGGATGAGTTGATGAATGAAGCGACGGCGAACCGTCAGGGAACAGCGATCAGCGAATGGTCAGCACCTCGCCACAGGTCAGCGAGCCCGGTGTCATGTCCCAAGCGCGGATGACTGGCACGAACTTGTCGGTCAGGATGCGCGTCTCGGCCACGCTGCCGTCGTCGCGCTCGGTGTATTCCGTCTGCAAGGTCTTCTCCTTGTGGGTGTCGCCCTTGACGACGAGCACACGGCCCGTCTTGGACTTCACCACGCCGGAGATCGCGCCTGCGGCCAAGGCCAGGGCGAGATGCCAGTGAGACAAGGCCCGCGCCGGAGGCCGCAGCGACTGCTGCGCGGCACCCAGGTGCGTGTCGAGCGTCGGCCAGAGCCCTTGCAGCCGGCCGACTTCGTCGGCGAACTGCTCGGGTTCCATCGTCACGCGGTAGAAGTGCTCCGGCTCGGCCGGGCTGGCAGGCACCGTGTACGGCAGGAACGGCCATTCAACCGGCAGTTCCTCCGCTTCGGCGTCGCCTTGCCCGATCTGCAACAGCAGCGCGCGCGTGGCCTTCACCGAATCCGATACCTGGTCGCGCTGGCGAACCTTGCGACCGAAGATCACGACCTGCTTGAACTGCGCTTCCACCGCGCGGTAGATGCGCAGCTCGGCGAAATGCCGAGTCAGCCATCCGACCAATTCGGCATCAAGCACGTAGTGCGGCAGGATGTAGACCAGCACGCCGCCGTACTGCAGCAGCGGAAGCGCCTTCTGATAGAACAGCTTTTCCAGCCTGGCGCGGCCCTGACCCTGGTAGCCGATGTTGCCATTGGCATCCTTGGCCAGGTCGCCATACGGCGGGTTGAGCCACAGCAGGCCGAAGCTCTGCCGACTGATCAGCGTGTCCATCAGGTCGCCGTGGATGCAGCGATCGACCAGTTGCCGGGCATGGCGTGCGCGCTCGGCGTCGTACTCGACGGCGAAGGCCAGGACCTGCTCGCGCCCGAGGGCGTGGGCGGCTTCGGCGATCGCCACGCCTTCGCCGGCGCAGGGATCGAGGATGCACAACGGCCCGGCTGAGGGGGCGGCGGGCGCCAGTGCGGCGAGTGCTCTTTCGAGCGTGGGTTCATCCGTGGGGAAGTACCCGTTCTTGACGAAGTTGCGGGCGAGCCGCGGGAACATGAGGGCCATGGGAATCTCCTGGCGGTAGATGAATGGAAGGGAGCGGACACGCGGGGCGTGCATGTCCGGTGCGAGAACCTCAAGCCGCCGCTTCGAGCAGTTGTGCCGAGGGGATGCGGCCGGCGGGCGTGTCGGCGACGAGCGTGCCGCTGCGGATCAGGCCGCCCAGCACCTGGGTCAGCGTCGGCACGTCGATAGCGAGCCGATGGCCTTCCAGGGGACCGAGTGCGAACGGCAGGCGCGTCAGCATCGACTTCGCCTGCAGCAGTTCCAGCACGGGTTCGCGCCAGGGATCGAGAAGCGGCAACGGGCAGGTGTCCCTCACCAGCTTCCACAGCCGGTCGAGCCGGTGCGTGGAATCGCGGGGCAAGAGCGCCAGCGCGCTGGCATTGGCCTTGTCGGGCTTGACGCAGCGCCGATCGAACAGCCAGATGTTGGTCAGCGAGCCGAACAGCGTGCGCCGGTAGGCACGTGCGCTGCGCTTTTCCAGGTTCTCGACGTTGCCGACGAAGACCGGGACGCTCGCACCTTGCTCGGTGATGATGTGAAACTGATCCAGTCCCTGTTCATCCCGGCCCAGGGTGAGACGGGCCAGGAATTCCTGGACGGCGGTGTCGCGTGCCCAGAGGGAGATGAAAACCAGGTTGCCGTTCTCGTCACCCACGAGGCCATCGGCCATCAGGTCGGGGCACTCGTCGATGCGATAGAGCGTCTTGGGGGAAGCAGGTACAGGCATGGTGATGTCCTCGAAGTGAGTCGAGGCAGCACCACCCGAGGGCAATCACTGCCCCAAGGGGATGGAAGAAGACGCGGTGAGCGTCGTGGCAAAGAATCGGACCGTGCGTCGCAACGCACCGTAGCCTTGAAGGTCTGGGCTACCTGGGCATGTTGTCGGCAACGCCGACGGACATGGGCCGTAGCCTGCGCCGGACGTGTGTGATGCGGGAGCGAAAAACCGACCCAGCGCTCCACCCGGTTTCTGCGGAGAGGGAATTGAGCACGAACCCCGTGTCACCAACGGCAGCGTCTTACGGGCACCGAAAGAAAACCGCCCCGGGGACACCGGGGCGGAAAAAGACTGCGTGGCTCAGGGAGGTGAAGCCAGGGAGGATGCAGCCTCGAATCGATTGTCGCCGACGCGGTGAAACCGTAAAGCCGGTATGCATGGCCCCGGAGTCCCCAAAGTCGGGTGCATGCTGAGACGGAAAACAAAGCCGATCACGTCTTCCGACGTGATCGGCTGTTGGCTCAGGCTTTGAGCTGACGCAGGCCATCGGCGAGCAGCCACAGCGCCCGGTTGAGCCAGACGTTCTGATCGATGCCCTGTACCGGTCGCGTGCGCTGATGACGCCCGTTGGCGGCGCGGCCGCTCAGGCCGCCCTTGACCAAGTTCTCCTGCACTCGGTTGAAGACGGACCACAGATCGCCGCGGTTGTCGTCGAAACGACGGGGTCGCAGAATTTGAGTCTCCGTGATCGGCAAGGCCTTACCGGAGTCGTCGTACTTCAAGGTTAGCGCCGATCGGGCGAAGACTTCGGCCTCGCCGTTGTCCAGCGTGATGACTCGCATGGCGTCACGAGAGTCCTGCACACGGTCGAAGCCGTGCAGCACTTCATAAGCACCTTCGATAACATGATCGGTGACGTTGCCCTTGTGGGGCACGCGCACATCGGCGAAGGTGTCGCCGCACACCAGGCCGTTGTGGCAGACGAATCTGAACAAGCCCGCGAGCATCTGGTAGCTGCTGCTGCCGTCGTGCGAGTTGAGCAGGATGATTTCGTTCGCCTCAGCGCCATTGATCTGGCTGGCATGGCGAAGCCGCAGCATGTGCTTGGTGTAGTCGCGGCGATCCTCGTGTCGCACACGGGTCTGGCACACCATGAACGGCTGGAAGCCTTCCTTGCGCAGTTCGGTCAGCACAGCCGCCGTGGGGATGTAGCTGTACCGCTCGGAGCGGCTTTCGTGCGGGGTGTCCGCGAAGATGGACGGGGCCACGGTGTGAATCTGATCGTCCGACAACGGATGGTCAGAGCGTAGCACCGGGGAGCGAGAGGCGAAGCGGGATGCGAGTTGCATGATGATCTCCTTGCGGAATGGAGCAATCGGCATCCAGCGGCCGAGGCCGGATGCGCGCGATTGCGTGGGACGAAGAAAAGCCCTGCTGAACAGGGTCTGATGAAAGGGGTGAAGCAGCGAGCGCAGCGTGACAGCCGGCCTACGGAGCCGAGACCGGCTCCCACCCGCGGGTATGCGGGTTGAAGCACAGTACTTCCTGGCCTTTGGTGATCGGCGTGAAGCCGTCGAGGAAGACGTGGCGCAGGTACAGCGCGCGGTAGGTCAGTGCCTGCCACGCCTGGTCTTCGCTCAGGCCGTTGGCGATGAAGTGCTCGCGCAGTTCGTCGTCGTCGGAAACCTCGTTGTTGGCCAACTGGTCTTCGACGAAGCGCAGCAGCTCGGGCGGCAAGGACGACAGGATGGTGTCCATGTGCGCCTCACTGGGTGGCTGCATCGCCGGTCGCACTGCGGGTCGGCTGCTGTTGGTGGAAGGCATGCACCCGTGCGCGCCAGGTGGCGCAGCGCTGCGGCGCCATGTTCAGATAGCGCAGCGGGCACGAGTAGTAGTACGGGTGCTCGGCCTCGACCAGGGACTTGTAGCCCCATTCGCGGCCCTCGCTTTCCAACAGATGGCAGCCGATCAAGGTGGCCGACTCGCCGGGCGCGAGACCCAGAACGCCGGCCTGCTTGGCGGTGATGCGCACCACCGTCCACAATACGTTGCTGACCAGCGTGTGGTCGATGACCTCAATGCGGGACCGCTCGGTGTCCTCGGTTGCGGTCAGCTCGCGGATCAACTGATCGCGCGTCATACGAACGAATGTCCAGCCCATGGAATGGCTCCTGTGAAAAGGGCCGGAGTCCTCCCGCCGGGGAAGGAGCCCCGGCGGGTGGTGAAAGCCGCACGAATGCGGCGTAGAGCGGCGTGGAACCGCGGTCGGCTCAGACCCTGGCGAGGTGCCAGTCCTGGGACAGCGGAGCGAACTCGTAGCCCAGGTCGCCGAGGCGGTCGCGCTGCTGACGCAGCACGCGCCGATCCACGGTGGCATCGAGCTTGACGGGATCGCCCAGCGGCCAGAGTGGGCCGAACAGCGCCGCGTCGTCGGCGTCGTCCGCCTGGGCCAAAGCCTCGGTAGACGCAGCAGCCGGCTCATTGCCGAACGGCGTGGTATCGACCAGCGGGTCGCGCGAACTGCGCGCCTTCTTCCGGCCGGCCGCCTTGGGGGCGGTCGTCGGCGTCGGCGCGGGAGCTTGTGCTTCCTCGTCGATCGGATCGACTTCCTGCGGACTCAGCCGGCTGGCGTCGTCGCGGCTCAGGGCGTCGATGGCTGACAAGGTCATGCCGCCCAGCAAGGCGCGGATCTCGATGACCATGCGGCCGTTGGCGGTGTACGTGGACGGGCGAATCTCCGCGATGGCGAAATCGCCCTCGTACTTGCCTTCGGTGTACTGATCGAGTTCGGCGCTCTTCACGACGAACTCGCCGATGGAGGTCGCGAGGCGGCCGACGTTGAAGTCGCCGTTGCGGCCGTGGATGGTCTTGATGGCCAATTGGCCGGGAATGGTGATCATGAAGAACTCCTGCGGACGAAGCTGCGATCGCGCACACGGCCGTCATGGCGACGGTCAGGTGCGGATGCAAGTGAGAAGAAGACAAGGCCCCGAGGAACGGGGCCTTGCGGATCAGAACGACTCGGCAACTTCCAATGCGGGGGCATCGGCAGCGGCTTCATCGGCAGCTTCGGCGGCGGGCTCGGACGCAGCGGCTTGCGGTTCGGCGGAAGTCTTGAGGACATCCGTGTCGCGCACGTCGCTTTCGTCGCGGTCTTCAGTCGGCTTGGGCTCGGCCTTGTAGACGAGCTTGCCGTCGACCTTGATCCAACTGACGAACAGCAGGCGGGCTTTGAAGCTCACCCCCTGCTCACCGGCACGCTTGCCCTTGGAGTAGGTGAAGGTGTCGGCCCACAGGTCGCCCAGACGGAAGCCGATCATCACCTTCTTCTCGGCATCGACCGCTTGGATGCAGCGGCGCACCAGGTGCTGCGCTTCGGAGCCGGAAACGCGCGTGTCGAAACGCACGTAAGCCACGTCATCGCTGGGGCCGTTGAGTGCCGCGATGTCGCAGGCCAGGAACGCATCGCCTTTCTTGGGCTTCACTTCGCGGATACGATTGAGATACCCGAGGCCGGTGATGTGCAGGTCGAAGTAGGACTTGTCGGTGGAAGTGGTCATGGTGAATCTCCTGAGAACAAAGAGGCGGAGACACACCCGACCCAAGGCGGGGAAGGTGTGGAACCCCCGCGTGGGTTGAAGGAACAGCTTGGGTGGCATCACCATCGGGAGAGCCGATGGTCGTTCGCGCTGGGATGCCGGTGCGAACTGGTTGATCAATGCGGTCGGAACCGCATCGCAGTCTTGAAGATCGAGACTGCCTGGGCATGCTGCTGACGGGCGTCAGCGGAACATGCCTGCAGCGTGGCGCCAGACCCGCGCCCGCGCGAGTGGCAATCGGCACCGGCGGCCGTCCGCATTGCTGGCTGGCGTGAGTTGAGGGGCCGCCCGGAAAAGAGAAAAGCCCCCGTGAGGGGGCTGGAAAGCAGGACGATCAGTGGCCGACCGGCGCAGCGGGCACCGGCTGCATCGACAGGTGCGTGGCCGTGGCCGACACTTCGAGGTCGTCCTCGCTGTGCAGGATGCGGGCGAACATCCGTTCCTGCAGGTCGAAGAACTCGCCGAAGTCGTCGCCGCCGAACTCGGCGCGCGCCAGTTCCCACCAGTCATCGAACGCATCGACGTCGGGGTTGCAACCCACGGCGTAGGCGATGGTCTTGCGCCGCCCATCGGGCCGGCTCTCGCCGCGCTCGGCCATGAAATACACGCCCTGGTCCTTGACCAGGATGACGCGGCACTGGTTAGCCGCTGCCTCGGCGAGCACGGGCCGAAGCGCGGTGCCTTTGAATCGAACAGTCATGGAAGTGATCTCCAACGGGGAATGCGAAGAAGGCTTCCCGCCGCGAGGACGGGAAGCCGCTGGGGGACGTGAGGGGATCAGTGCTGGACGGGCTTGCGACCGGACAGACGCTGCACGCGGATGAGGCGCCAGCTCCCGTCGTCGATCAGCCGCTCCAGCACCTGGCCCAAGGAGTCGAAGAACACTTCATCGACTCGCTCGACCGGTTCGCCGTCGCGGTGCAGTTCCACCGCGTAGGTGTCGACGCCGCGTTCGTAGAGCACGGTGACGCGCCCCTGGAACTTCGCCGAAGCAACGGTGAAGCCAATGGCCGGCGGCGTGGCGATGATGTTGCCGGGGCTCGGATCGACCACCGTGAAGTCCCGCGCGCCGGCATCCACCAGCAAGTGCGTGATGCGCCGGAAGCCATCGGGCGCGGGCAACTGCTCCAGTTGGCGGACCAGCTCCTGCAACTCGGGGCACTGCGGCTCGGCGATCGGCAGCTTGGCCGGAGCCGAACCCAGGATGAGCCGCTTCACCGTGTAGGCTTGGCCGCCAGCGGTGAACTCGGTGCTTTCTTCGGGCGTGTCCGCGCGCAGGCCGTCGAAGCGGCGCCGCGCGTAGGGTGCTACCTGCACCTTGGCGCCTTCGTCGGGCACGTCGGTGACGAGCGCCTTGTCGAGCACAGCGAACTCGGCCCGCCCCGTCTTGACGACGATGGCCTCATCGGTGGTGGCGATGACCTTGCCCTCGAAGGGCTTGGGATCGACGTGGAAGCCAAGCGCTGAAACCTTGGGCTGGCCGTCGAAGATGTTGAACTTGAAGCTGCGGACGTTGGAAGGCACGTGGCCGCGAACCAGCGTCGGCATTTGTGCGCGGATGGCTTGGGTATCCATGGGAAAGCTCCTTGTGGCAAACCAAGGAACTTCCGCCCACAATGGAGGCATGTCCCTTGGGGGTGAGGTGGATGGACGCGACATGCGCCCGGAGAAGGATGAACAACCAGCACGGCGAACCGCGCCGCAGCCTCGAAGGTCTCGGCTGCCTGGGCATGCTTGCCGGCAACGCCAGCGAACATGCGAGCAGCGTGCGTCAGGCGCAGGCCGGCGTCGCACAGGAATCGGCATTGCGCCGCCACCGGCTTGGGCCAGAAATGAAACGAGCCCCGCGGGGGCTCGAAAGGTGGTGTCACTCGTCGTAGATCGTCAATCCGTCCAGCACTTGCGCATCGGCATCGAAGACCAGCATACGCACGTCGGCGAGCGCGGCCAGGTGCAGTACCTGCACCAGGGATTCCGGCATGCCCTTCTTGCGGTGCTCCTGCATCAGCCGCTTGGCCGTGATGCCTTCGACTGCGCGCAGGTTCTCGTCGGTCCAGGGCGTGGCGATCAGCTTCAACCCGATGGCCGGGCTGTACGGGATACGGAAGGCGATGAACAGGAACAGCGTCGGCGTGGCGATGTCGGCCAGCTCGGCGAGGAAGCGATGCGCCTCGGCGTCGAGGTGCGCGCTGCTGATCTCCCAGCATCGGCTGTAGAAGCCGGTTTCATAGCGCAAGCGGCGCACCACATCGCGGGCTGCTTCCTCGGAGTAGGTATCGCCCACGTGCAGCGGCTTGCCCTCTTCCTCGGCCATCACAGCGTAGACCACGTTGCGGGCAAGCCCGTGGCTGCGGCATTGCGCCTGCAGTTCATCGGGAACCGCCTGGTCTTCGGTGATCAGGACGAAGTCGTCCGAAAAGATACAGGCCCGCCGTTCGACCTGGCTGTCCGGCAGATGCGACTGCGAGGGATGCAGCGGCAGGTAGGTCAGCGGGCAATCGTCGTCGTAGGAGACGGCGAGCAGCCGCTGGACGGACAGGCCGTCGTAGCCGCGGACAAAGGGATTGTTGTTCGAGTAGGACATGGGATTTCTCCAGCAGAGGATGGCCGAGGCAATCCCCTGCTGGGGATTGAACCCCAGCGGGTGGAAAAACGTGAAGCAGCGGCCCGCCGGTGAGCGGCGGGAGAAACTGCCGTTCGATTTGGGCGGGCGTGCCCGGAGAAGAAAGAGGGACATGGCCGCGGGTGCGGCGCATGTCCCTCGTTGGGGGCGAGGATGGAGGCGTTGGTGCGCCGCAGCGCAGCTCACCAGCCGTTGTAGTTCAGCGTTAGGTCGGCGATGACCTTGCGCCGTTCCAGGTCGAGGCCGCCCAGGTCGGACAGACCCTCGAAGCCGCAACGCTTGAGCATCGCGCCGCCCTCGCGGGCGTTGTAGAAGCTCACCATCGCGGACAGAAACATCCGCTGGCCGCTGCTCAGCACGCCGAGGGCGTCGTTGAGCATCAGCAGCTTCGGCCGCAGATCCCACTTGGTGGTGGCACGCTGCAAGCCCTCGCGAGTTCCGTCGCCGAACTATTCGGTTCCGGCGATGTGGACGCCGCGTTTCCACGCCTCGAAGAAGGCTTGGGGCGCGGCGGCGAAGTGCTGGTGTTCCAGCTCGATCTGATCAAGTACCTCTTGAGGCAGGGCACGGTTCATGACATGGGCTCCTGGTGGTTGGACATCACGGGTGGAGGCGCTGCTGCCAGCGGCCCGTTTGCAGGGCGTGCTCGGCGGCGTGGAGCGAGCGGAAGTAGCTGACCGACTCGCGCGAGACCGGGCCGTCCGCATCGGCGGTGCCGATGTAGTGACCGGCCGCGCTGCACAGCACCTGCAGGCGTAGGCGCTTGCCGACGTAGGCCAGGGCCTGGTAGCCGATGGATTCGGCGCGGGCCTGTTCAGCACTGAAAGGTGCCGATGCGAACGCAAGGGACATGGTTTTCTCCTGGTGGTTGAAGACCGGGAGCACCACGCCCTGACGGGAGCGGAAGACTCCCGAGGGGTTGAACATCGAAAGCACCCGCGTCGTGGCGACGTGCGTCCGCGGTGGTCGGTGCGAAGCGGACTGGATCGGTCAACGCGGTGAAGCGCGTTGCAGCCTTGAAGACCGGGGCTGCCAGGGCATGGTGCTGACGACCGTCAGCGACACATGCGGGAAGGATGGAAGCGCGGCAGTGCGCCGTCGCCGATCAAACGGAACCGCCCGCCGTCCGGTTTGGCCTGGGCGCTACCGCCCGCGGCGATGCACGATCCGTCTGCCCACGACAAAGGCGCCGAAGTCCAAAAGGACTTCGGCTGGAGAGGAACCAATCCACCTGTGGGCTGCAAGCAGGCCAGGCCGTCGTCAAAGCCATTCGCTGCGTCAGCAATCTCACCCGGCCCGTTTCGTGGCTGGGGCCGGCATCCTCTGGCATGTATCCACACACAAAGGGAACCCGTTGTTTCGCCGGCGGGCACCGGCACCGAATACCGTCGACCGCAAGCGGTCTCCTGGCACCTCGAAGCCTTGCGGGCCAAGGCGTCAGGAGATCGCTCGCGGATGGACGCAAGCACCTCGATCAACAGAACCGCGACAAGCGCGATTTGATGGAGCAATGACCTTCTCGTCCTGCAGCCGTGATCGGCCTGTGCAGGACGCGCACACCGTTGCAGAAGGGAACGCGCGCTGGGGAGTCCCGCGGGGCGCGGGAGGTTTGCCCCGCCGTCGGCAGCAGCCGGCGTGGCAGAGGGAGACGTGGGCGTCAGTTCGCCCTGGGGCGCCGACGCGGTGTGCCGGATGTGTGGCCGGAAGTACGGCTGGACGGGCCGCGCTTGGCTGCCGCGGCGTCTTCGACCGGCTGCGTACCCTTGCAGTCCGGGTAACGGCTGCAAGACCAGAACGCGCCGCTCTTGCCGGTGCGTTGGCGCATCGGGGCGCCGCACTGCGGGCAGCTCGGTGCGGGCGGCAGCTTAATGGCGAGCGTGACGCCGCGGTACTGCTGCACGAGCTGGGCGACCCAGCTCGACTGCTTGGCGATGAAGGTGTCCAGCGTCATCTGGCCGGCCTCAATCATGTCCAGCGCCTGCTCCCACACCGCCGTGGTGCCGGGATCGGCGATGGCCGCCGGCACCGCGTCGATCAACGTGAAGGCCGCATCCGATGCGCGGATGGCGCGGCCTTTCTTCAAGAGATAGCCGCGGGCCAGCAGCCCGCTGATGATGTTCGCACGCGTGGCCTCGGTGCCGATGCCGGTGGTGTCCTTGAGCTTCTGCTTCAGGCGCGGGTCGGTCACGAGCTTGGCGACGCCCTTCATGGCCTTGACCAGCTCGCCCTGCGTGTATGGCTTGGGCGGCAGCGTCTTCAACGCCTTCAGTTCGACCTGGCCGACCTGGCAGGCGACACCAGCCTGCAGCGGCGGCAACACCTGGCCGCGCTGCGCGTCCTCGCCATCACCGTCTTCGGGCTCCGGCACCGCCAGCACCTGGCGCCATCCGGCCACCGCGATCTGCTTGCCGACTGCGACCAGCGACTGCCCACCGCACATGAGCTGCGCCACCGTCCGGTCGAACTCGTGATGCGGCAGGAACTGTGCGAGGTAATGGGCGCGGATCAGCCGGTAGACGGCCAGCTCCTTGTCGCTCATCGCCGAGAGGTTGGCCGGCTCCAGCGTGGGAATGATGCCGTGGTGCGCTGTGACCTTGCCGTCGTTCCAGGCCCGCGAACGCTGGTTGCGGTCCAGGCGGTCGATCAGTGGCCGCTGGCTGGGATCGGTCTTGACCAGGCTATCGAGCACGGCCGGCACCTCGGCTAGCATGCTCTCGGGCAAGTAGCCCGAATCCGAGCGCGGATACGTCGTTGCCTTGTGCGTCTCGTACAGCGCCTGGGCAATGTCCAGCGTTTCCTGCACGTCGAGGCCCAACTGCTTGGAACACACCTCCTGCAAGGTGCCGAGGTCGAACGGCAGCGGCGGGCCTTCGCGCACGCGCTCGGTCTCCACCGACAGCACCTGGGCAGTGCCGCCCGCGCGCAGCCGTTCAGAGGCTTGCTGCGCCACCGGCTGCTGCAAGCAGCGGCCGGCGTCGTCGGTGCTGCCCTGTGGCGGCATCCAGTTGGCGACGAAGGACTGGCCCGCATGCGACAGCGCCACCTCGATGGCCCAGAACGGCACGGAGACGAAACGCGCGATCTCGCGATCACGGTCCACGACCAGCTTGAGCGTCGGCGTCTGCACCCGTCCGACCGACAGCACGCCGTTGTAGCCGGCCTGCCGGCCCAGCAGCGTGAACAGGCGGCTCAGGTTCATCCCGATCAGCCAGTCGGCGCGGGATCGGGCGAGCGCGGAGAAATACAGCGGCAGCGTCTCGGCCGATGGCTTGAGCGAACCCAACGCCTTGCGGATGGACGCATCGTTGAGCGCCGACAGCCACAGTCGCTGGATCGGGCCGCGGTAGCCGCACAGCTCGACGATCTCGCGGGCGATCATCTCGCCCTCGCGATCAGCGTCGGTGGCGATCACCAGCTCGCCCGCCTTGGCGACGAGCTGCTGCACGACCTTGAACTGCGCCGCGGTCGCCGCCTTGGGCTCGACACGCCAGCGCTCGGGAAGAATGGGCAATTGCTCGATGGCCCAGCGCTTGTATTGCTCGCCGTAGCCTTCGGGCGGAACCGCCTCGACCAGATGTCCGATGCACCAGGTAACGACGACACCCGCACCGCTGTAGCAGCCGTTGCCGCGTTGGCCGGCGCCCAGCACACGGGCAATGTCCTTGCCCTGGGACGGCTTTTCGCACAGGAACACGCGCATGAAGCCTCCTTGGAAGTGTGCGGTTCATCGGATGGCCCTAGCTTGGCCGGGCCAGCGGATGACGGCAGCAAGGAAGCCGATTGGCACAGACACCGCTTTGTGATCCGCGTGCGATCCGCTGTCGCAGCAGTGCGCGCAGACCGCAACGGCTGGCGCAGCAGGAGCGTCGTTTCGAGAGAGCGGCTGGAACTCGGTGGAACACCCTGGAGCTATCCCCTGGGGATAGCTGGTGCATGGCGGGCGTGTGACGGCTGCTACAGCCGCCCTCGGGCGACGCGGTGCCGGGCAATGGGGGAGCTACTGCCCGCCGGCCGGCTTGGCGCTGAGCGTCACGGACTCGATGCGGTACGGCAGGATGCCGACACGCCGGGCCTCGATCTTGAACGTCGTGCGCTCGTTGTCATCGGCATCCTCCCACTCGTCCTTCACCGCGCGGCCTTCGACTAGCACGCGCATGCCTTTCTGGTACAGGTCTTTCCAGTGGTCGGCGTCGCGGTGCCACAGTTCCACCGGCGCCCAGAAGCCGCCGCGGTCCTCGAATTCGCCGTCCTTCTTCGGGATCGGGTTGTCGAAGTAGACGTTCAGGCGCAGCAGCCGGCGCGGCTCGTCGTTGCCGTTGGGGAATTCACGGTAGTCCGGCGCAGAACCGATGTTGCCCTCGCCGACGAAGTGCGTGCTCATGGTGACTCCTTGGGGGTGGTGGTGAAGGGAGATGGAACGGACACGGAATGCCTGTGCGCACGCCGCAGGTAAGCCGCTTCGGCCTGCGCGGCCTTGCTGGCGCACTCCTGGGCCTGGCGGCCCAGCGTGTGAAGAAGGCTGATCTGCATGTTCAGCGCGATGCGTTGCAGCTCCATCGCGTACAGGTCGTCGATCAGCGAGGCCGGCGTCGTCGGGCGGTCCAGCAGCGATTCCCACAGCGCCACGCCCATGGAAGAACGGTCGTGGTTGCGCCAGCGCAGGAAGGTCGTGCCTGCGCCAGTGGTCTGCTGGGCCAGTTGCACGTCGAGCAGCGAGAAGGGATAGGCCCGCGCTTGTAGCAGCACGCGCCGCTGCGCCAGGCCGATCAAGTCGTCGCGCAGCGCCGTGCATTGGTTGGCCCAGGCCTCCAGACTCCCCTTACCTTTAAAAGGCTGTAAAAGGCCTTTTAGGTAGGGGCCGTGTTCCAGGCGCTGGAAGTCCGCCTGTTCCAGCGGCAGGAAGCGCGCCGGTTGGTCGGTGGAAGACGATGCCGTCATGCCTTCGCGCCTTCGCCGCCATGCTCGTGGTCGTCGTCCGCCACGTCGGCTGCGCCAGCGCTGTGTGCGGCATCGGGGGCTGCACCAGCCTTGCCCGCCCGCCGCGCGATCGGTGGCGCGAAGCGCGAGCGGCGCGTGCCTTCGAGCACGTCCTGCGGCAGCTCGCCGAACTTCTCCAGCGCCGCCCGCGCCACCGCGTTCTTCGAGGCGAAGTCGTCGCGCGTCGCGCCGGAGTAGCGGTACTGCTGTGCCAGCGAGAACAGGCTGCGCAGCGCATGCGCGCCGTCGTTGAGCCAGCGTTCCAGCGTGCTGCGGTCGATCAGCGCGGTGTGATGCGCGAGGATCAGCTTGCGCGCCAGGTCGTCGTAGTCGGCCAGAAGGTACACCGCCATGAAGCCGAGCTGCGCATTGACGAACAGCGGCAGCTTCACCGGCTGCACGTTCATGTTCTCGCCCAGCGTCAGCGCGGGCGGCACGTCGGCCAGCGCCTGGTCCACCTGCTCGCGCAGCGCCTGCAGGCAGGCCTTGGTCTGCATCAGTTTGTCCTCGATGCGCAGCATCCAGGAATCCGAGTAGGGATCGTCCTGCTCGGCGCCGCGCTTCATCTTGTTCATCACGCTGATGTAGCCGTTCAGGCCGATGATCCCGGGCCGGTCCTCGGCGGGCGCTCGGCCATGCCAGATGCGTGAAGCGTGGTGGGTGTGCAGCGTCAGCGACATCGCGCTGCGCAGCGATCCGAGGTTCAACTGCAGGGGCTGCTGGGATTCGTTGGCCATGGTGACGACTCGCGGTAAGGGAACGAGCCGCCAGCATCGGCATCGCCCGGAAGGGCGTCAGTCAACAAACCGCAGCGGGTGCACTCCCGGTTGTCGTTCGGGAAGGCTGCGTGTTCTATCTATCCCCTGGGGATAGTTCCGCGCTCCGGGCTTCGACGGTGCGACCCATGGCAGAACCGAAGCCGATGGCTGGAAGACTTCGTATCCCAGCTATCCCCTGGGGATAGCTGCTCAGGAATCGCCGAGCGTCGAACGCAGCTTCGCCAGGTATGCCCGCGCCGCTTCGCGGCCGGGGCCGTTCGGTGCGGGCGGTGGCGATGCAGAAGGAGTCGGTGCGGGTGGTCGTGGCGGCAGCGCAGGCGGCGTCGAAGATGAACCGCCTTCGCCGGCCCAAGCCTTGAACTCGCCGCGGATCGCCTTCTGGATGATGCCGAACAGGTAGCCGGCCGGGTTCCGCACCGCGCTGTTGCGGCAGCGGGCATCCCATTCGTCCAGCACCGCCTGCCGCTGCGACTCGTCCACCTGCTGCAAGGCCACCATCGCGCCGCTCTGCTGCTCGTCCTTCAAGCGCAGCAGGCGCTCGGGCAGGCGCAGGTGCTGCAACGCCTTCGCGCGCGGTACTGTACGTACTTGATATATATGATCCATACGTACAGTACGGTCCTCCTTCGGATTCCGAAGTGAGCCGTCTGGCGCAGGTTTCAGCCCTGCTTCGGAATCCGAAGACGGGCCATCGAGATTCCGAAGCAGGCCGTCCTGGCCTTCTTCGGATTCGTGATCCACAGGCGCTTGTGGATAACTCGCATCGGTCCATTCGTTGCGCGCCATACGCTGTGCCAGCACCTGCAAGCGCGTGGGCAGCGTACGGCCGTTGAGCATCGGGTCTTCGGCGATCTCGCGCAGGGTGTTCATGCCGACGATCTGCACCGCCTTTGCGGCATGGGTCAGCGCCTGGCTGACCAGGCCCAGGTAGTCGGGGTCGAGCTGCATCGCCTCAAAGGGCGTCAGCGGTTCGTCGTGCAGCACGTAGAGGTTGCCCAGGATGCGCCCGGTCTTCGGGTCGCGGCGCCGTCGCACCAGGCTCAGCCAGCGCGTCAGGCGCAGCAGCGTCAGGGCGCGCGCCACCGTCTCGTGCGAGGCCTGCGCCGCGCATGGCATTGAGGCGAGATAGGGCCGGAGCTGGTCGTAGGTCGGGAACGCCGTCACGCCGTCGCTCTGGAGTTGCAGGCGGAATACCTGCCAGGCATTGCGCTCCAGTGGCGTCAGGCGCCGGTCGAGGAACAGCGCACGCGGTACGCTCTCGTGCCGGTTGCCGCTGTAGAGGAAGCCGTCACTGACCGGCGCGGCCTGCGTAGCAGGAGCAGCGCCGCGCGGGGCTGGCGGTGCCGGTGGCACCAGTTCCCGCAGCGCGTCGTCGAACAATGCCGACAGCGCCACGGGGCCATCACGCCGGGGTGCGCCGCCGGTCGCCATGGCCTACACCAGCCCCTGGTCGATCCAGTTGCGTATCGCCGACCAGATCACCGACATCGGCAGGCTCAAGGCCTCGGCCAGGTCCATGGTCAGCGCCAGCATCGCCACCTCGTCGTCCAGCGCCATGCCGCGCTCCGTGACGCCGGCCTTCCATTGCTTCCACAGCGCCGTGTCCTGCGCCTCGTCCAGCACCGGATGCCGCCCCTTGCGCTTGGGCAGGCCGAGGATGTCACGACGCAGGGCTACCTCCTGGTGCGTCAACCCGTAGAAGCGGCTGACCATCTCCGTGCTGGCGCCCAGGCGCAGCATGCGGTCGACCGTCGCGATCTCGCGCTCCACGTCGTGCACCTGGCTCAGCAATCGCTTGAGCACTTCGCGGTTGACCGACACCGAGCACCACGAGACGGTGGCATTGATCAGCATGCTCACGAGTTCGGGGTGTTTCAGCGCATCGAGTTCTTCCTCGCCGAAGCCCATGGCCTTGCAGCGTCGCAGTTGCCCGTTGCGCAGGTCGTGCAGCGCCTGCGCGATGACGGCCTGGTTGAGCGGGTGCGGTGCGGACATGGCTGGTCTCCGCTCAGACGCCGTGGCCGAGGGCGGCGCTGGTGCCCGCGCCGGATTCCAGATCCACAAGCCGCCGCGCCAAGCGCAGCAGCCGGAACAGTTTGACCAGCCCGGCATCGCTCAGGCGCGGGTGGGCGCTGCCGTCGTACAGCAGGGGCGCCAGGTCGTCGGCCAGCCGGGCGCGATCGAGCCCGCCTGCGGCACCTGCGGCGCACAGCGCCTGCAGCAGCGTCAGCACCGCCAGCGCGAACGGTGGCATCGCGCGAGCAGCCGGCGACGCCACGCAAGCGAAGCCGATCCCGCCGTCGCTGGGCTCGACCTGTTCGGCCACGCCGGCTTCCTCCGCGATCTCGCGCGCGAACTGCGCGATGTGCACGCGCAGCCGGTCCGGCACGTCCAAGCCGGGCTCGATGTACCAGACGTCGGAGATGGGATAGAGCCCGCCCGCCTGCACGGGAATGGCACGCAGCGCGTCGGCCTCGAAGTCGGGCAGCTTGTCGCCCATCTGGTCGGCAACCATGCGCTGGATGGATTGCAGGCGCTCGGTGGTCGGCGCCGGCGACACGATGTGACCCTGCAAGCGTTCATCGCGCTGGTCTTCGCCCCGTTGTTCGCCTTCGGCGGCAACACCCGACGCAGCCGTTCCCGTTGGCGCGGACGAACCGGGCTCCGACGATTGCACAGAAGCAGGAGCAGCCGGCGACGAAGGCCGCTGCGGCTCGGGGGCAGGTGCAGGCGCCAGCGGCGCCCCAGGTCGCGCCGCTGGCGGTGCCGGATCACTGGTCAGCGCACGCTGCCGGCTCTCCGTGTCGTCAATCTCCAGCGCCAACGTGTCGTAGTCTGCTTCCAGCAGCTCGGCCATTTGGCCGACCAACTCGTCCTGCACGCGCTGCGGCGAGAAGTTGTCCGGCTGCGAGTCGAACTGCGCGAGCACGTCCTGGAACAGGGTCGCGAAGTCCACCGACAAGCTGCGGCCCAGTGCACGGCGTTCCCAGGTGCGTTCGCACGCCTTGCGCAGCACTGCGAGCCGTTCCACCTGGTGCCGGCCGAGCCCGCCATACAGCAGGTTCGGGATCACCGGCAGAAGGTAGTGCACCGCGTCCTGCATGCGGCTGATGTGCGACTGCGGCAGTGGAAAGCCATCGGACGTGAGTCGGCGTGCCAGCTCGCTCTGTGACAGCGGCTGGCCGCTGTCACGCCCGCCCTCCTGCTCGTAGAACTCGCGCGCCTTCTCCACGCCCAGGGCTCTCTCAATGAAGCTCAACCCGCCGCGCAACTCGTTCTCGGCCAGGTGGCCGGTCAGCATCACAACCTCGCCGCGCTGCGGCCAGGGGCGGAACAGGCAGGGGATGCGGAAGAAGCGTTCGTCCTTGGTTTCGCTCCACAGCTCGCGCAGGATCGCCAGGCGCGTGTTTCCGCCGTTGCGGATGATGTAGTGCGGCTCGCCGGGCCGGCGCGTGATCGCAGGCGGCGCGTCCAGGCCGCGCTCGCGGATGGAAGCCTTGATGTCCTCGTAGGCCGGGTTGCGCGTCACGCGCGGGTCGTGGTCATACGGGCGCAACTGGTCCAGCGTCACCACCATCGGCGTGTCGGCGATCGGGTCGGTCAAGGACGCGGCAGAAGGGCCGCTGCGCTCGAAGCCCGAGGCCAGCAGCTGGGCGGCCATGTCGTCCGGCGTCATGTCAGCCATGGCCGCGCTCCTGCGGCGATGCCTCGGCCGCCTGCGCCTGGCGGTCGGCGCGGCGAAGTTGCGCACGGGCATTGCGCTCGGCGCGGTGGTCGCTGGCCGTCGAGCTGGTGTAGATCGGGGCGCAGCCCGGCTTCGTGAACAGTAGGTGCCCGCCGCGGGTTCGCACCACCTTCCAGCCCTCGCCCAGGGCGAACTCGATCAGCGCTCGCAGCCGCTTGCGGCCGCTTGCGGCCGCGCGCCAGTTCATGCGCGCTGGCCATGGCCGGCACCTCCTGCGTTTCCTCGGCCGGTGACGAGCGCGAAGCGCTCCTGCCACGCGGGGAACAGTTCGCCCGCGAGGGCGCGCATGGTGTCCAGCGCAGTCGGTGCCGAGCGGCCCGCCGGCTGCCGGTACTCCACGCGATGCACGGGCAGGCCGCGCGTCGCCGCGCGCGGATACGCCTCGATCGCCGGCACGTCGGTATCGAGCACGCGCACGCCGGCTTGACCCTGGAACACCTGACGCAGCGCCTGCTGGATCAGCCGCGCGTTCGACGACACCGGATGCACGCGGTTGATGAGCAGGTGCAGTGGCGGCGGTTCGATGCCCAGGTGCCGGTACGGCGCGATGTCCTCTATGAGTTGCAAGGTGCCGCGCCGCAGCTCGCGGGCCGCGAGGATTTCCGGTGTCACTGGCGACAGCGCCAGGTCCGAGGCCAGTACCGCCATTTCCAACAGTACGCTGCGCGCGCCCTGGGTGTCGATCAGCAGCAGGTCGTAGCGCGGCGCGAGCGTCGGCAGCAGGTGGCGCAGCCGCAATCTGCCATCCGGTGCATGCAGCAGCAGCGTGTTGAGTTCGCCCCGGTCGTCGTTCGACAGCACCAGGTCCAGCCCGGCGATGGCGGTGCGCGATACCAGTTGTTCCGCGCGCTGCTCGTTGTAGGCCAGCATCTCGTAGATGCCCGCCGGCGCGCGCTCGGCCAGCGTGAAGTAGCTCGACAGCGTGGGCTGCACGTCCAGGTCCAGCAGCAGCACGCGCAGCCCGGCGTCGGCCGCGAAGCCGCCCAGGTTGGCCGCCGTCGTGGTCTTGCCCACGCCGCCCTTGGTCGAAATGATGGACACCACCTGCATGGCCTTCTCCCGGTTGATTGGCATGTGCCGGAAGAGGCGTCAGGCGCGCTCGTTGAGGCGGTCAGCGATCCATTGCTCGATCTCCACCGAGTCCCAGCCCACGGCGCGCACGCCCAGGCGCAGCGCCTTAGGGAACTTGCCTTCCTTCATGAGCGAATAGATGTGGGCGCGCTTGAAGCCCGTCTTAGCCTCGACTTCAGCGCGGCGCAGGATGCGGTGCTCGGCTGCCGGTGCGGCCGGCACGGTGGTCTGCGAAGACATGAGAGACACTCCTTGACGCTCACTGGCGCTGTTCGGAAAGTGCCTCGTATTGAATAGACTGCCGCTGCCGGAATCACTGCAATTGCAGAAGGTGCGACTGCAACTGCAGGGCGCGGGCGCGCGCAGGTCAGCGCGACGCTTCGAGGTGGCGTCGCGCTTGCGCGAGCTTGCTCCACAAGGTGCGCTCGCTCAGCCCCGGCCGGCCCTCGTGGTGCGCGAGCAGTGCGCTCACCACGGCATCCATGCTGTGGAACGACGAATAGGCCATGCCCGAGGGCGACTTGCCCAGCAGCAGCGTCAGCAGCCCGCCGATGATGTTGAGATAGGTCGTCTCGCTGCGCAGGCCAGGCTCGCGCGCGGTGTCGTTGGCCTCGCCGCGCGCCGCTTGCTCCTTCGCCAGGGCTTCATGCGCGATGCGCAGCGCCTCGTGCACCTGCGAGAGTTCGGCGAGCTGCACCTTCGTCGCCTCGCGGTCGGCCAGCAGGATGTTGAGCGTGTCCACGTTCACCACCGGATGCACCGATCGTTCAATGTCGTCAAACAAAAAATCCGGCCGCTCGCCGGGGTAGTAGTGGGCCATCCACGCTTTGAGGTCCACGTGGCGCACGGTGAGTTGCGGATCGTCGAGTTCTGGCCTTTGCCCGTCCAGCACGATGCCGGCGGTGCCGCCGGCCAGTTCGCCATGCGTCAGCGCGTCGAAGATGCGTTCGGCATGCAGGCGCAGCAGCGGCCAGCGCGGGAACTCACCGGGTTCCGTCATCGCGCGCTGTCCCAGGGTTTCGAGGATGCGCTGCTCGAAGCGCAGCAGCCCGCACCAGCGGATCGCCGCCTCCATCGGGCGGTAGTAGGTTTTGGTGCCAAAGGCAAGGCTGTTCGATTTCGGCATATCGCGCTGTTCCCATAGTCGGATCGACACATGGCAAGCGCGCACGGCCCAACGAGGGCGCGTCGATTGCCCAGAACCCGATGAAGCGCGGGCCGGCCGGGACATGGTGCACGTCGCGTCGGCGCTGACGCCGAGCGTTGCATAAGGGGCAAACACTTCTTGCTATGCCCAATAAGCCTCCACCATAATGCCCCTGCGAAAAACCTTGTTACCGGCGCAACTGTTTGAAAAGTTGCGCACCCAAAGCAGGGATGCCGCGCTTAACCGGAAAACCAGGGCAAAGTCTTCCGTAGGCAAACGGGCAGGGTAAAGCACCAATGCGTCAGCCGGGTGAGCCAGTTTGCATCCAGGCTAGGCGCATGCGTTCTGCGTTAGTGCATTGACCTGGATGAGCTTACGCGCAGGGTCTTTCATGCCATGTAGATCAGCCGAGCAATCGCCGCGACCTCCATCACGTAAATAGGAGGCCAAGCGGCGATGCAAATTGGGTCTGACGTTAGACCAAAAAAGAATCGCTCGATCCGAATTTCCCGCATCACGCCAGGCGTTGATTGTCGTTTTGCACGCGCCCCACACGCTCCACACGGTCGATGAACTGCCGGAGCGGTTCCGTGATTTCGCCTTCGGGTCGCAGAAGAAAGGTAGTTAGCGAGGCGACCTTATCGACCAGTGGACGAACCACAACGTTGGTCTGATGAAAACCCGCCAGGTGCGCCGTGCTCGAAAAGCCCACCCCGTAGCCTGCGGCCACGAGGGCCAGCATCAAGGAATGGGTGCTGACGTACTCGGCCACCGTCGGCTGCACATTCACCGTGCGGAACAGCCGTTCGCGTTGCCGGCCGCAAACTTCGCAGACCTCGGGATCGCACAGCACCAGCGGATAGCTTGCCACCTCCTCCAGCGGCACTTCCTTGAAAGCCAGTAGCGGGTGCCTGGCGGACAGAGCCACTACCAGCTGGTCTCGCCACACGGGCATGGCGACGACGCCAGCCTCTACTTCACCGGCCAATGCAAGACCCGCGTCATACAAGTCGTTGCGCAGCCCAGTCACCAACTGCGCCAGTGGCGCTTCAGATATCCGAATGCCGACCTGTGGCGCCTCCTCGCGGCAAAGCGCAAGCAACGTCGACAAGCGGGCCTGCCCCATGTCACCCGATAGCGCGATGCGCAGCGTGTTCCGCTGGTTCGCTGCGGCGCGCGCCCTACTTTGAGCTTGCTCGAAAGCCAGCAGCACGCGTCTGGCATCTTCTAGGAAGGCCTGTCCCGCCAACGTGAGACTGACGCTACGCGGCGAACGGTCGAGCAGCGACACTCCAAGATGCGCTTCCATTTGGCGGATCGTACGCGACAGCGGGGACTGTTCGATATGCAGCCGTCGAGCAGCTCGGCCGAAGTGCAACTCTTCAGCCACGGCGATGAAGCACCGAAGATGGCGTAAGTTCATGTTTTCTCCCTACTAATGCGATCAGTCCATATGATCGTAGGGAGCCGCACTGGTACGGAAAAAATGCATTTGCATCCGATTTATGGCCATCCCGTAGGGCTAGGGCGGCGCTCTGATACAGATGCAAGTTAAACGAAGCTTCAAACGCTTTTTCGGTAGTTCCTTACAACACTCATGTCACCAGCCGCCATCTCGCTCCTCAGGCGCCATGCAGCGCGTCGATCAGTGGACACGACACCTGACCGTTCTGCGCGCAGCACTCGGCCACCAGCTGCGACAGTACGGCCTCCATCCGAGTGAGGTCCGCTAGACGGGCGCGCACGTCAGCCAGCCGCAGGGCCGCGAGTTCGGCCGCCTCGCTGCAATGGGAGCCATCCTCCAGCTCCAATAGCTCGGCAATCTCGTCCAGGCTAAAGCCCAGTCGCTGAGCCGACTTCACAAATTTCACCCGCGCCACGTCGGCCGCACCATAGCGACGGATGCTACCGTAGGGCCGGTCCGGTTCCAGCAGCAAGCCCTTGCGCTGATAGAAGCGGATCGTCTCGACATTGACCCCGGCGGCCTTGGCAAAGGCTCCGATGGTCAGGTTCTCCAAAAAATTTTCCATTTCGCTTGACTCCGTACTTAACTACGGAAGTAAGGTTACAGCATCAAGCGAAACCTCGAAAGGAGAACTGCATGTCGGAGTCGCAAAACGGGCGCGGAGCCCTGGCCGCAGGCGGTCTGGCCGCCATCCTCGCGTCCACCTGCTGCCTGGGGCCGCTGGTTCTGGTTGCCTTGGGTTTCAGCGGAGCCTGGATTGGTAACCTGACCGCGCTGGAACCGTATCGGCCGATCTTTATCGGCGCGGCGCTGGTGGCGCTGTTCTTCGCTTGGCGACACATCTTCCGGCCGACGCACGCCTGCAAGCCGAGCGAAGTCTGCGCGATTCCGCAGGTTCGCACGACCTACAAGCTGATTTTCTGGATCGTGGCCGCGCTGGTTCTGGTCGCGCTCGGTTTCCCCTATGTGTTGCCCTTTTTCTACTGATCAGGAGTTCGCCATGAAACAGTTGTTTGCCGCCATTGCCCTTGCCGCCGTCGTTGCCCCCGCCTGGGCCGCCACGCAAACCGTCACGCTGTCCGTGCCCGGCATGACCTGCGCCGCCTGCCCGATCACCGTCAAGAAGGCTCTCTCGAAGGTTGACGGCGTCAGCCAGGTGCAGGTGGCCTTCGAGAAGCGGGAAGCGGTCGTGACCTTCGACGACGCCAAGGCCAATGTCGAAGCGCTGACGCGCGCCACCACCAACGCCGGTTATCCGTCAACGGCCAAGGAGAAAAGACAGTGAACGGTGTCATCCTCGAATCCACCTTGACCTGCCCTCAGTGCGGCCACGCGAAGATCGAAACCATGCCGACGGACGCCTGTCAGTGGCATTACGAATGTGAAGCGTGCCATGCGGTTCTGCGTCCAAAGCCGGGCGATTGCTGTGTGTTCTGCTCCTATGGATCAGTACCTTGCCCGCCGATCCAGTTGCAAGATGACGGAGCCGGATGCTGTGCGGGGACGGAGTAGCCATGCCGTCCGCCCGTTACAACCGCCGCAGGTACTATTGATCCGGCACGGTTTATTGCAGAGTCCCGATGCCGTTCAACTTGAGCCCGTCGAGGGGCTTCGACACCTCAGCCCGAGCAAGGTTTACGAATAAAGCCTGCCGGATCAATATCGTGTAAATGCATGACGCGGTAACTGGAGTCCTCATGAGTTGGTACAAGCACAAGAGTTCCTGGTCATTTATCCTCGCGCGTTTCCTGCCGCGCCTGCTTCTTTTGAGTCTGGCCTGGGAGATCCTGCAGCTACCGCTTTATACCCTGGCGTCCGAACCCCGGGTCGCATGGGTTGCATACGCCATCGCGCATTGCACTGTGGGCGATGCAATGATCGGAACGGCTGCATTGGTCGGTGCGCTGACGATCTGCCAAGCCAACGAACCAGCCCGCTGGCCGCGAGCAAAAATCGTCGTTTGGATGACTCTATTGACTGTTTCCTACACGATCTTGAGCGAACGCTACAACGTCGCACGCGGCAGTTGGGCCTATTCCTCGTGGATGCCCATCATTCCCTTGATTGGCGTTGGCTTGTCGCCGCTGCTGCAATGGCTGCTCATCCCGATTGCCGCGTGGCGATGGGCTCAAAACAAAAAAGACCCGTGTAGTTGAAGCGGATGACCGGTTCACAAACCGTCACCGTGGTCAGTGCATGCGTTCTTGATCTTCACCCTTGCGATTTTCCGCATCCTTTCGACGTGCCGAAAGGAACGCACCTGTCGGCAACGACACCCGCTGCCAACAGGGATTGAACGAACGCAAGACAGCCTCGTCACTCGCTGGAGTCCTCGCTCGATTGTTGCGGCCTGTGGCGCGGCTGACGCATCAGCCGATATGCCGCCGGAATCACGAACATGGACAGCAGCGGCGCGGTGATCATCCCACCCACCATCGGCGCAGCAATGCGGCTCATCACCTCGGAGCCGGTACCGCTGCCGAGCAGGATGGGCAGGAGACTGACGAGGATCACCGCTACCGTCATCGCCTTGGGGCGCACGCGCAGCGCCGCTCCCTGACGGATGGCCTGGTCGAGGACGTGCTCGCTCATCGCCATACCATGCTCTTCACGTTCAGCGATGGCCTGCTTGAGGTACAGCAGCATCACCACGCCGAATTCCGCTGACACGCCCGCCAGGGCGATGAAGCCCACGCCGGTGGCCACCGACAGGTTGTAGCCGGCCAGATAGAGGAACCACACGCCACCCACCAGCGCGAACGGCAGGGTCGCCATGATCAGCAGCGCGTCGTCGAAGCGCCGGAATGTCAGGTACAGCAACACGAAGATGATCAGTAAAGTAGCAGGCACCACCAGTTTCAATCGCGCATTGGCGCGCTCCATGTACTCGAACTGCCCGGAATAGGCCAGACTCATCCCCGCTTGCAGCTTCACTTTGTCAGTGACGGCGGCGCGCAGATCGGCCACCACCGAAGCCAGGTCGCTCCCGCGCACGTCCACGTACACCCAGCCCGAAGGGAGGGCGTTTTCGCTCTTGAGCATAGGCGGCCCCTCGCTGACCCGGACATTGACGACCGTGCTCAAAGTGATCTGCTGCCCCATGTCGGTCAGGATCGGCAGGCTGCGCAAGCCATCCAGCGAATCACGCAGCTCGCGCGGGTAGCGCACGCTGATCGGATAACGTGCCAGTCCTTCAACCGTTTCCCCGACGTTCTCGCCGCCGATGGCGGACGAAACGATGGACTGCACGTCGGCGATATTGAGGCCATAGCGCGCGGCGGCCGCGCGGTTGATCTCGACATCGACATAACGCCCACCTGTCAGTCGCTCGGCCAGCGCCGAGCTGACACCGGGCACCGTCTTGGCGACTTGCTCGACCTGTTGCGCCACCTGGTCGATTTCAGCCAGATTGGTGCCGGACACCTTGACCCCAATCGGGCTCTTGATGCCGGTGGCCAGCATGTCGATGCGGTTTCGGATCGGCGGTACCCAGATGTTGGCCAAGCCCGGTACCTTGACCACGCGGTCCAGCTCATCGACGAGCCTGGCGGGCGTCATGCCGGGACGCCACTGCTCGCGCGGTTTGAACTGGATCGTCGTCTCGAACATTTCCATCGGCGCGGGATCGGTCGCGCTTTCGGCACGACCGGCCTTGCCGAATACGCTCTCGACCTCGGGCACGGTCTTGATCAGCCGGTCTGTCTGCTGCAACAGCTCACCCGCCTTGGCTGCCGACAGCCCTGGCAGTGCGGAAGGCATGTACAACAAATCTCCCTCATCCAGCGGCGGCATGAATTCGCCTCCGAGCCGGGTGCCCGGCCACGCCGTGGTCAGCAGGGCCAATCCGGCGGCGACGAGCGTAATCTTGGGATGACGCAGCACGGCATCGAGCAAGGGGCTGTAGCGACGGATCAACCAGCGGTTGAGCGGATTTTTGTGTTCATCCGGGATGCGCCCTCGTATCCAGTACCCCATCAGCACCGGGATCAAGGTCACCGACAGCCCCGCTGCTGCCGCCATCGCGTAGGTCTTGGTCAAGGCCAGCGGCCCGAACAAGCGGCCCTCCTGGGCCTGCAAGGTGAACACCGGAATGAAAGACAGGGTGATGATCAGTAGCGAGAAGAACAGCGCCGGGCCGACCTCGGCCGCCGCCTCGCCCATCACGCGCCAATGGGCATCGCCGTGCAGGCGTTCGCCAGGATGCTGATGTCGCCACGCCTCGATGCGTTTGTGGGCGTTCTCGATCATGACGACGGCCGCATCGACCATGGCGCCGATGGCGATGGCAATCCCGCCCAGCGACATGATGTTGGCGTTGACGCCCTGATAGCGCATCACGATGAAGGCCATCATCACGCCCAGCGGCAAGGACACGATGGCCACTAGTGCCGAGCGCAGATGCCACAGGAAGATGCCGCAGACGATGGCGACCACTAGGAATTCTTCGAGCAGCTTGTGCGAGAGGTTGTCGATGGCGCGGTCGATCAACTGGCTGCGGTCATAAGTTGACACGACCTCGACGCCAGCAGGCAGGCTTTTTTGCAGTTCGGCGAGCTTGGCCTTGACCGCCGCGATGGTTTCGCGGGCATTCTTGCCCGAGCGCAGGATCACCACGCCGCCGGCCACCTCGCCTTGACCATTCAATTCGGTAATACCGCGCCGCATCTCCGGCCCGAGTTGGATCGTCGCCACGTCGCCCAGCGTGACTGGGACACCGGCTTGCACCGTAGCGAGTGGGATGGCCCGGAAATCATCCAGCGTCTTCAGGTAGCCCGCAGCCCGCACCATGAACTCGGTTTCCGCCAGTTCCAGCACCGAGCCGCCGGTCTCCTGGTTGGCTTTCTGGATCGCGGCTATCACCTTGGCCTGCGGGATACGGTAGGCCGCCAGTTTCACGGGATCGAGCACCACCTGATACTGCTTGACCATGCCGCCGATGGCGGCGACCTCCGACACATTGGGCAGGCTCTTCAACTCGTACTTCAAAAACCAGTCCTGCAAGCTGCGTAGTTGCGACAGATCGTGCTGTCCCGTCTTGTCGATCAGCGCGTACTGGTAAATCCAGCCGACGCCGGTGGCGTCCGGCCCGAGCGAGGCACGCGCCGCTGCCGGAAGTCGGCCTTGCACCTGGTTCAGGTATTCCAGTACGCGCGAACGCGCCCAGTACAGATCGGTGCCGTCCTCGAACAGCACATAGACGAAGGAGTCGCCAAAGAACGAGTAGCCGCGCACCGTCTTGGCCCCCGGCACCGACAGCATGGTGGTTGCCAGCGGGTAGGTGACCTGGTTCTCGACGATCTGCGGTGCCTGGCCGGGATAGCTGGTGCGGATGATGACCTGCACGTCCGACAGGTCGGGCAGCGCATCGACTGGTGTGGTCTTCACGGCCCAGACGCCCCAGGCCACCAGGAATAGTGTCGCGAGCAGCACCAGGAAGCGATTAGCAATCGACCAGTGGATCAGTTTCTCGATCATGGCGCGCTCCCGGTCTTGCTGATCTGCTCGATGACGTAGCTGCCATCACCCTGCCGGAAGCCGAAATGCACGCGGTCACCGGGCTTGATCCCAGTCGAGAGATCCGGCCGCGCGAGCTGGAATGGCATCGTCATTGCACCCCAGCCTAAGGACTTGACCGGCCCATGCGAGAGCGTGATTTCATTGCCGGAGATGGATTCGACCTTGCCATCGACTTCATGGAGGGGGCTGGCATCAGCCGCTGCGGGTTGCGTTACTGGCAAGACCTTGCCGCCTTCGGACAAGCGCGCCAACACGCCTTTCAAGCTGGCTTCTGAGTCGATCAGGAACTGCCCGGAGGCAACGACGCGCTGTCCCTCACGCAAACCACCGAGCACGGCAATCTTTCCCCCGGCCTCCTGACCGAGCTTGACCTCGACCGGCTGGAAGCGTCCACCGTCCAAGGACAACAGCACGACATTCCGTGTGCCTGTACGAATCACCGCTTCGCTCGGCACCAACAAGGCTTCGGCACCGGTGTCCGCCATCAGACTGATCTGCGCAAACATGCCAGCGCGCAGACGCCCGTCATGGTTGGCCAGTTCGACGCGGACACGCACGGTACGGCTGTCGGGGTTGGTCTCGGGCAGCACCGTGATGACCTTGCCAGTCAGCCGTTGACCGGGATAGGCCGCCAGCGCGGCGCTGACCGGGGTACCTACCTCGACCTTGCCCGCTAGTGCCTCAGGAACCGCTGCTTCGAGCCAGACCGGATCAAGGCCGTTGATCTTCGCTAATGGCATGCCTGCTGCGAGCGACATACCGGCACGCACGTCCAGGCTCTGAATGACGCCGGGGATGGGCGCGGTGACTGTGAACAGTGGGTATACCTGGCTCGTAGCTTCGACCTGTGCGATCAACTCGGACGGCATGCCAAGGAGCTTCAGCCGCTCGCGTGCCGCCTGCGTCAACGCCGCGTCGCCCGTGCGGCGCAGCGCCAGAAATTCGGTCTGTGCCCCAGCCCAATCCGGCACCAGCAGCTCTGCCAACGGCGCACCCTTGGTAATCACATCACCCGGCGCGCGCCCATAGACACGCTCCACGAATCCGGCCGTGCGGGTTTGCACCACGGCGACCTGGCGCTCGTTCCATTGCACGTTGCCAACCGCAACCACGGGCGCGGCCAGTGCGCCTCGTTCCACCTTCGCCAGCCGCAGCCCCAAGTTCTGCGCCACGCCGGGGTCGATCTTGACGCTGGCCACGTCACCGCCTTCGTCGGCGTACCTGGCGACCAGTTGCATGTCCATGAAAGGCGACTTGCCCGGCTTGTCGAAATGCTGGTTCGGCACCATCGGGTCGTACCAGTACAGCACCTTGCGGCCATTCGCGGCGTTTGCTGCTGGATCGGCCATTGCTGCCGTTCCCTCGGTGCCGGCTCGATGCGCGGCCAGCCAATAACCTGCGCCTGTGCCGACACCGGCAAACAGCAGCGCCACCATCGCAAGCGCCAGCAGGGATCGTTGGTTTGTGCTCATGGCTTGTCCTCCCCATAGGCGTAGTGCAAGCGTGCGGCAGCGCGGGCCCGTCCGGCTTCCAGTTCGACGATGCGCAAGCGTTGATCGACGCGTTCTCGGCGTGCCGTCAGCACCGCCGACAAATCGCTCTTGCCAGCTTGGTAACTGGCGGTTTGCAGTAACACTTTTTGCTCCACCAGCGGCAGCGAGGTCTGCTCGGCACGTTCAAGCTGGCGAGCGAGCGTGGCGTATTCGGCCAGCAGGTTTTCCAACTCGGCGGTGTGGTCGCGCACCATGCCGTCGCGCTCGGCATCGACGCGCTCCAGTTCGCGCTGCTTGGCGGCAATCAGCGGGTCTTGCCGCATGGCCGGTGACACCGGTAAGTCGAAGGTGAACTGGATCGACACCATGTTGCCGAATTGCGGCGCGCGGCGTTGATAAGCCAGCTCGACACCCCAATCGGACTTCTTCATGGACTGGGCTTCCGTGACCTCGGCTCCGGCCTTGCGCGTCGCGGCCGCGAAGGCCAGCAAATCCGGGTGCTGATGTAAATATCCGCGCAGGCGATTCGCGTCCACCTCGAATGCGGGCGGATCGCCGACCAAGCCGTCGTCGGCACGGCCGCCGACGAACTGACGCAGCTTTGCACTGGCCTGCGCCAGGTCACGCGCCAAGTCGTCGCGGCGGTCAGCCAGTTGGGCGGCTTCTTGTTTGGGAGCCACCGCGTCGGCGGCCTGGGCTCGACCACTGCTGATCTGCGCCTGAACGATTTGCGCCAACAGGCTGTTTTCGTGGTCAAGTTCGGCAAGCAGCGCTTGCTTACGTTGCTGGTAGTACAGATCGAGCCAGGCCAGGGCAGCGTCGCGACGCACCGTGAGACGATCCACGCGCCGCTGGGCAGACGCCACATCCACGCTCGCGGCAGCCACCGCCTCGCGGGCGCGTCGCTTGTCCGCATTGGGTATCTCCTGCATCACGCCGATCTTCTGCATCGTCATGAAATCGGCTTGCAAGCGCCCCGCATCGGGGCCAGACACCGGGAAGTTGTCGATGCCGACGAAGACCTTGGGATCGGGCAGGGCTCCGGCCGGGATGGCCGCCGAGCGGGCGGCATCGATAGCGGCGGCGTTTGCCGCCAGCTTGGGGGATAGTCGCTCAGCAAGATCGAGCGCCGAGGTAAAACTCAAAGGGGCGGCCTGAGCAAGGCTCGCCAGTCCGGCCAACACGGGCAGGACGGTTCTTCGTATGAGGGAATACATCTCCAACTCCATGACAGATCAGTGCGCATCAGCGCACGAACACCCTGTCGGCCAAGCCGCAGGGTTACCAAGTCAGGGGATTAGAGTGAGCGGGGAGGTCGCCACAACCCGCGCGGGTCGTGGGAGGGAAACGAAGAATCCGGCAATGCCACGACCAATTGCGTCGCATCTGGGAAAGGATGCGCAGCCACAGCTGCAGCAACCACTGCACAGGCACTGCACACCTTGCAGTCTTGACCAGGCTTGCAGGCGTGGGGCTTGGCCTTGTCAGGCATGTTGTGGTCGCAGCAGTCGTGCATGGTCATCGCGGCCATGCTGTTGTTGCTCGATTGCATCGGGCATTCGGTCGCCATGGATGTGATGACTCCTGCCGTTGCCCCGAAGGGAACGGCAAGCGATATCAGCACAACCAAGATAAACCGAATGAATACCATACTCGTCTATAAAGACTGCATCTTAAAAATGGCGGATTCAAGTACGAAGCGCAACAAAGATGAACCCGGTGACGGGTGGCTGAGGATGCCAAGGCATCATGGCCGCTCAAACCGCCAAGTCCAAGTTGCCCGATGTACAAGCACCTCAGCCGAGAAGAACGATACCAAATCCACAGTCTCTTGAAAGCCAATCACACCATCAGCGAGATTGCCCGCCTGCTGGGTCGAAGCCGCAGCACCATCAGCCGCGAATTGAACCGCGGTCGTGGTCAGCGCGGGTACCGCGCTGAGCAGGCGTGCCGCAAGGCAGCCCAACGAGCGCAGCGCAGCCGCAACGCCCGACGCGTGAGTGCTCAGGTCTGGGGCGATGTAGTGTTCTACCTTGGACTGCAATGGAGTCCTGAGCAGATTGCCCAGAAGGTTGCAGTCAGCCACGAGAGCGTGTACCTGCGTGTCTATGCGGACAAGGCCGCTGGTGGCAAGCTGCACCAGAACCTGCGCAGTCAAAAACCTCGGCGCAAACGCTATCTACACGGCCGCGACAGACGCGGGCAAATCCCCAACAGACGCCCGATCAGCGAGCGGCCAGGCCATATTGAAGAGCGCAAGCAGGTAGGCCACTGGGAGGGCGACACCGTCATTGGCGCAGCACACAAGCAGGCCATCGTGACTTTGGTAGAGCGCAAGAGCGGCTATGCCGTTTTGGCCAAGGTCAGCAACAAGACCGCTGATCTGGTGGGCCAAGCCATTGAGGACAAACTGGGGCCCTTGGCTGCGCGGGTGAAGACGTTGACGGTGGACAACGGAAAGGAGTTTGCCAACCACCAGGCCATCGATCAGGCCTTGGGCATCCAGACCTACTTTGCCGATCCGTATTGCAGCTGGCAGCGCGGAAGCAACGAGAACTTCAATGGGCTGCTGCGCCAGTACATCCCAAAGAAGCGGCGCATGGAAACCGTGACGGATGAAGAGCTGGCTATGATCCAAAACAGATTGAATCACAGACCTCGAAAGCGGCTCGGATTCAAGACACCCCACGAGGTGTTTCACGCCTCGTTAAACCGTGTTGCACCTCGTACTTGAATCCGCCAATAGATATTTGTTCAGTAGTGTCCGGTTAAAAGTCGAAGAGAAACAACTGTCTGGGTGAATTGCCGGGGTTTTCGGAAGATGCCGATGTCGTAAAGGCTTGCTGCAAGGGCATCTTCTCGAAGAGGGTGACCGAGAGAATCTGTAGCAACGTGTAGAGCGAGGCGTCCAGGTTCAAGCGCTTCCTGACGATGGCGACGAGGACATATACGGACACGGCGATCCAAATCTGCGACTTGACTGCGTTTTCCGAGGTGCCGAAGAAGCGTTTGATCCGAAGATGCTGCTTGATCCACTTGAAAAACAGCTCGACCTGCCAGCGGCTCTTGTGGAGCGCGCAGATGGTCAGCGCAGGCAAGGTCATCTGATTGGTGAGGAAGACCAGCGTCTTGCCGGATTCGGCGTCCTTGAAACGGATGCGGCGCAGATGCTCGGGATAATCCTGGCGGGTGTAGAAGCCGTCGAGCGCGATGGTCTGGTCGCAGATGACGCCGGTACTGCGATCCGTGCTCGCCGAATAGACCCGATGAGCATCCAGGTTCGACTTGGCGCGGGTGACGAAGAAACTGCCGGCCAGATGCAGGACATGCAAACGAGCGAAATCGACGTAGCCGCGATCCATGACGTAGATGGCTCCCGCCTCGGGAATCAGCAGATCGAGGGCATGAACGTCGTGGAGCTTGCCGTCGGAGACATGGATGAAGCTCGGAATGCTGCCGCGCAGATCGAGCAGCGTATGCATCTTGACGGCGGCCTTGGTCGAGCGGAAATGCGCCCACGGGAACACCGACAAGCACAGATCGATGGTCGTCGAGTCCAGCGCATAGACGGTATTCGACAACTCCAGACCGAGATCCTCGCCGGCATACAGCTTCCTTGCCTGATCGATCAAACGTTGGGCGAAGTCTGCATAGATGCGCCAGTCGCGGCCCTCGTTGGCATCGGCCAGCGTCGAACGCCGCACCGGTTCGCGCAATCCCATGTGGTAGAGCTTGCCAGCTTGTGCTGTCAGGCAGGCTTCGATATCCCTCAAGCTCTCCCGGTAGGTCAGTTGTGCAAACGCCATGATGCGGAACTGCTCGGCACAGGGCAGGGTGCGCACGCCACGGTCGCCGCCATAGCGCTTCACGTACCGGGCAAACGTGCTCCAGGGCAGAAAGTCCATGAGCTGAGCGAACAGGGTCTTGCCGGTGTTCATGGCAATCTCCGGGGGAAAACCCGGAAGACTGCCCGAATTGGCATTCGCCGTTCAAATCGACATCACCCTTCATCGCTCGGAATCCCGCTTCAGTCATGGCATGCAGCGATTCAACCCTTCATTTAACCGGACAGCAGTGATATTTGTTGCCAAATTAGGGCAACGCTTATTATCACATGCTACCCCAGCGCGATCCAGACAGTTCATAGGGCCAGACTCATTGCCCATGCCACACTAGCAGCCAGCGGTAAGGTCAAAACCCAGGACAGCAAGACATTGCGCAGTGCATGCCAATCCAGCTTGCGCGCGCTGGCCCCCACCCCGGCAATTGCGCCGACCGAAACGTGCGTGGTCGAAACTGGCAGCCCGAGCTTGCTGGCAAACAGCACGAGTGAGGCGGTGATCAGGTTGGCGGCGAGTCCCGAGGTGTGATCCATCCGGGTGACGCGCTGGCTCATGGTTTGCGCCACCTTCCTCGCGAACAGCACGCCGCCCAAGGCCATGGCCAATGCAACCAAGACCACCGATCCTTGAGAAGCGCCAAGACCCTGCGCCAACAGCAGCAAGGCGACCAGCTTCGGTGTGTCGTTCACGCCGCGTGCAAGGCAAATGGCCATCGCCGACCCGACATGCAGGCGATCGAGATATTTGCTGATCGAAAGACGCACCGGCATCGCCGCGCGTTCACATTCGCTGGCCTGGTCGATAACGACGATGGGGAGCATGGCCGACACCTGTTGCGCAGAAGCCGTCGCAGGTAGCGCAACAGGCTCCAGCGCAACGCAGGCGCAATCCTTCTCGACCGGTCTCACTTTGAGCAGGCGATAGGCGACGACGCCCAGCGCGGCCGCGAGCAGGGGGCTGACCAGAAGCGGCAAAAGAAAGGTGTCGAACAGCTTGGCGAAATGCACACCCCCTGCCTGTGCCGCGCCAGCGCCGACCAGCCCGCCGATGAGCGCATGCGTCGTTGAAATGGGGAAGCCCAGTCGGGTTGCGAGGAAGACGGTCACTGCCGCGCCCATGGCCACGCTGGCGATAAAGGGCAGGCTCTGTGTCGCATCGCTGGCCACCAGTCCCTTGCCCGAGAACTGCTGCACCAAGCCATCTGCCAACAGCCACGACAAGAGGCTGCCCACAATGGTCGCGATGGTCGCCAAGATCAGCGCCTGGCGGTATTCGAGCGTGCCAGACCCCCACACGGTGGCGAAGCCCTTGAAGTTGTCGTTAGCGCCGTTGGCGAAGGCGAGAAAGGTCGCCGCGATAATCAGTAGCCATTCCATCATTGTTCTCCTCTATTCGATACCGCCTGCAAAGCCTCCGCGACCAGATATTTGCTCAGGCGCTCAAACGGCAATTCCATCAGGAAGGCAATGCGTGTGCGCATCTCGGAGAACGTCGCGGCGAATGCGGCGCGGATCTCATCCACACTCCCCAACGCGGCGGCCGGATCGGCAAACTCCCAATGCACCCGCAGCGCATCACCGGGGAACACCGGACAAGGTTCTTGCGTGGCGTTCGCGCAGACGGTTAAAACGATATCGACTGGCTCGTCCGAATGCGTTTTGGCAAACTTTTCCCAGCTCTTGCTGCGATAGACCGAACCCTCGTCATTCAAGTGTGTGCGGATCTGGTCAATGGCAAACGGATTGACTTGACCAACGGGGTGACTTCCGGCGCTGACCGCCCGAATCCATGGCTTGCCCAGATGATTGAACAGCGCCTCGGCCATGATGCTGCGCGCCGAGTTGCCGGTGCAGAGCACCAGAATGGTTAAAGAACTGACCGGCGTTGAAACTACCGTTTGTCTGGCGTGTTCGTTCAGCAACATGCGCCACCTCCCGATGTGCCATTGGCCGCCTCATCGAAAGGCAGGCTGCTGCCACAGCCCTCGAACAGGCCAAAGTGCCGATCAAAATCGCCAATAAATTCGAAATGTGGGGCGAAGCGGGTTTCGTTCAACATGCGCCAGGTGTTGCCGCAGACCGGGAATACTTTTCCGGTCGCGATGTCGTGATGCTTGTCCAGTACAAAACGATGCGGATGCTCAGCGATCGTGCCACGATAAATCACGGCCTGGCCGTAGTCCTCACAAGCACTTTCCAACGCGTCGAGCTTGAACAGGCGATAGGTCGCCGAATAGAAGCGCAGGTTGCCGACCCGCTCGGCCAGACTGGGGTCGGTGATCGCCAGCGGCCGGTCTTCGACCAGGCGCGGATCGGCAAAACCCGTATCTTTGGCCAAGCGCAGAAAGTCGTTCCAGTACAGTGCGCCGCCAAGGCACTCGCCATACAACACCGGGTCGTTGCGCACCGACTCGGGCACCCGGCGATCCGCATACACATCCGAAAAATAGAGCTCGCCACCCGGCTTGAGCAGACGCTGCACACCCCGCAGCACCGCTGCTTTGTCGGGCGAGAGATTCACCACGCAGTTGGAGACGATGACATCGAAGCTGCCCGGCTCCAGATCGAGCTCGTCGAGACGCTCGATATACCCTTTGAGGAAGCGCACGTTGTCGAAGCCAAAGCCTTGCGCGTGAAACGCATGATGGGTTCGCGCGACGGCGAGCTGCTCGTCGGTCATATCGACGCCGACGACCTGACCTTCCGACCCAGCCAGTTGCGCCAGCGCATACACATCGCGCCCGGAGCCGCAGCCCAGATCCAGCACGCGGCAGCCCGCCAACTGTTGCGGGCTCACGAGTCCGCAGCCGTAATAGCGCGAAAGCACCTCGGGATGAATGCGCGAAAGCAGCGGCTTGAGCCAGTCCGGCATTTGGCTGGCGTCGCAACACGCGCTGGTTTTGAGGTCTTGCGAGCTTTGCAGCTGCTTTCCGTAATAGTCTTGAACGACGGCATGCATGGCGAACGGTCTCCAGATAAAGAATGGGCTTATCCCTGAGTCGGTTCGCCAGCGCGATTTCTTACACTTGAATACCCGGCACCCCACGCTCGCCCTTGAGCCAGCGCCAACTGTCCAAGGCGTCGAAGATGAGGCTGATGCCGTTCACCACCAGCACCAACCCAACATAGGCCGCTTCAAGCTCTGCCATGCCCCCGGACGCCTGGCGCATATGCCAAAGCAAAAGGATTTCCAGCGCCCCCCAGATGAACAGATGGGGCACGGCCATCAGCCGGGTCATACCATGCGCCCACAGCATGATCGGAAGGTTGCTCACCACCACAAGTAGCGCCGCGACGGCAGTGGCGCGGCCAGACCAAGTGTCCAGCAGGGCAAATGAAGCGGCGTTGACTGGCAGCAGAATCCCACCAACCCAGATCTGAACCCAAACCGGCAAAGCACGAAACGAGTGCCAGCTACAGCGCCAGCGTGATGCCGGTGGAGAAGGCAATGCCTTTTCGTTCATGCGTGTTTCCCCGCCTGCCAACCGTTTGCCGACAACAGATCAGTGGCATGCGCCACAGCCGCTGGCTCCAAGGTCGTGCCCATGGCATCGTTCCAGCGGTTGAGGAATCCGAACAAACTGATGACGGCCAACAACTCGACGACTTCGCCGTCATCCCAGTGCTGCCGCAGAGTTTCGGCAATACGCTCGTCCACGGCGCATGGCACACTGGCGGCGGCCAGCGCGAACTCCAGAGCCGCTTTCTCGGCGGCGTCGAACAACTCGCTTTCGCGGAAACGCCACAACGCTTCCAGCCGTTCGCGGCTGGCTCCGTAGCGGCTGGCCGCCAGCGCCGTGTGCGCCTGACAATAGCGACAGCCCTGCGCGCTGCTCGCGATCAGCGCGACCAGCCGCTTGAGCTCACTGCCGACGCGGCCATGATTGGTCATGACCGCCCGGTTGAGCGCGATGAAGGCCTGGGCAATGGCTGGCCGGCGTTGCATCGTCAGCACGCTGTTCGGCGTGAAACCCAGCGTTTCCTGATACAGCTCGGCCAGTGCGGCGACTTCCGGGTCGTGGTTGACAGGCAGCGGTGGAACAAGTGGCATCTCAGGGCTCCGTTGTGGTGTGCAGTGCAGGAAATCGGCACGGGTCATCGCGGCCGACAAAATGAAAATCAGCGAAGCCCGCGTGCGCGGCTTCACCGGTGTTGTCGGTATCGCTGGCCACCGCAAGCTGCGCGGTCGTGAGCTGATCGGTGCTGAATAGCCGACTGGCGTCGACCAGTACGTTGCGGCGCTCTTCGACCCATCGTTGGGCGCGGGCAGCCCCCGATTCGAGCACCACCATTCGGGTCAGATCGGTGTAGGCATTGGGCGCCTCGAAGCCGATGGAATGCGTGTTGTCCCAGACGTAGTTGACGGCGGCATCGGGTACCTGATTGCCGTATAACCCGCGCGCCACACCTAACTTGATCCGTTGCCCAAGCGTCAGCGCCGCCGTATCCATCGAAAAGGCGATGTAGACCCGGGCCGCGAAGTCGTCGCCCGATTTCTTTGTCAGGTCGGCGGTGCGCAGCGGCGCATCGATACGCCAGCGCCAGCACAGCACCGGCGTTTTGGTCAGGTCTACGCGCAGCGGGCGCGCCAGCATCGCCATGCTGGCCTGGGCTGTCGCTTCGATGGCGGTTACACCGTCCCAGTCACGCAATAGGTAGCGTGTCGGGGGCACTTTTTCCGAGGGCCTGACGATTTGCCAAGGAGCAGGGATCTCCGTCATCCCGGCAGCAAACCGACCGACGTCAAGCGCCTGTCCGCTGACCGTTGCCGAGCACAGCAAGACTAGAATGGGCGTGCGCTTCACGACGCCAGCCAGCCCGGCGGCAAGGCCACCAAATCGGCAGGTTCGTCGATGTCGCGCAACATCGGTAGCTGCGCCACCGTCCATCCCAAAGCACCGATCTGGCACAGCGTCTCAAACGCGACCGTGTCGGTGCTCCACGATATCCCTTGGAATACGCGAGGGCGATATTGCGTTAGACCAAGCAATACGTAGCCGCCGTCCGTGCTGGGAATGATCACTGCGTCGTGTGACTGGAGTCGCACAGCGGCTTCCCGCAGTTGATCACGGGTTAGCCCAGGGCAGTCCGTGCCGATCAATAGAACAGCGTCCCGTTCGGCAAGACCACGCCGGGTAGCCCTTGCCAGTCGCGCTCCCAAATCGCCGTCCCCCTGGGGTTGCCATTCCACTGTCCAGGCGGGATCACGCCAGGCTTGCCATTCGGGTGCATTCGGCGCTGGCGTCACGCATAACTCCACCTCACCCACCTCGGCCGCCAAGGCCTCCGTGACGGTATGGCGCAGCATGCGCGCGGCCAGCTGAGCCGTGCCTTCCTCACCCAACGCCGGAATAAGGCGGGTCTTGGCGAGACCCGCCAATGGGGCCTTGGCGAAGATCACGATCCGGATGGAACTCATCGGTAAGCCCTCGCAATGTCCTCCACCGGCGTACCCAGCCAGTAACGCCAACGCAACCACCACATGAGCGCGATGGTGCGCCACACGCCGCGCTGCTCCCAGCGACGGCCCGAGGTGACGACTTGCAGCGCCAAACAGGCGGGCTTCCCTCCGGTTTTGAGTGCTCGGCAGATGTCGATGTCTTCCATCAGCGGTTGATCCGCAAATCCGCCGACTGCTTCAAACGCCTCACGCGTCATGAAAAGACCCTGATCGCCGGTGGCGATCCCGGAGAGGCGTGAACGCCAATTCATCAGGGCCGAGACCATGCGCAAAGCCATCGGTTTCCCGGCGATGCGCACATCGAAGCGTCCCCACTGATGGCTGCGCAGCGCCTGTGCGATGGCGATCATGGCCCCCGGCGGCAGCCGCGTGTCGGCATGCAAAAAAAGTAGGACGTCGCCGCTGCTCGCCGCCGCGCCCGCATTCATTTGGCGTGCCCGACCCGCTGCGCTCGTCAGAACACGAAACCCGGCTGCGCGTGCAATGGCTTCTGATCCATCCTGACTGCCGCCATCAACAAAAATGATTTCCACACCTGATCGGGCGAGTAGCACCAAGTGCTCGCACAAATCGGGCAGGCCTGTCGACTCATTGAGCATGGGGACTACGATGCTGAACTTCATGCTTACCTCCGGCCGTCATTGAGACGCCAGTCGTAATCGCCAAAGCGGATCGCCAGCCTTCCACCGCGCAGATCGTTCGCTTGCCCGGCGTTCAGTCCGGCCACACCGGCATAACGCGCCAGAAAATCCGGCAACGCCTTATCGCCACGGAAGCCTTGCTCGAAATCCTCGCGGTACCACTTGAAGATGGGGGAAACCTCCAGCGCATCGTCCGCGATCCGGTTTCGCGTCCGGTCGCCCAAGAAGCGCTTGGTCTGGTCTTCGAGTTGCTCGTCAAGTTTTTCCGCGCCATAGGCGTCGGGTCGTAGCGCCGGACAGCCGATGCTGGCGCAATTGACCGCAAAATGGATACGCGGATCACGATAGCGCCCCGACCCGCGAATCAATCCGTGTTCAATGTCATCCAGCGAACGGGTTTGCCCGAGCAGGGACACAAACGGCTTCTTCCAGGGGGACTGGATGAAGGAACCCAGATCCTTGATGGACTTCAAATCCGGGTATCGGGTCAGAATCAACTGCACCGTGAAGGCGTTGTAGGCATTGATCAGAAACGCCAACTGTGCCTCCCGCGACCAACCATCGAAGCTCTGGCGCGATACGGCTGACAGGGTTGTCAAATAGCTCTGCAACTTATCCCTGTCGGTCGCCATACCCTGATAGTTCACGGTGCTCGCATGGCCGTCGCCAGTCCAGCGCACATGTCGCTGAAGCAGATGGTTCCATGCGCCGTGATCGAAGCCCTGTGGCGTTTGGGCGTAGGCCGTCGCCGCCCCCAAGGAGAACGTAATGGCGACGGCCAGTCTGCGCAGCCAAACTTTCATCGTTGAAACCATAGTCTTATCCCCTCATCCAGCGGTGATAGGCTTCCACCCATCCCAATACCCGCTGCGGTGCGTGGGCGCGCTTCCATTCCCCAGCCGCATATTTATTGGCCTCAGCCCAGGTGGGATACGGGTGGATCGTGGCCAGGATTTTGTTCAGCCCCAGCCCGTGCTTCATGGCCAGCACGAACTCGGAGAGCAATTCCCCGGCATGCGCGCCGACAATCGTGACGCCCAAAATGCGATCCTTGCCCGGCTCGGTCAGCACCTTGATCCAGCCCTCGGCATGACCTTCGGCAATCGCGCGATCCAAGTCGTCCAGGCCATAGCGGGTTACCTCAAACGCGATGCCTTTCTCCCTAGCCTCGCGCTCATTGAGGCCCACCCGCGCAATTTCCGGATCGACGAAGGTCACCCACGGAATCACCGAATAGTCCACCTTGAAGCGTTTGAAGCGACCAAACAGCGCATTCACCGCCGCGTACCAAGCCTGGTGGGCGGCGGTATGGGTGAACTGATACGGGCCGGCCACATCGCCCGCCGCGTATATGTTGGGATAGAGCGTTTCGAGGTAATCATTGGTCTGGATCGTGCGTTGCACCGGGATGCCCAGCTCTTCCAGTCCATAACCTTCCAGCCGCGCCTGGCGTCCGACCGCGACTACGATATCGTCGAAGGCGATGCGCCGCTCGCCGCCCGCCGCCGCTACGACCAGAACCTTGTCGTCGCCCTCGCGTTCGACGCGCAGCGCGCGATGCTCGACCAGCACCTCGACTCCATCGGCTTGCAAAGCACGGCGTGCGAAATCGGATACCTCATCGTCCTCACGCACCATTAGCCTGGGCGCCATTTCCACCTGAATGACAGCGGAACCGAGACGGGCAAAGCTCTGCGCCAACTCGCAGCCGATGGGGCCGCCGCCGAGCACGATGAGCCGCCCAGGAGCGCTGTCGCGATTCTTGAGGCGATCCCACAGCGTGTCCGAGGTGAGGTATTCGACCTTACCCAAACCCGGCAGCGGCGGTACAAACGGGCGAGCACCGGTGGCCAGCACGATGCTGCGGGCGCTCAGGCGTTCGGTTTTGCCTTGGGCGTCAGAGATCTCGACCGTCCACGGATCGACCAGCCGAGCCTTTCCCTGCCGGACATCCACACCGAGACCGGTATAGCGTTCGATGCTGTCATGCGGCGCCACCGCGCCGATCACCTCATGCACCCGTGCCATCACCCGCTTGAACGAGAAGGTCGGCGCAGTGGATTCGAGACCAAAGTGGCCAGCATGGCGCATCTGATGCGCCGCTTTTGCGCTACGGATCAGTGCCTTGCTCGGCACACAACCGTAGTTGAGGCAATCGCCGCCCATCTTGTGGGCCTCGATCAAGGTTACCTTGGCCTTGACCGCCGCAGCGATATAGGACGTTACGAGACCGGCAGCGCCAGCGCCTATCACGATCAGGTTACGGTCAAAACGGGTCGGACGCTGCCAACGCGCATACACGCGCCGCTGTTGCAACGCACGCAGTGCGCCTTTGGCGACCCAGGGGAATACTGCCAGCAGCGCGAACGAGCCCAGTAAGGCTAGGGACAAAATGTCGCTAGGCCGCTCGATCTGCGCCAGGCGGGTGCCGGCATTCACGTAGACCAACGTGCCCGCCAGCATTCCGAGCTGGCTCACCCAGTAAAACGTCCGAGCCCGCATCCTGGTCAGACCCAGCAAAAGATTGATCAAGAAAAACGGAATCACCGGCACCAGCCGCAAGGTGAACAGATAAAACGGCCCCTCTCGATTCACCCCCTCATTAATCGCCGTAAGCCGGGTGGCAAACCGCTGCTCGACCCAATCACGTAATAGATAGCGCGCCACCAGAAACGCCAGCAGCGCACCGAGGCTGGAGGCGAACGACACCAACACGGTGCCTTGAATCAGCCCAAACAATGCGCCGGCGGCCAGGGTCATCACGACCGCGCCCGGCAAGGACAGTGCCGCTACCGCGACATAGAGCAGAAAGAAGCCCGCCATCATCGACAATGGGTGTGCAGCTTGCCAGGCTTGAACGCGAGCGAGCTCAGCCTTCAGGGCTGCGAAGGTCAGCCATTGCGCACCGCCAAAATAAAAGAACAACCCAGCCAATGAAGCAATAGCCAGCAGCAAAATGATTTTTGTCTGTTTCATGCCGGGTCTCCATTTTTCAGCGCGCCACCACAACTGCTACCACAACCGGCTGTGCAACCGAAACAGTGATCGGCCACGCGGATCGGTGTGCCGTTCGGATCGTTCTGCAGCAAGTCGCGCAGATGCCGACGCCCGCCAGGCATCGGCAAACCCAACTGCTGGTTGAAGTCGCAGTCGTACAAATACCCTTGCCAATCCACGCTCACCAGGCTGCGGCACATCACGGAAGCGAGGTTTTCATTGCGATGATTGTTCTTGAGCAGGGTCATGTAGCCGTTGAACTGACCCTTCGAGATCAACCAGGAGCCGAAGCGGTTGATCGGCATGTTGGCCAGCGCGAACAATTGATTGAACACGATGCCGAAGTGCTCGAAAAGCTCGCGCTTGTAGGCCGCTTCCAGCGAAGCCTGATTTGGCGGCAAGCTGGGACCCTGCGGGTTGTAAACCAGGTTGAGGGTCAAACCGCTGCCGGACTGTCCGTAACCCAGCGCATTGAGTTTCTGCAAAGCGGCGATGCTCTTGTCGAACACGCCCTTACCGCGCTGCTTGTCCACGTTGTCCGCGCTGTAGCACGGTAGTGAGGCCACCACTTCCACTTGGTGGGCGGCGAGGAACTCGGCCAGATCCTCTTGGCCTGGCTCAAACAGGATGGTGAGGTTGCAGCGGTCGATGACATGCACGCCCAATTCATTAGCGGAGCGCACCAGCGCACGGAACCCGCCGTGCAGTTCCGGGGCACCGCCAGTCAGATCCAAGGTCTTGATGCCTCTTGCTCGCAACACCTGCGGAATGAGCGCCAGCGTTGCCTCGCTCATCATTTCCTTGCGGGTCGGCCCGGCGTTGACATGGCAGTGCACGCAGGACTGATTGCAACGATATCCGAGGTTGACCTGCAGGGTCGTGAGGGTGTCGCGGGCAATGGCGGGAAAGTCGCCGACTTCCAGCAAGGGCAACGTGGCATGCATAAAAGGACTCCTTAGGCGAATGGCTAGGGGTTTCATCCCCCTCATAGGCCCTCAGTCGTCAGCTTTCGCCCATTTCTTACACAGAACAGCGTTGATCTGGGTGTAAGAACCAGGTCGTGGGCTACGACCAAGCTTCACCAACCTCAACCCATGGAGTCCATCATGACGCAACATTTCGTCGCGAAAGCCCTCAACCCCATCACGCTGGATACCGCTGACGCTGAGCAGAAGGCCGTACTCGACGCCGCGCAGCAAGCTGTCGGTTTTATTCCCAACATGTACGCCAATATGGTCAATGTGCCCGGCGTGCTATCGACCTATTTGCATGGATATGCCGCTTTTCGTCAGAAGTCTGGCTTTAGCCCGGCCGAGCAAGAGGTCGTGTTTCTTGCCATCAGCCAATTCAACGGCTGCAACTACTGCACGGCGGCGCACAGCATGCTGGCCGACAAGATGTCTGGCGTGCCCGCTCCGGTTCTGGCAGCGATCCGCGCCCACCAACCCATTCCAGATGCGAAATTGCAAGCGCTTTACAGCTTTGCTCAAGAAATGGTGAAGACTGGCGGCAAGCCGAGCCAGTCAACCGGTGAAGCCTTCCTTGCCGCTGGGTACACGGAAAACCACGCGTTGCAAGTGGTGCTGGCGTGCGCCGTCAAAACCTTGTCGAACTACAGCAACCATCTGTTTCAGACAGAGGTCGACGACAAGTTCGCAGCTTACAAGGTGGTCTGATGCAATCGGTCCGGGTTGGTGAAAGAAGGCCAAGCATGTCGGTACGCGCCTTTCTTCTCGACACCCTGACAAGAATCGGTTCTTCGATTTTTGCTGGCACGCTCGTATCGTGTTTGATCGTAGAAAGACTGGAGCCTGTTCATTTGATTTTGATGGGGGTGGGGCTGATCTTCATGCTGAGCTCTTGGCCCCGCCAAGGAGAAAGTCCGTGAAAACTGTCACCCTCTATAGCACCGACTGGTGCCCGTTCTGTGTGCGCGCCGAACAGTTGCTGGCGCGTAAGGGCGTGATGCCGGAAAAGATCAACGTCGGCACGGCGCCTCATTTGCGGGAAGAAATGGTGAGCAAAAGCGGCGGGCGACGCAGCGTACCGCAGATTTTCATCGGAGAAACGCACGTTGGCGGGTTTGACGACCTGGCCGAATTGGATCGTCAAGGGCACCTGGATGCACTGCTTTCTGCCCCCTGATAGGAGCCACTGTAAGAATCTGCGGAGCTTTAACGACTATGGCTTGTCTGGCGCGAGAAGTCCGTGTCATTTGAGACCGAAGCGCCAGAAGTCAATGCGGTCCGCCGCACTTTTCACTCAACAGGAGATCACCATGAGCAAACGCACTACAGCTACCGCACTCACACTCGCCCTCGGCGCAGCACTCGCCACCGCCGCACTGCCGACCTTTGCCGCCGACGACATGATGGCCGGCAAGGAGAAGTGTTTCGGCGTCGCTCTGAAAGGCAAGAACGACTGCAAGGCCGGAGCGGGTACCACCTGCGCAGGCACGGCGAAGAAGGACTATCAGGGCAATTCGTTCAAGCTGGTTCCCGCCGGCACTTGCGAGAAAACCGCATCGCCGACTTCGCCCACGGGCAAGGGCCAGCTTCAGGAATTCAAGGAAAAGGCCTGAGGAATGGGGAGCCGTGCGATGACGAACTATCTTCAGATTGATCCTTCGCCTCGCACGGCACTCCCCCTGCGCGCCGGTCTCGGGCTCAAGCCCGAGCATTTCCGCGACATTCTCGACGCCCAGCCCTCCTTGGGTTTCTTCGAGGTTCACGCAGAGAACTACATGGTGGCAGGCGGCCCCTTTCACCACTACCTGACGAAAATCCGCGAGCGCTTCGCGCTCTCAATTCACGGTGTCGGACTCTCCATCGGCGGCGAAGCGCTGCTGGATCGCGCCCACCTCGAACGGCTCAAGACACTACTCGACCGCTATCAGCCGGAGTCTTTTTCTGAACATCTGGCTTGGTCGAGTCATGGGCAAAATTTCTACAACGACCTGCTGCCAGCTCCGTATACCGACGCCACGCTGCGTCGAGTTTGCGAGCACATCGACCAAACCCAGTCCGCACTCAAGCGCTCGATGCTGCTGGAGAACCCGGCCACCTATGTCGAGTTCGAGGCTTCCACCTGGAACGAGGCCGATTTCATTGCCGAGATTGTCCAGCGAACAGGCTGCGGGTTGCTATTGGACGTCAACAATGTCTTTGTGAGCGCCGTCAACCACCAGCGCGACGCCATTGCTTACATCGACAGTTTGCCGTTGGCAGCGGTCGGCGAGATCCATCTGGCCGGGTTTGCCGAGGACGTCGACGCGGCGGGCGCGAGGCTGCTCATCGACAGTCATGGCGCCCCGGTAGCCGAGGCCGTCTGGGCGCTGTACGAGCACACGATCCGGCGTCTCGGACCTACACCCACCCTGATCGAGCGCGATCAGAACATCCCGCCATTCGGCGTGTTGCTGGCCGAAGCGCGGGCCGCTGAACGCATCATGGGCACGGTCGGTACGCGGCATGCCCATGCACTGCTGGAGGACGTGTGATGGAAGCCTTCGCTAAACCGTTGCTCGATCCCGGATTGCCCCCGCCAACGGGCCTCAAGGCGTGGAACGGCTCCGACCCGGCGGCGCGCTACGCGGTGTATCGCAACAACGTCGTGATCTCGCTGATCGACGCTCTGGCCGATACTTTCCCGGTCGTGCGGCAACTCGTCGGCGAGGACTTTTTTCATGTCATGGCGCGTGAGCACGCCTGCAAGCATCCCCCCACCTCGCCGGTACTGGCATTCTACGGGCAGAATTTCCCCGATTTCATTGCCAACTTCGAGGCCGCTGCCAGCCTGCCATATTTGGCCGATGTCGCTCGACTGGAATGGGCCTACGTATGCGCCTTTCACGCGGCCGATGCGCAAAGCCTGGCACCCCAGGCTCTGTCCGGTCTATTGAGCCAGCCCGAGCGCTTAAGTCTGGCCCGTTTGCACTTCGCCCCAGCCGTGCGCCTGATTCGCTCGCGCCATGCCATCGTCTCGCTCTGGCAGGCCCACCAAAGCGAAGCAGATTGGTCAGGCATCGACCCAAGTCGTGCCGAATCGGTGCTCGTCGTGCGTCCGGAACTCAGCGTGCAGCTCATCCCTTTGAATGGGTCAGCCGCCGATTTTCTGGGCGAAATGATGGCGGGCCGTAGTCTGGCAGAGGCTTACGAGTGCTGTGCGCTGGACGACCCGCCAGACATCGCCGCCATTTTTTCCTTGCTGCTGCAGACGCATGCGCTCACGGCGCTGTCATTGATTGATGGATGAGGAGACCGCCATGTCAACACTAAGAACTTCTTTTCCAGCCCAAGCCCTTAGCTGGGCCATCGATATGCTTTCCCGAATTCCGCACTCGCTCATCGCCTTTGTCGGGCGGTTTGCCATTGCGGCGGTGTTCTGGAAATCGGGACAAACCAAGATCGAGGGTTTGGCTATCGATCTGATCGGCGGCGAATTTCACTGGGGCTGGCCGCATTTATCGGATAGCGCGCTGGAACTTTTTCGCACCGAATACCGCCTGCCGCTGCTGCCGCCGGAACTCGCGGCGCCGATGGCCGCGTTTGCCGAGCATCTGTTTCCGCTACTGCTGCTGCTTGGCCTGGCCACGCGCTTTTCGGCGGCGGCCTTGTTGGGCATGACTGCGGTCATCCAGATTTTTGTTTACCCGGACGCCTATCCGACCCACGGCACCTGGGCCGCCGTTTTGCTGTACCTGATGGCTAAGGGCCCGGGCGTCTTTTCTCTGGATCATCTGATCGCCCGGCGTTGCACAACGCTCATCGCCACCAAGTGAGCGCGCAATGAATGCGCTGCTGAACCGGTTCGGAGCTGCACTTGCCACCTACCTGTCCCGACCGGTTCACGTTCATAGCACGGCACCTGCCGTCACCGGCGAACGTCTGTTGGCCGTCTTGCAGCCTGGCGACGTGCTGCTCGTTGAAGGCAACAGCCGTATCAGCTCGGCCATCAAGTACCTGACGCAATCGACCTGGTCGCACGCCGCGCTGTTTGTCGGATTCGATGCGCTGCGCCAAGTCGGGCGCGCCTCATCGCATTGCTTTGTCGAGGCGGATACCGTTGAAGGGGTGCGCAGCGTCGGCATCGAAGAATTTGACGGACTGCACACGCGGATCTGCCGCCCCATGGGACTGCGGAAACCAGATACACAACGACTCATCGAGCACGTCATCCAACGCTTGGGGCATCGCTATGACTTGCGCAATGTCTTCGACCTGGCGCGTTATCTGCTGCCCACCCCGCCGGTGCCACTTGGCCTACGCCGCAGGCTGATCCAGCTCGGCAGCGGCGATCCGACACGCGCGATCTGCTCCACATTGATTGCGCAGGCGTTTCAAGCTATCCAATACCCGATCCTGCCCATTGTCGAACACCATTCGGCAGAACGACCGGATTGCCCGGCCTGTATCGAGGAAATTCTGCGTGTGCGCCACCACAGTCTGTTTGCACCGCGCGACTTTGACGTCTCACCCTATTTTGCTGTCGTAAAACCCACGTTGGCGGAAGGATTCGACTACAAGCACCTGCACTGGCTGCACCGCGAGCCAGATCCGGATCAACGCGCGTCCTGATCGTCCCGGTCCGGCGTCGTTGCCGACTCATCAGCGCCTTCTGCATAGGCGCGCACGATGCGACGCAGAACATGCATTTGGTCGCCAAAGTTGCGGCAACCGCTGCACATCATCACGTGCATCTTGAGTGAGAGTTTTTCTCCCAATTTGAGTGGGTGCTCCTGTGCTTCCGACATCAGGCGGGTGGCCTCGCGACAGTTCAGCATGACTCGCCCTCCAGAAACCAGCGATTCTCCAAACACTCTCTCAGACGCAGTCGGGCACGGTGCAGCATGACATTCACGTTGCTCACGGTGAGGTCGAGCGCGGCGCAGATTTCGCTCGTTTCCAGCTCCACAAATTCGCGCATCATGAAAACGCGCCCCTGTTGGCCTGGCAAATGATCGAGACATGCCTCAAACACCCGCCAGAATTGCGCATTCTTGATCGTTGCCTCTGGGTCGGCCCATGCCTGCGGACGCTCATCGGCTTGCCAAAAACCTTTGCGATCAAAAAGCTCGTGAAAGTCCTCATCCTCCTCGTCAGAATGCAGGAGCTGACTGACCTCAACCAAGCGATGGCGTTGCCGCAGGGTATCGGCAATCTTGTTTTTGAGAATCGCAAAAACCCAGGTCTTGAACGCAGCACGACCGGCAAATTTCTGCGCGTTCTTCATGGCACCGATCAACGCCTCCTGAACGGCATCTTCTGCCAAGTGCGTATCCGACAATTGCAGTGAGGCAAACTTCACCATTTGACGACGCAAATCATCCAGAAATGCCGCGTCACGCATCCAACCATCATGGTTTGATCGGCGTATTCCGCCATCATCGGCGGGCAGTGTTATTGCCTCATTATTCATTCCGACCCCTGTTCAGTTCATTGCGGACAGCCGAGTAACTTGAAACCAAATAAGGTACCAGATAATTCAGCCCGAGTCGCCACCAGTCCACATTGTGACCACTGAATATGGCTTCCCCCTGATTGATAATGTTCAGCATCGTTCCGACGAACAAGGCGATCCTGATCGCGCTGGTGGCAATGCGCGATGAAAACCACAGTCTGATTCCGCGCGTCATCGTTTGCTCGGCACCGGCATGGCACAAGCCTTGAGCAGGTCCTGCGCCGGTAGCGCTGCGACAGCAGCCCGGACTGTTCGTGCGATCAACGTCGTATCGATGTCGGGCTCCAGGTCCGCAGGGCCGCCCTTACCACCGGAGGGAAAGGCCATCAGCCCTTCGACTGCGTCCTTGAGCTCAAATTCCCCGGTGCAATTGCGGCAATACACGTGGTCACCTGCGTGGTGTTCGCGCCTGAGCACCAAGGTCGGTCCGCACATCGGGCATTCGCGTAGCGGAATCCCTTCATCGCTGTGGCTGATAACGTGGTCGAAGACACCCTGTCCGCCCATTTGCAGAAAGGTGTCGGCAACGTGCCGGTCAAACTGCACGCCGCTCACTTCGCCAATGACGGACAAGGCGCGATCTCGATGCATCCCGGCTCGATAGGGTCGATGGCTGGTCATCGCGTCGAAGGCATCGCAGACCCCGACGATGCGCGCCATTGGCGGAATAACTTCACCGGCCAATCCCAGCGGATACCCTCGTCCATCCGGGCGCTCGTGATGCAACAGCACGGCATCTTGCACCAAGTCGGCCAAAGGGTGCCCTGCCAATAAGCGACGGCCGACATCGGGATGGGTCTTGATGACGGCGTATTCGTCATCGCTCAATGGGCCAGGCTTGCGCAAGATGGCGTCCGGCACGGCGATCTTGCCCAAGTCGTGCAGGAAGCCGCCCAGGCTGACACGTGCAGCATCGGCTTCGCTGTAGCCCAACCGGTCTGCCACCAGTCGCGCGTAGCACGATACCCGCCACAGATGCCCGCCGGTGTAGGGGTCGCGCGCCTCGACGGCCCAAGCCATGGTCATCAGGCTGGCCAAGAGGTGCGCCGCATGGGTCGTGGCATCTGCGGGGTCAAGACAATCTTCATTCGAGAACCACCGACTCAGTGAAGGTATTAAGGACATGGCATCGCTCCTCCATTATGTGATTAGGCCGCCTGAAGCGTATGGCGCGCGATGAAGCGGCGATCAATGGCGTCTTTCCAACGCCAAACCCAACGCCCCTCGGCGCTGAAACCACCCCAGGATGCGATGGCTTGCCGCTCGCCGCTGCGTAGTAAATACAAGGACTTCTTCCTCGGTCGGTAGGCGCGCAATGGCTTACCCGAAAGCACAGCCAAGAGGTTATGTGCCAGCACCGGGCCAGCGTGAACCGCATGCACACCGGATCGCGCCATTACAACGTCCATGCGCGCACAGATGTCGCCCGAGGCGAAAACCTGTGGATGCGACAAGGAGCGATGAAAAGCATCCACCGCAACGTGTCCGTGTTCATCCAGCGCCAACTTGGCAAGCTTCAGCCAGCAAGGCGCGCGTGCACCAGTGGCGGCCAACACGATGTCGGGATGCAACTCGCGCCCATCGGCCAGCATCACGCCACCGGGAATGCCAACCGCTCGCTGCGCGTGGACGGTGATGCCCGCCTCTTTCAAGCAGCGCGTTGCCCGCCGACGCACGTCCAGCCCATGTTCTGGCAGCAGTCCAGAGGCCCCTACAACCAGATGCAGGTCAGCACGCCCAACTCCGCGCAGCGCTTCGTGCACCGCCATCACCAACTCGAAACCCGCCGCGCCACCACCCACGACAACGGCTTGGGCACTGTGACTGCCCTGAGCTTTGGCAATCCACGTCGACCAACGCTCGGCAAAGCCGTCCAACGGCTTGACTGGCAGCAGCTTGGGGCCAACCTCTTCAAACCAGGCGCAATCCGTTTCGGAGCCCGTGTCCAGCGACAAAAGATCGTAGTCCAGGTGACGCCCATTCGGCAGACCGACGCATCGCCGCTCCGCATCCATGCCGACGACCGTCGATTCGATCAGTTCGACGCCTGCAGCCGCGCAGAGCGGACGCAGATCGATGCTCATCGCGCTCAAGGGGTAAGTCCCGGCCATCCAGCCCGGCAACATGCCGGAATAGCGCTGATAGGCTGAAGGGGTCACCAGCACGGCAGACAGCCCTGTTGGACGCTGACGCGCCAACTGGCGTAATACCGCCAGATGAGCGTGCCCCCCTCCTGCGAGAATCAGTCTTTTCATCAGCGCAGCCCGAAATGACGGCGCACCGCTTGTAACGCTTGTTGTCGGGTTATCGCGTTTGCCAGATCGTCCTTACTCAGGTACAGCAGCGCTGACGCGCTCCCCAACTCAGCTTGGTGAACGCCTCCATCCTCCAATCCCGATACCTTTGCGGTCAGTCCAGCTTGTCGCCCGACGCGATCCAAACTGTCTTTGATCTTGGCGTAAGGCAAAAGGGCGGCAAATAGCAATGGCATCTTTGCGTTTGCCTCTCTCAGGCGCTTGACGACATCTTCTGGAGACACCTCCATGGAGGAACTCACCGCAAGCGAAATCACGGCACCGGCACAAGCTCGCGACAAATCAGTCAGGTCAGCGGGCCTTTCAGCCTTGATCACCTTGAATCCGGCCTCTTCGAGAAAAGGCTTCATCTCGGAAACGATGAATGTGTGTGGCCGCGCCAGCAAGACTGAAGTGCTCATGCGATGTTCTCCTGTTGAATCGATGCGGGTTTGTCGTGCAGGCAGGCCAGGTTCTTACAGATCGCCTCCAACAAGTTGAAGGTGTAAGAAGCAGAAGCCTCGGAGCGACTAAATGTCATCTTTCAACTTTTTGGACTAAGACATGAGCGACGCATTGATTGGCATCCTTGGTGGCAGCGGCCTGTATCAACTGGATGCCCTTGCACAAGTCCGTGAGGAGCGCGTCGAGACGCCCTATGGTGCGCCATCGGACGTGATCATGACTGGCACCCTGGACGGCATCCGCGTTGCCTTTCTGGCGCGCCACGGACGCGGCCATCGCCTGCTGCCATCCGAAGTGCCCTATCGGGCCAACATTTATGCGTTCAAGCAACTTGGCGTGCGTTACCTCTTGTCATTCTCTGCGGTGGGGTCACTACGAGAGGACGTGGCTCCCTTGGATTTCGTCTTGCCGGATCAGTACATCGACCTGACCCGTCGGCAAGAAAGCACTTTTTTTGGAAATGGCGTGGTGGCTCACGTCTCCATGGCACAACCGGTTTGCCCAGTGACCCGAGAGGTTTTGGCGCGCGCGGTGCACGGCTCCTTGGGTGCTGACGCCCCGCGCCTGCATCAGGGGGGTACCTATGTCTGCATTGAAGGACCTCAGTTTTCCAGTCTGGCCGAATCCAACTGGTATCGCAGCATGGGCGCCAGCGTCATCGGCATGACCAATATGCCGGAAGCGAAATTGGCGAAGGAAGCGCAAATGGCCTATGCCAGCTTGGCCATGGTGACCGACTACGATTGCTGGCACCCTCGGGAGGCCCACGTTACAGCCGACATGGCTATCGCCAATCTCATGACGAATGCAGAACGCGCCAAGTTGGTGGCGGCCGAAGCGATCCGGGTCTTAGGTGCCGAAAGACCTGATTCTCCTGCGCATAACGCCCTACAGAGCGCTGTGGTTACGCCCGCCGAAGCCATTCCGGAAACGCTGAAACGGCAGCTTGCCGTTCTACTTCGCTAGGTATGGAAGATGGCCTTGGTCCACCTCCAATTGCCGTGCTGTTGGAATTAGAGAATGGCACCCACTGCAGCGAACTCACAGCCGTGCGACTGAATGACTAAACGACAAGAGTCATATGCCGCGAGTCTGTCACGTGCGGCCCCGCGTAAGCGAAGGGGGCGGCTTCCCTTCGCCACGCGAAAACGCCGAGTAGGAGCCCGCATTGGAGCTTAGACTACTGCGCTACTTCGTCGCGGTTGCAGAAGAATTGCATTTTGCGCGTGCGGCCGAGCGCCTTGGCATTGAGCAATCGCCTGTGTCGCGCGCTATGCGTCATCTTGAAACCAGGCTCGACGTGCAGTTGTTCGACCGCAGTGCAAACCAGACGCGACTGACCTGGGCCGGCCAAGTGTTCCTCGGAGAGTGCCGGCGCGTGCTAGACACCGTGGAGCAGGCGGTGAGTGCAACAAAGGCTGCGGCGCAGGGCTATCAGGGGTATCTGCGCATTGCCATCTGCGACACCTTGGCGCAGCCCCACATTGCCACCTTGCTGGCGCGAAGCCGCGAAGAAGAACCGGAACTGGAGATTCGCGTCTTCGAGCTGCCTTTCTCGCAGCAGCTCAAAGGCCTCCACAACGATCTGCTGGACATCGGCTTTGCACTCTCGGATGCGGTGAATGATGGCCTCGTCGCCGAGCCCGTGTGGACCGATCCGCTGTCAGTGATCGTGCCCGTGCGCCACCCCTTGCTGGTGCACACGGAGGTGCCGCTGGATGAAGCCTTGAAGTTTCCGCTGGTGCTGTGCCATCCGAACGCGGGATCGGGCTGCCACCATCAAATCCAGGCTGTGCTTCAAGGCGCGTCCTTGCCGCTCAAGCTGGCAGACCAAGTGACGAGCTTAGGCGTGATGCTGACCCTGGTCGGTGCGGGCTACGGCATCGGTTTCGCTATTGCTTCGCACGTGCAGACCCTGAACCGCCCCGACATAGCCGTCCGTCCCTTGGCAGGCACGCCCATGCTATCCACCTACTTGCTGCGCCGTCTGGGCGAGCCATCCGAGCCGATAAAGCGGTTCCTGCTGCGTGCACGCGAGGAGTTCCTGCCGAAGGGAGATGATGGACTGGCCGTGTGGCGTTGAGCGCTCAGGTACATCGACTATTGTCGGCAGTCCATGGCTCGCACTGGACCTACTCGGAGCGAGTGTTGCCCGAGAGTGGGTTTTCAGTCCATAATAACGTCTATCTCGGTTCGCCGAGTGCGGAAAACTCGTTATCAATCAACGAGTTGGGAACGCGATGATGTTCCCTTCACCCGCTCCAGAATAAAACAGCCCGTTATGTCCGGGCTGTTTTATTCTGGAATGTGATTGGGAAGCGAACCCTGGGGGTTCGACAGGCGGATGTCCGGCGGCCATCCGCCTGGACGCCGGCACGTACTGAGAGTGCCGGCGGTCGCGAGGCGCATTGCGCCGAGAGATGGCTGGATCGCCATCAGGCGAGCCAGACACATTCCCTCCGCCCGCTCCAGATTCTCATAGCCCACGGCAGCGCTGCCCAATAAGAAAAGGGAGCACCATGAAAAAGATTCTCAAGTATCTATTGTGGACGGTTCTCGGTGTGGTGGTGCTGGCGGTGGCGGTCGTTGCCTATGTGGCTGCGACTTTCGACCCCAACGACTACAAGCCGCAGATCATCAAGCTGGTGAAGGAGCAGAAGCGCCGCGACCTGCAACTGGGCGACATCCAGCTCACGTTTTTCCCCAGCATCGGCGCGGAGGTCAGTCAGCTGGTGCTGTCAGAGCGCGACAGCAGTAAGGAGTTTGCCGCAGCCCAGCATGCGCGCGTGGAGCTCCAGTTGCTGCCGCTGTTCAGCAAGCAGGCAGTAGTGGATGCGGTCGAGCTTGACGGGGTGCGGGTAGCGCTGGTGCGGCGCAAAGATGGCAGCACCAACATCGATGACCTGCTCGGCAAGGGCGGGCAGGCGGTGGCGCAGGAGGGGGGCGGCAAGGTTGGTTTCGATATCGGTCATGTCGCCATCAGCGACCTCAGCTTCACCTATCGTGACGAGCAATCCGGCGCCAAATACGAACTGGCGCACGCCAGCCTGAAGACCGGGCGCATCGCCAGCGGCGTACCGGGCGAGATGGAACTGAGCCTTGCGGTGCAGGGCAACCAGCCCAAGCTCGCGCTCGATATCCAGGTTGGTGGCCGTTATACCTTCGATCTCGATGGGCAGCGCTATGGGTTGCGGGATTTGAAGCTGGAGGTGAAGGGTGAGGCGGCGGGCATCACGGACCTGGTGTTGGATGCCAGCGGCAACCTTGATTTCAACGGGCAAAGCAGTGAGTTTTCTGCGGCGGGAATGAACGTGGCGTTTTCCGGCAAGCGCGGTGGAGATAACCTCCTCGCCAAGCTGGATGCACCCAAACTGTCTTTCGCGCATGGGCAGTTCGGCGGCGACAAGGCCACATTAAACCTTGAACTCGATGGCGGCGGCCGGGCGGTCGCGGCCAATCTGGTACTGACCGATGTTGCGGGCAGCATGCAGGCTTTCAGGACGGCACTGGTGCTGAAACTTTCCGCGACGCTGCCGGATGCGCCGACGGTTTCCGGCGACATGCGCGGCAGCCTTGCCGTGGATCGCGCCAAGGAAAGCGTGCAGGCCAGCTTCGCCGGCACGCTGATGGAAAGCCAGGTCAGGGCCAAGGTGGGCATGAATGGCTTCACACAGCCGGTCTACAACTTCGATCTCGATATCGACAAGCTCGACGTGGACCGCCTGCTGCCGCCGAAGAAAGCGGCAACGCAGGCCAAGGCGGGGCCGGAGCAGCCGCTCGACCTGTCCGCGCTGAAGGGGCTGAACGCCAATGGCAACCTGCGTATAGCCGCGCTCATGGCTGCCAATATCCAGGCATCGCAGGTCAAGGTGGGCATCAAGGCGGCCAACGGCATGCTGGTGCTGAGTCCGCTGTCGGCCACCCTTTATCAGGGCACGCTCAACGGCTCGGCCACGGTCAGCGCGGCGGGGCCGCGCATCGCGTTGAAGCAGGATCTGGCGGGGGTGAGCATTGCGCCGTTGCTCAAGGACGTCGCCGGCAAGGATGTGCTGGAAGGCAAGGGGCGCATCGCGCTGGACGTTACCACGCAGGGCGCGACGGTGACGCAAATGAAAAAAGCGCTTAACGGCAGCCTGTCGGTCAACCTTGCCGACGGCGCCATCAAGGGCATCAACCTTGCTGCGACCCTGCGCTCGGCCAAGGCCAACCTGGGTGGGAAGGGTGAGCAGACCCAGGCGGCGAACACGGCGGAGAAAACCGACTTCTCCGAACTGAAGGCGAGCTTTGCCATCAGGAACGGTGTGGCGCACAACGAGGATTTGTCGCTCAAGTCGCCGCTGCTGCGCGTGGGCGGCAATGGCGACATCAATGTGGGCGAAGACAGCATCAACTACCTGGCCAAGGCGACAGTGGTAGCGACTGCCGCCGGGCAGGGCGGGGCGGAACTGGCACAGCTGAAAGGTATGACCATCCCGGTGCGGGTAATGGGGCCTTATACCGCGTTGCAGTACAAGATCGACTTCGGCGCGATGGTGGGCGAGGTCGCCAAGCAGAAGGTCGAGGAGAAGAAAGAAGAGCTTAAATCCCGGTTGCAAGAGGAACTCAAGAGCGGGCTCAAGGGGTTGTTCCGCTAGTGTGGTTGGTGTTTTCTTCGGGAAGGTCTGACCAATATTGATCCGGCACGAATGGAAATTACATTCCGTTCGGCCCGAGCCTGTCGAAGGCCATGTAGCCTTCATGTTTATGACAAGCTCGACACGAACGGCTTCATACGTGCCGAATCTATAATCAGGCCGCCAGCCCGCCTGAATTGACCTTTGCAGGGTGTCACGGTATAGTCTCGCCCTCTCGGGGTGTAGCGTAGCCTGGTAGCGCGCCTGGTTTGGGACCAGGATGTCGGGAGTTCAAATCTCTCCACCCCGACCAGGAATTGGACGGTTTGGGTTTGGTGCCCGTAGCTCAACCGGATAGAGCACCAGCCTTCTAAGCTGGGGGTTACAGGTTCGATTCCTGTCGGGCACGCCAAAAAATGCGCGCCCGGCTGTCGATTTTTCTAGTGGTGGTCGTAGCTCAGTTGGTAGAGTCCCGGATTGTGATTCCGGTTGTCGTGGGTTCGAGTCCCATCGACCACCCCATATCACTCGCGTTCCCGCGAGAGTCATCACTAACATCTGAAGATGGTGTGGTGGAATCGTGAGGGACGTGTTCTCGGCATGGCGCGCGATGTATCCTGGAGCGAGGTGGGCGTGGCGCGGCACCATGACCATGTCGGCCCATCCTCCCAGGGAAACGCTGATTTATTCCCCCAGTCATACTGAATTTTGAGGAAATTCCGGCAAGCCAACAAACAAGGAACAGCTGGATGCAGGCGAGTTTTTCCGAACTGGGGTATGCCAGCAAGAAGAAACAAATCCGGCGGGATCGGTTTCTCGACGAGATTGAAGTGACCGCCCCGTGGGACGTACTGATTGCTGTGATTGCGCCACACTACCCGGTCAACGATGAGCACGCACGGCTGACCACGCCGTTGGGATCATCCTGCGCATGTACATTGCGCAGCAATGCTTTGGGCCCTCCGACGAAGGGATAGAGGATGCGCTGTATGACAGCCAGGCGATTCGCTGTTTTGTAGGTATAGACCTGGGCCGTCAATCGGCACCGGACGCCACCACGCTGCTCAAGTTCCGCCGTCTGCTGGAAGCTCACCAGCTGACGGGTGCCATCTTCTCGGCCATCAACGCCCATCTGGTGGCGCGAGGACTGTTCATGCGCGTCGGCACGATCGTCGCGCCACCCTGGTTGCTGCGCCGTCCTCGACCGGGTGCAGTAACGTGAGTGCCCCCTCATTCTGCAACCTCGGTCGCAACCGCTTCCTCATCGCTGCCCATGCCTTCCAGCCCCAGCCCCAGCAGGATCAGCGCCATCACAGCGGCGTGCAGCCACGCCGCCCCGGACAAATGCAGCAGGGGGTTCATGTCGCCCTCCTTTCCGTGCGCAGATCGAAGCGATCGAGATCCATCACCTTGTGCCAGGCGGCGATGAAGTCCTGGACGAACTTCTGCTGCCCGTCATTCTGGCCATACACCTCGGCAATCGCGCGCAGTTGCGAATTGGAGCCGAACACCAGATCAGCGCGGGTCGCCGTCCACCTGACCTTGCCGGTCTTGCGGTCGCGTCCCTCGAACAGGTTCTTCGCCGCATCGACCGGTTTCCACTCATTGCCCATGTCGAGCAGGTTGGCGAAGAAATCGTTCGTCAACACGCCCGGTCGGCTGGTGAACATGCCATGCTTCGTGCCGCCGAAATTGGCAGAAAGCACGCGCAGGCCGCCGACCAGCACCGTCATCTCCGGCGCCGTGAGCGTGAGCAATTGCGCGCGATCCACCAGCAGCGCCTCGGTTGGCACGTCGGGGAAGCGATCGCTGCGATAGTTGCGGAAACCATCGGCGATCGGTTCGAGCGGCGCGAAGGAATGTGCGTCGGTCTGCTCGGGCAGCGCGTCCATGCGACCTGGCGTGAAGGGCACGATAACCTTTTGCCCCGCCTGCTTCGCGGCGTCCTCGACCGCAGCACAACCGCCCAGCACGATCAGGTCGGCGAGCGAAATCTTCTTGCCGCCTGCGGCGCTGGCGTTGAAGTCCTGCTGGATGGCTTCGAGCGTGGCGAGCACTTTCGCCAGCTGCGCCGGCTGGTTGACCTCCCAGTCCTTCATCGGGGCGAGGCGGATGCGTGCACCGTTGGCGCCGCCGCGCTTGTCGGAACCCCTGAAGCTGGCCGCCGAGGACCACGCGGTGTACACCAGCTTGGCAGTGGACAGCCCCGATGCCAGCACCCGGGCTTTCAAGGCGGCGACGTCCGCATCGTCGACCAGCGGATGATCCACCGGCGGGATCGGGTCCTGCCAGATGAGATCTTCCTTGGGCACTTCCGGGCCGAGATAGCGCGCCTTCGGTCCCATGTCGCGGTGGGTGAGCTTGAACCAGGCGCGCGCGAAGGCATCGGCGAATTCTTCCGGATGCTGCTGGAAGTGGCGTGCGATCTTCGCGTATTCTGGGTCGTAGCGCATCGCCATGTCGGCGTCGGTCATGATGATGGGCACCTTCTTCGAGGCGTCGTGTGCCGCCGGCGCCATGTTGGCGTCGGTGTGCGCGACCGGCGTCCATTGCGAGGCGCCGGCGGGGCTCCTCGTCGGAATCCACTCATTGCCGAACAGCATGTCGAGGTAACTCATGTCCCACTGGGTCGGCGTGGGCGTCCACGAACCTTCCAGACCGCTGCTGATGGTGTCGCCGCCCTTGCCGCTCTTGTAGCTGCTGATCCAGCCCAGGCCCTGGTTTTCGATCCCGGCGGCTTCGGGTGCGGCACCCACATGCGTGGCCGGCCCGGCGCCGTGGCACTTGCCGAAGGTATGGCCGCCGCAGGTGAGCGCCACCGTCTCATAATCGTTCATCGCCATGCGGGCGAAGGTTTCGCGCACCAGTTGCGCGGAGGCGAGCGGATCGGATTTGCCGCCGGGGCCTTCCGGGTTGACGTAGATCAGGCCCATCTGCACCGCCGCCAGCGGATTCTCGAACTTGTCGGGCTCGGTGCCGTGGCGCGTGTCGGCGAGCCAGTCCTTCTCGGAACCCCAGTACACGGATTCGTCAGGCTCATACACATCGGCGCGGCCGCCGCCGAAGCCGAAGGTCTTGAAGCCCATGGACTCCAGCGCGCAGTTGCCGGCCAGCACGATCAGGTCGGCCCAGGAAATCCGGTTGCCGTATTTCTGCTTGATCGGCCACAACAGCCGCCGCGCCTTGTCGAGATTGACGTTGTCGGGCCAGGAATTGGTCGGCGCAAAGCGCTGCTGGCCGAGACCCGCGCCGCCGCGCCCGTCGCCGATGCGATAGGTGCCGGCGGCGTGCCAGGCCATGCGGATGAACAGGGGGCCGTAGTGGCCGTAGTCGGCGGGCCACCAGTCCTGCGAGTTGGTCATCAGCGCATACAGGTCTTGCTTGACGGCGGCGAGATCGAGCTGGCCGAATTCCTCGGCATAGTCGAACGAGGCCGCCATGGGGCTGGTTTGTGGTGCAAACTGGTTGAGGAGCTTCAGATTCAACTGGTTCGGCCACCAGTCGCGGACGGTCGGGGCGCCCACGGCGGCGGTGTGATGGAACGGGCATTTCGATTCGGCGGTCATTTTCTTCTCCTGTGGGATAAGCATGGCGGATGCCACAACCGTACATTAGGGGACTGCCGTGATTAAATCCAATTGATTGTTCAAAGCAGGATGATTTATTATTCAAATCACAGGAGGGCGCATGACACTCAACGAACTTCGTTTCATCGTGGCCGTGGCGCAGGAGCGCAACTTCCGGCGCGCGGCGGAAAAATGCTTCATCAGCCAACCGGCGTTGTCGCTGGCGATCAAGAAGCTGGAAGACGAACTGGGCGTGCAAGTGTTCGAACGCGGCAAAAATGAAGTGTCCATTACGCCGTCCGGCGCCGTGCTGGTGGAACAGGCGCAGCGCGTATTGGAAGAAGCGGAACGCCTGAAAACACTGGCCGCCAGCAGCCACGATCCTTTAGTCGGCCCCCTGAAGTTGGGCGTGATCTACAGTGTTGCCCCCTATCTGTTGCCGGAACTGATGCCCGTGTTGCAACGACTGGCGCCGCACATGCCGTTGGAAGTGGAAGAGAATCTGACCGCCCATCTGGAAATCGGACTGCGCAACGGCAAGCTGGATGCCGCCATCATCGCGCTTCCCTTCGGCGATGCGAATCTGCCGACGCAATCTTTGTATGATGAGTCATTCCAGGTGGTGGTGCCGAAGCACCACGCCTGGGCGCGGCGGCGCAGCATCCGTGCCAGTGAACTGGCCGGGGAGAAAGTGCTGCTGCTCGACAATGGACACTGTTTTTCCAACCAGGTGCAGGAGGCGTGCCCGGAACTGGTGGGGCGTGGCGCTTCCATCCAGCAGGGCACGTCACTGGAAACCATCCGTAATATGGTTGCTTCCGGACTCGGTATCACGGTGCTGCCCGCCTCGGCCAACAGTGCGCGTTACCGCAGCAAATTGCTGGCCGTCATCCCCTTCACCCAACCGGCGCCGACGCGACGCATCGCGCTGGCCTGGCGCAGGAGCTATCCGCGCACGGCGGCCCTCGCAGTGCTGGCGCGGGCCGTGCGCCAATCCCGGCTCACCGGCATCAAAGGAGTATAGGGCACATGAAAAGCCAACCGTACCGGCAGAATCCTTGGCTACGCCGCAGCTATAGCCTGCTGGCGCCGTTTTATGTCGTGCTGATTGCCGCACCGATGCAGATGGCGCGCGCCCGTTCGCTGGCCGCTCTGCCGAATTACGCCTTGAAAATGGGAAATGGACGAATTTGCCCAGGGAAAAGCAGCAAGAACCCAGAAGTCGTTCAAAGAATGAGCGCTCAAGGAGCCAAACAAAATCGGGGTGCCCGAAAAAGTGATTTGTTCGGCGTCTCCCTGGTTGTTTCAGTACCCCCATCGGTGTGCCGCCCATGGCGTGCCGGCTGATATTTTGAATATCAGCCGGCTTTGCTTTTCCTGATGGCGAAAAGGCTTACCGCCTGGGTGCCGAGCAGGTCTTGTAGATTATAGCGATCAAGCGTGGCCATAAAATTCTTGCGCGCTTCGGACAGTATCGATTTCAGCACGCAGGCGGGCAAAAGGGGGCAATCCCGCTTTTCTTGATTGAAGCATTCCACGATGTCGAGATTGTCCTCGGTATCGCGCACCACTTCACCGATATTGATCAGCTCGGGTCGCCGTGCCAGTCTCATTCCACCGCCTTTGCCGCGTACTGTCTCGATGTAACCGCGGGTGGAGAGGTGGTGGACGATCTTCATCAGGTGGTTCTCGGAAATGCCATAGCTTGCGGCAATTTCGCTAATCGTCGCCATCCGGTCCGGATGGGCCGCCAGATATATCAACACCCGCAGCGCATAATCGGTGAAACGTGTCAGTTGCATAGATTGATCCAGCAATCATGAATCATTGTGTGCATTCCTTTATGTCATCGTAATGTTCCGAGTGCAGGTTGGCAACCTTTTAAAATCAATGTTTATGGCTTGATGAAGCATGAAGCTTGACATCCATAATGTTTAAGATATATTAATAATGCATCTTAACGAGGGGGTGACATGAAAAAATCATGGCGGTTATTCGATGCCTTGTTCGTTCTCCGGTTCCTTCTGGGCTTTTGCCTGTACTCCGCATTTTCGGGGTTGAGTTGGGCAGATAAGCGGGAGTTCAACATGACCATAGAGGAAATGGTCATACGGGTTGCTCCCGATCTGGATTATAAAGTGTTTGCGTTTAATGGCCAGGTGCCGGGGCCGCTGATCCATGTCAAGGAAGGCGACGACGTGACCGTGCACGTGACCAACAATACCACCTTGCCCCACACCATACACTGGCATGGCATTTACCAGACCAACAACTGGCGCAATGATGGCGTGCCGGGCGTCACCCAGGAAGCGATCCAGCCCGGCGATGTCTACACCTACAAGTTCAAGGCGGAAAAGCCGGGCACGCTGTGGTACCACTGCCACGTCAACGTCAACGAGCACGTTGGTATCCGAGGCATGTGGGGACCCATGATCATCGACCCCAAAAATCCTACGGCAATCGAGAAAACGGTGACCAAGGATATGGTCATGATGCTTTCCACCTGGGAGAGCAAAAACGCCGATAAATATGGTGAAGGAAGTACACCTTATGACACGGAAGACTATTTCGCCGTAAACGGACGCTCTTTCCCCTTGTCGCAGCCCATACGGGTGAAGAAGGGCGATGTATTACGGCTGCGCTTCATCGGGGCAGGTGCTGAAATTCATGCAATGCACCCCCACGGCCATGACATGCTGGTAACCCACAAGGATGGCACTCCGTTGCCCAACCCCTATTATGCCGACACCTTGCTGATCGGGCCGGGGGAGCGCTATGACGTGATCATGAAAATGGACAACCCCGGCCTGTTTATTTTTCACGACCACGTTGACCATCATGTCACCGCACGCGGCAAGCATCCGGGCGGGCCGATCACCGTATTCGAATACGACGGCATCGACAAGGACGTGAGCTATGTGTGGAAGGACAAGGACGCCAGCTTCGATCCGAACTTCTACTACAGCGAATCGCTGAAGCAGGGCTATGGCATGTTCAACAGCGTTGGTTTCGCCGGCCAGGCACTGGCGCAATCTAGGAAACGGAGATAGCCATGCGACCTACCCTGCACCGGGCGATATCCTGGTTTGCCTTGCCTGTTGCCATGGCGGCAGGTGGATTTTCAACTCAGGCAGCTGCGGACGACAGCCCGGCATTGCTGCAGAAGGAGTGCGCTGCCTGCCACAATCTGTCCGGCCCGTCATCGCCATCATTGCAGGCGTTATGGGCGCGCAAAGGTCCGGATTTGTTTTTTGCCGGCAATAAATACCGTCGCGACTGGCTGGAGCAGTGGCTGCAGAAACCACAGCGCATCCGTCCGGCGGGCATGTTCTACGCGGCCAATATCAAACCTGGCGACAAGAGCGATGTGGTCGATGAATCCTTGTTGCAGCCGCATCTGGCGCTTGACAAGAAAGCTGCTGCAGCGGCGGCAGATGCGCTGATGAAGCTGAAGCCGCATGACGATTTGATCGCGCGGGAAAAGATCGAGGCCGGCTCCATATCGCGCACCATGGGAGAGATGGTGTTCGACAAATTCGCGGGCTGCTTGGCCTGCCATTTGATCGAGCCCGATTACGGCGGCGTTTCCGGCCCCGAGTTGTATACCGCAGCAAAACGGCTGCAACCTGAGTTCATCGCCAGCTTCATCCGCAACCCGCAGGCGTGGGATGCCAAGACGTGGATGCCGAACAAGCACGTTTCGGACGCCAACATACAGAAACTGGTGCGTTACCTCGACGTGTTGGCCAAGGAGTCTGCCGATGCCAAATAACCTTATCGCAGCTGCCGCCGGTGCTTTGCTGCTGATGCTGGTCCTGCCGGCGCAAGCCAAGGAAGGCGCGGCCGACAATTACAAGACCTATTGCGTGCAATGTCACGGCATGGAAGGCAACGGCAAAGGCGTCAACATCCGCGACATGTCAGTACAGCCACGCGACCATACCGATGCCAAATCCATGTCCGGTCGTTCCGATGCCGAGCTGTTCAAGGTGATCAAGGAAGGGGGGCCGGCGATCGACAAGTCGGTGCTGATGCCCCCGTGGGGCGATACGCTGAGCGATGAGGAAATCCAGGATTTGGTGCAGCACCTGCGCGGATTGTGCAAATGCCAGTTCGGCAAAGGCGGGTAGTCAAATCGATTTTTAGTATTTCCGATGTAATGAGGTTGGGAAATGGTGGGTAATGTTAACTTTGGATATTGAAAGGGGAGTCACATGGAATTTCCAAAAATGGCAGTGATACGCATGGCGGCGCTAGGCCTGGCGCTGATGGCCGGCCAGGCAATGGCGGCAACCGTGGAAGTGGTGATGAAGGCGCAGGAAACCGATGTCGCCATCGACAACAAGGGCACGATGTATCCGGCATGGACTTTCGACGGTTCGATTCCGGGGCGAGTGGTGCGTGTGAAGGAGGGCGATACGGTGGATTTTACCCTGATCAACCCGGTCGAAAACAAAAACTCCCACTCCATGGACTTTCATGCCGCTGAAGTCGACGTGCTGGGCGAATTCGCCCCGGTGAAGCCGGGTGAAACCAAGCACTTCAAGTTCCAGGCCAGGCGTGCGGGCGTTTATATGTACCACTGCGGTGCCGGCCCGATGGTGCAGCATATCGCGCGCGGGATGTTCGGCGTGATCATCGTCGATCCCAAGGAAGGTTACAGCAAGGCTTACCCCAAGCCGGATCGAGAATACGTGCTGATCCAGTCGCAGTTCTTCCCGGACGCGGAAAACTACAAGGCGATGCTGGAAAACAACGGCTGGACCAACTCGCTGATCAACGGCAAGATTTTCCACTACGACCCGGTGCATGATCCCAAGGCTACGCAGGCATTGGTAGCCCTGCCGGGCGAGCGCGTGCGCATCTATTTCGTCAACGCCAATATCAACATGCCGGTGGCGCTGCATCCGATCGCCGGAATTTGGGATCGCGTGTACATCAACGGCAGCCCGAAGAACGTGCTGTATGACGTGCAGACCTACAACGTGGCAGTGGCGGAAGCATCGGTGTTCGATATCGTTTCGCCCAAGGATCGCCCCACCAACAACGCCATCGTGGACCATACCATGAGCGCGGCGTTGCGCGGTGCGATCACGGTGTTGATGAACACCACCGACGCCGATCCGAAGATGGGGCGCGGCGAACAAATCATGGTGCGCTAATCTCCTGGCTGGCGCATCCAAGGGAAGGCCATGGCCTTCCCTTTTTTATGCCGAGTGTGCTGAATGCAAATGCAGATCAAACGAATAGTACTGATAGTCATGATGCTGGCGGCAGTGCTGGTGCTGGGCTATTTCCTGGGCCGCATGCCATGGCATGCGGCCCGGCCATCGTCGACGGCATTGGCGCAGGCCGCGGACAAATCGGAAGCGGTCTGGGTTTGCCCGATGCACCCCGAAATCATGCAGGATCATCCCGGGGTTTGCCCGATTTGCGGCATGGATCTGGTGCAGGCGCAGAAAAATCATGCCGGGCACGAGCACGGCATCCAGGTGGATGCCGCCACCATGCAGCGCCTGGGCGTGCAACTGGCCACGGCGCACGAGGAGGAGCTGACCCGCGAAGTGAAAACCTATGGAACGGTGGCGCTTGATCAAAGCAAGGTGCGTCATGTAACCGCCAAATTCGAGGGCTGGATCAAGAAGCTGCACATCGCCTCGGTGGGGCAACACATCCAGGCCGGGCAAGTGCTTTACGAGCTCTATTCCCCCGAGCTGATCCAGCGCCAGCGCGAGTATCTGCGCCTGGTCGAGCGCAAGAAACAGTTGCAGCGCCTGGTCGCGGATTCTGCCAGCGGAGACAAGGAAATCATGATGAGCCTGGCGGATGAGCGCAGCCGGGCGCGCGAAAAGCTGCTTTACGAGGATGTCGATTTCGAGATTTTGCGCGAGGTCGAGGATCGCGGTCGCAGCGTGGACGTCGTGCCGGTGCGCGCGGCGGCGTCCGGGGTGATTACCCAGATCAACGTGCGCGAAGGCAGCTTCGTCAACGGCATGACCACCATCGCCACGCTGGCCGATTTGTCGCAGGTGTGGGTGGAGGTGGCGATTTATCCAGATCAGCTGCCATGGCTCAAGGCCGGCGATGATGCCAGCGTGGTGGCTGCCGATTCCGCCGAGCCCATTGCTGCACGCTTGCAACAGATCAATCCCGTGGCCGAGATGCCCCAGCGCATCGCCAGCGGCCGTCTGGTCATCGCCAACCCGCAACGCAACCTGCTGCCGGGGAGCTATGTGGATGTTACCATGCACGCCCAGCCGCGCCAGGCGTTGGTGGTGCCGCGTTCTGCCGTGATGCGCAGCGGTCGGGGGGATTACGTCATGCTCTACCTGGGTGATGGCCATTTCCTGCCGAGCGAAGTCGGGCTGGGGTTGGAAAGCGGCGAGTGGATGGAAATCACCGACGGCTTGCAGCCAGGCGCACAGGTGGCAAGCAACGGCCAGTTCCTGATCGATGCTGCTGCTTCGCTGGAATCCGCGCGGAGGCGCATGCGGCCTGCCCACGCCGAACTGCACTAGGACGACATGGTCAGCCGCGTCATCGAGTGGTCGCTGCGCAATCGCTTGCTGATGCTGCTGGGCGCATTGCTGTTTGCAGCGTGGGGCGCGTATTCGTCGCGCCAACTGCCGCTGGATGCTATTCCCGATCTGTCAGATGCACAGGTTATCGTCAAGAGCTTCTACCCCGGCCAGTCGCCCCAGATCGTTGAAGACCAGGTCACCTATCCGCTGACCTCGACGCTGTTGGCGGTGCCCGGTGTTACCGCGGTGCGTGGTTTTTCCATGTTTGGCGAATCCTATGTTTACGTGGTTTTCCGCGATGGCACCGACCCCTATTGGGCGCGCACGCGCGTGCTGGAATATCTTGCCCAGCTTGCGGGCCGGTTGCCAGACGGCGTGACGCCGGCCCTGGGCCCCGATGCCAGCGGGGTGGGCTGGATTTTCGAATATGCGCTCGTGGACAAGCAGCATCGCTACAATCCGGACCAGTTGCGCGCCGTACAGGATTTCCAGCTCAAGTACCCGTTGCAAAGCGTAGCCGGCGTGGCTGAAGTGGCGAGCGTGGGCGGCATGTCGAGACAATTCCAGATCGAGGTGAACCCCAACCGTCTGGCGGCCTACGGACTGACCTTGGCACGGGTGGCGCAGGCGGTGCGCGAAGGCAATCTGTCCGGCGGCGGTTCGGTGGTGGAAATGGGGCGTGCCGAGTACATGGTGCGCGCACCGGGTTACCTGCGCACGCTCGACGATTTCCGCGATATTCCCGTGGGCAGCGATGCAAACGGCACCGCCATTCGCTTGCAGGATGTCGCCCGCATCCAGATTGGCGCTGAAGCACGGCGCGGCGTCACCGACCTGGATGGCGAGGGGGAGGCGCCGGGCGGCATCGTGGTGATGCGCCATGGCCACAACGTGCTCGACACGATCGATGCGGTCAAGGCCAAACTCAAGGAAATCCGGCGCAGCCTGCCGCCCGGCGTGGAACTGGTGGTGACCTACGACCGCTCCGGGCTGATTCAGGGGGCGGTGGATACGCTCAATGAAAAGCTGCTCGAAGAGTCCGTGGCGGTGGCGCTGGCCTGCATGCTGTTCCTGTCCCACCTGCGTTCGTCCTTGGTGGTGGTGCTGACCCTGCCGGTTGGCATCCTGGCGGCATTCGTGGTGATGCATGCACAAGGCGTCAGCGCCAACCTGATGTCGCTGGGCGGCATCGCCATCGCCATCGGTGCCATGGTGGACGCCGCCATCGTCATGGTGGAAAACATGCACAAGCATATCGAGCGTGCCGGGGTGGAACCCGATTATTGGCGCATCGTTCGCGAGAGCACCGTGGAAGTGGGGCCGGCGCTGTTCTTTTCGTTGCTGGTGATTACCGTGTCCTTCCTGCCGGTATTTGCATTGACCGGGCAGGAAGGAAAGCTTTTTACGCCGCTGGCCTACACCAAGACTTTTGCCATGGCGGCAAGCGCGGCGCTGGCGATCACGCTGACGCCGGTGTTGATGGGATACTTCATCCGCGGACGCATCGCGCGCGAACAGGAAAACCCGCTCAACCGCTGGCTTCATAATGCCTACCGACCTGTGCTGCTGGCCGCACTCAAGCATCGCCGCGTAACAGTGGTGCTGGCGCTGCTGTTGCTGGCGAGCGCGGCCTGGCCGCTTGCCAAACTCGGCAGCGAATTCATGCCGCCGTTGTACGAAGGCGACCTGCTCTACATGCCGACCACGCTGCCGGGTATTTCCATCGATGAAGCCGCCAATGCGCTGCAAATCACCGACCGTCTGATCCGGCAGATGCCGGAGGTGAGGCGCGTGTATGGCAAGGCCGGGCGCGCCGACAGCGCGACCGACCCGGCGCCGCTTTCCATGTTTGAAACCACGATATTACTCAAACCGCGTGAGCAATGGCCGGCAGGCGAAACGGTTGATGAGCTGATGCGCAAGCTGGACGAGCAGGTGCGCTTGCCGGGCCTGACCAATTCATGGGGCTACCCGATCCGCACCCGCATCGACATGCTGGCGACGGGTATCCGCACCCCGCTCGGGCTCAAGATCAACGGCCCGGAACTGGATGGTCTGTCGCGCCTGGCGGAGCAGGTGGAGGCGGCGCTGAAGACCGTGCCGGGAACACGCGGCGTCTTTGCCGAGCGGGCCGGCGGGGGGCGCTATCTCGATATCGAAATAGACCGCCAGCGCGCGGCACGTCATGGCGTCAATGTGGCCGATTTACAGCGCATCGTCCAGGGCGCAATCGGTGGCGAGAACATCACTACCGTGGTGACCGGGCGCGAGCGCTTTGCGGTGAATTTGCGCTACCCGCGCGCCTGGCGCGATTCCGTGCAGGCGATCTCATCGATCCCGGTGGTCACCCCATCCGGCGCGCGCGTGCATTTGGGCGAGCTGGCGCGAGTTTACATCCGCGAAGGCGCGGCGGAAATCAAGAGCGAAAACGCGCAGCTGGTGTCGTACATCTACCTCAACCTGGACAACGGCGATTTCGGCGGCTATGTCGCACAGGCGCAGCCCGTGCTGGACGCCATTGTCATGCCGCCGGGCTACAGCATGGAATGGTCCGGGCAATACCGGCAAATGCAGCACGTCAAGCAGCGCTTGCTGTGGGTGGTGCCGCTTACCTTGTTGCTGGTTGCATTGCTGCTATATCTGCATTTCCGTGACGGCATGCGCGTCATGCTGGTGCTCTTGTGCCTGCCGTTTGCCCTGGTCGGAGGCTTTTGGCTCATGTATGTGCTGGACTACCGGCTATCGGTGGCAACGGCCGTCGGATTTATCGCGCTGGCCGGCGTGGCGGCGGAGTTCGGCGTGGTGATGCTGCTTTACCTCGACCAGGCTTGGGCGGAGGCGCGTCGGAGCGGAGCGGCAATCGGACCAGAAACTTTGCAGCGGGCAGTCGTGGATGGGGCGCTGCTGAGGATACGGCCGAAAATGATGACGGTTTCGGTGATCGTGGCCAGCCTGTTGCCGGTGATGATAAGCGACGGTCTGGGCGCCGACGTGATGAAGCGTATTGCAGCGCCATTGCTGGGGGGCATGCTGACCGCCCCCCTGCTTTCCCTGATCGTCATCCCGGTGCTGTATTACTGGAGCAACCGGAATTCTTCGGGCCGTGCAAGCGTTCCTGGCCAGACAAGTTGAAGTTCAACTTCCAACCCGGGGTCGTTGTTTAATATATCAACGAATGGCTTGCATTTGAGCGAGTAAAATGGGGCTAATGTTTGATGGTTTTAGACAATTGATGGCCCTGGTCGTGTTTGTTAGCAATGGGCCGTATCTTGTTTCCGCTAGGACAGGACGTGGTAGCATCTATCCGAATTGATCTTGCCTGCAGCACTAAAATGAAAAATAGGACCGATCTCATCCTTTCCATCGTTTCGCTTGCATTGTTTCTTGCCATGGCTTTGCTTGGCTGGGACAGACTTGGATATGGCATGAATATGCGCGATCCAGGCATGCATTTGGTTGATGGGTGGCGGCTGATAGCTGGTGATAATTTGTTTCCTGATAGCGCCATGAGCGCTATCCAGCTTTATGGGGTGTTTAATGCTGCGATTTTTTCGATCGCCCCTGATATCTCTTTATTGGCATTAAGGAAGCTGGCTTTTACCTTTAACCTTTTGTCAATTGTTTTGTTTGGGGCGGCTGTATATGTCTGGACACGAAAACTTTGGCCCATTTTTCTCGCCCTTTCCCCTTTTGTATTTGTTTTTTCTGAGCTTGGCCAAAATCTCTCATATCACGGTTATCCACGCCTTTTTCTGATAACGCACCTTGCGTTATTAATTTTTGCATTTGTTGCTCAACGGCGATGGGTAAGAAATGCTTTTCTATTAATTTCTGGACTGGCTTTATGGGGTGTAGGTTTTAGCTTCTTGCCATTGTTGCCGACTCTCATCTCCCCTATTTTGCTTTGGGTAATCGTAAAATATTTCAGGCTGGACAGCGTTAGATTTTCGTTTGCCGAATTATGTCTGTTAGTTACCCCAAGTTTGGTGCTATGGGCTGGATTCCTGATTGGTTACTATAAAGAGTTTGCTGAAGCAATTCAGGCTACTTATCTATATGTCAAAGAAGGTGGTTCGGTTGCACAAGATCATGGCCCTGTCTGGCCATACTTGGTCGTAACAGGGCTGCTTTCTATAGCTTTAATAGCAAGTTGGCGTTTACCAGTAAGGATATTTTCAGTAGTCATGGTTTTTGCTGCTACTGCTGTCTACTTCATTATTGATACCAACTTTTTTGGATCGATTAAGGCTTTTAAATATGACCCATTTTTTATTTCTATAGCAAATTGGTTTTTTGCTGCTCTTTTTGTTTTGGGTGTTTTAGTAATTATATTTTTGATAAGGCAAATCATCAAAGAAAGCACCGCAAATAAAAATAATATTTTTCTGCTGATATTGCTTATTCCATCCTATGTTTTTGGTGTTTTCCACGGTATTTTTTCAACGAGGGGCATACTGCAATTTAATACCGCAGCAATTCCGATTGTTATGGCTATAACCCTTTATTTTCTGTGGGTGGCTAGGCGGCGCCTCTCAGAAACGGTATCTGCATTCTTGTTGATCATGGTGATTGCACCGATTTATTTTCATTTGACTTGGAGCAATTGGAGTGTAATTCGGTCTGATGCGCCACTCAAACATTTGACATATACGATTGAGGAGGGTTTTGCCAAGGGTATTAAAACCAATAAACTTTATGCTGGCTTGATTCAATGGATGGAACATACGGCAAACCAATATTCTGCTGAAGGAGACTTGGCTATTGTGTTTGACAGTACCCCAATGGGTTATATGCTGATCAAGCGGCGTCCTGCACTCAACCATTCCTGGTCAGGCTGGGGAGGCTCTAAGCGCTTGCGGATTGATGCTATGAACGATGCACTTCAACGGAACCGTCTACCTAGAATTGCCTACCGCTTTATCAGGCTGCCGGTAATTATCCATCCGCCAGAAAAAAATGGCCCACTAACTGTTGCGCCTACTGTGAATTATTCACCCGATGACCCGGTTTCGAATTATGTGATGTCGCAAATGAGATTGGTTGATGTTTTTTCGATAAAAGGCGAACCGTGGGTCGAGCTTTATGTGCGCCCTTAGAGCCTGTTTCATTGTTTTCTGCTAGCAATTAAAATTCCGTCGGGTTGTTCCTTCGTATCATATAGGTCGACGTCGATAGCATAACCATGCATTTTCAAAATATCGATACATCCCTGATGCAGGGCGGGGCTGTGAGTGCCAATCAGGAATATCTTGACCCTATTGGTTTTTAATATTTGTTCCGCGCCACGTAGTACATCCAGCTCAAATCCTTGTACGTCCATCTGGCATAAATCTATTACTCTTCCGATTTCATTGGCGAATGAATCCAAGGTTTTGGTTTTGATTGTTTGTAAATTTCGCGGTTGCAAACCTGGCCTATAAAGCGAGCTTCCATAAGAGTTGTCGACAAATTTTGCTTCACCATTGGTTGCGGCAATGCCTTCTTCGTGGAGAATGAAATCGTCTTTGTTGCGACCATTAAGCGCTATGTTTTCGATGAAATATTGCCTGTGTTGTAACAATGGTTCGAAGGCGTGTATGGTGAGATGCGGAGATAGTTTCTTCGCCAATAGTGGGTAATAACCAATTGCGCATCCTATATTGACATAGCAGCCATCAGGAGAGGTTTTGTTAATTATGTCAACAAAGAAATCCTCTTCCTCAGCTTCATGAACATTACGCTTGGTGTAACGCTCTCGTTGCGCAGGGATCAAATGGTCGTCAAATACTTTTACGCCGTTGTCGAATGTATGAATTTTTCTTTCCATGAAATTATTCCTACCAATGAATTTTAGGGGCCTTGTTTATCCCTCAGTGAGGGAGAAGTGGAACCAGAGCATATTTCATCAATTGATGGAAGCTTAACCCACTACTCTATGTAGTTAATTAGGCCTCAAAATCATTGGGAAAGGTATAGCCGAAGTAGCTAAGCTCAAAAGCATAAGCCACCGAAACGATCTTCTTGGATTTTTCCGTATAGAGACTTGCCGTTTTAGCCTGCTTGGGCCTGATACCGGATTTGAACGTGGGCAGGAAGGATGGATCCCACGGGAGTGAGAGGCGGCGGCATATTCTCTCCATTTCACTGGCCAGTGCTTCGTAGCGTATGAAGTCGTCAAGACAGAATTTCCCGTCGATAATGTACTTATCCCGGTCGATCGGTAGCGAGTGATGTACCCATGCTTCGAAATCTGCGCGTTCCTTATCCGGGTCATTCAAGTCGGATTGAGATGAGAAGGCCGGGTTGTTTGTATAGCGCTGGAAGTGGTAGAAAGCGGAAACCGCCTTGTCGAAGGGATTGCGCACTACACAGAACTTGAAGTAATTCGACCAGATCTCTTCCCCGACCATTCTTTTTATCATGGCGGCGGGCATGTGGTTCCACCACACAAGATTCTTCGGGGGCGCCGGCCCCCTGAAGCCGATGATGCCGGTTTCCGAAACATATTCGTCACGTTCGTGACCGAACACCCATTCTCCATCAGGCATGCAGAACCGCTCGAAGTATGATTCGACCGATGTCCCACCAGTCTTGGCGGTTTTGGTGTAGATGAATTTATGGCGATGACTAACAAGCATTATGTTGCCTCATAGGCTATGCGGCGACCCTGAAAAATTGTCAGGTTGTTGGATTTGCCATTTCTTTCCGGAATTTGTCCAGGCAATAGTCGTAAATCATGTAGTCAAGAGCGTGGTCATGTTTGAATTTTTCGATTAGTTCTTGTGGCAAGCTTTCTTTAGTAAGCATACGCTCTGTATGTTGTCTCGTCCTGTTTTCCCAAGGCAGGGGGAGTGGTTGCTTGCCAAGTTTGGCAGCTAGTATATCCATGCTGTCCTGGCCATGCTCAATGATGCCGATGAAGAAGTATTTATCGAGTACCGATTGGTAATTTTCCATGGTTACCGGGAACCGTCTTGCCAAAAAATTGAAGCGTGTGTTATCCGAAAGTGCATCTTCAATGGATTTGTGCATTGGAACTCCATTGGAAGTCGAATACTTGAACAAGGACAGTCGCACTTGCAGCGGATCCCTGACGAAGGTGAAGACGCGGTAGCGGTCGGAAGTAAATACTTCCGGGTAACGCTGGTACAGGTGGTAGCCATCGAGTTCAAAGTGGCCGCATAAACATTGGTGGGGCTGCATGGCTGCCAGGTTGACCTTTTCCGGGTACTCCATGGACCACCCCTTGCGGTAGTCCTCGATTATTTGAAACCACTGGCCCAGCAAATAACGGACACTCGTCCCACCACATTTGGGGATGTGGTGAAAAATATGGATGGGTTGGTCGGTCATGGCGTATTACTCACATGGCGGTTGAGTCTGGTCAGCCGGCCTGCTGCTGCAAACGATATGGTAAATTTTAACGGAAAACAGGCGTGATGGCTTGTGCTGCCCGCAATTGCCTGACCGACGATGGATCAGGCTCTGAAATTTGCCTGATCCTGCCTGAACCGTTCCAGGCAGTAATCATAAATCAGGTAGTCGAGCGTATTTTCTTGCCGGAATCGTTCAACGATATCCTGTGGGAGTGTCTCTTCGGCAGGGGCGCTGCCCGCGTGTGATTGGTTGATCCGGGGCAGCGCAATTGTCGGCTTGCCAAGCCTGGCGGCCAATACATCTATGCTGGCTTGGCCATTTTCGAGCACGCCGATGAAAAAATACTTGTCCAGTATCGCTTTATAATTTTCCAGGGTTACCGGCAATCTGCGCGCGATGAAGTTATTGCCGGTAAAAAGATGAGCTTCCAGCGTCGTTTGTCTGGCTCTGTTATTGTTCGACGCGTATTTGAACAAGGACAACCTGACCTGTAAGGGATCCCTGACGAAAGTGAAGACCCGGTAGCGATCGGAAGTGAAGACTTCCGGATAGCGCTGATACAGGTGATGACCTTCGAGTTCGTAATGGCCACACAGGCACTGATGGGGTTGTAGTGCAGCCAAGTTAACTTTTTCCGGGTACTCCATGGACCAGCCTCTTCGGTAGTCCATGATTACTTCAAACCATTGGGCCAATATATTGCGCACGCTGGTTCCACCACATTTGGGGATGTGGTGGAAAATATAAACAGGCTGTTGCTGATCGGTCATGAAGCTTACAGTATGCATTAAGTGCCAGGCGGGTGCAGGTCAGTGCGGCCATGTAACGGCCTACGTGGCACCTGGCCTACGTGGCACCTGATGGCGCCAAGCATAACATCGAACCAATCGAGTGGCCAATTTGGTTTTGCTGCTATGAGGTGGTTCCACTCCGCGGCACCTTTCGCCATTTTTCTCTTGTTTACGGCGGTAGAGTGGATTTATTGATAGCCAAATAAATGGGCAATTTCCCCGAAGCGCTTTTGGTAGAGTTCCTCGATATCGGCGCCAAGGTGGGCAAGGGATTGCCCCATCTTGCCTTGGCCAACAAAGGCATCGCCACTGCGGGTGTGAAATACCTCGCTGGCCTCACCACCGGCCCGTTTTCTTTCTGCCATCTCCTTTTTGCGTACCGCATCTATTTCGCATGCGGCCACGGCGGCCTTGACTTTGGTTTCGTCCGGCTCGTTGCCCAGGAAGCGCAGTACACGCCTGAGGATGTTGGCAGTGTCCTGACGCAGATCTTCGTATTTCACGAAAATATGCGGATGCCTGGTCGAGGCGATAACCCAGCTTCCCACATGAGTGGGCCAGGTGCCCATGTTATTGTGTTTTTCCCAGAGCGGTTCGCCCATATTCTTGATGAAAGTCCGGGCGTATTCGGCGAGCTGGTCTGCGGTCTGTTCGTCCAGCATGAAGCGTGCGTTGCTCAAAAGAACATCGCGTGGGTTGCGCAATACATAGATGAATCCGATAGTGTTGGCCGCGTATGGATGCTGGAGAGAATACAAAAAATGCGTTTTTACCAAATGCTGCACGTTGGGTGCCAATTCTCTCTTGGTTTCCAGCAGTCGATGTATGTCTGGCATGTTCTTGGCGATAGTCGAGCTATCCTGATTATTGCCGAAGAAATAGCTGTGCAGCAGCAAGCGCAGGAAGGTATTGCCGGATTTTGGGTAGGAAGCGAGCCAAATTACATGCATTGCAACCTCATCATGTAGCAGGGAGGGTTTGGGGGCCGGTTATCCAGTGTTCACATTCGGGGTGGTACCGTTCCATCATGGGTGTGCGCCTTGCCGGTTATGGCCAGTGACTTCCTCTAGAATGCGGGAAATTTCAGACCCGAACCATTTCGAATCGAGGAATTTCGGCGTAGTTTGCATCGCCTGTTCGAGTTCCTGTCGGTACTGCTCGCGCGCTGCCGTGTCCGTGGCCAGCTTGATGGCCAGCGCGGAGTATTCTTCCACGCTCCTGGTAATGCGGTGCTCCAGCCCCAGTGCGCGCAGCGCGGAAGCGGACATGCGCGCGCGCTGGCTGTTGCCTTCCTGTACCACGACAGGCAGGTGGACATGCAGCGGGTCGAGTAGCGAAGTCATGCCGGTATGCGGAAAGGAATCGAGGTACACATCCCCCAGCTTGAGCAGTTCGAGGATGTCCGCCTTGTAGGGCATGGGTCTTTGCAGGATGATCGGGTTGTAGCCTAGGCCGAGCCGCTTGATGGAAGCATCCAGGCGGCGGAAGAAGGTGCCCATCTGGTAATCGGCGTTCCAGTTCGGGTTGAACGGGTAGAGCAGCAGCCGCGATCCGGGCACCTGGCGGATGATTGCCAGCCAGACATCTTCCTGTTCCGGGGTGATCTTGTAGAAGTTCGCTCCGGAAACAAATATCAAGGCGTCCTGCGGTATGCCGGCTGCTTCGCGGGAGAATTTGACCCCGGAGGTCATGGCGGCGCTTTCATCGAATACAAAGCAGTGTGCGGGGCCATCGACCAGCAGCAGTTTTTCAGTGTAGTGCGACTGCGCATCGGCAGGCTCCGTATAAGTGCCGGAAACGAAGTAATCGATATTGTGAAACCCGGTGGTGGCGGGTGAGTTGCCGCCGGTGATCTGCACCCGTGCCAGGCGGAACGGCGGGATGGTGGTGGCGAGGACGGAGCCCATGTTTCCCGTCATATTGGGGCTGATCCAGATGGCGTCGAGGTCGAGCTTGCGTATGGCTTCCACGGCCTGACCGGGGTGCTTGGGCAGTACTACGGTGCGGTCTGCATGCCGGCTGCAATATTGTTCAAGCGGGTGGTTGCCGAAGGGGCCGTCTGCAATCAGGGTGATGTCAAAGCGCGAGCGGTCGAGATCATGGTACACCGCCAGGGTGGAATAGGTCTCGGTCTGCGGGCCGAAGTGATGGGCAAGGATGCCCAGGCGTATTTTGTTGCCCTCAGTAGCAGGCGGAGTTGCGGGGAATTGATAATCGAGCGGGGTGGTGTTTTTTTGCGAGGCCAGAAAAAACTCCACGATGGCGGAACGCTGCTTATAGAACGCTGCCAAGTCATCATCAAGGAAATAAAAGGGGATGGGATTCATCGTGGAGGCGTACACCCGCGCCACCAGATTTTTGTGGTCCGGCAGCAGGTTGGGATCATGGATGATCTTGTGGGTCTCATCGGTCAGCCATAGCAGGGTATCGCAATGCTCGCGAATTTCCCCGCGATAACGGAAGGCATCCAGAGAGCGCAGGCAGATGCTCTTGAAGACGAATTCGAGCAGCCATTGTGGAATCGTGGCAATGGGTGGGAAGGATTTGATTTGATAAGGCGCCAGATAAAACAAGGCGACGATCAGCATGCGTGCATCAGTTGGCTGGGTATGGCCGTTTTCTTGCCATTTTTTGATGCGGTTCAGGATGGGTTCGTCTTCCTGGGTGGCTTCAAGCAGGAAGAACAACGACTTCAAAGCGGTATGTAACTCAGCGATACGCGGGTAAAACTCCTGTGAAAATCGTTGCTGCAATTTGCTCGGCGGGCAGTCGAGGAGAGCGTGGGCAAGCGCGCGCCGCCCTGATTGGATGTCCATGTACCTGTTTTCCGTCAATCTTAAAGCCTGAGCGATTTATCCAGGCTGATCAGGCAGCCTCGCTCGGGGTATGGCTAATGGGATGTTAGCTTTGCCTGATTTTATCGCAAAGCATGGCAAATCACCCAATTGGTGATGATGGGTGCGGGAGAGAGGCGGGGTGGGGCTGAATGGGTTTACGTTAGTAGGGCCGCCCAACCTTTGCGCAAATTATCCTCTGCGCATCGAATCACAACACGGCGCGCAGCGCCTTGTTGCGGCGAAGGCTAACCTTCAGGTTATGCCGTAGCCAAAGAAATCGGCATTGTTCTTGGTTGCCTTGATTTTGTCGAGCAGGAATTCCATCGCTGAGGGGTGCGGCTGCGACACGGCAGCGCGCAGCGCCGGGGCGGGAGCTGCCGCTGGCCTTGAGGCGCAAATTATCCTCTGCGCATCGAATCACAACACGGCGCGCAGCGCCTTGTTGCGGCGAAGGCTAACCTTCAGGTTATGCCGTAGCCAAAGAAATCGGCATTGTTCTTGGTTGCCTTGATTTTGTCGAGCAGGAATTCCATCGCTGAGGGGTGCGGCTGCGACACGGCAGCGCGCAGCGCCGGGGCGGGAGCTGCCGCTGGCCTTGAGGCGCAAATTATCCTCTGCGCATCGAATCGAAGAAATCGGCATTGTTCTTGGTTGCCTTGATTTTGTCGAGCAGGAATTCCATCGCTTCAAGGTCGTCCATCGGGTACAGCAGTTTCCGCAGCACCCAGATTTTTTGCAGCACGTCCGCCTTGATCAGCAGTTCCTCGCGGCGGGTGCCGGAGCGGTTGACGTTGATCGCCGGGTAGATGCGTTTTTCCGCCATGCGCCGGTCGAGGTGGATTTCCATGTTGCCGGTACCCTTGAATTCTTCGTAGATCACGTCGTCCATGCGGCTGCCGGTATCGACCAGCGCGGTGGCGATGATGGTGAGGCTGCCGCCCTCCTCGATGTTGCGCGCCGCGCCGAAGAAACGCTTGGGGCGCTGTAGCGCGTTGGCATCGACGCCGCCGGTGAGCACCTTGCCGGAGGCCGGCACTACGGTGTTGTAGGCGCGCGCCAGGCGGGTGATGGAGTCGAGCAGGATCACCACGTCCTTCTTGTGTTCGACCAGGCGCTTGGCTTTTTCCAGCACCATTTCCGCGACTTGCACGTGGCGCGTGGCAGGCTCGTCGAAGGTGGAGGCGACCACTTCGCCACGCACGGTGCGTGACATTTCGGTCACTTCCTCGGGGCGCTCGTCGATGAGCAGCACGATCAGGTGCACTTCCGGGTGGTTGGAGGCGATCGAGTGGGCGATGTGTTGCAGCATCACCGTCTTGCCGCTCTTGGGGCTGGCCACCAGCAGGGCGCGCTGGCCCTTGCCGATCGGGGCGATGATGTCGATGATGCGGCCGGTGAGGTTTTCCTCGGAGCGGATGTCGCGTTCCAGGCCGAGCGGCTCGGTGGGGAACAGCGGCGTCAGGTTTTCGAACAGGATCTTGTTTTTGACGCTTTCCGGCGGTTCCGAATTGACCTTGTCCACCTTGACCAGCGCCACGTAGCGTTCGCCATCCTTGGGCGTGCGGATTTCGCCTTCGATCGAATCGCCAGTGTGCAGGTTGAAGCGGCGGATCTGGCTGGGGCTGACGTAGATGTCATCCGGCCCGGCCAGGTACGAGGTGTCGGGCGAGCGCAGGAAGCCGAAGCCATCCGGCAGCACTTCGAGGGTGCCTTCGCCAAAGATGCTGACGCCTTTCTTGGCCTGGTTCTTGAGCAGGGCGAAGATCAAGTCCTGCTTGCGCATGCGGCTGGCGTTTTCGATTTCGTTGGCGGTTGCCATCTCCACCAGTTGGGTGACGGGCAGGTGTTTCAGATCGGATAGGTGCATAGGGAATGGGGATACACAAAAAACAGTAATGGAAATTGGGAAAGTAAAAAAGGTAAAAGAGGCGGGATTCAGTGCTGCCGGTCTTGCGCCTGCAACCGCCTGGACACGCTGTTATAGCTTTGCGTCAGCGGAACACAGGCGCAAGGTTAAACGCTCTAAATATTGCTGTCAATAAATGCCGTAAGCTGGGACTTGGACAGGGCGCCGACCTTGGTCGCCTCGATGTTGCCGTTTTTGAACAGCATCAGCGTGGGGATGCCGCGGATGCCGTACTTGGGCGGCGTGGCCTGGTTCTCGTCGATGTTGAGCTTGGCGATCTTGAGACGCCCGCTGTATTCCTTGGCCACTTCGTCGAGGATGGGGGCGATCATCTTGCATGGACCGCACCATTCCGCCCAGTAATCCACCAGCACGGGGACCGGGGATTGCAGCACTTCCGACTCGAATGTTTCATCGCTGACGTAATGAATGTGTTGGCTCATCGCTAGTTTGCCTTGAAAAATGAACAAGAAAATGCCGCGTACGCGACATTGGACGGGAAAGTGGATGCTATCCTAACCAAAAAAACCGCGTGTGTGAAGTACGCCCCCTGCGGGGGTGTTCTGCTAAAATGCGCAACTCGAAACGGGGCTATCGCCGTGACCTGACAGATTGAGGATACCCATGACCTACGTTGTGACCGAAAGCTGTATCAAGTGCAAATACACCGACTGCGTGGACGTGTGCCCGGTGGACTGCTTCCGCGAAGGGCCGAACTTCCTGGTGATCGACCCGGACGAGTGCATAGATTGCACGCTGTGCGTGGCGGAATGCCCGGTCGAGGCGATTTACGCCGAGGATGACGTGCCGCCGGATCAGCAGCATTTCACCGCGCTGAATGCGGAACTGGCCAAGACGTGGAAGCCGATCATCGAGAAAAAGGATGCGCCGCCGGATGCCGACGAATGGGCCAAGGTGAGGGACAAGCTGAAGCTGCTGGAACGCTAAGCCTTGTTCGTACCATGAACCGGGTACAGGACAGCGGCCGCGTCAAACCGGCCGCTGTTTTTTTTGGCGGTGTTGCGCGCCGGATACTGGCACAGCATGCCGACGAAATACCCGACCTGCGCCGCGCCGTGGTGCTGTTGCCCAACTATCACGCGGCGCGGCCGTTGGCGCAGGCATTGACGCATGCGTCGCAGCGTCCGGTTTTATTGCTGCCGCAGATGGTCACCCTCAACGACTGGGCGCAATCCATTCCCCTTGCTGCACCCATTATCCCGGACAGCCAGCGCAGCGCCTTGTTGTTCCAGCACCTGTACAGGCAGAAATGGTTCGGTCAGGCCGACCTGTGGAGCATGGCGCAGGAACTGCTGACACTGTTTGATGAGCTGACGCATGCGTTGCATGTATTGCCAGCCGATGCGGAAGCCTTTACTGCCGCAGTGCAGCAGGCCTGGCAGGCGCGGCAGAACGAAACCCTGCAACTGGAAGCGCGGTTGGTTTTTGAACTGTGGCACGCGATGCAGAGTGGCGCGGGACTGGACGCGGCACGTGCCTATCAGCAGCGTCTGGCGCAACTGGCCGAGCAGGCCGACAAGCCGCTTTATGTGCTGCGCACATCGGACTGGGATGTGCTGGAGCAGCGCTTTCTCGACGAGTACGGGCGGCGTGCACCGGTGGAGGTATTCGATCTGCGCGAGATGGCCGTCCTCTTCCCCGCTCCTTTATGTCCTTCAGGGTATTCTCCCGATGGGGGAGGGGAGGGTAATTCCCTTTCCCCCCGGGAGAAGGTCAGGGTGAGGGAGAGACTGCGCTTTTTCGCCGCCACCTCCCTGGAACAGGAAGCCCGCGCCGCCGCCATGCAGGTACGCCGCTGGCTGAATGAAGGCAAGCGAGACGTTGCCGTCGTCGCGCAGGATCGCGTGGTGGCGCGGCGCATGCGCGCGCTGCTGGAACGCGCAGAAGTGCTGGTAGCGGACGAGACCGGCTGGACCTTCTCCACGCTGTCGGTGAGCACGGTGCTGGACCGCTGGCTCACCGCCCTGCAAAGCGATTTCTACCATCATGACCTGCTCGACCTGCTCAAGTCGCCGTTCATTTTCGCGGACATGAAGGCGGGCGAGCGCAAGGCGGTTGTCTATCAACTGGAGAAATTGCTGCGCAAGCGTGGCGTGGTGTCTGGCCTGGCAAAATTCGGCGCGCTCGCCGAACACGAGCACGCCTTGCGCCAGCCGCTCGCGCGCCTGCGCCAGGCGGCTGCGCTGCTGGAACAGAACAGGCGCCGTACCTTGGGCGAGTGGCTGTCCGCTTTGCACGAAAGTCTGGATGTGCTGGGGATCGTCGCCGGATTGCGGCAGGACGATGCCGGCATCCAATTATTGCATGTGCTATCCACCTGGCAACGCGAATTGGCGGAGGATGGCGGGCGTTACGCCTTCAAGGAATGGCGTCGCTGGCTGGCGCAGCAACTCGATATGCAGACCTATCGCGACAGCAGCATCGACAGCAGCGTGAGCTTCACCCACCTCGCCGCGACGCGCTGGCGTGCTTTTGATGCGGTACTGCTGCTCGGCTGCGATGCCGGCCACCTGCCCAGTATTGCGGATGGGGGGCGCTGGTTCAATGATGCGGTGCGTGCGGCTCTCAACCTGCCCACGCGCGCCGCCCGTGCCGCGCGCCAGCATGATGACTTGCTGGGTTTGCTCACGCTGAACGACTGCGTGCTGGCCACCTGGCAGAAGGAAAAGAACGGCGAGCAGGGGCTGCTCAGCCCGTACTTGCAAATGCTGCGCGACGCGTGCGAACTCCAGCATGGCGATGACCTGGGCGAAAACGAGCTGCATGCCTGTCTCGCAGCGGAAGATGTGCACGCGGCCGGGCTACCGCAGTCGGCACAGCCAGCGCCGACTGCGCCTGCGGAGATGGTGCCGCACGGTATTTCCATCAGCGCCTACAATTCTCTGGTGGCGTGCCCGTACCAATTCCATGCGCGCCATATCCTGCGCCTCAATGAACTCGATGAAGTACAGGAAGCCATCGAGAAGCGCGACTATGGGGAGCGGGTGCACGATATCCTGCAACGCTTCCATGATCGCTACCCGCGCGTCGGCGCACACCGTCGCGACGAGATGGAAACTGTTTTGCGCAGGATCAGCGAGGAGGTGTTCGCCGATTTGCTGGAGCGGGATTACACCGCGCGTGCCTGGCTGGTGCGTTGGTACAGGTCGCTGCCTGCTTATCTAGAATGGCAGGTGCAGAACGAGGCGGAAGGCTGGCGCCATGCCGAGTCCGAGCGCGAATTCGAGTTGCAACTGGAAGGCGTGCGCCTGCGCGGGCGCATTGACCGGATGGATGAGAGGGAAGGCGAAAAGCGCGTGCTCGATTACAAAACGCAAGGCGACCAGGCGCTACGCAACAAATTGAAGGAGCCGGGCGAGGACGTGCAGCTTGCCTGCTATGCCCATGCAGAAGCGGCGGGAGCAGCCGTTTTCATCAGCATCGAGGACGGCAAGGTGAGAGCCATCGCGCCGCCGCATGACATTACGCAACTGGCCCGGCTCAATGCCGAGCGGCTGGAGCAGGTGATGGAACATATCCGTGACGGGGCCGGCATGCCCGCGAACGGTATCGACCAAGCCTGCATGCACTGCGAGATGCGCGGAGTGTGCCGCAAGGGCGAGTGGACTGCATGATCCGTCATATTGCCCTCGATCCGCGCCGCAGTGTCGTCGTCGAAGCCTGCGCAGGCAGTGGCAAGACCTGGCTGCTGGTGTCGCGTATCGTGCGCCTGCTGCTGGATGGCGTGCAGCCATCGCAGATTCTTGCCATCACCTTCACGCGCAAGGCCGCGCAGGAGATGCAGGCGCGGTTGCAGAGTTGGCTGCGCGACCTGGCGATGAAGGATGAGGCGTTTGTGTGCGAATTCTTCGCCGAGCGTGGCCTGGACACTTTGGGCGACGAACAGGTGCAACGCGCCCGCAGCTTGTATGTCGATGTGCTGCTTGCTCAACCGGGCATTACCATCAGCACCTTCCACGGCTGGTTCATGCAGGTCATCCGGCGCGCGCCGCTCAACGCTGACGTGATGCAGGGCATGACGCTGTTGGAGCGTCCGGGCAGCGAACAAGAGGAAGCCTGGGAGGAGTTTCTGGAGCAGATGCGCAAGCATCCAGAGAGTTCCGAAGCAAAATACATGGAGTGGCTGTTCAGCGCATGTGGCCTATACAACACGCGCAAGCTATTGTTCAACTTTCTCGCCAGGCGCGCCGAGTGGTGGGCGTATATTTCTGCCCTTTCCCCCACCTCCTCCCCCGCAGGCGCGGGAGGGGTGCGCGAAAGCGCGGGAGAGGGTGAGGTTGAATTCGCCCTTTCGCAACTCCGAGAATATCTCGGCGTGAACTTGGAGTCCGACCCGGCCGCTGGCTGGGGCAGGCGCGGCAACAGCGAAGAGGCGTTGTTCGCCTTTGTGCGGCAATTGGCGAGCAACGGCACCGATGCGCAAAAGGCGAAGGCGATCGAGCTGGAGCGAGCCTGGACGGATGCCTTGCCGGAAGCCAGGTTTGGCGTGGTGTGGCCGATGCTGTTCAAACAAGATGGCGAGCCACGCAAACTCAAGCACACAAAAAACCAGGACGAGGCAGCCTTTTCTGCCACCTTGGGCATGCTGCATGCCAACTTGCAAGAAGTGCGCGACGCCCTGGTCGAGCAGGAGGCGTATCGCTTGAACGAGGCCGTGCTGCATTGCGGCGTGGTCCTGCTCGAACGCTATCAGTCGCTCAAGCGGCAAAAGCAGCAGATGGATTTCACCGATCTGGAATGGCAGCTGTGCTGCCTGTTGCAAAACAGCGAACACGCCGAGACCATGCACTATAAGCTCGACAGCTGCTACCGCCATGTGCTGCTCGACGAGTTCCAGGATACCAACCCGCTGCAATGGCAGATCATGCGTGCGTGGTTCGATGCGTCGGTGGCGGCGGACTCGCGGCCCGGCGTGTTTGTCGTCGGCGACCCCAAGCAATCTATCTATCGTTTTCGCCGCGCCGATGCGCGGCTATTTGGCGTGGCGCGCGATTATCTCAGGGAACATTTCTCGGCGGAGACACTGGGCAACAGCCTCACGCGGCGCAATGCGCAGCCCGTGGTCGATGCGGTGAATGCCGTTTTCCGTGGAAAGCCGGACGTTTTTGAATTCGTAGAGCACCAGACACACCGGCGGGGTTTGCCTGGGCATGTGCTGGTGCTGCCGCTGGCGGTGACCGCCGGACTCGCCTCTCCCGCAAGCGGGGGTGGGGGAGAGGGTGCTGCGGAACCTCTTCAATTACGCGATCCGCTCACCACGCCGCGTATCGAGACAGAGGAAGGCGCGCGCCACGTGGAGGCGGCACAATTCGCCGAACTGTTGCAAACCATCGTCAGCGATTGGACTGTGAACGAGGGTGACGACATGCGCCGCGCGCGCTACGAAGACATCATGGTGCTGGTGCGTAGCCGTACCCATCTGGCGGTGTATGAGGAAGCACTACGTGTCCGCCACATTCCCTTCATCAGTTCCCGGCGCGGCGGCCTGCTCGATACGCTGGAGGCGGAGGATGTGCAGGCGCTGCTGATGTTTCTCATCACTCCCTTTGCTGACCTTGCGCTGGCGCAAGTGTTGCGATCGCCGATCTTTGCTTGCAGCGACGCAGATCTGGTGAGCCTTGCAGGTTTAACCCCCTCGCCCTTCGCGGGGGAGGGGGTAAGACAAAGCTGGTGGCAGCGCTTGCAGCACTTGGTCGAACCGTCACACGCATTGCGCCGCGCAGCAGAACTGTTGCATCGCTGGCTCGCGCTCGCCGACAAGCTTCCCGTGCATGACCTGCTCGACCGCATTTATTTCGAGGGCGACGTGATGGCGCGTTATACGGCTGTCCTGCCGCCGGAGATGCGCGCCAGGGTCGCCGCCAACCTGCACGCCTTCATGGAGGTGGCCCTGAGTGTCGATGCCGGCCGTTATCCCAGCTTGCCGCGTTTCCTGCAGGAGTTGAGTGAATTGCGCGACAGCCAGGACGACGCGCCGGATGAGGGCAAGCTCGGCAACGTGGGCAACGCAGTGCGCATCTACACCGTGCATGAGGCAAAGGGTCTGGAAGCGCCCATCGTCTGGCTGCTCGATGCGAATGCGGAAAAGAAGAACAGGGAAGGCAACGACGTATTGCTCGACTGGCCGCCGCACGCCGGGCGTCCGGCGCAATTCTCTCTCTATGCCGACCAAGGCTCTCGCGGCAAACGGCGTGCGCTGCTGTTCGAGCAGGATGCCGCGCAGCAGGCGCGTGAAGAAATGAACCTGCTTTATGTCGCCATGACCCGTGCGCAGCAGGCGCTCATCGTCAGCGGCAATCAGGGAAAGCGCGAGAACCGTGCGACGACCTGGTACGAGCGCATCGCGGCGGTGGTCGGAGAACAGTCGAACCCGTTGTGCACCACATCTTCTCCCCCCATCGTGGAGCGGGCGAAAGAGGGGGAGGACGGAAGTGTTGCATTACCCACCATCCTTCCTACCGGCAAGCGAGCCGCGCGCAACACCGTCCAGCAGCAGCGCGGTATCTGGCTGCATGCGCTGCTGCAACACCTTACCGACCCCAATTCCCCTCTCCTCATGGGAGAGTATCCTGAAGGACATAAGGAGGCAGGGGTGAGGGAGATTCTGCAACAACGCCTCGCCATTCCCGCCGACGAGATGGATGCGCTCTGGCAGCAGGCCGGACAATTGCTCGTCTTGCCGCAACTCGCGCGCTTCTTCGACGCGCATCAACACTGCGCCGCTTGCAACGAGATGCCCTACGTCAATGCGCAGGGGGAAATCAGGCGCATCGACCGCCTGGTCGAGTTCGACGATGAGGTATGGGTGCTGGATTACAAGTTCGGCGAACAGCGTGATTCCGCCCGTTTCCGTGCGCAGTTGCGAGAGTACCGCGCTGCCATGCAATCGGCCTATCCAGGCAAGGCGGTGCGCAGCGCGCTGCTGTTCGGTAGCGGCGAGCTGCAAGAAATCGCGGATTGACTATACTCACTGAAGTTCATATCCGACCAGAGGGGAAAATGGACAGCTTGGTCATGCTCGAACAGGCGCGGCGCCTGCCGGAGCGCGACATGCCAGGGCGTCTGGTGCAGTGGCACGTGTTCCGCGATATCACGGAGGCCGCCGAGTACGCCGGTCATGTGGTGCTGGGGCAGGGGCAGCACCTTGCCGGCGGATGGGACAGCGACAGCGTGGGCAAGCTATGGTGGATAGGCGTGGAAGTCGACGACCTGCGGCAGTGGGGCAACCCTGGAGCGATCAACAAGCATGCGGGATAAGGGCATCGTGAAAGGTCGCGGCGCGACCCTGCAAATCGAGGGGCGCTTCGAGAATATCGCGCGCGAGACCTTCGACGACGGCTGGGGCGCGGCGGATGAAGCATTGCCGTCGTTCAACACCACGGTGACGGCAGAGCGGGCGCGCACCATTATCATGCGCAACGACTCGCCGGACATCCCGCTCAGCCAGTCGATCAACGCCTATCGCGGCTGCGAGCACGGCTGCATCTATTGCTACGCGCGCCCCAGTCATGGTTACCTCAACCTTTCGCCCGGGCTGGATTTCGAGACGAAATTGTTCGTCAAGCCGGATGCCGCGCAGTTGCTGCGCGCGGAACTGGCGAAGCCGTCCTATCGTTGCGAGGTGATCGCGCTTGGCTCCAATACCGATCCCTACCAGCCCATCGAGCGTGAATGGAAGATTACGCGGCAGATACTGGAAGTGCTGTGCGAGTGCGCCCATCCGGTGGCGATCGTCACCAAGTCTGCGCTGGTCGAGCGCGACCTCGACCTGCTGGTGCCGATGGCGCAAAGGAATCTGGCGCGGGTGTATATCTCGGTGACCACGCTGGACTCAGAACTGGCGCGCAAGATGGAACCGCGTGCCAGTTCGCCGCGGCGACGCCTGGAAGCGATCAAAACCCTGAACGACGCCGGTGTGCCGTGCGGGGTGATGGTGGCGCCCATCATCCCCTTCCTTACCGATGCCGGCCTGGAGGACGTGCTGGAAGCCGCGCACGCGCACGGTGCGCGCGAGGCGGGCTACACGCTGGTGCGGCTGCCTTACGAGGTGAAGGACTTGTTCCGCGGCTGGCTCGCCGAGCACTACCCGCTGAAAGCGGCGCATGTGATGAGCCGCCTGCATGAGATGCGCGGCGGGCGCGACAACGACCCGGAGTTCGGTTCGCGCATGCGCGGCTTGGGCCCGTTTGCAGACTTGCTGGCGCAGCGCTTCCGCATGGCGTGCGAGCGGCTGGGTTTTAACGGGGGGAGGGAGCCGCTCGACACGGATTGTTTCGAGCGGCCATTGCGCAACGGCCAACTTGAGTTGTTTTGAAGCGATTCCCGTGCTCATGGTCTGAATGCCGGCCCGCTCCAAAATAAAAACCCCGAAAGCGCAAGCTTTCGGGGTTCGTTTTTTCTTGTAATTGCTTGGTGCTTAGCGGCGGGTGCTGATCAGCAATTCCTTGCCGATGCAGTTGCCGGTGTTTTTGCCTTCGGCGTTGACTTGGCAAGTCATGGTGATGCCCTTGCTGCCGCCGATTTCTTGCGCGGGGGACAACGTGGCGCGCGCGCCAAACTCGTCGCGGGAGATTTCGCGCACATTGTTACCGGATCCGATGCCGTTCACGAAATCCGCCACGCGGATTTTCGCGCTCGGTTGCACCAGCGACACATCGCTGGCGGCAAACGCGGAACCGCTAACACCTACTACTGCAACCACGATACCTGCTAACACTTTTTTCATGCTTAAACCCCTTCCAAAATACAAAAAGTAAGGAAACTCCCCTTCTTGCCTGCCCCCCGCGGGCAATCCCCTTTTCTACTGCAAATCGCATGCCAGCATATACAGGCTCATACGCAGGAATTGCGGCAGGGCAACGGCCTGATTCGCATCGACTTTTCAACAGGCGGGCCAGCTTTGTCGTGAGCCGGGTTCTCATAAATGACAAACCTTGTCTCACGGGGTGAATTATAGTCGATTTGGCAGTCTCGGTTCTGGCAACGTTGGATACTAGTGGAATGATTCGCAATTGACAGAATTACAGATGCAGCGGCTTCACCGTCATCACTTTCATCGGATCGGCGCGCCAGATCGCGGGGTCGGCATCCACATAGAGTTCGATCTCGATACCGTCCGGGTCACGCAGGTACAGCGACTGGCTTACGCCGTGGTCGGCGCTACCGAGGATGGCGATGCCGTGCTGCTCCAGGTGCCCCTTGCAGGCGCGCAGCTCGTCCAGGCTGTCGCCGACCTTGAATGCGAAGTGATACAAGCCGACGCCGTGCGGGTCGGGCGATGGTGCATGCGCACCCACTTCCAGCAAGGCCAGGTCGTGATGGGTTTTGCCGAGCGAGAAGAAGGCCATCGCGTCGCGGTAACGACCGATTTCCGGAAGTCCGAGCACGTCGCGGTAGAACGCGACGGAGCGTTCCAGGTTGCGCACCTTGAGCACCGCATGACCAAGGGATTGTATATGCATCATCTGCTCTCTTGCCTTTGCATGAAAGCTATTGAACCGCAAAGGACACGAAGGCCGCAAGGTGATGCTCCGGCTTGTCGCAGAAAATTATCGATGCACATCCGCGTTAATCCGTGGCTCAAGATTTGTTTATCCTTGGCGTCCTTTGCGGTAATAAATATCCGGGTTTCAGTCAGGTGTTACCTGCCAACCGGCGAGCCGTGCGCGCATGCGCCGGTAATGCGAGCCGCGCCAGTAAACGCGGCCGCAAGTCAGGCAATGATATAGCTGCTCACCGGGTTTGGTCGCGTCCGGCGGTACTTGCGCTCGTGCCGTTGCGTCTGCCATAACCAACGGCGTGTTGTCGAGCAGGCAGCGGCTGAAGGCGTGTTGTAGCCAATCCAGGTGAAAGCGCGCAGTGAGTGTGGCGGCATGGTGGTCGAGGTCGCCTTGCGGCAGCAGCACTGCCACTCCGGCGGCGGCCTTGTGTTCCATCACCAGAATGTCCAGGGTGAGGAAATAGCGCTCCTCATCGTGGCATAGCTGCAACAACTCGCGATCGGTACGGCTGTTATTGGCTAGCAGGGTGTCATAGCCGGCAGCGCGCAGATAGCGACACAAGTGGCCGAGCATTTCATCGCACAGAAAGCGTGGTGCGGCAGGGGGCGCTGCTGGATTCATGCCGCCATCTTATGCCAAACTCGGGGCGGAGGAAAAATACGGGGGCGTCAGCTCAAGGCCGGCCTTGGCGCGGCAGCCCGCCGTCGATAATGGAGCAGGCGTCCGCTATAGGGCATGCCATTCGCCAGCGGTGTCTCCAGTAATATCTCGGTGAGGGCAAAGCCGAGCAGGGCCATGTTGCGATGGAAAGCCCTGCGGTTGCCGCGATTTGGGTCAACGATCAGCACCTCGGCTTGCGGTGCCGCATGCAATTCGATGAAGGCCGCTACTTGCGCGGGTTGGTCGCGCTCATACAGCACGTCGCTGCCGATGATGAGGTCGAACTTGCCCAGCCCTGGATTAGCACGTTGCCAGTTGCCGGTGTGGTATTTCAGGTTGGTCAGCCGGTTGAGTAGTAAATTGGCGTGCAGGAATGATTCGGTGAGCGGGTGGCAATCGCTGGCCGTGATATTGCCGTGGCGGCGATGCACCACCATGCTGGCGAGTCCCAGGCCGCAGCCGATTTCCAGTATGCGTGCCGAGCCGAATTCCCAAGCTTGCATCAGGTCGGCAAGTTTTTGCGCCGAAGGCCAGATCTGCCCGAACAGCGGCCAACTGGCCGGAGATATTCCGGCTGCTTCCGCCGCACCGAGCGGATCGGCGTACTGCTGTCGGTCGAGCAGGGAGCGGATGAGCAGATCGGCGCCGCCGGCAACGGCGACGCACTGGAACTTGACCTGGTACCCCCCTATGGCGAGTTTCAATGCGGGCTGTCAGTGCCTGCGCCGAACCGGCGCGGCGGGGGTGCGCCCCTCGATGTGGCGGAATGTGATGCGTCCCTTGCTCAAGTCGTAAGGCGACAGCTCCAGGGAAACTTTGTCTCCGGCAATGATGCGGATATGGTGCTTGCGCATCTTGCCGGCGGTATAAGCGATCAGATGATGGCCGTTGTCGAGGGTGACGCGAAAACGCGAATCGGGCAGTACTTCGGCTACCACGCCGTTCATTTCGATGAGCTCTTCTTTGGCCAATGCGACGACTCCCAGGCAAGATGGATCAGGTAGAAATGAAAAAGCCCGGTTGGTTCCGGGCCTTTCCGGTAAGGGACTGCCTAAGTGCCGTCCCAGGAGCGCCGATGGCATGGTATGCCGGCATGCCATGCCGATGAGTTATTCGGCAGCGCGAATGTTGGAAGCTTGTTTGCCTTTGGGGCCGGTGGTGATGTCGAAGCTTACGCGCTGGTTTTCTTTGAGGGTCTTGAAACCCTGGCCCTGAATCGCCGAAAAATGCGCGAAGAGATCTTCGCCGCCGCCGTCGGGAGTTACGAAGCCGAAGCCTTTGGAATCGTTGAACCACTTTACAGTGCCTGTTGTCATGTCTTGATATCCTTGAAAAATAAAATAGGGTTACCCCGTAAGGCGAAGGCCAAGATGGCGTGATGATGAAGGGAAAGAACCTGCGAACGGAGGATGCTGAACCAGACAACAACGACACTGCTTGAACAACGCAACCCGTACTATGCGCTTAATTCGCCAACTAAGCAAATATAAATAATCACCGCCTGGCAAGGCGCGGTGAGATCGGGTTTGCGCTTGGGGCGAATTTCATCAAGAATGTGGGCAGGCATACAGCCCATAGGGGGAATCATGGCGGGCCATCCTGAAATCAACAACCTGGCGTTGTTCTGCGACTTCGAGAATATCGCGCTGGGCGTGCGCGACGCCAGATACGCGCAATTCGACATCAAGAAGGTGCTGGAACGCCTGTTGCTCAAGGGTAGCATCGTGGTCAAGAAGGCGTACTGCGACTGGGAGCGCTACAAGGAATTCAAGGCCACCATGCACGAGGCGGCGTTCGAACTGATCGAAATTCCGCATGTGCGCCAGTCTGGCAAGAATTCTGCGGACATCCGCATGGTGGTGGATGCGCTCGACCTTTGCTACACCAAGGCGCACGTGGACGCCTTCGTCATCATCAGTGGCGATTCCGATTTCTCGCCGCTGGTTTCCAAGCTGCGCGAAAACAACAAATACGTGATCGGCATCGGCGTGAAGGACTCGACCTCGGACCTGCTCAGTGCCAATTGCGACGAATTCATTTTTTACGATGATCTGGTGCGCGAGCAGGAAGCCAAACAAAAACGCGGCGCCAGGAAGCCCGTGTCGAAAGCGGCGGCCGGTGGCAAGAAGTCTGCGGCACCCAAGGGCGAGGAAGACAGGCGCCAGGAGGCGCTCGATTTCATCGTGGAGACGGTGGAGGCACTGATCGCGGAACGTGGCTCGGATGAAAAAATCTGGGGCTCCCTGGTCAAGACTACCATGCAGCGGCGCAGGCCGGGCTTCACCGAATCATCCTATGGTTTCCGCTCGTTCAAGGATCTGGTCGAGGATGCGCAGAAGCATGCACTGCTGGTCGTGGTGCGCGACGAGAAATCGGGGCAATACACCTTGCGCCTTCCCGAAACGAGCGAATGAGCGGCGCTGGTCGGTTTCCGAGCAAGTGGCAATCTACCCCCGTGGTGACGCAATATCCCCTCATCAATCTTGCACTCCATTATTGGGTGGTCTAGGGTAAGAAGCCGGCGTACCCCATGTCATATCGCCTGAGCAGGTGAGATCTGCCTGCTGTTGACGGGTGGAGGCCGCAACCGGCGTAGTCCGCACGTTCTATGTTTTGCAGGAGTGCGCCCCAGCTTTATTTCATTCAAACAGGAGGTGGAAATGAAAACCCTGGTAAAAGCAATTTGCCTTACCCTGTTCTTTTTGCAGTTCACGGTGACACAAGCCGCGGAATATGAGTCCATGGTGGGAGTCAAATCGGCAAAGGCCATTTTTGACGTTCGTGTCGGTCAATCCCAAAGCGCAGCGCTCCACCTCAAGCTCATCCACCAGACTTATAAGGATTTGATGGCGGCGAAGAAAAGGCCGGTGTTTGCGCTTGTGTTCATCGGCCCTTCGGTGAAGCTGATTTCTAAAAACCGCAGTGGATTTACGCCGGAAGACCAGAAATCGCTCGACGAAATTGCCGGTACGGTTTCGGCGATGGTCAGGGATGGCATGAAGCTCGAGGTTTGTGGGGTCGCATTAAAAGTTTTCAACGTTGACCCGGCCTCAGTGCTGCCCGAGATCAAGAAGGTGGAAAACGGTTTTATTTCTGAAATCGGCTATCAGGCACAGGGTTATGCGCTCGTTCCGGCCTACTAGCCTGCGCTGGCAGGGGCACTGATTCAGGTTTTGCCGTGGCATGCGGCGCGGCTCTGGGCCGCGCTTTTTTTTGCACCAATCCAAGGCGTGTTCGACGTGAAATGCACCAGGAGCAGGCGCCATGTTCCAGGATGGCGCGGACGGAAAAGGTAATGCAATGAAATAACAGGTTAAAAAAATTGGCACGGGCGTTGCTGAGCATTCCTCGGGAATGAGTAGGCAATGAAAGAAACTCCATCGACATGCTGCTACTGCGGCACCGGCTGCGGTGTCATCATCGAAAGCGATGGTCACGCCATCAGCGGTGTGCGCGGCGATCCGGCGCACCCGGCCAACTTTGGCCGCCTGTGCACCAAGGGCTCGACCTTGCATTTGAGTGCACGTCACGATGCGCGGGCCTTGCACCCGGAGTTGCGGCAGCAGCGCGATGGGGTGCGCCGGCGCGTGAAATGGAAAGAGGCGCTCGATTTCGTTGCGCAGCGCTTTGCTGCCCTTATCGAACGGTACGGCCCTGACAGTGTCGCCTTCTACATTTCCGGGCAGCTGCTGACCGAGGACTATTACGTATTCAACAAGCTCGCCAAGGGCCTGATCGGCACCAACAACATCGACACCAATTCGCGCCTGTGCATGTCATCCGCGGTGGCGGGTTACAAGGCCACGTTGGGCGCCGATGCGCCGCCTTGTTGCTATGAGGACATCGCCCAGGCGCAGTGCCTGTTCATCGTAGGTTCCAACACCGCCTACGCGCACCCTATCGTGTTCCGCCGCATCGAAGAGGCGCGCGCAAAGAATCCGCAGATGAGGATCATCGTGGCCGACCCGCGCCGTACCGACACGGCCTCGATTGCCGACATCTTCCTGCCCATCCTGCCCGGCAGCGACGTGGCGCTGTTTCACGGTATGCTGCATGTGATGTTGTGGGAAGGGCTGTGCGACCCCGATTACATCGCGAGGCACACCGAGGGCTTCGACGCGCTCAAGGAAACCGTGCGCGAATACACGCCGCAGGCAGTGGCGACGATCTGCGGTGTGCCGGCAGCGGACATCGTCACGGCGGCAAAGTGGTTCGGCGGTTCCGGTGCGTCCCTGTCGCTGTATTGCCAGGGACTCAATCAATCGGTACACGGCACCGACAAGAACGCTGCGCTGATCAACCTGCACTTGGCCACGGGCATGATAGGCAAGCCGGGCGCCGGGCCGTTTTCCCTTACCGGGCAACCCAATGCGATGGGCGGGCGCGAGGTGGGCGGCATGGCCAACCTGTTGTCCGCGCATCGCGACCTCGCCAATCCAATCCACCGTGCCGAGGTGGCGAAGATGTGGGGGGTTCCCGAAGTGCCGGCCATGCCGGGAAAGACCGCCGTGGAAATGTTCGAGGCGGTGCGGCGCGGGGAAATCAAGGCGCTGTGGATAGCCTGTACCAATCCGGTTCATTCCTTACCGGATGCGGGCAGCGTGCGCGCCGCGCTGTCAGTGGCGGAACTGGTGGTGGTTCAGGATGCGTATCGCAACATCGACACCGCCGACTATGCCGACGTGCTACTGCCGGCAACGAGCTGGGGCGAGAAGGAAGGCACAGTGACCAATTCCGAGCGGCGCATATCGCGCGTGCGCCGGGCCGTGGCCGGGCCGGGGTCGTCGCGCGCCGACTGGGACATCGCCGCCGATTTTGCGCGACGACTGGCGCGGTATCTTGGCAAGGCCGAGCCAAGCTTCGCATACCAGATGCCGGAACAAATTTTCAACGAGCACCGCGCCACCACGGTCGGGCGCGATCTCGATATCGGTGGGTTGTCCTATGCGCTGCTGGAACAGCGCGGGCCTCAGCAGTGGCCGTTTCCGATGGGCGCGACGGTAGGCAGGCAGAGGCTGTACGAGGACGGCGTGTTTCCGACGCCAAGCGCACGCGCGCGCTTTGCCAATGTGGCCTATCTGCCCGTGGCAGAGGCCACCGACGCGCGTTATCCGCTGCATTTCAATACCGGCCGGCTGCGTGATCAGTGGCACGGCATGAGCCGCACCGGTACCGTGGCGCGGCTATACAGCCATGATGAAGAGCCCATCCTAGAAATGCATGCCGATGATATGGCGCGGCGACGCCTTGTTGATGGCGATGTCGTGCGCGTCAGCAGCCGACGCGGTGAGTTGGCAGTGCGCGTGGCGGCGTCGGCGCAAATGCGACCCGGCCAAGTGTTCCTGGCGATGCATTGGGGCAGTCGCACAATGAATGGTGCTGGTGCCAACGCGCTGACCATCACGGCGTTCGATGCGGTTTCCAGGCAGCCCGAGCTGAAACATGCCGCGGTACAGGTGGAGAAAGTCGAATTGCCATGGCGCATGGTGGCGATGCGCAAGGGCGACACGGTGGCGCGCATGGCGCGCGTGCAGCCGTTGCTGAGGTATTTCGGTTACGCGACTTGCGGCTTGTATGGGCACGGCCAGGCCGTCTTGGTGTTGCGCACGGCGCATGATGCGGTGCCGGATGCGGCGCTGCTGGCTGAGATTGACGCCGCGCTGGAGCTGAATGAAGAACATGCGGTGACCTACGCCGATGCCAGGCGCGGCGTGACCAAGCGCGCGCTGCTGCGCGACGGTAAGGTGGAGGGGGTGCGCCTCGCTGGCGAGGTTGCCGCAGCGGAGTGGCTGAAGGACTGGATGGCGCGCGATATCGGCGCAGATGGCCTGCGTGCCTGGCTGCTGGCGCCGCTGGCGACGCCGCCGTCGGGCGCGGTCAGCCGCGGGCGTATCGTATGCAACTGCCATGATGTGGCGGAAAGCGAGATTGTCGCCGAAGTGAAGCACGGCAGCGGCCTGGCGGCGTTGCAAGCCAAATTGAAATGTGGCACGGCGTGTGGCTCCTGCGTGCCGGAACTGAAGCGCCTGTGCGCGCAACCAGCTGCGGTCTAGTTGTTTTATCGTAAGGGACGAGAAGGAAGGCAACATGATTACTACAGGCACACAAAAATGCAGATTGAAGTGAGGCATATGATGCCTGGTCAATGTTTTGAATTCCTTTGCGTACCTTGCGCCCCTCACGGTCCGGAAGAGGCACTATGAACTTTGCGCATCTCATCAAGGAAATCGGTCGCGGCGAGCATGGCGCGCGTGCGCTGTCCGAGGATGACGCCTACCAGCTGTGGGCGGCGATGATGGATGGCGGCGTGCCCGACCTGGAGTTGGGTGCGATCCTGCTGGCGTTGCGCGTGAAGGGCGAGTCGCTCGCCGAACTGCTTGGTTTCCACCGCGCGCTGGCGGAGCGTTTGCACCGTCTGGCGGCGCCGCCGGGCGAACTGCGCCCGCTGGTGATTCCCAGCTACAACGGCGCGCGCCACCAGCCCAATCTGCTGCCATTGCTGGCGCTGCTGCTGCGCCGTTTCGGCGTGCCGGTGCTGATCCACGGCACGCTGAACGGCAACGGGCGTACCGCCACCGCGTACATCCTGCGCGAACTCGGCATCATGCCCTGCGCCACGCCGGCACAGGCGCAGGCCGCATTGGAGAAGGACGGACTGGCTTTCGTGCCGACCGCGACGCTGACGCCGGGGCTGACAACCTTGCTGGCGCTGCGCGAGAGGCTGGGGGTGCGCAGCAGCGCACATACCCTGGCCAAATTGATCGCGCCGTTCGGCAGCCGGGGCGTGCGGCTGGTGAGCGTGTCACACCCGGCCTACCTGGAAAGGATGCGCGAGTTTCTTGCCGCCATCGGCGAACACGCACTCCTGCTGCGTGGCACTGAGGGAGAGGCATTTGCCAACCCGAAGCGCCGTCCGCAGCTGGAATACTTTTTCGACGGGCGCGGTACGGTGCTGTTTGAGGCAGAGACTGGGCCGTTGAGGATGCTGCCGGAATTGCCGAGCGCCATCGACGCTGCTGCTACTGCGGCATGGATCAACCGCGTCATGCACGGCGAAGTGCCGGTTCCACGCACCATCGCCAACCAGCTTGCGTGCTGTTTATATGCCTGCGCTTATACGCAGGATATCAACCAGGCCAAGGCCATCGTCGCGGCGGAAGCGGCGCGCCTGGTGGCGTGAAGATTGATTGGCTGCACGACAGGCAGCGGCTGGATGGGAGTGGGGTAATGGCAAAGAACGGAAAGGTTTATTTGATCGGCGCCGGACCGGGCGACGTCGAGTTGCTCACGCTGAAGGCGGTGCGCGCTTTGCGCGAGTGCGAAGTGTTGCTACTCGACGACCTGGTCAATCGCGCAGTGTTGCAGTTTGCAGGCAGCGCTGTGCGCGTCATCGAGATGGGCAAGCGCGGCGGCTGCAAATCCACGCCGCAGCCATTCATCGAACGCAAGATGATCGCATTGGCGAGGCAGGGCAAGGTGGTCGGACGTGTCAAAGGCGGTGACCCGTTTGTGTTCGGGCGCGGCGGCGAGGAAATGCTGGCCTTGAAGAAAGCCGGCATCGCAGTCGAAGTCGTCAACGGCATCACTGCCGGGCTGGCGGCACCGGCCACGTTGGGTATCCCGCTGACGCAGCGCGATTGCTGCCACGGCGTGACACTGGTGACCGGCCACACCCGCGACGGCGGCGTGCCCAACTGGAAGGCGCTGGCCGCGAGCGGCACTACGCTGGTGATTTACATGGGTATGGCCAACCTGCGCGGAATTGGCGTAGCGCTGTTGCAGGCGGGCATGGCCGGCAGCACGCCAGCGGCGGCGATCCAGCACGGCACGCTGGCAGGACAGCGCAGCGTGGTGACCGACCTCGCGCACCTCGCCGATGCGGTGGCGGCAGCGGGGCTGGCCAGCCCGGCGGTGCTGGTGATAGGCGAAGTGGCGGACATGGCGAATACGCAGAGTGTCGCGCTGCGCGCGGTGGCGTAGGAAAGATGAAGATTAGCCACGGATGGGTACGGATTAAACACGGATTGATCAGTGTCTATCTGTGTTCATCCGTGGCTAGAAAAGATTTTTGAGATCATTGAGGCAGAGGTTGGTTATGAAGAAAGCAAAATTGGTCATGGTCGGCAATGGCATGGCGGGCGTGCGCACGCTGGAAGAGCTACTCAAGCACGCGCCGGATCTGTACGACATCACCGTGTTCGGCGCCGAGCCGCACGGCAATTACAACCGCATCCTGTTGTCGCCGGTGCTGGCCGGCGAGATGACGGTCAAGGACATCATGTTGAACGATGTGGACTGGTACGCGCAGAACGGCATCACGCTGCACCTCAGTAAAAAGGTGGTTCGGATCGACCGCGTGCGACGTCGGGTGATCGCCGAAGACGGTACCGAGGTCGAATACGACCGCCTGCTGCTGGCCACCGGTTCCACGCCTTTCATCCTGCCGGTTCCAGGCAAGGATTTGCCGGGAGTGATTTCCTACCGCGACATCAAGGACACCGACGACATGATAGATGCGGCTGCCCGTTATCGTCACGCGGTAGTGATAGGCGGCGGTCTGCTCGGTCTGGAAGCAGCCAACGGCCTGAAGCTGCGCGGCATGGAGGTGACCGTGGTGCATTTGATGCCATGGCTGATGGAGCGTCAGCTCGACCGCACTGCCGCCGGCATGCTGCAGAAATCTCTGGAAGCGAAGGGGCTGAGATTCCTGCTGGAGCAGCAGACTGCGGAGCTGGTGCAAGGCGAATCCGGGCGCGTGGCGGCTGTGAAATTCAAAGATGGCAGCAGCATTCCCGCCGACCTGGTGGTGATGGCTGCCGGCATCCGCCCCAACACCGAACTGGCGGAGGCGGCTGGTCTGCATTGTCACCGCGGCATCGTGGTCAACGACACCATGCAGACCTTTGATCCGAAAATCTACGCGGTGGGCGAGTGCGTGTCGCATCGCGGCATTGCCTACGGTCTGGTGGCGCCGCTGTTCGAGCAGGCCAAGGTATGTGCCAACCATCTCGCGCAGTTCGGTATCGGCCGCTACACCGGCTCAGTTACTTCGACCAAGCTCAAGGTCACCGGCATCGACCTGTTTTCCGCAGGCGACTTCATCGGCGGCGAGGGTACCGAGGAAATTGTCATGCACGATCCCGCTGGCGGTGTGTACAAAAAACTGGTGATCAAGGACGACAAGATCGTCGGTGGCGTGCTCTATGGCGACACCGTGGATGGCGCCTGGTATTTCCAGATGCTGCGCGAGGGCCGCGACATTGCCGACATCCGCGATCACCTCATGTTCGGGCAAAGCCATCTCGGCAACGCCGGCCACCAGGGGCAGAACAAGGCTGAGCAGATGCCGGACAGCATGGAAGTGTGCGGCTGCAACGGCGTGTGCAAGGGTACCATCACCCAGGCGATCAAGGAAAAAGGACTGTTCACCCTGGAAGAAGTGCGCAAGCATACCAAGGCGTCGTCGTCGTGCGGATCGTGCACCGGGCTGGTCGAGCAGATCCTCGCTTCCACCCTGGGCGGCGCGTATGCGCCGAAACCGGCGGGGGAAAAGGCGCTATGCGGCTGCACCGAATTCACCCACGGCGAAGTGCGCAAGGCTATCCGAGAGAAGAAATTGCTCTCCATCCCGCAGGCGATGGCGTTCATGAACTGGAGCACGCCTGACGGCTGCGCCACCTGCCGGCCGGCGCTCAATTACTACCTGATTTCCACCTGGCCGCACGAGGCCGAGGACGATCCGAGCTCACGTTTCATCAACGAGCGCGCCCACGCCAACATCCAGAAGGATGGCACCTTTTCGGTGGTGCCGCGCATGTGGGGAGGTCTCACCAATGCCGGCGAGCTGCGTCGCATCGCCGATGTGGTGGACAAATACCAGATTCCCACGGTGAAAATTACCGGTGGCCAGCGCATCGACCTGCTCGGCGTGAAGAAGGCCGATCTGCCGCAGGTGTGGGCTGACCTCGGCATGCCTTCAGGACACGCTTACGGTAAGAGTCTGCGCACGGTGAAGACCTGCGTCGGCGACGAGCATTGTCGTTTCGGCACGCAGAGCTCGATGCGTATGGGTGTGGAACTGGAGAAAGCGCTGTTCGGCATGTGGTCGCCGCACAAGGTCAAGCTGGCGGTGTCGGGCTGTCCGCGCAACTGCGCCGAATCGGGTATCAAGGACGTGGGCGTGATCGGCGTCGATTCCGGCTGGGAAATTTACGTTGGCGGCAATGGGGGCATCAAGACCGAAGTCGCGCATTTTCTGTGCAAGGTCGCCACGCACGAGGAGGTGTTGGAATACAGCGGTGCTTTCCTCCAACTATATCGCGAGGAAGGCTATTACCTGGAGCGCACCGTGCATTACATCGCGCGTGTCGGTCTCGATCACGTGAAGCAACAAGTGCTCGAAGATGCCGACAAACGCCGCGAGCTGTACCGACGCTTGCAGTACGCATTGCAGGGTGCGAGCGACCCGTGGCAATCGCAGCCGCAGCGCGAATTCGCGCCGTTGACGGTATGAAAATTAAACGCAATGGATGCCAGGTACGCAAAGGGAGGCAAAGTAGGGTTTCTTCCCCGTCTCCTTTGCGTCCTTGGCGGTAAAAGGAAAAAACATGGGTGACTGGAAAAAAATTTGCACGCTGGAGGAAATTCCGCGGCGCGGCGCGCGCGTGGTGCGGCATGGTGGCGTGGATATCGCAGTGTTTCGCACCGGCGCAGACGAAGTGTTCGCACTGCACGATCAATGTCCGCACAAGGGCGGACCTTTGTCGCAAGGCATCGTTTCCGGCAGGTCGGTGACCTGTCCGTTGCACGGCTGGAACATCGGCTTGGGCGACGGCAAGGCGGCACCGCCGGATGAAGGTTGCGTGCCGTGCCTTGCCGTCAAGGTTGATGCCGGAGCGGTTTATTTGCAAGTGGAGAAGTCGTGATGAATCAATCATTCTGGAAAGCGGGGCACCGGCCGACGTTGTTTTCGGCATTTTTGTACTTCGATTTGAGTTTCATGGTATGGGTGATCTTGGGCCCGCTCGGCGTGCAGATCGCCAAGGACCTGGCGCTCACTCCGGCGCAAAAAGGGCTGATGGTGGCGACCCCGGTGCTGGCCGGAGCGCTGTTGAGGCTGGTGATGGGCATGCTGGTGGATCATTTGAAGCCCAAACGTGCCGGTGCCATCGGCCAGGTGGTGGTGATCGTCGCGCTGCTTACCGCATGGTTGGTCGGCATCCATAATTTCCAGCAGGTGCTGGTGCTGGGATTGTTCCTGGGTGTAGCAGGGGCTTCGTTCGCGGTGGCACTGCCGCTGGCATCGCGCTGGTACCCGCCGCAGCATCAGGGCACTGCGCTCGGAATTGCCGGCGCCGGCAATTCCGGCACGGCGCTGGCGGCCTTGTGCGCGCCACTGCTGGCGACGCTGTATGGCTGGCAGAATGTGCTGGGGCTGGCGGTGATCCCCCTGGTGATCGTATTTTTCGTTTATATGTTGCTGGCCAAGGACAGCCCGAACTGTCCGCCGGCCAAATCGCTGGGCGATTATTTGAAAGTGCTGCAAGATCGGGATGCCTGGTGGTTCATGTTTTTCTACAGCGTGACTTTCGGTGGTTTCGTCGGGCTGGCGTCGTCGTTGACGATATACTTCAACGATCAGTATGGATTGAGTCCGGTGACCGCCGGTTATTTCACCGCGGCCTGCGTGTTTGCCGGCTCGCTGTTCCGCCCGCTCGGCGGCATGCTCGCGGACCGCATCGGCGGCATCCGTTCGCTGTCCATCATGTATGTGCTGGCGGGAATTTTCCTGGCGATTGTCAGCCTGGGACTGCCGCAGGCGTGGATGGCGCTGGCGGTGTTCGTTGCCGCGATGTTGGCGCTGGGCACCGGCAACGGCGCGGTGTTCCAGTTGGTGCCGCAGCGTTTTCACAAGGAGATCGGCGTGATGACCGGACTGGTTGGCATGGCGGGGGGGATCGGCGGTTTCTATCTGGCTTCCAGCCTGGGTTATGCCAAACAGGTTACCGGCAGCTACCAGGCCGGGCTGCTGGTGTTCGCCAGCTTGACGATGCTTGCGCTGATCGGCTTGTCGAGCGTGAAGACGCGCTGGCGCACTACTTGGGGCGCTGCGCACATGACCGCCGCCAAGATTTGACGCACCATGCCGCTGCAGGTTGAGATCGGCCACGCCAGTTTTGCCGGCGTGCGCGAACGCAACGAGGATTTTTTCGGCATAGTCACCCCGGAAGGCGACACGCTGGAAAACAAAGGGCTGTTACTGGCGATTGCCGATGGCGTCAGCGGCAACCGTGGTGGGCGCGAAGCGGCGGAATACGCGGTACGCGGCCTGCTCAGCGACTATTACGCAACGCCGGATACCTGGGAAATTCCATATGCGCTCGACAAGGTGCTGGGCGCAGTCAACCGCTGGATCCTGGCGCAGGGGGTGACCCATCGCGATCTGCAGGGCATGGCCAGCACCTTGAGTTTGCTGGTGCTGCGTGGTGACCGTTACGTGCTGGGGCATATCGGCGATACCCGCGTATATCGCCTGCGCCGGCACAACTTGCAACAGCTCAGCAGCGACCATGTCTGGGATAGGCCCGACATGCGCCATGTGCTCAAGCGTGCGATTGGCCTGGATCGCCACCTGGTGGTGGATTACGCCGATGGCGAGCTGGCGCTGGGCGACGTGTTCCTGCTGGTTTCAGATGGTGTGTGGGAAACGCTGGGTGAGCAAGCCATGCATGAGTTGCTTGAACTTCACCAGGATCCGCAACGTGCTGCCAATGCCATGACGCAGCAGGCGCTGGCACAGGGCAGCCAGGATAACGTCACCGCCGTAGTTGCGCGTGTGACGCAAGTCGGTGACAGCAACCGACATACGTTGCTTGACGACGGGCGCGAACTGGCGGTGCCGATGCGGCTCAAGCCCGGCCAGCAGATCGACGATTTCGATGTGCTGGATATCCTGCACGAGTCGCGCTGCTCGATTTTATATAAGGTGCGCCAGACCGCCACGCAGCAAGTGCTGGTATTGAAAACACTGCAACCGGCGCTGCGCGATGACGAGCAAAGCCGTGCCGGGCTGCTTACCGAGGAATGGCTGGGCAAGAAGCTGCTCTCACATTATTTTCCCCAGGTGTTGCCGTTGTCCGCCGAGCGGCGCAATTTTCTCTATTACGTGATGACGTTTCACGAGGGTGCCACGCTGCAGCAACACCTTGATCGTGGCCGGCATTTTTCCGTGGCCGAGGCGGTGCAGATCGGCATCCGTCTGGCCAAGGGGCTGGCCGCGTTGCACCGTCTCAACATCATCCATCGCGACATCAAGCCGGCCAACCTGCACCTGGGCGAGGATGGCAAGCTGCGTATCCTCGACCTGGGAGTGGCGCTCAACCCGGCGACGATGCATGGTGAGGGTAACCCGGGCACACCCAGTTTCATTGCGCCGGAACAATTCGGCGGTGCACAGGCATCGGTGCAGAGCGATTTGTATGCGGCCGGCGTCAGCTTGTATTACCTGCTGACACGCAAATATCCCTACGGCGAGATTGAACCGTTCCAGCATCCGCGCTTCGGCAATGCGCAGCCGCCGACGCGCTACCGGCCGGACATCCCGCAGTGGCTGGAAAACCTGCTGCTCAAGGCGGTGGCCAGGGATACCAAACAGCGCTTCGAAACTGCCGAGGAATTGTTGCTCGCGTTCGAACATGGCGAACGCCAACCGGTGTTGGCGCCGCTGCGCGTGCCGCTGGCTGAAAGCAGACCGCTGTTGCTGTGGCAGTGGGTGGCGGCGATTTCCATCGTGCTCAACCTGCTGCTGGTGTATTTGCTGGTGGCGTCTTGAGGGACACGCATTTTATGGCACGGCCGCGATCCGACGGTGCGGCTCGTGTCCACAGCCGGCGCAATGTCCTGCGGTGATGGGCTGCCCCATGAGCGTAGTGAATGTTTTGGGCATTGCGCCTTACGTGGGCTATGGGCTGGCGCCGTAAAAATAGGTGATAAATTAACTCAACCATTGCCCCCCCCGGTTAGATTTTGTAGACTACGCGCTTCACCTGATACGGGTAACAAGGAGTAAAACATGAACAATCCGCTCGATTCGTTGTGGGGTACCGTCATTTCTGGCGTGGTCTTGACCGTGGTGTTGTATTTCGTTGTTAAAACCTTGATCGGGGGCTGACATGGATTTCGTACCTGCGCTGGCACGTTGGCTGCACTTCATGGCGGGCGTGATGTGGATTGGCCTGCTCTATTACTTCAATTTCGTGCAGGTCGCCGCGTTGAAGGCTGCGGCCACTGACAACACCGCTGCCGGCATCACCAAGCACGTGGCGCCGCGCGCGCTGTTCTACTTTCGCTGGGCGGCGTTGGTGACCTGGCTTGCCGGTGCGGCGTTGCTGGGCGGCAACTTCGTTTCCGCTTTCACCCTGCAGCCCGGCCATGCCGCAATCGGTGTCGGCGCTTGGCTCGGCACCATCATGCTGTTCAACGTGTGGGGCCTGATCTGGCCCAACCAGAAGAAAGTGCTGGGACTGAAGCCGGCCACCGACGAGGAAAAGAACCGCGCACGCCGCGTTGCTTTCCTCGCCTCGCGCACCAATACCATGCTGTCGATCCCGATGTTGTTCTTCATGGCGGCAGGCGCGCATACCTCGCTTTATTTCGGCTAGGTTTGCTTGTCGCACGGACAAAGGCGCACGCATCAGCGTGCGCCTTTTTTATGGTTCATCGCGCCTTTCCGGGGAAGGCATCCTTGATTTTCAGGAAGAAGTAAGCTGAATCGCGGAAGCCATAGGCCATGCGCTTGATGACCTTGATGCGGTTGTTTACCCCTTCGAG
>JBFMAC010000002.1:0-107252 GCA_040756015.1 Pseudomonadota bacterium
GCGCAGCGCCGCCTATCCCCTCATTCGAGCGGACACCGCGCTACGCGCGGCTACGCCCTTTCGAAAATTTCGATACACTTACCGTGTATCTCCATTTTCTCAGGGTGCCGCTCAATTCGCGACCCCGATAGGCATTTCAACCAAAAGGAGAAACTGAATGAAAGCTGTCCTTTTTTCTGTTCTGGCAATAGTTGTAACGATGGTTAGCGGGTGCGCCGGCACAACACCGATCAAGAACTTAGCGTTGCCGCCGGTAACCACAATCGGGGGAACGATCACGCAAGTTGATGACAGTGGTTTCACTCTGACGGACAATTCCGGCTCTATCCTTGTTAGAGCCAAGTTGCCGGATAACAAAAAACTGAATGTATCCCTTGATGAGAAAGTTAAGGTCTTTGGCAATCTACGAGGTGGCCAGGAAAGGGTCTTTGACGGGTATGTTATTAGGAAGGCGACGGGGGAGCAAATCATTGTCAGCAATCCGAGTCCCCACTTCGGCTTCATTATTCAGAGTTCTTTTAAGTAATGCCGAACAACGCCATCAACTCATTGGCCCGAAATAGGAGGGCGTCATGCGTGCAGCAATAGCCATTGTTTTATGCGCCCACCTCGGGCTTCTTGCCGGATGCGCCATTAGCGAACGCTACTATGGCAACGTTTACGAAGGGTTAAAGACAAGGGAAGCGATTGTTCACCCTTCGGTAGAGCAAAAACCGGCTGAGAAATCCATGTCGTATCAGGAGTACGAATCTGAACGAAAAAAGCTGCTGGAAAGCAACGACAACAAATGAATGCACCGCACACACATCAAGCCTAACATGGCGTTCGAGAGGGATGCGCCAAAAGCGGCGCGCCCCTCAACTTTACGTTAGACCGCTATTCCTATGACTACTGAACGCGAACTGCTAGCCCGACATCTCCGCGAGCTACTTGAAGTTGTCGAGAATCCTGAGTCGGACATTTCTCAACTCAGACCATCGCTCAGATATTGGTGGTTTGGCCCTCCCACAGGCGAAGAAATTTCTTCTCGCCTGAGTCGCATTGAACGACGGTTGTCGACACTTGAGCCGCAACGTTGCGCCCTCGCAGAAGGTGAGTCTGCCAATCGGCTTGCGTACCTCATTACCGGACTCGATGAGCGGCGTAACGAAGAACGGAGGCACATTACCTCTTGGCTAGCTGGGACCAACAAGCTAACTATCTCTGATCCCTATTTCTTCTCGTTCAGTGGCCCAAACAAGGTATTCCGCACCCAAGCACAATATGTCGAGTGGCTCATTGACTTTATTCCAAAGAAGATCGAGAAGCTTGAGGTATTTCACCTCCCCGGTCCAAACCGGCGCATCTATTCATCAATTGCAGAGTATTGCCGAAAAAAGGGAATCTCACTCGAGAACCACGAGACAACCGAAATCCACGACCGCGTTTTGATCAAGGATGACAAAGACGCCAAAGCTATAGGCACCTCTTTTGGCGGCCTTGGAAATAAGATCGCGTTTGTTCTCGATCTTCCAGAAGAAGACCTACAGGCATTTCGCCGTGAACTGCACCGAATCAGAACCGCGGTCTAACCCGGCGCTGAACCTCGCTCCCTTCGGTCGCTGGACGCTGCGCGATAAAGCCGCGCAGCGCCGGTTAGCTCTACGTTAGGGCCTTAAAAACAATCCTTTTGGAGAGAGTTCATGTATATCCCACCTGGCTTCAACACCGTAACACCTTATTTTTTCGTCAAAGACGCAGAGTCTTTTATTGCATTCCTTGTCCAAGGGTTGGGCGGCGTCGAAACTTGCCGCACCATGCGTCCCAATGGGCTTGTCCAAAATGTTTCAGTCCAACTTGGCACTTCTGCGGTCATGGTCAGTGAGGCCACAGAAAAATACCCCGGCATGTGCAGCGCCTACTACATCTACGTAGAAAATGCGGAAGCTTCAATGCAGCGCGCTCTTGAGCACGGCGCAGTCCTAGAAATGGGCGTGCAAGATATGCCCTATGGAGACAGACAGGGTGGGGTCAAAGACAAACACGGCAACATCTGGTGGGTATCTCAGCGCATCGTCCATGAACCTTACACACCGTAGCCATTGTATCGGCCCTAACATGGCGTATATGGACTCCCCCCGAAGTTCAAGAAACTGACCGATAGGTTTGGCGCAAGGTAAGCGCATGCAGTCGTATATCCGGCATCTGAAGTGGGTTCGTATTGACCCGTGCCGACATGGAATCTGCCCACCAGGCGCCAATCGTTACAAGCGGCAGGCGTGATGCTGCCGGCAGCGTTATCGGCGTGTCCCGGTGTAGGTGCGACCTTGCTTGCCATGATGAGCGATCAATCTCCTGTGCTGCGCTGGGAAGTATTTCCTCGTTTCGTTGATCTATAGCGGCATCGCAAATGCTTGCCGCTGTATCTTCCTGTTCAGCCGCAGGTTCGTGCCGTAAGGTTCGCCGTCCCGCAAAGTGGCGAAACAGATGCGCGCCAATTTGTTGGCCAGTGCACAGGCTGCCTTGTTGTGATGGGTGCGCCCCTGGACGGCGAGCGCCCATCCACAATGATCGCGTGCGGTGCAATCCCTGCAAGGCTTGCTGCTCGACCGACTTGATCCGTACCGGGGTGATGCCGGATGAGCGTGCGGCCTCCAGCAGTGCACAAGCATCGGCCGCATCGGTCTTGTTGCGCTTCACATAGGCGCGGATGTAGGCCGCAGGCAACAGCCTGACCTCTATCCCCAGCCGGTTGAGCCGGCGCCCCCAGTGATGGGCAGAGCCACAGGCTTCCAGGATGACCAGCGAAACTTCCCGGTTCTGGAACCAGCGCTCGAACTGGCTGCGGGTCAGACGGTGTTGTTCGATGACTTTCCACGATGTGTCGGCTACAGCAAGCTGGAATACGTTCTTTGCCAAATCAACCGCAACAGTAGTAGCATTCATCTCGGACTCCTTTCGTTGATTGTTTGGTGCTGACACCCACACACCACTTATGAGAGCCAGCTGGCACAATGATGCCGCCAAAAAACGGGGGGGAGTCCATCCCACTCAACCCGGACGCCTATCGGCGCCGGTTAGCTCTACGTTCGGCATTGATTTGGAGGAGTAATACATGTCTCGCTCATTACTAACAGCCGCACTTTCACTGGCAATCGTTGCCCTTTCCTCTTGTACTGTTCCCACTCAGGTTAGCGAGTCTCAAAATGTGCCTCCTGGAAAAGTCTATGCCGGCCCTATCCTCAATATCGCAGCGCCAAATTCAGAAGGGTGGCAACTGTTGAAATCTGATCCATCGGGTATGGCATTCGCCCGCCGTGGAAGTGCATCGGGTGAAAGCTTTGCAGCACAGGTAGCGATATTTGACCCACCCCAAACCAACTCTCCAGAGGAATTTGAGGCTCTCATCGTCAAAGGCGCCCAAAGTGATGCAGAAACTGAAAGATTCAGCACAAAATCTTTTATACATCAGTTCACTTCATCTCGCGGTTACCCATGCGTCCAGATGAAAAATATTTCAGAAGACCGGCAGGCGGAGATCGGACCAAACAAAACCGAAACCCTTGTCATGCAGAATGAACACCTTTATTGCAGGCACCCAGCGCAGAAGAACATCGGTTTTGCCATTACCTATTCACATCGAGGCAAAGATTTACATCCTGATTTTGAAAACGAGGCGCAATCCTTTATAGAGGGTGTTCAGGTGCCAAAGAATCCGACCTCAAAGTGATGGTGCAAAATAAATGCCGAACAACCGGTTCGAGCCGACCTTCGGGTCGCGAATTGATCGAATTCGGGGGTCGGCGTGCTGCGCGCGGCGTGTATCTCCATTTTCTTTGGGTGCAGCGCAGTTGAGCGAACTTCCGTCAGCTCGCGCTCCAGTTGCGCGATGCGCACCTCCAGCAGGCGGATGAAGAAAATGGCCAGAAAGGGCGAGTGATAACCGGGAAAAGCACCCCGCACCATCCAGAAACCTTGCCGCTAATGTTCCTGCATGCGATGCACGCATGAAAATCGGGGTTTCTTCAGACCTTCCCTAAATAGCAAACAAGAACCGCTGCCTACGATTCAGCCCGTACCGCCCACCGTGAGGCCGTCGATGCGTAACGTCGGTTGCCCGACTCCCACCGGCACGCTTTGTCCTTCCTTGCCGCAGGTGCCGACGCCGGGATCGAGCGCCATGTCGTTGCCTATCATTGAAACGCGCGTGAGCACGTCGGGCCCGTTGCCGATCAGCGTCGCACCCTTCACCGGCGCAGTGATTTTTCCGTCCTCGATCAGGTAGGCTTCCGCCGCAGAAAACACGAACTTGCCGCTGGTGATATCGACCTGGCCACCGCCGAAATTCACTGCGTACAAACCCTGCTTGACCGAGGCGATGATTTCCCGCGGATCGCACTTGCCGTTCAGCATGCAGGTATTGGTCATGCGCGGCATGGGAATGTGCGCATAGGATTCTCGCCTGCCGTTGCCGGTGGGCGCGACGCCCATCAGGCGCGCGTTGAGGCTGTCCTGTAAATAACCTTGCAGGATACCGTTCTCGATCAATACGGTGCGCTGCGTGGGGTTGCCCTCATCGTCGATGTTGAGCGAACCGCGCCGCGCGGCAAGGGTGCCATCGTCCACCACGGTGACACCGGGCGCGGCAACGCGCTCGCCGATGCGTCCGGAAAAAGCCGAACTGCCCTTGCGGTTGAAATCGCCCTCCAAGCCGTGGCCGATCGCCTCATGGAGAAGGATGCCGGGCCAGCCCGGCCCCAGCACCACGGTCATGGTACCGGCAGGTGCCGGCCGCGCATCGAGATTGACGAGCGCCTGCTGCACCGCCTTCTCGGCATAATCGCGCAGCACCGCGTCGCTGAAATATGCATAATCGAAACGCCCGCCGCCGCCCGCGCTGCCCTGCTCGCGGCGGCCGTTCGCCTCGACGATGACTTGCAGCGACAACCGCACCAGCGGGCGTACGTCGGCGGCAATCACGCCGTCGGAGCGCGCCACCAACACCACTTCGTATTCTCCGCCAAGATGCGCCATCACCTGCGACACGCGCGGATCGAGGGCGCGCGCATGACGCTCGACTTTTTCCAGCAGCGCCACCTTGGCCGCAGCATCCAGGCCAGCCACCGGATCCTGCGCGTGGTACAGCTTGCGCGCCTCGCCGCCGCCCCGCGCCAGCGCCGCATGGACTTCGCCACCCTGGCGCGCAATGGCACGCGTCGCCTGCGCCGCGGCGGCAAGGGCGCCCAGGCTGATATCGTCGGAATACGCGAACGCGGTCTTGTCATGCGCGACCGCACGCACGCCCACGCCCTGGTCGATGTTGAAGCTGCCCGCCTTGACGATACCCTCCTCCAGGCTCCAGCTTTCTGAGCGGCAATACTGGAAATACAGGTCGGCGTAATCGAGGCGGTGCGCCATCATCTCGCCGAACACGCGCTGGAGCGCGTGCTGGTCGAGCGCATAAGGTGCAAGCAGGCAGGCCTGTGCAGTGTCAAACGGGGAGATTCCGGGACGGCTGTTCATGAGAAGCGGAGAATGTGATGTTTCAAGCTTGGATTCTAACCTGAAACGCTGGGAACTACCGAACCGCGAAGCGCTCTCCGGCAGCTACTCCCTAATCCACGCACTCAGCACTGGTGCAAGGTGCGGTGCTGCAAAGCCGGCAGGCTCTGACGCAGGCTCGCCTGGTAGGCGGGGTTGATGCCCGCCAGCACAATGCCGGAACCGCGCGGCAGGCGATCCAGCACCACGCCCCACGGATCGACGATCATCGAGTCACCGTGGGTTTCGCGTCCGTTTAGGTGATAACCGCCCTGCGCCGGCGCGATAACATAGGCCAGGTTTTCGATGGCACGCGCACGCACCAGTGTTTCCCAGTGCGCCTTGCCGGTGGTAGCGGTGAACGCCGACGGCACCATGATGATGTCCACGTTGCCGAGCGCACGATACAGTTCGGGGAAGCGCAAATCGTAGCAGATCGACAGGCCGATGCGCCCGAACGGCGAATCGAACGCCACCACCTGGCTGCCCGGTTCTATGGTCTTTTCCTCGGCATATTTTTCCTTGCCCAGATCAAGGCTGAACAAATGGATCTTGTCGTAGCGCGCCACCTGCCTGCCTTGGTCGTCGTACACCAGGCAGCTGTTGCGCACCTTACCGGCCACCGACGCTTCCAGCGGAATCGAGCCGCCGATCAGCCAGATTTTGAATGCGCGCGCGGTGTCGGCGAGGAATTTCTGGATCATGCCGGAGCCGGGCGCCTCGCGCACCGCCACCTTGTCCTTGTCGCGCATGCCCATGATGGCAAAATACTCAGGCAACGCCACCAGTTTCGCGCCCTGTTGCACCGCGATTTCGATCAGGCGCCGCGCCTCGTTGAGGTTGGCCTCCACCTTGGGCCCGGAAGCCATCTGCACCGCAGCGACGCGAAACACCCCGGCCTGATCCTTGGCAACCGGCTTGGCCTTGCTTTTTTCCGATCCGACTTTCTTGATGCTCATTCCCGCGCTCTCACTTTCTCACTCTCTCACTTCCAGACTGATTTGTTCGCCCCCCGGCGCATCGGCAACCAACCGTATCCGCGCCGCATCGAGCGCCAGCGCTCCCAGCCAGCCGCGCAACTCCGCCGCCCACAACTGGGTTTCCGCATCGGCGCCGTGATGTATCACCAGGCTCAAACGCGGCGCATGCGCCAATGCATTCACCGCCTGGCGGATGGCGGGCTGCGCCAGCACCGCCTCGCCGCTGCGCGGCCGGTACCAGAACTCCGGCGGCACATCATAGCTTTCGGCAGCATGCGCCGGAACTGAAGCGAACACTGGAGCAACAAGGCCCACCACCATGAATGCCCGGTAAAGCCGATTCCGGCACGAGACGGTCCCGCCCCCTCGTTCCTGGGAAATCCGTCCGCATTCTCTCGCCATGTCTCTCATCCCCTGCACTCCCATCGTCAATTTTGCGCCTGCCGTTCGACCTTGACCACCGTCGGATCGGACCACGTGCCGGTTACCTTGTATTCAAAGGAAACCAGCCGGTCAAGTGGGTCGCGCAACAACTTCTGCACGAGGAAAGCGGTGATGCCGGCTACCGGCCCGCCCAGCAGTGCGCCCGCCACCGACACGCTTTCCCCCACCGTCGGCAGCACTACCACGCGCAAATTCTGCGTTTCCGCCGCGAGGTCGACGCTACCGCTCATCGCCACCTTCGCCACCGATCCGTTGATGACGAAATCGTCGGTACGCGCCATGCCGCGCTCGATCTTGATGTTGCCGTCGATGCCCTCAAAGGCGAACCCTTCGCTGAAGATGTCCTTGAAATCGAGCGTTACGCGGCGCGGCAGCGCCTGTAAGCTCAACACGCCGAGCAGCTTGGCCGGCCCCGGTTGCAGCTTGACGAACTGGCCGTGCCGCGCCTGCAAGGTAAGCTCGCCAGACAAGGTCGCGTAATCGAGGCGCGCCGGGCTGCCCACCCACGTCAACGGCCCGCTCAACTTGGCGCTGCCGCCCTTTATCCCCTCGCTCAAGCCGAGGCGGGCGAACAGGCGGCCGATGTCGTTCACTTCCAGGTCAAGACCGAGGTAGGCACGCGGCTCGTTCAACCAGCTCTGCCACACCCCCTTGGCCTTGAGGGTGGCATCGCCATTGTACACACCCACTTTATCGATCAGCCAATCGCCCCCCCTTTGTGAGGCGATGATTTCCAGCTTGCCCAGCTGCTTGTCGCCCAGGCGAAAATCGTCGGCGACGATGTCCAGCGCCGGCAGCTCCACGTTCCTGTCGTCGGCGGCCGACGCACTGGCTGCCGGCACGCCCGAAGAATAATCGCCGATGAAAAAGAGATACTTCAGGCGCGCAGTCAGCTTGCCCTCGGCCTCCGGCTGCCAGAGCAGGTTGCCGGAAATTTCCGGACCGTCGACTTTCGCCTGCCACTCACCTTCCTGCGCGCTCGCGGTCAGGTGCAGGTTGGTGAAGCGGCTGTGCAGCATGCGCACGCTGTCCAGGCGCACATCCAATCCTTTCACGCTGGGCCTGCCGCCGCCCGGCAGGCCGCTCATCAGCGCATGCATCTTGTCGAGATCGATGAACGGCAACCTGCCGGAAATCCATAAACCGCGCCTGGCCGGTAGGGCAGGCGGGCCACCCAGCACCACCGCGCCGCGCTCCACCTTCATCTCGCCGCCTTCCCTGCGGCGGATCACACGCGCCGCCACCACATCGCCATAGCTGAACACCAGCCGTTCTTGCTGCCCGTCGATGCTTTTCTGCTCGAAATGCAGCGGCATCTCCTCAGCCGCCGCCTTGGCGAAAGGCTCCGGCAGATCCGAGAAAACGCCGCGCAGGTTCGAATCGAACACCACCTCGGTCTGGCTATCGCGCAATGCCACGCTGGCGCGCCAGTCGCTGACGCCGTGCAGATAGCCCAGCCAGGGTGCGGGGAATAACTTGGCCCAGTTGTCGAAGTCGGCGCGCCCCCGCAACAGCGCGCGCGCGCCCCCCTCTTCGCCGGTGGCAAGCGAAATAGTGGAGGGGCCACCGAAAACCAGCGCCCGCATGTTGCTCGCCTTCACCGTCGCTTCGGAAAATTCAAGCAGGCCGCTCAACTGCTCTACGGGGGGCAGTTCCGGCGTCAGCACCACGCGGTTGGCCCTGAACTCATAACTGCCGCGCAGCTTGGTGTCGCTACTGCGGCGCAAGGGGATGTCGAGCTGCAAAACCAGCTTGCCACTACCCTCCGCCTCCACGTTCGCACTCACCGAACCCGTCATTTGCGCGACCGGGCTTTTATTGACGAATCTCAGGAAATCGGCGGTCGGCGCCTCCGCCTCGCCGCTGACCTGCAACTGTTCGTCGAACGACTCAAGGTCGGGAATCACGGCACTCACCTTACCCAGCCTGACCCCCATGATGGCCGCCTGGCGCGCCTGCACTTCCATGCGCTTGCCCTGGAACGTCAGGTCGGCGTCGATACCCTCGATGCGCGGCCAGCCGGCGGCAAAGTCAAGCACCCCGCCGGTGGCGTGCACGTCCACCTGGAACAGCCCCTGGCGCGGGTCGACAAAGGGGAAGTCACTCAGCCTGCCCTTCAGCTTCAGGCGCACTTCGCGCGATTCGCCTGCCAGCAGCGACGTGCGCAGCCATTCGCGCGTGTCACGCCCCACCGTGAGCGGCAGGTAGCGCCACACCTGGCGCGCGTCGGCGCGCGTCAGGCTGCCGCTCAGGTCGGCCACGCCATCGCGGTAACTGCCGCCGAGCGAGCCGGCCAGATGCTCGTTGGCAAACGACATGCTGCGCAATTTCAACTCGGTCGCTTTGCCGTCCTGCTTCCAGTCCATTTCTCCCGACAGCATCGTGAACGGCAGCGCATGCTCGAACACCCTCGGCAGTTCGACGCTGCCGTTGCGCGCATCGACCAACAGCCGCCCGGCACTTTCATCGCCGATGATCTCGCCGCTCATGCCCTCGAACGCCGGCATGCCATCGACCGACTTCACGGCCAGCCCGGAAAAATTCGCCTTCACGCTGAATTGCGGCGGCAGTTGCTGGTCGGCGAACGGCCAGGCGCCCGCCTGTCCCGCCTGTCCCGCCTGTCCCGCCTGTCCCGCCTGTCCCGCCTGTCCCGCCTGTCCCGCCTGTCCCGCCTGTCCCGCCTTGTCCCGCCAGCCCAGCGCCACGTCGCGCAGTGTGCCGCGCGGCGCCGCCTGCCGCAAGCGCCTGTTCCACTCCTCCGGCAGCGGCAGGTATTCGGCAAATGCCACCAGCTTGTCCAGTTCCAGGGAATTGATGCGTAACTCCCCTTCCGACGCGCTGGTCTGCCTGGCGCGCGTCAGCTTCATGGAAAAATCGGTGGGGTCGATGCGCAACCCGCCGCGGGCGGAAAAAGTGAAATTGTCGGCGGACAGCGCGAACTCGTCGGCCAGCCATGTCCAGCCCAGCCTGCCGCGCATCCAGTCGAGATCGAGTTCGGGCAGACTCTGCGCCAGGCGGGTCTGCACATTGTCCAGGCGCACGTCGGCGGTCAGCCGGGTCAGCACGCTGTTATCGAATTCGAGCCAGGCGCGGATCGCGCCGTCGCCGCGCCGCAGTTCGATCGGGAACGTCAGCCATGTGCGCCATGCGCCCAGATCGGCGTAATCGAGCTGCACGAACAGTCTGCCACGCCACCCCGCGAAATTCTCCACCGTCCTGCCGACCAGGTCGCCGCGCAGGTCCAGCGGCGCCGACAACCCGGCCGGCGGCGTGGCGCGCAGGCCGAAGCGGTGATGGTTGCCGGAATTCTCCAGGCGCAGGTTGACGGCGCGCAAGGCGAGCGGCGGCGCGGCGCGCTGGTCATCGTGCCAGACGATGCTCGCGTCACGCACCGCGATGCGACCTTGGTGCAGCAGCCAGTCGGCGAAGCCGCTGTGCGCGCCCGGCTGGTTCACGGCGATGCCGGCAACGTAAATGATGCCCTGCGCGTTGCGCCAGACGTCGAGCTGCGGATGCGCAATCTCGATCGACTTGAAGCGCACCTCGCCGCTCAGCAGCGTACTCCAGGACAGCGTGCCCTCGATCTCGCTCAGGGTCAGCGCGGCGCGACCGCCGGCATCGAACACGGTGACGTCGCCGAGCGCGAGGCGCGGGCGCACGCCGTCCCAGCCGGCGCTCACCGCGCCTATGCTGATGCGCTGGCCGGAAGCGCTGCTGATCGCCTGCTCGATGTCGCTGCGATAGGCAGCGATGTCGGGCAGGATCCAGTAGCGCAGCGCCAGCACGATGGCGGAAAACACCAATACCGCAAGCAGAGCGAGCGCTGCCGCCACGCGGTAAGCCCATGCAGGTATCAGCCGGAACGGCGCAAGTATGTTCGGCACCTTGTTTCGCAGTACGCCAGGCGGGTGTTAAAGTGTTGCATCCAAATAAAAACGCATGCGCGATTCTACCGCGAAACCCCGATGACCACGCCAGCAATCTCTGCGGAATCGTTGTTGCAACGCACCTGCCGCCTCAGCCGCTACGTGTCGCGACTGGTCGAAGCCGAGCCGGCACTGGTCGGGAGCCAGCCATGGGATCTGCCCTTCCGCGCCGAACACATGCGCGCCTGGCTCGCCGCCCAAAACATTCCCGACGAAGCCGCGCTCGGCACTGCGCTGCGCCGTCTGCGCAAGCACGTCATGCTGCGCATGATCGCGCGCGACCTCAACGGCTTGGCCGATTTCACCGAAGTGGTCGAGACCACCACCGCGCTCGCCGAAACCGCCATCGCCACTGCCAGCGCCTTCCTGCACGAGCAGTTCACGCAGCGTTATGGCCCGGCCATCGGCGCGGACAGTGGCACACCGCAGCAGTTGCTGGTGGTCGGCATGGGCAAGCTGGGCGGCGGCGAACTCAACGCCTCATCCGACATCGACCTGGTGTTCGTCTACCCCGAAGACAGCGCGGCAAGCGGTGTGGGAAGCGGCACGACCAGTCTCAGCAACCACGAATACTTCGGCAGGCTGGCGCGCCGCCTGATTGCCCTGCTTGCCGCGCTCAGCGCCGACGGCTACGTGTTCCGCGTCGACATGCGGCTGCGCCCCTACGGCGACAGCGGCCCGCTGGTGTCCAGCTTCGCCATGCTGGAGGAATATTTCATCACCCAGGGGCGCGAATGGGAGCGCTACGCCTGGCTCAAGGCACGGGTGATCAGCGGCGAACGCGGCGCAGAATTGATGCAACTGGTGCGCCCCTTCGTGTTCCGTCGCCATTTCGACTACGGCGCCTTCCACTCGCTGCGCGACCTGCACGCGCAGATCCGGCGCGAAGTCGCGCGCCGCGACATGGACGACAACATCAAGCTGGGGCCGGGCGGCATCCGCGAAATCGAATTCATCGCCCAGGTGTTCCAATTGATCCGTGGCGGGCGCGATGCCGGCCTGCAGGTGCGCGCCACCCGTGCCGCACTCGCCGCGCTTGCCGCGCGCAAGCTGCTGCCGACAGAAAACGTGGCCGAACTCGACACGGCCTACGTGTTCCTGCGCAACCTGGAACACCGCCTGCAATATCTCGATGATCAGCAGACGCAGACGCTGCCGCACGACGACGATCTCGCGCTGGTCGCCGAGGCGATGAACTTCGCCGACAGCGCCACCTTCCTGCAACAGCTGGCCGCGCACCGCGACTGCGTCATCCGCCACTTCGAGGCCATCTTCTCGGCGCAAAAAGCCGTCCCGGCGACGGTCGACGTCACCACTACGGCGGCGCTTGCCGCCGCTGGCTACCGCGACGCGGAAACGCTGGCGCAACGCCTGCACGGCCTGCGTCAGAGCACCAGCTACCAGCGCATGCCGGCCGCCATCCAGGCGCGCCTCGACACCCTGCTGCCCAAGGCGGTGACTGTGGCAGCGGCACAACCGCGCCCCGACCAGGCGCTGGAACGCCTGCTGCAATTGTTCGAGGCAATCGGGCAGCGCGGCGCCTACCTGGCGCTGCTCAACGAATATCCGCAGGCGCTCGACAACGTCGCCAAGCTGGTCGCGGCCAGCGCGTGGACAGCAGATTACCTGGCACGGCACCCCATCCTGCTCGACGAACTGCTCGATCCGCGCGCGCTCTACGAGCCCATGGACTGGCAGCAGGCGCGCGCCATGCTGACTGCGCAATTGGCCGATATCGCCGGCGACGTCGAGCGCGAAATGGACACCCTGCGTCATTTCAAGCAGGCACAAACCTTCCGCCTGGTGGCGCAGGATCTGGCCGGCCTGCTCACGCTGGAAAAATTGAGCGACCACCTGAGCGACCTCGCCGACCTCATCCTTGGCGAAACCATGCGCCTGTGCTGGGCGGCGCTGCGCGTGAAGCATCGCGACACGCCCTGCTTCGCCATCGTCGGCTATGGCAAGCTCGGCGGCAAGGAACTGGGCTACGCCTCCGACCTCGACCTGGTGTTCCTGTACCAGGATGACGACGCGCGCGCACCGGAAATCTACGCGCGCCTGGCGCAGCGCATCAACACCTGGCTTACCAGCACCACGCCCGCCGGCGTGCTGTACGAAACTGATCTGCGTCTGCGCCCGGACGGCGCGGCCGGGCTGCTGGTCAGTTCGATCGCCGCCTTCGCCGATTACCAGGAAAGCCATGCCTGGGTGTGGGAACACCAGGCGCTCACGCGCGCGCGCTGCGCTGCCGGCGACGCCACCGTCGGCCAGTGTTTCGAGGATATTCGCATCGGCATCCTGCGCCGCCCGCGCGACCTCGCCGAACTGCGGCACGCGGTGCTGGAGATGCGCGCCAAGATGCACGCCGCCCATCCCAACGACAACGGCCGCTTCGACCTCAAGCACGATGCCGGCGGCATCATCGACGTCGAGTTCATGGTGCAATACCTGGTGCTGGGCCATGCCCATGCCCATGCCGCGCTCACCGCCAACAGCGGCAATCTCGCCTTGCTCAAGCTGGCTGCGGAACTGGGGCTGATCCCCAGCGCGCTTGCCGAGCAGGTGCGCGATGCCTACCGCGCCTTCCGGCGTTTGCAGCATGCCTTGCGTCTGGAAGGGGAACGCTACGCGCGAGTCGCGCCGGAGGAAGTGGCGCAGCATGCGCAGGCGGTGAGGGAGCTGTGGGCGCACTTATTTGGGTAGCACCGTGTCCGCCTATCCTGTACCGGCAAGTGCCGCCTGCACGGCAATCGGGGTGTAGGTCGAGTAATCCCTGGCGGCATCTTCCATCCCCCATCCGACAAACCAGCGATACAGCATGTTGTAGCCGGGTTGTTCGCACAGCAGCCGCTCGCTCCTGACCCCGTACAGGGCTTGCAGCACCAGGCCGCGCAGTGCCTGATTGAGCATCTCGCGGATGGCAATCAGCGGATGGTCGGCGCGGATGTAATCCGCCGTATTCCTCATCACAAACAAGCTTTTCCGGGTTATATCTGCCCCTCGCATTCCGTATCCCGTTTTCGTTTTGTTCCGCCTTCACCATTAAGGCTTCATGCTCATTATGAGTGACGTGCTTTGAGGGATAATTTCAACAAACTGATAATGAAACCGTCACAGCAAAGGCGGCGAAGCTATAGATGGGGCTACTCCAAGCATGCCCCTCCTGACAGCCGCAAAGCATTTCCGGTAACATGTCACGCATTCCTCATTCCAACCAGGCAACCAGAATAAACAACCATGTTCCGTCACCTCCTTTGGATCCTGATTGCCGTCGCCGGCGCCGCTGCGATCGGCGGCATTGCCCTCGCGCGCGGTGAAACCGTCAACGCCATATGGTTCGTGGTCGCGGCAGTGTGCGTGTACGCCATCGCCTACCGTTTCTACGCGGCATGGATCGCAGCGAAAGTACTCAGCGTCGATGCCACGCGCGCCACACCGGCGGAGCGCCTCAACAACGGGCGCGATTACGTGCCCACCCACCGCTGGATCGTGTTCGGCCACCACTTCGCCGCCATCGCCGGCCCCGGCCCGCTGGTCGGCCCCACGCTAGCGGCACAATTCGGCTACCTGCCGGGCACGCTGTGGATATTGATCGGCGGCGTATTGGGTGGCTGCGTGCAGGACATGGTGACGCTGTTCTTTTCCACGCGCCGCGACGGGCGCAGCCTGGGACAGATGGCGCGCGACGAACTCGGCCCCATCGGCGGCGCGGCGGCGCTGATCGGCACCTTCACCATCATGATCATCCTCATCGCGGTGCTGGGACTGGTGGTGGTGAACGCGATGAAGCACAGCCCGTGGGCGGCTTCCACGGTGGCGGCGACCATCCCCATCGCCATGCTGGTCGGCATCTACCTGCGCGGCATCCGCCCGGGGCGCATCCTGGAAGCCTCCACGATCGGCGTGGCGCTGCTGCTGTTGGCAGTGATGGGCGGCGGCTGGATAGACCAGCAGCCGGCACTGCGCGCGCTGTTCGACCACGACGGCACCACGCTGGCGTGGTGGGTGATCGTGTACGGCTTCGCCGCGGCCATCCTCCCGGTGTGGCTCTTGCTTGCGCCGCGTGATTATCTGTCCACCTTCGTCAAGCTCGGCACGGTGCTGCTGCTTGCGCTGGCCATCGTGCTGCTGCGCCCGGAAGTGAAAATGCCGGCGCTGACGCAATTCGTCGACGGCACCGGCCCCATCTTCGGCGGCAGCCTGTTCCCCTTCGTTTTCATCACCATCGCCTGCGGCGCGATTTCCGGTTTTCACGCGCTGATTTCCTCCGGCACCACGCCCAAGCTGCTGTCCAACGAGCGCGACATCCGCCTGATCGGCTACGGCGGCATGATGCTGGAATCGTTCGTCGCCGTGATGGCGATGATCGCCGCCACCGTGCTCGAGCCCGGCGTGTACTTCGCCATCAACAGCCCCGCCGGCGTGGTCGGCAAGGAAGCCGCCGACGCGGTGGCGAAGATTTCCTCGTGGGGCTTCCCGGTGACGGTCGACACCATGCGCCAGCTCGCCGCCGACATGGGCGAGCAGACCCTGTTCGCGCGCACCGGCGGTGCGCCTTCGCTGGCGGTCGGCATGGCGTCCATCTTCGGCAGCGCCTTCGGGCAGGGCATGCTGGCGATGTGGTACCACTTCGCCATCATGTTCGAGGCGGTATTCATCCTTACCACGCTCGACGCCGGCACCCGCGTCGGCCGCTTCATGCTCCAGGACCTGCTCGGCAACCTCTACCCGCCGCTGGGACGCACCTCCTGGTATCCGTCGGTGCTACTCACCAGCTTCATCGTGGTGGCGGGCTGGGGCTACTTCCTCTACATCGGCGTGATCGACCCCAACGGCGGCGTCAACATCCTGTGGCCGCTGTTCGGCATCTCCAACCAGATGCTGGCGGCGATCGCGCTGTCGGTGGCGACCGGCATCCTGGTCAAGTCCGGCAAGCTGCGCTACGCCTGGATCACCGCATTGCCGCTGGCCTGGCTCACGCTCATCACCACCACCGCGTCATGGCAGAAGCTGATGAGCACCGATCCGCGCGTCGGCTTCTTCGCGCAGGCGCAGGATCTCGCCGCCAAACTTGCTGCCGGCAGCCTGCCGCCGGACAAGGCCGCCATCGCGCCCAAGCTGATCTTCAACCTGCAACTCGACGCCTGGCTGACGATGTTCTTCGTCATCGTGCTGTGGACGGTGCTGCTCGACCTGCTGCGTGTGTGCGCCAGGAGCATCGCCGGGCGCGCGGCGCCGCTGTCGGAAACGCCCTACCACCCTACGCAACTGGAAGAACAATGGGTCAGGGATTGACAACACCCTGGAAACCAGTGGACCGCAAGGTACGCCAGGGATGCAAAAGATCCGGGGCTTTCCTTCTCGCCCCTGGCGTCCTTCGCGGTGAATTTTTCGGATGGGCCGCGCGATGAAAACGCTGCTCAAGCTGTGGCGGGCACTGCGCCGCCTGTCCGGTGACGACGCCTACGAACGCTATCTCGCCCACCACGCCGCGGCACACCCGCATGACGCACCGCTGTCACGCGCCGATTTTTTCCGGCACGAGCAGGAGCGCAAATGGAGCGGTGTCAAGCGCTGCTGCTGACGCCCGCCCCGGCCTGATCCGCCTCATGATTTCTTCGCGCCGATAGCGGTGAGGATGCCCTGCAAAATGGCGGGGGGCGTGGGTGGACAGCCCGGCACGGCGACATCCACCGGAATGACGTTGGCCACCCGCCCACAGCTCGCATAGCTTTCCCCGAAAATGCCGCCATCGCAGGCGCATTCGCCCACAGCCACCACCAGCTTGGGTTCGGGAGTCGCATCGTAGGTGCGCTTGAGCGCCACTTCCATGTGGCGCGACACCGGGCCGGTGACCAGCAGCAGGTCGGCATGGCGCGGGCGGCGCCTCGCTCTTGATGCCGGTCTTGAGTATCTGTTTGATGAGCTGGTACATGCGTTATTCCAACTTGCGTTAACAACGACAACAATTCGGCAGGGTGCGCTCCACGCACCATGATCCCGTGCGCTATGCGGCTTGATTCAAGTTCATGGATGCCGGCTCAATAATTATAAATCCTGCCCCGAGTAGCTCAGGTTGAACGATTTGTTGATCAGCGGGAAATCGGGAACGATGTTACCCATCACCGCATGCTCCAGTAGCGGCCAGTTCTGCCAGGAAGGATCGTGCGGATGCATGCGCCGCAATTCGCCGTGCTCGCCAGCATGGATCGCCACCAGCACCTCGCCGCGCCAGCCTTCCACAATGCCTATGCCCAGCCCCGCCGCCGCATCCGGCAACGAACCTGGCCTGCTCATCCTGTCGCCGGACGAAGGTGCACAATCGGAGATACGGATCAAGTAAGTCCCGCTAGTAAACGGCGCGATGACGCGCCGCTTTTCATTTCTTCGCACGCACTTTGAAAGCGGGCTTCTTGTCGCGATATGTGCGCGCCAAATCGACGAACGCTCTCAAGTAGTCGATGTCTGCATCCGCTTCGCGGAATCCTAAGAAAAGTTGCTTCGCCACGCCACGCCGCCCCAGCTTCACCGGCGTGACATCGAATTTGGTGGATTGCTCCTCCACCAGCCAACGCGGCAGCGCGGCCACGCCGCGCCCGCTGGCGACCATTTGTAGCATGATGTCGGTGGTCTCGATAATTTTGTGACGCTTGGGCGAGATACCGGCAGGCGTCAGGAACAGGTTGTAGATATCGAGCCGCTCGATGGCGACCGGGTAGGTGATGAGCGTCTCATCCGATAGCTGCCTGGGCAGCACGTATTCGGCTCCGCGCAGGGGATGTTGCGAGCCAACCACCAGCACCTGTTCGTAGTCGAACACCGGCTCGAAGGCGAGACCGGGCTTGTGGAGCGGATCGGGTGTCACCAGCATGTCAATTTCATAGCCAAACAATGCGCCGATGCCACCGAACTGGAATTTCTGCTTCACGTCCACCTCCACGTCCGGCCACTGCGCAAGATAGGGCGAAACAACCTTCAGCAACCATTGGTAGCATGGATAGCACTCCATGCCGATGCGTAGGCTGCCGCGCTCGCCTCGTGCGAATTGCCCCAAGCGTTCCTCGGTGTGTACAAGCTGCGGCAACAAGCGGTGAGCAACAGCCAACAGATACTCGCCTGCCTGGGTCGGACGCAGGCTGCGACCCTCCCGGTGCCAGATGGCCAGTCCGAGTTGATCTTCCAGCTTGCGCACGGCATGGCTCAAGGCCGATTGGGTGATGTGTAATTTCTCTGCGGCGGCAGTGAGTGAACCATGCTGTGCGACGGCGCGGACGATTTCGAGATGGATGCGTTCCAGAGTGGCCATGGGGAAGTGATTGCATGAATAATATTAATCGATACGTGAAATAATACCATTTCTATTCATGGAATGAGTTGCCTACCATGGCGCACCTGTTCATTTTCTTAAGGTGCAAACCATGGCAATTACCCATAACCTCGGCTTCCCGCGCATCGGAGCCCGGCGCGAACTGAAGTTCGCCCTTGAATCCTACTGGAAGGGACAGTCCTCCCTCGACGAACTGAGGACTAAAGGCGCGCAACTGCGCCAGCTTCACTGGCAGGATCAGTCCAGCCTCGACCTCGTGCCGGTCGGCGATTTCAGCTTTTACGATCATGTGCTGGACATGAGCTTTACCTTGGGCCACCTGCCGGAGCGCGCGCGTGGTTTTCACGGCAATCTGCTGGACAATTATTTCCGCGTGGCGCGAGGCCGCTCGGCTCCGTCGGTGGCCGATCATGCCTCCTGCTGCGGCGAAATTGCGGCGGGCGAGATGACCAAGTGGTTTGATACCAACTACCACTACATCGTCCCCGAATTTACCGCCGACACGCAATTCAGCCTCGATGCCTCGCGCCTCTTGGCGGAACTGGCTGAAGCCCGTGCACTAGGCGTGCAGGCCAAGCCCGTCATCGTTGGCCCGATGACTTACCTCGCCATCGGCAAAACCAAGGATGATTCCGATCGGCTCGCGCTGCTGTCGCGCCTGCTTCCCGTGTATGGCGCATTGCTGGACACGCTGGCCGCGCAGGGCGTGGAATGGGTGCAGATCGACGAGCCCATTCTGGTCACCGAACTCGATGCGGAATGGCAGCATGCCTTCAATATCGCCTATCACCATCTGAAGAGTTCCCGCATCAAGCTGCTGCTCGCCACCTATTTCGGCCAGTTGCTTGAGAACCGATACCTGGCCGCCAATTTGCCCGTGGCGGGATTGCATGTGGATGCGATCAACGGGCGCGACGACATCCAGCCATTGCTGAACCTGATGCCCTCATTCAAGGTGCTGTCGCTGGGTGTCATCAACGGGCGCAACATCTGGAAGACTGACCTGAATGAAACGCTGGCCTGGCTGGAACCGCTGGCCGAGCAGTTGGGGGACCGCTTGTGGATCGCGCCGTCATGCTCTCTGCTGCATGTGCCGGTGGATGTGTCCTGCGAGCAGAAACTGGACGCAGAAATAAAATCCTGGTTGGCGTTCGCCAAACAGAAGCTGGATGAGCTGGCCGTGCTTGCCACGGCATTGAACCGAGGCCGCGACGCCGTGAAGGACGAACTTGCCGCCAACCGCGCCGCCATTGAATCGCGCCGTCATTCGGCGCGTGTCCATAACCCGGCGGTGAAAGCCGCACTGGCCAAGATTGACACACAGCTCGGTCAGCGCCAGAGCCCCTACGCCCAGCGCGCTGCCAAGCAGGCCGCGCTGCTCAAGCTGCCAAAATTTCCCACTACCACCATCGGCTCCTTCCCGCAGACCATCGAAATCCGTTTGGCGCGCCGCCAGTTCAAGGCGGGCGAGATGGATGCAGCGGCCTACAAGGCCGCAATGCAGGCCGAGATCGCCCGCTGCGTGCGCGAGCAGGAAGCGCTGGGCTTGGATGTGTTCGTGCATGGTGAGGCCGAGCGCAACGACATGGTGGAGTATTTCGGCGAGCAGCTAGCCGGCTACGCCTTCAGCGAGTTCGGCTGGGTGCAGTCCTACGGCTCGCGCTGTGTGAAGCCGCCCATCCTGTTCGGCGACATCAACCGACCCAAAGCGATGACGGTGGAGTGGATCAAGTATGCGCAGTCGCTCACCGACAAGCCCATGAAGGGCATGCTGACCGGCCCGGTGACTCTCCTCAACTGGTCGTTCGTGCGCGACGACCAGCCGCGCTCGGCGTCGTGCTACCAACTGGCTCTCGCCATCCGCGAGGAAGTGCTGGATTTGGAAAAAGCCGGGGTGCGCGTAATCCAGATTGACGAGGCCGCATTGCGCGAAGGCCTGCCGCTGCGCAAGGCGCAATGGAGCGCCTACCTAAATTGGGCAATCGAATCTTTCCGCATCGCCGCCAACGGCGTGCAAGACGCAACGCAGATACACACCCACATGTGCTATTCCGAGTTCAACGACATCATCGCGGCCATCGCCGACATGGACGCCGACGTCATCACCATCGAGACCTCGCGCTCCGACATGGAACTGCTGGATGCGTTCGACCACTTCAAATACCCGAACGAGATCGGCCCCGGAATCTATGACATCCATTCGCCCAACATCCCGACCGTGCAGCATATGGTCGGGCTGATGAAGAAAGCTGCCGAGCGCGTGCCCGCCGAACACCTGTGGGTCAACCCGGATTGCGGCCTGAAAACACGCCAATGGAACGAGGTAATCCCGGCGCTGACCAACATGGTCGCTGCAGCCAGAATCCTGCGCGCCACGGCAGGCTGAAGCGAGGATGGCTCATTTCTTCGCGCTGATGGCGGTGAGGATGCCTTGCAGGATGGCCACCGGCGTCGGCGGGCAGCCGGGCACGGCGACATCCACCGGAATGACGTTGGCCACCTTGCCGCAACTGGCATAGCTCTCGCCGAAAATGCCGCCATCGCAGGCGCATTCGCCCACAGCCACCACCAGCTTGGGGTCGGGCGTGGCGTCATAGGTGCGACGCAAGGCCACCTCCATATGGCGCGACACCGGGCCGGTGACCAGCAGCAGGTCGGCATGACGCGGGCTGGCCACGAATTTGATGCCCGCGCCTTCGATGTTGTAGTAGGCGTTGTTGACGGCGTGGATTTCCAGTTCGCAGCCGTTGCAGGAGCCGGCATCCACCATGCGGATCGCCAATGCACCGCCGAACACGTCGAGGATCTCGCGTTGCAGGCGCTGTTCCGCCACGCGCATGTTTTCGTCGGCCTGCGGATAGGGCTCGGTCTTGATCCCGGTCTTGACGATCTGTTTCAGCAGTTGATACACGGTATGCCTCCTACAGGTCGTGCCCCGAGTAGCTCAGGTTGAACGATTTGTTGATCAGCGGGAAATCGGGAACGATGTTACCCATCACCGCATGCTCCAGCAGCGGCCAGTTCTGCCAGGAAGGATCGTGCGGATGCACGCGCCGCAATTCGCCGTGCTCGCCAGCATGGATCGCCACCAGCACCTCGCCGCGCCAGCCTTCCACAATGCCTATGCCCAGCCCCGCCGCCGCATCCGGCAACGGTACGACGATGTCCCCGGCAGGCAGGCGCGCGAGTATCTCGCGGCACAGCCGCAGTGACTCGAAGATTTCCTCGAAGCGCACAATCACGCGCGCCGCGACATCACCGTTTCGGTACGCCGCCACGCGCACTTCGAGCTCGTCATAGGGCGCGCACGGAAACTGCACGCGCTGGTCCCATGCCTGGCCGCTGGCACGCCCGGCGAGGCCGGTCAGCCCCAGCTTCGCAGCGAGCGTAGGCGCGACGCGGCCGGTGGCGATGAAACGGTCCTGCACACCGGCATGATCGTCGTAGATGGCGCGCAGCACCGCCACTTCGCGTTCCAGGCGTACGCACTCATCAAGGATGACTTGTTTACTCTCCTCGGCGAGGTCGGACGCGACGCCGCCCGGGACTATCCTGTCCATCAGGTAGCGATGTCCGAACAGCGTCGCATTGTTGCGCAGCACCTCCTCCTTCAATATCCAGAACTGAGCAAAGCCGAACGTCAGCGCCACGTCGTTGCCGAGGTAGCCGAGATCGCCGAGGTGGTTGGCGATGCGCTCGCGCTCCAGCAGCAAGGCACGCAGCCACAGCGCACGATCGGGTGGAGTGACCCCGGCGATGCTTTCCGCCGCCATGGCATAGGCCCAGGCGTAGGCCACGGTGGAATCGCCCGAGACGCGTCCGGCCAGCCTGTAACCGTCGGCAAGCGCCATCGACTCGAAGCGCTTTTCGATGCCCTTGTGGACATAGCCCAGCCGCTCTTCAAGGCGCAGCACCTTTTCCCCCACCACCGAAAAGCGGAAATGCCCCGGTTCGATGATGCCGGCGTGCACCGGCCCAACCGCGATTTCGTGCACGCCCTGCCCTTCCACCTGCACGAACGGGTATGCATCGGTCTCGCCCGGCGAAGACTGGCGCGCGTCGAAATCCTTGCGCAACGGGAAGGTGCCGGCAGGCCATGCGCCGTGGCGCAGCCATTTGCGGTGATCCTCGCCGCCCTGGGCATGGATGCCAAGCATGTCGTAGGCCGCGCGCTGCATGCGCTGCGCCTGCGGGAAGATGGCGCTGACATCGGGATAGGCCGGGTGCGCCGCGTCCAGCGGCAGGGTCAGGCACACCAGCCCGTCCAGCGTGAGCAGCGCCGCGTGCAATGCAAAGCCACCCTGACGGGCGCGTTCGTCGCTGCCCCACAGCGCCACCAGGCTGCCGCCGCCCGCGCGCACTTTCTCGCAAGCGGGCTGCAACTGCGCGGCAGCAATGCTGCCGTGCCACACCGGTACCGCGCCGCGCAGCAGTTCAAGCTCCAGGTTCAGTTCCTTGATGTGCATATTTCCCTCACCCCAGCAGCGCCGCGGCCTGGCGGTACCAGTTGGCCAAGTAAGGCGGCATGTACAACCCCAGCAGCAGCACCAGGGCAAGGTGGGTGAATACCGGCAGCAGCGCCGGCGGATGGGGCAGGCGCCGCGCCGTGGTTTCGCCGAACACCATGGGCTGCACCTTGCCGAAAATCGACGCGAAAGCAATGCCCAGCGCGACGAGCAGGATGGGCGTGGTCCAGGGATAGTCGTGCATGGCGGTGGTGATGATGAGGAACTCGCTGGCGAACACGCCGAACGGAGGCACGCCAAGGATCGCCAGGGTGCCCAGGATCAGCCCCCAGCCCACCGTGGGGCTGATCTCGATGAGGCCGCGGATGTGCGCCATCACCTGGGTGCCGGCCTTCTGCGCAGCGTGGCCGACCGCGAAAAAGATCGCCGACTTGGTGAGCGAATGCATGGTCATGTGCAACATGCCGGCGTAGGTGGCCACCGCACCGCCCATACCAAACGCGAAGGTGATCAGCCCCATGTGCTCGATCGAAGAATAGGCGAACATGCGCTTGATGTCCCTCTGCCTGGACAGGAACAACGCAGCCACCACCACGCTGAGCAGGCCGAAGCCCATCATCATGTTGCCCGCGAAGTGAGATTCCAGGGCGCCGTCCACCAGCACCTTGCTGCGCACTACCGCGTAGAGAGCGACGTTGAGCAGCAACCCGGACAGCACCGCCGACACCGGCGTCGGCCCTTCGGCGTGAGCGTCGGGCAGCCAGTTATGCAGCGGCACCAGGCCGACCTTGGTGCCGTAACCGACCAGCAGGAACACGAACGCCAGCGACAGCACCGTCGGCTCGAGATCGGTCTTCACTCCGTTCAGGTGCGTCCACAGCAGCGCGGTGCCACCCTCTCCCAGCACCCGTTCCGCCGCGAAGTAAAGCAGGATGGTGCCGAACAACGCCAGCGCGATGCCGACGCCGCACAGGATGAAATACTTCCACGCCGCCTCGACGCTGGACGGGGTGCGGTACAGGCTGACCAGCAGTACCGTGGAAAGCGTGGCTGCCTCCATCGCCACCCACACGATGCCCATGTTGTTGGTGGTGAGCGCCAGCAGCATGGTGAAGGTGAACAGCTGGAACATGCTGTAGTAAAGGTGCAGCATGTTGATGGAAAGTTTGCCGTGGTGCTGCTCGATGCGCATGTAGGGTCGCGAGAACAGCGAGGTGGTGAAGGCCACGAACGCGGTCAGCGCCACCAGGAACACGTTGAACGGGTCGATGAAAAACTGCTCGCTCAGAGCAAGCTGGGGGCCTTCCGCGACGATGCGCGCGGTGAGGGCGATAGCGGCAAGGAAGGTGGCGAAGCTCATCAGCGAATTAAGCTCCGGCGCCCAGCGCCGCGAGCCGAACAGCGCCAGCAACGCCGCACCCAGCAGCGGGAAGCCCAGCACGAAGAGTATTTCCGCGTCAATCACCCTTTAGCCGCTCCATGTGCGTGATGTCGAGACTGTCAAAGGTCTCGCGGATCTGGAAGAAAAAGATGCCGAAGATGAAGGTGCCCACCAGCACGTCCAGCGCGATGCCGAGCTCGACCACCAGTGGCATGCCATAGGTGGCGCTGGTGGCGGCGAAAAACAGGCCGTTTTCCATGGCGAGGAAGCCGATCACCTGCGGCACCGCCTTGTGCCGGGTCAACATCATCATGAAGGAAAGCAGCACGCTCGCCAGCGCGATGCCCAGCGTGCCGCGGATAACGGTGCCGGACATCTCGGAAATCGGCGCGGCGAGGTTGAACGCGAAAATCACCAGCACGATGCCCATCAGCATCATGCTCGGGATGTTGATGAGCGTCTCCACGTCCCACTTCACGTTGAGCCTGAGTATCAGCCGGTGCAGAAACCACGGCATCAGTACCACCTTGAGCAGCAGGGTGAGCAGCGCCGAAAAGTAGAGATGCGACTGCCCGGTGGAATACGCGACGATGAAGGTGCTTGCCGCGAGCACCGCACCCTGCCAGGCGAACAGGTTGATCAGCGAACGCACGCGCCGCTGCGTCAGCATGGCAAACGCGATCAGCAGCAACAGGGACGCAAGCAGGTTGATCAATTGCAGGGAGAAGGAAAGTGTCATGTCACGCTCCGAGCAGGAAATGGATCAGCAGGCCGAGGACGGCAAGCAGGAAAGCCGCGCCGAGAAATTCCGGCACGCGGAAGATGCGCATCTTGGCCAGCACGGTTTCCAGCAGGGCAAGCCCGGCACCAGCCGCAGCCAGCTTGACCGCCAGCGTCGCCACGCCGAGCGGCAACCCCGCCCAGTTGCCAACCTCGGCGATGCCGAACGGCACGAACAACGCGATGCCGATGGAAATGTAGGTCAGCAGCTTGAGGCTGCTCGCCCATTCCACCAGGGCGAGGTAGCGCGCGGAATATTCCAGGGTCATCGCCTCGTGGATCATGGTGAGTTCCAGGTGCGTGGCTGGATTGTCCACCGGGATGCGCGCATTTTCGGCCAGCAGCACCATGACGAAAGCCACGCTGGCGAAGGCCAGGCTGGGATAGAGCACAAACTCGCGGTGCGCCAGCGTCTCGACGATGTGTGTGAGCTGGGTCGAATGGCTGATCAGCGAAACGTCGAAGAACACCATCAGCAGCGCCGGCTCGGCGAGGAAAGACACCAGCATTTCACGGCGCGCGCCGAGCGTGCCGAAGGCGGTGCCGATGTCCATCGCGGCCAGCGCGATGAACATGCGCGCCAGCGCGAAAATACCGACCAGCGCGATCACGTCCGCAGCGGGAGAATAAGGCAGGTCGGTGGCAATGACCGGGATGATGCCGGCGGCCAGCCACATGCAGCTGAACAGGATGTACGGTGCGCCGCGGAACAGCGGCGATGCGTCGGCCGCGAGCACGGCATCCTTGTGGAACAGCTTGCGCAGGTTGCGGTAGGGCTGGAGCACGCCGGCACCGCTGCGGTTTTGCAGCCAGGCGCGGCACTGGTCGACCCAGCCCTGCACGAGCGGAGCGAGCAGCACCACCAGCAGCAACTGCGCAAGCTGGAACAGCATGCCGGACCAGAGTTCGCTCATGGCCTCACCGCACCAGCGCCAGCAGCACCAGCAGCGTGGCGAAGCTGTACATCAGGTAAAGGTAGATGCGCCCATGCTGCAACAGGCTCACCCACGACGACAGTTTCTCGACCAGCCGTGTAACCGGCAGATACAGCCAGTACCAGAGCTGGTCGTCGCTGCGCCCGTGATAGCGCGGGTGCGCGTCGAACGCGCTGGGCAGTTCGCTCTCGATACGGAAGAATGGCTCGAAAATGCGACGGATCGGCTGGCCGAACCCTTCTGCGGTATCCTGCATGCGCGGGGTCTGCTCGGGGAAGCCGCAGTCCCACGCCGGCGCGCGGCGCATGCGGCCATGGTAAAAATGCCGCACCGCTACCGAGGCCACCAGTACGACGACCAGGATGACCAGCAGGAAGAACAGCGGACTGTAACTGGCACGCTCGGGCGAAACCGGAGTGAGGAACAGCCATCCGCTTTGCGTGGCGCTACGGCCCAGCGCGGCACCAACCATCGATTGCGTAACCGGGTCGATCAGGGAAACGGCCCATACCGGGAAAAACCCCAGCGCCAGGCAGCCGAACGCCAGCCAGACGAGGCCGAGGCGCTCCCACCCGCCCGCATCATGGGCGTGGCGCAGTTTGTCGTCGCGCGGCTGGCCGAGGAAGATGATGCCGTAAAACTTCACCATCACGTAGGCGGCCAGCGCCGCCGACAGCGCGATCACCGCCGCCGCAACCGGAATCATCATGTCGATGTAGGAATTGGGCAAACCGGGCGAAAGCAGGAACGCCTGCAGCAGCAGCCACTCGGAAACGAAGCCGTTCAGCGGCGGCAGGCCGGCGATGGCCAGCGCGCCGATCAGCGTCACCGCCGCCACCCAGGGCATGCGCCGGATCAGCCCGCCCAGCCGCGCCATGTTGCGCTCGCCGGTGGCATGCAGCACGGAACCGGTGCCGAGGAACAGCAGACTCTTGAAAAAAGCGTGATTGATGCAGTGGTACAGCGCCGCCGCCAGCGCCAGCGCCGCCAGCATGTTCTTGCCGTAGGCATGGAATATCACCGCCAGTCCGATGCCGACCAAGACGAGTCCGATGTTCTCGATCGACGAATAGGCGAGCAGGCGCTTCATGTCCGCCTGCACCGCAGCGAACATGGCGCCGAACACGGCGCTGGCCAGCCCCAGCCCCAGTGCCAGCACGCCCCACCACCACAGCTGCACGTCGAGCAGATCGAAGCTCACGCGCAGGATGCCGTAGATCGCGGTCTTCAACATGATGCCGCTCATCATGGCGGAAACCGGCGACGGCGCGGCGGGATGCGCGTCCGGTAGCCACACATGCAGCGGCAGCATGCCGGCCTTGGCGCCGAAGCCGAACAGCGCGAGCAGGAAGGTGACGGACGCCCAGAAATCGGTGAGGTGCGCCTCGCGCATCGCCGCGAAGGTATAGGCGCCGATGCCGAGTCCGCCCTGCATCACGCCGAAGCAGAGCAGGATGGCGATTGCACCGATGTGGGCGATGAGCAGGTAAAGATAACCGGCCTTGCGGATCTCCGGAACCTTGTGATCGGTGGTCACCAGAAAATAGGAGGACAACGCCATCGACTCCCACGCCACCATGAACAGATAGGCGTCGTCGGCAAGCAGCACCAGTGCCATGCTGGCGAGGAAGACGTGGTATTGCAGCGCCAGCAGTCCAAGCGCCCGTCCCTCCATGGCGCGGAAGTAACCCGCCCCGAACAGGGAAATACCGAACGCCGCGCCGCCCAGCAGCATCAGGAAAAATGCGGAGAGTGCATCGAGGCGGAGATGGAAAGGCAGATCGGGCAGGCCCAGCGGCAGGACGGCGACAGCGGGCGTTTCACCGAGCGCCCACAGGCCGATGCCGGCCAGCGCCAGTGCGCCGAGGGCGCCGATGGGAAAAACGAGACGGGCAATCAGCTGCGGAGACAGTGCCACGCCGAGCAATCCCAGCGCCAGCCAGAACACGGCGATTGCACCTGCAATATCCAAGGGCAAGATGCTTGCGCCCATCAGCGTTACTTTGCCGCCCCCTCATGAAATACGTTCCGCCCCCGGCGGATTGCCGGCATTATACACGACGCGCAGGCGCCCGCCTCAAGCCAGATGATCAGTTTCATCCCACGTTCACCGGCACCAGCGTCATGGTGTCGTTGCCGAAGATGTCGATCACTTTCACCGCCACGGTATAGCGGCCTCCAGCGTTCTGCGAATTCGCCATCACCCGGAGGGCGAGGCAATATAACCCCCTCTCCCTGCGGGAGAGGGGCCGGAGGTGAGGGGGTGAGGCCGTATGCCACTACCCTTGGGCACGCGGATGATCTCGTTGCGGCTCTTGATCAGCGCAATTGGCAATGGTGCCTTTTTTCTCCATCTCCCCCTCTGCTTGAACCTTGCAATTTCCAACGCCGCAAAACATACATCGCCCGCCTCAATCGCGTGCGTCACGTTGTTCTTCCTGCCGGTATTGCCGCAGCTCCTCGCGCAACTGCGCCACTTCCTCGCGCAGCGCCTTGATGTCGCGGTGCAGTTCGCGGCGCAATATCTTTTCGTCCTCGCCGACGAAAAACGCGGCGATGCTCGCAGTGAAAATGGACAACAGGGTGAGCCCCGCCATCACCATCAGCACCGCGAACAGGCGCGACACGCCGGTGGAAGGGATGAAATCGCCGTACCCCAGGGTGGATCCGGTGACGAAAGCCAGCCACAGCCCGTCGGCATAGCTGTGCACGGTCGGTTCCAGCCAGTAGAACCCGGCGCCGGCAAGCAGCAACGACACCAGCGAGAACAGCATGACGTAGGGCAGACCGCTGGGCGTGAACAGCTTGCGCAGCGAACCCAGCGAGCGCAGCAGCAGCAAGCCGACCAGCGCCACGCGCAGCAGTCGTGCCAGCGGCACCCATCCCGCGCCGAGGCCGAACAGGTTGGCACCGGACACCAGCACGATGAGCAGGCTCAGCCAGTTGCGCGCCAGGTAATGCGCCTTGTGCGAGGTGACGTGCAGCATCCACACCAGTTCCAGCGAGAACGCGATGAAGATGAACAGGTCGAGCGCCCAGGCGGCGAAATTCTCCAGATAAAGCGCGGGCAACGCCAGCAGCGCCACCCCCGTCATCAGCCAATGCAACCGCGCCTGCCAGTGGTGCGCACGCGCGTTGTCGTACGCCGCCACCCCGCCCACGCCCAGCCAATGGCCGAAATGGGCAAAATGGGTGCGGCTTCCAGACTGAGCGGCCTCCATGGTCACGCCGGCCTCCGTTTGCCCGACACGGGAGGCGCATGGCAGCATGTTGGCAGATCCATCGTTAGTGGCATTGCAAATTGTATTGGTCGGTTACGTATCTACGTGACAGTGCCACGGCGACGAGAATGCGCCCTCATCCGGCGCACCGCGCCGTCTTCTCCCGGAGGAAGAAGGGTAGCGGTGAAGACGCAGGTTCATGTCATGCAATTCTGCAAATCTCAATAATCCCCCGGCACATGCCGAAGGGGAAAATGGTGGTGGCATACTACCAAAAAAGCCGATGCCCGTATGGTCCATGGCGCCGCAGAGCAGATGTGCAAATGACTACTCATGCGATGCCCGTATTGCAGCCCCATGCCGGATAAGGTAAAAGGCTTCCTGCCACAAGGTTGCGGCGCCCGGAGTTCAGGACACACATGATGAGCAATGAGAGGAAGCACGCCCCGGCACGAGGCGCAGTGTACGCCCGCTGCACCCGGCGTGCCCTGGCATTCCCGGCGACATGCCTGCTGCTGGTGGCCTTGGTCGCATCGTCCGCACAATGCGCAATGGCAGCCGAACTATCCGCGCCGCCCGACACCATGGCACAGCGCGTCGCCGCCTGCATGGTGTGCCACGGCAAGGAAGGCCGCGCCGGCAACGACGGCTACCACCCGCGTATCGCCGGCAAGCCGGAAGGCTACCTCTACAACCAACTGGTGAATTTCCGCGAAGGCCGCCGCCACAATGCGGCGATGGCCTACCTCATCGGCAACCTACCTGATACCTATCTGCGCGAAATCGCGGCGTACTTCGCCGCGCTGCACCTGCCCTATCCCCCGCCGCAGTCCGTCGCCGTGCCACCGGCCACGCTGGCGCATGGGCGGGAATTGATCACGCAAGGCGATCAAAGCCGGGACATCCCGCCCTGCGTCGCCTGCCACGGCAAGACGCTCACCGGCACCCAGCCGGCCATCCCGGGCCTGATCGGCCTGCCGCGCGTGTATCTCTATGCGCAGTTGAGCTCATGGAAGAATGGCTCGCGCCATGCCGCCGCGCCGGACTGCATGGCGAAGATTGCCGGGCGCCTGAACTGGGAAGACGTGGACGCCGTCACCGCCTATCTGGCCTCCCAGCCGGTGCCGGCCGATTCCGCGCCGGCGGCATCCAACCCGGTCAAGCCGCCGCTCGAATGTGGCAGCGTGCCAGCACGGGAAGGCAAACCATGAAGAAGGCCATACTGCTGTTGTTTGTCGGCATCGCCATGTTCCTGGGCGGCATGGCCGGTTACGTCTACCTGCTCGAACAAGAGAATGAGCAAACCGGCATGACCAACGAAGACGCGAACATACAGGTGATACGCGGCAAATACCTGGCACTGGCGGGCAATTGCGCCGCCTGCCACACGCTGCGTGGCGGCGCTGCTTACGCGGGCGGGCGCGCCGTCGAAACGCCGTTCGGGCGCGTGTATTCGTCGAACCTCACTGCCGACGCAAAGACCGGGCTGGGCAACTGGAACGCGGATGATTTCTGGCGCGCCATGCATCACGGCAAATCGAAGGATGGTCGATTGCTCTACCCGGCTTTCCCTTATCCAAATTACACCCGGATCACACGCGCCGACAGCGATGCGCTGTTCGCCTACCTCAAGACCGTGCCCGCAGTCGAGCAGCCCAACCGTGAACATGAACTGCGCTTCCCCTACGACAGCCAGGTGATGCTGGCACTGTGGCGCACACTTTATTTCCGGCCCGGCACATTCCAGCCGCAAGCGGGAAAAAGTGCGGAATGGAACCGCGGCGCTTACCTGGTGCAGGGGCTGGGCCACTGCAACGCCTGCCATACCAGCCGCGACCCGCTCGGCGGCGCCAACACGCACGAAGACCTCGATGGCGGCATGATGGCGATGTCGAGCTGGTACGCGCCGTCGCTGACCGCAAGCAGCGGGACGGGGCTGGGCAAATGGCAAAAGCAGGACATCGTCGACTTGCTGAAGACCGGCGTGTCGCAGCGTGGTGCGGTGTTCGGGCCGATGGCCGAAGTGGTTTACAGAAGCCTGCAGCATCTGACCGACAGCGACGTGCAGGCGATCGCGGAATACCTGAAATCGCTGCCGCGCAGCGAACCGATCGCCCAGTTCAACCCGTCGCTGGAAGGCCGGCAGGAGATGTACCGCGTCATGGAGCAAGGCGCGAAGCTGTACAAAAAACATTGCGCCGACTGCCACGGGGAAAACGGCAACGGCAAAGCACCGGCCTACCCGCCGCTCGCCGGAAACCACACGCTGACCATGCGCTCGGCGGTGAACCCGATCCGCATGGTGCTCAACGGCGGCTTCCCGCCCGGCACCGCCGGCAATCCACGCCCCTACGGGATGCCGCCGTTCCGTTCCGTCCTCAACGACGACGAGGTGGCGGCGGTAGTAACCTATATCCGCAATTCCTGGGGCAACTTTGCCGGGCCGGTGAGGGCAAACGAGGTCGACCGCTTCCGCTCTGCGCCGGTGAATTGAAGGAAACTCAATTCCCGGCGATGGTCATGCGCTCCACCAGGATGGAACCACACTGCTTGGAGCCGCGCACCAGGACATCGGAACCGATGGCGACGATGCGGCGGTACATCTCCTTGAGGTTGCCGGCGATGGTGATTTCCTGTACTGCGTACTGGATCGCCCCACCCTCCACCCAGAATCCCGCCGCACCGCGCGAATAATCGCCGGTCACCGGGTTGATGCCGTGGCCGAGCAGTTCCGTCACCAGCAGCCCCTTGCCCATTTTTTTCAGCATGGCGTCAAGGTCGCCGTCGGTACTGGCCACCACCAGGTTATGGTTGCCACCAGCGTTGCCGGTGGAACGCATGCCCAGCTTGCGCGCCGAATAGCTGCCGAGGAAATAGCCGTTCAGCACGCCGTCGCTGACCACCTCGCGCGCCCGCGTGGCCACGCCTTCATCGTCGAATGGCGCGCTGGCCAATCCTTTTAGCAGCAGCGGCTGCTCGCTGATCTGCACCAGCGGCGCGAAGATTTCCTTGCCCAGGCTGTCGAGCAGGAAGGAGGATTTTCGGTACAGGCTGCCACCGCTCGCCGCGGAAACGAAATGCGAGATCAGGCTTGCCGCCAACGGTGCCTCGAACAGCACCGGCGCTTCGCAGGTGGCGATCTTGCGTGCGCCGAGGCGGCGCACGCTGCGGCTGCCCGCCTTGCGCCCCACCGCCGCCGGGCTTTCCAGGTCATCCGCCGCGCGCGCCACCGTGTACCAGTCGTCACGCTGCATGTCCTCGCCCTGGCCGGCGATCACCGCGCAACTGATCCAATGGCGCGAGCTCGGGTAGCCGCCGGCAAAGCCGAGCGAATTGGCGTACACGAACTGCGTCTCGTGGCTGGACACCGTCGCTCCTTCGGAATTGGTGATGCGCGGATCGACGGCAAACGCCGCCTGCTCGCAAGCTTGCGCCAGCTCCGCCGCCTGCTCCACCGGCATGCGCCAGGGATGGTGCAAATCGAGGTCGGGGGTGTCGCGCGCCAGCAGGTCGGGATCGGCGAGTCCGGCACAATCGTCGGCAGCGGTAAATTTGGCGATATTGAGCGCGGCATCGACCGTATCGGCCAGCGCCTGCGCGGTGAAATCGGAAGTGCTGGCGTGGCCGCGCTGTTGGCCGAGATACACGGTGACGCCTATGCCCTTGTCGCGGTTGTATTCGATGGTCTCTATTTCGTTGCGCCGCACCGTCACGCTCTGGCCGAAACCTTCGCTCACCTCGACTTCGCACGCGCTGGCACCGCGCTCGCGCGCCCGCGCCAACACCCCTGCCGCGATCTCCTGCAATGCATCTTTCGTCTGGGAAAAACCGTCTGCCATATATGCCACAACCGAAAAGCCGTTATCATAGCAGCTTCGCTGATGTCCTTAGTGCCGTCCTGCCACCATGCCCGACGACGAATTTGAACACCGCCCCAGCAAGAGCCAGCGCAAACGCGAAGTGGAAGCGCTACAAGACCTGGGCACCGAGCTGACCAGATTGAGCGTGGATCAGTTGCGCCAGATCGAGTTGCCGGAAGACTTGCGCAATGCGGTGCTGGAAGCCAAGCGCATCACCAAGAACGGCGCCATCCGCCGCCAGATGCAATACATCGGCAAGCTGATGCGCAACGTCGACCCCGCACCGATCCAGGCCAGCCTCGACGCCTGGCGCGGCGTTTCCCACACCCATAACGCCTGGCTGCACGGACTGGAGCGCTGGCGCGAGCGCCTGCTCGCCGACGAAGCGGCGCTGACCGAACTGGCGCAAGCGCATCCCGGTGCCAACCTGCAACGCTTGCGCACCCTGATCCGCAACGCGCGCCAGGAACGGGCGGCAGCCAGCCCGCCCAAGCATTTCCGCGAATTGTTCCAGGCGCTGCGCGAGTTGATCCCGGAACCTGCGTCGAATCGACCATGACCCTTGATAACCCACTTTCACCGCGATGGACACCAAGGACGCGAGGGGAAATCCTTGGTCATACCTTGCCCTTTGTGGTGAAAAACGATTTCTAACTGGACACAAACTGGACACAAGATTGGATCGGAAATTACGCATCGGCTTGGTCTCGATCAGTGACCGCGCCTCAACCGGCGTGTATGAGGACAAGGGGTTGCCCACGCTCAAGGAATGGTTCGCGCAGGCGCTGGCGAGTCCGTGGCACAGCACGGAACGACTGATCCCCGACGAACAGCCGCTGATCGAAGCCACCTTGAAGGAACTGGTCGATCAAGCCGGCTGCCACCTGGTGCTCACCACCGGCGGCACCGGGCCGGCACCACGCGACGTCACGCCCGAGGCCACCCTCGCGGTCGCCGACAAGGTGCTGCCCGGCTTCGGCGAACAGATGCGCGCTGTGAGCCTGAAGTATGTGCCGACCGCGATCCTGTCGCGCCAGGTCGGCGTGGTGCGCGGCCACGCACTCATCCTCAACCTGCCCGGCCAGCCGAAAGCGATCAAGGAAACGCTGGACGGGATATTCGCCGCAGTGCCGTACTGCCTGGATCTGATCGGCGCGCCTTACGTCGAAACCAACGCAGCGGTGATGCAGGCGTTCCGGCCCAAGTCCGCGCTGCGTAACAAATGATCCCACCGCCAAGGACGCAAGGGATGCAAAGGTTGTTCAAACGACTTATCTCGCGCCCCTTGTGTCCTTCGCGACAACCCTGAATTGAATACAACCATGACCCTGCCCGCCATCGAAATCGAAACCGGCCCGCAGCCGCGCGCCAGCATCATCTGGCTGCACGGCCTCGGCGCCGACGGCAATGACTTCGTGCCCATCGCACGGGAAATCGGGCTGCCGTACAGCGTGCGCTACGTCTTCCCGCATGCGCCGCTGATGCCGGTGACCATCAACAACGGCTATGTGATGCGCGCATGGTACGACATCGCCTGCAATGACCTGGCGCTGCGCGAGGACGAGGCCGGCGTGCGCGCTTCGCAGGCCGCGATAGAAAAACTGATCGCGCGCGAGATGGCGCGCGGAATCGATGCAAGCAACATCGTGCTGGCCGGTTTCTCGCAGGGCGGCGCCATTGCGCTGTTCACCGCGCTGCGGCATCCGGCGCGCCTGGCTGGCGCGATCGCGCTGTCCACCTACCTGCCACTGCCGCATACGCTGTCGCAGGAACGCAGCCCCGCCAACCTCGATCTGCCGATATTCATGGCACACGGCAGCGCTGACCCTATCGTGCCACTTACGCTAGGAAGCGCCTCGCGCACGGCTCTGGAGCAGGCAGGCTACACGCTGGAGTGGCACGAATATCGCATGTCGCATTCGGTATGCGCGGAGGAAATCGAAGCCATAGCAAGCTGGCTGGGAAAAACACTGAAGGGAAAGTAGCAAGCGCATTTGCCGCTTGCCCAACTTGGCGCCCACGGAAGGGGGAAGGTTTCACGAGGCGCGCTGGCTCACGCGGTACTTGGCGAGGTCATAATCTTCTCCTTCTTCCAGCAGCTTGGCAGGGGACAGCACGTACTCCTTGCCACTCACCAGCATTTCGAACTGATGGGTCGGCGAAAACGTCGCCTCCTTCAGCAACAGGGTGATCTCCCCCGCACTGTCCGGACTGCTCGAGAGCAGCATCGCCAGTCGATAGGCTTCGGACACAGCGCTCATCGCACCTCCCAGCGGCTGCAAGCGTACCGGGATGGCCGCTTTCGCCAACGCCTGGATGCCGACGTAAATGCGCTGCTGGTTGTCGCGCGCCAACCGCCGCACCACCCCCACTCCCCAGTGCGCACCGCCCTCCGGCTTGATGCCGAGCAGGCTGCCGATCTTCACCCAGTCGCCCTGCACCTGCTGAATCACCGCGCCGTAGCCGCCTTCGCTGACGTTGTTGGCGACCCAGCTTTCGGCGTTACCGTCGTGGGTGGCACCACCATCGGCCAACATGCCGATGATTTCGATGAAGCCGTGCACCACCGACAGCCGCACCATCGTCTTGCGACGCTCGTGGCCGCGCACGATCAGGTTCTGCGTCCAGTATTGCGACAGGTGCAGCAGCACTTCGAGCACGACACTAGGCGAATAGGAAGCGCCCAGGTCAAGCTCCGGTGGCACCGCTCCCTGCGCCACCTGGCTGGACAGTTTCTCCAGTTCCTCGTACGCGCTGCCTGCGCCGAAGAAACGCATCGACGGCGCCAGCGTCATGTCCTTGACCAGCCGTGACGGTGCCGCCCCCATGTTCAGGTCGAAAAAATAGTTGCACTCGGTGCCGGGCGTTCTCTCCAGAGAAAAGAAGTTGGCAAAATGCGACACGATGCGCTCGCTGATTTCCAGCGTCACCGGCAGCAGGCTGTCCGCCGAGGAAATGCTCAGCATCAGCAGCTTCTTCGTTTCGCGGTGCACGCTGCTATTGCCGCTCGATCTAGGATAAAGCCGCACTTCCTGCCTTTCGAAACCGCCCTCCTCGGCATAGCGGTAGACGCGCCCCAGGATGCGCCACAGCTCCTCGTCCAGCGCACCGTAACGCAACAACACCCACTTCATCTGCAAATTGAGGGTGCGCACGATGCGCGCGCACAAGGCGGGCAGGAGCGGCCTGAAGGATTCCGCGCGTCTGCCTTCGGCGATGAACTGGTCGAGGCACTGCAAATAAGCCTGGCCGAGTTCGCGCCAGAACTCGAACTCGGTGTTCCACATGCGGCTTTCCTGCAATTTCTGCAGGCGCGGCGTGCTTAGGTAACCTTTCGCCAGCTTGCGCTGGTAGGGGCGCGCCGCCTGGTCGAGCATGTCGACAATCTCGTAGCGGTGCAGCAGGTTGAAACCGGGCGTGGCGTTGAGCGACTTGATCCAGTAATAAATATCCTCGAGCGCCTTGAAAGCGTCGTCGGCCGGCAGCTCGGACAGCAGCTTTCTCGCCTGCTTCGCATCCGCCAGCGGATGATCTGGCTTACCCCTGCCGAACCAGTTGAACATACCCTCTCTCCGATTCGTTGTGCATTACCATGACATCGGCAATCTCAACACAAAATTGAGCGATTTTCCAGAGAGAGTCAGCTTGCCGCCGCATGACCGCGCGCCGCATCCACCCTGCCCAGCAGCAGCAGGCCGATCACGAAATAGATGCCGGTGCAGAGCATCGCCAGGCGATGGTTGCCCTGTGTCGCCCAGCTCACCGCGCCATAAGTGAGCGGCCCCAGGATGGAGGACAGTTTCACCGCCAGCCCCCATAGACCGAAGAATTCGGCGTGCCGGCCGGGCGGGCTCAAATAGCCGACCAGAGCGCGTCCGGCCGATTGCGACGCGCCCAGGCACAGACCGGCCAGGTTGGCGGCCAACCAGAACAGTGCAGGACCGGTGGCCGCCGCCGCCAGCACGATCATCACGATCCAGCCGAGCAGCGTCAGCGCGATGGCGCGCACATGGCCGAGGCGATCCTGGGCGTGGCCGAAGGCAAAGGCGCCGGCAGCGGCAGTGATATTGACCACGAAAATGAGCTGTATAGTCTGCACGGTGTCGAAATGCATCGCCTGCTGCGCGTACACCGCGGCCAGCGCGATCACCGCCTGGATGCCGGCCTGGTAGAACACGATGCAGAGCAGGAAACGCCACAGATCGCGGTAGCGGCTCGCGTGAGACAAGGTATCGCACAGCCGCGACCAGGCACTTGCGGCCAAGTGCCCGCCACCCTTTGCCACGGCACGCTCGCGCAGAAACAGGAAAGTAGGCAGGCTCGCCAGCGCGAACAGCGCCGCGGTGATCAACATCGTCACCGGGACGAACTGCTCGCTGCCCTCGCCCTGCCCCTGCGCCCAGCTGATATAGGCCAGACTCACCCCCAGACTGAGCAGGCCGCCGCAATAGCCCAGACTCCAGCCCCATCCCGACACCTTGCCCAGCGCGCGGCTTTGCGCCAGTTCGGGCAGGAACGCCGCGATCAGGTTCTCGCCGGTGGCGAAAAAGAAGTTGGACAGCGCCACCATCAAGACGCCCGCCGCCAGATCGCCCCTGCCCACGAAAAACAGTGCGGCGGTGAAACCCACGCAGCCGATGGTAGTAAGCAGCAGCAGGCGCTTCTTCGCCGCGTGCGCATCGGCATAGGCACCGACGAGCGGCGCGCTCAGCATCACCAGGATATAGGAAACCGACAGCGCCGCAGTCCAGGCAAAAGTCGCCCACGGCGCATTGCCCGCCACCACCGCGACGAAATAGGCGTTGAACACCGCAGTGATCACCACCGTGGTGTAGCCGGAATTGGCGAAATCGTACATCGCCCACGCCCACACTTCGCGCACGCCCACGTCCTGCGCCAGGGTTTTGCCCATGCTCCCTCCTTGACGCACATCATACCCGGATCATGCGGGACCACGCAGCCGCCTGGAAACCGGTAAAATTGCCGATCCTGTTATTGGACTTTCACAAATTGATTGACCGAAGCGCATATCCTCCTGACGCCTACTCTCGCCACCCCGCAAGAACCGGGCGCCTCGCCGGTCTCCCCGCCCCCTCTCCCTCCGGGAGAGGGGGCGGTGGTGAGAGCGCTCATAAACCGGCACGCATAGGCAAAGCATGAGCGAATACACAACCAAGTCTATTGACCGCGCAGCAGCTTCCACGCTGGAACAGCACACGCCGATGATGCAGCAATACCTGCGCCTGAAGGCGCAACACCCGGACATGCTGCTGTTCTACCGCATGGGCGATTTCTACGAGCTGTTCTACGACGACGCCGAGCGCGCCGCGCGCCTGCTCGACCTAACCCTGACCACGCGCGGCGCTTCCGCCGGCATGCCGATCAAGATGGCCGGCGTGCCCTACCATTCCGTCGAGCAATACCTCGCCAAGCTGGTGCGCCTGGGTGTATCGGTGGCGATCTGCGAACAGATCGGCGACCCCGCCACCAGCAAAGGTCCGGTCGAGCGCAAGGTGGTGCGCATTGTCACCCCGGGCACCCTCACCGACGCCGCGCTGCTCGACGAAAAGCGCGACAGCATCCTGCTCGCCATCTTCAGACAAAACGACAAGCTCGGGCTGGCCTGGCTGGCGCTCTCCGCCGGGCGGTTGCGCGTGATGGAAATTTCGGAAAACGCGCTCGACGCCGAACTGGAGCGTTTGCGGCCGAGCGAAATCCTGCTGCCCGACGACTTCGATCCTGCCCGGCTGGGTAATCAGCGCGCCACGGTAAAGAGCGTCGCGCCCTGGCAATTTGACCCCGACAACGCGCAACGCAACCTATGCCGCCAGTTCGGCACGCGCGACCTCTCCGGCTTCGGCTGCGACGGCCTGGCGCCCGCCATCGCCGCCGCCGGCGCGCTGCTGGAATACGCCCGCCTCACCCAGGGCACCGCACTCGCACACTTGAGCGCGTTGCAGGTCGAGCATCCCGCTGCCTACGTGCGCATGGATGCGGCGACGCGGCGCAATTTGGAGATTTCCGAAACGCTGCGCGGCGAAGCTTCGCCCACCCTGTACTCGCTGCTCGACACCTGCGCCACGGCGATGGGCTCTCGCCTGCTGCGCGAGTTCCTGCACCATCCGCTCTCGCACCGCCCCACGCTCACCGCGCGTCATGCCGCCGTTACCGAACTATTGTCTCCCCTTCCCTCTCCCCCCGGGAGAATGAACGGGGGTGAGGGTGCACTGCACAACACTATTCACGACCGCCTCAAGTCCAGCGCCGACATCGAGCGCATCACCGCACGCATCGCACTGAAAAGCGTGCGCCCGCGCGATCTTTCCGGTCTGCGCGACAGCCTCGCCGCGCTGCCGCAACTGGCGCAGGCGCTGGCCGGCACCGCCAGCGCGCGCCTGATCGAATTGCGCGCCGCGCTGGATTGCCCGCACGAACTGCTCGGCCTGCTCACCGCCACAATCCGTCCCGAGCCGGCCGCGCTGTTGCGCGAGGGCGGCGTGATCGCCGACGGCTTCGACGCCGAACTCGACGAGCTGCGCGCGATCCAGAACAATTGCGGCGAATTCCTGCTCGGGCTGGAAGCGCGCGAGCGCGAACGCAGCGGCATCGCCAGCCTCAAGGTCGAATACAACCGCGTGCACGGCTTCTACATCGAAGTCACCCACGCCAACGCCGAGCGCGTGCCCGACGACTACCGGCGCCGGCAGACGCTGAAGAACGCCGAGCGCTACATCACGCCGGAACTGAAGGCGTTCGAAGACAAAGCGTTATCGGCGCAGGAGCGCGCGCTGGCGCGGGAAAAATTGCTCTATGAAAAACTGATAGACGATCTCGCCGCCCACCTCGCCGTATTGCAGCGCATCGCCGCGGCAGTGGCCGAGCTCGACGTGCTCGCCGCTTACGCCGAACGCGCGGCCAGCCTGGATTTCTGCCAGCCGGAATTCTGCGACGAACCAAGATTAAGCATCGAAGGGGGGCGCCACCCGGTAGTCGAGCAGCAGGTCGAGCACTTCATCGCCAACGACGTGAAGCTCGCGCCGGAGCGGCGCCTGCTGCTCATCACCGGCCCCAACATGGGCGGCAAGTCCACCTACATGCGGCAGACCGCGCTGATCGTACTGCTCGCCCACTGCGGCGCCTTCGTGCCGGCGAGGCGCGCGCTGATCGGCCCCATCGACCATATCTTCACCCGCATCGGCGCTTCCGACGACCTCGCCGGCGGGCGCTCCACCTTCATGGTGGAAATGACCGAGGCCGCCAACATCCTGCACCACGCCAGCCCGCACAGCCTGGTGCTGATGGACGAGATCGGGCGCGGCACCTCCACCTTCGACGGCCTCGCGCTGGCGTGGGCGATCGCGCGCCACCTATTGCAGCACAATCGCGCGCTCACCCTGTTCGCCACGCACTACTTCGAGCTCACCCAACTTGCCGAAGAATTCCCCCAGGCCGCCAACGTGCACCTTGACGCAGTCGAGCACCACGACCGCATCGTGTTCCTGCACAGCGTGGAGGAAGGCCCGGCCAGCCAGAGCTACGGCCTGCAAGTGGCGCAACTCGCCGGCGTGCCACAGGCAGTAATCCGCGCCGCGCGTGGCCACCTCGCCGCACTGGAGCAGCAAAGCGCGCAGCGCAACCCGCAGGGCGACCTGTTCGCTGCCCCCGTTGAACCGGAGCCAGAGGATCATCCCCTTGTAACGGCGATGCGCGACGTGCAGCCGGACGAACTCAGCCCCAAGGCGGCGCTGGAAGTGCTGTATCGGTTAAGGGAAATGCTGAAAAACGGGGCCGAAGACTAGCCCGGATATTTCATGAAGATACCCCGGGCCGCCCGGCTGGGCGGGCAGCATGCCCGCAATGCGCTTGTATTGGTCATCACGTAGTAGTTTTCGTGCCATTGCCCCTCTTTGACAAGACAGGCGCCATTTCGCAGCAATTTTGAATTGGATGTCAGCAGGCTCCAGACTGGCGCCAACCGGCTTGCTTCTATTACCACCCACCACCGGAACGAACGGCCAGGCACAACCAGGCCGTCTCCTTTGCGCACCTCGCATAAAACTACTTATTCAGTTTGAGCAGCGCCATCATGCGCTTCACGCATTCCTCGACGCCGGTAAGCGCGGTATCCAGTTGCAACGCAGGCCTGTCCGGCATCTCGTAAGGCGCGTTCACGCCGGTGAAAGAGCTGATCTCGCCGGCACGGGCCTTCTTGTACAACCCCTTGGGGTCACGCTTTTCGCACTCGGTAAGCGACGTGCTCACATACACCTCGGCGAACTGATCTTCGCCGATGATGCGCTGCGCCATTTCACGGTCTTCTCGATAGGGCGAGATGAACGCGGTGATGACGATGATGCCGGCATCGTTCATCAGGCGCGCCACTTCGGCGATGCGGCGAATGTTCTCGGTTCTGTCCTTGGGCGAGAAACCGAGGTCGCGGTTGAGACCATGGCGCACGTTGTCGCCATCGAGAACATAGCACAACTGCCCGGCATCCATCAGGCGCCGCTCCAATGCAAAGGCGAGCGTGGACTTGCCGGCGCCGGACAGGCCGGTCAGCCACACCGTGGCCGGGCGCTGCCTGAGCAAGGCCACACGATCCTCCGCAGTGACGTGGCTGGCATGCCACACCACGTTGCGGTCAGGCGCGACCTCGCGATCTTCCTTGAGATCGGCATCGTAGTCGGTGCGATCGACTATGGTACCCGCCCCCAGCGTATCGTTGCTGGTAAGCGAGACGATGACGAATCCGCCGAGCACGCGGTTCTGCTGGTAGGAATCGGCGAATATCGGCCTGAACAGCAAGAAGCGCACGCGGCCGATGCCGTTCAGCGCCAGCGTGTCGGTTTCCTCGCGGCGCAGAGTGTTGGGATCGACGCGATAGTGGATCGCCTCGCAGCGCGCCTTCAGCCATTGCGAGCCATGTTTGATCTGGTAAACCGTTCCCGCTTGCAGCGCTTCTTCACCGGTCCACACCACCATGGCCTCGACCTCGCGCCGCTCGCGCGGCACGTTGCCGGGATGAACCAGCAGATCGCCTCGGCCGATGTCGATGTCGTCTTCCAGGCACAGCGTCACCGATTGCCCGGCGATCGCCTGCGACAGCTCCTGACCGTAGCTGACAATGCTGGCGACGCGGGTGCGGAATCCGGCCGGCAGCGCGATCACTTCGTCGCCCCGGTGCACCACACCCGATGCAACGCGGCCGCTGTAGCCGCGGAAGTCATGTCCGGCACGCAACGGGCGCTGCACGGCGAGGCGGAAATCGACCAAGTTGCGGTCGCCCGCAACATACACCTCTTCAAGATAGGGCAACAGCGCGGAACCGCCATACCAGGGCATGCGCTCGCTGCGCCGCACCAGGTTGTCGCCGGCCACTGCGCACACCGGGATGAAGCTCAGGTTCTTGAGGCCGAGGCGGATGGCGAAATCGCGATATTCCTGTTCGATCTCGAGGAAGCGCTCCTCGGAAAAATCGACCAGATCCATCTTGTTCACCGCCACCACCAGGCGTGGCACGCCGAGCAGCGCGCAAATGAAGGCGTGGCGCTTGGATTGCGTCACCACGCCCTGGCGCGCGTCGATCAGCAGGATCGCCAGGTCGGAGTTGGATGCCGCAGTGGCCATGTTGCGCGTGTACTGTTCGTGGCCAGGCGCGTCGGCGATGATGAAACGACGGCGCTCGGTGGCAAAGTAGCGGTAGGCGACGTCGATGGTGATGCCCTGCTCGCGCTCCGCCTTGAGACCGTCGGTGACCAGCGAGAAATCCATGTCGCCATCGTCATCGCTGCCGCCGGCACGCTTGCGCAGCGCCTCGATGTGGTCGTCGTACAGCGAGTGCGTGTCATAGAGCAGGCGGCCGATCAGGGTGGATTTACCGTCGTCCACACTGCCCGCGGTCATGAAACGCAGCAGGCTGAGTTCTCTTGCTTCGCGGCTCTGCATCAGAAATACCCCTCGCGCTTCTTGCGCTCCATCGAGCCGTCCTGGTCGCGGTCGATGATGCGCGTGGTGCGCTCCGACAGGCGTGCGATCTCCAGCTCGGCGATGATCTCCGCCACCGTGGTCGCGTTCGAGGCGACGGCGCCGGTGCAGGGGTAACAGCCCAGGGTACGGAAACGGCAACGCTTGCGCTGCACCGCCTCACCCGGCAGCAGGCGCGTTTTTTTGCCGACCGGGATCAACTGCCCGCCGCGATCGACCACCTCGCGCTCGGCAGAAAAGTAAAGCGGCACGATGGGAATATGCTCACGCTCGATGTAGCGCCACACATCGAGCTCTGTCCAGTTGGAGAGCGGGAACACGCGTATGCTTTCGCCGCCGTGCACGCGGCTGTTGTACAGCGACCAGAATTCCGCGCGCTGGCGTCGCGGATCCCACTGCCCGTGCCGATCACGGAAGGAATAGACACGCTCCTTGGCGCGCGAGCGCTCCTCTTCGCGCCGCGCCCCGCCTATCACTGCATCGTAGTTGCCGGCACGCAGGCCATCGAGCAGCGCCTGGGTCTTGAGCAGGCCGCAGCAGCGCACCGTGCCCAAGTCCCATGGATTGGCGTTTGCGTCGAGCGCGTTCTGGTTGCGATACACGCGCAACTCGAACCCGATTTCGCGCGCCATGCGATCGCGGAATTCGATCATCTCAGGAAACTTGTAGGCGGTATCGATGTGCAGGAACGGAAACGGGATGGGCGCGGGATGGAACGCCTTGCGCGCCAGATGCAGCAACACCGACGAATCCTTGCCTATCGAATACATCATCACCGGATGTTCGAACTCAGAGGCCACTTCGCGCATGATAAATATCGCCTCGGCTTCCAGCTCGTCCAGCACGCTCAATGACAGCTTGTCGCTCATGTAGGATCAATCCGCAAAATATCGTGGCAATGGTGAATATATTCGGCAGCTTTGTGGGAAACTGAACCTATCCCCACGCTATATATCCCCCCCACCCCCCCGGGAGAGGAGACGGGGGTGAGGGAGCTCCAGGAATACCTCCGCCGTCGGGCAGGCCACGATGAAGAACGGATTGTGCAGGTCGGCCTTGTTGTAGGCAAGCGGGGCGCCGTCGAGGCCATGCACCGCGCCGCCCGCTTCCGCTACCACGCAATGCCCCGCCGCGATGTCCCATTCCATGGTCGGCCCGAGGCGCGGATAAAGATGCGCCGAGCCTTCCGCCACTAGGCAGAACTTGAGCGAACTGCCTTTGCTAACGATCTCGCAATTTTCAAAGCGGCTGAGGAATTGCACGGTGCGCTCGTCGGCATGGGAGCGGCTCGCCACCACGCGCCATGGCTCGCCTGCCTGATGCGCGGCCACCGCCAACCTGGCCGCGCCGGAAGCATCTGCACGGAAAGCACCGGCGCCGCGCGCCGCGTAATAAGTCGCGCCCAGCGCCGGCGCGCGCACCACGCCGAGCCGCGGCTCACCCACCACGATCAGCGCGATGTTAACGGTGAATTCACCGTTGCGGTCGATGAACTCCTTGGTGCCGTCGAGCGGATCCACCAGCCAGAACGATTGCCAACCCTGGCGCTCTGCGTAGGCAATCCCAGCAGATTCCTCGGACAGCACTGGAATCTGCGGCGTCAGCGTCTGCAAACCCCGCTCGATGATGCGATGAGCAGCAAGGTCGGCCTCGGTCAGCGGCGACTGATCCTGCTTGTAACTGACGCGCACTTCCTTGCGGTAAACCTCCATGATGGCGCGCCCAGCCGCCTCCGCGATCTGCACCACCTCGGGCAGCCATGCCGCCAGTTGCGCCTGCGTCACCTGCGACATGGGCATCGTTATGCCACTTCGCGCGTGGCGAGGAAGCGGATGTCGGGAAAGCGTTCCTCGGTCAGACTGAGGTTGACCCGGTTCGGCGCCAGGTAAACGTAATCCCCAGCGCCGTCGAGGGCGACGTTGATGCCCTGCTTGTCCACCAGCTGCTTGATGTCACGCTCGCTGCCGTGCAGCCAGCGCGCAGTGGCGCAGGGATAGTCCTCAAACCGCACATCGACGCCGTATTCGTATTCCAGGCGGTGCGCGACCACGTCGAACTGCAACGTGCCGACCGCGCCCAGGATCATGTCGTTGGAGACGATCGGGCGGAACAATTGCGACGCACCTTCTTCCGCCAGCTGCTGCAAGCCCTTCTGCAGCTGCTTCATCTTGAGCGGATTGATCAGGCGCGCGCGGCGAAAGTACTCGGGCGCAAACGAGGGAATACCGCTGAAGCGCAAATCCTCGCCTTCGCTGAAGGTATCACCCAGCCGCACCGTGCCGTGGTTGGGGATGCCGATGATGTCGCCGGCATAGGCTTCATCGGTGGTGTTGCGGTCCTGCGCCATGAAGGTGATGGCGTTGTTGACCGCGATGAACTTTCCGCTGCTTACCTGCTTGATCTTCATACCGCGCTCGAAGCGCCCGGAGCACACGCGCACGAAGGCGATGCGGTCGCGGTGCTTGGGATCCATGTTGGCCTGGATCTTGAACACGAAACCGGTGAACCTTTCCTCGTTCGGCGCCACGCTGCGCGTGAGCGCGGGACGCGGCAACGGGGACGGCGACAGCTCCACCACCGCGTCGAGCAGCGACTGCACGCCAAAATTGTTCACTGCCGAGCCGAAAAACACCGGGCACTGCTTACCGGACAGGTAGGCATGCTTGTCGAAGGTATGCGAAGCGCCGCGCACCAGCTCGATCTCGGCGCGCAACTCGTCGGCCTGGCTGCCGATCAGCTCGTCCAGGCGCGGGTTGTGCAGGCCCAGAATGATCTCGGCGGTACCCTTCTCCGCCTGCGGATCGAAGAAGGCGATATTGTCGTCGTACAGATGATAAACGCCGCGAAAGCGCTTGCCCATGCCGATCGGCCAGGTCATCGGCGCGCACTGGATCGCCAGCACCGACTCGATTTCGTCGAGCAGGTCGATCGGCTCCTTGCCTTCGCGGTCAAGCTTGTTGATGAAAGTGAGGATGGGCGTATCGCGCATGCGGCAGACGTTGAGCAGCTTGATGGTCTGCGCCTCGACACCGTTGACCGAGTCGATCACCATCACCGCCGAGTCCACCGCGGTAAGCGTGCGGTAGGTGTCCTCGGAAAAATCCTCGTGGCCGGGAGTGTCGAGCAGGTTGATCATGCAATCGCGATAGGGAAACTGCATCACCGACGAGGTCACCGAAATGCCGCGCTGCTTTTCCAGCTCCATCCAGTCCGAGGTCGCGTGGCGGCTCGCCTTGCGCGCGCGCACTTCGCCTGCCACCTGGATGGCGCCGCCAAACCACAGCAGCTTTTCGGTGAGCGTGGTCTTGCCGGCATCCGGGTGGGAAATGATCGCAAAAGTGCGGCGGCGCTGGATTTCTTTGTCGAGGGAGGTCACTGGGCAAAACAGGGCACGCTAAAAAACGCCTGATTGTACTACACTCCAGCAACCCGACTCCAACCGATGGGCATCCCATGAAACTCTACTATAGCCCCGGCGCCTGCTCGCTCTCCCCCACATCGTGCTGCGTGAGGCGTACCTGGCCTTCGATCTGGAAAAGGTGGATCTCGCCACCAAGCAAACCGAAAGCGGCGCCGATTACCTCGCCGTCAACCCCAAGGGCTATGTGCCGGCACTGCGCCTGGGCAACGGCGAGGTGCTCGCCGAAAGCCCGGCCGTCGTGCAACACCTCGCCGACCTGGCACCGGAAAAAACCTCGCCCCGCCCAACGGCACGCTGGCACGCTACCGCCTGCAGGAATGGCTCAACTTCATTTCCGCCGAACTGCACCAGGCTTACGGCGCGCGCCTGGGCTACACCGCCAAACAGCTGGAAGGAAAAACCTATCTGATGGGTGACCCCTTCAGCGTCGCCGATGCCTACCGGTTCACCATCCTCGGCTGGGGCAAATGGCTGGGCGTGGACATCACGCGCTGGCCGGTGATGCCGGCCTACGCCGAGCGCATCGCCGCACGCCCCGCAGTGCAGGCGGCGATGCGAGCAGAAGGCTTGCTCAAGGAATAGGGCCGATTCCCTGCAACTCGACCTGATTGCCGTCTGGATCACGCACGAATAATTGCGGGAAAGCGTGGCGGCCTAGTCGATACGCGATGCCACGGCTGTCTAGGCGAGCGCGGAGCGCGGCCAGGTCGGCCACCGCAATCGCCACATGGAAGTCGCGTGGCGGGCGCGACTGCGCCGGCAGCAACGCGGCGGATGTGCCCATCAGGTGCAACTCGCACGCGCCCAGGTCGTACCACGCGCCGTCGTAGCCCAGGTCGGGGCGCGCCTTGGGCAAGAACCCGAGCACGCCCTCATAGAACTCGCGCGCCCGCGCCACGTCGCTCACCAGCAGCCCGGCATGCAGCAGCTTCACATTTTCCATGATCGAGAACCCTCGAAGCAAACATCGGGGCAACGGCTTTCGCTTTCGCCATTGCAACAAACCTGCTCATCAACCTCCCCTCTCCCGCATGTGGGGGAGGGAGTGGGGAGAGGGCATGGATGTGTAAACCAATCTGGTATCAAGCGCGCAGTCCGCGCGCCAGATCCACCTTGATGTCGTCCACCGCTTCCAGTCCCACCGCCACGCGCAGCAATCCCTCGCCTATGCCCGCGGCAGCGCGCGCTTCGGGCGTGATGCGCGCGTGCGTGGTGGTGGCCGGATGGGTGATGGTGCTTTTGGCATCGCCCAGATTGGCGGTAATGGACAGCAGTTGCGTGTGATCGACCACGCGCCACGCCGCCTCGCGCCCGCCTTTCACGTCGAAAGCGACGATGCCGCCGCCGGTTTTCTGCTGGCGCTTGGCCAGCTCGTGCTGCGGGTGCGAGGGCAAGCCGGGGTAATACACGCGCTCGATCTGCGGCTGGCTCTCCAGCCAGCGTGCCAGTTCCAGCGCGTTGGCTGAGTGCGCGTCCATGCGCAGCTTGAGCGTTTCCATGCCTTTCAGGATTACCCAGGCGTTGAAGGCGGACAGCGTCGGCCCGGCGGTGCGCAAGAAGCCATACACACCCTCCATCACCAGTTCCTTTTTGCCGAGCACTGCGCCGCCGAGCACACGCCCCTGCCCGTCGAGGTACTTGGTGGCGGAGTGGATGACGATGTCGGCGCCGAGGGCGAGCGGACGCTGCAGCGCGGGTGAGCAGAAGCAGTTGTCCACCGCCAGCCAGGCACCGGATTGCTTCGCCAGTGCGGCGATCGCGGCGATGTCGGAAATCTCGGTGAGTGGATTGGACGGCGTCTCCAGAAAAAACAATTTAGTCTGCGAGCGTACTGCCGCACGCCATTCCGCCACGTCGGTGGCCGACACGAAGGTGGTGACAATGCCAAAGCGCGACAGGATGTTGCCGAACAGGTTGATCGTGGAACCGAACAGGCTGCGCGAGGCCACTACGTGGTCACCACTTTTCAGCAAGCCCATCGCGCAAGCGAGGATGGCGGACATGCCGGAGGAAGTCGCCACACACGCTTCCGCGCCTTCCAGCGCGGCGAGGCGCTCCTCGAACGCGGTGACGGTGGGGTTGGTGAAGCGAGAATAAATGCAGCCCGGCTCCTTGCCGATGAAGCGCGCGGCCGCCTGCGCCGCGCTGTCGAACACGAAACTGGAAGTCAGGTACAACGCTTCAGAGTGCTCGCCGAACTGGCTGCGGTGCACGCCGGCGCGTAGCGCCAGCGTTTCTATGGCGTATTCTTCTGACATGGTTCACCTCAAATAAAAAACCCGGTCAGCTTGGCGCTAAACCGGGTTGCCCTCGCTTTAGCTGTATTTGTTACGCGCCCGCAAGCTGAACCTCAAATCGGCGCGATGGGTGAAAGTTACACCCGCCCTTTTACCTTGTCAACCCGCGCTCGCCGTCACCAAGTTGAGATCGAGTTGGGTCGAATTGCTTTCCTGGCCGCCGCGGTCGTTGCGTTGTGCTTCGATACCGGCGAGGTATTGCGGCGTCACGTCGCCGGTGATGTAGTGGCCGCTGAAACACGACGCCTCGAAGTCGGTAATGGCCGGGTTGACGCTGCTGACGTCTTCGATCAACGCATCCAGGCTCTGGTAGATCAGCGCGTCGGCGCCGATCTCGCGCATGATGCCCTCGTCCGATCGGCCGGTGGCGATCAGTTCCTGCGTGGTCGGCATATCGATGCCGTAGACATTGGGGTAACGCACCGGCGGCGCCGCGGAGGCGAAGAATACCTTCTTGGCTCCGGACTCGCGCGCCATCTGCACGATCTCGCGGCTGGTAGTGCCGCGCACGATGGAATCGTCCACCAGCAGCACGTTCTTGCCCTTGAACTCCATGGCGATGGCGTTGAGTTTCTGGCGAACCGATTTCCTGCGTACCGCCTGGCCAGGCATGATGAAGGTGCGGCCGATGTAGCGATTCTTGATGAAGCCTTCGCGGTACGACAGACCGAGGCGGTTGGCGAGCTGCATCGCCGCCGGGCGGCTGGAATCGGGGATGGGGATCACCACGTCGATGTGGAGGTGGCCGTATTCGCGCTTGATCTTGTCAGCAAGGCTCTCGCCCATGCGCAGCCGCGTCTCGTACACGGAGATGCCGTCCATCACCGAATCCGGGCGCGCCAGGTAGACGAACTCGAAGATGCAGGGATGGTGCGAGGGATTGCGCGCGCACTGGCGCTCGAAGAAATTGCCGTCGACGTCGATGAAGATCGCCTCGCCCGGCGCCACGTCGCGCACACGCTTGAAGCCCAGCGTGTCGAGGGCGACGCTCTCCGACGCCACCAGGTATTCGGAACCGTTGGAAGTGTCGTTGCGCCCGAACACCAGCGGACGGATGCCGTAGGGGTCGCGGAACGCGAGCAGGCCGTAGCCGGCAATCATCGCCACCACCGCATAGGCGCCTCGGCAGCGCCGGTGCACGCCGGACACCGCCTTGAAGATAGTTTCCGGGTCGAGCGCATGGCCGGAAGCGGCGTTCTGCAGTTCGTGCGCCAACACATTGAGCAGCACCTCGGAATCGGAATTGGTGTTGACGTGGCGCAGGTCGGCACGGAACAGTTCGCGTTTCAATTCTTCGGTATTGGTCAGGTTGCCGTTGTGCCCGAGCACGATGCCGAACGGGGAATTGACGTAGAACGGCTGCGCCTCGGCAGAAGAGTTGGCCGAGCCCGCGGTGGGATAGCGCACATGACCGATGCCCATGTTGCCGGCCAGGTTGCGCATGTTGCGCGTGCGGAACACGTCGCGCACCAACCCGCTGTCCTTGTGCATGTGGAACAGGTTGCCATCGCCGGTGACGATGCCGGCAGCATCCTGGCCGCGGTGCTGCAGCACCAGGAGGCCGTCGTAGAGCAACTGGTTGACCGGGGTTTTGGCAACAACGCCGAGAATTCCGCACATGATGGCTACTCGTAATGTATGCGGCCGGCCAATTCCTTGGGCAACCACGTCTTCAGATAAACCGCAAATTCTTCCAGCGGCGCACTCAGCGCCGCATTTCGCCACATCGGGCTTTTCGGCAGGGCGGTCAACCCCGCCGCCAGCACCAGCACCATGACAATCGCCATGCCGCGCACCACGCCGAACACGCCGCCCAGGATACGATCGGTGGCCCCCAACCCGGTGCTCTTCACCAGCCTGGAGGCCGCCCAGGCCACGCTGCCGGCCAAAAGCAGCACCACCCCGAACAACACCGCATAAGCCACCAGCATGCGCAGCGCCGGCAGCGATGCGGACGCAAGCCACGCCGGCATCAGCGGCTCCAGCACATGGGCAAAGCTGCCCGCCACCCAGAACGCCACCACCCAACCCAGCAGCGCCATCACTTCACGCACCACGCCGCGCCACACACTATACGCCACCGACACACCGACCATCCCGAGCACAGCGTAATCGAATGCAGTCATTTCACCGGCTTGGCCGCAATCGGCCCGCTCAGGCCGATACCTTTCAATTTGTCATTGGCCTTCTCCGCCGCTTCGCGCGTGGCGAAGGGACCGGCGCGCACCCGCGTCTTGTTGCCGCCCGGCATTTTGATGATTTCAGTATAGGCGTGCATGCCGGCGGCGGTGATTTTCTTGTACGCCTGCTTGGCGTTGTCGGGGTTGGCATAGGTGCCGACCTGCACGACGTAAGTTTCCCTGGCCGGATCCTTCTTCACCGCGGCGGCGGGCGCAGCTTGCATCGGCTTGGGTTCGGCGACCAGCGCGCCGGGATTCGCTTCCTGCTTCGGCGCCGGCTTGGGTTCCGACCTGGATTCCGGCTGGTCTTCCTGCTTGGGCGCCACCGCTGCGTGCGGCTCGGGGACGGAATTGTGTGCGGAATCGGGAGCGTCCGCCTGGGTCGAAACCGATGGTTGCGGCGCGCTCGTCGCGGCATCATGGCCGGCCATCGGCGGAGGCGGCGCCACCTTGGAATGGAAACCATCGGCGCTGGGCGAGGGGATGCTGATCTCGATGTCGCCATCGAGCGGTTTGGGTTCCTCGTCGAGCACCATGGGCAGCAGCACCACGGCCAGCCCGACCATGGCAATGGCGCCGACCAGGCGCCGGCGCGCGCGTTTCTTGAGTTGCAGCTCTTCGTCGCTGATGGATTTCGCCACGTCAGGTTCCAGCGCTCCGCGCCTGCATCACTGCGGCCACGGTATAAAACGATCCGAAGGCCGCAATTCTATCATTTTCGCCCGCCACATGACAGGCACGGCGGTAGGCATCGGCGATGTCGGTGCAAATTTCGATCGCATCCGCCGCCACCCCCGCAGCGAGCAACTCATCGCGCAGGCGCATGGCAGTGGCGCCACGCGGCGCAGGGATGTCGGCCACCCACCAGCGCGCAATGCGTGGCGCGACGGCACGGATCACGCCGCCGATGTCCTTGTCGCTTAGCATGGCGAACACCGCATGGGTATCGGGATAAAAACCCATGCCGCCGAGGTTCTGTGCCAGCGCCTGCGCCGCATGCGGGTTGTGGGCAACGTCGAGCACCACCGCCGGGCGTCCGGGCAGTACCTGGAAACGCCCCTGCAGCCGCACTTCGACGAGGCCGCGACGCACCGCGCCCATGTCCACCGGCAGGCGCGCGCGCAGCTCGCCAAGCGCAGCGATGGCGGCGCTGGCATTGGCGAGCTGGTAAGCGCCTCGCAGCGCCGGCCAAGGCAGCGCACCGCCCTGGCCGTGCCGCCCCCAGTAGCGCCACTGCACGTTGCTCTCGGTAACGTAACCGAAATCGCGGCCCAGGCATTGCAAGTCGGCACCGATAGTCTGCGCATGATCGAGCAGGCTGCGCGGCGGGTCGGTGTCGGCGCAGATGGCGGGCCGCCCGGCACGGAAAATACCGGCCTTCTCGAAACCGATTTGCTCGCGCGTATCCCCCAGGTAATCCATGTGGTCGAGCGCCACGCTGGTGACGATGGCACAATCGGCATCGAACACGTTGACCACATCGAGCCGCCCACCCAGGCCAACCTCCAGCACGGCTACGTCAATGCGCGCATCGACGAACATCTGCATCGCGGCAATAGTGCCGAATTCGAAATAGGTCAAGCTGATATCCCCGCGCGCCGCCTCGACGCGCTCGAATGCCGCTACCAGCTCGTCATCGCCCGCCTCGGTACGGGCTATGCGCACGCGCTCGTTGTAGCGCAGCAGATGCGGCGAGGTATAGCAGCCGACGCGATAGCCGGCGCAGGCCAGCATGATTTCCAGCATGGCGCAGGTCGAGCCCTTGCCGTTGGTACCGCCAACCGTGATAACGGGAAAATCGGGATGGAGTTGCAGGCGCTGCCTCACCTCGGCCACGCGCGCCAACCCCAGCTCGATGGTTTTGGGGTGCAGCCGCTCGAGATAGTCGAGCCAGCCGGCCAGGCCGGGAAACTTCAAGTCAGGCAGGAACCGGCTGCTTCATCATCATTGCCGCAAGGCTGGCGAGCTTGTCGCGCATCTGGCGGCGATCGACGATCATATCGATGGCGCCGTGCTCAAGCAGGAACTCGGCGCGCTGAAAACCTTCCGGCAACGTTTCGCGCACGGTCTGCTCGATCACGCGCGGGCCGGCGAAGCCGATCAGCGCGCCCGGCTCGGCAATGACCACGTCGCCTATCATGGCAAAACTGGCTGAGACGCCGCCCATGGTGGGATCGGTGAGCACCGAAATGAACGGCAGCTTTTCGGTGCTCAATTGCGTCAAGGCGGCGCAGGTCTTGGCCATCTGCATCAGCGACAACAGTCCTTCCTGCATGCGCGCGCCGCCGCTCGCGGAGAAGCACACGAACGGCATGCGCTGCTCGATGCATACCTGCACGCCGCGCACGAAGCGCTCGCCGACCACCGAGCCCATCGAGCCGCCCATGAACTTGAACTCGAACGCGGCAGCGACCAGCGGCAGGCTTTTCACACTGCCCTGCATCACCACCAGCGCGTCGTCCTCGCCGGTCTCGGCCTGGGCGGCCTTGAGGCGGTCCGTGTAACGCTTGCTGTCCTGGAACTTGAGGCTGTCCACCGGCATCACTTCGGCGCCGATTTCATAGCGCCCTTCTGCATCGAACAGCAGGTCGAGGCGATCGCGCGCGGAGATGCGGTGATGGTGGCCGCACTTGGCGCACACGTAAAGGTTTTTCTCGAAGTCGGTACTGTAGATCACCTCTTCGCATTTTTCGCACTTGTTCCACAGCCCCTCCGGTACAGTCTTCTTCGCTCCGTCCGGGCTGCGCTTGATCTTGGGCGGCAACAGTTTGTTCAACCAGCTCATATATTCCCCCTAGGACCGATCGACGGCCTGTCTCAATTCCCTGACCAGTTTGCCGACGTTGGCAATGACATTCTGTTCGGTCGAGTTCTCGACCTCCTGCACGATGCGGCTGCCGACCACCACACCGTCGCAAAGCTTCGCCACCGCCTGCGCGGTCTGTGCGTCGCGGATGCCGAAGCCGACGCCGATCGGAAGCCGTATATGCTTGCGCAGCTGCGGCAGCTTCTGTTCGATGGCGGACAGGTCGAGGTGGCCTGCGCCGGTCACGCCCTTCAGCGAAACGTAATATACGTAGCCGCGCGCAAGTTTGGCGACCTCGGCAATGCGATCGTCACGCGTGGTCGGCGCCAGCAGGAAGATGGGGTCGATGCCGTGCGCTTCCAGATGCGCAAACGCCTCGTGGCTCTCCTCCGGCGGGAAGTCCACGGTCAGGACACCGTCCACGCCGACCTCGGCGCAGCGCTGCGCAAACGCTTCCCAGCCCATCGCCTCGATGGGGTTGCCGTAACCCATCAGCACCACCGGCGTATGGGCGTCCTGCTTGCGGAACTCGGCGACCATACCCAATACACTGCGCAGCGACACACCATGCTTCAACGCGCGCTCGGAGGCGCGCTGGATGGTGGGGCCATCGGCCATCGGATCGGAAAACGGCACGCCCAGTTCAATCAAGTCCGCGCCCGCTTCGACCAGCGCATGCATCAACGGCACGGTAAATTGCGGAGCGGGGTCGCCCGCGGTGACGAACGGGATCAGCGCCTTGCGCTTTTGTTGTTTCAGTTTATCGAATACGGCCTGGATACGACTCATAGCTGTGCGCCCCTGAAACTCATTTTTGCGGGATGAATGCAAGGAGCCGCGCAGCGCATGACGAAACATACCGAAGTTGGCAGGCGAGGAATGAGCGAGCACGCGACGCCGCAGTTCGCCCGCAAAATGAATCTACGCGGCTCATAGCGTGATGCCTTTTATTCTGGCGACCGTGTTCATGTCCTTGTCGCCACGGCCAGAAAGATTTACCAGCAGCGCCTTGTCACGGCCCAGCGTCGGCGCGATCTTCATCGCATACGCCAGGGCGTGGCTGGACTCCAGCGCCGGGATGATGCCCTCGAAGCGGCACAGCGCATCGAATGCGGCAATCGCCTCGTCGTCGTTAATGGCGACATATTCCGCGCGGTGGATATCCTTCAGCAGACAGTGTTCCGGGCCGACGCCGGGATAATCCAGCCCGGCGGAAATCGAGTGCGTCTCTATGATCTGGCCGTTCTCGTCCTGCATCAAGTACACCTTGTTTCCGTGCAGCACGCCGACCCTGGCATTCCCCGTCAGCGGCGCGGCATGCGAACCGCTCTCGATGCCGTGGCCGCCGGCCTCGACGCCGATGAGCCGCACGTTCTGCTCTTCGATATAGGGATGGAACATGCCGATGGCGTTGGAGCCGCCGCCGACGCAGGCGACCACCACATCCGGCTGGCGTCCGGTCAACTCCTCCATCTGCACCTTGGCCTCGTTGCCGATCACGCACTGGAAATCGCGCACCATCATCGGATAGGGATGCGGACCGGCCGCCGTGCCGAAGATGTAGAAGGTGTTCTCGATGTTGGTGACCCAGTCGCGGATCGCCTCGTTGCAGGCATCCTTCAGCGTGCGCGAACCGCTCTCCACCGGCACCACGGTCGCGCCCAGGAGCTTCATGCGGAACACGTTGGGCGCTTGGCGCTGCACGTCTTCCGCGCCCATGTAAACGACGCATTCCATGCCGAAACGCGCGGCCACGGTCGCCGTCGCCACGCCATGCATGCCGGCGCCCGTTTCGGCGATGACGCGCTTCTTGCCCATGCGCTTGGCGAGCAGGGCCTGGCCGATGGCGTTGTTGATCTTGTGCGCGCCGGTGTGATTGAGGTCTTCGCGCTTGAGGTAGATCTGCGCACCGCCCAAGTCGTCGGACAGGCGCTTGGCGTGGTAGATCGGGCTGGGACGCCCGACGTAGTGCTTCAGCTCATAGGCGAACTCGGCCTTGAACTCGGGATCGTCGCGGAAATACAGGTACTGGCGACGCAACTCGTCCACCGCCGGCATCAGCGTTTCCGCCATATAGATGCCGCCGTAGGGACCGAAGTGCCCGGCGCTGTCAGGATAGTTGTAAGTCAACGTCTTTAACCTCTTTGATGAACGCGGCGATCTTCGCCGCATCCTTTATGCCCTTCAGGGTATTTATCCCCTTTGCCGACTCGACGCCGCTGGACACGTCCACCGCCCACGGCCGCACTTGACGGATCGCTCCCCCGACGTTGACGGGGGATAGCCCGCCAGACAGGATCACCGGCAGCGGAAGTGCGCGCGGAATCAACTCCCAGTCGAAGGTGGCGCCGGTGCCACCGTGCGCGCCTTCAACGTAGGCGTCGAGCAGCAAACCGCGCGCATCGCCGTATTGGGCCGCGTATTGTACCAAATCGAGCCCCTTGCGGACGCGCGCTGCCTTGAGATAAGGGCGCCGGAAGCGGCGACAGAAATCGGCGGGTTCCTCGCCGTGGAACTGCAACACGTCGACCGGGACCGAATCCAGCACGTGCTCGACTTCGGCAACTTCGGGATTCACGAACAGCGCCACCGTGTTGACGAAGGGCGGCAGCGCCGCGACGATGCCGCGCGCGCGCGCGACATCGAGACAGCGCGGACTCTTTTCATAGAACACCAGGCCGATGGCGTGCGCGCCCAGGTGCGCGGCAGCCAAGGCATCTTCGACGCGGGTGATGCCGCAGATTTTGACGCGGGTCATGTCAGGGCCAAGGTCCAAGTATCAAGCCGCAGGTGCGGAGTTCAGGATTCTACTCGAAACCCGCCGGCCGGCGCTGTTTCAGGGCAAATTCCACTTGGCCGGGTATTCGATGCCGGTCAGGTAGAGTCCGTCTGGCGCGAAAGTCGGCGCCGCCAGCCTGCGCTCGCGGCCGCGCAGCACTTCCGCAATCCATTGCGGCGCCCGGCGCCCGTCGCCGACATACACCAGGCTGCCGACGATGTTGCGCACCATGTGGTGCAGGAAGGCATCGGCGTGAAAATCGAACGTGATCCAGTCGCCGCGGCGTTCGATATACAGTTCGCGCAACTGCCTGACCGGCGACTTGGCCTGGCATTCGGCAGCGCGGAACGCGGAAAAATCGTGGCGCCCGATCAGGTGCCGCGCAGCCTCGCGCATGGGATCGACATCGAGTGTGTGGAAATACCAGCCGACCTTGCCATGGAAAAGCGCGCTGCGCTGCGGACGATTGAGCAGCACGTAGCGGTAGCGGCGCCCACTGGCGCAGAAGCGCGCGTGGAATTCCGCATCCACCTCGCGCGCCCACAGCACGGCCACGCCGGCAGGCAGGAGGGCGTTGACGCCGCGCACCCACGCCGATTGCGGGCGCGCCGCGGAAGTGTCGAAATGCACGACCTGTGCGCTGGCATGCACGCCGGCATCGGTGCGCCCGGCGCACATCGTGGCGACCTTCTCGCCGGCAACCCGCGCCAGTGCCGCTTCCAGCGCGTCCTGTACCGCCAGCCCGGAAGGCTGTGTCTGCCAGCCGCAGAACGAGGAGCCGTCGTATTCGATGCCGAGTGCGACCCTCACAGCAGCAGCGCCGCCATGCACGCCATCAGCGCAATTGCCGTCACGCCGTCGCGCCAGGTAAAAGCGCGGCGCTCCATCTCCAGCGCCATCCCCGCGACCGGCACGGCGGGCATTGCGAATACAGCCCGCAAGCGCTGCGCCAGCGTGCCGCCGGCAGACGCGGTCTCGGCGTAATGCAGCGTCAACCAGATGCGTACGGCGGCGCGCTCCGCCGACCACCCCAGACGTGCACATGGCCGCATCAGGCAATAGATTCCGGCCAGCAGTTCGTTCCTGTCGGTATGCCCCAGCAGCAGCGCCAGCGCCGCCAGCATCAGCGCGAGCCGGCCCGCCTGCATCAGGCCGGCTTGCAGGCCATCCACGCTGGGCGCGAAAGCGAGATTCAGCCAAGGTTCGCCCGGTGTCGCCCAGCCATAGACCAAAGTGAGGGAGAGCAGCAGCCAGCGCGCGCGCAGCAACATGCTCCAGAAGGAAGGCCATGGGCCGCGCGACAGCAAGATTGCGGCCAAGGCGCCCGCCAGCGCCAGTTGCAGCGCGTCAAGAAACTGCGCCAGAAAAGCAAACGCCACCCAGCACAGAATGCGGGTGGCGGGGTGCAATGATAAAAACATGGGAAGAAGCAACGCCGCCGGCTTCAAACCGACGGCACTTCAGCCAAGCTTGTCGAGCAACGCCTGGGCATCGGCCTTCTGCTGGTCGTCGCCTTCCTGCAGTACTTCCTGCAGTATCTCGCGCGCGCCTTCCTTGTCGCCCATTTCCTGATAGGCCTTGGCCAGGTCGAACTTGGTCTGCACGTCGTACCAGCGCTCCCCCTTGGCGGCAGCGGCTTCCGGCTTGGCGGCAGAGCCCCCTTCCAGACCCAGGTCGATCGAGGAAAAGTCCACCGCCGGCACCGCGACAGGCTGCGCGGCCCCGCCCGCATCCATGCCAGGGCCGGGTGCGGCCTGGCCGGTGTCGCCCAAATTGAAGTCGATGCCCAGGTCAGACGCCGCCTCCGGCTTCATGATCACGGTTTTCTCGGCATCGTCTTGCGCCGCTTTCGCACCTTCTTCCGGCAACGTCGGGTTGAAATCGAAATCGACGACATTGCCCTGCTCGGCAGTTTTTTCGTTTGCCGCCGGCTCTTCCATCACGTGTTCCTCGACGGAGAAATCCACCGCCGGCACTTGAGCGGCAATGCCTTCCGGCGATGCCGGCGGAATGGTCAGGTCCAGATCCACTGCGCTGGTGTCTATGCTCGGCGCGGGCGCGGCTTCAACGACCTGCTCGCCACCTTCCGGCTTGCCGGCCGCGTAAAGCTCGTTCTGCGGGTCGAGCGCATAGCCCATGCGCGCCACCTTCAGCCACACCTCGCCCTGCCCGCCGTTGACGCCGTGCAACTGGCGCGCCTGGTTTTCAAACGCCACGGGATCCTTGCGCGAGGAATAGATTTCCAGCAACTTCAGGCTCACGTCCTCGCGCTGCGGCGATGAGGACAGCGCTTCCTTGAGAATGGTCTCGGCCTGCGCGTCGCGGCCGTAGGCGATGTACACCTCGGCCTCGGCGACCGGATCGACCTCCTCCACCGTACCCATTGCTTTCAGCACGCTGGTCGCGCTCAGGTCTTCTTGCGGCTTCTCCGCTGCGGCAGCAACCGATGTCGAAAGCACGCTGGGTTTGCCTATGCCGACTGCAGCGCGTTTGCGTCGCACCGCGAGCAAGCCCGCCAGGCCGAGTAGCACCACCACCCCGCCAGCTGCAGCAAGGTACAGCGGCTCGCCGAGGATTTGTTCCAGCAGGCCGGGTTGTGGCGGCGGGGGCGGAGCCTGCTTCGGCTGGGTCGGGGCCTGTGGTGGCGTCGTGACCGCAGGGGCCAACTCCGGCGCGGAAGTGGGTGCCTCCTTGATGGGAGCCGGCGCCGCAGCAGCTTCAGGCTTGGTTTCCGCCTGTTTTTGCACCTGCGCCATACCACCGTTTTTCAGATCAAGCAGGCGCTGCATGTCCTGGATATTTTTCTCGAGTTGAGTCACGCGCTGGTTGGCTTCCTTGAGCGCCTTCTCGCGCGCGATCGCTTCTTCTTCGAGCTGACGCACGCGCTCCTGCATGGCCTTGGCATCCTTGGCCGCGATGCCGCCCAGCGGCTCGCCCTTGGAAAGTTTCAGCACATCCTGCGCAGACGGCTGCGCCGGCATTTTCTCGCCAACGCTGGTGGTGATTTTGCCGGCTGCTTCCTGCTTGGCCGGCGCTTCGGTTACCTCGCTGGTCACCGCTGCAAGCTTCTGGCGATACGCGTTCCAATTGACGACGTGCGCGTGGATTTCTTTCCTCGCATCGCGCTGCCCGATCGCGGCCAGCGTTTCCGCATCGGGAATCCGCAATATCTTGCCGACCTTGAGGCGGTTCATGTTCTTGCCGGCAAAGGCGCCCTGGTTCTCACGATATAAGCCGACCAGCATCTGATCCAGGCTGACGCCCTCCGGCTTCAGTTGCGCCGCGATTTTGTTCAAGGTGTCGCCGCGCTTCACCGGGCCGTAGTCAACGGCCTCGACCGGCGGCGGCAAGGCAGGCAGTTCCCCGGCCGTTTCCAGCACCGCCTCGGCGGCCGGTTGTTCCGCTGGCTGCTCTGGCTGCGGTTCCATCGGCGGCTGCTCCGCCTCGGGTGCAGGCGCGGCTTCCGCTGCCGGGGCGGGCGCGGGCTCTTGCACAGGCGACACCACCGCATCCGGCCTGGCGGCCGGCGCTTCGGGCACGGTGTAACCGGGGGGATCGAGCAAGGCGGTGTATTCACGCACCAGCCGACCTGAGGCCCAGCTTAATTCCACCAGCATGTCGAGAAACGGTTCGTTGACAGCCTGTGCGGAAACAAGCTTGACATAGGGCGTGCCGTTGGCACGCTTCTCGATAGAAAATTTGATGCCGGTCAGCACTGCGGCATATTGGATGTTGGCCTGGCGGAACATCTGTGGCGAAGCCAAGCGCGCGGAAAGGGTTGCCAATTCTTCCGGCTGCACCGCAGCCAGTTCGATCTCGGCGCGCAACGGCTGGCCCAGCGCGGAAATCACCGTGAGTTTGCCCAAACCGGCTGCCAGCGCCCAAGACGGCAACAACAGCACGCCTGTGATCAGCACTGCTTTGAATATTGATTTCAGCACGATGCCACCCTTACGGTTCCAAGTGGGGAAGTAAAATAACATCATAGTGTTAGAGTTGCAAGCTCATCTTGCCTCTAGAATTACGTCTTAACCGAGGTATTCTTTAACCGAAAATGGCGGCCATTGGTGCTCCCATAGCGCCCCATCAGCGTTCCAGCAGGATGCGCAACATGCGTCGCAGCGGTTCCGCCGCGCCCCACAGCAGCTGGTCGCCGACAGTGAAGGCGGACAGGTATTCGCCGCCCATATCCATCTTGCGCAGCCGCCCCACCGGCACGGCGAGCTTGCCGGTCACCGCCGCCGGGGTCAGTTCGCGCATGGTAACGTCGCGCTGGTTGGGCACTACTTTCACCCAGTCGTTGGCGGAAGCGACGATGCGCTCGATTTCGGCCAGCGGCAAATCGCGCTTCAGCTTGATGGTCAGTGCCTGGCTGTGGCAGCGCATCGCACCGACGCGCACGCACAGGCCATCGACCGGGATGGCGTCTTGTTCGCGCCCCAGTATCTTGTTGGTTTCCGCCTTGCCTTTCCATTCCTCGCGGCTCTGACCGTTGCCGAGATCCTTGTCTATCCACGGGATCAGGCTGCCCGCCAGCGGCACGCCGAAATGCGCAGCGGGGAATTTTTCCTCGCGCAACGTGCCCGCCACTTCGCGGTCGATATCGAGAATGGCGGAAGCGGGATCGTCAAGCAGCGACTTGGCGGCAAAATGGATTTCGCCCATTTGCGCCAGCAGCTCGCGCATGTTCTGCGCGCCGGCGCCGGACGCCGCCTGGTAAGTCATCGAACTGACCCACTCCACCAAGCCGGCCTTGAACAGCCCGCCCAGCGCCATCAGCATCAGGCTCACCGTGCAGTTGCCACCTATGTAATCCTTGATGCCGTGTTTCAAGGCAGCATCGATGACGTCGCGGTTGACCGGGTCGAGAATGATGACGCTGCCTTTCTCCATGCGCAGCGTGGACGCGGCGTCGATCCAGTAACCCTGCCAGCCGGCGGCACGTAGCCTGGGGAATATCTCGCTGGTGTAATCGCCACCCTGGCAGGATATGATGGTATCCATCGCCTTCAGCTCGGCAATGTCCATCGCATCCTTGAGCGGCGGCGCGGCGCGCCCCACGTCCGGCGCATTGCCCCCCACCTGCGAAGTGGTAAAGAACACCGGCTCGATCAAGGCAAAATCGTTTTCCTCGCACATGCGCTGCATCAGCACCGAGCCGACCATACCGCGCCAACCGATCAAACCCACTTTCATTGTCGTTCCTTGTTTTTCAATTCCAAATCCAGCCACGGATCGACACAGATTAATTAAATCCGTGTTTCATCCGCATGCATCAATGGCTAATAAATCAGCCTTAACGCAGACCAGAAACCACTATAGATTCGCCACCACCGCGTCGCCCATTTCCGCCGTGCCGACCTTGCGCGTGCCGTCCTGGTAAATATCGGCAGTGCGATAGCCCTGCGCCAGCGTTTTCTTCACTGCGCTTTCGATGCGCTGCGCATTCGTCTCATCGTTGCCGGTGTAACGCAGCAGCATCGCCACCGACAGGATGGTCGCCAACGGATTGGCGACGTTCCTGCCGGCGATGTCCGGGGCAGAGCCATGGATGGGTTCATACAGCCCCTTGTTGTTGGCATCAAGCGAAGCGGACGGCAGCATACCGATCGATCCGGTCAGCATCGACGCCTCGTCCGAGAGAATGTCGCCGAAAATATTGCCGGTCAACATCACATCGAACTGCTTGGGGTTTCGCACCAGTTGCATCGCCGCGTTGTCCACGTACATGTGCGACAGTTCCACCTGCGGATACTGTTTGCCCACTTCGCTCACCACTTCGCGCCACAACATGCTGGTGTCGAGCACATTGGCCTTGTCCACCGAGCACAACCGCTTGCCGCGCTTCATGGCGATGTCGAAACCGACCTTGGCAATGCGACGGATTTCCGACTCCGAATAGAGCATGGTGTCGTAGCCTTCGCGCTCGCCAGCGGTGTTGATGCGCTGACCTCTGGGCTGGCCAAAATAGATATCGCCGGTGAGTTCGCGCAGGATCATCACGTCCAGCCCCGCCACCAATTCCGGGCGCAGGCTGGAAGCGCTCGCCAGCTCCGGGTACACCACCGCCGGGCGCAGGTTGGCGAACACGGCGAGTTCCTTGCGGATGCGCAACAGTCCCTGCTCCGGGCGCTGCGGGCGCTGCAGCGTGTCATAGCGGGGCCCGCCCACCGCGCCGAGCAGCACCGCGTCGGCCTGCCTGGCCAGCCTGAGCGTAGCCTCCGGCAGCGGGTCACCCGCCGCATCGTAACCCGCGCCCCCGATGGGCGCGTGCTCCAGTTCGATTTTCAGTCCATCCTGCGCCAGGACGTTCAACACCTTCACCGCCTGCGCAACAATTTCCGGACCGATGCCGTCGCCCGGCAATACTGCGATTTTCATAATTCACCAAACCTTAAATCGCAGAGGGCGCAGAGTAAACTATTTTGGATTTCCTCCCCGTCCTCTGCGGTGAAATCATTTAAACAACCACGGCTGCTGTTCGCGCCGCTTTTTCTCATAAGTCCTGATCTCGCTCTCGTGCTGCAAAGTCAGGCCGATATCGTCCAGCCCATTCAGCAGGCAATGCTTGCGGAACGGGTCGACAGTAAAATTCAGCACCACACCGCCCGGTGTGGTCACGGTCTCGCGGTCCAGGTTGATTTCGAGACGGTAACCTGGTGTTGCCGCCACTTCGCGGAACAACTGCGCCACCTTGGACGACTCCAGCACGATGGGCAGGATGCCATTCTTGAAGCAGTTGTTGAAGAAGATGTCGGCATAGCTCGGCGCGATGATGGCGCGGAAACCATAATCAGCCAGCGCCCACGGTGCGTGTTCGCGCGACGAGCCGCAGCCGAAGTTCTCGCGCGCCAGCAATATCTGCGCGCCCTGGTAGCGCGGCTGATTGAGGACGAAATCCGGGTTGCGCGGACGCTTGCTGTTGTCCATACCCGGTTCGCCGTGGTCAAGGTAGCGCCACTCGTCGAACAGGTTGGGACCGAAGCCGCTGCGCTTAATCGATTTCAGGAACTGCTTGGGAATGATAGCGTCGGTATCGACGTTGGCCCGATCCAGCGGCGCCACCAAGCCATGCAGCAAAGTAAATTTCTGCATTACTTTTTGGTCGCCGCTTTTTCCAGGGCTTCGCCACCCTGTTTGATATCCTTGCCCAGCCCTTCAAAGGTGTTGCATGCCGCCAAGGCAGCGACCACGCCGCACAGCAACACCCACGAGCACACTTGCTTCAACATGCTTCCTCCATTAAACAGCTTTGCTCACATCGACAAAATGCCCGGCAATCGCCGCCGCCGCCGCCATCGCCGGGCTGACCAGATGGGTGCGCCCACCCGGCCCTTGACGCCCTTCGAAATTGCGGTTTGACGTCGAAGCACAACGTTCGCCCGGTTCCAGACGGTCGTCATTCATCGCCAGACACATCGAACAGCCCGGCTCGCGCCACTCGAAACCGGCATCGCGAAACACACGATCCAGCCCTTCCTGCTCGGCCTGCGCCTTCACCAGGCCGGAACCGGGCACCACCAGCGCCAGCTTGACGTTGGGCGCAACATGTTTGCCACGCGCCACCTCCGCCGCCGCGCGCAAATCCTCGATGCGCGAATTGGTGCAGGAGCCGATGAACACCTTGTCGACCCCAATCTCGGTGATCGGCGTATTCGCCGCCAACCCCATGTACGCCAGCGCGCGCTCGATACCGCCACGCTTGACCATGTCCGGCTCCTGCCTGGGATCGGGCACGCGCCCGTCCACGGTCACCACCATTTCCGGCGAGGTACCCCAGGTCACCTGCGGCCTGATCGCGGCCGCGTCGAGCTTGACCACGCGATCGAACTGCGCACCCTCGTCGCTGTGCAAGGTGCGCCAATACGCCACCGCCTTGTCCCATTGCTCGCCCTGCGGCGCGAACGGCCGGCCCTTGATATAGGCAAAGGTAGTATCGTCGGCCGCCACCATGCCAGCACGCGCGCCGGCTTCGATCGCCATGTTGCACACCGTCATGCGCCCTTCCATCGACAGCGCGCGCACCGCGCTGCCGGAAAACTCGATGGCATAGCCGGTGCCGCCGGCGGTACCGATCTCGCCGATCACCGCCAGCACCAGGTCTTTCGCGGTAACGCCCTTGCCCAGGGTGCCGTCCACCTGCACTAGCATGGACTTGGCTTTTTTCATCAGCAGGCATTGCGTGGCGAGCACATGCTCGACTTCGGAGGTGCCGATACCGAACGCCAGCGCGGCAAAGGCGCCGTGCGTGCTGGTATGCGAATCGCCGCACACCACGGTCATGCCGGGCAGGGTGGCGCCCTGCTCGGGGCCGATCACGTGCACGATGCCCTGACGACGGTCGCTCATCTTGAATTCGGTAATGCCGAAGTCGGCGCAGTTCTGGTCCAGCGTTTCCACCTGCACACGCGAAATCGGATCGGCAATGCCGCGCGAACGCTCGGTAGTCGGCACGTTGTGGTCGGGCACGGCAAGCACCGACTGCGCGCGCCACGGCTTGCGGTGCGCGAGGCGCAACCCCTCGAATGCCTGCGGGCTGGTGACTTCATGCACCAGATGACGGTCGATGTAAAGCAGCGCGGTGCCATCGCTTTCCTGGCGCACCACGTGGCTGTCGAACAATTTGTCGTAAAGGGTTTGTGGCTTCATGATGAAACGTACTCGAACAAGCCGAAATTATTGCATATCGGCGCAGCTCAGGCCAGCGCGGCGGCGTGCGGTTCGGCTTCCAGCCTGAGCTTCCGCCAGATCAGGATCATTCCCAGCAACGCTGCCAGCGAGCACGCGCTGAACACCCATTGCGAGCCGACGCCATCCCAGGCGGCACCACCCAGGAACGCACCCAGCATGCCGCCCGCACCGAAGCTCAGGCTGCCGTACAGCGCCTGCCCCTTAGTCTGGTGGCGCCCCTGGAAGAAACGGTGCACCACCGCCACCGCAGCAACGTGGTATGAGCCGAAGGTCGCGGCATGCAGCACCTGCGCCAACACGATCAGCGTGACCGATTTCACCCCCCATCCAATCAGGAGGAAGCGCAGCACTGCGCAGGCAAAGCTGAACAGCAGGATCTGGCGCAGCGAAAAATAATGCAACAGGCGCGGCAACCAGATGAAGATCGCGATCTCGCAGATCACCCCCAACGCCCATAGCCAGCCCACCGTGCTTTTGCTGTAACCATGATCGACCAGATAGATCGAAAAGAAAGTGTAGTAGGGGCCATGCGCGAGAGCCATCAGGAAGCAGGCGATGAGCAATGCCGCCACTTCGGGCCGGCGCAGGATGTGCCACACCGGTAGATGGTCGGCATGATGAGCGCTACTGGCACTTTCCGGGATACGCTGGCAGAAATAAGCGATGCCGATTTTCCCGCCCAACACCAGCCACAGCAGCACGGTGATCTGCATCACGTCGAGAACATAGCCGACACCGACCACGGCAAGAATGAAACCGACCGACCCCCACAGGCGAATGCGGCCATAGCCGCCGATATGTTCGCCCAGGTGGCTCATGGTCGCCGCCTCCACCAGCGGCAGCGACGCGCTCCAGAAAAAGCCCATCGCCCCCATCACCACGAACAGCCACCAGAAACCGTCGCCGAGAAACACCCCGCAAAAACTGAGCAGGCTCAGCAGCGCCGACCAGCGCACGATTTTCATGCGTTGCCCGCTGCGATCGGCAAGCACGCCCCACACCGCCGAGGCAAAGGTGCGCATCACCGGCAGCAGCGACATCAGCGCGCCGATCTGAAATGCGCTCATGGCCAGCGACTTGAGGTACAGGCTCCAGTACGGTGCGAAAGCGCCGGTAAAGGCGAAATAGAAAAAGTAGAACCCGGACAGGCGCCAGTAGGGAAGGTGGTGCATTTTGTATATTTTGCCAGGACACGGGCTGTTTGCAGCTGCTCCAGCAATGCTACATTGCCAACCCCGAGCACTCTATTTTCCTGTCATTACGAACATCACGATTTGGAATCGTCGCCCATGTCGTAGACATAACGAAATTTGATTTTTTGTCCGCCCGTCACTTGCTCCAGCGTCGCCTTTTTTAGGTTTTGCGGCTTGGGGCCAGAATCGAAAGGCAAGCCGCCGGGTCCCGCCGGCATGCATTCGTCTCCACCGATATAAAACGCCCATAGGTGAAAATCCCCCCAGCCCATCACTCCCGGATCACTTCGCGCAGATTGTCCAGCGCCAAGTTGCTGGGCACTTGCACGCGCCGCCAGATCGCTGGTTTGAGTCCGCTCAATGTAATTCTGAGCTAGCAAACCACTCACATCAGGCCTTGCCCGGAATCCTAGGCGTGGCGCACGTCACGTCGGCGTTCTGCGCACGCTGGCGCAGGGCATGGTCGATCAGCACCAGCGCCAACATCGCTTCGCAGATCGGCGTGGCGCGCACGCCGACGCAGGGATCATGGCGGCCAGTGGTCTGCACCATCACCGCGTTGCCAGCCTGATCGATGGAGCGACGCTCTTGCGGGATCGACGAAGTCGGCTTGAATGCGACATTCACCACGATATCCTGCCCGCTGGAAATGCCACCGAGGATGCCGCCCGCATGGTTCGACAGGAAACCCTGCGGCGTCAGTTCGTCGCCATGCTCGGAGCCGCGCTGTGCCACGCTGGCAAAGCCGGCACCAATCTCCACGCCCTTGGCGGCGTTGATACCCATCATCGCGTAGGCGATCTCGGCGTCAAGCCTGTCATACACTGGCTCGCCCCAGCCCACTGGCACGCCCTCCGCCACCACCATGATTTTCGCACCCACCGAATCGCGCTCGCCGCGGATGCGGTCGAGATATTCTTCCAGTTGCGGCACGATGGAATTGTTGGGGACGAAGAAAGCGTTCTGCGCGACATCGTCCCAAGACGCGAACGGTATCTCGATCTTGCCCAGTTGCGTCATGCAGCCGCGGATCGCCACGCCGTATTTTTCGCGCAGCCACTTTTTCGCGATCGCGCCCGCCGCCACCCGCACCGCAGTTTCGCGCGCGGACGCGCGCCCGCCGCCGCGATGGTCGCGGATGCCGTATTTCTGCCAGTAGGTGTAGTCGGCGTGACCGGGGCGGAAGGTCTGCACGATGTTGCCGTAATCCTGGCTGCGCTGGTCCTGGTTGCGGATCAGCAACGCGATCGGGGTGCCGGTGGTCTTGCCTTCGAACACGCCGGACAGGATTTCCACCGTGTCGGGCTCACGGCGCTGGGTGACGTGACGCGAGGTGCCCGGCTTGCGGCGATTTAGCTCCTCCTGGATATCGGCTTCGGCGAGCGCCATGCCCGGCGGGCAGCCGTCGACCACGCAGCCGATGGCGGGGCCATGCGATTCGCCGAAGGAAGTGACGCAGAATAAGGTGCCGAAGGTATTGCCGGACATGGGTTTTTCTCGAAATAATTTCCCGGCAAGTTTAACATATCGCCATGAGCCGTTCCGCCAGACAACCCGCACCACCGCGCCCGCCGGTCAAAAGCAGGCACGACAAAGCGCCCAACCCACTGCTGCAAGCGCAGCAGCGTTGGACGCGTACGGTGCGTTACGTGTGGGACAAGAAGGGAAGCGGCAAATGAAAGCGATCTTCGTCACCGCCGCCGGCGGGCCGGAAGTGCTGCAATTGCGCGAAGCTGTCACGCCGCAAATCAGCGGCGCGCACGAGGTGCTGGTCAGGCTGCATGCAGCCGGGGTCAACCCGGTCGATACCAAGCTGCGCACCAAGAACGGATACCACCCCAGCGCTCACCCCTACATTCCCGGTTGCGACGGCGCTGGCGTGGTCGAGGCAGCAGGCGATGCGGTCACGCGCGTCAAACCCGGCGACGCGGTTTTTTTCTGCCACGGCGGCATAGGCGGCGCACCCGGCAATTATGCCGAATACGCCGTGCTGCACGAGGACTACTGCGCACTCAAGCCGGCCAGGCTGGGCATGACGGAAGCCGCCGCGCTGCCACTGGTGCTGATCACCGCCTGGGAAGCACTGTTCGAGCGCGCCCACCTGCAACCCGGCGAAACCGTGCTGATCCACGCCGCCGCCGGCGGCGTCGGCCACGTCGCGGTACAACTGGCCAAGGAGCGCGGCGCGCGCGTATTCGCCACCGTCAGCAGCACCGACAAAGCCGCCTTCGTCAAAACGCTGGGTGCCGACCTCGCCATCGATTACAAACAGCAGGATTTCGTCGAAGCGGTGCTGCACCACACCCAGGGCAAAGGCGCCGACGTGGTGTTCGACACCGTGGGCGGCGAGACTTTCGCCAAATCGTTCGATGCCACCAAGGTGTATGGGCGCGTCGCCACGCTGCTGGCGCCGACCTGTGACGCCGCGCAATGGAGTGTGGCGCGTCAGCGCAACCTGATCATCGCCTACACCCTGATGCTGACGCCGATGTTCTACGGCATGCACGATGCCCTGGTGGCGCAGCGTTCCATCCTCGAAACCGGCGCGCACCTCATCGAAACCGGCAAACTGGAAATCTCGGTGGGCAGGGTGTTGCCGCTGGCGCAGGCAGCGGACGCGCACCGCCTGATCGAATCCGGCCACAGCACCGGCAAGATCGTTCTGGCCACAGCCTGAGCACGCGACAGCCTGCAATACCCACCTTGCCAAAGGCGGCAAAGCCACGTATGATCGCGCTTTTTTATTGGTTCCGATTAAGGATTATTTGACATGGCTAACACCGCTCAGGCAAAAAAGCGCGCCCGCCAGTCGGAAAAGCAGCGCCAGCATAACGCCAGCCTGCGCTCCGAATTGCGCACCGCAATCAAGCGCGTGCAGAAGGCGATCCTCGCCGGCGACAAGGCCGCGGCCAAGACCGCGCTCACCGAGTCCACCAGCACCATAGACTCGATCGCCGACAAGAAGATCGTGCACAAGAACAAGGTGGCACGCCACAAGAGCCGATTGTCCGCCGCCATCAAGGCAATGGCATAAGCTCGGCGCGGCGGCACGCCGCGTCATGGCACACCGGAAGCCGCAGTGCGCGTTTGCATTGCGGCTTTGTCGTTTTTCGGAAGAGTTTCGGAAAGGCGATCAATGTCGCATCTGATGAACACCTACGCCCGCCTGCCGGTTTCGTTTGAACGCGGCCACGGCGTCTGGCTATGGGACGAACAAGGCCAACGCTACCTCGACGCCGTGGCCGGCGTGGCGGTATGCGGGCTAGGCCACTGCCACCCGCGCCTAGCCGAAGCAATCTGCGAACAGGCCGGCACCCTGATCCACACTTCCAACCTGTACCAGATAACGCGCCAGGAGCAGCTCGCCGCGCGACTGGCACAGCTTTCCGGCATGGACAAGGCATTCTTCTGCAACTCCGGCGCCGAGGCCAACGAAGCGGCAATCAAGCTGGCCCGGCTGTACGGCCACCAGCAGGACATCGAAAACCCCACCATCTTGGTGATGGAACAAGCCTTCCATGGCCGCACCATGGCCACCCTCACCGCCTCCGGCAACCGCAAGATCCAAGCCGGCTTCGAACCGCTGGTGAGCGGCTTCGCGCGCGTGCCTTACGACGATATCGCGGCAGTGGAGCAGGTCGCCGAGCACAACCCCAACGTGGTCGCAGTCCTGGTCGAGCCCTACCAGGGCGAAGGCGGCGTCAACGTGCCGCAATTGCATTACCTCAAGGAGCTGCGCCGCATCTGTGCCGCGCACGGCTGGCTGCTGATGCTGGACGAAGTGCAGAGCGGCATCGGCCGCACCGGCACTTGGTTCGCATTCCAGCACAGCGACATCAGACCGGACGTGATGACGCTGGCCAAGGGTCTGGGCTCGGGCATGCCGATCGGCGCCTGCCTTGCCGCCGGAACGGCGGCGGAAATCTTCAAGCCGGGCAACCACGGTTCCACCTTCGGCGGCACGCCACTGGCCTGCACTGCCGCGCTCACCACGCTGGAAGTCATGGAAAAGGAAAAGCTGCTCGCCAACGCGCGCGAGCAGGGCGAGTGGCTGCGTAACGCGCTGCGCGAGGCGCTGGCCGGCGTCGGCGGCGTCAGGGACATCCGCGGCCAGGGATTGATGATCGGCATCGAGCTCGACCGCCCCTGCGGCGAACTGGTCAGGCAGGCTTTGGCGCAGAAGCTGCTCATCAACGTCACCTCGGAAAGAGTGGTGCGCCTGCTGCCGCCCTTGGTGATCAAGCGCGAAGAGGTGCAGCAACTGGTCGCCACGCTGGCGCCGCTGATCCGGGATTTCCTCCAGTCATGACCGCGATCAAGCACTTCCTCCAGTTCAAGGATTTCACGCGCGAGGAATTCTCCTACCTGTTCGAGCGTTCGCGCATCATCAAGGAACGCTTCAAGCGCTACGAAAAATACTGGCCGCTCACCGACCGCACCCTGGTGATGATCTTTGAGAAGGCGAGCACGCGCACGCGTCTTTCGTTCGAGGCCGGCATCCAGCAACTCGGCGGCTCGGCCATCTACCTCAACACGCGCGACTCGCAGCTCGGGCGCGGCGAGCCGGTGGAGGATGCCGCGCAGGTGATATCGCGCATGAGCGACCTGGTCATGATCCGCACCTTCGAGCAGGACATCATCGAGCGCTTCGCCGCGCATTCGCGGGTGCCGGTGATCAATGGCCTCACTAATGAATACCACCCCTGCCAGGTGCTGGCCGACATCTACACCTACATCGAGCATCGCGGCGACATTCGCGGCAAGACCGTGGCCTGGATCGGCGATTCCAACAACATGTGCAACACCTGGCTGCAGGCGGCGGAACTGCTGGATTTCAACGTGCACGTCTCCACACCGCCCGGCTACGAGGTGGAGCCGGAACGCGCCGGGTTGTTCGGCGCGGATCACTATGAGGAATTCACCGATCCGATGGACGCCGCGCGCGGCGCCGACCTGGTCACCACCGACGTATGGACGTCGATGGGCTTCGAGGCGGAAAACGAAGAGCGCATGAAGGATTTCGCCGACTGGCAGGTGGACGCCGACATGATGCGCGTGGCCGCCAAGGACGCGCTGTTCATGCACTGCCTGCCAGCGCACCGCGGCGAAGAGGTTGCCGCCGAAGTCATTGACGGCCCGCAATCCGTGGTGTGGGACGAGGCTGAAAACCGCTTGCATGTGCAAAAAGCATTAATGGAATACCTGCTGCTAGGCAAGATTAATTAACCGCAGAGGACGCCGAGGGCGAAGAGTAAAAGCTTTTGAATGCCTCAGCGCCCTCGGCGTCCTCTGCGGTAAAAATTTATTTGGAAAACATCATGAGCAAAACGAAAAAAACCGGCACCAACGAAATCAGCAAAGTCGTGCTCGCCTACTCCGGCGGGCTGGATACCTCAGTCATCCTCAAATGGCTGCAAGACACTTACGGCTGCGAGGTGGTGACTTTCACCGCCGATCTCGGCCAGGGCGAGGAACTGGAGCCGGCGCGCAAGAAGGCAGTCAAGCTCGGCATCAAAACCAAGAACATCTTCATCGACGATCTGCGTGAAGAATTCGTGCGCGACTTCGTCTTCCCCATGTTCCGCGCCAACGCGATCTACGAAGGCGAATACCTGCTCGGCACTTCGATCGCACGCCCGCTGATCGCCAAGCGCCTAGTCGAGATCGCGCGCAAGACCGGCGCCGATGCCATCTCGCATGGCGCCACCGGCAAGGGCAACGACCAGGTGCGTTTCGAACTCGGCGCTTACGCGCTGATGCCGGAGGTGAAGATCATCGCGCCGTGGCGCGAGTGGGATCTACTGTCGCGCGAAAAGCTGCTCGCCTATGCGGAAAAACACGGCATCCCGATCGAGATGAAGCACAAGAAAGGCGGCTCGCCCTATTCGATGGACGCCAATCTGCTGCATATCTCCTACGAAGGCCGCCACCTGGAGAATCCCTCCGCCGAGGCCGAGGAAACAATGTGGCGCTGGACCGTGGCGCCGGAAAAGGCGCCCAACAAGGCCGAGTACCTCGACATCGAATTCGCCCATGGCGACCCGGTCGCCATCAACGGCAAGAAAATGAAGCCGCACCACCTGCTAGCCGGGCTCAACGAAATCGGCGGCAAGCACGGTGTGGGACGCCTTGACCTAGTTGAAAACCGCTACGTCGGCATGAAGTCGCGCGGCTGCTACGAAACCCCGGGCGGCACCATCCTGTTGAAAGCCCACCGCGGCATCGAATCGATCTGCCTGGACCGCGAAGTGGCGCACCTCAAGGACGACCTCATGCCGCGCTACGCCAGCCTGATCTACAATGGCTACTGGTGGAGCCCGGAACGCAAGGCGTTGCAGGTGCTGATCGACCACACGCAGCAAAACGTCAACGGCTGGGTACGGGTCAAGCTCTACAAGGGCAGCATCAGCGTAGTCGGACGTGACTCCAAGACCGATTCGCTGTTCGACCCCGCCATCGCCACCTTCGAGGACGACAAGGGCGCCTATGACCAGAAGGACGCGGGCGGCTTCATCAAGCTGAACGCCTTGCGCATGCGCATCGCCGCCAAGCGCGCCGGCAAGAAAAAATAAGGAGGAACCATGTCCCAGCTCGACAACATCAGCGTCGTCAAGAAAGCCAACGTCTATTTCAACGGCAAGTGCGTGTCGCACACCGTCCTGTTCGCCGACGGCACGCGCAAGTCGGTGGGAGTGATCCTGCCCGCCACCCTCACCTTCAACACTGGCGCCGCAGAAACCATGGAAACCGTGGAAGGGCGCTGTCGCGTACGCCTCAAGGGCGAAAGCGAATGGAAGGAATACGGTACCGGCCAGTCGTTCAACGTGCCCGCCAACTCCAGCTTCGACATCGAGGTGAGCGAGCCCTACCACTACGTCTGCCACTTCGCCTAGAACATGCCTCACAATCTGCTGCATGTGCGTGACCCGGCGTCGGACGGTGTTCGGAATCCCCGTGTACTGCTGTGTACACCCCGGTTCCTGCGCACCATTCTTCCCCGGCTGACACGCGCTCGCTACGATTTTGAGGCATGTTCCGGAAAAAATAACCGGCCGCTCGACCAGGAATCAGCAACGGGGATCAAAGCGTGACCACCATCGCCGTCGTCAGGAAAAACGGGAGTGCCGCCATCGCCGCGGACACCCTCACCAAGTGGGGGTCGGGCAAGGAATCCGCCGACTACGTTGCCAATCACGAAAAGATCATCAAGGTCGGCGACAGTTACATCGCCATCACCGGATCGGCCACCTTCAAGCTCATCCTCGCCGACTATTTTGCCAGCAACGCGGTCTACGCCCGCTTCGACAGCGCCACGGAAATCTTCAAGACTTGGCAGAAACTGCACGCCGCGCTGAAGGACCAGTATTTCCTGCAATCCGAGGAAGACAAGGAGGATGCGCTGGAATCCTCGCGCATGGACGTGCTGATCGCCAATCCACAGGGCATCTTCGGTGTCGCCGCGCACCGCACCGTGCAGGAATTTTCCAAATTCTATGCTTACGGCAGCGGCAGCGATTATGCGTTGGGCGCGCTATACTCAGTATACGCTGACCCGCAGCGCTCGGCCGAGGATGTCGCGCGCCACGCCATCCTCGCGGCTGCCGAATTCGACGACGGCACCGGCCTGCCGGTCATTTCCTATACGGTAAAGTAAGCAAACAAATAAAACGGGGGAGCGATGCCATCTTTCGATATCGTGTCCGAAGTGGACAAAACCGAAGTCAAGAATGCCGTCGAGCAAACCAACAAGGAAGTCAGCACGCGCTTCGACTTCAAGGGCTCCGACGCCCGCGTCGAGCAGGCCGAGCTGGCGCTCACCGTGTTCGCCGACAACGAATTCCAGCTCGGCCAGGTGCAGGACATCCTCAACGGCAAGCTGACCAAGCGCGGCGTCGATATCAAGTGTCTGGAAATCAGCGACAAGATCGAAAAAATCAGCGGCAACAAGGTCAAGCGCACCTGCACGGTGAAAGTCGGCGTGGAGATGGAACTGGCCAAAAAAATCGTCAAGCTCATCAAGGACAGTAAGCTCAAGGTACAGGCCAGCATCCAAGGTGACACCGTGCGCGTGTCCGGCACCAAGAAAGACCTGCTGCAAGAGGCGATACAACTGGTGCGCAAGAGCATCACCGATTTCCCGCTGCAGTACCAGAATTTCCGCGACTAGCAAACAGGCTGTTGAAAAACATTACGAGGACGGCCAGATGCAAGAAGCACGGAACACAGCGACCGCGACCTATCTGGTAGCTAGGCGAGGAAGCGAGTGCCACGCGACGCCGCAGATGGGCCACCACAGAAGTTATACAACAGCCTGACAGGAGGCAACATGGCTCGCGTATTGGTTCCCCTCGCCGAAGGCTGCGAAGAACTCGAAGCCGTCACCATCATCGACCTGCTGCGCCGCGCCGGCATCGAAGTAACCAGCGCCGGCCTGCGTCCCGGCCCGGTGCGCGCCAGCCGCGGCACTGTGCTGCTGCCCGATGCCACGCTGGACGACGCCGCCAAGTACGATTACGATATGGTCGTGCTGCCCGGCGGCCTGCCCGGTGCGGATTACCTGCGCAAGGACGGGCGCGTGCGCGCTATGCTTACCAGAACCGTAGAGCGTGGCAAGTTCGTCGCCGCGATTTGCGCGGCGCCCAGGGTGCTGGCCGAGGCTGGGCTGCTCACCGGCAAACGCGCCACCGGCTTCCCAGGCACGCTCGATGGCGTGATCGGCGTCAACCTGCGTCCCGAACCGGTGGTGCGCGACGGCCTCATCGTCACCTCGCGCGGCCCGGGCACGGCAATGGATTTTGCGCTGGAATTGATCGAACTTCTCAGCAGCCGCGCCAAACGCGACGAAGTCGAAGCGGCACTGCAACGTCCAGGTAAATAGCGATATCGCGGCATGATGCCTGCGGTGGTATCATGCGGCCAACAAGAACGCGGCGAGCGGCGCCGGGAACCGGCAAGCCCCCGATGCCGCAGCCATAAAAAATGGCGTAACCATGCAAACTGACTTGCTTTCCACACCGGGCAAAACCACCCGGCGCCTGCTGTTGCAATTCCTCCTGCCACTGCTGGTGGTCAACGTGGCAGTGGTGCTCGTTTTCGTCTCCAGCCTGAACCAGCGCCGGCAGCAGGAAGCCGACCACGACCTTGCCAACTTCCGCACCATAATGGGCACCACGCTCGCTGAGAACATCGCCCAGGAAGCACGGCTGCTCGGCGCTCTCGCCAATGCCATCCAGCATGACCAGGAAATGCGCGATGCCTTCGTCCGGCACAACCGTGCGGCCCTGCAAAAGCACAGCACAAGGCTATTTGCCGATCTCAAGGCGCGCCACGGCGTGCAATTCCTGCATCTCACCGACCCCGAGTTGGTGACGGTTTTCCGCGGGCATCAACCCGAGCTTTACGGCGACATCATTTACCGCCACACCAACCTGGTCGCCGCACGCACCGGTCAACCCGCCTTCGGTGCGGAAATCGGCACCATGGGCGAATTCAGCCTGCGCTACGTGACACCGTGGCCGGATACCGACGGACGCCTGCTCGGTTACCTGGAACTGGGCAGCGAAATGGGCAACCTGCTCGATTCCATGCAGCACCGGCTCAACGTCCCGCTCTATGTGTTCATCAACAAGCAGTTCCTGGGGCGCGAACTGTGGGAAGCCAGCATGCGCGAACTGGGGCGCTCGCCACAGTGGGATCGTTTCAAGCACATGGTGCTCGCTTTCCCGGACAAGGTGGACCTGCCCGCCGAACTGAACAGCCGGCTTTCCGCCATCCATGAGTGGGAAAAATCGGATGAGATCACCATGAACTCGGCCACCTACCGCATCGTCCCCCTACCGCTGCAAGATGCCGGGGGGCGCACCGTCGGCACCATTATCGCCTTGCAGGATATCACTCTGCATAATGCCCTGGCGCAGCGCACCATGTGGGTGGGCTCGCTGGCGACCTTGCTGATGTCCGGCCTGCTCATGGGATTCTTCTATTGGCGCGTCAAGAAGATCGCCGCAGAACTGGAACACAAGGAACAGGTGCTGCTGCAACTGGCCTCGCACGACGGCCTCACCGGCCTGCTCAACCACAAAAGCTTCTATACCCTGCTGATCGAGGAAGTGGAGCGCGCGCAGCGCTACCACACCCCCCTGTCGCTGCTGCTTCTCGACCTGGATCGATTCAAGAAAATCAACGACAAGTACGGCCACCTCGCCGGCGACAAGGTGCTCAAGGAAGTGAGCACCTTGCTGCTGCATTACGCGCGCACGGTGGACAAGGTGTGCCGCTATGGCGGCGAGGAAATCGCCGTCATTCTGCCCGGCATCGACCTCGCCGAGGCACTGCAGGTCGCCGAGCGGCTGCGAGCCATCCTGCAAAAGCACCGCATCACCCTGCCCGACGGCCAGGACATCGGCGTCACCGCCAGCATAGGCGTAGCCACGCTGGTGGACGCCATCAAATCGGCACAGGATCTCACCGACGCCGCCGACCGCGCGCTGTACAACGCCAAGCACACCGGCCGCAACCGCGTTTCACATCTGCCGCAAAATATTCAGTAGCGGTGGCAGACCATGCACAGCGCGCTTTTGGCGTTGTCCACACGCAAGTAGTACGTGGGCGGCGCGCCGGGAGGACGTGCCACCGTGCCATGCCCGATGTGGCAGGACGAGCACTCCACGGTGGCGCTGCTGCCCACCCCGAACAACTGCACCTCGTTGGCATCCGGCAGGCCGTTGTGGTTGATGTCGAAGAAAACCACGTCGGCGGCAAAACCGCCGGGCTGATTGTACTCCACGCTAAAGCCGAACTGCTGCGGGTAAGTCACACCGACGGGATGGTGCTGCTTGTCCATATTGTTGAAAAACTCGATGAATTCGGGCGCCGGATGGGCCGGATCGGCATACAAATGGCAGTTTCGGCAATCGATGTTGTCGGCGAATGCCGCAGGCATACCCGACAAGACTGCGACCAGGATCAGATATCGCATCTTTCCTCCTTCCTTCCCACCTCATCGTCGCGGGAACCCCCGGTCATGCCGGAGGGTACTTATTGCGCCAGTGCCGGCTGCGACACCAAGCCGCGTACCCAGTGCGCATAGAGCCGGTCCGCCACTGCGTTGAGCGCAGCGACGCGCGCCGCCAGGTTCTGCTGCATGGCCTGCGCATCCTGCACCGACGCACCGGGCACGGCAATCTCGTCGGCGCCGCCGATGCACCAGGCTTTCACCATCTCTTCCGTCATCTCGACGTGACATTGCATGCCGAGATGCTTGCCCAGCGCAAACGCCTGGTTGACACAGTGCGCGCTGGACAGTACATGAGTCGCGCCCCGGGGGATGGTGAAGGTCTCGCCGTGCCAATGAAAAGACTGGAACGACCCGACCTCGCCGAACCAGGCGCGCGCCACCGCGTTGTCGGCGACGTTCACCTCGCCCCAGCCGATCTCCTTCACCGCATTGCGGCACACCGTCCCACCCAGCGCCTTGGACATCAACTGCCCGCCCAGGCAATGACCCAGCACCGGGATGTCGTGCGCCACCGCATCGCGGATCAGATTCAGTACGCGCGGGATCCACGGCAGGTCGTCGTTGACGCTCATCGGCCCACCCATGAACACGAGTCCGCTGAAATCAGCCGCAGAATCCGGCACCGCGTCGCCTGCGTCGATCGCGATCAGGCGCCAGTCTATGCCGTGGCGATCAAGAAAATCGGCGAAATAACCCGGGCCTTCGGTGGGAAAGTGGCGAAAGACGGCAACGCTGGGCATGACGGCCTCCCTGAATTCAGACGATCTTCATTCTATGCCAATTTTGATGCCGCCGCCTCATCGAACAACACGTCCACGCCGGCGGCGGGCATGATGGCGCGCGCAGGGATATCCTTGCCGGCACGCCAGTCGGCCAGCGGCTGGCACTTGCCCGCCCCGCTCACCAGGAATAGTACGGCGCTGCTGTCGCTCAGGCGGTGCGCGCTCAACGAGACGCGCTCGGACGGCGGCTTGGGCGCGTCCATCACCGCCAATACATCAGGCGCTGCCGCATCCGTTCCCCACTCCCGCCCCGGAAACAGGCTGGCAGTGTGGCCATCTTCGCCCAGGCCGAGCAGCACCAGATCGAATTGCCCGACGTCGTGCAGGGTTTGTGCATAACGCACGGCAGCCATCCGCGCGCCCAGTTCGGCGGGAATGCAGAAAATATGCTGGCGCGGAATCGCCACATGATCGAGCCAGCACTGCGCCGCCATCGTGCTGTTGCGCTCCGCGTGCTGCGCCGGCAGGCAGCGCTCGTCGCCGAAATACACCCGCCAATGCGCCCAATCGGCGCGGCTGATGCACAGCAATTCATAAACTTTGCGCGGCGTATTGCCGCCGGCGAGCACGATGGAAAAGCGCCCGCTGGACGCGATTGCAGCCTCGGCCAAGCGCAGGATTTTTTCTGCGGCCGCCGCGACCAGTGCCTGCGCCGTAGCATGGCCATGCCAGCGGCATTGCTGCATGTGAGGAATGGAAGCCGGCATGGATTGAATTTTCCTAAAAAAACATGCAAGTTGTCCGATAATGATTGACATGCTAACGCGCAACGGCCCGCTCAGGCCAGCACCGCGCGGCATACCACCATCAAACGCGAGGGAAAACCATGCAACTGGCAATGATAGGGTTGGGAAAAATGGGCGGCAACATGGCGCGGCGCCTGCGCCGCGGCGGTATCGAGGTGATCGGCTACGACTGCGACCAGGCCACCGTGGCCAAGCTCGCCAGTGAAGCCGGCGTCATCGCCGCCACTTCGGTAACCGACGCAGTCGCCAAGCTCAAGGCGCCGCGCGCGCTGTGGCTGATGCTGCCCTCGGGAGCGCCCACCGAAAACCAAATCCGCGAATTGGCCGGCATGCTGCAGGCCGGCGACATCGTCATCGACGGCGGCAACTCGTATTACCGCGACAGCCAGCGCCGCGGCGCCTGGCTCGCCGAGCACGGCATCGGCTTCATGGATGCCGGCACCTCCGGCGGCATCTGGGGGCTGGAGAATGGCTACTGCCTGATGGTCGGCGCCAGCGACGGCGTCGCCAAACAGATGGAACCGGTGCTCAAGGCACTGGCGCCCGCGCCCGAGCGCGGCTGGGCGCACGTCGGCCCGGTGGGTGCCGGGCACTACACCAAGATGATCCACAACGGTATCGAATACGGCATGATGCAGGCCTTCGCCGAAGGCCTGGAACTGATGCGCGGCAAGCAGGAGTTCAACCTCGACCTTGCACAGATCACCGAGCTGTGGCGGCACAGCTCGGTGGTGCGCAGCTGGCTGCTCGACCTCACCGCCGAAGCGTTGCAATCCGATCAGGCGCTCGACAACGTGGCGCCCTACGTCGCCGATTCCGGCGAAGGCCGCTGGACCGCGATCGAAGCGGTGGAACAGGGCATCCCCGCACCGGTGCTGACGCTGGCATTGCAGATGCGCTTTGCCAGCCAGGACGAACACGGCTACGGCTACCGCCTGCTGTCGATGATGCGCAACGCCTTCGGTGGCCATGCAGTGAAACAGTCCGGAGGCAAATCGTGAAGCACATCGATCCCTGCACGCTGATGATCTTCGGCGCCGGCGGCAACCTGGCGCGACGCAAATTGATCCCGGCGCTGTTCCGCCTGGAGACGGTGAAGCGCCTGCCCGACGACATGGTGATCCTCGCCTCCAGCCTGGAGAACTGGGACCAAGAACAATGGGTGGAACAGGTTGCCGGCATGCTCAACGCAAAATATCCGCAAGGTTATGACCGGCAGGCATTCGAGCGCTTCCGCCAGCGCCTGCATTACCACCCCAACCCGCCGGGTGACGACGGCGCCTACCAGCGTCTACAGCAGACCTTGCAGCAGCCCGGCTTCCCGCCCAACGCGGTGTTCTACATGTCGGTGCGCCCGTCCGAATTCACCGCCATCATCAACAAACTGGGCGAAGCCGGCCTGCTCAAACAGGACAATGGCTGGCGCCGCGTGGTGATCGAAAAGCCGTTCGGCTATGACCTGCTTTCTGCACAGACGCTTCAGCGCGGACTGTACCGCCACCTCAACGAACCGCAGATTTACCGCATCGACCATTACCTCGGCAAGGGCACGGTGCAGAACGTGATGGTGTTCCGCTTCGCCAACATCCTGCTGGAGCCGCTGTGGAACCACCATTACATCGACCATGTGCAGATCACCCATTCCGAGACGCTGGGCATCGAAGGCCGCGCCGATTATTACGAAGGCGCCGGTGCGCTGCGCGACATGATCCAGAGCCATTTGCTGCAACTGCTGGCGCTGGTGGCAATGGAACCGCCGGTGACCATGGCCGCCGAGCACTTGCGCGACGAGAAGGTGAAGGTGTTGAAGGCGATCCGTCCGATCACGCAGAACGCGGTGCACGCCCACGCCTTCCGCGGCCAGTACACCAGCGGCGTCATCGACGGGCAAACGGTGCCCGGCTATCTCGAAGAGCAAGGCGTCTCGTCGGAAAGCACCACCGAGACCTACGCCGCGCTCAAGCTGTTCATCGACAACTGGCGCTGGGCCGGCGTACCGTTCTACCTGCGCACCGGCAAGCGCATGGCGGAAAACAGCTCGGCGATCTGCATTCGCTTCAAGAACCCGCCGCAGGATCTGCTGCGCCACACCCGCCACGACCCGGCACATCCCAACTGGATCATGCTCGGCATCCAGCCCAACGACTGCCTGAAAATGGAAATGCAGGTGAAGGTGCCGGGGCTAGATCTGCATACCCGCACCATCAGCCTGGACGCCACCTACCGCAAGGGCGGCGACGAGGATTACGACGCCTACGAAGGTCTGCTGCTCGACGTGATGCAGGGCGACCACTCGCTGTTCCTGCGCATCGACGAGGTGGAGTGGGCGTGGCGCGTAGTCGATCCGGTGCTCAAGGTGTGGGCGATGGAGCGCGACTTCATCAACACCTATGCCGCCGGCAGCTGGGGCCCGCGCGGCACCTACCGCCTGTTCGACCGCGACGACCAGTTCTGGCGCCACTCGCTCGACATCAGGGGCGCCGACCTGGAAGCCTACTGAGCACTCATGCGCCCGCTGCTGCCAATGATGATACTGTGCTGCATCTCGCCCGTGCAGGCTGCCGACATCAACCTGATCGGGCTGGCGCGGGACAAGGCGATCCTGGTCGTCGACGGCGGCAAGCCGCGCGTCCTGCGCGTCGGCGAATCGGCGCAGGGTATCAAGCTGATCCGCGCCGACGATGAAACCGCGCAGATCGAAATCGACGGCAAACGGCAAGCGTTACGGCTGGGACAATACGTTTCCGTGGCGCCCGCCTCCGGCGGCAAGGCCAGCATCACGCTGAGCGCCGACAGCGGCGGGCATTTCTTCGTCAACGGCAGCATCAACGGCGCCGGCATTAAATTCCTCGTCGACACCGGCGCCAGCACCGTCGCGCTGAGCGTCAATGATGCACAGCGTGCCGGCATCCGCTACCAGCAGGGCGAACGCACCATGATGAGCACCGCCGGCGGCGTGGTGCCGGCCTGGCGCGTCACCCTAGACACCCTCACCATCGATGGTATCACCCTCAACCAGATCGAAGGCACGGTAGTCAGCACCAACATGCCCTTCGCCCTGCTCGGCATGAGCGTCCTCAACCGCATGGAAATGAAGCGTGAGGGCGAGTTGATGACGCTGACCAAACGATATTGAGCATCCCGCCTGCTGAATCGGCAAGCAACCGGTCATCATTCGTGGGACATGCCGCCGCGACCTTCGGCAAACACCCGACTCGCCAGCACGTCCTCCGCCTCGATGGATATCAAGTCGATCTTGCCGAGCTTTTTCCCGGCACCCGCAAACAGGCGATTGGCCTGGCGCAGGCGCGCGCGATCCAATGCATTGCGTACCGAGCGGGCGTTGGAAAAATGCGGCTGCCTCATGCGCAGTTGCAAATATTCAGCGAAGGCCCGCTCCCCAGCTTCGGTAAAACGATAGTTCTGGCGCGTCAGCATGAGTTTGGCAATGGCCAGCAATTCATCGGGCGAATAATCGGGGAAATCGACGTGATGGGCGATGCGCGAGCGCATGCCGGGATTGCTCTGAAAGAAACGCTCCATTTTGTCCTTGTAGCCGGCGAGGATCACGACCAGGTCGTCGCGATTGTTTTCCATGACCTGCAACAGTATCTCGATGGATTCCTGTCCGTAATCGCGCTCGTTCTCCGGCTTGTAAAGATAATACGCCTCGTCGATGAATAGCACGCCGCCCATGGCCTTCTTGATGACTTCCTTGGTCCTGGGCGCGGTATGGCCGATGTACTGGCCGACCAGGTCATCGCGCGTAACGGTGACGAGATGGCCTTCCCGCACATAACCGAGCCGCTTCAAGATTTCTCCCATGCGCGTAGCCACCGTCGTCTTGCCGGTGCCCGGATTGCCGGTAAAACACATGTGCAAGGTTGGCGTCTCGGCGCCGAGCTTAAACTTCCTACGCAGCCGATCCACCAGCAACAATGCCGCAACCTCGCGGATGCGCGTCTTGACCGGCTTCAACCCGATCAGCTCCCGGTCGAGCTTGTCCAATACTTCCTGAATATTGGAGGCCCTGAATTCCGCCTCTATGTCGACCCGCGCATCATCCGCTAAGGGGACCTCTGAATTGTCGATGTCGGTCATGCGCCGGCTTCCTGCTGCAAATGTTGGGGGATGCGGCGGGCAAGGCCCGCCGCCTGTGCTGGATTATCTTGATCCGCCTACATGTAACGCTCGCCTTCCGGTTTGTCCGTGGCATAGCTGTGCACGGTGTAGCGGACATGGCGCCCATCCGCTTCTTGCCGCACCAAGCCGAAACCCGGCTCGTTATCGGGGCGGTTGACGATGAACGACATGCGTGGCGTCTCCCAGCCACGCGTCGAGTCGAACGCCGTAACCCGGATGTAATGGTCCGGAAAAGTCTTGCGGCAGTTGTTGATCTCCATGAGTATCCCTGCGGGATCCCTGAGATCGAACATGGGCATGCCAAACATTTCCCAGTAGGTGTTGCGCGGATGCGGGTCGTCGGTATATTCGACGTTGACCGCCCAGTTGTTTTTCAGCGCATATTTGATCTGCGCAGTGATCTGCGCGTCAGTCAACTCCGGCAGGAATGAGAACTGCCCTTGTGTGATGCGATTGCCGTGATTGGTCATCATGATTAGCTCTCCTCTGTTGCGTTCTCAGGCGGTAGCCGTGGCGGTAGGCACAAAGTCTGCGGTATCGGTGGATGCATAATTGAAGGTGATATCCTTCCACGTATCCAGCGCGGCCTTGAGTGGCGAACACCACTTGGCGGCGGCCTCGAGTATCTGCGGGCCTTCGTTCCAGATATCGCGGCCTTCGTTGCGCGCCAGCACCATCGCTTCCAGCGCCACGCGGTTGGCCGTGGCGCCGGCCTGGATGCCCATCGGGTGACCGATGGTGCCACCACCGAACTGCAACACCACGTCTTCGCCGAGGTAAGTCAGGAGTTGGTGCATCTGGCCGGCATGGATACCGCCGGAAGCCACCGGCATCACCTTGTTGAGCGAGGCCCAGTCCTGATCGAAGAACAGGCCGTGCTCCAGGCTCTGCGGCGTATGCGTCTCGCGCAAGGTGTCGTAGAAGCCCTTGATCATCAACGGATCGCCTTCCAGTTTGCCGACCACGGTGCCGGCATGGATGTGGTCGACGCCAGCCATGCGCATCCATTTGCAAATGACGCGGAAGTTCATGCCGTGATTCTTCTGGCGCGAATAGGTCGAATTGCCGGCGCGATGCAGGTGCAGGATCATGTCGTTCTTGCGTGCCCACTTGGCCATGGACTGGATGGCGGTGTAGCCGATGACCAGGTCGATCATGACTATCACCGAACCGAGCGACTTGGCGAATTCTGCGCGCTCGTACATTTCCTCCATGGTACCGGCAGTGACGTTGAGGTAGTGACCCTTGACCTCGCCGGTGGCGGCGGAGGCCTTGTTCACCGCCTCCATGCAATACAGGAAGCGGTCGCGCCAGTGCATGAAGGGCTGCGAGTTGATGTTCTCGTCATCCTTCACGAAATCCAGCCCGCCCTTGAGCGCCTCATACACCACGCGCCCGTAATTGCGGCCGGACAACCCCAGTTTGGGCTTGGTGGTCGCGCCCAGCAACGGCCGGCCAAATTTATCGAGACGCTCGCGCTCGACCACAATGCCGGTAGCGGGGCCCTGGAAAGTCTTGAGATAGGCCACCGGAATGCGCATGTCTTCCAAACGCAGCGCCTTGACCGCCTTGAAGCCGAACACGTTGCCGATGATGGACGCGGTGAGGTTGGCAATGGAGCCTGGCTCGAACAGGTCGAGGTCATAGGCGATGTAGGCGAAATATTGCTGCTCGACCTTGGTGCCCGGACCGGTGTTCGGCACCGGATCGACGCGATAGGCCTTGGCGCGATAGAGCTCGCAGGCGGTCAGGCGGTCTGTCCACACCACCGTCCAGGTCGCAGTGGAGGATTCGCCCGCCACGGCAGCCGCGGCCTCTTCGGCATCCACGCCTTCCTGCGGAGTGATGCGGAACATCGCCACGACGTCGGTATCCTTCACCCGGTAATGCGGCTCCCAATATCCCATCCGTTTATACGGGATCACACCGGACTTGTAACGTTCCTTTCCTTCCTTGATTGTTTCGGACTGTGCCATAACGCTATCTCCTCAAGATTGGTGTTCGGTCATCACCGCAGCCAACCCTGCCCCATGCATCGCATCGCGGTAGCGATACCCGACAACGTCAGTACGGTAGCGCTATCCTGCTCCCGCACAATCATTAATAACAGTCAATTTTTTCGATCTTTATGATAGACTTCCATCTATTCAATCGCCGGGCTGCCAGCCGGCAGAATCCGACATTCGCCATGCGACACACCACATTGCGACAACTGGAAGTCTTCGAGGCCATCGCCCGATTGAGGAGCTTCACCCGCGCGGCGGAGGAGTTGCACCTCACCCAGCCCACCGTGTCGATGCAAATCAAGAAACTCACGGACGCCGTGGGCATGCCGCTCTTCGAGCAAATCGGGAAAAAGGTGCACCTCACCGAGGCAGGATTCGCGTTGCAAAACTTTTCGCGCGAAATCTTCGACAACTTCACCCGCTTCGAAATGCTCATCGCCGATATGCAGGGGCTAAAGCAGGGAAAACTGAAGCTGGGGGTCATCACCACAGCCAAATACTTCATTCCCCGCATACTCGGCGCCTTCTGCCGTCAATATCCGGGAATCGACGTTTCCATGAAAGTTTCCAACCGGGGGCGGATACTCGAACGGCTGGACAACAACGAAGACGACCTTTACATCCTAGGCCAGATGCCGGAAGACCCCAACGTGATCGCCCAGCCTTTTCTGGACAATCCCCTGGTCGTGCTGGCACCCGCCGACCACCCTCTCGCACGGGTGAAGAACATCCCTCTGCGACGCCTGAGCGCCGAACCATTTCTATTGCGCGAGGCGGGTTCCGGCACGCGCAATGCAACGGAACGGTTGTTCGAACAACATAATTTGTGCATCAAGGTCCGCATGGAACTGGGCAGCAACGAAGCCATCAAACAGGCGGTGGCCGGCGGACTGGGCGTATCCGTGCTGTCAGCCCACACACTTACCCTGGATGGTTTGGCGGGCATGCTGGCCATCCTGGATGTCGAAGGATTTCCGATCGAACGCCATTGGTGCGTGGCTTACCCCAAGGGCAAACAACTCTCGGTGGTAGCCACCACCTTCCTCCATTATCTCGAGGAGGTACCCAAGCATATCAACGATGTCCTTCCCTACCAGGCCGCCACCGGCATGAAAGGTGCTCGTGGCAAACCTCCCTTGATGTCGCGGGGTGGCAGGAACTCGAATAAAGTCCGAGGGGATTGAGGCAACTCCGCCCGCCGCGCAGCGGCTTGTTGCGGCACAGACCGGCCTAAAAGTCAGGTCGGGCCAATGTGCGATCGATTCAAAGTGTTGGCTCCGGTATAACCCTGGCCTGCGGCAAAGGTTAGCCTACGCCGAAACCTCGAGTCCAACTCGCCGTTGCTTGGCTTTGTCGCGCTCGATGAGCGCGTAGGCGGAGTGGTTATGTATGGACTCGAAGTTTTCCGATTCCACGACGTAGGCTTCTATCCTGTCGTCGCGATTGAGCACCGCGGCGATGTCGCGCACCATGTCTTCGACGAACTTGGGATTGTCGTAGGCGCGCTCGGTAACGAATTTCTCGTCTGGGCGCTTGAGCAGACCATACAATTCGCACGATGCCTGCTTCTCGACGTAGGCGACGATTTCCTCTATCCACACGAAGTGGTGGGTGCGCGCGGTGACGGTGACGTGCGAGCGCTGGTTGTGCGCGCCGTATTCGGCTATCTCCTTGGAACACGGGCACAGGCTGGTCACCGGGACCACCACCTTCATGGTGAACTGGTAGTGGCCGTTGAGGATTTCACCGACAAAAGTAACGTCATAGTCGAGCAGGCTCTGCACGCCCGACACCGGCGCTGCCTTGTTGATGAAGTACGGGAAATTCATTTCGATATGGCCGGACTTGGCTTCCAGGCGGCTCATCATGTCGCGCAGCATGCCTTCGAACGATTCCACCGAAATCTCGCGCTCGCGGCTGTTGAGGATTTCCACGAAGCGCGACATGTGCGTACCCTTGAAGTTGTGCGGCAGGTGCACGTACATGTTGAACATCGCCACGGTGTGCTGCACCCCGCCGCTCTTGTCGGCGACGCGCACGGGGTGGCGGATCGACTTGATGCCGACACGGTCGATCGCAAGCTGGCGCGTGTCGGCCGTGTTCTGTACGTCGGGAATGGCGAGTGCTTCAACGTGATTCATAAGGCTTTCTCCTGTTGCTGCGAGCCATTATACCCCCGCGCAATAGTTGAGAAAACTACTCAGGAAAATGCCTGCCGGCAGAATGCCCGGGTAGGCGTGCGCGCACCGCCGCGATGATACCGTCCTTGTCGAGTCCGCATTGCGCGAGCAATTGGGCATGCTCGCCCTGTTCGATGAAGCGGTCGGGCAGGCCCAGTTGCAGCAGCGGCACGCTGCTGCCGCGCCGTTCCAGCACTTCCGCCACCGCGCTGCCGGCCCCGCCCTCGACCACGTTTTCCTCCAGCGTTACCAGCAAGCGGTACGACGCGGCGAGTTCCCCGACCAGGGTGACATCCAGCGGTTTGACGAAGCGCATGTTGGCCACGGTGGCATTCAATTCTTCCGCCGCCGCCAGCGCCGGGGTGAGCATACTGCCGAAAGCAAGCAGCGCCACTTCCTTTCCGCGACGGCGGATTTCCCCACAACCCAGCGGCAATGCCGTCATTTCCTGCTCGATGGCGACACCCGGGCCGCTACCGCGCGGATAGCGCACCGCCGCCGGTACGTTCAACTGAAAGGCGGTGTAGAGCATTTTCCGGCATTCGTTTTCGTCGGCCGGCGCCATCACCACCATATTGGGCAGGCAACGCATATAGCTGAGGTCGAAGCTGCCAGCATGGGTAGGGCCATCGGCGCCGACCAGTCCAGCGCGGTCGATGGCAAACACCACCGGCAGATTTTGCAGCACGATGTCGTGGATCAACTGGTCATAGGCGCGTTGCAGAAAGGTCGAGTAGATCGCCACCACCGGCTTCAGCCCATCGCAGGCCATGCCGGCGGCAAACGTGAGCGCGTGCTGCTCGGCGATGCCGACGTCGAAATAGCGCTGTGGATATTCCTGCGAGAAGCGCACCATACCGGAGCCTTCGCGCATCGCCGGAGTGATCGCCACCAAGCGTTCGTCGCGTGCCGCCATGTCGCACAGCCAGTCGCCAAACACCTGCGTGTAGGTCGGCTTGCCGGCGGCAACCGAATGGATGCCGGTGTCGACATCGAACTTGCCGACGCCGTGGTAGAGCACCGGGTCTTGCTCCGCCGCCTTGAAACCTTTTCCCTTTTGCGTGACCACGTGCAGGAACTGCGGACCGGCGAGCTGCTTGATGTTTTCCAATGTATCGATCAGCACGTCGAGGTCGTGACCGTCGATGGGGCCGATGTAGTTGAAGCCGAATTCCTCGAACAACGTGCCCGGGATCACCATGCCCTTGACGTGCTCCTCGGCGCGCTTGGCCAGTTCCAGCACCGGTGGCACCACCCCTAGCACCTTCTCGCTGGCGCGCCGCGCCGCGGCATAGAAGCGCCCCGACATCAGCTTGGCCAGGTAGTTGTTGAGCGCACCCACCGGCGGCGAAATCGACATGTCGTTATCGTTGAGGATCACCAGCAGGTTACTGTCCATCGCCCCGGCATTGTTGAGCGCCTCGAACGCCTGCCCTGCGGTCATGGCGCCGTCACCGATCACCGCCACCACACGCCGGTCTTCATTGGCGAGCCTGGCCGCCACCGCCATGCCCAGCGCGGCGCTGATCGAGGTGCTGGAATGGCCGGTACCGAAAGCGTCGTACTCGCTCTCGGCGCGGCGAGGAAAACCGGAAATACCGCCGAGCTTGCGTAGGCCACGCATAGCGTCGCGTCGCCCGGTGAGTATCTTGTGTGCATAGGTCTGGTGGCCTACGTCCCACACCAGCCGGTCGCGCGGCGTGTCGAACACGTAATGCAACGCGATGGTGAGTTCGACGGTGCCGAGGTTGGACGACAGATGCCCACCTGTCTGCGCCACCGAGGCGATCATGAATTCGCGCAGCTCGACAGCAAGCTGTGGCAGCTCCTTGCGCTCCAGTCCGCGCAGCTGCGCCGGGTCGTTGATGGTGTCGAGCAGGGAAGTCATGCGAAGGCAATCAGAATTGGCGCTGCACGATGAAGCCGGCGAGTTGCTGCAAGCGCTGTGCCGCCGCACCGAAACCAGTCAGCGCGCCCAGAGCGTCGTCGTACAACTGCGCGGCAAACTGTTTGGCGCGCGCCGCGCCCATCAGGCTCACGTAAGTGGGCTTGTTGTGGTCGGCATCCTTGCCTGCGGTCTTGCCCAGCGTGGCGGTCGAAGCCTCGGCATCGAGCACGTCGTCCACCACCTGGAAGGCCAGTCCGATGCACTTGGCGAAACGATCGAGGCCGGCCATTTGCGCCTCCTGCAAGCGCGTACCGCAGCGCGCGCCAAGCAGCACTGCGGCGCGGATCAGCGCGCCGGTCTTGTGGATGTGCATGAATTCGAGCTCGGCCTGGTTGAGCACCTGCCCCACGCTAGCCAGATCGATCGCCTGCCCGCCGGCCATGCCGCGCGAGCCGGAAGCCGCTGCCAGCAGCCTGACCATCTCCAGCTGGTCGGATGCGTCATCTGCCAGGCGCTGCTCGACGAGCAACTGGAAAGCCAGGCTTTGCAGGGCGTCGCCGACCAGCAGCGCGGTGGCTTCGTCGTATTCGACGTGGCAGGTGGGCTTGCCGCGCCGCAGCACGTCGTCATCCATGCACGGCAGGTCGTCGTGCACCAGCGAATAGACGTGGATCAATTCCACTGCCGCTGCGGCACGATGCACGCGCTCCATGTCCGCGCCGGACAGTTCGCCCGCCGCGTAGGCCAGCAGCGGGCGCACGCGCTTGCCGCCGCCCAGCGCGGCGTAGCGCATCGCGGCATGCAGGCGCTGCGGCGCGTGCTCGGCCTGGGGCAGGATTTTTTCGAGGACGGTTTCGATGCGCGCCTGCCGTTCGTGCATCCACTCCTGGAAATCAGCTGTCGGCACCGGTGAATGGTTGTAGCGTGTTGGCTTCTAGGATTTTGACCTGCTGCTGGACTTCGGCGAGCGCGCCCTGGCAATATTGCAGCAGCTCGGCGCCGCGCCTGTAAGCGGCGAGCGATTCCTCCAGCGGTAGCTGCCCACCTTCCATGGCCACCACGATGCCTTCGAGTTCGGCCAGCGCAGCCTCGAAATTCTGCGGTTTTTGCGGTTTGCCGGATTTACCCATAGGGGTGCGAACATACCCCAGCGGTGCATGCCGGTCAACGCAAATTTTGATTGCGCTGCCCTCTGATTTCGGCAAAAATACCCGACTTTTCCGAATCATATAAAAGGGTTAGACATCATGTCGGATCTGGCTAGCCTGTCCCGGGTTTCCACCATGGCATCGCAGTTACCGGTCGACTGGTATTTCGACCAGCGCATATACGACGCGGAAATGCGGACGCTGTTCGACAACGGCCCGGGCTATGTCGGCCACGAATTGATGGTGCCGAACTGCGGCGATTATTTTTCGCTGGAATGGATGGATCACGCCAAGGTACTGGTGAGAAACGAATGCGGCATCGAACTGCTCAGCAACATCTGCCGTCATCGCCAGGCGATCATGCTGAAGGGCCGTGGCAACGCCAAGCAGATCGTCTGCCCCCTGCACCGCTGGACCTACGGCATGGACGGCAAGCTGATCGGCGCGCCCCACTTCCCGGACAACCCCTGCCTCGACCTTGGCAAGACCCCGCTGCAACGCTGGAACGGCCTGCTCTTCAACGGCAAGCGCGATGTCGCCCGCGACTTGGCCAACCTCGGCGTGCTGCAAGACCTGGATTTTTCCAGCTACATTCTTGATCGCGTAATGATCGACGAGTACGCCTTCAACTGGAAAACCTTCATCGAGGTTTACCTGGAAGACTACCACGTGGCGCCGTTCCACCCCGGCCTCGGCCGCTTCGTTACCTGCGACGACCTGAAGTGGGAGTTCGGCGACTGGTACAGCGTGCAAACCGTCGGCATCACCAACCTCGCCCGCCCCGGCAGCAGCGTCTATGCCCAGTGGCACGACCAGGTGCTGCGCTATTATCGCGAGCGCGGCGAAACGCCACGCCACGGCGCGATCTGGCTGACCTACTACCCCAACATCATGGTCGAATGGTACCCGCATGTACTGGTGGTCAGCACCGTGATCCCGCGCGGCGTCGGGCGCTGTACCAACGTGGTCGAGTTCTACTATCCGGAGGACATCGCCCTGTTCGAGCGCGATTACGTCGCCGCCGAACAGGCCGCCTACAAGGAAACCGCAGTCGAAGACGACGAAATCTGCCTGCGCATGCAGCAAGGGCGCCGCGCCCTCTACGAACAAGGCATCAACGAGATCGGCCCCTACCAGTCGCCAATGGAAGACGGAATGCAGCATTTCCACGAATTCCTGCGCCGCGAGCTCGGGGCGTGGCTCTGATTTTCCTTCTTGTCACCGCCAGGGAAACAAGGGGCGCGGGAACCGGAGCGTACACGACAAGCACATGAAAATTCCAAGCACCGCTCGACACAGAGCGGGCAAACACAGCAGGTTCGGGGCTGGCATGGGCGTGCTGTGGATGATCGTGGCCGGGGTGCTGTTCGCCACCATGGGCGTGTGCGTAAAGATCGGCGCACAGTATTTTTCCAGCGCCGAGTTGGTTTTTTACCGCTCTGCCATCGGGCTTGCCGTGCTGCTCCCCATGATCCGCCTGCGGCGCCTGCCGCTCGCCACGCACAATTGGCGCGGCCACGCATGGCGCGGGCTGTCCGGCTTCGCCGCGCTGGCGCTGTTTTTCTACTGCATCGGCACGCTGCCGCTCGCCACTGCGGTGACGCTCAATTACACCGCGCCGCTGTTCCTCGCCCTGCTCACCGTCATCCTGCTCAAGCAGCACCCACCCGCTCTGCTGTGGCTGGCGCTGGCGCTGGGATTCGTCGGCGTGGTGGTGCTGCTGCGCCCCAGCGTACATCCCGGCCAGGCGTGGAGCGTGTTGCTCGGCCTGGTTTCCGGCCTGCTCGCTGGCGTTGCGCTGTTCAACGTCAAGCAGCTCGGCATGGCAGGAGAACCGGAATGGCGGGTGGTGTTTTACTTCACGCTGATTTGCACGCTGGGCGGCGGCCTAGGAATGCTGACGCTGAAGCTGCATCCGGTCGGCTGGCGGCAGCTGCCGCTGCTCGCCGCACTGGGCGCCTCGGCAACGCTGGCACAGCTCGCCATGACACGCGCCTACCATACCGGCAAAACGCTGGTGGTGGGCAGCTTCGCCTACAGCACGGTGGTGTTCGCCAGCCTGTTCGGCGTATTGTTGTGGGACGAGGTGCTGCCGCCTTCGGGCTGGCTGGCAATCGCCATGATCGCCGGCGGCGGCCTGCTCAGCCTGAAGGCCCGACCGAGCGACGAGGCCGCAGCAGCGCCGGGAAACATTTCGTAACGTTCCCACCAACCTGATAAACTCCACATCGCTCCATTTTCCACAGGACAGCCATGATTTCGATCGAACACGAAAACAACCTCATCACCGCGTCGGTTTTCGGCGAGTTTACTCTTGCCGATTTCCAAGACCTGGAGCAGCAGGTCGCCCACCAGGTCGAATTCCAGGGCAAGGTGAACCTGCTCATCGACTTGAGCGACATGACCGGCTACACGCTCGACGTGGCGCGCGAAGACATCAAGTTCTCGCGTCAGCATGCCTATGACTTCGAAAAAATCGCGGTGGTCACCGACGACCAGTGGCTGATCTGGAGCGCCTGGGTGTCCAACCTGTTCATCGAAGCCGAAGTACAGTTGTTCGAAAACATCGAAGCGGCAAAAGCCTGGCTCGGGGAGTAGCAAAAAAAACGCGGCTGTGGAGCCGCGTAATATGGAGGAACTACTCATGCTTTTTGTTGTTATCCCCATCCGACCTGCATCAACTGAACCGCAGCAAACGCCACCCCTCCGGCAATGAGCAGCAGCATCAATACGGTTTTGAGCAGAAACGCCAAGGGCAGCGCATGCTCGTTCTCGATATCGCTTATGGCGCGATTTTTTTCTTCCCCCTCCATAAATCAGGCTACCCCAGCCGTGCTGAAGTGATAGATGTTGCCGCCGCGGCTTTTTGAACGGTACATGGCGCCGTCGGCGCAACGGATCAGCATGCCTGCATCTTCACCGTCCTCCGGATAGACGCTGATGCCTATGCTGGCGGTGACGTAGATGTTGTTGCCGGCAACCACCACCGGCTGGTCGAACGCGGCAATGATTTTTTCCGCGATCACGGCAACGTTACCGGTCTTGCCGATGTTACGCAGCACTGCGGTAAATTCGTCTCCCCCCAGCCGCGCCACCGTATCGCCTTCGCGCACGCAGCGGCGCAGGCGATCGCCGACCGCCTGCAGCAATGTATCGCCGCAGGCATGTCCGAAGGCGTCGTTCACCATCTTCAGGCGATCGACGTCCAGGAACATGACGGCGATCCTTTCGTTGCCGCGCTTGGCCTGCGCCAGCGCCTGCTGCAGGCGATCATTGAACAGCATGCGGTTGGGCAGGCCGGTGAGCGCGTCGTGGTAGGCGTAATGGTGCAATTGCCGATCCGCCTGCTTGCGTTGCAGTTCGGAAGCAGCGCGCGCGGAAAAAATCTGCATGATCGTTTCGATGAACTCCAGGTCGGCGAGCGGCGCGCCATCCGCGACCGCCAGCATGCCGAGCGGCTTACCGGAAACATCGAACAAGAAGCGCCCATAAAATCCTTCCGCCCCCAGGGAGTGCAGCAAGGCATCGCCGGGGTATCGCTGACGCGCGCCAGTCGGGCATACACACACTTCCGCCGTTCCCGCCTGTGCGCACGGCGTGCCCTGCAGCGCGTAGCTCATGTTTTCCAGGTGTTCGCCGTCGCAACATATCGCCAGAGTCTGCATGTCGCCGGACTTCACGTCCACCATCGCGGCAAATGCCGCCTTCAATTCCAGCGCCTGGCATAAATGCCAGACCAAGGAACGGAAAAACCCCTCGCCGATTTCTCCTGACACACCCTGCGCAATCTCGGAAATGATCTTGCGCAGGCCGAGCTGCCCATCGGCATCGCGCACCATCGCAAAATGCAGTCCCGGCAGGAAATGCTGCGTGATCCTGCACTCGGCGTAGCGCAGGCTGCGATCACCGCACAACAGGAGGCAGGAACCCATGCCTTCCCCGCCAACGGGTCCCGCCGTCAACCCATCGCCGTTGGCCGGCTTGAACAGCTCGTCGACATGGCGCTCCACCAACTGTCCATAATCCAGCTTGAAAATGCGGCACGCTGCGGCATTGGCGTCGACGCAGCGGCCGTCGTCATCCATGACGACTATGGCATCGGGGGAATGCTCGAACAGCGCTTGCAAATAAGCTTCCGTCCTCGACACCATACCACGTGCCGATGCCTTTGCCGCATGGCCTGTTTTAACGGTATCGGACATACCCGATCCCGTCACTGCCTGTTGTGATTCTGTGTTTGCTGCCGGATTGCACGTACCCCATCCGCTACCCCATCCCTGATGCCACTGTTGGCAATTATCCCGGTGGGAAACCGCGAGGTAAATTAGACTAAAGTATTAATACTAAAGTATGATGAAAACTCATTTAACAATTTGTATTTAAACAAATAAAATGGGGTTTCTTGTGCACTGAACAAAGTGCATCAGAAATTTTCGTCATCCCCCTTGACAAAACTTGGTCTATCCGGCAAAGAGGTTTTATGGCATTAAAAATTCTGGTGATAGACGACCATGCCCTGGTGCGCGAAGGCTTGCGCCAGGCATTGAAGCAAATCGAGCACGATGCGCTGATCCTCGAAGCGCGCGACGGCGCCGGCGCCTTGCGCGAGGCCGACGCCTACCCCGATCTTGATTTGGTGCTACTCGATCTGGGCCTGCCCGGCAGCGATGGGTTCACGGTGTTGACCAACCTGCGCCGCAACCACCCGGCCATTCCGGTGGTGATCGTTTCAGCGAGCGACGAGTACGACAACATCTCGCGCGCCATCGAGCACGGCGCCATGGGCTTCATCCCCAAATCCGCGCCGGGCGAATTGATGCTGGGCGCCCTGCGCCTGGTACTGGCCGGGGGCATGTACGTACCGCCGCAGGCGCTTGCCAGGACCGTGAAATCGCCACCCATCGTCCGCACGCCGCGCCGCCATGCCAAAACCGGCGGACTGACCAGCCGCCAGCAGGAAGTACTCAAGTTGATGGCGGGGGGAGAATCGAACAAATCCATCAGCAAGCTGCTCACCCTGTCGGAGGCCACCGTGAAAAGCCACGTCAGCCACATCCTCAAGGCGCTGAAGGTCAGCAACCGTACCCAGGCCGTGCGCATGCTGAGAGCTGAACAAAAGAAACCCTGATGTAATTTGCCGCTGCGCGGCGTCCTTCAGGATTTGGGTTGCTCACCGTCGCGCTGCGTCAGCAGATGGTTGAGCAGCGCACGCAGCCTGGCCGGACGTACCGGCTTGTGCAGCAACTGGTAGCCGCTCGCCCTGGCTTCCTCGAATACGGCAGGGGTGGTATCGCCGCTCACAAGGATGGATGGCACCACCCTGCCCAATTGCGCTTGCAGGCGCTGCAACGTTTCTATGCCGCCCATGCCGTCGGGCAGGCGGTAATCGCATACCACGATGTCCGGCGGACGCGCGCCCGCGGCGAGCTTGAGGCAGGCCTCATCGCAATTGCGTGCCGCGATAACGTGACAACCCCAGCTTTCGAGCAGGCTGAGCATGCCCGCCATCACCAGGACATCATCCTCGATCACCAGCACCGTGGCTCTCGCCAGCGCATCGACCAGCAAGACTTCCTGCGCCTTGTGCGTTTGCGCGGGTGTGGCGCCGCCGGACAGCGGCACCTCGATACTGAACACCGACCCCTTGCCCACCACGGAACGCAGGCGCAGCTGATGGCGAAGCAGGCGCACCAAGCGCTCGACGATGGCCAGCCCCAGCCCCAGTCCTTTTTTGCGGTCACGTTCCGGATTAGCGATCTGGTAGAACTCCTGGAAGATGGTCTGCTGCTGATCATCGGCGATGCCGATGCCGCTGTCCCACACCTCGATGCGCAGCTTGTCGCCACGACGACGGCACCCTACCAGCACTCCGCCGTGATTGGTGTAGTGCACCGCGTTCGACACCAGGTTGAGCAGAATGCGCTCCAGCAGCATGGGGTCACTGCGCACCTGCGCATGAATGTTGCGCACACGCAGGCGGATGCCCTTTTCATGCGCGGCACCGGCAAAGTCCCGGCCTATGCGTTCCAGCAGGGCGTGCACGTCGAAATCCTCGTACTGCGGCATGAGCATGCCGGCATCCAGCTTGGAAATGTCGAGCAGGGTATCGAGTAAATCCTCCATCGCCGAAACCGAAACCTCGATCTGGTCCACGAGCCTGCGCGTCTCACTGCTCTGCACCCGGTTACGCAGTGCGGCGATGAACAATCCCAGCGCATGCATGGGCTGGCGCAGATCATGGCTCGCCACGGCGAGGAAATGCGTCTTGGCGCGGTTAGCGTGTTCCGCCTCGTCCTTCTTTTCGCGCAATTCGGCGGTCACTTCGCGCACCCGCCTTTCTAGGTCGGCCTGCACCGATTGCAATGCCTGCGCCATGCGATTGATGCCCTCCTCGAGCAGCTGCAATTCACCGCCCGCCCTCAGGTCGACGCGTGTGGCAAGCTGCCCCTCGCCGAGGCGCTTCACCGCATCCGCCAGGTCGAGGAGGGGTTTGGTCACGTCGCGGCTCATGCGCAACGCCAGCATGCCCCCGCCTATCAGCCCCAGCATGGTGATCAGCAGACCATCCATCAGCAGGCGGCGCTTGTGCAGCAGCAATCCTTCGCGCGATAATACCACCGTCACCCGTCCCACTGTCTGTCCGCCGGACGACGACGCGATCTGCTCCGCGCCGTAATAATCCTCCAGCATCACATAGCTGGTCAGCACCGGCGCACTGAACACCAGCAACAACCCATCCTGTGCAGTCGTGGTCGTGATACCCAGACCGGCTGCCGGAACCGGCAGACCATCGAAAGCGCTGCCGCTGCGCGCCAGCACCTGCCCACCCGCATCGGTGATCAGCACGGCACGCACATCCGCTTCTTTCTGCGCCGCCGCCACCATTCGTTGCAGTACTTCGCGGTTGCCGGAAAAAAGGCCATATTCGCTGGCAGGCGCGAGGTGCCGCACCATGGCAATACCGCGGTTGTTAAGCGCCTGTTCCTGATCGCCGAAGCGGCTGCCGGTGAAATACGTGGCCATCAACACCGCAACCGTCAGCGTCGGCGCCAGCGCCAGGAACAATATGCGCCTTTGGATTCCCCAGTCTCTCATGGTCTTCGCTCCGCCCACATCACTTTTTCCAGCAACACCGCTTCGTCGGGCAGATGGATGCCCAGCGAACGCGCCACGTGGGCATTGCTGTTCACACTGAAATACCTGGGATACTGCGGCGGTGGCAGCTCGCCGCGATACTGGCGCAGAATTTCGGCGGCCTGGTGGGCAAGTTGCACGGGGGTGGAATACACCGCCGCCAATGCGCCGGCCTTGACGTAGGCAACGGAAAAACCGATCACCGGCAGACGGTAACGATAGCCGGTGAGCATGATGCTCTGGATGGTGTTACTGTTGAACACCAGCGGGTCGGGCAGTGCCAGCAGCAGGTCACTGTCTTCAAAGACGCGCTGCAAGGCCGGGTACAAATCATCATCGACCGCCACGCGCTCCGAGCGCAGTTTCATCCCGGCTCTGTCCGCTTCAGCCTCAAGGGTGTTGCGCAACTGGCGCGAATCGGGGCCGAACAGGGCACCAACGCGGGCGCTCCCCGGCAACACCTGGCGCACCAGTTCCAGTTGGCGCGCCAGCGGCTGGTCCAGATAAACAGCGGAAAAATGCCGCCCCTCCTGCGCACGCGCAGTTTGGCGGATGATTTTTTCGAAGGTACTACGCGGGATCAGCACACCCAGCACCGGCTGATGCACGTCGCCCGCCGCCATAGCTTGCAGCGCCTTCACTCCGACCGCCACCACCACCTCGGCCTGCGCCGGCACATCGGGCTGCTGCCACGACACCTCGGTGATACGCGCATCGCCGCCAAGCTCGGCGCGCAAGGTATCGACCACCTCGGCGTAAGCCCCGCCTTCCCCGCCGCTCACCACCGCAACGTCGAGCGGCGCCGCCTGCGCCGCAACCGCCCACAGCAGCAGCACAGCGCTACCGATGCGATACAGTAGGCGTTTGGACCGGTCGAGCACGCGCGCTCCTTATAACTCCAGTTTCAGCGTCACGTAGCTATTGGCGGGAAAGCGGAATTCCTGGCGCAGTTCGGAGTAATTCTCATGGAACAGGTTCTGTATCACCAGCGCCAGCTCGCCCTTGCTCTTGCCGCTGCCGAACGCCTGCGCCAGCCGCAAATCCACGCGACGGTATAAATCGATGCGCTCCCCGGATCCCAGCCACCTCATTTCACCTTGCTGGTAATAGCCGGCACTGGCAGAAAAACCACCGGCGAAACGATGTGCCGCGAGCAGGCTGACGCTGTTGACCGGGGCCGAGTGGCTCAGACGAAAATCGCCAGGTTTACCGGCTATGGTATCGGCAACATTGGTGCCATTGATCAACGTATGCGCGAAATTCGCGGTGATTTGCGTATCCCTCGACGGCTGGTATTTAATTTGTCCTTCCAGCCCTGTCTCGGTCACCGAGTCGAGATTGGCAAAAGTGATGCAAAGTCCGCCGGCATTGAATGGACAGGAATACGGCGCCACCGCCGGTACGGCAATCTGGTCGATCAAGCGGCCAACCTGATCACGGTAAACCTTGAAATCGAGCAACAGCTTGGCCTCGGGAATCTCTCCCACGTAACCGATCTCGCGCGACAGGATTTCCTCCACTTGCAGCCCGGTAGCCGGCACATATGTATCTATCGTCCTGCCAGTAATGTTGACTACGTCAAAATGCCGGTTGTTGTATGCCTCCAGGAAAACCGGCGTACGATAAGCACGGGAAAGGCTGGCGCGCAGGGTATGGCGCGGCATGAAGTGATAATTCACTGATACCCGCGGAGAGGTTTCGCTGCCGGTCATGTCGTTGTGTTCCAGCATGGCGCCGGCATTCACCACCACTTTCCCGTTGCCGTTCCACTCAGCATGCGCGAACAGGCGTTGCTGATGCATTTGCACCTCCTGACGGAAAAATGTCGGAGAGATGGATTGATCCAGACGCACGCTGCCACCCCACACCATGCGCCATTGCCGTGCCAAGCTGAAGGTATGCTGCACTTCCAGATCATAGCGCTGGGAAATATCGCTGGCGTCGATGATTTGCTGACCCAATATGATCGCAGCATAAGCCGGATCCGAAAGAACCAAATCATGCGTGCGCCGATAATTATGGTAGAACTGTATCAACAACTCTTCGCCCATATCCAGGTTACGCTGCCAGCGTAACTGCTCAAAATGGGCATCGACTGTAAGGTCCCGGAAGTAATTGTAGACTTGCGGGTGCTTGCTACCCACACCGCGCAGTCCACCGTTGTACCCTGCCGAAAATTGCAGCGCATCGCGGGTATTGATCTGGTAATCCGCGCGCATATTGAAAAGATGCACGCGTTGCGGATCATAGACGAGCTGTGCACCTTGGTAATAATCGTCCATGCCGTAATCAGAGCGATAGCCCACGGTGAAGCGGTAATCCAGCGCACCGCTATTGCCGCCATACCTTACCAATCCGTCGCCAACGCCATAGCCGCCCTGGGTCACTGACAAATAAGTCCCATGCTGCTGCGAGGGATGACGCGTGAAGATGTTGATCACACCGAGAAAGGAATTGGCGCCATGCGTTGCCGCGCTAGGCCCGCGGATCACCTCGATGCGCTCGATGTCCTCCATCGCCAGCGGCAGGTCTTCCCACGCCACGCCGCCGTAGGGCGGCATGTAAACCGAGCGCCCGTCGATCAGCACCTGCATGCGGCGCGCATATTCGTCCGCCAGGCCATGGTAGGTGACCATGGCCTGGTGGCCGTTGTTGTAGGTCACGTTGAATCCCGGCACCAGGCGGAACAGGTCGGCCACCTGGCGGAAGCCGGATGCCTCGATCATGTCGCGGTCGATCACCGTGATTGCAGTGGGCGAATCGGAAGCCGGCTGACTGAGGCGGGAAGCCGACAGCACCACCGGCATTTCCTGGAAAAACTCGCTCTCCGACAGCACATCGGTTTCAGCTGCCCGGCCATGACCGGCAAGAAAAAACATGAAGATCGCCAGTGGCCGCGCCACGGCGTGAATCGCACGCTGCATACCCCCTCCCCAAATAAAACGGGTCGGCGCCTTGCACGCCGGCCCGCCTATACTACCGGGGCAACTCCATGGTGGGAAGGGGAAAGGAAGAGCCGCAGGATAAGGAGTGTCTACAGCGCCTTGATGATGTCCTCGACCACTTTCTTGGCATCGCCGAACACCATCATGGTCTTGTCCATGTAGAACAGTTCGTTGTCCAACCCGGCATAGCCGGCCGCCATGCTGCGCTTCACCACCATCACGCTACGCGCCTTATGCGCTTCCAGGATCGGCATGCCGTAGATCGGGCTATTGGGGTCATTCTTGGCGGCCATGTTGACCACATCGTTGGCGCCGATCACCAGCACCACGTCGGTGTCGGAAAACTCGTTGTTGATTTCGTCCATCTCGAACACCTGGTCGTAGGGCACTTCCGCTTCGGCCAGCAACACGTTCATGTGACCAGGCATACGTCCCGCCACCGGGTGAATAGCATAGCGCACCTTGATACCTTTTTTGTGAAGCGTCTCCGTCATTTCCTGGAGGGCGTGCTGCGCGCGCGCCACCGCCAAGCCGTAGCCCGGGATGATGATAACGCTGCTGGCGTTCTCCAACAGGAACGCCGCATCCTCCGGACTGCCGCTGCGCACGCTGCGCTGCTCGCCGCTACCGCCGCCCTGGGCTGCCGCACCGCTTTCCGCGCCGAAGCCGCCCAGCAGCACGTTGATGATGGAACGATTCATCGCCTTGCACATGATGTAGGACAGGATGGCGCCGGAACTGCCGACCAGCGAACCGGCGATGATCAACATGTTGTTATTGAGGGTGAAGCCGATGCCCGCCGCGGCCCAGCCGGAATACGAGTTCAACATCGATACTACCACCGGCATGTCGGCGCCGCCGATCGGCAGAATGAGCAGAAAGCCCAGCACCAGTGCGATCGCGGTCATGACGATGAACGGCGTCCAACTCGGCGTGATGACAAAGGCGATGCCGAAGCCGAGCATGGCGATCGCCAGAATCAGGTTGAGCATGTGCTGGCCACCGAAGCGCAACGGCTTGCTGCCCAGCTTGCCGGACAGCTTGCCAAACGCGATCACCGATCCGGCAAAGGTAATGGTACCGACGAAGGTACCGATGAACAGTTCGATGCGGTTACTCAGGTGCAAGGACTCGCCCGCCTGCGCGATGCCGTAGGCGACCGGGTTGTTGAGCGCGGAGATCGCGATCAACACCGCCGCCAGACCGACCAGGGAGTGCATCGCAGCCACCAGTTCCGGCATCGCCGTCATCTGAATGCGTTTGGCCACCACCCCGCCGATCACGCCGCCCACCGCAATCGCGGCAAGAATCAGTACGTAATTGTGCGTCAAAGCCAGAGTGGTGAGCACCGCGCCCAACATGCCGAGCACGCCGAACAGGTTGCCGCGACGCGCGGATACGGGCGAACTCAGGCCCTTGAGCGACAGGATGAACAGCACCGAAGCCAGCAAGTAAGCGAGCGCCACTTGATTAGCAGACATAAATATTCCTTCTCTTCAGGTTTTTCTTGAACCAACTTTACTTGGCTTTTTTCTTGAACATTTCCAGCATGCGCTGCGTTACCAGGAAGCCACCGAACACGTTGATGCTCGCCAGCAGCACCGCCACCGCGCCGAGGATGGAACCGAAGTCGATCTCGGCGGGCCCGGCCGCCACCATGGCGCCGACGATGATGATGCCGGAAATGGCATTGGTCACCGCCATCAGCGGCGTATGCAACGCCGGCGTGACGTTCCACACCACGTGGTAGCCGACGAAAATGGCCAGCACGAATACCGTCAGGTTGAGGACGAAGGGATCAATCATTCCGCTCATTTTCTGCTCCTTATTGCTTGGTCAGCTCACCGCCCATGCACACCAGGGTGCCGGCAATGATCTCGTCTTCGCGATTGATGTTGAGCTGGCCGGTTTTCGGGTCCAGCATCAGGCTGAGGAAGTTCCACATGTTGCGCGCATACAGCGCGCTGGCATCGGCCGCTACCAGCGCCGGCAAATTGGCCACGCCGATGATGGAGACGCCATGCTTCACCACCACTTTGTCCAGTTCGGAGAGGGGGCAGTTGCCACCAAACTCGACCGCCATATCGACGATCACTGAGCCCGGCTTCATCGCCTTGACGGTTTCCTCCTTGACCAGTACCGGCGCGGGCTTGCCGGGAATCAGCGCGGTAGTGATGATGATGTCGGACTGGGCTGCGCGCTGGTGGATCAGTTCGGTCTGGCGCCGCTTGTAGTCATCGGACATTTCGCGCGCGTAACCGCCCGCAGTTTCAGCCAGCCTCTTCTCCTCGTCGCTCAGCGGCACTTCGACGAATTTCGCGCCTAGGCTTTCCACCTGCTCCTTCACCGCCGGGCGCACATCGAATGCCTCGATCACCGCACCCAGGCGCTTTGCAGTGGCGATTGCCTGCAAGCCGGCGACGCCCACACCCAACACCAGCATGCGCGCCGCCTTGACGGTGCCTGCCGCGGTCATCAGCATCGGCAGGAAGCGCTGGTAGGTGTTGGCCGCCAGTATCACCGCCTTATAGCCGCCGATGTTGGCCTGCGAAGACAGCACGTCCATGCTTTGCGCGCGACTGATGCGCGGAATCAGTTCCATGGCAAATGCCGTCAGGCCGTGCTTGGCATAGCCCTGTATCGCCTCGCTTTGATAGGGCGACAGCATACCGACCAGGATGGCGTCGGGGCGCATCATGGCCAGTTCCTGCTGGTCCGGGCCACGCACTTTCAGCACGATTTGCGCCTGCTTGTACAAGTCGGCGGCGCTGCCCACGATGCTGGCGCCGGCCGCACGATATTCGTCGTCAGGAATGGAAGCGCCAACGCCGGCATTTTCCTGTACGGCAACGCTATGCCCCGCGGCAACCAGTTTCTTCACCGTCTCGGGCGTGGCCGCCACGCGTTTTTCGCCTGTCTTGGTTTCCGCTGGTACTCCGATTTGCATGTATCTCTCTCCCTCTGCAACTATTCATCACTTAAGTTACACCTGCCTTGCCGCTGACAATGCCATCAATAATCCCAACGGAACCCCAGGGAAAAGAATTTGCGATTGGTGCGGGTCGTCTGCCCGTTGCCGGAACTGTCGGTAATCTCCACGCCACCTTCCGCTTCAAGGCTGAGGTTCTCCTTCGCCTTGTAGGTCAATTTCAGGGTGGGCGCGTTCCTGACATCCCTGAGACCGGAATTATTGTTTTGCCGGTACAGGCGCCAGGATGCATCCATGGTCCACTTATCGAAGAACACGGAACGGTTGGAAGCGGAAAGCGACTGGGCCGTATAAATGCCGCCGGCAATATAGCTCAGGCTGAACACTGACACGTCGCGGGTGGAAAAAATATTGCTGCCGATCGCCTGCGCAGTGTAGGTCCATTCGTTGCCGGTGCCCGCTGTGCCCGGCATGACTCCCTCCAGCGTGGTGGTACCACTGGCTGGCGTGCCGGATACATTGGAGAGCTTGACGTCGCCACCCAACTGCCATTTCTCCCGGAACGGATAGGAAGCGCCGACATGTATCTCGTTGGAAGTCGCGGTACGCGCCTCCGCCAGAGCACGCACATCAGCTTCCGGCATGATTTGCAACAAGGCATCGATGGACGTGGTGGTCGCCCCCAGCAGCGAGTTCGTGGTTTGCAGGGAGGGCGTTTTCCGGTGATCGAGCAGGAAGTTGTATGTCACGCCTTCGGCGCCATTCACCGTCCCCTGGAACAGGAAGGTGTTCAGCGTGGAATAGGAGGTGTCGTAATCCACCAGCGTGTATGCGGTCCTAATCGGGTCGAAATACCTCACTTCGCCGCCCACCGCGCGGCGATCGACGATGCTGTCGACCTGCTGCGTGATGGCATAAAGCGAGCCGCCCCAGCTTTCGTTGAAAGTTCCCAGGTCAACGCTGACACCATAAAACGTCTGCTTGGCGCTCAGCGCCGAATCCGCAGGTCGACCGGCAACCAGATTGGCACGGAACTTGGGCATGAAGCCGTAACCCAATAAGGCACCGTCAAAGCGGCTCAGCACGCCGCCGCCGGTGGCGGATTGCCTGCCGAAACGGCCGGAATAGTCGCCAATGCGGTTTTTCAGCTCGACATAAGCCGCCGTAGCTTTGTTCTTGCTGGGCTGATCCGACAGAAAACTCTTGGTATAAGTATCGCGCAGCACCAGCCGATTATCGTATTCTTCGCTGCGGAAACGCTCCGTGAAATCAAGCGTGCCGACCAGCGACGACTGGTCGGTGGTGGTCAAGGTTTCCTGGCTCAGGACGTTGCCGACCGTGGCAGTGGTCTCCACATGGCTGGCACCGTGATAGTAATACATCGACACGCTGCCGTAGCGGGTGATCTCATATTCCTTTTTCTCGGCAGTCTCTTCCGCCAACCCGGGCGCCCCGGTTACCGGCAGCATGGCCAGGCGCCTTTTCACGCGCGCGACACCATCGCCTTTGGTATAGAGTTTCAAATAGAGTTCGTATTCCGCCCTTGCCTTGGCGGTTTCGCCGGCGCGTTCCCGCGCCACACCGACCCACTCCTGCGCATCCTGCGAATACTTGTTGGGCGGCAACAGCAACAGTTTGTTGAAAGCGTCGATGGCAGCCGCATAGTCGAGCGCCTTCAATCCCTCCCGTCCTTTGTTCATCAGCACCGCCGCCTGCCTGTTGATTTCCGTAAGGCTGAATTTCGGCGCCTGCTCGCCATTGGCCGCGCCTGCCGACGCGTCCTGCTGTGCCACCACGGCATCCAGGAGGACGGGCATGGCATTCGCCGCGCCTGCCGGCGCACGGGGAGCCGCCACCTTGGCGGGTGGCGCCTTTTCGGCAGGGGCGGCGGCTACGGGCTGCTTGACGACCTCGCTCACCACAGCCTTGGGAAAGGATGCAGTCAGCAGCCGGCGCGCACGCTCCGCACCCTCGCGTGTATCGAAATATCCCAGGTTGAGCAAATAGACTGTACGCTCGCCGCGCACCGTTTTCTCTATGAACAGGTTGTAATTTTGCAGTGCGGCGGGAATCGGCTTGCTCTGATCCAGGTTTTTTGAAAACGAGCTGTCCAAGTTAACTACATACTGTGCCGCAGCTGCCGCATGGATACCCCCCGCACAAAGCAGTACGACCGCACCAAAAGCAAGGGCGCGAACAGCACGCCCCAGCCGCCTCCCCCACCCCCCCGGGTGGAAATGAATTATTTTTACTTTCATGATTGTATTATTTTGAAGTTGGGGAATCCGCCGGCACACCAGCCGGCGGCGCCTCGGGCACGTTGTTATCCGGCGCCGCCGCTCCGTCCGGCAGCACCTCCGGTACTTCCGGCAAGTCCGGCAATGGTTCGCCTGCTCCTTCTGCGGCATTGACAGGCATGGTTAATATAAAGCTGCGATTGCCCGCCCCTGCGCGCACCTCATATTCCACCACGCGATCGAATTGAATGCTCAGCCTGGGCTGTGTGTTCAGGTCATGTACCACCATCGTGAAAGCTGGCACCAGCTTGGAAGGCGGCGACTTGCGCGTTTCGTCGACGCTCCTCACTTCCACATCCGACCCGCTGGACACTATATCAAAGTAAATTTGCAGGTCACCTCCCTTACTCACCGGAAAATGCCGCAAGTAATGGACGGGAAGGCTAAACTTGATGTTAACAATAGCCTGACTGTCCTTGATGCGCAAATCCACGTCCTCGATCAATTGGGCCGACGCGTTGCCGGAACTCAACCCGGCCAGCATCCCCAATACAAGGGATAGACTGACTACCTTCAATATTTTAAGCATCATCCCCTCACCCGTTTTTACAAAAGAACAGCCCCCACGAAATTCGCGGGGGCTGATGAAGCTCCCTAAGCTTTTCCCGAAAACATCCCGGCTGAAACGATGCCCACCCATGCACTTCCGGCACTCGCTGTCATTATAAATGTTTTCCCGGGATGCGCAGCCATTACTTGTCAAACGTCCTGGTGCTGTGGCACTGGTCACACGAAGCAGATGTGGAAGGGTGGCTCCGCGGCTTGCCCTTGGCATACACACCATTATGACAAGTGGAACAGGTTCCCGGCGCCACCATGCCGTGATTCATCTTCGCGCTCCCGAAGCTGGTGGTGTTGTGACACTGATCGCAAGCCATCGAAGTCGGAATATGGTTGGCGGACTTGCCCTTCGCCGTGCTGCCGTTGTGGCAGGTCGAGCAGGTGCCCGGCGCCACGCTGCTGTGGCTGAACTTGGCACCGCCGAAACCGCTGGTGTTGTGGCAGGCATCGCATGAAGCGCTGGTCTGCACGTGGTTGGACGGCTTGCCCTTCGCCGTGCTGCCGTTGTGGCAGGTCGAGCAGGTGCCCGGCGCCACGCTGCTGTGGCTGAACTTGGCGCCGCCGAAACCGCTGGTGTTGTGGCAGGCATCGCATGAAGCGCTGGTCTGCACGTGGTTGGACGGCTTCTTCTTGGCAGTGCCGCTTACGTGGCAGGTGTTGCAAGTGCCCGGCACGACACCGCTGTGGCTGAACTTGGCGCCAGCAAAGGTGCTGGTGCTATGGCAGGCATCACATGAGGCGGTGGTGGACGGATGTCCGCTCGGCTTGCCCTTCGCCGTGCTGCCGTTGTGGCAGGTCGAGCAGGTGCCCGGCGCCACGTTGGTATGGCTGAACTTGGCGCCTTTGAAGCTGCCGGTATTATGGCAGGCATCGCATGAGGCGGTGGTGGACGGATGTCCGCTCGGCTTGCCCTTCGCCGTGCTACCGTTGTGGCAGGTCGAGCAGGTGCCCGGCGCCACGTTGGTATGGCTGAACTTGGCGCCTTTGAAGCTGCCGGTATTATGGCAGGCATCGCATGAGGCGGTGGTGGACGGATGTCCGCTCGGCTTGCCCTTCGCCGTGCTACCGTTGTGGCAGGTCGAGCAGGTGCCCGGCGCCACGCTGCTGTGGCTGAACCTGGCACCGCCGAAACCGCTGGTGTTGTGGCAGGCATCGCACGAAGCGCTGGTCTGCACGTGGTTGGACGGCTTCTTCTTGGCAGTGCCGCTTACGTGGCAGGTGTTGCAAGTGCCCGGCACGACACCGCTGTGGCTGAACTTGGCGCCAGCAAAGGTGCTGGTGCTAT
>JBFMAC010000002.1:107352-109504 GCA_040756015.1 Pseudomonadota bacterium
GCGCCTTTGAAGCTGCCGGTATTATGGCAGGCATCGCATGAGGCGGTGGTGGACGGATGTCCGCTCGGCTTGCCCTTCGCCGTGCTACCGTTGTGGCAGGTCGAGCAGGTGCCCGGCGCCACGTTGGCGTGGTTGAAGTTGGCGCCTTTGAAGCTGCCGGTATTATGGCAGGCATCGCACGAGGCGGACGTCTGTACATGGACAGCAGGTTTCTTGGTGGCACTGCCATTCACGTGGCACGTGTTGCACGTGCCAGGCGCAACGCCACTATGGTTAAAGCGCACCCCCTTGAAGCTGCCGGTGTTATGGCAGGCATCGCACGAATCGGCGGTCTGCACGTGGCCGGACGGCTTGCCTTGCGCAGTGCTGCCGTTATGACAGGTCAGGCAGGTGCCTGCCACGACCCCTTTGTGGTCGAACTTGGCACCGGCAAAGGTCCTGGTACTATGGCACGTGTCACACGACAAGGTCGTCTTGATATGGCCGACATGTTTGCCGACAGCCTTGTTGCCATTGTGGCAAGTCTCGCAGGTACCGGGCTGCACCCCGGCATGGTTATAGCCGGCCGGCAACCACGCCGTGGTTCGGTGGCAGGCGTCACAAGATCCCGAAGTCTGGATATGGCCGGCATGCTTGCCCTTGGCCGCGTTGCCATTATGACACGTTGCACACGTGCCCGGCTGTACTCCCGTGTGGTTGAAACGGGCTCCCGAAAAACTGATGGTGGTATGGCAGGTATCGCAAGCCGCCGCAGTCTGAAGATGGTTCACCGGCTTGGGAGGAGCCGAAATTCGGCTACCCGCAACGTGGCATTGCGCGCATCGGGTAGGCGTACCCTTGAACACACCGCCCACGTGGCATGACTCGCACCTGGCACTGGCATGTGCACCGGTAAGCGGGAAACCGGTTTTAAGGTGATTGAAAGAAATGGTGCGTCGCTGTTGCGCAGCGGCCGGAGTGGACAGCAATGCCAGCATGCTCATGCCCACCGCCAACAGTATCGCCACTTTGCGCAACATCACGGACAACTTCCCCGGCTTCAATTTATCAGTCTTCATAATGTACTCCCACCCGTTTCATTTCGATATAGCCCGCAAGGCTGACCGCACCAAGCAATCATGCTTTTTGCGGTTTCCCATTTTGCGCAGTGCCGCCCGCCGCATGTGCGACCACCCTGATGGTCTGTTCACCCACGTTCTTGATCTTACGAACCACCTGTTCTGCCTGCCGCCTGCGTAGCGGAGAAAACATCATCAGCGCCACGCCACCCCAATAAATAACGGCAATCATCAGATACAAGACGGTATTCTCCATTTCTCTTCCTCAAGCCTAATGTGTCGCGCCACCATTAAGCAGGAATTGGGCCATATAATTTATTCCATTTAAACAAAAAGATAAGAGAAAACCGTGAAAACCCGCCAAGGCAAACCGTATTTGAATACCTCATCGCGCCTTACGGAAAACGGAGAAAAATAGCCAAGCTACTGATCTGGCTTGATAAACCTTATGTCGCCAAACAGCAACAACAGATGACGCTTTTGGGCACGTCCGCCCCAGCCACCCGCCCGTTTACTGCAACATCCTGGTACCCGCCCTAATTTTTTTCCAGGATTCAACGACATGGCAACGCTCGCACTGGCGACCGAAGCTGCCGTCATGCACGTCGTCATCGGTGTGGCAGTAATCGCACGCACTGGAAACGGCGACCTTCTTGTCCATCGGTTTTTGATGGCATTTGTAGCAACCGACTTTTTTGTGACCGCCCGTAAGCTTGAAAGCGGTCTTGTCATGGTCGAAATCCCACACCTTCCAATCGCGGGTGTTATGGCAGGTTTCGCACGCCTTGCCCAGCCGGCGCTTATGGGTATCCTGCTTCTCGTGACATGACCAGCAATCCGACCTGGCATCCTTGAAAGTTACGGCAGCGTGACATTTCTTGCACTCCACCTGCACGTGTTTGCCGGTCAGGGGAAAGCTAGACATGGCGTGATCGAAATCCGCTTTCTTCCAGTCATTCTCGTTATGGCAGGACTCGCATTTCTTGCCTTCCTGCCCCTTGTGTTTGTCATCGTTCTGGTGGCACGAGTAGCAAGTGGATTGCAGCTTGTCCTTGTACAGGTCACCCTTGTGGCAACTGCTGCACTTGGCATCG
>JBFMAC010000002.1:109604-240993 GCA_040756015.1 Pseudomonadota bacterium
CGGTGCTTGCCCAACAGCGGATACTTGGTCTGCTTGTCGTGGTCGAACTTGATTTCCTTCCACTCCTTCTCGACGTGGCAGCTCTCGCACTTCGGCCCGAAGTTGCCCTTGTGCTTGTCGTCCTTCTGGTGACAGGAGTTGCAGTTGGTATGCAACTTATCCTTGTACAGGTCGCCCTTGTGGCAACTGCTGCACTTGGCATCGCGGTGCTTGCCCAACAGCGGATACTTGGTCTGCTTGTCGTGGTCGAACTTGATTTCCTTCCACTCCTTCTCGACGTGGCAGCTCTCGCACTTCGGCCCGAAGTTGCCCTTGTGCTTGTCGTCCTTCTTGTGACAGGAATTGCACAGCTTGGGCGTGTCCTTGAATTTCTCGCCGGCGTGGCAATCCTTGCACTTCACATCCTTGTGCTTGCCGAGCAGCGCGAACTTGGTCTTGTCATGGTCAAATTCAACCTTCTTCCAGTCTTCTTCGACGTGGCACTTGCCGCAATTCGGGCCCAAGCCGCCTTTGTGCTTGTCGTCCTTCTTGTGGCAAGCGTTGCACTCGGAGGAAGCCTCCCGGAACTTCATCTTGGGATTGTGGCAATCCTTGCACTTTATTTGCTTGTCCGTGTGCTTGCCCTTCAGCTTGAAGTCGGTCTGGTCGTGATCGAACTTCCCTTCGTCGAGCATGACAATGACGAAATCGCGCCCCTTATGGTCGGTATGGCACTCCTTGCACTGCTTTTCCTCCTCCTGGCGCCCATGGAACCCGGTTTTGGCGGCCACATCCTTGCCCACCTCCTTGTGGCAATCCACGCACAATTCCGGCTGGGCAGACTTGTCGAACTGCTTGTGGCACTTCTTGCATTCGCCCTCCACCTTGGCGTGTCCGGCTATCACCTTGCCCGGCATCAACATGGATTCGAGCGTATCGGCACGCGCCGGCACAGCGCTCACCCCCAGCAAAACCGCCCCGACCAAGGCTCCAAGCAACAACCGCATATGGCAACTCATTTTGTTAATACATGTGTACGGCAATAACATGGAAAATCGCGCTGAATACCAGCATGTATACCAGCGGGATATGCATGATGTGCCACCAGGAAAAAATCCTCTCATAGATATGGAACTGGGCCACGCTTTGCACCGCCCGGAGGTACTCCTCGATGAGGTCCTTGTATTCGTGGTAAAGCTTGCCCATCCCGCGCAATTTCTCCCCGCCCCACTTTTCTTCGCGCGCCTGGCGGTACATGGCGTGGCGCAATTCCTTCGCCAGCGCCCTGGCAAGCACCCTCACACGCACCCCCAGCGTGAGAAAATGCCACACCCGTTGCATCGCCCCGCCGGAATGGCCAAGTGCGTAAGTGCGGAACGCCTCCAGCTTCTGCTCGATGCCCGGGACAAAACCGAACACCGACTTCACATTCCCCGACTTCTCCATATCTGCCTGCAATTCCTGCAACGTCAGGCTCCTGCCGTAAAGGCCGCGGTGTATCTTGGTATAGGCAAAACGGCCGATGATGCCGCTGCCTGCCACCACCAGCATGCACACCAGGGCCACCCCGGCATTGATCGAGCCGATATGGAAAGTGGAGTGGAACAACACCAGGACCGGGCCAAGGATACCGAACGCCATGTGCAGCTTGAACCAATGCCGCAACCCGCCCATGGGCTTCATGAATGCCGCGCGCTTACGCAGAGGGTAAAGCAGCAGGGTGAGCATCATCAGGCCACCGACCAGGCCCATGTTGTACCCCAGCTCCGAACCAGGCTTGTAGAGCTTCTGCAACGAAACCAAGTAACCGACCACCAGCAGCAAACCGACCACCACCAGAAACAATGGCCAGATGAGATATTCAAAGCGCGACTTGCGCTTGTCATGCCCTACCGTGGATTTGCCTTGCAATTTGTCTTGCATATACCCGGCCGCTCGACCACTCGGCGGTCGCCATCATTATCCAGGTTCCAATTCTAACAGAGTGCCGTCCATTCCCATCACGCCCATCTCGATTGTCATTCTCCCGCGGCAGGCATAGAATCACTGGTGACTGTCACCCAGGCTATCGACCCGCCTGCTTGCAAGCCCATGAACCGCTCTCCATCAGCGCACTCCGGCTCCACTGATTCCCGTGCTTGCCCAGTGCAGCACGGCGGGTTTGCTTTTTGATCAATACACTCATTGCCCTTATGCCCTCTTCAGGAATCAGCACCATAGCAATTTACCTTGTACCATTTGTCCTGGTCATGGCGCTTTATTTACTGAACCGCCACAAAAAAGAGAAAGTCCATGCGGCGCTGCTCAATGAAGCTGTCAAGGCCGGCCTGACCGAACCATCGTCGCTGCACCCGGTGATCGACCCCAAGAAGTGCCTGAACTCGGGCGCCTGCGTGATAGCCTGTCCGGAAGAAGCGATCGGCATCATCAAGGGCAAGGCTCAATTGATCAATCCCACCGTGTGCATCGGCCACGGTGCGTGCAAGGCCGCCTGCCCGCACGACGCCATTACCCTGGTGTTCGGCACCGAAAAACGTGGCATGGATATTCCCCAGGTAAACCCCAACTTCGAAACCAACGTGCCGGGCATCTTCATTGCCGGCGAACTGGGCGGCATGGGGCTGATCCGTAAGGCAGCCGAACAAGGCAAACAGGCCATCGACTCCATCAGCAAGCTGAAAAACAATGGCGCCCCGCTCGACGTTGTCATCGTCGGCGCAGGCCCGGCCGGCCTCTCTGCCACACTGGGAGCGATGGAAAAGAAGCTGCGCGTGGTCACCATCGAACAGGAAGATTCGCTGGGCGGCGCCATTTACCAATACCCGCGCAACAAAATCGCCATGACCGCCCCGGTCAAGCTGCCCATCATCGGCCAGGTCAAAATGGGCGAAATCAGCAAGGAAGAACTGCTCGAATTCTGGAACGGTGTCGTGAAAAAAACCGGCATAAAAATCCAGTTTCATGAGCGCATGGAAACCATCACCAAGACGGAGAAGGGCTACGCCGTCCGCACCAACAAGCAGACCTATGAGACACGCTCGGTGCTGCTCGCCATCGGCCGGCGCGGCACGCCGAGAAAACTGGGCGTGCCGGGGGAGGAACTGCCCAAGGTGGTGTACCGTCTGATCGACCCGGAACAATACCGCAACATGAACGTGCTGGTGGTGGGCGGCGGCGACAGTGCACTGGAGGCGGCCATCGCCATTGCCGGTGAACCCGGCACCACCGTCGTCCTCTCATACCGCAGCGATGCCTTCGGCCGGGTGAAACAAAAAAATCGTGACCGGCTGGAAACACTCGAAGCGCAAGGCCGCGTCAAGGTGCTACTCAAATCCAACGTGCGACAGATCAGGACCGGCGGAGTCACACTGGAACAGGAAGGCCAGACCTTCGAATTGCCCAACGACGCCGTCATCATCTGCGCGGGCGGCATCCTGCCCACCCCCTTTCTCAAGGAAATTGGTGTGATGGTAGAAACCAAATTCGGCACCGCATGAACCCCATCCGCGTGCTGTCCGATCTGCTGATCAACCAGATCGCTGCCGGCGAAGTGGTCGAGCGCCCCGCTTCTGCGCTCAAGGAACTTCTGGAAAACAGCCTGGACGCCGGCGCCGGCCAGATCGCCGTGTCGCTGGAGCAAGGCGGCACCAAACTGCTGCGCATCACCGACAACGGCAGCGGCATCCGCCGCGACGACCTGCCGCTGGCGCTGGCGCGCCACGCCACCAGCAAGATCGCCGCCCTGTCCGACCTGGAAAACGTCGCCAGCCTGGGCTTTCGCGGCGAAGCGCTGGCCAGCATCGCCGCGGTGTCACGCCTGTCTCTGGTGAGCCGCAGCAGCGCAGACCGGCACGCATGGAAAATCGAAGCGCATGGCGGCACGCTCTCCGACATCGAGCCTGCCTCGCTCTCCGCCGGCACCGCCATCGAGGTGCGCGAGCTTTATTTCAACACCCCGGCACGGCGTAAATTCCTGAAAAGCGAAGCCACCGAATTCGCGCACTGCGACGAAGTCTTCCGCCGCATCGCGCTGTCGTCGCCGCAAACCATGCTGTCGCTGGAGCACAACGCGCGCGCGCAATGGCTATTCAAACCGCAGGCGCTGGAGGCGCGCGTGTCCGCCGTGCTGGGCGATGAATTCCGACGGGCATCCGTCGCCCTTGACGAAACGGCCGGCAGCCTGCGCCTGTACGGCCTGGCCGGACTGCCCACCTTTTCGCGCAGCGCGCGCGATACCCAGTATTTTTTCGTCAACGGCCGCTACGTTCGCGACAAGCTGCTCTCCCACGCCATCCGCCAGGCTTACCACGACGTGCTGCACCACGAGCGTCATCCGGCTTACGTGTTATTCCTCGAACTCGATCCGCAGGCGGTGGACGTCAACGTCCACCCAACCAAGATCGAAGTGCGCTTCCGCGACTCCCAGGCGCTGCACCGCTTCGTGTTCCATGCGCTCAACAAGGCGCTTTCCACTTCCACTTCGCCTTCCGCAGCCGCGCGACCGCTGCCGCCTACGTCCGGCCACCCCATGCCGACGCAGCAAGGCCGCATGCCGCTCCAGGCGGAACAGGGCACGGCTTTCTACGCCACGCTGTTCGGCACGCCCCCCCCGGCGAACAACACTGAGGTCGCGGATCGTCCCGCCCCTATCGCTGCATCGACTGAAGCAACCACCGATCTGCCGCCACTCGGCTACGCCCTCGCCCAGCTCGCCGGCATTTACATCCTGGCGCAGAACCGGCACGGGCTGGTGGTGGTCGACATGCATGCCGCGCACGAGCGCATCCTCTATGAAAAGCTGAAAACCGCGCTCGACACCGACGCCGTGGAAAGTCAGCCGCTGCTGATCCCGGCAAGCTTCCATGCCGACCCCATCGACGTTGCCAGTGCCGGGGAAAATGCCGATGCACTCTGGCAACTCGGCTTTGACATTGCCGCGCTGTCACCCACCGTGCTGGCGGTACGCGCGGTGCCGACCGCGCTCAGGCACGGCGACCACGTGCAACTGGCGCGCGACGTGCTGCGCGAAATACGCGAGGTCGGCGCCGCGCGCGTGCTCACCGAACGCCGCAACGAACTGCTCGCCACCATGGCCTGCCACGGCGCGGTGCGCGCCCATCGCCAGTTGACGCTGCCGGAAATGAATGCGCTGCTGCGCGAGATGGAGGCCACCGAGCGCTCCGGCCAGTGCAACCACGGACGGCCGACCTGGTTCCAGCTCGGCATGAGCGACCTCGACAAGATGTTCATGCGCGGTAAATAACAGTGCACCAACATCAAAACAGCATATGAACCAAAAAGGACGAAAAGAATTCTGGAAAGTTTTCCTTTGCCTACCTTGCGTACCTGGCGTACTTCGCGGTAAACCAACCCCGTTCCTGCAAACATGCCCGTCGCCAAGCCACCCCACGCCATCCTGCTGATGGGACCCACCGCCAGCGGCAAGAGCCGGCTGGCGCTGGAAATCGCCACACGCCTGCCATGCGAAATCGTCAGCGTCGATTCGGCACAGGTTTATCGCGGCATGGACATCGGCACCGCCAAGCCGGACGCAGCCACGCTGCGCCGCGTGCCGCACCACCTCATCGACATCCTTGATCCCGGCGAGAGCTATTCCGCCGCACAGTTCCGCGCCGATGCCTTGCGCGTCATGGCGGAGATTACCGCGCGCGGCAACATTCCGCTGCTGGCCGGCGGCACCATGCTGTACTTCAAGGCGCTCATCGAAGGATTAAGCGAGCTGCCGCCGGCCGATCCCGGCATCCGCATGGTGATCGAGGAAATGGCACGCGCCGCTGACTGGCCCACCCTGCACACAGAACTGGCCCGCCTCGACCCCGTCACTGCGGCCAGGCTGGAGCCGACCGATGCGCAGCGCATCCAGCGCGCGCTCGAGGTGTGCTACATCACCGGCAAGCCGATGTCGGAAGCGCTCAAACGCAGAGAAGCCGCAGTGCTGCCATATGCCCTGACCCAGATCGCCCTGGTTCCGTCAGACCGCAACGTGCTGCACCAGCGCATCGCCGAGCGATTTGAAATCATGCTGGAACTGGGGCTGATCAACGAAGTGCGCAACCTGCGCGCACGCTATGCGCTCGACCTGTCCATGCCTTCGATGCGCTGCGTCGGCTACCGCCAGGCGTGGCATTACCTGGATGGGGATTACGGACTTGCGGCACTGCGCGAAAAAGGCATTGCCGCCACGCGCCAGCTTGCCAAGCGCCAGCTCACCTGGCTGCGCGGCATGGCAGGACTCACGACTTTCGATTGCCTCGATGAAAATTTGAGCGCAGCTGTGATGGCCTACACCAGCCACCATTTGCTGGAGACCAACAGATAAATTCCTGTGTGGCGCACAGGATCATGCGCCGTGCCGGCACACACGGTTGCGGCCGCCCTCCTTGGCGCGGTAGAGCGCCTCGTCGGCCTCTTCAACCAAGCCATGCGCGGCAGCGCTGCCACGGGAAAACGTCGCCACTCCGATGCTGACGATGATTTGCAAGGGCGGCTGCCCCTCGCCGATATGGAAGCGGCGCTGCCCCACCGCAGCACGGATGCGCTCTGCCATGCCGGTTGCGGTATCTTCCCCTGTCTCCGGCAAAATCACCGCAACCTCTTCGCCACCGTAGCGGTACACACTGTCCACCTTGCTCACCTGCCCCACCACCTGGCTCAATCCCGTCAGCACTAGGTCGCCCACAACATGACCGTAAGTATCGTTGACGCGCTTGGAATGGTCGAAAGGGCGAGTGATAACGGGGAAAAATACCTCATTTCCGCGTTGACCGAATTTCATTGCTTATTGAGATTTACAAAATTACATGACACAAACCTGCACCCTCACCCCTTCCTTCTCCCGGCGGGAGAGGGAATATTCACCTGCGCTTCAGCCTGAACAACCCGTTGGTGTCGCTGTCGCTGGTGAAATAGAGCGCTCCGTCCGGCCCGATCGCCACGCCCACCGGGCGCGCCCAGCGCTCGCCGTCCGGCAACTGGAAGCCGGTAACCAGATCGTCCACGCGCACTACTTCTTCGCCATTGAAGCGCACTGCCACCAGCTTAGGTGGTCGCCGCGTCGCCGCGCTGCCGAAAACCCCACCGCCCGGCCGGGTGCCCCAGGAACCGCGCAGGGCGACGATGGCATCGAACTCCAGGCGCGCATCCAGCGCCCCGTTGGGCACGAAGGCCACGCCCATCGGCGCATTGCGCGCCGGGAAAGTCGCCACCGGCTTCACCACCTCAGCCTGCGGGCGCGGCGGCGCGCGCGCGATGCAATCGTCGCGCACGATGCGGCCGCCATCGAACTGGAACCACGGCATGCCGTGGAACGAACCGGCGTCGAGGCGGCTGAAATATTCCGGCGGCTGGTCGAAACCCAGGTGATCTGGACCGTTGTTGCTGGCGTAGAGCGCGCCTGTATTGGGTTGCCAGTCGAAGCCGACCGGGTTGCGCAGGCCGGCGGCATAGGGCTCCCAACTCGCCTGACCACCTTCTTCGCGCAATACCATCACGCCGCCGCGCCGATTCTGGAAGGCATAGCCTGCGCCCAGGTACTGGTCGCTGCAATTGCCCTGTATGCCTAGGCTTACGTACACGCGCCCGCCGGCCCCCACCTTCACCGTACGGCTGTCATGCCCCCCTCCGCCCGGCAGCGCGGCAAGCAGCGTCACCGCATCGGGCGCAATCTTAGCCTGCCCAGGCCGGTACGGCGCGCGATAAACGCCCCCGGTGCGTGCGATGAGGATTTCGTTGCGGCGGAACGCCACGCTGTGCGGATAGCCGTCCAGTTCCACCAGTACTTGCGCCTGCGTATACGGCGGCGGCAGGCGATACACCTTGCCGGACTTGGAGCCGGCGAACAAGTCACCGTTGTCGGCAAAGGTAAGCAACCGCGGCTCGTCCATGACGGCGAGCAGCTCCAGGCGATAACCGGCGGGAATGCGCACGCTTCTCTGCACGCCGTTCAGGGTGATGGTCTGCTCCACGTATTCCAGCGCTGCCGTGCCGGCATGTGCCAACGCGGGCAGCAAACAGGCCAGCAACGTGCCCCATCTGCCCGCGCTCACTTCACCGCCTCCTGCAGGAATTGCAGCACGATCACCTCGTCGCGCCGCAACGCAGCCTGCGATTGCACGCGGCGCGAGCCGCGCGGCGGCTGCGGCGGCGCCGGAGCGGTAAGGCCGAGGTGGTAGGCTTCCAGCAATGCGGGATGCACGTAGTATTTGCGGCACACCGCGCGCGTGTTGCCGAGCCGCTCCGCCACCGCGTCGAGCGCGCTGAGGATGTTGCGGTCGGCCTCGCGCCGGCTGGCCGCCGGCCCCATCTCGCGCAACGCCAGCGCCGCCACCATGGTGCCGCCCCAGGTGCGAAAGTCCTTGGCGGTGATGTCGCGCCCGCTGGCGTCGCGCAGGTATTCGTTGACATCGTCCGAGGTCACCGGGCGGCGCTTGCCGTAGACATCGAGGTATTGAAAGATGATCTGGCCGGGTAAATCCTGGCAGCGCTGCACGATGCGCGCCAGGCGCGGATCGGTGACCGCTATCGAATGCTCCACCCCGCTCTTGCCGCGGAAGCTGAAACGCAGCTGCGTACCTTCCACGCGCACGTGTTTGCGACGCAAAGTAGTAAGACCGTAGGAGCGATTCTCGCGCGCATATTCGTCGTTGCCGACGCGAATCAGCGTCTTGTCGAGCAGCCGCACCACGGTGGCGAGTATCTGGCGCCGCGTCAGCTCGCCGGCGCGCAGGTCGCGCTCCATGCGTTCGCGCAGTGCGGGCAGAATCTCGCTGAACTCCAGCATGCGTCGGAACTTGGACTGGTCGCGCGCCTCGCGGTAGGAAAGGTGGTAGCGATACTGCTTGCGTCCCCGCCCATCGCGCGCCGTCACCTGGATATGGCCATCCGGGTCGGGGCAAATCCACACGTCGGTCCACGCTGGCGGGATCGCCAGCGAGTTGATACGCTTGCGCTCGGCCGCGTCCTTGATCAGCGTGCCGTCGGACTGATAATAACTCCAGCCGGTACCGGAACGGCGCCGGCTTATGCCGGCGATGCCGTCGGTCACATAGCGCAGCCCGGCGCGCGTTGCCGCCTTGCGGTATTCATGGTGCTTGGCCGCCCCCATCCTGCGTTCCTTCTACGCGGCGTGGCGTATATTGATATTGCTCACGCCAGAAAATTGGAAATCCGTCTCGCGCCAAAGGCGCAAAGACAACCTTTTTAAATCTTTGCTTGGTACCCATACCACAAGAAACAAGAACTGAAACAGTTTGCCCTGCTTGGCGTCCTTGCGTCTTCGCGCGAACCAGCCTTGTCGCTTTTTCCTATTTTGAATCAGCCCCCTCTTTCTGGTCGGGAATCTTGGCGCATGGATCGGTTCGCTCCACGCGCGGCGCGAACCAGAGCACGTCGTAGGGCGGATCGCCGGTGGCGCTTTCTCCCTCGTAGCGATCCGGAGTAAGCGCGGCCGGGCGCACTTCCATCATACCGATCGACAGGATGCGTGCCTGCGGCGCACGCGCGTTGAAGTAGAGCGGCAGGCCGATATCGTAGCGCGCATGGCTGCTGCCGACGATGCCGACCACGCCACGGCCTATGCTGGCCATTGCGCTGTCGGCCATGTAGGCATCGCGCAGGCGCTGGCTGCGTGTCAGCCCGATACGCAATTCATCGCGAAGCTTGCCGCAGTGCGCGCCGCCCATATTCGAGGCCAGAAAATCCTGGCGCTCTTTGCTCCACACCTCCTGCACCGCCAAGCGCTTGATCTCGTCCGCATCATAAGAATCATAGCCGCGCCAGATCGCCATCTGCAAACGCCGGCTGGGAATGTTGGCAGCGATCACCGGCAGCTTGTTGTCGTAGGCAATGGCCAGGAACGGACTGTAAAATCCCCAGTCAGTAAATTTGATCAGCCCATTGAGCGCGGGCAATGCCTCACTCCGCTCGGTATCGGCCAAAACCCGGTCGAGTTCCTGCTGGCTTTCCGCGTCGAGCTGCTCCATCATCAACGCCGGCCGCCCACCGGCGGCAAGGCGCGCGCGCAGCAGCTTCTGCTGGAATTCATGATGCTCTGGGTTGTCGTGCGTCTCACCGATCAGCAGGATGTCGGCGGCGTTGGCGCGCGCCAGCAGGGCGGCCTCGTCGATGAAGCTGCGGCTGCGCATGTCCCAGAACTTCCCCACCAGCGGATGTTCCGTATAGAGCATGTTCGCGGCCTGTGCCAGGCTTGCGCATGACAGCAGCAATAGGACAAGTAAGAATTGATGGCGTATGCCCCTGTGCATGGCAGGCTCGCAGGTAATTGGCTGGTTGGCGCTGAAATGGTGAAGAATGGGAATCATGCGACGGGCTTATCTGTCCAGCAATTTCTGCGCAACCATGGTATCCACCATCACGAAAAAGAAATGATCTCCGTCTTGGCAACGGCAGCGGCATCGAATCGTGGGTACACTCGACCACCGTTCATGTCGCCGCGTTCGGCACGGACGGGCACCAGATTCCACTGGCACTCTATCAGGCCCATGTGGACAACTCCGACCTGTTCACGCCCAAGACGCAAGCGTCCCTGATTGACAGCCTAGCCACCCAAACCGAAACGACATCATCAACAATCCCAAGTTACATACCCGCAAGCGGTAATGTGGTTCCGGCGTGAGGTCAGGCTAACGACTTCAGCAGTTCCACGCCCCATGCCACGCCGAAGCCGGTGACTTCGGAGTTGACCGCACCGAGACCACCTTTGCAGTTGCTGCCGGAAAGGTCCATGTGTATCCACGGCGTGTCAGCGGTAAATTTTTTCAGGAAGCGCGCGGCGAGGATGTGGTCTGCTTCGCCTTCCATGCTGCATTGCTTGACGTCGGCGATCTTGCTTTCCAGCCCTTCTTCGTAATCTTCGTCGAGCGGGAAGGCGCACACGCGTTCGCCGCTGGCTTGGCCCGCCGCCAGTGCCGCTTGCGTGAGCTTGGCTTCGGTGGCGAAGATGCCGGAGTAGCGCGCGCCGAGGGCGACGTGCATGGTACCGGTGAGGGTGGCGAAATCGACGATGAAATCGGGCTTGGCACGCGCCGCCAAGGTAAGGGTGTCGGCCAGCACCATGCGCCCTTCCGCGTCGGTATGGATGATTTCGATGGTAGTGCCGTTGAGCGCAGTGACGACATCGTTCTGCTTGTAAGCTTTCGGGCTGATGTGGTTTTGCGCCAGTGCCAGCCAGCAGTCGATCGCCACCGGCAGCTTCTGGCGCGTGGCGGCGAGCAGTATGCCGAGCACGACGGCGGAGCCGTTCATGTCCTCGTGCATGCCGTGCATGTAGCGTGCCGGCTTGAGGTTGTGGCCACCGGTATCGAAGCAGATGCCTTTGCCGACCAGCGCGATATTCTTTTTGGCGCCGCGCGGAGCGTAGCACAGGTGCACGATGGCGGCGTCTTCCGGGTCACTGCCTTGCGCCACAGCGATGAAAGCGCCAGCACCCATCTTGCGCAGTTTTTTTAGGTCATATTCCTCGTGTTTCCAGCCCATGCTTTTTGCCAGTTGCGTGACGCGTTTTCGATAAATGCCTGGGGTGAGATCGTTGGGCGGAGTGACGGTGAGTTCGCGACAGAGAGTGTTGCCTTCCGCCACCGCGTGCAGCGCGGCAAAACCATCCTTGGCCTGGTAACCATGGAGAGCTATGCCAGCGAGCGGCTTGACCTCGACTTTCTTCTTGCGCTGCGGCAATGCCGCGCCGTTGAGCCAGGCGCCGTACACTGCCAGCTCGGCAGCCGCAGCGCGCTCGGCGGCACTGCCATAGACCGCGACACTGAGGATCTTCGGCTTTTCTTCCAGCAACAGAGCAAGTGCCTTGCGCAGCACGGTGTGGCGCTCGAACGCGCCGGCCTTGCCGTCCAGCATCACCCAGGCGCACAGGCCGCCGTGCGGCAGGGTGGCGGCGAGCGGCGATTTGGCCAGCTCATCCGCCTTCATGTCGCGTCGCTTGAGTAGGCTGATGAGGGTGGCGGCACCCGCGATGTCATTGGGCAGCTTCTTCGCCTTGGGCAGCACGCACAATAGGTGCGTGGTCTGGGAGAGCTGTTTGTCGGTAAGCGCGACTGCGTGTTGGTCGAGTTTGGCGAGCATGGGAGTCCTTGTTAAATTCATTTACCGCAAAGATCGCCAAGGACACAAGGAAAACCCAGAATCTCCAACCGCAGAGGACACGGAGGCCGCAGAGGAAAAACAAATGCTGTCTTGGAATTCCTCAGCGTACTCTGCGTCCTCAGCGGTAAATGTTTTTTCCTTTGCGTCCTTGGCGTCCTTCTCGGTTCAACGATCCGTATTATAATTGCGCCTGCTCTAATCCACCGGTTTTTCTCATGCAACCCTACCTCGATTTCATGCGCCACGTGCTGGAACGCGGCACCAAAAAAAGCGACCGCACCGGCACCGGCACGATTTCGGTGTTCGGCTACCAGATGCGCTTTGACCTGGAGGATGGTTTTCCGCTGCTAACCACCAAGAAGGTGCATTTGCGCTCCATCATCCACGAGTTGCTGTGGTTCCTGCAGGGCGATACCAACATCCGCTACCTCAAGGATAACGGCGTCACCATCTGGGACGAGTGGGCGGATGCCGACGGCAACCTCGGCCCGGTGTACGGCAAGCAGTGGCGCTCGTGGGTGGCGCCCGACGGGCGCGCGATCGACCAGATCAAGATCGCGGTCGAACAGATCAAGGGCAATCCCGATTCGCGCCGCATCATCGTTTCCGCCTGGAACGTGGCAGACCTCGACAAGATGGCGCTGGCGCCTTGCCACGCGTTTTTCCAGTTCTACGTCGCCGACGGCCGACTGTCGTGCCAGCTTTATCAGCGCAGCGCCGACATCTTCCTCGGCGTGCCGTTCAACATCGCCAGCTACGCCCTGCTCACCATGATGATGGCGCAGGTATGCGGCCTACGCCCCGGCGACTTCGTGCACACCTTCGGCGACGCGCACCTTTACCTCAACCATCTGGAGCAGACGCGCGAGCAGTTGTCGCGCACGCCCCGTGCGCTGCCAACCATGCGCATCAATCCTGAAGTGAGGGACATCTTCGGCTTCAGGTTCGAGGATTTCACGCTGGAAAACTACGATCCCCATCCAGCCATAAAAGCACCCGTCGCCGTATGATGCCGCGCGTTGCGCTGATTGCGGCCATCGCCAGGAACCGCGTCATCGGCATCGACAACACGCTGCCGTGGCACTTGCCCGCCGACTTGAAACATTTCAAGGCGCTGACCATGGGGCATCACATCGTGATGGGGCGCAAGACCTACGATTCCATCGGTAAACCGCTGCCAGGGCGCACTTCGGTAGTAGTGACGCGCAATCCGGATTACACGCCGACTGGAGTGATCGTGGCGAGTTCGCTGGAAGCGGCGATAGCCGCCTGCCACGGCGACGATGAAGTGTTCGTGATCGGCGGCGCAGAGCTGTACCGGCAGGCCATCACCGTCGCCGACCGGCTCTACCTCACCGAAATCGACGCCGAGTTTACCGGCGATGCGCACTTCCCGGAATTCGACCGCACTCAGTGGCAGGAAGTGGTGCGCGAAACGCATCAACAAGAACAACCGCAGCCGCTGCGCTACCACTTCGTCGAATATCGGCGCAAAAGCTAATCGCCACCGCGCTTGAACCGTTCGATGGTGCGTCGGTCGCGCTTGGTCGGCCTACCCTTGAAAACAGGTTGCGGCTGCGCCTTGAGCTGGGCGGCAAGCGCTGCGCGCTGCGCCCGGCTGGCTTCGCTTTCGCGGTAGAGTTTTTGCGCCTGCGACGCGGAGCCGCGCTTATCGGAAAGCCCAAGCACCTCCACCGTATAGGTAAATTTCCCGGCGCGGATTTCCAGCGTGTCACCCACGGCTATGGCTTTGGCCGGCTTGACGCGCGCCTGGTTGACCTGCACCTTGCCGCTTTCCAGCGCCTCGGCAGCCAGGCTGTGCGTCTTGTAGAAGCGCGCCGCCCACAGCCACTTGTCTATGCGCAGCTTGCCGCTATCGTGATCGCCAGTCATGACCCGTCCGGCAATCGATCAAGCCCGTTCAGCCCTGCCGTACGCAGTCCACGTAGTACTTGGTTTCGCCATTTTCATCGGCGACCAGGCCGTGGATATCGGTCTCGAAGCCGGGGAACTTGCGGTTGAAGTCGCGCGCGAACTTGAGGTAATCGACGATGATCTTGTTGAAGCGCTCGCCCGGAATCAACAACGGAATGCCCGGGGGATACGGCGTCAGCAGCACTGCGGTAATGCGCCCCTCCAGTTCGTCGATCGGCACACGGTCGATCTCGTCGTGCGCCATGCGCGAGAACGCATCGGAAGGTTTCATCGCCGGCTGCATATCGGACAAATACATGTCGGTGGTCATGCGCGCGACGTTGTGCGCCTTGTAGGTATCGTGTATCTGCTGGCACAGGTCGCGCAGGCCGACGCGCTCGTACACCGGATGGACGGCAGCAAACTCGGGCAGGATGCGCCAGAGCGGCTGGTTCTTGTCGTAGTCGTCCTTGAACTGCTGCAACGCGGTGAGCAGGGTGTTCCAGCGCCCCTTGGTGATGCCGATGGTGAACATGATGAAGAACGAATAGAGCCCGGTCTTTTCCACGATCACACCGTGCTCGGCGAGATAGCGGGTCACCATCGCCGCCGGAATGCCGGACTCGTCGAAGTTTCCGTTGAGGTTAAGGCCGGGAGTGATCACGGTGGCCTTGATCGGGTCAAGCATGTTGAAGCCGGACGCAAGCTTGCCAAAACCATGCCATTTGTCGGTAGCCTTGAGCATCCATGCGTCGCGCGAGCCTATGCCTTCCTCGGCGAGCTGCTCCGGCCCCCACACCTTGAACCACCAGTCCTTGCCGAATTCCTCTTCGACCTTGCGCATGGCGCGGCGAAAGTCCAGCGCTTCGGCGATGGATTCCTCCACCAGTGCGGTGCCGCCGGGCGGCTCCATCATCGCCGATGCCACGTCGCAGGAAGCGATGATGGCGTACTGCGGGCTGGTCGAGGTATGCATCAGGTAAGCTTCGTTGAAAGCGTGGTGATTAAGCTTGCGTGTCTGCGGCTCACTCACCAGGATTTGCGACGCCTGGGAAAGCCCCGCCAGCAGCTTGTGCGTGGACTGAGTAGAGAAAATCATCGACTCCCTGGCGCGCGGACGATCTTTGCCAATGGCGTGCATGTCCTTGTAATAATCGTGGAAGGCGGCGTGCGGCAGCCAGGCTTCATCGAAATGCAGCGCGTCTATCCTGCCGTCCAGCATCTGCTTCAGGGTTTCCACGTTGTAGAGCACGCCGTCGTAGGTGCTCTGCGTGATGGTGAGCACGCGCGGCTTGGTCTTTTTGTTCTGGATGAAAGGATTGCCGTCTATTTTTTTCTGGATGTTTTCCGGCTTGAATTCCTCTTTCGGGATCGGGCCGATAATGCCGTAATGGTTGCGCGTCGGCATCAGGAACACCGGCACCGCGCCGGTCATCATGATCGCGTGCAGCACCGACTTGTGGCAGTTACGGTCCACCACCACGATGTCGTCCGGCGCCACCATGGAGTGCCAGACGATCTTGTTCGAGGTCGAAGTGCCGTTGGTGACGAAAAATAGGTGATCGGCGTTGAAGATGCGTGCGGCGTTGCGCTCGGATGCCGCCACCGGACCGGTGTGGTCGAGCAGCTGGCCCAGCTCATCCACCGAGTTGCACACGTCGGCACGCAGCATGTTCTCGCCGAAGAACTGGTGGAACATCTGCCCCACCGGCGACTTCAGGAATGCCACGCCGCCGGAATGGCCGGGGCAGTGCCAGGAGTAAGAGCCATCCTGCGCGTAGTGCACCAGCGCGCGAAAAAACGGCGGCGCCAGCGAATCAAGGTAGCTTCTCGCCTCGCGGATGATGTGGCGCGCGACGAATTCCGGCGTGTCCTCGTGCATATGGATAAAGCCGTGCAATTCGCGCAGGATGTCGTTGGGAATATGGCGCGAGGTGCGCGTTTCACCGTACAGGTAAATCGGGATGTCGGCGTTACGGAAGCGGATTTCCTCGACAAAGGCGCGCAGACTCTTCAGCGCCGCCTCGGTTTCCTCCTTGCTGCCGCCGCCGAATTCCTCGTCGTCGATCGACATGACAAAAGCGGAGGCGCGGCTCTGCTGCTGGGCGAACGAGGCCAGGTCACCGTAGCTGGTCACTCCCAGCACTTCCATGCCCTCCTCCTCGATCGCCTTTGCGAGCGCGCGTATGCTCAAGCCGCTCGCATTCTCGGAGCGGAAATCCTCGTCGATGATAACAATTGGAAAACGGAACTTCATGGGGAACTCCTTAAGTCGCACACGGGAACACATGCTTCCCGGACGAACGAAGCGGAAAACGGAGTTTCAGTGCAGGCGTCACATTGGCCTGCGGCCAATGTGACGCCGGAACTAAACCTAAATTCATGGCTTGACCCCCATCAGGGTGCTTTAAAAGCGCGGATTGTCGCAGATTTGGGGGAGGCGTGGGGAAGAGTTTCGACCTTCAACCAGAACCCGTTCTAGCTGGAGCGCAGCGCGCCGCCCAACACCAGCACCAGCAGTAAACCCACGTAGGAAAACAGGATGCCGGCGACGTGCGGCACCAGCCATTCGCCGCGTCGACGCTTGGCGGCCACATAGCCCATCAGCGCGAAACCGTAGCTCAACAACGCGACGAAAAACAGGAAGAAAACACGCGACCATTCCTGCCAAGCCAGCGCAGCAGCGGTGACGAACATCAGCGCCATGGCGGCATGGTAGAGATCGCCAAAACGCGGATGGAACCCCGGGCGCTTGGGCGCGACCAAGGCACAAATACCGATGACAAAGGCAGCAACGCCAAAAATCGTATGATAGAAAAATAATTCTTCAGACATGGAGAGTCCTGATCGATATGCTGGATTATTTGAAATTGCCTCAAGAGTGACAGCGCGTCACGATGCCATGGGCACGTGCAAACGCAGCAGCATCCATTAAATCTTGGGCAGCGTGACGCCAACCTGCCCCTGATACTTCCCGCCGCGATCTCGGTACGAGGTTTCGCAAACCTCGTCGGATTCGAAGAAAATCACCTGGGCGCAGCCCTCGCCAGCGTATATCTTGGCCGGCAGCGGCGTGGTATTGGAAAACTCCAGCGTCACATAACCTTCCCACTCCGGCTCGAACGGAGTGACGTTGACGATGATGCCGCAGCGTGCGTAAGTCGACTTGCCCAGGCACACGGTTAGCACGTTGCGCGGAATGCGGAAATATTCAACGGTGCGCGCCAGCGCGAACGAGTTGGGCGGGATGATACAGTAATCGCCCTTCACCTCCACGAACGAGTTCGGATCGAAGTTCTTCGGATCGACGATGGTGCAATTGATATCGGTGAACAGCTTGAATTCGTTGGAGCAACGGATATCGTAGCCGTAGCTCGAAGTGCCGTAGGAAACGATCTTGCCGCCGTTGGCCTCGCGTACCTGGACGGGTTCGAACGGTTCTATCATGCCGTGTTTCTCCGCCATGCGGCGTATCCATTTGTCCGATTTGATGCTCATGTTTTCCCCATTGAAGCTGGCAGCCAGTAGCGGGTAGCAAAACCGGGCTTTGCCATGGACTACCAGCTACCCGCTACAAGCTGCCTTAGCTATTTTGAATCACGATCTTCGGGAACAGCGCGCTGTGATCCTGCGCCTTGTCGGCGATCTTCGCCGCAACGCGGCGCGCAATGGTGCGATAAATATCGGCAATGCGCCCGCCCGGATCGGCCACCACGGTGGGCTTGCCGGAATCGGCCTGCTCGCGGATGCGGATGTCGAGCGGCAACTGCCCGAGCAGCTCGACGTCGTAATCCTTGCACATTTTCTCGGCGCCGCCGGCGCCGAAGATGTGCTCTTCGTGGCCGCATTTGGAGCAGATGTGCGTGCTCATATTCTCGACGATGCCGAGGATGGGCACACCCACCTTCTCGAACATCTTGAGTCCCTTGCGCGCGTCGATCAGCGCGATGTCCTGCGGGGTGGTGACGATCACCGCCCCGGTGACCGGCACGCGCTGTGCCAGGGTGAGCTGGATGTCGCCGGTGCCAGGCGGCAGATCCACCACCAGGTAGTCGAGTTCGCGCCAGCGCGTGTCGTTAAGCAGCTGCTCCAGCGCCTGTGTCACCATCGGCCCGCGCCACACCATGGGCGTGTCGGTGTCGATGAGGAAACCGATCGACATCGCCTGTACGCCATGCCCTTCCATCGGCTCCAGGCTCTTGCCGTCGCGCGAATCGGGCTGGCCGGAAATGCCCAGCATCATCGGCTGCGAAGGCCCGTAGATGTCGGCGTCTAGCATCCCGACATTGGCCCCCTCCGCGGCCAGCGCCAGCGCCAGATTGACTGCCGTGGTGGACTTGCCGACGCCGCCCTTGCCCGAGGCTACCGCGACGATGTTCTTCACGCCGGGGATCAGCTTGACGCCGTGCTGCACCGAATGCGCCACGATCTTGCTGGTCACGCTGACATTGACGCTGCCGATGCCGGGGATGGCCTTGAGTTTGCCGGCAACCTGCCGGCGCACATCTTCCAGCACGCTTTTCGCCGGGTAACCCAGCATGATGTCGAGCGCGACGTTGTTGCCGTCTATCTTGATGTTGCGTACTGCCTTGCTGCTGACGTAGTCCTTGCCGACGTTGGCATCCACCAGTTCCTTCAGCGCCGCCTGCACCTCTTGTTCGGAAATGCTCATGTTCGCTCTCCTGAGAAGTCGGTAATTTTAAACCAATTCGGCCATGGGGAACCTGATTTGCTACAATCCCGCATCTGTAACGGATTCCAGCCTTCAGCCGCAATGTCAAGAAAGATACTCGTCACTTCCGCCCTGCCCTACGCCAACGGCAGCATCCACCTCGGCCATCTGGTGGAATACATCCAGACCGACATCTGGGTGCGCTTCCAGAAGATGCGTGGCCACGAATGCCATTACGTCTGCGCCGACGACACCCACGGCACGCCGGTCATGCTACGCGCCGAGAAGGAGGGCATCACGCCGGAGCAGCTCATCGCGCGCGTCTGGCAGGAGCATTTCGACGACTTTGCCGCCTTCCACATCAATTTCGACCACTACGGCTCGACCAACTCCAACGAAACCAGGGGGTTCGCGCAGAGTATCTACCGCACGCTGAAGGCCAATGGCCTGATCGAGACGCGCTCGATCGAACAGTTCTACGACCCGGTGAAGCAGATGTTCCTGCCCGACCGCTTCATCAAGGGCGAGTGCCCCAAATGCCACGCCAAAGATCAGTACGGCGACAACTGCGAAGTCTGCGGCGCGGCCTATGCCCCGACCGAACTCATCAATCCCTACTCCGCTGTCTCTGGCGCGAAGCCGGAGCTGCGCCATTCCGACCACTACTTCTTCAAGCTCTCCGATCCGCGCTGTCAGCAGTTCCTGCGCCAATGGACAAAGAGCGGCGCACTACAACCCGAAGCGGCCAACAAGATGCAGGAATGGCTGGGCGCCGAAGGCGAGAACAAGCTGACCGATTGGGACATCTCGCGCGACGCGCCCTATTTCGGCTTCGAGATCCCCGATGCGCCGGGCAAATACTTTTACGTGTGGCTGGATGCGCCGGTGGGTTACATGGGCAGCTTCAAGCAGCTTTGCACCAAGAGCGGCATAAATTTTGACGACTACTGGAAACAAGGTTCCGACGCCGAGCTGTATCACTTCATCGGCAAGGACATCCTGTATTTCCATGCGCTGTTCTGGCCGGCGATGCTGGAGCACGCCGGCTTCCGCACGCCGACCAAACTATTCGCGCACGGCTTCCTCACCGTGAACGGCGAGAAGATGAGCAAATCGCGCGGCACCTTCATCACCGCCGAGAGCTACCTGCAGCAGGGGCTCAATCCGGAATGGCTGCGCTATTACTATGCCGCCAAGCTGAACGGCAGCATGGAGGACATCGACCTCAACCTCGACGACTTCGTGGCGCGGGTGAACAGCGACCTGGTGGGGAAATACATCAACATTGCTTCAAGAGCCGCAGGTTTCCTAACCAAACTATTTAATGGTCAAGTAAAAATTACCGATCGTCATAGTGCCCCCATTCTAAAAACAATAGAGGATGCTGCACCAGAGATCGCAAGTTACTACGAGACCCGTGAATACGGGAAAGCTGTGCGCCGAATAATGGAGTTGGCAGACAATACCAACTCATACGTTGACGCCAACAAACCTTGGGATCTCGCAAAAAATAGAGATTTATCCGAAGAATTGTTGAAAGTTTGCAGCATTAGCCTGGAAGCGTTCCGAATTCTGTCTTTATACCTCAAGCCCATACTGCCAAAAACCGTGGGATTGGTAGAAACGTTTCTGAATATCACCCCATTGCGCTGGAACGATGTAATGAATGGGCTTTCCCCCCAAACCCCAATTAATGCATATCAACACCTGATGACCCGCATCGACCCTAAACAGATCGAGGCGCTGGTCACCGCCAATCAGCAAACCCTGGCGCCCAAGCCGGGGAAGGGATCGCATTCGCAGCAGCGCCACGGCGAGCAACAGATAAACACGGAGAAGAAAATGGAAGTGCCCCCTACCATCGCCATCGAGGATTTTGCCAAGGTGGATTTGCGCATCACGCGCATCGTCAACGCCGAGCACGTGGAAGGCGCGGAGAAGCTGTTGAAGCTGACGCTGGACATCGGCGAAGAGAAACCGCGCACCGTGTTCGCGGGCATCAAGTCGGCCTACGACCCGGAACAGCTCAAAGGCCGTCTGACCGTGATGGTCGCCAATCTGGCGCCGCGCAAGATGAAGTTCGGCATATCGGAAGGCATGGTGCTCGCCGCCTCCGACCCGGAAGGCAAGAATGCCGGCCTGTTCATCCTTTCGCCCGACGCTGGCGCGCAGCCCGGCATGAAAGTGAAGTAATCCACCCATGGCGCTGATCCTGGTCACCGGCGCAACCGACGGCATCGGCCTGGAAACCTCGCACGAGCTGGCGCAGATGGGGCACGAGGTGATCGTGCACGGGCGCACTGCGGAAAAGGCGCAGCGCGCCTGCAAGATTATCGGACAAGCCGTGGTGCAAGCCCGACTGCATAGCGCCCACGCCGACTTCGGCCGCCTTGCCGAGGTAGCTGACATGGCGGTCGACCTCGCCTCGCGCCACACCCATCTCGATGTGCTCATCAACAACGCCGGCGTGTATATGCTTGAGCGCAAGCTTTCCGCCGACGGCTTCGAGATGACGCTGGCGGTGAACCACATCGCACCTTTCCTGCTCACCACGGCATTGTTGCCACTGCTGAAGAAATCCGCCGATGCACGCGTGGTGACGGTAAGCTCGATCGCGCACACACGAGGCCACATCGACTTTGCTAACCTTAACGCCGAACAGCACTTCGACGCCTATCAGACTTATGCCAACTCCAAGCTCGCCAACGTGCTATTCGCCAACGAACTGGCACGGCGCGAACCTGGGCTCGCCTCCAACAGCCTCCATCCCGGCGTGATCGATACCAAGCTGCTGCACACCGGCTTCAGCGCGCACGGCGCGCCGGTCGCCGAAGGCGCGCGCACGTCGGTGTTCCTCGCCACGGCAGAACAGGTCAAAGGCATCAGCGGAAAATATTTCAGTGATTGCGCGGCGATCGCGCCCGCGCGCGAGGCACTGGATGCCAGGCTGGCGCGCGAGCTGTGGGAATGGACGCGGCAAGCCGTGCTGCACAGCGGCGCGCCGGGATAATCACCGTACTCCTCAGCGCACCAGCACATAAGTCGCCCCCGCAACCGCAATGAAAAACACTGCAAGATGGAACCGGGACCACCACGCCCGCCGCCAGCAACACCATGCCAATTACGCCCATCGTCGCCTCCGATGTCAAACAGTTCCGCTCATTGTAACGCCAGAAGAAGAGGGCGCGCGCTCGATCAGCATGGCATCGCCATAGCTGAAAAAGCGGTAGCGCTGTTCAACCGCATGGCGATAGGCGCGCCGCACCGGCTCGATGCCGGCGAATGCCGACACCAGCATCAACAGGGTCGAGCGCGGCAGGTGAAAGTTGGTGAGCAGGTATTCCACCACGCGGAAGCGGTAGCCGGGCACGATGAAAATATTGGTCTCGCCAAAGCCGGCTTGCAGCTCACCTTCCGCCGCTGCCGCTTCCAGCGCGCGCAGGCTGGTGGTACCCACCGCCAGCACGCGCCCGCCATTCCGCTTCGCCATAGCGATGGCATCCACGGTAGCCTGCGGCACCTCATACCATTCGCTGTGCATCTTGTGTTCGTGGATGTTCTCCACGCGCACCGGCTGGAAGGTGCCGGCACCAACATGCAGCGTGACTTGCGCAATCGCCACGCCCTGCGCGCGCAGGGCGGCCAGCATGGCTTCATCGAAATGCAGGCCGGCGGTGGGCGCCGCCACCGCACCTGGAACGCGCGCATAAACCGTCTGGTAACGCGCCTCGTCGAACGTGCCGGCACCACGCTCGATGTAAGGCGGCAGCGGCAATGCGCCATGGCGTTCGAGCAAATCAAAGACCGGCGTTACGCCCTCAAAACGCAGCTTGTAGAACTCTCCGGTGCGCCCCGTGACGGTGACAGGCAATCCATCGCCCAAGGTGAGCCGCGAGTCGGGCCTGGGCGCGTGACTGGCGCGTATCTGTGCCAGCGCATGATGCTCGTCCACGACGCGCTCGACCATCACTTCCACCCTGCCGCCGCTGTCCTTGACGCCAAACAGGCGTGCCTTGATTACGCGTGTGTCGTTCATTACCAGCACGTCATTGGCACGCACGTAACGTGGCAAATCGCGGAACAGCGCATCATGGCAAACGCCGCCTGCATCGAGATGCAGCAGGCGGCTGGCCGCGCGCTGCGCGGCGGGAAACTGCGCGATCAAGTCGGGCGGCAGGTCGAAATCGAATTCGCTGATGTGCATGGCCACCAGAACGGCGATGAAAGTTGACCATTGGTGCCGGGAGAGGGACTCGAACCCTCACGTCCTTTCGGACACTGGATTTTGAGTCCAGCGCGTCTACCTGTTCCACCACCCCGGCAAGAGTGCTTTTCCGAAACTGGATTTTGGTTACGGCCGCAACCCGCTACGCTACTTGCGAGGCCAGCACGCCCACCTGCCGCCCCGGAAAAGAGGCGGCATTATCGCTAAAAACGCGGCATGCAGCAACCGCGCCTTCACCACACCTTGCCAAAACAAATAGCCGGTAGTCAATTGGTCACAAGAGTTGATTTCCGGGCAGGCCGATCCCATCACTCCCCGCAAGCGGCGCGCAGCCGCTATACTTATCACACCAATTGAATCTAGCGGAACCGCGACATGCCGAAAACAGCGAATCTTTGCATTGCAGCGCTTGCGCTTTACCTGACTGTGCATCCCGCTATGGCCAAGGACATTTCCGCACTGCAAACCGGGGTGGAGAACGCCCGCCAGGAAATGGAACAGGCCAAAGCGGATTACGATAACAGCAACGAGCAGATCGCCCGCACCCAGCGCAACGTCGAAGAACAGAAACAAAAACTGGAAGAAGCAAAGCGCGAATGGGAGGAGGCGAAGAAAAACGCCGCCGAAACCAAGCGTGCCTACCAGGCCGCCCGGGCCAAGTACGAAAAAGCCCATTCCGCGCTCAAGGCGGCCTGGAAACAGCAGTAATCCCACCAGAAAAAGGTCACAACCGAGGCTGGGCCCCTAATTCAGGCTTGCAAATTTTATTTGCAGAAAGTCGTTTTTACGCCATTAACCAGCAAAGTAGTACAAGTCTGGATAGGCGTAACGATGGGCTTCGGTGCAATAACCACCGGCGGGGGGGTGACAACCGGGGTAACAACCGGTGGCGGAGCCACGACCGTCCTGGGAACGACCACCGGTGTCACGGTCGGAGCAATGATCGGGGCCCCCACCGGTTTGGGCATCATGACCGGCGCAATCGCCACGGGCGCGGGAACAATAGTCGGCACCGGCAATGGGGGGGTAGCCGGAGTAGGCGGCACAATTGCACCCACACTGGGAAGCCTGGTAGACAGCGCAGGGGACGATACCGTTGTGGCAGGCTGAAGCGACGCAGGTGCGTGAATCGTGGACGCAATGGCTGGTAGCCCGCCAGGCAAACTTTTTACGCTAGGCACATCGACAGTTGCCGCTGCCGCAGTAACAGCCGTAGGCAGCTGCGAAGTCATGGCTGGCGCAATTTTTGGAAGCACCTCAGGCAATACAGGCAAGGCCACGATGGGCGCCACTTCCGGCAATGTTTTGCCCGTTATAGTCGCCGCCATATTGGAAGCAACCGACACGGCAGCACCGATATCGCTTTTCACCAATGCCACGCCACTATTGACCAGACTGATGGTGGTGGGCGCAGCGCCTGCCATCTTGGGCGGCGTAATTGCCGCTTCACCATCAGAATTGCTCAGGGAAATGTTGGCATTAGGGGTCTGTATCACCATGGTCGCTGCAACAGGCGGCGTTCCAATCTTGCTGGTTCCGACGCCTTGCTGCTCGGCCGCAATCACGCGCACCGCCCCCTGCAACAGGGTTACCTGACTGGAAACCCCTGCGCCCGGGCTGCTGGCTGCGGGCAGGCTATCCAGTTTAACCTGGGTATCCGGGCGCACGGCCATAAACCCTGCCTGCATTTTGGCTTGCGCATAACCGCCGGGAGTCGTAACGATCGTATCACCTGGGCGTATTTCCGCTCCCTTCACCGCGGGGCGCAGTTGCCCTGCCGCATCGCGTATATGCACATCACCAGTAGCAAACATGATGCGATCCTGCGCGCTTGCACTGATCGCAAAAAAACCACCCGCCAATGCAAGCAGTATCCGATTAGGATGGATGGTTAACATGATGGTTCTCCTTCATTCACGGGAGTGGTTTGATCGTCGTAGTCGTGGGCGACAGCAGCGGAGAAGTCAGGGTAGGTGAGGTTAGTGTCGGCGACGTAGTCGTGGGTGCCGTCAATATCGGCTGTATCGTCGTGGTCAATGCCGGATCCAGTGTTTTAATGGTCGTAGTAGTCGTGGTCAATGCCGGATCGAGTGTTCTGGTTGTCGTGGTAGTCGTCGTTGTAGTCGAGCCGGATGTCGTAGCGGGTGCAACCAGCGGATCCAGCGTCTTGGTGGTCGTGGTCGTCGGTGCAGTCAATGACTGCGTGGTCGTCGTCAACGGTGCCAGCTTGGTGGTGGTGCTGATCGTCGGCAACGGTGCCAACAGCGGGGTCGCGCCTGCTGGAACGGCAGGCGCATCCGCCTTGCCCGGCAGCGGTGCAGACAGGGCCTTGCCATACAAAGCCGGCATACGCGGGGCAACCACCTTGGCACCCGCCGTCCCCGCATCTTCAGGTAAGTCATCGGGTGACGCCAACGATGCGGGCTTGCGCGCCGGCAGCAATGCGCTGCCCGGTGCGGCCTTGTCCGGTTCAGGCGGCTGACCGGCTGCTGCATCGCCCGGCTGTGTGCCCTTTCTCATCTCGGCCGTGCGCTTGCCCGCTTCAGGCACACCCCCTTCTTCTTCCTTGCCTTTACCCTCTTCGCGGGCGGCGCCGTGTTCTTTTCCCAGGCGCCTGGTTTCTTCCACCGGCACCGGCGGGGATTCCTTATAAAACGCGGGAATCTTGGGCAGGATCACCGGCGCGACATTCGCCCCTGGCGCAAAGCCGACCTGGTTGGGGTTGACGTTGATCACGCCCTTGACAGTGGCGATAAATGACGCGCCCGAGTTGACCTTGTCATAGGTACCAGGCTCACCCAGCGCCGGCTGCCCCGGCAAGATCACCATGGGTTCGTGGTCGGTGCCGCGTATGCCTATGGTGGCGGTGGGCGTGGTGATTTTGTAATTATCCTTGTTGAGTTTGCCGATCAGCCCGGTCAACGCGCGGAAGCCCCCCGCGAGCAAGGAGAAGAAGCTTTTCTCGCTGCCATCCTGCTTGCCGGTATAGGTGTAGGTATCCACCTTCATGCGCGTGTTGGCACGCACCGAAATGAAGCCGCCGTCAGCCATCTTGATTTGCGCCACGCCATCCTTACCGGTGAGGATGGTATCGCCTTCGTTCAACGCCTCGCCCTTGCGCGCGGCACGTTCCACGCCGGCAGGATTGACCAGGCGCACGTCGCCCGCGGCAAACTGAAACATCCCGGCTGCGGCACGGGCCGCACCGCTCACCACCATTAGCAGCGCAAAAACGGAAAGCAGCAAATACGTGCGATCGAGATGCATGTCTTCCTCGGTTCAGAAACTCCGGCGCAGGTTCAACGACAGGTCAGTACGGTTGTAATTGTTAAATGCAACATTTGATTCGCTGCGCGTATAAGCCACTTGCGGGCGCAAGCTCCACACTTGCGCGAACCCCCATGTTACCCCCGCGCTTAAATCATAGAACTTGTCGTCGCGATTGACGAGAAACAATGAGTTTTGTGTATCGTACTTGCTACGCTGCACTCCCACGCTTAAAAACGCCCCGATTGTTTCCGTCAGCGAGGACTGCCATCCCGCACGCACGCCGGTGAAACGCTTGCCACCATCGGAGCGGCCATTTGGCGCCTGCTCGCTTCCCGCAGTAGCACTCAAGGTCAACACCGTAACCCCTGAATAAGCATACATCCATCCCAGCGTCAGCGAAGACTGCTCATAATTCTGAGCCACCAGAGTCGGATCGACAAAATGCAAGCGCATCAACTGGCCGCTGGCATTTAACTGATTGCTGGGGTTGATCTGATAACGCACATCCAGGTTGGCACCATCGGTATCGTAATAATGCAAGCCGTGTTGTTGGCTGGTAGAGCCATTCAGACCCGTGCGGAACAGCCAAGCGCCTTCGCTGATATTCACGCCGAAACGACCGGAAACGGTACCGGTGTTGGCGCTGGTCTGGCTGTCATAACCCCGCCCCGACAAATCAGCGCCCAAATAGAAGGAAACCTGATTGGACGACTGATGGTTCACCTCCAGGCCGGCCGCGACGCCCAGATACTTGTCCGGGGTCTTCAATGAGGACACCGGCATGTCGTAAAACATGGGCACGCCGGGCAGGAAAATCGGGGTTTGCGAAGGACTGCTGTTCACGTTGTTGTCACGCCCCACAGTACCTTCTATATATCCCGCCAATATCGTCTTGGCCCCAGCTTCCAACTGTTTAATCGCGGCCAGATATTGGTCCGCCGCCGACTTGAGGTCGGGCGGCAGGTTTTCGAATACGATGACTGTTTCAAATTCGATCTTGGCGCGCGCGTAATCCCCCATCTCATAATAGGCGCGCGCCATGTCCAGGCGCACACCGACGTAATTCGGTTCCTGCGCAAGGATGCGCTCGAAAATGAAGGTCGCCTTGCTCGGGTTGCCGCTGTTCAGCGCCGCAGTGCCAAGCAGGTAATCGAAGGTGAGGTCGCCGGATTTTTCAAACTCGAACGGTTCTAGCAGGGAATAGGCTTCGGCATATTTGCCTTCCTGCAGCATGGCCTGCGCCTTGTCCAGGTCCGGCCCTTCGGCCAGCGCCACCCCAGAATACAGCCATCCCACCAGGCACAATACGAGTGTTATTTTCTTGATCATTCTTCCCCCTGATTCACTGCACCGGCAGCCAATATCCAGGCTCCGGCAATTCGACCGGCTTGATCTACGTCAAGCCGGGTGATGCTAGCTCGCTAAGCCGCCTGCACGGGAATCTGGTTGCGCTGCGACACGATGCGGTTGCGCTCGTCCACATAAACCAGTTGTGGATGAAACCTTTGCAGCTCGAGTTCGCTGTACATCGCATAGGACGCGATGATGAGGATGTCACCCGGATTGGCCTTGTGTGCCGCCGCGCCATTGACCGAAATCACGCCGGAATTGCGCTCGGCGCGTATCGCGTAAGTGGTGAAGCGCTCGCCGTTGGTAACGTTGTAAATGTCGATCTGCTGGTATTCGCGGATGTCAGCTGCGTCCAGCAGGGTCTCGTCGATTGCGCACGAGCCCTCGTACTCCAACTCCGAATGCGTCACCCGCACCCGGTGCAACTTCGATTTCAGCATGATCCTTTGCATTACCTGCTCCGTAAGTCCATGGCGGCATTATAGAACTTATGGCCTGTCGCAACAAATCTCAAGATTGTCGATCAGCCGCGTCCGCCCCAGCCAGGCCGCTCCCAGCACCACCAGCGTGACGTCTCCCGGCACTGGCGGCAGCAGGCTTTCCGCGTTGCGCACCGCCACATAGTCCGGGCGCCAGCCGTGGGAAAGCAGCACTTGCATTGCCTCCGCCTCAAGCTCGGCAAAATCGCGACGGCCTTGCACGATAGACCGTTGCACCTGCAATAAAGTTTGCTGCAAACGCGGCGCCTCCGCCCGCTCCGTCGCGCTCAGGTAGCCGTTGCGCGAGGATAACGCCAGGCCGTCTGCCGCGCGCATGGTTTCTCCGGCGATAATTTCGATGGGCAAATTGAGCTGCTCAGCCATGGTGCGCACCACGCATAGCTGCTGGTAATCCTTCTTGCCGAACAGCGCGGCCTGCGGCTGCACGATGTTGAACAATTTCAGCACCACCGTCGCCACGCCGCAAAAATGCCCGGGCCGGAACGCGCCCTCCAGCTCACCAGCAATGGCCGGCGGCTCAACCAGCACCTGCTGCGGCACAGGATAAAGCTCCTGCTCCTGCGGCAGGAACAGCACGTCCACACCGGCGGTTTCCAGCTTGGCGGCATCTTCCTCGGGAGTACGCGGATACTTGGCGAAGTCTTCGCTAGGCCCGAACTGCAAGCGGTTGACGAAGATGCTCGCCACCACGCAGCCGCCATGCGCGCGCGCCTGCCGCATCAGGGCAAGGTGGCCGTCGTGCAGGTTACCCATGGTCGGCACGAAAACGACGCGCGCTTCACCGCTCAGGCGCGCCCGCAACTCGGCAATGGTGGAAATGACAAGCATGGATTTTTTACTGAAAAGAACGCAAGGGAAAATCAAAAACAATGCTCTGGCGCGGGAAAAGTACCGGCCTTGACCGCCTGCACGTAGGCTTGCACCGCCGCCGGCACGCTGCCCGCCCCTTCCATGAAATTCTTCACGAACCTGGGCTTCTTGCCGGGATAGATGCCAAGCATGTCGTACAGCACCAGCACCTGCCCCGAACAACCCGGGCCTGCGCCTATGCCGATGGTGGGGATGGCAAGCGCCTGTGTCACTTCGGCCGCCAGCGCCGCCGGCACCGCCTCCAGCACCAGCATGCCGGCGCCGGCCTCCTGCAGCATGCGCGCTTCTTCACACAGGCGTTGCGCGGCGCGCTCGCCTTTGCCCTGCACATGGTAACCGCCAAGTTGGTGCACCGACTGCGGCGTCAGCCCGAGATGCGCGCACACCGGCACGCCACGCCGGGTGAGGAAAGCTACCGTCTCGCACATCGCCTCGCCACCTTCCAGCTTGACCATGTTGGCGCCGGCGGTGAGCAGCGGCGCGGCATTGTCGAACGCCTGCGCCGGGGTGGACTGGTAGCTGCCGAACGGCATGTCGGCAACCATGAAGGCACGTTCGGCGCCACGCGCCACGCAGGCGGTGTGATAGGCCATGTCGGCCAACGTCACCGGCAGCGTGGTTTCGTGGCCCTGCAACACCATGCCGAGCGAATCGCCAACCAGCAGCACCTCCACGCCAGCGCCTTCGAGCAGGCGCGCGAAGCTGGCGTCGTAGCAGGTGAGCACGGCGATCTTGTCGCCCTGCCGCGCCATCTTGTGCAAATCGGTCAGCGTAACTCTCAAACTCATTTCCTTAAAACTTCCTTTACCGCAAGGTACGCAAGGGATAGCCCGTAACCAAAGATTCAGACTTTCCTTTGCGTCCCTAGCGTCGAATATTTCAATTTCCCAGGCTGAAAAACTCGCGTTGCCCGCGTAACCCGGCGATGCGCTGCAACAGTAAAGCAAAATCGTCTTCGCGATCAACAAAATTGAGGTTCTCGCTGTTGACGATCAGCACCGGAGCAGCTTCATATTGGTAAAAGAAACGAGTATAGGTTGCCGCCAAGCGCGCCAGGTAATCTTCACTGATCGGGCGCTCGTAGGCATGGCCGCGCTTGTGCACACGCTCGAGCAGCACATCGGTGGACGCCTGCAGGTAGATCACCAGGTCGGGCCGCCGCGCCTGCAACTGGAGGTGGTCGTAAATCTGCTGGTAAAGGTGGAACTCGTCGTCGTTGAGGTTGAGGCGCGCGAACAGCGGATCCTTGTCGAGCATGAAGTCCGCCACGGTGATGCGCTTGAACAGGTCCGCCTGTTGCAGTGCCTGCGCCTGTTCCGCACGCTGAAACAGGAAGAATAGCTGCGTCGGCAACGCATGGCGCGCCATGTCGCGGTAGAACTGCGGCAGGAACGGATTCCGTGCCGGCTCCTCGAACAGCGTTTCCGCGCCCAGGTATTCCGCCAGCTTGTGCGCCAGGGTGGTCTTGCCGGCGCCGATCGGCCCCTCCACCACGATGTAGCGGTACTTGTCAGGCAGCATCGAGTTTTTCCAAAGCCTGTCCGCGCAGTTGCGACAACAGTTCCGCCGCGCTGCCTCGCCCGGGGATCACGCAGAGCGGCGCGATCTCGACCAGCGGTGCCAGCACGAAGGCGCGCTCGTGCATGCGCGGGTGCGGCAACGTCAGTCCATGCCGGTGCAGCACGCAATCATCGTAAAGCAGCAAGTCCAGGTCCAGGGTACGCGGCGCATTGGGGAATTCTCGGTAGCGTCCGTGGCGCTGTTCGATTTGCAACAGTTCCCGCAACAGCGCATCCGGCGCGAGCGTGGTGTCGAGTTCGGCCACGGCATTGATGAAATCGGGCTGGTTCAGGTAGCCCACCGGCGCGCTCGCATATAGCGCGGAACGGACGGTCAAGCAGGTTTGCGGCAAAGTGGACAGTTCGGCAAAAGCGCGGGTGAGGTGCGCGCGCGGATCGTCCAGATTGCCGCCCAAGGCAACGTAGGCACGCGCCATGTCACTTCGGCTGAGGTTCGTCGGCAGAATCTGCCTGCGTTGCGCCCGCCTCACCCGCGCCTTCCGATTTTTTGCGGCGCGTGCGGCGCCGGCGTTTTTTCGGCCCCGGCTGCAGCATGGCCTTGCGTTCTTCCTCGCCGGCATGCTGGAAGCGCTCCCACCAGCCGCCCAGTTCGGCATCGACCTCGCCACTTTCGCAGCGCAGCAGCAGGAAATCGTAGCCGGCGCGAAAACGCGGATTTTCCAGCAGGCGGTACGGGCGCACTCCGCTGCGGCTCATCAGGCGCAGCTGCATCGCCCAGATGTCTTTCATGTCGGTGCTGAAGCGGCGCGGGATGGCGAGCTTCTCGGCCTGCACTTCCGCCACCTGGTGCATGGCCTCGGTCAACGCCGGCGAAGGCTTCATCTCCTTCGCCTCGTTGACCTTCCAGGCCGCCAGCACTTCATGCCACAGCAACGCGGCGAACAGGAAGCTGGGTGACACCGGTTTGTCCTCGCGCACGCGCTGATCGGTTTTTTCCAGCGCCAGCATGACAAAGCGCTCGCCCAGCGGCTGCTCCAGGATCACGTCGAGCAGCGGCAGCAGGCCGTGGTGCAGCCCCTCGCGGCGCAGTTGCACAATGCATTCGCGCGCGTGCCCCGACAGCAGCAGCTTGAGCATTTCGTCGAACAGCCGCGCCGGCGGCACCTGATGCAACCGCTCCGCCAGCGGCTTGATCGGCGCGCGCGTCGCCGGCTCGATGTCCATGCCGAGTTTGGCAGCCAGTCGCACCGCGCGCAGCATGCGCACTGGATCCTCGCGGTAGCGCTGCTCGGGGTCGCCTATCATGCGCAGGGTGCGCGCCCTGACGTCGGCGACGCCACCGCAGTAATCCCAGATTTCCTCGGTGGTGGGGTCGTAAAACAGGGCATTGACGGTGAAGTCGCGGCGCTTGGCATCCTCTTCCTGGCTGCCGAACACGTTGTCGCGCAGGATGCGGCCATGCTCGTCGGCGGCACTGTCCTCGCTGTCGGCGCCGCCGTTGCTGCCGCGGAAAGTCGCCACTTCCACCGTTTCCTGCCCGCACATCACATGCACCAGGCGGAAGCGGCGGCCGATGATGCGGGAGCGCCGGAAAATGTCGCGCACCTGCTCCGGGTGCGCGTCGGTGGCCACGTCGAAATCCTTGGGCTCGCGCCCGAGCAGCAAATCGCGCACCGCCCCGCCCACCACGAAAGCGGCGTGGCCATGTTCCTGCAAGGCGGTGGTCACCTTACGCGCGCACGGGCTGATGCGGTCGCGCGTGATGCCATGCTCGTCGCAGGCCACCACCAGCGGCTGTCCGGCCTCGGTGGCCGGGCGCGAAAAAACGCGGCGCAACAGTTTGCGTATCATTGGAAATCAGACGGTTGCAAAAGGAAGGTCTAGCAAACCGCTAGGATTATACACTGCCGCGCCAGTCGGCAGGGCGCGGCAGCAACACCCCGCCGCCCACCTCCTCGAAAGCACACCGGTACAAGTGTTCCAGCCGCGCTCGGGTAAGCACTTCCTCGCTTTTGCCGGATTCGGCAGTGCCGTCGTCATGCAACAGCAACGCATGACTGCAATAACGCGCCGCCCAGGAAACGTCGTGCAGCGACAACATCACCGCCTTGCCGGCATCCGTCAGACCGCGCAGCAGTTCCAGGGTCTGCACTTGGTGGCGCACGTCTAGGTATTGCAACGGCTCATCGAGCAGGCAAATCCCTGTTTGTTGCGTGAGCAACAGCGCCAGCCGCGCGCGCTGGCGCTCGCCGCCGGAGAGAGTGTCGAGCGGGCGCCCGGCCAGCCAGGACATATCCACCTGCGCCAGCGCCTCTTCGGCGATGTGCCGGTCTTCCTCGCTCCAGCCGAATGGCGAACGGCGGTGCGGATGGCGGCCGAGCAGGACATAGTCCGTCACGCTGCCCCAGAAGCCATAGTCCTCGTGCTGCAACAGCACGCCGACCCGCCGCGCCAGGTCGCGGCGCGGATAATCGTACAACGCCTTGCCGTCCAGCGTCACCACGCCGGCCAAGGGAGTGCGCAGCCCGCCCAGCGTGTGCAGCAGCGTGGTCTTGCCGCTGCCGTTCTGCCCGAGCAGCGCCCAGCATTCGCCGGGGCGCATTCCCCATTTCAGGTCGAGGCACAGTGCCTTGCCAGGATAGCCCAATGAGAGATTTGCGCAGGCCAGCATCAGCGCATTCCTACCGTTTGCCCAGCAGCCAGAGCAGGAACGGCACGCCGAGCAAGGCAGTAAGCACGCCCACCGGCAGTTGCTGCGGTGCCCACAGCGTGCGCGCCAGCGTGTCGGCCAGCACCAGCAGGCTGCCGCCCAGCAGCACCGCAAACGGCAGTAACCGGCGCTGGTCAACCACGCCGAGCAGGCGCAAGGCATGCGGCACCATCATGCCGACGAAACCGATACTGCCGCCCAGCAACACCGCCGCCACCGTAGCAGCGGCGGCGCCGAAATACACGCCGATTTGCAGCGGCAGCACCGCTACGCCCAGCGTCGCCGCCTTGAGCTGACCCAAGTGCAACACGTTGAGGCGCCCGGCCTGGCTCATCGCCAACGCCAGCACCGCACCCAGCACCAGCCAAGCCGGCCATACCGTCCCGGCATGCGACAGGTCGCCCATCAACCAGAACAGCATGCCCTTCACCATAGCCTGCGGCGCCAGCGCCAGGATCAGGCTAATCAGCGCACCGCAGCCGGACGCCAGCACCACCCCGGTCAGCAGCAGGCGCAGGCTATTCCACTCTGCACTGCGGAAGCTCAGCCCGAACACGATGAAGGTCGTCATGAGCGCTCCGCCCAGGGCGAGAGCATGACCGGCGAGCAGGCCCAGCCCCCACAGCATGGCGGACAGCGCGCCCAGCGCCGCGCCACCGGAAATGCCGAGCACGTAAGGGTCGGCGAGCGGATTGCGCAGCAGCACCTGCAGCAAGGCGCCAGCCAGCGCCAGCAGCCCGCCGCAGGCGAATGCAGCCAAGGCGCGCGGTAGGCGCAGCTGCCAAACGATGTCGTGTGCCAGTCCCTCGCCGGCAAACAGACCACGCAGCGCTTCCGCTGCGGGCAGATCGGCACTGCCGAAGCAAAGCGCGGCCAGCACGCTCGCCGGCGCGGCAAACAGCAGCAGGAAGGACAACAACGGGCGCGGCATGGGCGGTCGGCACGAACACGGCAAAAACGCGATTGTACTGCACGACGCCGGCAAGCCCAGAAACGTTGACGCCAATGCGGTTATGAGAAACAATTGCACACAGGGAACTTAGTCAAGACTTCACGAGGGGGGAGCAATGTTGCACACCAAAAAGAACATCGCCGCGGCCTTGGCCGGCATGTTGATGGCTGCCGGCTCGGTCATGGCGGCGCCGATCGGCGACAGCAAGGATGAAATTCAGCAGCGTATCGGCGCTGGCGATCCGGCTGCCGGCAAGGACAAATCGGCCTTGTGTCAGGGTTGTCATGGGGAAGACGGCAACAGCGCGGCGCCCAACTTCCCGCGCCTGGCTGGCCAGTACGCCAACTACATCCAGAAACAGATCCGCGACTTCCAGGCGGAAAGACGCAGCGATCCGACCATGAGCGGCATGGCCGCCACCGTCACCGAGCGTCAGGACCTGCTTGATATCTCCGCCTACTTCGCCAGCCAGAAGAAAATGAAGGGCGACGGCAGCAAGAATGCGGCCGGGGAAAAACTGTACAACGAGGGCAACGCCGCGACCGGCATCTACGGCTGCGTCAACTGCCACGGTGAAGCGGGCAAGGGCAAGGCGCCCAACAATGCGCTGTTCCCGGTAATCGGCGGCCAGCACAAGGATTACCTGGTTAAGCAGCTCACCGACTTCAAGAAGGGCGACCGTAAAAACGACCCGGCCGGCATGATGGGCAACATTGCCAAGCTGATGACCGACGCCGAAATCGAAGCGGTGGCCACCTACCTTTCCGGGCTGTAATCCTCGATCTTGACCGGCGCCTGCCAGTAACGCTGGCGGGCGCCGCGCCAAGCAACCACTTCCGGCACTTCCATCTTTCCCACTCCTTGCGGCGCCAGCCGCACCGTCACCGCACCATCCGCATCGCTGCGCAGCACGCGGGCACTCTGCGCGCGGTAGCGCTCCACCACCTCGGCCCTGGGATGGCCGAAACGGTTGCGGTAGCCGACGGTGAATATCGCCACCTTGGGCTGAACTGCCTCGATGAACGCCAGCGTCGATGAAGTCTTGCTGCCGTGATGCGGCACCAGCAGCACGTCGGCGCGCAACCTGTCCGCCGCCCGTTGCAGCAACTCCCGCTCCACGTCGCGTTCGATGTCGGCAGTGATCAGCGCGGCGCCATGCGCCGTGACGATGCGCAGCACGCAGCCCCCAGCAAGGCATGATCCAGCGGCAGCGAGGAAGCGAACCAGTCCAGCGGCAGTGCCTGCAACACCGATGCCGCGCCGCCGCTGTGATCCTGGTCGTCGTGGCTGACGATCATGCCGTCGAGGCGGGCTATGCCGGCGCCACGCAGGAACGGCACGACGATGCGGTTGCCGCTGTCGGCTTCACCGCTGAAATCGGGGCCGGCGTCATACAGCAGGGCATGGTCGCGTGTCTGCACCACCACCGCCAGCCCCTGCCCGACATCGAGCACGTTGAGCCACGCTTCGCCCTGCGCCGGCAACGACGGCGCCATGAAGAAGAGGGGGAGCAAACCCACCGCGCCCGCCCAACGCGCGGGGAAGCCGCGCGGCAGCAGCATCCAGGCAATGCCCGCGCACGCGACAAGCAGCGCCCATGCCGGCGGCGCGTGTTGCTGCCACACCGCGGCCGGCAGCGCGCTCAGGATTTCGAGCAGCCAGGCCACGCCGGCCATGGCTTGATGCGCAAGTTCGAACGGAAAGGCGAACGGTGTCGCCACGCCGAGCAAGGTGAGCGGCACCACCACAAAGCTCACCAGCGGGATGGAAACGGCATTGGCGAGCGGCGACACCAGCGAGATCTGTTGGAACAGCCCCAGCAATAGCGGCACCAGTCCCAGCGTCACCGCCCACTGCGCGCGCCCCCAGGCGGCGAACCAATGAGGCTCGCGCAGCCGCGCCACGCTGACATAAAGGATCAGCGCCACCGCGCCGAACGATAGCCAGAACCCCGGCGCCAGCACTGCCCACGGATCGAGCAGCACCACCATGAACAGCGCCGCACAGAGGATGTGCGAAACCGCGCTGGCGCGCCCCAGCCACAGTGCCGCTGCGGCAACGGCGAGCATGTAGACGGTGCGCTGTGCCGGCACCTGGTAGCCGGCCAGCAGCGCATAGGCCAGCGCCGCCAGCAGGCCGGCGACGGCGGCAGCCTTCTGCGCGGGCAGGCGCAACGCCAGGCGCGTGCCGGATCGCCACAGCCAGTACACCACGGCAAACGCCAGGCTGGCGAACAGCGTGACGTGCAGCCCGGAAATGCTCATCAGGTGGTTGACGCCGGTGCGGGTGAACACGCGCCATTGCGTTGCGGAAATCGCCTGCTGGTCGCCGATGGCGAGCGCCACCAGCACGCCGGCATAAGGCGCATCGGGCAACGCGCTGGCGATGCGCGCACGCACCGACTCGCGCAGGTGCGCTATCCAATAGCGCGGCTGCGCCGCCATAGTGTCCAGCCGGGCGTTGCCGGGGTCGGCGCGCACATAACCGGTGGCGCGGATGTTGCGCTCGAGCAGCCAGGCCTCGTAGTCGAACGCGTAGGGATTGGCGGTGCCGTGCGGCTGCTTCAGGCGCACCGTGAGGCGCCAGCGTTCGCCGGCATGGACGGACGGGAACGGCGTCTCCTTGCGGCCGTCGGCATACCAGTTGATGCCGAGGCGGTGCGGCACGTGAGCATCCGGCGTCAGCACTTCTTCAACATCGAGCTCGAAACGCAAGCCGCGTTCGTGCGCCTGCGGCAGCCCGGCCACCACGCCGACAAGTTGGATGTCGCGCCCTTCCCATGCCGGCAGCAGCGCATCGGCCAGGCGCGCTTGCGCCAGCCATGCCGCCCAGAAGAATCCGGCGAGGACAAAACCGCCGGCAAACAACACAGTAGTTACCTTGCTTGCGCGCAGCCGCCGTGCCCCTAGCCACGCCACCAGCCACGGCAGCGCCACCAGCCCCGCCCACGCCATATCCGGCAGCGCCGCCTGGTTTTGCAGCAGCCATGCTCCCAGCACGAATGACAGCGCATTCAGTCGCATCGTGCTAACTTACTCCTGTCTCCACGGCCTCGCCAGCGATTCCGGTAGAATGTTCCCACGCCATGCGACACAAATTTTTCCGCAAATACCTGCCCAGCCGCGATGCCCTGATCGGCCATCCTTACCTGTCGCGCTTCGGCGCCGTGCTCGGCCACCACAACCTGTGGCACCTGCACCGGCGCTCGGTGGCGGGCGGGGTGGCGGTCGGCCTATTGTGCGGCATGATCCCGGGGCCGGTGCAGATGATAGGCGCCGCCCTGCTCGCCATCCTACTGCGCGTCAACCTCCCCGTCGCGGTGTTCACCACGTTCTACACCAACCCCCTCACCATCGTGCCGCTTTACCTGGCCGCCTACGAAATCGGCGCCTTCATCATCGGTGGCAATAACGCCATGCCGCATGGGCACTTCAGCCTCACCGACAAGCCACTGCATGAATGGCTGCCGGCGCTGTGGCAATGGATAACCTCGCTGGGCAAGCCCCTGCTGCTCGGCCTGCCGCTGCTCGCCATCCTGCTCGCCGCCGCCGGCTACTTGGCGGTGCGCGGTGCCTGGCGCCTGCATGTCGTTTACGAGTGGCGCAAGCGCGCCAAAAGGCGGCACTCATGAAACCGCGCTACTGGGAACGCGCCAAGCGCGAACTGGCCGCGCGCGACCGCGTCATGCGCAAGCTGGTGGCCAGCTACCCCGGCATCAGCCTGCGCTCGCGCGGCGACGCTTTTTCCACCCTGGCACGCTCCATCGTCGGCCAGCAGATTTCGGTGAAAGCGGCAGACAGCGTCTGGCAGCGCCTTGCCGCCACGATTGCCATCACGCCGGCAGCAATGGTCACAGCGGAGCATGCCGCGTTGCGAAACTGCGGCCTGTCGACACGCAAGGCGGAATACCTGCAAGACCTGGCACGACACTTCGCCGACGGGCGGCTGGACCCGGCGCGCTGGCGCCACCACGACGATGAACGCCTGATCGCCAAACTCACCGAGGTCAAGGGCATAGGGCGCTGGACTGCGGAAATGTTCCTTATCTTCCACATGCTGCGCCCCAACGTGCTGCCGCTCGACGATATCGGCCTGCAGCGCGCCATCGGGCTGCACTACAATGGCGGCGAGACACCGGATCGCCAGGCCATGTGCGAAATCGCACAAAACTGGGCGCCGTGGCGTTCGGTGGCAACGTGGTACTTGTGGCGCAGCCTGGACCCGCAACCGGTGGAGTACTGAATGAGTGCAAGCACGAATCCGAACACGCCTGGCGAGGAAACCACCACCCTGGGCGGTGGCTGCTTCTGGTGCCTGGAAGCGGTGTTCGCGCAACTGCGTGGGGTGACGCGCATCACCTCCGGTTACATGGGCGGCACGCTGGCCGACCCCGACTACGAAGCGGTGTGCAGCGGCACCACCGGTCACGCCGAAGTGGTGCAGATTGTTTTCGATCCGCAGATGATCGCTTATCGAGATCTGCTCGAGGTGTTCTTCACCATCCACGATCCCACCACGCCCGACCGCCAGGGCAACGATGTCGGCAGCCAATACCGCTCAGTGATTTTCCACCACACGCCGCAACAGCGCGAAACCGCACTGCAAGCCATCGCCGCGCTGACTGCGGCGGGAACCTGGCGCGCGCCCATCGTCACGCAAGTGACAACAGCAACCACCTTTTATCCGGCCGAGGCTTACCATCAGGAATATGTCCGGCACCATCCCCACCAGCCCTATTGCCGGATAGTGGTCGCGCCCAAACTGGTAAAATTCCGCAAGCAGTTCGCCGACAAACTCAACCGATAGCCTTACTGCGCGCGGGGTTGCAGTTTTTCCGGCCACGTCATACAGTGGTGCCACCTTACTTGAAGGAGATCGTCATGATCAAACGCATCGCCATGCTGTTGGCCGCAATGATGGCCGTATCCGCCGTCGCCGCCAGCGCCTGCCCGCTGGAAGACGCCAAAAAGGCAAAGGATAAAAGCGCGACCAGCAAGCCGGCCAAACCCAAGCCCACTGCATAAGCAACCAGTTCCAACAAAAAAAGGCGGCGCAGGCTATCTTTTTTGTCTTTCTCGCCCCACTGCTCAGGCGGGCTGCAACACCCCGTCGACCAGTTGCAACACGCGCTGCATTTTCCCGGACAGGTGCTCGTCGTGGGTGACGATGACTAGGCTGGTGCCGAGGGCACGGTTCAGTTCCAGCATCAGGTCGAATACGCCGGCAGCGGTCTTGCGATCGAGGTTGCCGGTAGGCTCGTCGGCTAGCACGCACGCCGGCCGCGTCACCAAGGCGCGCGCCATCGCCGCGCGCTGGCGCTCACCGCCGGAGAGTTCGCCGGGCGTGTGCTGCAGGCGATGGCCGAGCCCGACTTTTTCCAGCATATCGCGAGCACGCGCATAAGCCTCTCCCTTGTCCATGCGCCGGATCAGCAACGGCATGGCGACATTCTCCAGCGCGCTGAATTCCGGCAGCAGGTGATGGAACTGGTAAACGAAACCGAGCGACTCGTTGCGCAACTGTCCGCGTGCGGTGTGTGACAGCTTCTGCATGTCATGCCCGAGCACGCGCACCTCGCCGGCAGTGGCGTCGTCCAGCCCGCCCAACACGTGCAGCAGCGTACTCTTGCCTGAACCGGAAGCACCCACCACGGCGATCATTTCCCCTGCCGCGATCTCCATGTCCACGCCGAGCAGCACCGGCACTTCCAGCTTTCCCTGATAATAGCTCTTGCATAAATTGCGGCATGACAGCACGACATCATTCATAGCGCAGCGCCTCCGCCGGGTTGGTGCGCGAGGCGCGATAGCTCGGGTACAGCGTGGCGAAAAAGCTCAGCGCGAATGCCACCAGCGCCACCGCCGTCACGTCGCTCATCAGCAGTTGCGACGGCAGTTCGCTGATGTAATACACGTCCTTGGCGAGGAACTGGATGCCGAGGACACGCTCGATCGCCGGCACCACGACATCAATGTTGAGCGCAAGCAGGATGCCGCCGGCCAGGCCGATCAACGTGCCTATCATCCCTATCAATGCACCCTGCACCATGAAGATTTTCATGATACTGGACGGCGCCGCACCCAGCGTGCGCAGGATGGCGATGTCGGCCTGCTTGTCGGTAACCGCCATCACCAGCGTGGAAACGATGTTGAACGCCGCCACGGCGACAATCAGCAGCAGGATGATGAACATTACGTTCTTCTCGATCTGCACGGCGCGGAAGAAGTTGGCATGCTGGCGCGTCCAGTCGCTGACGAAGACGTCGTCGGGCAGCTTCCGCATCAGTTCATGGGCAACCAGCGGCGCGCGATACATGTCGTTGAGCTTGAGGCGCACGCCCGATACCTTGTCTTCCATGCGATAGAGTTTCTGCGCGTCCTGCAGATGAATCAGCGCCAAGCCGTGGTCGTACTCGTACATGCCGACCTCGAAAATGCCGACCACACGGAATTGTTTGATGCGCGGAAGGATGCCGGCCGGCGTGACCTGTCCCTGCGGTGCGATCAGCGTCACTTTTTCGCCCAGGCGCGCGCCGATCGCATGCGCCAATTCCGAACCCAGCACGATGCCAAATTCGCCGGGATGCAGCGCATCCAGCGCACCCTTCAGCATGTGCTGGCCGATGTCGGCGACGCGCGCCTCGTCGGCGGGCAGGATGCCACGCACGATCGCGCCCTGCACCTCGGCGCCGGAAGACAGCAGGCCCTGCGCCATGATGTAAGGCGCCGTCGCCGCCACCTCGGGATGCTGCGCCGCCTGCCGGGCGATCGACTGCCAGTCCGCCAGGGTATTGTCGGCACCGCTCACCTGGGCGTGCGCAGCCACACCGAGGATGCGCGTGCGCAATTCCTGCTGGAAACCGTTCATCACCGACAGCACCACGATCAGCGCCGCCACGCCCAACGCGATGCCACACATCGAGATCAGCGAAATGAAGGAGATGAAATAGTTGCGCCGCTTGGCGCGGGTGTAGCGCAGGCCGATGAAAAGTTCGTAAGGACGCACGCCGAGGAGCCCGAATGAAAGCCGCAGTGTGCCACAACTACCCCGGCGAGGACAGGGGAGCCCACCCTTGTCCGGCATCGCAAAAAGCACACAAAAGTGTCTTGACCGGCACCCGACCCCATGCCTATACTTCGCCCAAAAAATGGCTGTAGAGTAGCTGCATGCTCCGGTATCGCTGGGCGTGTCGGCATGCCAAGGAATATGGGGAAGTTCACTGCGACGCAGAAACGGCAATCCGCCGTCGCTTTTATCGCATTGATCCACCTTTAAGCTGCGTTCCGAAAATTGCAGTCGTGAACCGGATTATCCAGACCGTTCCGGGGACAGCAGCTTATTCACTGCGCAAAGCTCCATATACCTACAAGCCCGAAGCCAAATAGAAATGGTTATCACTTAGCCTCGCGGCACGAGCAACAGCGCGATGCTCAAGTGGCAAACAAAGGAATGCATACGCAAATGAATTTGAACCGATTCTTATGCATCGCAGGTCAGGGTGCCGCACGCAGGCTGGCGGTGGGATTATTGCTGACGACCGCCGGCGTGCTCGGCGCCAGCGCCGCCACAGCGGCCAGCAAAGTGGAGCAGCCCATCGAATTTCCGCATGACACCCATGCCGGAAAAATGGGCATCAACTGTCTGTACTGCCACACTTACGCACGCCGCAGCGCGGTGTCCGGCATTCCACCCCTGCAAAAGTGTATGGGCTGCCACCAGAACATCGAATCGGTGAAGGACAGGCCGCGCATCAAGCAGCTGTTCGAATACTGGGAAAAGAAAGAGCCCATCCCCTGGAAAAAAGTGCATGACCTGCCCGAATTCGTGCGCTTTTCCCATGAACGCCACGTGCAACGTTTCTATTTCAAGCAGGAACGCCCGATACAGGAAGCCTGCATGCCCTGTCACGGCGACGTGAAGGGCATGACCGTCGCAGAGAAAGTGCAGCCGCTGAGCATGGGCTGGTGTGTTTCCTGCCACGAACAAGACCACCGCATCGACAACGTCAGTGCCAAAACCAGCAATGGCCCGAACGACTGCTGGCAGTGCCACAAATAAATCGCGCAAGGACGACAGGCTTATGAGCAACATCAATCGCAGAGACTTCCTCAAAGTGTTGGGCTGGAGCGGGGCCACGGTCGCCGTCGCCGGCTGCGGCAACACTTCGGTCGAATCCGGCGCCGAAACGGTGATGTCCTATGTGCAACCGGAAGACTTCGTGGTGCCCGGCATCGGCGTCTATTACGCCTCCACCTGCACGCAATGCGAAGCCAGCTGCGGGGTAACCGGGCGCGTGCGCGAAGGCCGCATCCTCAAACTGGAAGGCAATCCCGAATCGGCGATCAACCAGGGCCGTCTGTGCGGCCTCGGCCAGGCCGCGGTGCAGCACCACTACAATCCCGACCGCCTCAAGGAACCGATGCTGCGCCAGGGCGGCAGCCTGCAAGCCACTACTTGGGACAAGGCGATGGCCTTGCTGGCGGAAAAGACCGGCAATCTCAAGGGCGAACAGTTCGCCCTCCTCAGCGGCGGGCTGAGCGGCCACCTCAAGGTGCTGGTGCAAAATTACGTCGACAGCCTGGGCTCGAAAAACCTGTACGTTTATGACGCCCTCACCCCTGCGGTGAACCGGGCAGTCAGCCAAAAACTGTACGGCACCGCCACCCCGCGCTTCCACCTCGACAAAGCGCAGGTCATCGTCTCCTTCGGTGCCGACTTCCTCGACACTTGGGTGTCGCCAGTGCATTTCGCCAGCCAATACGCGCAATTCCGCAAAGCCCAGCAGCGCATGCCTTCGGAAAAGGCGCGTGGCACGCTGGTGCAGATCGAGCCGCGCATGACCCTCACCGGCGCCAATGCCGACCGCTGGATTCCCATCATCCCGGGTACCGAAGGCATTCTCGCGCTGGGACTGGCCAACGCCCTGCTGAAGAGCGGCGCCGCTGCCAAGAACCTGCCCGCCGCCGTGGTCAGCGCGGTGCAGGCCTACGACAAGGCGCGCATCAACAAGGAAACCGGCGTCAGCGGCGAAGTGTTCGACAAACTGGTGACATTGCTGAGCGAACGCAGCCCCAGCCTGGTGCTGTCGGGCCCGTCTGCGGAAGGCCATGCCCACGGCGCGCAGAACGCCGCCGCCATCATGCTGCTTAACGTCGTGCTGGGCAACGTCGGCAGGACTATCACCGCACCGGCCAAGCTGCCGTTCCCGCAACTGGCCGCGGCGGAAGGCAACAGCGCCGCGCTGACAGCCTTCAACGACGGCTTGGCGCAGGGTCGCTTCAAAACCGTATTCATTTACGACGCCAACCCGGTCTATACCGCGCCGGAGTTCATGAAGCTGCGCGACAACCTGCAAAAAGCCGAATTCAAGGTGGCATTCGCGCATTACCTCGACGAAACCGCGCTGGAAGCCGATCTGGTGCTGCCGCTGGATTCCGCGCTGGAAGACTGGGGCACCCACATTGCCGCCTATCAGTCCGGCGGCATCGAGCTCACCATGCAGCAGCCGCTGATGGAAAAACTCTACCCCAACGGCACGCGCTCGCTGGGCGACGTGATGCTCGACCTGCTCAAGCAACGCCGCGCCGACGAGTACAAGGGCTTTGCCGACTACTATACCTACCTGAAGATCGCGCTCACCAGGAACAAGGGCGCGTTCAGCGACGCCCCCGCGGACGATGAGGCCTTCTGGAACCAGGCGCTCAGCCACGGCGTGCTCAGGGTGAAGGGGCAGGAACAGCCCATTTCCGTCAACGCCGCTGCCCTCGACATCACGCAGCCCGCGCCGACCGGCGATGATCAGTTCCCGTTCCACCTGGTGCCGGCGGTGCGCTCCGGTTTCCGCGACGGACGTCACGCCAACCTGCCGTGGTTGCAGGAAACTCCGGATTCGCTCACCACGCTGGTGTGGGATTCGTGGGTGGAAATCCATCCCAAGACTGCGGAGCGCATGGGCATCAAGGAAGGCGACATCCTGGAAATCGCTTCCAAGAACGGCTCCATCAAGACCCAGGCCTACCTGTTCCCGGGCGTGCAGCCCGACACCGTGGCGGTGCCGCTGGGCCAGGGCCACGAAGCATTGGGTCGCTACGCCAAAGGCGTGGGTGTAAACCCCTTCAAGCTGCTCGACCCGGTGTTCGACCAGTCCACCGGCGAACTGGCCATGCACGCCACCCGTGTCAAAGTCAGCAAGACCGGCGCCCACGTTAAGGTGGTCAAGGAAGAAGGTTGGAGCCCGCTCCCCATCAACACCCAGCAAGGCCGCAAACTAGTAGCCACCATCGCGGCCGACAAAGCCAATCTTTCCAAGGAGGTATAGAAGTGTCCACCACCTACATGCTGAGAGACTGGACCAAGCTGCGCGAAACCCATCCGCAGCCGGGCCCCGCCGCCGGCCACAACGAGTACAAATGGGCGATGGCCATCGACCTCGACGTCTGCACCGGCTGTAACGCCTGCGTGGTCGCCTGTTACGCCGAGAACAACCTGCCTGTGGTCGGCAAGGAAAAATATTCGCACGGCCAGGCCATGCACTGGATCCGTATCGAACGCTACTGGAACGAGGAAGATATCGAGACCCCGCATCAGGGCGCACAGTTCCTGCCCATGCTGTGCCAGCAGTGCGAGGCGGCGCCATGCGAAACCGTGTGTCCGGTAGGCGCGACCAACCACACCGCCGATGGCCTCAATTCGCAGGTGTACAACCGCTGTATCGGCTCGCGTTATTGCTCCGCCAACTGTCCGTACAAGGTGCGCTACTTCAACTGGTACAACTACCCGGAGCAGGAAATGGTCTGGCCGGAGCCGCTGCCCATGCAGCTCAACCCGGACCTCACCGTGCGTACCAAGGGCGTGATGGAAAAGTGCACATTCTGTGTGCAGCGCCTCACTGCCGCCAAGAACACCGCACGCAACGAAGGCCGCACCGTCAAGGATGGCGAAGTCACCACCGCCTGCGCGCAGGCCTGTCCGACCGGCGCCATCACCTTCGGCAACATGGTCGATCCCTATTCGCAGGTTTCCGAGAAATGGCGTCGCCAGCAGGTCGAACTGCACAAGGACCAGCAGGACAAAGACAAGAACGGTGGCAGCAACGGCCTGCGCGGCTACCGCATCTTCGAGGAACTGCGCCCCTATCCTTCGATCATGTACCTTGAGCGCATGCGCGACACCAAGGCCTAACCTACACTTCGGATAACAGCATGGACCATTTGAACAAAGAGAAAGACATCCGCGAAGACATCGCGTGGGCGCAGATCAACAAGGATGTGCTGCGCAGCCTGGAAAAGCCGCGCCCCATGTTCTGGGTGCTGTTTGGCCTGGCAGTAGCCATGTTCTCGGTAGGCGTCGGCTGTGAAATCTACCAATACCGGACTGGCATGGGTGTGGCCAACATGAACAACCCGCATATGTGGGGTTTGTACATCGCCACCTTCATCTTCTGGATCGGCATGAGCCACTCCGGCACGCTGCTGTCGGCGATCCTGCACATCATCCACGCCGACTGGCGCAAGCCGATCTATCGCTTCGCCGAGGCGATGACCACCTTCTCGCTAATGACCGCCGGCCTGTTCGTGATGGTGCACCTGGGACGCTTGTGGCAGTTTTACTACGCCGTGCCCTATCCCAACGAGCGCTGGACCTGGCCCAACTTCCAGTCGCCGCTGCTGTGGGACGCGATGGCAATCTTCACCTATCTGTCGTCGTCGATCATCTTCCTGTACGTCGGCTCGATCCCGGACTTCGCCATCTGCCGCGACAACGCCAAGGGCTGGCGCAAGACTTTCTACACCGTGCTGGCGCTAGGCTGGATGGGCACCGACCGGCAATGGCGCAACTTCCGCGTCGCCTACCTGACCGTGGCCTGCTTCCTGATCCCGCTGGCGGTATCGGTGCACTCCATCGTGGCATCCGACTTCGCCATGTCGCAGCAGCCGGGCTGGCACGTCACCTCGTTCCCGCCCTACTTCGTGGCCGGCGCGCTGTATTCCGGTTGCGCAGCGATCATCACACTGTTCATCGTGCTGCGCTACACCTTCCGCTTCGAGGAATACATGACCATGCCGATCCTCGACAAGGTGGCGCGCCTCACCTTCGCCATCGCCATGGTGTGGACCTACCTCAACCTGATCGAATTCGCTTCGGTGTGGTATGGTCATGACCCCTATTCCAAGGACGTGCTGATCCAGAAGGCAACCGGCCCCTTCGCGCCGTTCTGGTGGATGATGATCTTCTGCGGTTCCATCGTGCCGTTCGCGCTGGCGGTGAAGAAATTCCGCGCCAACCTCACCATCATGATGATCGTGTCGTTGCTGCTCAACCTGGGCATGTGGCTGGAGCGCTGGATGATCGTCGCCCCGACCTATTCTCACGGCTACTACCCGTGGACTTGGGATCATGACCAGTGGCCCAGCTTTGTGCAGTGGGGCATCGTGTTCGGCAGCTTCGGCTGGTTCGGTCTGCTGTTCATGATTTTCTGCAAACTGGTACCGTCCGTCTCCATGTATGAAGTGAAGGAGATGGTCTACCACCGCACACTCGCCAACAAGCATTCGAGGGAAGCATGAGCACCGTACGCATACTCGGCCTGTTCAACGATTTCGATGCCGCTTCGGCGGCAATCCGCGAAGTGCGCGGAGCCAACCTCCCGCGCCTCAACTTCGACGACGTCACCATCAAGTCGCCGATCGAGCATCCGGACGTCGAGGCAGTGCTCGGCCAGCGCCCGATCCCGGTGCAGAAATACACCCTGATCGGCTCGTTGCTGGGCGGCTCGCTGGGCTTCTTCCTGATTTCCAGCGCGCAGGGTAACTTCTTCCAGCAACTGAAGGGCGGCAAGCCCATCATCCCACTGCCGCCCAACTTCGTCCTGACCTACGAAATGCTGATCCTGGGGGGCGTATACATCACCGTGCTGGGCTTCCTGATTGCCGCCGGCCTGCCGGCGCGGGTGAAGAGCTCTCTCTATACCGCGAAAATTTCCGAGGACCAGATCGGCGTGATGGTGAAAGCCAACATCCACTGCATCGAGGAAGTAAAAAAGATTTTCCAGAAGCACAACGTCCTGGACATACAGGAAGAGGTCGTAGAATGAAAAAAGCCGCTTGGATCGCCGCCCTGGCGCTTTCGCCATCGCTGGCGCACGCCTGGCCATGGGATCGTGACATGACCAACCAAATCAGCATCAAGCCGCAGGAAAAGCCCATGCCTTTCCCCAAGCGCTCGGTGCCGGTGCCCGCCACCGCAACCCAGCTCGTCGACCGCGCCAAGGTCAACGAGCTGCCCAACCCGGTGCTTGCCAATGCGGATTCGGTCAACAAGGGCAAGCAGTTGTTCACCATCTACTGCACCCCGTGCCACGGCACTTCCGGCACCGGTGACGGCCTGGTCGGCGAGAAGCTGCTCCTGCGCCCCTTCGACCTCACCAGCGACCGCGTCAAGGGACTGCCCGACGGCTACATCTTCGGCTACATGACCTTCGGCGGCGCGGTGATGCCCGCCTACGCCAACGACCTGTCGCCGACCGAACGCTGGCACGTGGTCAACTACATCCGTAACGGCTTGAGCAAGGCTGCGGCAACCGCACAAGCGGCCCCGGCAAAATAAGGAGCAGCAATGTTTTCTTTCGCCAACTGGTCGGTACTGACCGTAGACTTTCTGATTGTGCTCTACCTGATGCTGGGTGGCGTCACGTTCATCTCCATCCTGCACCTGTCGAATGCCAAGTGGCGCTACGAAGTGCGCACGCTGGCAGTTTCCCTGTTCGGTCTCTACCCGGTCGCCTTCGTGCTGCTGGTGATCCTCCTCGCTGCCGGCAAGATGACCTTCCCCTGGCTGGATGCGGCGGAAGGCCATGGCGAGCACCACCTGCCAGGCTGGCACAACTACACCTTCTTCGTGGTACGCCAGGTCGCCTTCCTTTCTTTCGTCGGCTGGTTGTTCAGCCGCTTCATCAAGCTGCAGGCAGTGAGCGAGCAGAGCGCCGAGGACTGGGAGCGCTTCAAGCGCACCGCCCTGCTGATCCCGTTCGCCTACGTGCTGTATGGCACCATGGTGGCATGGGATTTCGAGATGACCATGCAGCCGTCCTGGCACAGCGCGATTTACGGCATGTACCACTTCGTCAGCAATTTCGGCATGTTCCTCGCCTTCACCGTCACGCTGATCTATTTCCTCAGCAGGAACGGCAAGCTGGTGAAGCCGATGCCCGACTACATCTACAACTACTTCGCGCAACTGCTGCTGGCGTTCACCATCCTGTGGACCTACACCTTCTTCGCCCAGTACCTCACCATCTGGTACGGCAACCTGCCTTACGAGCGCGACCGCATCGTCGGCATGGAAGGTGGTGCCTACGCCGGGCTGTGGTGGACCTTCTTCACCCTGAAGTTCATCGTGCCGTTCGTGCTGCTGGTGTTCCCGTACACTCGCCACACGCCCAGCCTGATCGTAAAGATCGCCTTCAGCATCATGATCGGCACCTGGATAGAGCGCTACACCTGGATTTCGGGCTCGTACGGCAACACCCACCTGCCCATGACCGGCCTGTTCGACATCGTCGTCACGGTGCTGGTGCTGGCGTCCGCCTACGTGATGGTGAAGCGCTCGCTGGCGCGCAACAACGTCATCCGCGCCTGAACGCAGGGCATAACGATAAAAAAGCCCGCGCCGAGCAGCGCGGGCTTTTTGCTTTTGGAGTGGCTACGATGATCGAACTGACGATACTGGTGTTGCTGATCGCGTTAGCGGTTTACTTCATCTCGCGCGATTAGCTTCCCAGTATCAAATTAAATCACTTTCGAGTAGCGCTTGCGCTCCTGGTCGGCACGCAGGTATTTGTCGAACACCATGCACACGTTGCGCAGCAGCAGCCGTCCCTTGGGCGTGACGTTGATCCAGTCGCCTTCCAGATCGACCAGGCCGTCCTTCACCATCTCGTGCAGGTCCTTCAGCTCCTGCGCGAAATACTCGTCGAACTTGAGCAGGTAGGCGATTTCGATGGACTGCTTGAACACGCCGAAATGGCACATCAGCGCCTGGATGATGGCGCGTCGCGCCAGATCGTCGGCGGACAGTTCCAGCCCGCGCATGATGGGCAGGATGCCGCGGTCGAGGCGGTCGTAATAGTCTTCCAGTTCGCGGAAATTCTGGCTGTAGGTCGGACCGATCTTGCCGATCGCGGTGACGCCTAGCGACACCATGTCGCAATCGGCATGGGTGGAATAGCCCTGGAAATTGCGGTGCAGCCTGCCCTGGCGTTGGGCTACCGCAAGCTCGTCGTCCGGCTTGGAAAAATGGTCCATGCCGATATAGACGTAACCGGCGTCGGTCATGCGCTTGATCGCCATGCCGAGGATTTGCAGCTTGGCTTCCGCCGATGGCAGTTCGGCTTCGTTGATGCGGCGCTGCGGCTTGAACAGGGTGGGAAGGTGCGCGTAGTTGTACATTGCCAGCCGGTCCGGCTGCACCGCCAGGATGCGATCGAGGGTGCGGTTGAAACCAATGATGTTCTGTTTGGGCAGGCCGTAAATCAGGTCGATGCTGATGGACTTGAATCCCGCCTTGCGCGCGGCATCGAACACCGCCAGGGTTTCTTCCTCGCTCTGGATACGGTTGACCGCCTTCTGCACTGCCGGGTCGAAATCCTGCACCCCCAAGCTCAGGCGGTTAAAACCGAGTTCGGCGAGCAGGTTGATAGTGTCTACGGTCACTTTGCGCGGGTCAATTTCGATCGAATACTCGCCGTCCTCGACCAGGCGGAAATGAGAGCGGATCGCCCCCATCAGCTCGCGCATCTGCTCGTCGGACAGGAAGGTCGGCGTACCACCGCCCCAGTGCAATTGCGTCACCTCGGGATCATCCTTGAACAACTCGCTCTGCATGGCGATTTCTTTTTTCAGGTACTGCAAATAGACGTCGGCCTTGCTCTTGTCCTTGGTGATCACCTTGTTGCAGGCGCAGTAGAAGCACAGCGTGTTGCAGAATGGAATGTGCACGTACAACGACAGCGGGCGCTTGATGCCACCGATGTTGCGTTTGGCCGCCCAGCTCTTGTAGGCTTCCGCGTCAAACGCTTCGACAAAACGGTCGGCGGTAGGATAGGACGTGTAGCGCGGCCCGCTCCTGTCCAGTTTGCGGATCAGCTCGAGATCGACCACCAGTTCCTGGCTGAATTGTTCTTGCGACATCATTTCTCCATATGGGCGTCAGCCCGTTACACGAGGGGCGATTGTGCCAGCACGAGACTGGCAGCCGTTTGATTTAAGTCAAAATCCGTGTCATATTTACGACAGCTCGCCTCAAAGCTGTAAGTTTTCGTGCTTAACCCTATCAGCATCAATCACTTAAAGACCGCCTGTTCATCCTGCAGCCTGCACGAGCTGTGCCTGCCGCTGGGGCTTTCCGAAACCGAAATCGCGCAACTCGACCAACTGGTGAACCGCAAGCGCCACTGCAAGCGCGGCGATTCGCTGTACCGCGCTGGCGCGCCCTTCCAGTCGCTGTTTGCCATCCGCACCGGTTTTTTCAAGACCCAGGTGCTGCACGACGACGGCCGCGAGCAGGTCACCGGCTTCCACATGCTGGGCGAAATCATGGGCATGGACGCGATCAGCAGCGACACCCATACCTGCGACGCGGTGGCACTGGAAGACAGCGAAATCTGCGAAATCCCCTTCGCCCACCTGGAACAGCTGGGCCGCGACATCCCGGCGCTGCAACACCACCTGCACAAGATCATGAGCCGCGAAATCGTGCGCGACCACGGTGTCATGCTGCTGCTCGGCAGCATGAAGGCCGAAGAGCGCCTGGCAGCTTTTCTGCTCAACCTGTCGCAACGCTTCGCCGCGCGCGGCTATTCGCCCAGCGCTTTTCACCTGCGCATGACGCGCGAGGAAATCGGCAGCTATCTCGGCCTCAAGCTGGAGACGGTGAGCCGCACCTTCTCGCGCTTCCAGAAGGAAGGGCTCATCGCGGTGCAGAACAAAGAGGTGCAGATCAAGGACATGACCGCACTGAAAGCGCTGCTCAGCCAAGGATCACACTGAAAAAAGAAGGCCCCGCATCGGAAGGACTTCGTACGGGGCCGCCAGGGAGGGATCGGCACACAGCTGCACTGCGTACACTGTGAAGACTGCGCACCTACCCCGAACTCATGCAAACGCTGACCGACTCATAGGGAAACCATCAACGTCACACCCATCCTACCGGTTAATCCTCCACCCGGTTTGATCCAGATCAAATTTCGCAGGTTTCTTGAAACGGAGACTACAACTTCACCCCCTTTCCCGAGAGCATCGAACTGGCCGCAAACGTCACGCACGGCTGTTCGTCACCCGGCGCATCCCCGGCCATGTGGAGCTGACGCCGGCGCACATGTTTTCGTGGGAATTCTTCGGATATGAATTGCCCGATGCCTGGCGTATGTGGTGTGCGATGGATGCGCTGCTGGCCGAACGCGAAGCGGAAGAGTAAAGGAGTAACACTGAAGTAACGCTGGAACCCCGTACCAGGGCTGATTTCTGACTATGACTCTGGCATGACCCAAATTGCACCTCACCCTTGAATCCGCCTCTGCGAGTCGCAAACAATTGTGTCAGAATTGGAGCGTTACTAGAGTCTGTAGCCGTCTCCCATGATCCCCTGGCTGGGCCATAGCGATCCCTTCCCGTCCCCCGAAACAGCGCTCGCCGAGCCCAACGGACTGCTTGCCGCCGGGGCCGATCTGTCGCCGCAGCGGCTGCTCGCCGCCTACCGACACGGCATTTTTCCCTGGTTCAACCCGGGCGAACCCGTCCTGTGGTGGAGCCCCGATCCGCGCATGGTGCTGTTCCCGGAGGAGTTCAAGGTGTCGCGCTCGCTGCGCAAAACCATCCGTCAGCACCGCTTCGAGGTGCGCGCCGACACCGTATTCAGGGAAGTGATGCTGGCTTGCGCCGAACCGCGCGCGCCGCACGGCGCAACCTGGATCGGCCCGGACATGGTCGCCGCTTACTGCCGCCTGCACGAGATGGGCATCGCGCACTCGGTCGAGACCTGGCAGGACGGCCAGTTGGTGGGCGGACTATATGGCGTCGCTCTGGGCCGGATGTTCTTCGGTGAATCGATGTTTTCGCGCGTCAGCGATGCCTCCAAGATCGCCTTGGCGCGGCTGGTGGACGAACTGCGCCGGCGCGGCTTCGGCATGATCGACTGCCAGATGAAGACCCCCCACCTCGCCTCGCTCGGCGCGCGCGAAATTCCGCGCGAGGAATTCATCAGACGGCTCGGGGAATTGGTAAACTACGCGGACTCAGGGGATACAACGGGTTCAAACCGTACGACCGGAACATGGTACTTCGATAGCACATGACCCAACTCAACGACCTGTTCTTTTCACGGCTACAGTATTACGCCACCTCGCCCTACTCGTGCAATTACCTGCCGGGCAGGCAGGCGCGCTCGCAGATCGCCTCGCCCAACTACCTGATCAATACCCCGGTGTACAGCGAGTTGGTGAAGCATGGTTTTCGCCGCAGTGGTGCCTTCACCTACCGCCCGCACTGTACCGGCTGCCAAGCCTGCGTGCCGGTACGCATCCCGGTGGAGCAGTTCGCGCCGAACCGCGCCCAGCGGCGCGCCTGGCAGCACCACGCCACACTCACCGCTGAGCTGATGCCGCTGCAATACTGCCAGGAACATTACGACCTCTACCTCGCCTACCAGCAAGCCCGCCACACCGGCGGCGGCATGGATCACGACAACGTCGACCAGTACCGACATTTCCTGCTGGAAAGCATGGTGCAATCGCAACTGGCGGAATTCCGCGAAGACGGCGCGCTGCGCATGGTCAGCATCATCGACCGCATCGAGGATGGTCTGTCTTCCGTCTACACTTTCTACGACACCGGCACGCCCGGCGTCAGCTATGGCACTTACGGCATCCTCTGGCAGATCGCCTTGTGCCGCCAACTCGGACTTCCCTACCTGTACCTCGGCTACTGGATAGAGCAAAGCCGCAAGATGGCCTACAAAGCCAACTTCCGCCCGATCGAGGGTCTCGTCGACGGGCGCTGGTCGCGCCTGCCCCATTCCCCCGCCCCCGCCTGATGCTCTATTCCCTGTTCCGCCCGCTGCTGTTCAGCCTGGATGCCGAGGCGGCGCACCACCTCACCCTGGACGCGCTGCGCAACGCGCAGGCGCTGGGATTGATCCATGCTCCCGCCGTCGCCTGCACGCCGCGCAAGGCGATGGGGCTGACCTTCCCCAACCCGGTCGGCCTTGCCGCCGGTCTCGACAAGAACGGCGAATACATTGATGCGCTCGCCGCGCTCGGCTTCGGATTCATCGAAATCGGCACCGTCACCCCGCGCGCGCAACCGGGCAACCCGAGGCCGCGCCTGTTCCGCCTGCCGCAGGCGGAAGCAATCGTCAACCGCATGGGCTTCAACAACGACGGTGTCGATCGCCTCGTCGGGAACGTGCAACGCGCGCAATATTCCGGCATCCTCGGCATCAACATCGGCAAGAATTTCGACACGCCGCTGGAGCGCGCCGCCGACGATTACCTCGCCTGTCTGCGCAAAGTATATGCGCATGCCAGTTACGTTGCCGTCAACATCTCCTCGCCCAACACCAGGAACCTGCGCGACCTCCAGCAGGCCGACACACTGGAACAACTGCTCTCCGCGCTGAAGGCCGAACAGCGCGCGCTCGCCGACCGGCACGGCAAATACGTACCGCTCGCCCTGAAAATCGCCCCCGACCTGGAAGCGCAGCAGATCGTCGATATCGCAGCGTTGCTGGTCAAGCATCGCATCGACGCGGTGATCGCCACCAACACCACGCTGTCGCGTGAAGGCGTCGAACAACTACGCCACGGCCAGGAAGCCGGGGGGCTGAGCGGCGCACCGGTGCGGGCACGCTCCACCGCAGTAATCGCACAGCTTGCCCACGCACTCGACGGCGCGCTGCCCATCATCGGCGTCGGTGGTATCCTGAGCGGCGGCGATGCGCACGAGAAAATCGAAGCCGGCGCCAGCCTGGTGCAGATTTACAGCGGCCTGATCTACCGCGGCCCGGCGCTGATCCGGGATGTCATTTCCACTCTTTGCAAAGCACAAACAGCATGAATCAACAATCTGAAAAAAAGGGACTGCCGGTGCTGATGCTGGGCGCCATCGGCGTGGTGTTCGGCGACATCGGCACCAGCCCGCTCTACACCATGCGCGAGGTCTTCCACACCAGCCACGGCATCACGCCCAACGAGGAAAACGTGCTCGGCTCGCTGTCGCTGGTGTTCTGGTCGTTGATCCTGGTGGTGCTGGTCAAGTACGTGCTGTTCATCATGCGCGCCGACAACCGCGGCGAAGGCGGCATCATGGCGCTGATCGCGCTGGCGCAGCAGGCCGCGCACCGCGACCCGCGCCTGAAATGGACCTTCTTGGTGCTGGGCGTGTTCGGCGCGGCGCTGTTCTACGGCGACGGCATCATCACCCCCGCCATCTCCGTGCTGTCGGCGGTGGAAGGCCTGCAAGTGGCGGCACCGGGGCTGGAGCGCTTCATCATCCCGCTGTCGCTGCTCATCCTCGCCCTGTTGTTCCTGATGCAGCGCTGGGGTACCAGTCGCGTCGGCGGCCTGTTCGGGCCGGTGATGATGCTGTGGTTCATCACCCTCGCCGCAATGGGCATCGTGCACATCGTCCAGGCGCCGCAGGTGCTGGTCGCGCTCAACCCATATTACGCGCTCGATTTCATCGAGGACAACGGCAGCATGGGTTTCCTCACCCTGGGCGCGGTGGTGCTCGCGGTCACTGGTGCCGAGGCGCTCTACGCCGACATGGGCCACTTCGGAAAAACCGCGATCCGCGCCGCCTGGGTTACCCTCACCCTGCCGGCGCTGGTGCTGAACTACTTCGGCCAGGGTGCGCTCATCCTTACCCGCCCGGAAGCGCTGGAGAACCCGTTCTTCCTGATGGCACCGGAGTGGGGCATGATACCGCTGGTCATGCTCGCCACCGCCGCCACGGTGATCGCCTCGCAGGCGGTAATCACCGGCGCATTCTCGATCACGCGCCAGGCTATCCAACTAGGCTACCTGCCGCGCATGCGTGTGGTGCATACTTCCACCAGCGAAATCGGCCAGATTTACATTCCCATCATCAACATGATGCTCGCCCTCGGCGTCGCCGCGCTGGTGCTGGGGCTGCAAACCTCGTCCAACCTCGCCGCAGCCTATGGCATCGCCGTCACCGGCACCATGGCGATCGATACCGCGCTGGCCTCGCTGGTCGCCTACGCGCTGTGGCAGAAAAACATCTGGCTGGTCGGCCTCACCGCCATCTTCTTCCTCGTCATCGATCTATCCTTCTTCGCCGCCAACGTGCCGAAGATCCCGCATGGCGGCTGGTTCCCGCTGGTGGTCGGCATTGCCGTGTTCACCCTGCTGGTGACGTGGAAGCGCGGACGCGAACTGCTGTTCGTGCGCCACTCGCAGGACAACCTGCCGTTGCAGCCTTTCCTGACCGGGCTGCTGAAATCCCCGCCGGCGCGCGTGCCCGGCACTGCGGTGTTCATGAACGCCAGCCGGCAGACCGTGCCACATGCGTTACTGCACAACCTGGTGCACAACAAGGTGCTGCACGAACGGCTGATCTTCCTCACCGTGACCACCGAGGAAATCCCCACCATCCCCGACAGCGAGCGTGTGCAGGTGCATGAGCTCGCGCCCAACACCTACCAGCTGCTGGTGCGCTACGGCTTCAAGGATGAGCCGGACATCCCGCATGCGCTATCGCTGTGCGGCCCGCAAGGCATCGCCTTCAACCTGATGGAAACCTCGTTCTTCCTCAGCCGCGAAACGCTGATTCCGAGCAAGCTGCCGGGCATGGCGCTGTGGCGCGAGCATCTGTTCGCCTTCATGTCACGTAGCGCGGAAAGCGCGATGGGGTTTTTCAAGATACCACCCAACCGCGTGATCGAGCTCGGCGCGCAAGTGGAGATCTGAGCATGAAAATCGGCGTACCCAAGGAAATCAAGGATCATGAATTCCGCGTCGGCCTTACTCCCGCCGGGGTGCGCGTGCTGTGCGCGGCCGGTCATCAGGTATGCGTGGAAAGCAATGCCGGCGCGCGCATCGGCTTCGGCGATGCGCTGTACCGCGACGCCGGCGCCGTCATCGTCGCCACGCCCGCAGAAATTTACGCCAGCGAACTGGTGATCAAGGTCAAGGAACCCCAGCCGGGCGAGCTCGCCCTCATCAACGCGCGCACCACGCTGTTCTGCTACCTGCACCTCGCCGCCGACCGTGCCCTCACCGAAAAGCTCATCACCAGCGGCGCCACCTGCATCGCCTACGAAACCGTCACCGACGCGCAAGGCACGCTGCCACTGCTCACGCCGATGTCGGCGGTGGCTGGGCGCCTGGCGACGCAGATGGGCGCGTGGGCGCTGACCATGGCCAACGGCGGCAGCGGCGTGCTGCTCCCCGGCGTGCCCGGCGTGGCGCCTGGCAAGGTCACCATCCTCGGCGGCGGCGTGGTCGGCGAGAACGCCGCGCGCATCGCCGTCGGCATGGGCGCGGCCGTCACCCTGCTTGAGCGTGACGCCGCCAGGCTGCGCCATTTCGACGACATCTTCGGCGCGCGCATCGTCACCCGCTATTCGGAAGCTGATGCCATCGCGGCTTGCGTGCGCGATGCTGACCTCGTCATCGGCGCGGTGCTGGTTCCCGCCAAGCACGCGCCCAAACTGGTCAGCCGCGAGCTGGTGCGCGCCATGCGCCCCGGTTCGGCAATCGTCGACGTTTCCATCGACCAGGGCGGCTGCGTCGAGACTTCCCGCCCCACCACACACAGCACCCCGCTCTACGTCGAAGCAGGCGTGGTACACTACTGCGTCACCAACATGCCCGCCGCCACCGCGCGCACTTCCACACTGGCGCTCACCCACGCCACTTTACCCTATGCGCTGGAACTCGCCAGCAAGGGCATCCAGCGCGCGCTGCTGCAAAACCCGGGGCTGAAGAACGGCCTCAACCTGTGCAGCGGTTACGTCACCCACGCCAACCTCGCCGAGGACATGGGCTACGCCTATACCACGCCGGAAGCGTCATTGGCATGATCGCCGTTCCGCCAAAATATAACCGATTTTCATAAACATATAATTCCATCGTGGTTGATGGAATATCGCCCGCAAGCGATAATCTCGCCAACTTAACAGGCTGTCCGTCCGCGCTGCCCGCTTGTGGAAAATTATCTGCTGATCCTGGTCGCCACGGTGTTCGTCAACAACATCGTCATGGCGAAAATCCTCGGCCTGTGCCCATTCATGGGGGTATCGAAGAAACTCGAGACCGCCATCGGCATGAGCGCCGCGACCACGTTCGTGCTGACGCTGGCAAGCGGCTCCAGCTATTTGATCAACCGCTACCTGCTCGGCCCCGATCTGGCCTATCTCACCACGCTGTCGTTCATCGTGGTGATCGCCGCCATCGTGCAGTTCACCGAGATGGTGGTGCGCAAGACCAGCCCGGTGCTGTACCAGGTGCTGGGCATTTACCTGCCGCTGATCACCACCAACTGCGCGGTATTGGGCATCCCGCTGCTCAACGTGCAGGAAAACCATAACTTCGTCGAATCACTGTTCTTCGGCATGGGCGGGGCACTGGGGTTTTCCATGGTGCTGATCCTGTTCGCGGCAATGCGTGAGCGCCTCGAAGGCGCGGACGTGCCGGCGCCGTTCCGCGGCTCCGCCATCGCCATGGTCACCGCCGGGTTGATGAGTCTGGCGTTCATGGGTTTTTCCGGCTTGATCAAGTAAATGAATGTAAAAAGCAAAATCCCACACCGCCAAGGACGCCAGCTACGCAAGGAAAACCCGCTCTTGCTGCGCACTACCTTGCATATTTTGTTGCATCCCTTGCGGTTCACCTGCCGTTCAGGGGCGATTAACGAATGTTAAACGCCCTTTTCGTCATGGCCGCGCTGGCGCTCGCCCTGGGCGCCGTGCTCGGCTACGCCGCGCTCAGGTTCAAGGTCGAGGAAAACCCGCTGGTGGAGCAGATCGACGCCATTCTCCCGCAGACGCAGTGCGGGCAGTGCGGCTTCCCCGGTTGCAAGCCATACGCCACCGCCATTGCGGCGGGCGAGGCCGACATCAACCAGTGCCCGCCCGGCGGCGAGGAGGGCATCCAAAAGCTGGCTGAACTGCTCGGCGTCGAGGCCAAGCCGCTCAATGCCGAACATGGTGTTCCCAAGCCCAAGTCGGTCGCCTTTATCGACGAAAATATCTGCATCGGCTGCACCCTGTGCATCCAGGCCTGCCCGGTGGACGCCATCGTTGGTGCTGCCAAGCAGATGCACACCATCATCGCCGCGGAATGCACCGGCTGCGAGCTGTGCGTCGCGCCATGCCCGGTAGATTGCATCAGCATGCAAGTGATCCCGGAAAAAATCGGCAACTGGAAATGGCGCTACCCGGTGATCCAGATCAAGGCCGCCTGATGCGTACTCTCTACAAATTCAACGGCGGCGTGCATCCGCCGCAGCACAAGGCAGAATCGACGCGGCAGCCCATCCTCGCCGCACCGCTGCCGGCACTGCTCACGGTGCCCTTGCAACAGCACATCGGCGCCCCGGCCAAAGCGCTGGTGCGCCCAGGTGATCGCGTTCTGAAAGGCCAGATGATCGCGCGCGCCGAAGGCAACGTTTCCGCTGCAGTGCACGCGCCGACTTCCGGCACGGTGCGCACCGTGGAAATGCGTGCGGTGCCGCATCCTTCCGGCCTGCGGGACCTGTGTGTGGAAATCGAGGTCGACGGCGAGGAGCGCTGGATCGAGCGCCGCCCGCTCGACGCGAACGACCCCGGCGTACTGCGCCACCGCCTGCGTGAATCCGGCGTGGTCGGGCTGGGCGGCGCGGTATTCCCCAGCTTCATCAAGCTCAATCCCGGCAATCGCCAGAAAATACAAACGCTGGTGATCAACGGCGCCGAATGTGAACCCTACATCACCTGCGACGACATGCTGATGCGCGAGCGCGCCGACGAAATCGTGCAGGGCATCGCGCTGATGCGCTACATGCTCAACGCGCAGGAAGTGGTGGTCGGCATCGAGGATAACAAGCCCGAGGCCATCGCCGCGATGCGGGCCGCCGCAACCCAGTCCGACGCGCCCATCGAAGTGGTCACAGTGCCCACCATTTATCCCGGTGGCGGTGCCAAGCAACTGGTCAGGGTGCTCACCGGCATCGAGGTTGCCGCCGACGCGCGCTCGCTCGACTTCGGCGTGCAATGTTTCAACGTCGCCACCGCCTACGCCGTGCATCGCGCCGTACATCACGATGAGCCGGCGCTGTCGCGTATCGTCACCATCACCGGCAACGTGGCAGCGCCGCGCAATTACGAAGCGCTGATCGGCACCCCCATCGCCGAGCTGCTACGCCACGCTGGGGAAAAGCCCGACACCACTGGCCACCTCATGGGTGGACCGATGATGGGCTTCGACCTGCCCGCCACCGGCGTTCCACTGACCAAGGCCACCAACTGCGTGATCGCCAAGTCGCGCGCGTTGTTCCCGCCCGCACCTGCGGCGCTGCCATGCATCCGCTGCGGCGAGTGCGCGCGCGCCTGCCCCGCCGACCTGCAACCGATGGACCTATACTGGTTTGCCAAATCGCGCAACTTTGGCAAGGCGCAGGAATTCGCGCTGTTCGATTGCATAGAATGCGGCTGTTGCAGCTACGTCTGCCCCAGCCACATCCCGCTGGTGCAGTATTTCCGCTTTGCCAAGAGCGAAATCCACGCGCGCGAAAAAGAGAAGAAGGCCGCCGACACGGCGCGCGAGCGCCACGAATTCCGCCTGTTCCGCATCGAGCGCGAAAAGCACGAGCGCGCCGAGAGGCTGGCGCAGAAGGCCACGGAGAAACTCGCCACGCTGCAAGCCGAGGCACCTTCCGCGGAAACCAACGCCAAGCAGGCGGCGATCCTTGCAGCGATCGAGCGCGCACAGGCGAAGAAGGCCGGCATCATCCCGCGCAACATCGACAACCTGCCACCGGAAAAACTGGCGGAAATCGCCGAGATTGAGGCACGCCGTGCACAAATGGCCGCCATGGCGCAGACTAAGGACAGCAAGGCGGAATGAGCGAGTGAGCCACGGATGAAACACGGACAAATTCAAAAGCATTTCACTGCAAAGGCCGCGGAGGAAAGATTATGCAACAGTACTCGCGCGAATCCTAACGGAGTTATGGGTTATCCATGTTTGTCCGTGGCTATTAGTTTTAAAAAACTGCATGACATGAACCTGCGCCCCCACCCTTCTCCCTCCGGGAGAAGGTGGCGCGATACGCCGGATAAGGGCACGCTCTCGTCGCCATGGCCCTGTCCGTAAATACGTAACGACAACTAAATAAATTTCATGAGTTCTCCTTATATAACCAAGGCCCCCGGCGTCAGCACCATCATGCTCAAGGTGCTGGCCGCGCTGATCCCGGGTATCGCCGTCTATGTGTGGTACTTCGGCCCGGCCATCCTGATCAGCCTCAGCCTCGCCACCGCTACCGCGCTGGGCGCGGAGGCAGTGATGCTGAGGCTGCGTAAAGTCGGAATCAAACCTTTTCTGCTCGACGGCAGCGCCGTGGTCACTGCCTGGCTGATCGCTTTGTCGATCCCGCCGCTGGCGCCGTGGTGGCTGCCGGTGATCGCCACTGCCTTCGCCATCGCCGTGGCCAAGCATCTGTATGGCGGGCTGGGCAACAACCTGTTCAACCCGGCCATGGTCGGCTACGCGGTAATGATCGTGTCGTTTCCGGTGCAGATGACGCAGTGGCTGGCACCGGAAGCGTTAACTCAGTTGCACCTGGGCTTCGCCGACCAACTGCACTACGTATTCACGCAGGCACTGCCCGATGACGCCAAGCTCGACGCGGTAACCATGGCCACGCCGCTCGACACCCTGAAGACACAATTGCACTTGCAGCGCAGTGTAACCAGCATCCAGAGCATGCCCATCTTCGGCACACTGGGCGGCCACGGCACCGAGATCATCGCGCTGGCCTACCTGCTCGGCGGCATCTATCTGTGGCAGCAGCGCATCATCACCTGGCATGTGCCGGCAGCATTCATCGCCGCGCTCGCACTCATCGCCGGCGCGTTCTACTTCGCCAACCCGGCGCACTACGCCAGCCCGCTATTCCATCTCGCCAGCGGCGGCGCCATGCTAGGCGCCTTCTTCATCGCCACCGACCCGGTCACCGGCCCGACCACGCCGCGCGGCAAACTGATCTTCGCCGCCGGCATCGGCCTGCTCACCTATCTCATCCGCGTATTCGGCGGCTATCCCGACGGCGTCGCCTTCGCCGTGCTGATCATGAATATCGCGGTGCCGCTAATCGACGCCTACACACAGCCGCCAGTGTTCGGCAAAAAAGGGAAAAGCGCATGACACCGGTCAAGGCATCACTGCGTACTGCACTCACCATGCTCGCCTTCGCCGTGATCGGCACCGCCCTGCTTGCCTATACTTTCGACCTTACGCGCGCGCCGATCGCGAATAGCGAAGAGGAGGCCAGGCTCGCGCTGATGATGCAGGTGGTACCGCAAACAGCCTTTGACAATGACCTGCTGCGCGACATAATCACCTTGGCCGCCGACCCGCTGCTCGGCACCCAAGGCGAGACCATCGCCTACCGCGCGCGCCGCAACGGCAAACCAGCAGCGGTGGTGCTGGAGGCGATTGCGCCGGACGGCTACAGCGGTAAAATCAAACTGCTGGTGGCAATCCGCGCCGACGGCGCGGTATCTGGCGTGCGCGTGGTCGCGCACAAAGAAACGCCGGGCCTGGGCGATTACATCGAAGTCGCCAGGAGCGCATGGATACGCCACTTCGACGGCAAAACACTGGCGAGCGAAACTGACGAAGGCGCCTGGCGAGTAAAAAAGGACGGCGGCCAGTTCGACTACATGGCCGGCGCCACCATCACCCCGCGCGCGGTGGTGAAGGCAGTGAAGAAAGCGCTGCAATATTACGCATCGCACCGTGAACAGTTGTTCGCACCCGCAATCAGCAAGGAGAACCGCCCATGAGCGCATCCGCTGCCGAAATCGAGTCCAAGTCAGCAGCTGGCATCGATTACCGGAAAATCATCGTCGACGGCCTGTGGACACAGAACACCGGGCTGGTGCAACTGCTCGGGCTGTGCCCACTGCTGGCGGTGAGCAGCAGCGTGGTCAACGGCGTCAGCCTGGGGCTGGCCACCGCACTGGTGATGGCGCTATCCAACGGCGCAGTGGCGCTGGTGCGCAACCTGGTACCGCACGAGATACGCATCCCGGTGTTCGTGCTCATCATCGCAGTGCTGGTCACGGTGGTGCAACTGGGAATGCACGCCTATCTGCACGCGCTCTATCTGGTACTCGGTATCTTCGTTCCGCTCATCGTCACCAACTGCATCGTACTGGCGCGCGTCGAGGCTTTCGCCTCCAAACAGCCGACGCTGCCAGCAATGCTGGACGGCTTCATCATGGGACTGGGCCTGACCATGGTGCTGGCGGCGCTGGGCGGCATACGCGAGCTGTTCGGCTACGGCACCCTGCTCTCCGGCATCGACCTCGCGCTGGGCGAGATGGCAAAAAGCTGGGTAATCACCGTGGTGCCGAATTACCATGGATTCCTGCTCGCCATCCTGCCGCCCGGCGCCTTCATCGGCCTGGGCTGCCTGATCGCGCTGAAAAACCATCTCGACGCGCGCGCCGCGCGGAAGCAAATTGCGTCAGGCGTAGCGCCTGCCGTCGGTTCATGAACCCGCAAAAGTGCCGCGAAATATTCACGCGCTTCCAGGCCGCCAATCCGCACCCCACCACCGAGCTGGAATACACCACGCCATTCGAGTTGCTGGTGGCGGTGGTGCTGTCGGCACAGGCCACCGACAAGAGCGTGAACCTCGCCACGCGCAAACTGTTCCCGGTGGCCAACACACCGGAGAAAATCGCTGCGCTCGGTCAGGCAGGACTGGAATCCTACGTTTCCAGCATCGGCCTCTACCGCAACAAGGCCAAGCACCTGATCGAAACCTGCCGCATCCTGCTCGACCGTCATGATGGCGATGTGCCGCAAACGCGCGAGGAGCTGGAGAATCTGCCCGGCGTGGGACGCAAGACCGCCAACGTGATCCTGAACACCGCCTTCGGCCAGCCCACCATCGCGGTGGACACGCACATCTTCCGCGTCGCCAACCGCACCGGCCTCGCCCCCGGCAAGGACGTGCGCGAGGTGGAGGACAGGCTGCTCAAATGCGTGCCGGAAGAATTCCGCCATGACGCGCACCACTGGCTGATCCTGCACGGCCGCTATATATGCAAGGCGCGTAAGCCCGAGTGCCCGCGCTGCCTCATCAATGACCTGTGCGAATACAAGGCAAAAACAATCGGCCACGGATGAGCACTGATAATCACGGATAAATTCAAAAGCATTTCACCGCAGAAGACACGGAAGACGCAGAAGAACCTGTTCAATAGCATGCCGTGCATCCCGATGGAAATATTCCTGCTTATCCGTGGCCATCCGCGACTAAAATGCTTTTTTAATTGTGAAGGAAACTTCGATGTTCAACCCGAGCCGCGATGAAGCGCGCCGCTTTTTCTGCGACGCCTGGCACAAATATCGGGGCAAGGCGGCATTGAGTCCGCTGGAAAGCATGGCGGTGGAAATCGTCGCGCTGCACCCGGAATACCACGCGCTGCTGGAGCAGCCGGAACGCCACCTGGACAAGGACTACGCGCCGGAAGACGGCGTCATCAACCCCTTCCTGCATTTGTCGCTGCACCTTGCCGTCGCCGAGCAGCTTGGCATCGACCAGCCGCCCGGCCTGCGCGCGCAATTCGAGCGGCTATGCACCAAGCTGGACAAGCACGCAGCACGTCATGCGCTGATAGAATGCCTGGGGGAAACGATCTGGCAGGCGCAGCGCAACGGCAGCACGCCGGATCAGCAGTATTATCTCGACTGTCTGAAAAGAAAATAAAAACGGCGGCTGTTCACACAGCCGCCGTTTTCATTCGGTGCGGACCTTGAAACTCTACGCTCAACGCTTGGTGAACAGCGCGCCGTCCTGCCTGGACAGGTAAGCGGCGACGTTCTGGATATCTTCCTCGCTGAGACCGGCAGCCATACCACCCATGATCGGGTTCTTGCGGTCACCCTTCTTGTAGGCATGCAGCGCGTGTACGATGTAGCTCTCGTTCTGGCCGGCCAGTTTCGGGAACATCGGGTTTTCACTACGACCGTCCTTGCCGTGGCAGGAGGAGCAGACTTCATCGACTTTCTTCTTGCCGGCGGCAACGTTGCCGCTGGCGTAAACCTGGCCGCAGGCCAAACCCAGCACTGCTGCAGCAATCACGAACTTTTTCATTGCGTATTCCCTTTTCTATCCTGTGCTATCGTCGAATGCTCAATTACTGAGCAGCGTAATAAGCGGCAATGTCAGCCATGTCCTGGTCGGACAGCGCCTTGGCGGTGTTTTCCATGGTACCAAATTTGCGCTCGCCGTTTTTGTACTGCTGCAGCGCATTGACGAGGTAGTCGGCATGCTGGCCGCCCAGCTTGGGCTCGGCAAAGATTTCCGGATAACCGGCACGGTAGCCAGGTGCGCCATGGCAACCGGCGCACATGAACGCTTTCTTCTTGCCGGCAACCGGATCACCGGCAGCGAATGCGCCAGAAGCAGCAACGGCGCCGATCACGAGACACAACAATGCGGATTTTTTCATACCTCCCCCTTAAAGATGCACGAAGTACTGCGGATTAATGTTCTTGCAACGGCGTGACTGTATGCGATGCCTTTCCCGCTGTCAAGCATGGAGTAGGGTTTTTCGGGAACCCCGCCAAAAAGGCGGACAGCCAGACGTTTGCTCGCCCGCCTTGAATATCAGATAATCATTAAACTTTAATACAAGCTGCCAACCGCTTCATGCAGAAATACCCCGCCCAGCCCGGAGACCGGCTGTATCGCCTGCTGCCTTTCCTGCGCTGGCGCGCCTTGCTCACCCGCGCCACGGCGCGCGCCGATCTCATCGCCGGGCTGACCGGCGCCATCATCGTGCTGCCGCAGGGCGTGGCCTTCGCCACCATCGCCGGCATGCCGCCGGAATACGGCCTTTACGCCGCCATGGTGCCAGCAATCATCGGCGCACTGTTCGGTTCTTCCTGGCACCTGGTGTCCGGCCCGACCACGGCAATCTCCATCGTCGTCTTCGCCACCATCAGCCCGCTCGCCGAGCCCGGCTCGCCGCAATACATCCAGATGGTGCTGACGCTTACCTTCCTCACCGGCGCGATCCAGCTGGTGATGGGGCTGGCGCGCCTGGGCGGCTTGGTCAATTTCATTTCGCACACGGTGGTGATCGGCTTCACTGCCGGCGCCGCGCTGCTCATCGCCGGCAGCCAGATCAAGAATTTCTTCGGCATCGACATCACACACGGCGCTTCCTTCGCCGAAACCCTGCACCAACTCGCCGCACAGATCGGCCACCTCAATCCTTACGTCACATCGGCGGGACTGGTCACGCTCATCACCGGCATAGCATTCCGAAAATACCTGCCCAAGTTCCCCTACATGATCGCCGCCATGGTGGCGGGCAGCCTTTATGTGGTGATGTTGCATGCCCTGGTGCCAAGCGGCACCACCGGCATCAAAACCGTGGGCGCGTTACCAGCCAGCCTGCCGCCGCTGTCGATGCCGGATTTCTCGATCGAGACGCTGCGCAAAATCGCCCCCATCGCGCTGGCGGTGGCGATGCTCGCGCTCACCGAAGCGGTGTCGATCGCACGCGCGATTGCGGTGAAAAGCGAGCAACGCATCGACGGCAATCAGGAATTCATCGGCCAGGGCCTGTCCAACCTGTTCGGCGCATTTTTCTCCGGCTATGCATCGAGCGGCTCGTTCAACCGCAGCGGGCTCAATTATGAAGCCGGTGCGAAAACGCCGCTCGCCTCCATACTTTCCGCGCTGTTCCTGATGGCGATCCTGCTCCTGGTGGCGCCGCTCGCCGCCTATCTGCCGATCCCGGCAATGGCGGCGATCCTGTTCCTGGTCGCCTATGGCCTGATCGACTTCCATCACATCCGCTCCATCCTGCAAACCAGCCGCGGCGAGTCCACCGTCCTCATCATCACCTTCCTCGCCACCCTGCTGCTCAACCTGGAATTCGCCATCTATGTCGGCGTACTGATGTCGTTGATGCTCTACCTCAACCGCACCTCGCGCCCGACCATCGTCGACGTCAAACCTGACCCTGCCGAGGGCAGCTACCATTTCACCGCCGACACCGGCCTGCCCGACTGCCCGCAACTGAAGATGCTGCGCATCAACGGTTCGATTTTCTTCGGCGCGGTCGATCACGTGCGCCAGACGCTGACCAGGGTGGACGAGGCCAACCCGCAACAGAAGCATGTGCTGCTCGCATGCAGCGGCATCAACTTCATCGACGTCGCCGGCGCGGAAATGCTCGCGCAGGAAGCCAAGCGTCGTCGTAAAATGGGTGGCGGACTGTACTTCTACCGGCTCAAGGATGAGGTGTACGCGCTGCTGCGCAAGGGCGGCTACCTGGAAGATATCGGCGAGCAGAACATCTATCCGGTGAAGACTCGCGCCGTGGCGCAAATTTACCCCAAGCTCGATAGCGCAATCTGCCGCTCCTGCCAGCAGCGCATCTTCAACGAATGCCAAACCACTTTACCGAACGGAGAAACCCGCTAACATGGCCAACCGCCTCAGCAAGATCGTCACCCGCACCGGCGACGACGGCAGTACCGGCCTTGGCGACGGCACGCGCGTTGCCAAGGATGCGCCGCGCATCGAAGCGATCGGCGCGGTAGATGAGCTCAACAGCCAGATAGGCGTGCTGCTGGCAGAGCCGCTATCGGAAAGGCTGCGCGACTGCCTGATCAAAATCCAGCACACCCTGTTCGACCTCGGCGGCGAACTCAGCATCCCCGGCCGCAGCGCCATCGGCCCGCAGCACATCACGCAACTGGAGCAGTGGGTGGAGCACTACAACGCCGACCTGCCCGCGCTCAAGGAATTCATCCTGCCCGGCGGCTGCCGCGCCGCCGCGCTGTGCCACGTCGCGCGCACCGTGTGCCGCCGCGCCGAACGGCGCGTGATCGCACTTCAACGCGCCGAACCATCCTCACCGCACGCGGCGGTTTACCTCAACCGCCTCTCCGACCTGCTGTTTATATTGTGCCGTGCCATCAACCGAGACAGTGGTCACTCAGATGTATTATGGCAGCACGATGATTGATCAAAATCACCCTTCACATGAAGAAAAGCGGGAAGACGCAACGGCACACGTTCGCCACGACAAATGCGACCACCCTTCTGCACTTGGGGGGGTAGCTCGGCGAATCTATGTATGGTGCGCACAGCGTGCATTAACGCATCAATTATTCGCGCGAACTCAACCGAGCCCGTAAAACAGATACCCCAGCAGCGCCAGGCCCAGCGCAGCCACGCCGGCATTGGCGTACACCCCGGCGTTGATGCGGTAGCCGTCGGGAATTTCGATGGGCTTCAAGGTGCGGATGACACGCCGGTACTGCACGATGGAGTAGCTTTCCGCCAGCGCGCCGAGCAGAATGAAGGCGATGCCGACCCAGAACGAGGCGTCGCGTTCCAGCATCGCGCCGCCATTGGGCATGGGCATGGGCATGAGCATGTGCACGAACAGGCCGAAGCGTTCGATCATGAAGCCGAACGCCATCAGCGTGAGTCCGGTGCGATTCCAGGCGAGCAGGGTGCGCTCCGCCGCAAAAAACACCCGTGGATCGTTCAAGTCGGACATGGTTACCTCATCGGGCCTGGTCGATTTTCTCGCATAGCTCCGCCACCCCTTGCAGCATGCGCGGCCCGGCGCGATGCAGCAGGTCGGGCGTAACGGTGTAAAACTTGTTCGCGCGTACCGCACGCATGTCGGCAAAACGCCGCCACGCCGCTTCTGCATCCGGAGCACCGTCGGCGAGCACCATCGCCTCGGGATTTATCGCCACCACCGCTTCCGTCGCCACCGCACCGGCCAGTTGCGGCAAGTCCGCGAACACGTTGCGCGCGCCGCACACGCCAAGCGCATCGCTGATGGCGTGCGCCCGGTTCACCGTCATCGGCGGCGGGTACCATATCTGGTAGAACACGCTCACCTCGCGCCGCCCGCGATAGCGCGCGCGCAGGGCATCCAATTCCGCTTCGAAGCGCTGCGCCGCCGCTGCTGCGGCCGTCTCGCTGCCGGCCAGGTGGCCGATCACGCGCAGCAGGCGCGCAATGTCGGACAGGCGCTCCGGCTCGGTGACGAACACGTCCAGCCCCAGGCGTTCCAGCTGCGCGATGTCGGCTGCGTTGTTGCCGCTGCGCCAGGCCAGCACCAGGTCCGGACGCAATTGCAACATCGCTTCGAAATCAAGGCGCGAGGCATCGCCTATCCTGGGCAAATCATGCACGGCAGGCGGATAGTCGCTGGCACCGTCCACGGCAATGAGGCGGTCTCCCGCGCCCGCCGCGTAAACCAGTTCGGTGAGGTGCGGCGCGAGGGTGACAATGCGCGCCGACGACGCGGGCAGATCGTGCGCCTTGCCGCGATCGTCGGTCAGCGAGAAGGATGCGGCATTGACGGCAAAACTCGCCAGCCAGGCAGCCAGCAACAGGCGACAGCGCACCGCGCGCTACTTTTCCATGTACTCAAGCAGCTTGCCGGTGGTGTAGCGCAGACGCTGCGACAGCAGCGTCACCAGCTTGACCAGCAGCTTGGAGGCCAGACTGGGGTGCTCGAGGATGATGTTGACCATGCTGTCGCGGGTGAGCACGGCGTAAGTGGTGAGTTCGGCAGCGCGGCAAGTGGCAAAGCGCGGCTCGCCGTCGATCAGCGACATCTCCCCCAGCGTCATGCCGGGGAGGATGGAGGTCATGCGCTGCTGGATGCCATGGCGGTCCTTCTTGAGCACGTCGACCTTGCCCTGCAACAGCAGCAGCATGGTGTCGCCCTGATCGCCTTCGCGCAGGATGATGGTGCCGGGCTCGGCGCGGTACACCTCCATGTAGCCCGACAGCGCCTTGACGTCATCACGGTCAAAATCGGCGAAGAACGGAGAATGGCCGAGCATGCCAAGGATATGCTCCGCGAGCATCGTACCTTCCTTCAAAGGCTGAGGCGCCGCCAGCGCATCGCCTTCGGTAACCGGCTCCACCATCATCCCCCCCATTGCAGCCAATGGCCCATTATGCCTCAAGGTCGAGTCAAAGCGCCATAACCTCGATAGCCGGGTCTCAGTAGTCGAGGTAGCCTTTTTCTCCCGGCGTGTAAAAGGTGCTGGCGTCCGGCACCGCCAGCGCCAGCCCGCCGTGCAGCTTCTGCACCAGGGCCGGGTTGGCGATGAAAGGCCGGCCGAATGCCACCAGGTCGCCACGGTCAGCATCCAGGTCGGCATTAGCGCGCACCACGTCGTAGCCGCCGGACAGGATGTACCTGCCCTTGAACGCGGCGCGCATTTTTGCCTTCAGCTCCGCGTTCACCGGCGGTGCACCCATCGAACTATGATCGACGACGTGGATATACACCAGCCCTAACCCGTTCAACTCGTCGATCAAGCGCAGGTACAACGCATCCATCTCCTCGTCCGGCTGCATGCCGTTGAACACCCCATAAGGCGAAATGCGCATGCCAACCCGTTCCGCGCCGATTGCCTCAGCCACCGCCCGTGCCACTTCCACCGCAAAACGGATGCGGTTGTCGATGCTGCCGCCCCAGCGGTCGCCACGCCGATTGGAAGCAGTGTTGAGGAACTGGTCGATCAAGTAACCATTGGCGCCATGCAGTTCGACACCGTCGAAGCCGGCCTGGATGGCGCGCTGTGCCGCGCCCGCGAATTCCGCGATGGCCTGCGCGATATCCGCCTCGTTCATCTCCGCCGGCACCGGGTAAGGCTGCATGCCGCTGCCGTCGGTCCACATCTCGCCAGGCGCAGCCAGCGCCGAAGGTGCCAGCACCTTCGAACCTGCTGGCATGTTGAAGGGATGACTGACGCGGCCGGTGTGCATCAACTGCACAAACATCCTGCCGCCTTCCTGGTGCACGCCGTCGGTCACTTTGCGCCACCCCTGCACCTGCGCATCGTTGAAGATGCCGGGGATGCGCGCATAACCCAGGCCGTTGGGAGAGGGCGAAGTGCCTTCGGTGATGATGAGGCCGGCATCGGCGCGCATGCGGTAATACTGCGCCATCAACTCGTTGGGCACGTTGCCGATGGCGCGGCTGCGCGTCATCGGCGCCATCACCACGCGGTTCCTGAGTTGCAACTTGCCGAGAGTGATCGGGGTAAACAGCATGGCTGTCATTGTCGGTTCTCCTTGTCAGATAAAGGCAGATGAGGGTAGATGAGGGTCATGCGAGACGCCCTTGCCGGTAGTCGTCTATCGCCTGCTGGATTTCTTCCTGGGTGTTCATCACGAACGGCCCGTATTGCACGATGGGCTCGCCCAGCGGCTTGCCTGCGACCAGGATGGCGCGCGCTTCTCCACGCGCCGCCAGCGCCACGCCATCGGCATCCGGCGCGTTGTCGAAAATGGCCATGCGTCGCGCTTCCACCGGCGTGCCGGAAACCTCCACCGCGCCACGATACACATAAATGAAAACATTGTGCGTGGCCGGCACGACAGTGGAAAACGATCCGCCTGCAGGCAGATGGATATCGAGGTAGAGCGGCTCGGTATCCGCGCGCGCCATGGCACCTTGCACGCCGTTGCTCTCTCCCGCGATCACGCGCACCCGCACTTGCTCCGCGGTGAGGTATTCAGGTATCACCGTGCCGGGAAAATCGCGGTACCACGGCGCCATCATCTTGTTGCGGGAGGGCAAGTTGAGCCAGAGCTGGAAGCCTTCCATCACGCCCTCCTCCTGCTCGGGAATCTCAGAGTGGATCACACCGCGCCCGGCCGTCATCCACTGCACCCCGCCGCTCTCCAGCATGCCCTCGTGACCAGCGCTGTCACGATGGCGCATACGCCCGGCGAGCATATAGGTCACCGTCTCGAAACCGCGGTGCGGATGATCGGGAAAACCCGCGATATAGTCGTGCGGATTGTCGCTGCCGAAGACGTCCAGCATCAGGAAGGGATCAAGGCGGCGCTGCAATTCCCCGGTCAACACGCGCGTGAGCTTGACGCCCGCGCCGTCCGAAGTGGCAATGCTTTCAACCTGGCGCTCGACGCCGCGCGCGCGGCGCAACGCGACGGGAACAACAAGAACGGTGGTATCCATGTCCGCTTCCTCACTGTTTGCGGCGCTCATGGTAGGCGTTGCGCGGAAATAGATAAATACCTGCGCACAAGATACACTATTCCACAAATGGAACAAAAAAACCCGCCTGCCGACGACCTCATCCTGTTCAGCGTCATCATCGAGCAGGGCAGCCTGGTGCATGCCGCCGAGCATCTGGCCATGTCGAAAGCCACCGTCTCGCGCCGCCTCGCCAATCTGGAAGCGATGCTCGGGCAGAAGCTGCTGCTGCGCACTACGCGCCGGCTGGCGCTCACCGAGTTCGGCCTGGAATTTCTCGACCACTGCCGGCGCGTCGCCGAGGAAGTCGCCGCCACGCAGGATTTCGTGCGCAGCCGCGAAGCACGTCCGCGCGGGCGCTTGCGCGTGTCGATGCCGGGCGATTACGCCAAGCAGCAGTTCTCGCGCGCCATCGCCACCTTCATCGACAGCCACCCCGAAATCCAGCTCGACCTCGACCTGAGCGCGCGCCGCGTCGACCTCATCGGCGAGCGTTTCGACCTCGCCATCCGCATGGGCACGCTGGAAAACGACGCCACCCTGGTAGCGCGCAAGATCGATGAGCAGCATTTCGGCCTCTATGCCAGCCCGCTCTACCTCGTCGTGCATCCCGCGCCCAGGCACCCGGACGACCTTATGCAACATAACGCAGTGCGCATGCTCTCCGCGCGCGGCACGGCAGTACCATGGAAATTGCAACGCGGCAAAGCCGTATGGGAAAATGTCCCGCCCGGCCGGCTCTCGGTGAACTCGCCGGACGTGCTCCAGCAACTGCTGCTCGATGGCGCCGGCATCGGCGCACTGCCGCACCGCTTTGCCGCAGAAGACGTGCGGCTCAAGCGCTTGGTGCATGTGTTGCCGCAATGGAACCTACCCTCAGTGCCGGCCTGGGCGGTGATGCCGACGCGGCGCTACCTGCCCGCCAAGACGCGCGCTTTCCTCGCGCACATCGAACGCTTCATGGAAAAGGGATGAGCGCGCCCGCCGCGCGCAGGATCAATAAAAGCGCGCGGCCAGTTCGGCGCGCTTGAGATACGCCTCGCGCGCGATGCGCACATCTTCGAGGAAATAGGGTAACTCTTCCAGCAGCAACGCCTGCGGACCATCGACCAGCGCCTTGGCGGGATATGGATGAAAATCCACCAGCACCATGTTGGCGCCAGCGAGGACGCCCTGCGCGGTGACGTGCATCACATCGAGGATGCCGTCGGCGGCGCGGGCGCGCGTGCCAACCGAGTGCGACGGGTCGATGCACACCGGCATGCGCGTCAGCCGCTTCACCACCGGCACGTGGGCAAAATCGACGAAGTTGCGGTGCGGATCGCCCATGTTGGTCTTCATGCCGCGCAGGCCGAACACCACCTTGCGGTTGCCTTCCGAAGCGAGGTATTCGGCGGCGTTGAGCGATTCATCCAGGGTAATGCCGAAGCCACGCTTCAACAGCACCGGGAATTCCTGCTGGCGGCCGACGATCTTGAGCAGCTCGAAGTTCTGCGTGTTGCGCGTGCCGATCTGCAGCATCACCCCGGTGGGGTTTCCGGTCTGCGCAAGCGCCGCACGGATTTCGTCGACGTGCGATTCGTGGGTGACTTCCATCGCGATCACCTTGATGCCGTACTTGCCGGCCAGTTCGAATACGTAGGGCAAACAGTCTTTGCCATGCCCCTGGAACGAATACGGGCTGGTGCGCGGCTTGTACGCCCCCATGCGCGTGCACACCTGACCATGCTCGCGCAGCGCGCGCATCATCTCTTCCACGTGCTGCGGCGTGTCCACCGCGCACAGTCCGGCAAACACGTTGAGGGTGTCCTGGCCGAAGCGCACGCCGTTGTACTCGAAATGGGTGGGCCTATGGTCATCCTTGTGCCGGCCCAGCACGCGGTATTCCTCGGACACGCGCACCACGCGCTCCACGCAGGGCAGGCTCTGCATGTCCTCCAGCGCCAGCGCGCTGGTGTTGCCGATCAGGTAGATTTCGGTAAGCACGCGCTCGGCGCCGCGCTCATGGTGCACGCGCGAGCGGATGCCGGGCAGGCTGGCGAGGTGGTCGGTGAGCTGCTTGTATTCTGCGCCGTCCAGGTTGGTGTTTTCGCTGAGGATCAGGATCATCGTGTTCCACTCTCACTTCTTGGTATCTTGACCCATTCTAGCGAAATCGACGCATTTGCGCGCGTAAGACCATACTGCCGCCCGCGCATGCCGGCCTTGCCAAAACCACCACATTCCAGCATAATGCGCGACCTTTCCGGGCAAGTGCCCGGGGCACAGGCTTTTTGCAAGGAATTTTGCGATGAAAACCGACATTCACCCGGATTACAAGGAAATCTCCGTGACGTGCAGCTGCGGCAACACGTTCAAGACCAGTTCGACCCTGGGCAAAGATCTGCACATCGAGGTGTGCTCGTCCTGCCACCCGTTCTACACCGGCAAGCAGAAGATCGTCGACACCGCCGGCCGCGTGGAGAAGTTCAAGCAGAAATACGCCAAGGGCGCCAAAGCCAGCGCTTAAGGACGGGGTTCCCGGTGAAAAAAGGCAGCTCAGGGCTGCCTTTTTTGTTTTCGGCTCACCTGCGGCGACGTAAAATAAGGGCAGCCATGAAACTCACCCCCTCTTTCTTCCGCCGCGCCTGCATTGCACTGCTCCTGGCCGTCGCCACGGGCTGCGCGCAAAACCCGGTCAGCGGCAAGCAGAACCTGGCACTGGTATCGGAAGCGGATGAAATCCGCATCGGCAAGCAGGGCGATCTCGATATCAAGAAAGAATATGGCTTCTATGACCTGCCGAAGTTGCAGGAATACGTCGACATGGTCGGCCAGAAGCTGGCGCGCAACAGCCATCGCAGCAACCTCGAATTCCACTTCACCGTGGTCGATTCGCCCGAGATCAACGCCTTCGCCCTCCCCGGCGGCTACATCTACATCACGCGCGGCCTGCTCGCCTACCTCAATTCCGAGGCCGAACTCGCCGCAGTACTGGGACACGAGATCGGCCATGTCACCGCGCGCCACAGCGTGCAGCAGATGAGCGCCGCCTACGCCGCCGACATCGCGGTGCAGATCGCCTCCATCTTCGCGCCGGAACTAGGCTCGGCAGTGGGTCGCAACCTGGTCAACGTGCTCGGCGGCGCGCTGCTGTCCGGTTACGGGCGTGAGCATGAACTGGAGGCGGACCGCCTCGGCGCTCAATACCTCGCCAAGACCGGCTATGACCCGCAGGCCATGGTGCAGGTGATCCGCGTGCTGAAGAACCAGGAACTGTTCGATGCCGAAATCGCCAAGCAGGAAGGACGCGAGCCGCGCGCCTACCACGGCCTGTTCGCCACCCATCCCGACAACGACACGCGCCTCAAGGAAGTGGTGGGCGAAGCGGCGCAGTGGGCGCAGCCCGGCGCCACGCTCAACAAGCGCGCCGAATTCCTCGCGCAAAGCGACGGATTGGTGTATGGCGACGACCCACGCCAAGGCGTGATCCGCGGCAATGTGTTCTACCATACCGACCTCGGCTTCTCGCTCACCTTCCCGCCGGACTGGCGCATCAAGAACCAGCCCGACCGCCTGCTCGCCGGCAGCCCCGACAGCGAAGCCATGATCGAACTCAAAATGGCGGAAGGCTCCAAGGAATCGCCGGCCGACCTGCTGCGGCGCCTGCTCAACCTCACCACCACCGACGAACTGGAAGCCACAACCGTCAACGGCCTGCAGGCGGCCTTTGCCACCGTGCGCCGGCAGGCGCGCCCAATCCGTGCCGGTGCGGTGATCCTGAACGGCAATGCTTACCTCATGGTGGGCGGTGGCGCCTCGGCAGCGGCATTCGAGCGCCGCCTCAAGGAGATCGATGGCACCCTGCACAGCTTCCGCGCCCTCGACGACGCCGAGCGCAAGCAGGTGAAGCCACTGCATATCACCACCGTCCAGGCCAAGCCGGGCACCACCTACGCCAAGCTCGCCCAGCGCTCGCCGCTCGGCAAGAATGCCGAAGGCATCCTGCGCCTGCTCAACGCCATGTACCCCAGCGGCGAACCCGCCGCCGGGCAGACCGTGAAAGTCGTCGAGTAGCATGAAGCGCCTGCTGCTCCCGGCGCTCGCCCTGCTGCTGGGGGCATGCGCGCAAAATCCCGCCACCGGCGACATCGATTTCGTGATGATGTCCGAATACGAAGAAATGGGCCTGGGCAAAAAAGGCCACCAGGTCATCGTCGAAGACTATGGCGTCTATGCTGACCCGGCACTGCAACAGTACATCGAAGCGGTCGGGAAAAAACTGGTGCAGCACAGCCACCGCAGCAACATCGAATACCATTTCACCATCCTCGACACCCAGACGGTCAACGCTTTCGCCCTGCCCGGCGGCTACATCTACATCACGCGCGGCATGCTCGCCCACCTCAATTCGGAAGCCGAACTCGCCGCAGTGCTGGGGCATGAAATCGGCCACGTTACCGCGCGCCACGCCGTGCGCCAATACAGCTCCTCGGCCGCTTTCGCAGTGGGCGCCACCCTGCTGCCCGGCATGGGTGCCGGCATCGGCCAGAGCTTGGTGCAGCAGATGACCAAGGCCATCTCGCTGGGCTACGGACGCGAGCATGAACTGGAATCCGACAGATTGAGCGTGGAATACCTCGCCCGCGCCGGCTACGACCCGCAGGCGATGTCGCGCATCATCCGCCTGCTGGAAAACCAGGAAACCCTGGAAACCGAGATCGCCAAACAGGAAGGGCGCGAACCGCACACCTATCACGGCGTTTACGCGACCCACCCCGGCAACGACGAGCGCGACGACGAACTCGACAAGCAGGCGCAGCGCCTGACACAGCGCGATGTCGTGGAAGGGCGCGACGAATTCCTGGCGCATATCGACAAGCTCAGCTATGGCCGCGACAGCAGCAGCGGCGTGGTCAAGGACGGCGTGCTCTATCATGCCGCATACGGCTTGGCGGTGACCCTGCCGCCAGGCTGGAAAGCCGCCCCCATGCCAGATGTGTTCGTCGCGCAAAGCCCGGATCGCGCCGTACTGCTCACCCTCAACCGGCTTAACTCCAGCTACGGCTCCGCACCCAGCTTGATGCAGAAGATTCTCGGCAACAACGACGAAAACATCCCACTGCCGGTAAGCATCAACGGGCTACCAGCCTCGGTATATGCGCTCGAGGATGCCAAGTTTGCCGTTTACAAATCCGCTGCCGACGTCGCGGTGGTGCTCGCGCTACGCGCCGAAACCTCCTCCGACCTCGCCGAGCATGCCGAAGAAGGCGACCGCGCCATCAACAGCGTGCGCGCACTGACCGAGAGCGAATACCGATTGTTCAAGCCGCACGCCGTCAAGCTGCTCACCACCACCCCGGGCCTCACCTACGCGGAACTGGCGCGCGACTCGGTGCTCGGCAAGCATGCGGAAAACCTGCTGCGCCTGCTCAATGGCGCCTATCCCGACGGCGAACCGTCCGCCGGGCAGACCATCAAGATCATCGAATAACTCCAATAACGCCATGCCCTTCGCAGACACGTTGTTCAACAACCCCGCCTATCAGACTTTCAAGCGCCGCCACGTTTTCTTCACCGCCCTGCTGTGCGTGGCGTGGATGTTACCGGGCCTGGTCGGCCACGATCCGTGGAAACCGGACGAGGCATACAGCTTCGGCCTGGTCTACCACATCCTGCAAAGCGGCGACTGGGTGGTGCCGACACTGGCGGGCGAACCGTTCATGGAAAAACCGCCGCTGTTCTACCTCACTGCGGCGCTGTGCGCCAAGCTGCTCTCGCCCTTGCTGCCGCTGCATGACGGTGCGCGCTTCGCCAACATGATTTACATGGCGTTCACCTTCCTGTTCGTCGGACTCGCGGGGCGCGAACTGCACGGGCGCGGCTATGGCTGGGTGAGCGTGCTGGTGCTGCTCGGCTGTCTCGGCCTCTTGGTGCGCACCCACCAGCTCATCACCGACGTAGCACTGCTTGCCGGCTTCGGCATCGCCCTGTACGGACTGGCGCTCGCCGCGCGCCGCCCGCTGCTCGCCGGCTTGTGGCTGGGCACGGGTGCCGGCGTCGGCTTCATGGCCAAGGGGCTGATCGCGCCCGGCGTGCTCGGAATCATCGCACTGGCGCTGCCGCTGTTCCCTGCCTGGCGCAAACGCGAATACATCGCCACCCTCTCCGCCGCGCTGCTCGCCGCGCTGCCCTGGCTCATCGTGTGGCCGGTGGCACTTTACCTGCGCTCGCCCGAGTTGTTTACCGAATGGCTGTGGACCAACAACTTCGGCCGCTTCCTCGGCTTCGCCCAGCTCGGCCCCGCCGCCGAACCGGGCTTCTACTTTTCCATCCTTCCCTGGTATGGCTGGCCGGCGCTGCCGCTGGCGCTGTGGACGCTGTGGCGCGAAGGCCGCAAGGGCCTCGCGCTACCAGCGCTGCAACTGCCGCTGCTTGCGTTCGCGGCGATCCTCTTCGTGCTCAGTATCGCTTCCGACGCGCGCGAGGTTTACGCACTGCCCATGCTACCGCCGCTTGCGCTGCTCGCCGCCGGCGGCATCGGTACGCTGCGCCGCGGTGCCGCCAATGCGCTGTACTGGTTCGGCGTGATGGGTTTCACCTTCTTCGCCGGCGTCGCCTGGTTATACTGGGTGGCGATGGACCTGGGTGTGCCGGAACACCTGGCGCAACACCTGAACGATTTGCAACCCGGCTACACCCCGGCATTGCGGATAGGTGCGGTGGCGCTCGCCGCGTTCTACACGGCCGCCTGGATCATCACCGTGCTGCGCGTGAAGCGCAGCGCGCACCGCCCGATTGTGATCTGGGCAGCGGGTATCACCACGCTGTGGGGCCTGGTGATGATCCTGATGGTGGGCTGGCTCGACACCGGCAAGAGCTATCGCAGCATGATCGCCTCGCTGCAACAAGCGCTGCCGAAAAAATACGACTGCATTTCCAGCATGCACCTGGGAGAACCGCAACGCGCGCTGCTGCAATACTTCGCCGGCATCGTCACCTACCGCCTCGACGAACCGCAACGCGCGCGCCAATGCCAGTTGCTCATCACCCACGGCGCGGTGGGCGGGGAATTCCTGCCGCCCGGCAAATGGCAGAAAATATGGGAAGGCGCGCGACCGGGGGACGACTCCGAACGGGACAGGTTGTACGTGCGGGAACGGTGATGACAAGGGCAAGATTTCACCGCGAGGGACGCAAAAACTTTTGCACCGCAGAGGACGCAGAGGGCGCGGAGAAAAACCAGCCGGAGCAGTATCGCCACCCTACGCGCCAACCCCTGTGCGCCGCCGAAGATGGGCCAGAAGCGGAACTGCGCAAAAGCGCGCAGGGCGCAGCAGATGTTGAGATGGGTTCATATCAAACCCGCTTCACCCTCCCACCTTCCACTGCATACACCCCCATCTCGGTCACGATGAAATCCATCGCCACGTCGTGCGGCTGCGGGTAGATCGTCGGTAGTCTAGCGAATTCGTAACCGATGCCGATCGCCAGCGGCCGCTTGGGTTGCAGCAGCACGCGGTCGAAGTAACCACCGCCGTAGCCCAAACGGAATCCGGCATCGTCAAAGGCGTTAAGTGGCATCAACAGGACATCGGGCTGCACTACCGCGCTGCCCTGCGGCACCGGAATGCCGTAGCGTCCTTCGGCAAGCCGAACATCGGGATGCCAAGCGCGAAACTGCAAATCGCCGTTGAGGATTTCCGGCAGCGCGGCGGTCGCGCCCGCCTTGAGCCAGTGCTCGATGGCGGGACGCACGTCGAGCTCGCCCTGGTAAGGCCAGCAGAAACCTATGCTTTGCCGCGCGAGCGGGGCAAAGCCGCGGATCAGCAATTCGGTGACGGCGTGACTGGCCGCGGCGCGCTCCGCTTCCGGCAACACCATGCGGCGCGCGATCATTTCGGCGCGCTGCTGCTTGCGCCAGGCAGCGATTTGTTCCCAGTCATTCATGCGCGGCGCGCTCCATCAGTTGGAGGCCGCCGACCATGCAGGCGATGCGCTGCTGCAATTCCTGCGCGGGACTGTGCGCCACCGGGTAGTGGCGATGCTGCACGCGAGTGGGCAGCACGGGCAAATGCGCATCGGCTTCCGCATCCAGGGTCACCACCAGGTCGGCCCAGTCCAGCAGCGCAGCAAGTGTGGCCACGTTGGCGGCGCGCGCTTCCAGCCAGCCGGCCGCCGTGAGTGCCTGCTCCACCGCGAGCGGTGCCAATGCAGGATCGCCCTCGCTCACGAACACCACCCGCACTTTGCGCTTATAGCCCATGTTGCTATTCTGGCAAAGCCCGGCCTGACGCACAAATAAAAACGCCCTGCACCAGGCAGGGCGTTTGCATCGGGTAACGCCGGAACTATTGGATCGGGTAATTCACGCGGTCGAGCAGGCTGTCGATTTCCGCCTCGGCCTGCAGCCAGTAATTCTGGTCGTCGCCGGAGAAACCTGCGCGCTCGGCGCGGAAGTAGGCCGCCATTTCGATCATGCGATGACGCTCTTCCGGGGTCACCGAAGTCTTGCGGCTATCGCCGGTATGCGATTTACCAGTGGCGGCCTTCTTGGCAATCACCGCTTCCTGTTTGGCGGACGCCTTGGTGGTATCTGCGGCGGCTTTCTGGGGCGCAACCTTGGTTGGCGCGGCTTTCTGAGATGCAGCCTTGGTTGGCGCGGCTTTCGGGCCCATCAATTTTGCGCCGGCCTTGGCTGCGGGCTTGGCAGCCGATTTTGCGGTGGTTTTCTTGCCCGATGAGGTTTGCACAGACGCCATGACTTGCTCCTTGTAGAAAGTTTATAACCAACAACAGGGTTAAGTATGGACGGTAATCGGCATAAATCAAGGAAACCTTAGCGCCGCAGCCAAGCATGGCACAGGAAGAATATTAGAACCTACTGAATCGCGCCTAACGGCCGCGCTCGGCACCCCATAACAGCTTGTGCATCTGCAACTGCATGCGCACCGGGAGGCGGTCGCGCAGGATCCACTCGGCCAGTTGCCTGGGTGGCAAGCCGTCCCACACTGGCGAAAACAGCACCGGACAGATGGCGTCCAACCTGCGTTCCGCCAGCACCTGTTTCGCCCACCGGTAGTCCGCCTCGTCGCACAGCACGAACTTGATTTCGTCGTGCGGGGTGAGACACGCCAGGTTTTCCCAGCGGTTCTTGTCCGCCTCGCCCGAGCCGGGGGTTTTGATGTCGAGGATTTTCGAGACGCGCACATCGACCTGCGATACGTCGAGCGCGCCGCCGGTTTCCAGCGATACCGAATAGCCGCGCTCGCACAGCTCGGCGAGCAGCGTCAGGCAGCTCTTCTGCGCCAGCGGTTCGCCGCCAGTCACGGTGACGTGGTGCGTGCCATGGCGCGCCACCTCGTCGAGGATAGCCGCCAGCGTCATGGTGGTGCCGCCCTGGAAGGCGTAGTCAGTGTCGCAATAACCGCAGCGCAACGGGCAGCCGGTGAGGCGCACAAACACGGTGGGCAGGCCTACACGGCTGGTCTCCCCCTGCAGGGAATGGAAGATTTCCGTGATGCGCAGCGTCACGGACAGATCCTGCGGCATAAGCCTTACTTCAATGTAGCAAGACGACGTTTTGCCTTGGCGGCGGCATCGCTGGCGGGGTGCTTGGCGACCAAATCTTCCAGGCTCTTCTTCGCGGCCTTGCTGTCGCCCAGCTCGATCTGCGAGCTGGCGATGTTGAACAGCGCATCGGCCGCCTTGGCGCTGTCTGGGTAAGCGGCCAGCAATTGCTGCTGGCTGGAAATCGCCGACTTGAAATCGCGCAGAGCGAAATAGGAATTGCCGATCCAGTATTGTGCGTTCGGCGCCAGCGCGCTGACGGGATAGGTTCTCAGGAAATTTTGGAAGCCGGCGATGGCGCCCTGGTAATTGCCGATCTTGAACAGGCCGTAAGCGGCCTCGTAAGCGGCATTCTCCGCGCTTGCCTCGGCGGTTTTCAGCGTAGGTGCGGCCGTCACATCAGACACAGCGGAAGCCGGGGCGGCAGCGGCCTCGCTGGCGGCCTGTTCCATGCGACGCAAGCGCGTATCGAGATCGACGTACATATCCTTCTGACGCTTCTGCGCGCCGTCGATCTGGTTGCCCAGCACCTCTATCTGCCCGCGCAGGTTGTTGATCTCGGTGCCGAGCTGCTCGATCTGGGTATACAGATCGAGCAGCCTCTGGTTCCTGACCGCAGTTTCCAAGGCGGTGACGTTGCCTTGCAGCGCCTGTAATATCTGCTTCAGCTCGCCGACTTGCTGCTGCTGTGCATCGATCTGCTTCTGCTGCTCGACGATACGCGCGCGCGCCTCGTCGTCGCTAAGCAGCCCGGCCTGCGCCGCACCCGCCATCATCAGCAACATGGCCGCAGCCAGGATTTTCATGCGTGGTTTCATTTCCACTCCTCAAGTAAAAAGCGGCGCTTGCGCGCCGCTTTTTCGATCCAACCTGACATCAATACTTGATGTCGCCACGGCGGTTCTGCGACCAGCAGGCTTCATTGTGGTCAGAACAGCGCGGTTTCTCCTCGCCATAGCTGATGGTGTCGACGCGGCTTTCGGCAACGCCTAGCACGCCGAGCGCCTTCTTGATGCTGTCGGCGCGGCGCTGGCCGAGCGCCAGGTTGTATTCGCGGCTGCCGCGCTCGTCGCAGTTGCCTTCCACCGTGACCTTGATGCCGGCATTGGCGCCCAGGTACCTGGCGTTGTTTTCCACCACTGCCTTGTATTCATCCCTGATCGTCGACTTGTCGAAATCGAAATGCACGCTACGTGCAGACGGCATCGGCACTGCCGCCGGCGCCGGCGCTGCCTTGGGCGCTTCCTGTACCACCGGCTTCTCGACAGGTTTTTCCGCCGGCTTGGATGCTTCCTGCACCACCGGCTTTTCCTCAACCTTTTTCGGTTCTTCCTTGACTTCCTTGCTGGCACACGCCGCAAGCGCGAGCACCAATGCACCGAGAAGCAGTTTGTTCATGTTCGTTCTCCTATTTATTGAGTTTTCAACAACGGTCCCCACGCCGGTTCGCGCACATCCCCGGATTGCATTGCCAGACGCTGTTTCACTCTGCCATCACTGGAAACAGCGGATAATATACCACGCCCATTAATTTCAGTGGCATAGAGGATCATCTTGCCGTTGGGTGAAAACGTCGGCGATTCGTCGAAGCCGTTCTCGGTGAGCGGCTGCGCCTGCTGGGTGGAAAGGTCTTGCAGCACCACGTTGAAATTGCCGTTGCTGCGCTGGATAAACACGAAACTTTTCCCGTCCGGGCTGAAGCGTGGCGTGACGTTATAGTTGCCCTCGAAAGTAAGCCGCTGCGCTTCGCCGCCGTCGACGGAAATACGATACACCTGCGGGCTGCCTCCGCGGTCGGAAGTGAACAGCAGCCATTTGCCGTCCGGAGAGAAGTTGGGCTCGGTGTCGATCGCTGCACTGTTGGTGAGGCGGGTCAGGCCGCTGCCGTCGACGTTGACGAGGTAGATTTGCGACGTTCCGTCCTTGGTCAACACCAGCGCCAAGCGCTTGCCGTCTGGCGACCACACCGGCGCGCTGTTGCTACCCTTGAAGTTCGCCAGCACGTAGCGGCTGCCGGTAACCAGCGACTGCACGTAGACAATTGCCTTCTTGCGCTCGAACGACACATAGGCGAGCTTGCTGCCGTCCGGCGACCAAGCGGGGGAAATGATCGCGTCGCGCGAAGTCAGCACCGCCTGCGCGCCATAGCCGTCGGCATCGGCCACCTGTAATTCGTAGCGCTCGCCTTCCTTGAGCACGTAGGCGATCTTGGTGCTGAACACGCCGGCGTCGCCGGTCAGCTTCTCGTATATGTCGTCGGCAATCCTGTGCGCGGTGACGCGCACCTGCGACGGCGTGAGGGTGTAGTACAAGCCCAGTACCTGGGCCTGCTTGGTCACGTCCATCAGGCGAAAACGCGCCTCGAAGTTGCCGTCCGGCTTGGCGATGATGCTGCCTATCACCAGCATATCGGCACCGCGTGCCTGCCAGGTAGGATAGACCACTTCGGCCGGCTCGCTCGGCGGCGGCGTCACCCCGGTGGCATCGACCAGCTTGAACAGGCCGCTACGCTGCAAATCGGCACGCACCACCTCGGTGATGCTTTGCGGCAGCTTGTCCTCGGCGAGGAAGGGAGCAACGGCGATGGGAACCTGGTTGGCGCCACCGCCGACGATTTCGATGGTGAGCGCGGCATGCAGCGGTTGTGAGCAAGCCAGCAACAGCAGCCACACGCAACAACGAATCAGTTTGATGATGTTCATGCGCGCCGGATTATACCCGATCACTGCTGCGGACGGAATTGCAGATCGAGCTCGCGGAATGCCGAGAACATCGCCGGATCGGGCGGCAACGGCAGCGGCTGCGCCTTGTAGATGGCCCGTTCCACCGCCGCGTCGTAGGCGGCATTGCCGCTGCTCCTGGTCAGCTTCGCATTCATCACGTCACCGCCCGGCAGCAGCGTGACCCGGTATTCCGCCTGCGGATTGCCCGACAAATCCGGCGGCAACACCACGTAGCGGCGGATCTTGCTCATGATACGGTCCTTGTATTCGGCCTTGACGCGGTCGCCGGCGGTAGCGCGCTCGGTGGTGAGCCTGACCAGCGCTTCTTCCTGCTCGCGCTGTAAGCGCGCCGCCTCGGCCAGCGCCTGCTGCTGCGCCTGCAACGCGGCCAGGCGCTGTGTCTCCTGTTGCGCTTTGAGCTGCGCCGCCTCCTGCGCGCGCCTCTCTTCTTCCTTGCGACGCTTTTTGTCCTTCAATTCGATGTCGGCGCGGCTGGGCGCGGGTGCCGACTTAGCCACTTTGATCTCTTCGCGAACCGCCGGCTGTGGCGCCGGTTGCGGCGGCGGGGCGGGCTGCACTTCCTGCACCGGCTCGGCGATGCTGGGCAGGCTGTCCCACAGGTCGACCATCATCGTTTCGGGCGTGCGCTTCTGCCAGCTCAACCCGAACATCATCAGGGCGAAAAACAGCGCATGCACGGAAAAAGCGAGGAACGCGGCGGCAACGCGCCCCGGTTCGGCGGAGGTCATGGCGTCGCCGCTTTTGCGAGCAGCCCCACCCTCTTCACCTGGTTGCGCTGCAACACGTCCATCACTTCGATCACCATCTCGTAGCGCACGCTTTTGTCGGCGGCGATCACCACCGGCTGCTCGGGGTTCCGCACCTGTTTTGCCTTGATCGCATCGAGCAGCTCGGCGCGCGTCACCTCGCGCTCATTGTCCTTGCCGCCGCGGTCGCGCAGCCACAGGCTGCGGTCGGCGCGGATCACCACTTCCAGCGGTGCCGCCGGCGGTGCGGCGGATTTGCCTATGCTGGGCAATTCGATCTGCCCCGGATTCATCAACGGCGCGGTGATCATGAAAATCACCAGCAGCACCAGCATCACGTCGATGTAGGGCACGACGTTGATCTGGCTCATCTGGCGGCGCGCGCGGCGACGGTCTCTCATGAATTCGCCTGGCGTTGCAAGATGTTGGAAAACTCTTCCATGAAGCTGTCGAAGCGAGTGGCGATGCGGTCGACGTCGCGCGCGAAACGGTTGAACGCGACCACCGCCGGGATCGCCGCGAACAAGCCCATCGCGGTCGCCACCAACGCCTCGGCGATGCCCGGCGCGACATGCGCCAGCGTCGCCTGACCGACATTGGAGAGGCCGCGGAAGGCATTCATGATGCCCCACACCGTGCCGAACAAACCGACGTAGGGGCTGACCGAGCCGACCGTGGCAAGAAACGACAGATGCGCTTCGAGGCGATCCATCTCGCGCTGGTAGGTGGCGCGCATGGCGCGGCGCACGCCGTCCGTCGCCATGGCAACGTCCATGCCCTGCTGGCGGCGCAGCTTGGAAAACTCGCGGAAGCCTGCCTCGAAAATGCGTTCCAGCCCGCCCGCTTCGCTGCTGTTGGAAACCTGCTGGTACAGCTTGTTGAGGTCGCCGCCGCCCCAGAATTCCTGCTCGAAGCGCTTGGCGCGCGCAAGCTCCTGGCGCACGGTGAACAGCTTGAGGAAGATGTACCACCACGACATCATCGACACCAGCAGCAACACGCCCATCACCACCTGCACCGGCAGGCTGGCGTTGGTCACCAGGCTGATCAGGGAAGCATCCCGGGTAATTTCCATGCCTTATTCTTCCTTTATGAGAACCGCCGACATTTTTTCGCGCACCGCGTGCGGCATCGCCACCGGCTTGAAAGTGGCGCTGTCCACGCACGCGACCTCCACAGTCGCGCTCACCAGCGTGGCGTGGCCGCGCTTTATTTTCTGGGTAAAGACCATGCGGCTGCGGCCGAGTTCCGTCACTACGGACTCCACCTGCAACACATCATCGAGCTGCGCTGGCGAGTGGTAGTGCGTCGACACCGCGCGCACCACGAAAACGATGCCCTGCTGCTGCGCCAGTTCGGCCTGGTCGAAACCCAGCGCGCGCAACCACTCGGTGCGCGCGCGCTCGAAAAACTTCAGGTAATTGGCGTAGTACACCACACCGGCAGCATCGGTGTCTTCGTAATACACCCGCACCGGCCAGATGAACGCAGCATGGGCGTCGCGATGATGCGTCATGCCGGCGGCGACTGCTTATTCGGAACCATCGCTCCACAAATCCCCGATCGCGGAAGATTGCGGCACCGGCAGACCAAAGTGGCGGTAGGCGTTGGCCGTAGCCATGCGCCCACGCGGAGTGCGCTGCAAATAGCCCTGCTGGATCAGGTACGGCTCCAGCACATCCTCTATGGTATCGCGCACCTCGCCGATCGCCGCGGCGAGGTTGTCGATGCCCACCGGCCCGCCGCCGAATTTTTCCAGCACCGCAGCGAGCAGCTTTCTATCCATCAGGTCGAGGCCGGCGCCGTCCACATCCAGCATCTTCAGCGCGGCATCGGCCACTTGCCGGCTCACCTTGCCCTCCGCCTTCACCTCGGCATAATCGCGCACGCGCCGCAGCAGGCGGTTGGCGATGCGCGGCGTGCCGCGCGAACGGCCGGCGATCTCCAGCGCGCCCTCTTCGGTCATCTCCATGCCCAGCAGTTGCGCGGAGCGCGCCACGATGCGGGTCAGCTCCTGCGGCGTGTAGAACTCCAGCCGCGCGACGATACCGAAGCGGTCGCGCAGCGGATTGGTCAGCATGCCGGCGCGCGTGGTGGCGCCGACCAGCGTGAACGGCGGCAGGTCGAGCTTGACCGAGCGCGCCGCCGGTCCCTCGCCTATCATGATATCGAGCTGGAAATCCTCCAGCGCGGGATAGAGGATCTCCTCGACCACCGGTGACAGGCGATGAATCTCGTCGATGAACAGCACGTCGTTGGGTTCGAGGTTGGTGAGCATGGCGGCGAGGTCGCCGGGGCGCTCCAGCACCGGGCCGGAAGTGTGGCGCAGGTTGACCCCCATCTCGCGCGCGATGATGTGCGCCAAGGTAGTCTTGCCCAGACCGGGCGGGCCGAACAGCAGCACGTGGTCGAGCGCTTCCTTGCGGCGCCGGCTCGCCTCGATGAAGATATGCAACTGGCTGCGGATTTTCTCCTGGCCGACGTATTCGTCCAGATGCTTGGGACGCAGCGCACGCTCCAGCGCGTCTTCCTGCGGCGTCAGCGTGGTGGGAGCGATCAGGCGGTCGGTTTCGATCATGGCAACGCAGGCAGGTAGCGGATAGCAGGTAGCCAGCAGGAAGCGGTTGCAACTGCCGTCTCGCTTCTCATGCTTCCCCCTATGCCTTGGATAGTAGTTTGAGCGCCTGGCGGATCGCCTCTGCCACCGGCAGATCCGGCGACAATTGTTTCACCGCCCAGGCCGCTTCGCGTTCATTATATCCCAGCGCCAGCAGGGCATTCGTCGCATCGCCGCCTGCGCTCCCGGCGCCGGCACCGCCCGCCGTGGGCGCGGCCTCCAGCTTGCCGCGCAGTTCAAGCAGCAGGCGCTCGGCGGTCTTCTTGCCGACGCCGGGAATGTTGGTTAGCCGGCCACTTTCGTTGGCCGCCACCGCCTGCGCCAGGTCGACGATGCTCAGGCCGGAGAGCACCGCCAGGGCCAATTTGGGGCCGACCCCGCTGATCTTCAGCAACTGGCGGAACACGCGCCGCTCGCCCTCGCTGCCGAAGCCGAACAGCAGGTGCGCATCCTCGCGCACCACCAGGTGCGTGTGCAGCACCACGCGTTCGCCCGCAGCGGGCAAATTGTAGAAAGTGCTCATCGGCACGTCGATCTCATAGCCGACGCCCTGCACTTCCAGCAGGATTTGCGGCGGTTGTTTTTCCAGCAGCGTGCCGGCCAGCCGACCTATCATATCAAGCGTCCCCGTTTCATGCGGTAGCCCGCGATGGCCAGATCGCCCAGTCCCTGCCCGCCGTGCGCGTGGCAGATCGCGCAGGCCAGCGCATCGGCCGCATCGGCGCTGGGATCGCCGGGCAGCCCCAGCAAGCGCCGCACCATTTCCTGTACCTGCTCTTTGCGCGCATGGCCGTTGCCCACCACCGCCTGCTTGACTTGCAACGCCGTATACTCCGCCACCGGCAGTGCACGCGTCACCGCGGCGCAGATCGCCGCGCCGCGCGCCTGCCCCAACAGCAAAGTGGATTGCGGATTGACGTTGACGAACACCTTTTCCACCGCGACCTGCTGCGGATCATGCATGCCCATTACCTCGACCAGGCCGTCAAATATGGTTTTCAAGCGCAGCGGCAGCTCGCCTTCCAGTGTCTTGATGCAGCCGCTGGTGACGTAGCGCAGCTGCTGCCCGGATTGGTCCAGCACCCCAAACCCCGTCACCCTCAAACCAGGATCGATGCCAAGGATGCGGATTGCCGACATAATTAGCTAGCAAACCATTCTGGAAACGATACGAGCACAGACAGGACAAGGCGCCCGACAGTGAGCGGGCGGAGTGTACAAATCAGTACATGAGGACTGCGGACTGGCGTGCAACGAAGTCATGTCAAGCGCAGTCGTTTCCAGGATGGTTTGTCACGCTTCGAGAACAGCCGAGGTATACACCTCCTGCACATCATCCAGATCTTCAAGCGCGTCGAGCAGCTTCTGCATCTTCACCGCATCGTCGCCGCTCAGTTCGGTTTCGCTGGCGGGCTTCATGGTGACCTCGGCCAGCACCGCCTTGAGCCCGGCTTTTTCCAGACTCTCCTTCACCGCAGCGAAATCGTTGGGCGCGGTGATCACTTCGATACTGCCGTCATCGTTGGTGACGACATCCTCGGCGCCGGCTTCCAGCGCCGCTTCCATCACCTGGTTCTCGTCGGTGCCTGGCGCGAACACCAGCTGGCCGCAATGCTTGAACAGGTACGACACCGAGCCATCGGTGCCAAGGTTACCGCCGTATTTGGTGAAGGCATGACGCACGTCGGCCACGGTGCGGGTGCGGTTGTCGGTCAGACAGTCCACCATCACCGTCGCCCCGCCGATGCCGTAACCCTCGTAACGGACTTCCTCGTAATTCACCCCTTCCAGCTCGCCGGTGCCGCGCTTGATGGCGCGGTCGATATTGTCGCCCGGCATGTTCTCGGCCTTGGCCTTCTCGACCGCCAGGCGCAGGCGCGGGTTGAAGTTGGGGTCGCCCCCACCCATGCGCGCGGAAACCGTTATCTCTTTGATCAGCTTAGTGAAAACCTTGCCGCGCTTGGCATCCTGGCGCCCTTTGCGGTGCTGGATATTCGCCCATTTGGAATGTCCTGCCATGTTTTTGCCGCCTTTAATCAAGACTTAAGGATGGCGATTTTAACATTCCCGTCAACGCTGACCAAGCCAGGCCTGGCGCTGTTGCGGCGGCTAAAGATTTTGCCGCCCGAACCGATAACAGGCTTAAATAGGGTCAACGGAATCACGCCCTACAGCAAATACGTTCGCACAGGAGCCGATCTATGAACACCCCCTTGAAGGCCTTATTCACCACCGTCTTGTTGTGTTCTGCCACCTTCGCCTACGCCGAATCGGAAACGCTGCGCGAAGATCTGCAACCGACCCTGCTCGCCGACGCGAGCGACGTCATGCAGACCATGCCGGCCCAGGCCGGGCACGAAGCAGCGCCGGCGCAACCGTCCAGCGAGGAACACTTCTACGTCGTTTCCTACGACCTGAGCGGCAAGCCGAAAGCACACGGCGTCTGCCCCGGCAGCGCGGTGAACTGGATACCTGAGTAAGCATCCCCCGAGCAATCCCCTACTCCCCCTCGACCTCCGCACGGGCAACCTGCGGAGGTTTTTTTATGTCGATTGGCGCGGCGCCCGGCGGCGCGCGGGCGGCTTGGCGGCTTGGGCCAGCGGCGCAGTGAGGTGGGCGTATAGGTCGAACAGGAAGGCCACGCGCTCGGCGTCGTTCTTGAAGCGCTTGTTGCCGTAGGCGGCGTCAACCGCGGCGTCGAGTTTCTGGTGCGCCTTCACCAGCGCGAGCGGCATGGTCAGGGGGTCGTAGAGGTCGGCGAGCGAGGCGTCGGGGAAGGCGGCGCGGGCATCGAGCACGGCTTGCGCGGCGGCTTCGATTTTTTCGCGCTGGGCGTCGCTGGGAGGATCGGGCCAGGGGAAGTTGTTGTAGACGATGCTGGCTGAATACTGATAACGACTTTCGAGTCGCCCGCAAACAGCACGCATCCAGGCCATGTGCATGGCCGACTGCAATATGCCTAGTTCAAACAAACCGGCATCGGCAACAATCAGGGCGCTACCATTGGCAATGATAGCGGGCTTGATGAAACCGATAGGCATGTACGCCCGGTTTTCCGAAGAAACCTTTGGTAAAAGCAGGTATTGTTTTTCCGGTTGACGTATTTCTCCGAACAGTCCGGGCGTGGCAGCCAGCTTGCGTGTGGCATCGCGACCGCTTGAAAGGCGGAATTTCTTTACGCGATTTAATCGCTCGCTAACCATCGGGCTACGCCGAATCTGATCGGGTGTTGCATCAGGCAGCCAAAGACAATAACGTTCAAGGTTGTTGATGAATTCATCACCGCCCATGTAGCGCCGTATCAATTGTTTGTTGTCAGGTGAATCGGCCAGAAATTCCTTTCGCTCTGCCGCAGTCAGGATGAGGTGGCCGTCATCAATCGGCATGGAGCCGTAACGCATGGCCGGGACATTGCACAAAGGTTGTTTGCGATTTTCGAGGTAAACAATCGGGCCATCCACCAAGTAGGGGTTGATGTTCCTGGCGGGCAGGGCGTGCGGCTCGCCCTTGATGTCTTCGTATTCGTAAATGGTTTTGTTCGGCGCGTCGAAAGCGCCGAAGCCGACGATGACGCAGTGTACCGCCGCCACGCCCCTGGCCTCGTTGCTCCACTGGAAGGTGCGGTGGGCGAAGTGGATGTGCATGCCTTGCGCGAGCAGCCAGCCCCACAGCACGCCGACCTGCTCGCCCTGGGTGATGGAGTTGGTGGAGACGAAGGCGCAGCGGGTTTTTGCCGGCGCTTCACCCGCTCCCCGGCCCTCCCCCCTCAAGGGGGAGGGGGACTTTATGTAGCGCGCGGCCTTCACGTACCAGGCGGTGACGAAATCCAGCACGCCAAAGCCCTTCAGCTCGGCCATGACGGACGCGAAGCCGTCCTTTTGCGCGGGCGATTGTTCTTTCTTGCCCACGAACGGCGGATTGCCGAATACATAGCTCGCCCGCTCCGCCGGCAGCACGTCGTTCCAGTCGAGCCGGAGCGCGTTGCCGTGAACGATGCGCGGACTGGTCTTGAGCGGAATGCGGGCGAAATACATGCCGAATTCCTCGCTGACCTTGAGGTTCATCTGGTGGTCCATGAGCCACAGCGCGACCTGGGCGATCTGGGCGGGGAATTCCTCGATCTCGATGCCGAAGAACTGGTCGACGTCGAGTTGGATGGCTTGGTGGATGTCGAGGAGGCGCGAGCCGGGGCCTGCGTTGGAGGCGCGCAGGATTTCCAGCTCCAGCGCGCGCAGTTCGCGGTAAGCGATGACCAGGAAATTTCCGCAGCCGCAAGCCGGGTCGAAGAAGGTGAGGCTGCGCAGTTTTTTGTGGAATTCGAACAGTTTGTTCTTGCTGTTCTTGACGCGATTGAATTCGGCCCACAGCTCGTCGAGGAACAGCGGCTTGATGAGCTTGAGGATATTTTCTTCGCTGGTGTAGTGCGCACCGAGGTTGCGCCGCGCGTGGGCGTCCATGATGCTCTGGAACAGCGCGCCGAAGATGGCGGGCGAGATGGCGCTCCAGTCGAGCGCGCAGCAGTCGAGCAGCGCTTCGCGCATGGCGGCGTCGAAGGCGGCGATGGGCAGGATTTCCTCGAACAGTTTGCCGTTGACATAGGGAAAAGCGGCGATCTGTTCGTCCAGTGTCTTTGCGCGTTTATCCTCCGGCGTGCTGAGCACCTGGAACAGTTGCGCGAGTTGCGGGCCGAGATCGGCACCATCCGGCGCAGTGCGCTCTTCTATCCAGGTGCGGAAGGCACCGGCAGGCTGAAAGATGCCGGTGTCTTCGGCGAACAGGCAGAACAGCAGGCGCACCAGCAGCACTTCGAGCGGATGGCCTTCGTAGCCCGCCGCCTTGAGCGCATCGTGCAACTTGCCCATGCGCTCGGCGGCCTTGATATTGACCGGGTTCTGCGGCGCGATGGCCTGGGTGCGGTAGCCGGCGATGAAAGCGAAGTGCTTGATGCGCTTGTGCAGGTCGGGCAGACGGAATTCCGCTTCGCTGTTTTCTTCGAGGTCGTACAGGCAAAAGCGCTCGAAGTCGGAAACCAGGATGTAGCGCGGCAGGTCGCGCTCGGGCAGGCCATCGAAGTAATCGGCGGCCTGTGCGAAAGCACGGTTGAGGTCGGCGCCACGGCTCTTGTGCTCGATCAGCAACACGCCCTTCCAGAAGGCGTCGATGCGACCGTGCTTGAGCTGCGCACCGGCGCGGACGATCTGCACCTGTTTCTCGAACACGGCGACACGCTTGCGCTCGACACCGAACACGGCAAAGAACTCGTTCCAGAAGCTTTGCGCTTCGGCGCGCTCCGAGGTTTCCCCCTGCCAGCGCCGGGAAAACTCGTGAGCGCGGCTGCGGATTTCGTTCCAGCTTAAAGGCATGGTATTGGAATGGATTTTTGCGTAACTATATCACCCGGCGCCGCAACCGGAATGTCAAAAATGCTAAGATTGCGCCGCATCGAACCACCCTCAAGGAAGCACCATGCCGCATCCCCTGCTAATCGCCAAGAGCCGGCACGAAATTTTCCTGCTGCCGCAAATGGCCAACCGCCACGGCCTCATCGCCGGCGCCACCGGGACCGGCAAGACTGTCACGCTGCAAACCGTGGCGGAAAATTTCAGCCGCATCGGCGTGCCGGTGTTCCTCTCCGACATCAAGGGCGACCTCTCCGGGGTGGCCAAGCCCGGCGGCGGCAATGCCAAGGTGGCGGAACGTATCAAACAGTTGGCGCTGGCCGATTTCGCGCACGAAGCCTGCCCGGCGACGTTCTGGGACGTAGAAGGCAAACAGGGCCACCCGGTGCGCGCCACCATTTCCGACATGGGGCCGCTCTTGCTTGGGCGCATGCTCAACCTCAACGACACCCAGCAGGGCGTGCTCACCCTGGTGTTCAAGATCGCCGACGACCGCGGCCTGCTGCTGCTCGATTTGAAAGACCTGCGCGCCATGGTGCAGTATGTCGGCGACAACGCCAGGGAATTCACCACCGAATACGGCAACATCTCCGCCGCCAGCATAGGCGCGATCCAGCGCGGGCTGCTGGCGCTGGAAGCGGAGGGCGGCGAGCAACTGTTCGGCGAGCCCATGCTCGACATCAACGACCTGATGCAGACCGACGCGCAAGGGCACGGCATCATCAACATCCTCGCCGCCGACAAACTGATGCAGTCGCCCAAGGTATATTCGACGCTGCTGCTGTGGCTGCTGTCTGAACTTTTCGAGAACCTGCCGGAAGCGGGCGACCTCGACAAGCCCAAGCTGGTGTTCTTCTTCGACGAGGCGCACCTGCTGTTCAACGACGCGCCGGCGGCGCTGGTGGACAAGATCGAGCAGGTGGTGCGCCTGATCCGCTCCAAGGGGGTAGGCGTGTATTTCGTCACCCAGAATCCCGCCGACGTGCCGGACAAGGTGCTGTCGCAGCTCGGCAACCGGGTGCAGCATGCGCTGCGTGCCTTTACCCCGCGCGACCAGAAGGCGGTAAAGTCCGCCGCGCAGACTTTGCGCGACAACGCTGTGCTCGATGAGGAAGCGGCCATCACCGAACTGGGCGTGGGCGAAGCGCTGGTGTCGTTCCTCGACGAGAAGGGGCGCCCCAACGTGGTGGAGCGTGCCTACGTCATCCCGCCGCGCAGCCAGATCGGCCCGATCACCGCACAGGAACGCAGCGCCATCATCGACAATTCACTGCTCGCCGGGCACTACGAAAAAGCGGTGGATCGCGAGTCGGCTTATGAAATCCTCAGGGCGCGCGCGCAACAGATGGCGGCACCGGCCACCCCGGCTCCGCAAACGAAAACCGCACCCGCCGCACGCGGCCAGAGCACCGTGGAAGCACTGGCCAAAAGCGCCGCACGCGCCATCGGCTCGGAACTGGGACGGCAGATCATTCGCGGCGTACTGGGATCACTGCTCGGCAGCGGCAGAAGGCGCTAGGCCGCTATCGAAAAACGTTGCGCGCGATGGCAGAGCCAGGCGCGAAAGGATGAGGAAGCGGAATGTACACATCGGTACATGAGCATTCCGAATGCTTGAGCAACAACGCTATGCCGAGCACAGCATCAGACGTTGAACAGGAAGTTCATCACATCCCCGTCCTGCACCACGTAGTCCTTGCCTTCCACGCGCATCTTGCCTTTTTCCTTGGCGCCCGCTTCGCCGCCACAGGCAATGAAGTCGGCGTAGGAAATGGTCTGCGCGCGGATGAAGCCCTTTTCGAAATCGGTATGGATCACGCCCGCAGCCTTGGGTGCAGTATCACCCTTGTGTATGGTCCAGGCGCGTACTTCCTTCACGCCGGCAGTGAAATAAGTCTGCAGGCCGAGCAACTGGTAAGCGGCGCGGATCAAACGGTTTAGCCCCGGCTCTTCCAGCCCCAGTTCGGCGAGGAATTCCTTCTTGTCGGCATCGTCAAGGTCGGCCAGTTCGGCCTCGATCTTGGCGCATAGCGCCACCACCGGCGCACCTTCCTTCGCGGCATACTCGCGCAGGCGGTCGAGGTGCGGATTGTTGTCGAAGCCATCCTCCAGCACGTTGCCGACGTACATCGCCGGCTTGATGGTGAGCAGGCACAGCGGTTTGACGATCTCCTGTTCTTCATCGGAAAGCTGGAGCGTGCGCGCCGGCTTGCCTGCGTTGAGGTGGGGAGCCAGTTTCTCCAGAACCGACATCAGCTTGATCGCTTCCTTGTCGCCGGACTTGGCTTTCTTGCCGTCGCGCGCGATGGCCTTCTCCACCGTGGCCAAATCGGCCAGCGCCAGTTCGGTGAGGATGACCTCGATGTCGGCAAGCGGATCGACCTTGCCCGCGACATGCACCACGTTGGGATCGTCGAAGCAACGCACCACGTTGACGATCGCATCGGTCTCGCGGATATTGGCGAGGAACTGGTTGCCCAGCCCTTCGCCCTTGGAAGCGCCCGCCACCAAGCCGGCGATGTCGACGAACTCGACGATGGCATGCTGCACGCGCTGTGGATTGACGATCTTCGACAGTTCGTCGAGGCGCCGATCGGGCACTTCGACGATGCCGACGTTGGGTTCGATGGTGCAGAACGGATAATTCTCCGCCGCGATGCCGGCCTTGGTCAGCGCATTAAACAAAGTGGATTTGCCGACGTTGGGCAAACCGACGATACCGCATTTCAAACTCATGTCGTTTCCTTATCTGCTATGCAGCTTGAGCATCGCCGCCTGCTGCTTGCCGGACGCGAGCAACGGCCAGGCAGCGAGGCTGTCGCGTAGCGCTTCTTCAATCAACGGAGCTTCTTCCTTGCGCGGCGGGTGCAGCACGTAATCCGCCACCTGCGCCTTGTCGCCAGGATGGCCGATGCCGAGGCGCAAGCGCCAGAAATCCGCCGCGCCCAGATGCGCAACGATGTCCTTCAAGCCGTTGTGGCCGCCGTGGCCGCCGCCCTGCTTGAGGCGCACCGTACCCGGCGGCAAATCGAGCTCGTCGTGCACCACCAGGATATCTGCCGGCGCGATCTTGTAAAACCTGGCGAAGGCGCCAACCGCACTGCCGCTGCCGTTCATGTAGGTCTGCGGCAGCAGCAGCCAGGTTTCGCGGCCGTCATGACCGAAACGCCCGGCCAGCGCCTGGAACTTGGCCTCCGCTTTGAGGGTGACGCGCTCCTGCACGGCGAGCTGCGCCACCCACCAGAACCCGGCGTTGTGGCGAGTGGCTTCGTATTCCCTGCCCGGATTACCCAGGCCGACGACTAGCCGCATAGGTGTTCATTCAATCCAAATAAAAAACCCGCCGGATATCCCAAAGGGCCGGCGGGTTGTATTACGCACGACGGAATTACTTCTTCTCTTCTTTCTTTTCTGCCGCTGCGGGCGCCGCTGCCGCTGCCGCAGCCGACGCTGCTGCTGCCGCTGCCGCCTCCGCTTCCTCTTCCGCAGCCACGGCGCGCGGGATGACGATCGCCGCCACCGCCGGGTTCTCGCCCCGGGTCACCGCCTCCACGCCATTCGGCAATTTGAGGTCGGCAAGGTGCAACGGATGGCCGGCATTCAGGTTGCCCAGATCGACCTCGATGAACTCGGGCAGGTCTTTCGGCAGGCAGGAGATTTCCAGTTCGGTCAGGATGTGGCTGACGATGCCGCCGGCGGTCTTCACCCCCGGCGCCACGTCGGCGTTGACGAAATGCAGCGGCACCTTCATGTGGATCTTCTGGTCCGCGGCCACGCGCTGGAAGTCGACGTGCAGCACCTGCTGGCGGAACGGGTGCATCTGCACGTCGCGCAGCAGTACCTGCTCCTTCTGCCCCCCCACGTTCATGGTCAGGATGGAGGCGTGGAACGCTTCCTGGCGCAGGCTGTGGTACAGCGCGTTGTGATCCAGTTCGATGCTCTTCGGCGCAGCATTGCCGCCATAGACGATGCCCGGCACCTTGCCGCTATTGCGCAGACGGCGGCTCGCACCCGTTCCTTGCGCGCCACGCGGCGTGGCGATAATTTCAATTTTCATGCTTCACTCCTAAAAATGCGCCGCCCGCGACCAGGCGGCACGTTACAAAAAGTCCAGAATCCCGGCTTGGCAGCCGGCCTTCGGCACCCCTACAACCCCTGTTACTCCATGAACAGCGAACTGACCGAATCTTCCCTGCTGATGCGCTGCACCGTCTCGCCCAGAAGCGCCGCCACGCTCAGCACGCGGATGCGCCGGCTGGCACGCGCCGCTTCGCTCAGCGGAATGGTGTCGGTCACCACCAGTTCGTCGAGCGCGGAAACGTCGATGCGCGCCACCGCGTTGCCCGACAACACCGGGTGCGTGCAATAGGCGATCACCTTTTCCGCGCCGTGCTCCTTCAGCGCCTTGGCTGCCTCGCACAGCGTATTGGCGGTATCCACCATGTCATCCATGATCACGCAGGTGCGGCCCGAAACATCGCCGATCACGTTCATCACCGTCGCCACGTTGGGCTTGGGACGGCGCTTGTCGATGATGGCAAGATCGGACTCCAGCAGCTTCGCCACCGCACGTGCGCGCACCACGCCGCCAACATCCGGCGACACCACCAAGAGGTTGGGGTAGGCATGCTTGCGCACGTCGCCCAACAGGATCGGGGTGGAGTAAATGTTGTCCACCGGGATGTCGAAAAATCCCTGGATCTGGTCAGAGTGCAGATCCATGGTCAACAAGCGATCCACGCCCACGCTGGTGAGCATGTTGGCCACCACCTTGGCGGTAATCGCCACCCGCGCCGAACGCGGCCGGCGATCCTGGCGCGCATAGCCGAAATATGGGATTGCCGCGGTGATGCGCCCGGCGGAGGCGCGCTTGAGCGCATCCACCATCACCAGCACTTCCATTAAATTGTCGTTGGTCGGCGTGCAGGTGGATTGCAGCACAAACACGTCATGGCCGCGCACGTTGTCGAGGATTTCCACCATCACCTCGCCGTCCGAGAAGCGCCCGACCGTCGCCTTGCCAAGTCCGATGTTGAGATATTTGACTACGTCCTCGGCCAGCCTGGGATTGGCGTTGCCGGTAAATACCATCAAACTGTTGTGGGCCATAGCTAGGAACTGAAGACCAGAAACTGGAAACTAGAAACTAGAAAGCGTGTAAACACGTCACGCTCACACCAAACATATCCGTCGGCCATATCGGCCTTGCTCCATCGAGCTTCTAGTTTCGAGAAACTAGCCTCAAGATTGGCTGGGGAGGAAGGATTCGAACCTTCGCATGCCGGAATCAAAATCCGGTGCCTTAACCAGCTTGGCGACTCCCCAAGTACTCTTTCTTTCAATCCGCGCAGCCGTGCAACGGATGCCGGTCCAGGCCGCATGCGACAAAACCGTTCATGTCGCTCGACAGCAGGGCATGCACACGCTCTGCTTCGGCTTGCGTCGCAAACGCGGCAAACACGCAGGCGCCGGAGCCGGTCATCGCGGCATTGCCGGCATGCTGCCTGAGCCACTCCAGGTGACGCGCGACTTCAGGGTATTCCCGGCATACCACCGGCTCGAGATCATTGCCCAAGCCGTTGCCCAGCCCCTCTGAAAAGGCGCGTATTTTGATGGGTTTCGTGTCGCGTGTCAATTGTGGATGGGCGAAAACGGCCGCCGTGGAGACCGCCACGGGCGGCACCAGCACAAGATACCAAGCGGGCGGCAGCGACACCGCCTGCAACTCTTCCCCCACCCCTTCGGCAAAGGCGCTGGCGCCGAACACGAACACCGGCACGTCGGCGCCCAGGCGCAAGCCGATCTGTTGCAGACGCGTACGACTGAAATTCACTCCCCACAGGCGGTTGAGCGCAAGCAAGGTGGTGGCGGCATCGGAACTGCCGCCGCCGAGGCCGCCGCCCAGCGGCAGGCGCTTTTCCAGGGCAATGTCGACGCCCAGGGCGCAGCCGCTCTCCTGTTGCAGCAGATGAGCGGCACGTACGCACAAATCCTGTTCGGCAGGGAGACCGGGGATCGCGTTGGCACGCGCGATCACGCCGTCGCCGCGCACGGCGAAATCGAGCCGGTCGCCGTAGTCGATGAAGCGGAACAGCGTTTGTAGCAGGTGGTAGCCGTCCGCGCGCCGCCCCACCACGTGCAGAAACAGGTTGAGCTTGGCCGGCGCAGGGTAGCCTGCCGTCACGGCAGTTCCCCGGCGGGCAGATCGACGACAGGCGCAACCTCTTCCTGCGCCACGCCGTTCCAGGCGTCGATCACCAGTTTGATCTCGATGTCGCCGTATTTCATGGTGAGACGATCCGGCATGCCGCCCTGCACAGGCTCCGCATAGCGCGTGAAGGTGACGCGCCACACCCCCTGTTCCAGTTCACCGAGGCGCTGCTGCTCGTTGAATTCGATCTTGAGCGGCAGCAGCTGCGGCGCCACCTCGCCCACCACCCAGTAGGGCAGACCGGCCAGCGGCAAATGCCAGCCCAGCACCTGTTGCAGCACCTGCTCGGCATCGGGAGCGGCGTAACGCTGCTTGTCGGAAGTGAGCAGCTCAGCATAGCCCGGTTCGCTGCGCAAACTGGCTACGGTCTGGCCGAGCGGGGAATACAGCCGGATTTCGTCGTGCGCACCGACATGGCGCCAGCGCATGTTGCCGGAGAAGCTCTTGCCGTCGTACTTTACGCCTATCCTGCCGCTGAATTCGAAGCGGTCGGCGGCAGGAACGATGGACGGTTTTTTTGGGGGGGCGGCGCAGGCGGCCAGCAGTATCGCCAAGACGGTAACGGTGTAAAGCCGCACCACCGTCACGGCAGGAATTTTTTAATCACGTCGAACAACACCGGATTGTCGGGGTTGTCCTTCAAGGTATCGCGCCAGATCTTTTCCGCCTCGCGGCGTTCGCCCTGCGCCCACAGCACCTCGCCCAGGTGCGCCGCCACTTCGGGGTCCTGGGTGTCGTCGTAGGCGCGGCGCAGGTACTCCAGGCTCTGCTTGACGTTGCCCATGCGGTACTGCACCCAGCCCATGCTGTCGATGATGGCGAAATCGTCCGGCGAAAGTTCCAGCGCTTTCTGGATCAGCTCCAGCGCCTCCTGGTAGCGCTGGGTACGGTCGGCCAGCGTGTAACCCAGGCCGTTATAGGCATGCGCGTTGTCCGGCTGCAACTGGATCAGCTTGCGCAGCGTGATCTCCAGGAGATCGAGGCGGTCGATCTTTTCCGCCGCCATGGCATAGTCGTACATCAGTTCCGGATGGTTGGGCAACTTCTCCAGCGCACCGCCCAGCAAGTCGAACACCGCCTGGTACTCGCCATGCTCCCGCAATATCTGCGCCTCGGCCTGGATCAGCTGCACACGCTGCTGGTTGTTCTGCGGCGTCAGCCGGTGCAGCGATTCACGCCCTTCCAGCACCTTGCCCTGCCGCCCCAGGGCAATGGCAATGCGCGTCTGCGCTACCCAGTAATCCTCCGAACCCGGCGCGACGCTGCCGTACCATTCCAGCGCACGGTCGTATTGCTTGCGTGCCTCGTTCAACTGACCCAGGTACAGGCGCACCTGATCCGGATCGCGATAGCCCATGTCGAGCAGGCGCTTGAACTGCGTCTCGGCCATGTCATAATCGTGCAGGCGTTGCGACAACAAGCCGATGGCATACACCACGTCGGCATTGTCGGGGAATTCCTCCAGCAGTTTCTGGAATTCACTGCGCGACTCGGCATAGCGCTTGCCGGCGGCAAGCATGCGCGCGAGGTTGAGGCGCGCGTCCTTGGCCTTGGGATAGGCGCGCAGGTAATCCTGCAAGGAAGCCGCGGCCGCGTCCTCGCCCTGCATACGCATCAGCACCTGCGCCCGGAAAACCGCCGCCGTTTCCCAGTCCGCCCGCAACTTCAGCGCGGCGTGCGTTTCCTCCAGCGCATCCTGGTTTTCGCCGGCGCTATATGCGACCTGCGCCACGGCAAGACGCGCTTCCGGCACCGTCTGGTAATTTTTGGCCAGGTCGCGCATCATGACCAGCGCCTCCTGCCGGTCTGGATAGCGCGCCAGAATGCCATTCACCTGCATGAAGGCATGATCGACATGCTCGCCGGCAACGGCGATGAGCTTTTCCAGGTGCTGCTTCGCCTCCTTGCCCTGCTTGTTGCTGACCAGCAGGGTCGCCGCAATCTGGTGGGCGCGGAACGAATCCGGGTTCAGCGCTATCCACAGCTCCGCGCCTTCCAGCGCAATCCTGGGCTGCCGCGCGAACAGCGCGATTTCGGTGGCCCGCTGCACCACGCGGGGATCGCGCGTCGACTTGGCCATTTCCAGGTAGGTCTGCGTCGCCAGCGGCAGATTACCGCGCTGCCCCGCAACCTCGGCAATCAGGAACTGGAACAGCAGCTCGTCGGTGAGCTCGACGTTGGGCGGCGGCAGATTCTCGACGAACAGGTCGTGAGCGATCTGCCTGCTGGCCTCGCGACCGTCCTCCGTCGCCGCAATGGCCGGCGCAGTGCCCGTACCAGCCGACTCTGCGGCCGGCTTCACAGCCTGCTGTGCGCAGGCGGCAAGTGACAATGCCGCAAGCAAAGCAGCAAGACGTTTACAGTACATCATTCAGAAATCCGTCAACGAAAAACAAATTAGAGGAGCGCACAAAGGCAAAGTTCTTCATGGGCAGCGACATATTAGGTTATATTTGCCCATCCTCACAAGCTCGAAAAATCCATGCCGGAGCAAGACACCGCCGAATCCGCCCTTCCCTTGCGTGCGCAGGGGCTGTCACGCTCCTACGGGACGCTGGCAGCGGTTGACCGCCTCGACCTGGAACTGCGCTGCGGCGAGGTGCTGGGGCTGCTCGGCCCGAACGGCGCGGGCAAGACCACCACCATGCAGATGTTGACCGGCAACCTGGCGCCCAGCGTCGGCAGCATCAGCATCTGCGGCATTGACCTGCTCAAGGAACCCAAGGCCGCCAAGGCCAGGCTGGGTTACCTGCCGGAAACGCCGCCGCTGTACCCGGAATTCACCGTCGACGAATACCTGACGCTGGCCGCCAGGCTGCATCGCGTGGCGAAGGGCGATCTTGCCGCCGCGGTGGAAAAAGCCAAGGCGCGCTGTGGGCTGAGCCAGGTGAGCAAGCGTCTGATCGGCGCGCTGTCGAAAGGCTACCAGCAGCGCGTCGGCATCGCCCAGGCCATCGTGCACAACCCGGAGGTGATCGTGCTCGACGAGCCCACGGTCGGCCTCGACCCCAACCAGATCCGCGAAATCCGCGCGCTGATCCGCGAACTCGGCAGGGAAAAAAGCGTGCTGCTGTCCACTCACATCCTGCCGGAAGTGGAAAGCGTGTGCGACCGCGTGCAAATCCTGCACCACGGCCGCATGGTGTACAGCGACGCCATCCACGCCCTCAAGCAATTCCGCGGCGGCGACGGCCTCTTGGTCGGGCTGCGCCAGCCGCCGCAGGAAAGCGAGATCGCCGCGATCCCCGGCATCACCGGCATACAGCGCGTCTCCGACACGATGTTCCGCCTCTACCACGACCCCGACACCGACCCCACCGAAGCCATCGTCAAAAGCGCCACCGGCGGCTGGGGGTTATACCAGATCAGCCCTGCACAGACTTCGCTGGAAGAGGTGTTTGTACAGCTCACCCAGCACGAAGAAACCTAGGCGACTGCGCCTGCAACGGCTTGATCCCGCCTCTATTGCGCAAATGAATTCAAGCGCGCAACGCGCGCTTCCTTGGGCAACTTTGCCAGTTCCCGCACCGCAGCGTAGAAGCGCGCCAGGTCGCCGCCCTCACGCGCGAGCAACGCCTGGAATGCCTGTAACCAATCGCTGTAAGCCGCCACTGCGGCAAACTGGGCATTATTGAGTTCCTGCGCAAAGAAGCGTTCGTACGCCGCGCCCCACTCGTCCCGGTGCTGCTCGTACTCGGCGCGCATCTCGCCCAGGATGTGCACCTTTTCTGCGCGCATCTCGACCGCGCCGATACCACTGCGGTACAACGCTTCGAGGCGTTCGCGGGTACGCCGCACCAACGCCACAAACTCCGCCCTGGCCGCCTGCGCCGCGGCGTGGCGCACCCGCTCCGCGGCGCTACCACAACAGGCCAGCCAGCGCTGCACGCCCTCCTGTTCCACCGTCACCGCAAACGATTCATTGAAGGTGGTATCGCCTGCCACGTACAGTACCTGGTGTGCCAGTTCGTGGAACAGCAGTTGCGCGAGCTGCGCGTCGGAATAGCGGATGAAGGTGTTGAGCAGCGGATCGTCGAACCAGCCCAGCGTCGAATATGCCGGCACGCCGCCTACGTAAACGTCGTAGCCGTCGGCACGTAGCGTCGCCGCATAGTCCTCCGCGCCCTCTCGGGAAAAATAACCGCGGTAATTCACGCAGCCGGCGAAGGGGAAGCACCATTCGCGCGGGTGCATGGAAAATTCCGGTGCGGCAAATACGTTCCACACCGCGTAGGGCCGCTGCAGATCGGCATAAACTCGATAGCTGCGGTTATCCGGCAGCGCCAGCTCACGGCTGGCGAATTCGCGCAGACGCGCGGCCAGTTTCAGTTGTTGCTTGAGTTCGTCGGGCTGCGCGTCGTCCGCCATCACGTTTTCGATGGGGCGCGACTTGCGCCAGATTTCGAGTTGCCCGCTTGCCGCCTGCCAATAGTAAGCCGGGCTGGCGCAGCCGGCTAACAGCGCGCACATGCACAGCAAAACGAAGCGGATTTTTATCATGGATGGAAACGACCGTGCCGCAAAAAATTTACGGTCGCGGCACTCACGCTGCGCGCGAACAGCATGCCGAAATGCGCCACCGGCAACAGCAGATGATCGCGCGCCGCTTCCACATGCGCCTCCTGTTCCGCCACCACCCCGTCGTGCGGCTGCGGCAACTTCGCCAGCAACCGCCCCAAGCCGATGCCGAGTGAACCGGCAATCACGCCGACCTCGACTTGTTGAGGAAACGCCGTCCGCCGGGACTGTTGCAGCCACTGCATCATGCTGCGCCCGAGCAGGAAACGTCCAAACCGGCACCGCATCAGCCGCCGAGCGGCCAGCGAGTCCTGGCAAGGACTGCCCACCATCACCACGCGCCGCACCCGCGCATCGGGGCAATCATGCAGCGCCCGCGCTGCCACCACGCCGCCCATGCTGTGCGCGACGAGATGGATTTCACGCGCCGGCAGCGCCGCGATGAATTCGGACAGACGTGCCGCATTGGCGTGTAAATCGTCGCGCCAGGAAGGATAGCCAAAACTCGCCACAGCAAATCCGGCGCGGCGCAGCCGCCATCGCCAGACAATCATCGCCCAGCGGTTGAGCCACAGGCCGTGCAACAGCACCACGCATGGGTCTTGTGCGTTCATGGCTTGCACGTTCAATCGCCCCGGCGCTGCACAGCCGGCATGCGCCGGCCCGTAAGCTCACCGCCCTCGCGATAACGCGCGTTCATGAAATGCTGCATGGCCAAGTTTCCAGGGTGTCTGCACAAAAGATTATCACGAACCTCACCCACGGCTGCGGCGTTCGCTTCCATACCGCGCTGTGATACCCTGCACGGCATTTTATTCGATGCCATTACCATGACCCGTTTGCTCAACCAGCTCGCCAACCTGTTCCCGCTCTGGGTGCTGTCGTTCAGCGGCCTGGCTTTGTTCCATCCGCAATGGATCGCCTGGTTCGGCGGGCAGATGATCGTGTGGAGCCTCGCCATCATCATGATAGGCATGGGCATCACGCTGACCTTCGACGATTTCCGCCGCGTGGCGCAGATGCCGCGCGCCGTCGTCATCGGTTACGTCGCGCAGTACAGCATCATGCCTTTCCTCGGTTGGGCAATCGCACGCGGCATGGATCTGGAGCCGCAGCTCGCGGTCGGCTTGATCCTGGTGGCGTGCTGCCCCGGCGGCACCGCGTCCAACGTGGTGAGCTACATCGCGCGCGCCGACGTCGCGCTGTCGGTGCTGATGACCACCTGCTCCACCCTGGGCGCGGTGATAATGACGCCGTTGCTGACCCAATGGCTGGCGGGCGCTTACGTGCCGGTGGATGCCTGGAGCCTGTTCGTGAACACCTTGCAGGTGGTGGTGGTGCCGGTAGCGCTGGGTGTGCTGCTCAACCGCTACGCGCCGCGCGCGGTGCAGGCGGTCATCCCGATGGCGCCGCTGGTCTCGGTGATCTTCATCGCGCTGATCTGCGCCAGTGTGATCGGCGCCAACGCCGCCACGGTCAAGGCCTCCGCGCTGCAACTGTTCACCGCGGTGGCGCTGCTGCACGTCGGCGGCTTCGCGCTCGGCTACCTGATGGCCAAGGTGCTGCGCCTCGAAGAAATCGCCTGCCGCACCATCTCCATCGAAGTCGGCATGCAGAATTCCGGCCTCGGTGCGGTGCTGGCGCGCACCAGTTTCCCGCAAATGGCGCTGGCGCCCGTACCCTCGGCCATTTCGGCGAGTTTCCACTCCATCATCGGCAGCATGCTGGCGGCGTGGTGGCGACTGCGGCCGCCCAGCCAGAAGGTTTCATAAATCTGAGACACCCCATAGGGTGGAGTCCGAAAGCTACAGAACAACCATACTTATTAAATAATTCAATTGGTTAATTACTAAATTTCATTATTTGATATTATGGGCTCAAATAATGTAAAAAGCAGTCATGTCATTGAGCCAATACCCTTTTCTGGACACCTATAACCCGTGGTGGAGCGACGGCAAGGTGGCCTTTGCCGGCTTGCCGGAATTCCACAGAGATGTGTTCGACGATCTTTACGCCGACATTCAACGTCTGCCACAAATGATTTCAGTGACCGGTCCGCGCCGCGTCGGCAAGAGCACCCTCCTCAAACAATGCATCCGAAAACTGGTTCAGGAGCATGGCAACCCACAAGCGCAACGCATCGTCTATTTCACCATGGACGATCCGGCGCTGTTATTGCCACATGCCGACATGGATCGATTTTTCGAGGACTTGGTCGCGGAATTCGCCAAGCGAGCAAAAGATGGTGCGGTATATCTCTTCCTCGATGAGATTCAGAAATTTCCGCGCTGGGAGTTGTATCTCAAGAAGCATTACGACCTGAAAACGCCTGTGCGCTTCGTGGTATCCGGCTCAGCTTCTGCGCCAATTTTTCGCAAGTCACATGAGAGCCTGCTGGGGCGAATTCATGCGTATCAGGTATTACCATTCAGTTTTCGTGAATGGTTTTTCTATAAAGCGGGAGATTCAAATGCGTCACAAAAATTAGCTTCGTTTGGAAGGGCAATTCGCACCGATTATTCCATTGACAAGCTAATTGAAACCATCGATACCTTTGTATCCTTGAGCAGTGATAAAGACATCGGCCGCGACGTATCCATGTTGGAAGAATTTTTCTTTGAAGGTGGATTCCCCGAAGTCTGGAATCTCCCCGACATCCTCGCCAAGCAGGAATATCTTTACCAGAATCAGATCGAGCGCGTGATTTTCACGGATTTGCTGGTGGCAGCGGAATTCCGCAAACCAGAAATGCTTCGTCGCTTCTATCTCGGCTTATTGGCGGAACCGGGGCGCGAGACCAACGTCACCAAACTATCCAAGGATATTGGTATCACGTCCTCGACCATCACCAATTATTTCCCGTTGCTGGAAGCGACCGATCTGGTGTGGCGCTTACACAAATATACTGGCAGCCGCGCGACGGCCAAGGCGGGCAACTTCAAGAGCTATCTGGTTGACCTGGCGGTACGCAACGCGGTGTTAAAACTCACGCCGGAACGCTTGCTAGCGGACGAGCCGGTGCTAGGGCTGTATGCTGAAAACATCGTCGCAAACCATCTGCGCCGCTGGCCGGGGCTAGTGGAATTGGCTTATTATCGTGAACGTAACAGCGAGTTGGATTTCATCGTCGATCTCGGCGTAACCCGCATTGGCATTGAAATCAAATATCGCGCCACGTTAAACAGCAAAGAACTGTCCAAAAGCCGAGAGATTGCCGAATCTCTCGGTTGTAAAGCATTTGTTGCAGTATGTAAGGATCGTCCTGACGAAGCACTGGAAAAACGCTTACAAAGCAAATCCAAGATTCCGCTGGCAGTGGTCCCTCTGGCAGATTTTCTATTACTGTTCTAACCACAAATTATCCAAGCGTAGCAGTTTTCTTGAGAGGCTCTTCTCAGCCCAGCTTCCGCAACGTCTGCAACGGCGGCACGCGCGTCAGCGCCCTTAACGCCGTCATCCCCGCCAGCGCCGCGCCCAGCGTGCCGCAGACGATGCCCGCCCACCACAGCATGGGCGAGAAGTGATAAGGCAAGTGCAGCACCTGCCTGGCCAGCACCCAGCCCAGGACACTGGCGCCGAACGCGGCGAGCAATCCCGACAATGCGCCGAGCAGGGCGAATTCCGCCAGCTGCATGCGCATGAGCTGGCGGCGCGTGGCGCCGAGCACGCGCATCACCGCGGCGTCGTACTGGCGCTCCTGCTGTGTCGCGGCAAAGGCGGCATACAGCACCAGCACGCCGGCGGCGAGCGAGAACAGGAACACGAATTCCACCGCGCGCGCGGCCTGGTCCATCATCGCCTGCACCTGCGCCATCACCGCCGCCACGTCGATGGCGAGCACGTTGGGGTAAGCCTGCACCAGGCGGTTGAGCGTGGCCGCCTGCGCCGCCGGCAAGTGGAAGCTGGTGATGAAGGTGGCCGGGTAAGTTTCCAGCAAGCCGGGCGGCGCCAGCACGAAGAAGTTGGCGTGGAAGCTGTCCCACTCGACCTTGCGCAGGCTCGCCACTTTCGCCTCGAACGTCTGCCCGGCGACTTCATACCCGAGGGTATCGCCAAGACGGATGCCCAACGTTTCGGCGATGCCGGTCTCCACCGACAGCAGCGCCTGGCCGTGTTCGGCTTGGCTCCACCATTGCCCCGCGGTGATGCGGTTGTCGGCCTGCAACTCCGCCGCCCACGACAGATTGAATTCACGCTCGATCAGGCGCTGCGCGCGCTCATCCGCATAATCCTGTGCCGACACGCTGCGCTGATTGATGCGCGTCAGGCGGCCGCGCACCATGGCATGAAACTCCGGCGCGACAACGCCTTGACCAACGAAGAAGCGCCGTAGTTCAGGCACCTGTTCGGGCTGGATATTGATCAGGAACACGTTGGGCGCATCCGGCGGCAAGCTGGTCTGCCAGGTGGCGAGCAGGTCGCCGCGCACCAGTGCGAGGGTGAGCAGCGCCATGATACCCAGCGCCAATGCCACGATTTGCGCCACGCTGCCAAACAAGCGCCGGCGCAAGTTCGCCACGCCGAAGCGCCAAGTGCCGTTGCCGCGCGCGACCATGCGCAACACCCCCCACGCGCTCACGCCGAACAGCAGCAGCGCTGCGGCCAAGCCGGTAACCACGTAAACACCGAGAGTGGCATCGCCGGCTTGCCAGACGATGAGCGCGGCAAGCAGCGCGATGCCCACCGCGTAAGCCACGCCGCTGCCGGCATGCGGCACACCAAGCTCGCGGCGCAGCACGCGCAGCGCCGGCACCTGCGCCAGCGCCAGCAGCGGCGGCAGCGCGAAGCCGAGCAGCAGCACCAGGCCGGTGGCAAAACCTTGCAGCGCTGGCTGCATGCTAGGCGGCGGCAAATCCGCCCCCACCCACTGTCCTAGCCAGTAGGTGAGCGCCTGCTGGGCAGCGTAGCCGAGCACGCAACCGAGCGCGCTCGCCAGCGCGCCGAGCAGCAGGAACTGGGAGAGATAGAGGCCCATCACCTGGCGATGCTCGGCGCCGAGGCAACGCATCAGCGCGCAGCTGTCGAGGTGGCGTTGCAAATAGCGGCGCGTAGCGAACAGCACCGCCACGCCCGCAAGCACCGCGGCGAGTACGGCAGCGAGACCCAGGTAGGATTCGGTACGCTCCAGCGCGCGACGGATTTCCGGACGCGCATCGCGCACGCCCTCGATACGCTCGCCACGCGCCAGTCTGGATTGCACCCAGGCGCGATATTGCGCAACGACAGCCGCCTCGCCGGCAAGCAGCAGGCGATAGCCGATGCGGCTACCCGGCTGCACCAGGCCGGTGGCGGACAGGTCGGACTCGTTCAGCAGCACGCGCGGGCCGAGGTTGATGAAGCCGGTGGAGCTGTCCGGCTCCTGTGTCAGCACCGCGGCAATGGTGAACTGCATGTTGCCGACGCTCAAGGTCTGGCCCACATCGAGATTCAAGCGGCGCAGCAGGCGCTCGTCCGCCCACAGCGTGCCGCGCTGCGGCATCGCACGCGCCGCGTGATCCTGACCGCTCAGGCTGTCGGCAATGCGCAGTTCACCACGCAGCGGGTATTCGTTGCTTGCCGCTTTCACTTCGGCAAGCAGGTTGGCGCCGTTGCTCAGCACCATGCTGGGAAATTTGGCGCTGTGCGCAGTCTCCAACCCCATCCGCTGCGCTTGTTCGATGTACGCAGGCGGCACCTCATGATCGGCAGCGACGACAAGATCGGCGCCGAGCAACTGGCTGGCTTGCAGCGTGAGCGCCAGGCGCGTGCGGTCGGTGAAAAAGCCGACGCTAGTGACGCTCGCCACCGCAACGATAAGCGCGGCGGCAAGCAGCAGCATTTCGCCGGCGCGCACATCGCGCAACAGCATGTACCAGGCAAGCTTGAATGTGTTCACCTCAAATTCCCACCGCAGAGGACGCGGAGGAACACCAGAACATAAGCGAACCCAATTGATCCATCTGGCAAGTGCCCATGTCTATTTCACTGGCCATTTGCATTCCCCTGCGTCCTCCGCGGTTCAATAGGTTTTCCACTCATGCGCTGAGCCGGCCGGCATGCAAATGCAGCCGCCGCCCGCAACGCGCCGCCAGTGCTTCGTCGTGGGTCACCAGCAACAGCGTGGTGCCGAGCTCGGCGTTGAGGCCGATGAGGAGGTCGATGATCTCGGCGCCGGTGGTGGCATCGAGATTGCCGGTGGGCTCGTCCGCCAGCAGCAATTTGGGTTGGGCGACCAGCGCGCGCGCAATGGCGACGCGCTGCTGCTCGCCGCCGGAAAGCTGGCGCGGATAGTGGGACAAACGCTCGCCCAACCCCACGCGCGCCAGTGCCGCTCTGGCAAGCCCGCGTGCATCGGCCCGCCCGCAAAGCTCCAGCGGCAGCATGACGTTTTCCAGCGCGGTGAGCGCCGGCAGCAGGTGGAACGACTGGAACACGAAGCCCAGCCGTTGCGCGCGCAAGCGCGCGCGTCCGTCTTCATCGAGCGCGAACAGGTCGGTGCCATTGACCAGCACGCGCCCGGAACTGGGCACGTCGAGCCCGGCGAGCAGTCCGAGCAGCGTGGACTTGCCGGAGCCGGACGCGCCGAGAATGGCGACCGCCTCGCCCGGCGCCACGGCGAATTCCACTTCGTGCAAAATCACCAGCCGGCCCGTGCCGCTTTGCACTTGCTTGGACAGCGCGATCGCCTGCACAATGGGGCGGTTTATCATCGTAAAGGGTTTTTCACCGCAAGGTACGCCAAGGAAACCACGCTCGAAGAGCGCGGGGTATGAATTGAATTCCGTTGCGTCTTTTGTGTCCTTCGCGTACTTTGCGGTGCAATAACTTTCTCGGGATCATGCGTCGCCTCTTGTTGCTGATCGTCTTGCTGCTGCCCGCCTGGGCGCATGCCGCGCCGGTGCTGCTGGTATTCGGCGACAGCCTTGCCGCCGCCTACGGGCTTCCGCGCGAAGAGGGCTGGGTGGCGCTGTTGCAGCAGCGCCTCGCCAAGGAAGGTTACGATTATACGGTAGTCAACGCCAGCATCAGCGGCGAAACCACCAGCGGCGGTTTGACCCGCCTGGATGCCGCGTTGCGTGCGCACCGGCCGCGCATCGTGATCCTCGAACTCGGCGCCAACGACGGCCTGCGCGGTCAGCCGCTCGCCGCCACCCGCGCCAACCTCATTACCATGATAGCCAGTATCCGGCGTAGCGGCGCACGCGCATTGCTGGTGGGCATGCGCCTACCGCCCAACTACGGCCCGGCTTATGTGCAGGAATTCGAAACCATGTACGCGCGGATCGCGCGCAGCCAGCGCGTGGCGCTGGTGCCGTTCCTCTTCGCGGGATTTGCCGATCAGGCCGAATTTTTTCAGCCCGACGGGCTGCACCCCAATGCAGATGCGCAGCAGCTGGCACTCGACAATGTGTGGAAGGAACTAAAAGCGCTGCTCAGGCGCTGATTTGCAACTGATGTGCGGCTAATGCATCCGGGCAAACGCATGCTGCCCGGGGAAGAAGAGGCTGATGATGATGAAAACGGAAAGGGTCACGACGAATCCGGCAACCGCCCAGCGGGCGCTACGTACACCTTGATGACCGTGCGCGCCGCGAAAATAGAAGTACAGGGAATAAACGACCAGCACCAGCAGCGCCCATACTTCCTTCGGTTCCCACGACCAGTAGCTGCCCCAGACGCGCCCCGCCCAGATCGACCCCAGCAAGGTGGCAGCCACAAACACGAAATAGCCGATCACCATGGCATTCACCATCAGGTTTTCCAGGAGATCGAGACGCGGCGACATGCGTATGGTGGTGGAATAATCGACTTCCATGCGCGCCTCCCTACCATACAGGCGCAGGTAGAACGCCCCCATCCCCGCCGCCACGGTGAAGGCACCGTAGCCGATCACGTTGGCCAGTACATGCGCGTGCAGCCAGAGGGTATCCAGGTCGGCGGGCATGTGGTTGGGGCTGGCCTGTCCATTGGCAAGCAGCCAGATGTTGAGCAGCACCGCAGCGCTGACGATGGGCATGACGAACGCACCGGCGGAGCGGTTGCGGTAAAAGGATTCCATGGCCAGGTAAATCGCCATGGTGACTGCCGTGAACAAACAGGTCACTTCATACAAATCCGACAGCGGCATGTGCCCGACATGCCAGGCGCGCTGCATTTCGAACCAGCGCGCCAGCACGCTGGCGACGATGCCTGCGGTGCCGGTGGTGGCGAGGGCGGTCGCCCAGCGCCCCACGGTTTTGCTGGTGAACCACCAGTGCGCAACGTACACCGCTGTGGCGGCCAACAGCAGCAGGTCGGAATAAATGGCAAGCTGGAATGAATAAAGGCTCTCCAGCGCCACGCCGAAAACCAGGCGGTCGCGTTCGAGGAAAACCACCAACGCCGTCAACGCGAACATCGCCACGATCATGGCAAGCCAGTAAGCGATGCGCCCCACGAGAGTCACGTTAAACGCCGGTATGTCACCAGTCCTATCGTTCATGTATTCCCTGGCGTTCCAGGCAGCCCTTTCACAAACAGATGAGTTCAGCAATTAGAATGCCAGGCAATAGAGCACGGCACGGCGCCCGGCAAGGTGAGTAATTTCAAAGAATTAGAAACAGCCCATGGCACGGCATTCCGCCAAAAATAAAAAACGGGAACCGAAGTTCCCGTTTTTTGGAGTGCGGCAAGCCTATGGCGTTACTTTGTCTATCGTCAACTGGACACCACTCGCGCCCACCTTGACCGGCCCCGGCGTCGAGCCGACGAGGTCGCCGCTTTGCGGGGTGGCGCTGCCGGACTTGGAAATCTTAGCGCTGATCATCACTTCCGGGAAGCGCGACAGGCGCATCATCGGGGCCATCGCCATGCCGTCATTCAACGCGAATTTCAGCGGCAAATCCTTGGCCTGAGCGCGCATCACCGCCAGCGGCATGGGCGGGCCGGAAGGCGCCTTGGCGAACACGAACAAGGTATCCCCCGGCGCCACCTTGCCGGCTAGAGCCGGGCTCAGCGTCACCGTGCCGGACACCTGCGCGCCGCCGGAAGCCGCCTGGCCGTCTTGCGCAGCTTGTTGCGCAGCTTGTTGTGCAGCCGCCATTTGTGACGGCGGCGTTCTGCCTTCGACCATGGCGCGCGCATCGGCGATAAAGTTGTTGATGCGCTGCGCCAGCGGCATTTGCGGTGGCAGGATTTGCAGCAGTTTTTCCCAATAGACGATGGCCTGCCGGTAATCCCTGCTCTGGTACGCCGCAGAACCCGCCAGGGCGAGACCCTTGATGTTGTTGGGATCGATTTGCAGCGCTTTCTCGATCAGCGCCATCGGCTTGCCGTCGAATTTTTTGCCGCTCACCAGGGCCAGCACGTCGGCGTAATCGGTGAGCATCTGGGCATCGTCGGTGATCAGGTTGCTCGCTTTTTCAAACGCCGCCACCGCTTCGGTGTAGCGCTGCAGCGCCACATAGGAACGCCCCAGCATGGCCCAGCCCTGGCCGTCGTTGGGGTTCTGCTCCAAGCGCATGGCGAGATTGTCCACCATCTCCATGATGCGCTCTGGCGTCATCGGCCCACCCTGCCCGGCATGCTGCGGCGGCGGGGGCGGCGGCGGATTGATGCCTTCCGGCTCGCCCAGGGCACGATACATCAGCACCGCGATCACCGGGATGGCAATGCCGACAACCGCCGCGGCAACACGCCCGCTGGCGGAATGCACGGCATCCGTGGAATCCGTGGTAACGTCCTCGAGCAGACGGCGCTCGATTTCGGCCTTGCTCAGCGCATACTGCTCGGCGCTGATACCGCCGGTTTTCAGGTCGGCCTCCAGCTCGGCAAGCTGATCCTGATAGATGGATACATTGCTCGCCTTGCGGTCAACCCTCTCCCGCTTCACGCGGGAACGCAGCAGCGGCGGCAACACGAACAACAACGCCACGGCCAGCAAAACGCCGGCCATCAACCAAAACTTAATCACTTGTTTTCACCTTCGTTCAGTAATGCCGACGCCTTGCGGTGTTCTTCTTCCGACAGGGGTTGCTCGACAATTCGGGTGCGCCGCCGCTTGAGGTAATAGATGAGAAACAACACGCCACCCGCCATCAGTACAAACGGGCCGAACCACAACATCGCCGTCTTCGGCTTCACTGCAGGGTTATAGAGCACGAAATCACCGTAGCGCTCGACCAGGTAATCGACGATTTCCTTGTCGCTCAATCCTTCGCGCATTTTCTGGCGGATCTCGCGGCGCAAATCTTCCGCCAGGTCGGCGCGCGACGCGGCCAGGGTTTCGTTCTGGCAGACCAGGCAACGCAGTTCCTCGGACAAGATCATCAGGCGTTTTTCGATCACCGGATCCTCGGCCAGTTCCGCGGCCTCCTTGGCCTGTGCAATCCCCACGCCGAACCATAGCGCCAGCGCCAGCAACATTAGCTTTTTCATCCTTGCTGCAACTCCTTTACCAGCGGCAGTATCTTGGTTTCCAGCGCCTCGGGCGTGACCGGGCCGATCTGCTTGTAACGGATAATGCCTTGCTTGTCGATGACGAATGTTTCCGGCACGCCATACACGCCGTACTCGATGCCGATCTTGCCGTCCACGTCCATGATGCTCGCGGTATAGGGATTGCCGAACTCGTTGAGCCAGGCCAGCGCGTCGTCGCGCTTGTCCTTGTAGTCCAGCCCGTAGATCGGCACGATGTTGCGCTGTGCCAGTTCCACCAGGTGCGGATGCTCCTCGCGGCAGGACACGCACCAGGACGCCCACACGTTGAGCAGCCACACCTTGCCCAGCATGTCCTTGCGCCCCAGCATCTGGTCGGGATCGTCGAGGCGCGTCAACTGGAACTCCGGCGCCGGTTTGTCGATCAGCGGCGACGGCACTTCGCGCGGATTGAGCGTAAGTCCGATGCCGAGGAAAATCACCAGGACGATGAAGATGCCCAGCGGTATCAGGAAGCGGTTCATCAGCGCGTCTCCGTTGCCAGCTTGGGTGCTGCGACGCTCTCGGTTCTACCTTCTTCGCTGCGCTTCATGCGGATACGATAGCGCCGGTCGCTGATCGCCAGCACGCCACCCAGACCCATCAGGATGCAGCCCAGCCAGATCCAGGCCACGAACGGCTTCTGGTAAACCCGTACCGCCCATACCGTGGAATTTTCATCGAGCGGCTCACCCATGGAAACGTACAGGTCGCGCGTCAGGGTACGGTCTATCGCCGCTTCCGTCATCGGCATGCGCGAAGTGCGGTAGGAACGCTTCTCCGGCTTGAGCACGCCGGTGACCTGACCATTCTTGTCGAGTATCGAGAAGGTGCCCTGCGCCGCATCGTAATTCGGCCCGCGCACCAGTTCCACGCCGTCGAAGCGGAAGGTGTAGTCGCCTATCGCCACGGTATCGCCGGCTTCCATGCGCACGTCCTTCTCGGTCTCGTAACCCTTCACCGAGGTCACGCCGATCACGAACACCGCCACCCCCACGTGGGCGAGCAGCATGCCGTAATAACTACGCGACTGCTTGCCGAGCTTGCCCGTCAGCGTGGCGGCACTGGTGGTCGCCTGCAAACGGCTGCGCAGGTTTTCCACGGCAGTGGCAAAGATCCAGAACGCGAGGAAGTACCCGAGATTAAGCAACGCCGACCAGCGCCCGGCCAGCAGCGGCACCGCCACCGATGCCACCACCGCCACGCCAAAAGCCCAGCGCAGGCGCACGGCGATGTCGGGCAGGCTGGCCTGCTTCCAGCGCGCGATCGGGCCGGCTCCCATCAGGAACAATGCCGGCGCCATCAGCGGCACGAACACTGCGTTGAAATAGGGCGGGCCGACGGACAGTTTGCCCTGACCGAGCGCGTCAACCAGCAGCGGATAAATCGTGCCCAGCAGCACCGAGGCCGCCGCAACGGCAAGCAGCACATTGTTGGTGAGCAGCATGGATTCACGCGAAATCATGTCGAACTTGCCGCCGAGGCCGACCTTGGGCGCGCGCCAAGCGAACAGCAACAGCGAACCACCGATGACGGCCGCGAGGAAGACAAGAATGAAGATGCCGCGCCGTGGGTCGGTGGCAAAAGCGTGCACCGAGGTCAGCACGCCGGAGCGCACCAAGAAGGTGCCCAACAGCGAGAGGGAAAATGCCGCGATCGCCAAGAGCACGGTCCAACTCTTGAAGCTGCCACGCTTTTCCGTCACCGCCAGCGAATGGATCAGCGCGGTGCCAACCAGCCAGGGCATGAAGGAAGCGTTTTCCACCGGGTCCCAGAACCACCAGCCGCCCCAGCCCAATTCGTAATACGCCCACCAGGAACCCAGCATGATGCCGGTGGTGAGAAATATCCACGCCGTCGTGGTCCACGGGCGCGACCAGCGCGACCACGCCGCGTCGAGCTGGCCCGACAGTAGCGCCGACAAGGCAAAGGCAAAGGCCACCGAGAAACCGACGTAACCCATGTACAGCATGGGCGGATGGATCGCCAAACCCGGATCCTGCAACAGCGGATTGAGGTCGCGGCCATCCACTGCCGCCGGGATGAGGCGCTCGAAGGGGTTGGAAGTGGTCAGCATGAACAGCAGGAAGCCGACGCTGATCAAGCCCATGATACCCAGCACGCGCGCCACCATTTCCTGCGGCAGGTGGCGGCTGAACAAGGTCACCGCCAGCATCCAGATCACCAGCATCTCGACCCACAGCAGCAGCGACCCCTCATGGCCGCCCCACACCGCCGAGAAGCGGTAGATGGTAGGCAGGTGCGAATTGGAATTGGTGGCAACGTAGAGCACCGAAAAATCGTTGTTCAGGAAAGCATAGGCGAGGCAGCCGAATGCGATGCTGACGAACACGAACAGCCCCTGCGCTGCGGGGCGCGCCACCGCCATCCAGGCAGCGTTGCCACGTGCGGCACCGGCTATCGGCAGGATACCCTGCACCAACGCCAGCGTGAGCGCGATGATCAGCGCGAAATGTCCTAACTCTGGAACCATGATGAACCCCTGCGGGAATGATTAACGATTGACGATGATGCTCTCGACAGCTTGTTCCTTGGTCTGCGCTTTTTTCAGCGCTTCGGCGGCCTCGGGCGGCATGTAATTCTCATCGTGCTTGGCCAGCACTTCATCGGCACGAAACACGCCATCTTGACCCACGCGCCCCTGCGCCACGATGCCCTTGCCTTCCTTGAACAGGTCGGGAAGAATGCCCTTGTATTCCACCGGGATTTTCTGCGCGGTGTCGGTGACTATGAAACGCACGGTCAGGCCGTCGCCGACGCGCTGCACGCTACCCTCCTCGACCAAACCGCCGAGACGGAAGGCCTTACCGCCTTGGGGGATTTCCCCTTTCGCCACTTGGCTTGGGCTGATGAACAGCGCAATGTTGCTATCGAGGGCGCGCAGCACGAAATACGACGCCACACCCAGCACCGCCACACCGGCGGTGATAAAAAATATCTTTTTATGCCTTGGTTTCATCAGTCTCTTCCTCCGCTGCCACGTTTTGCATCAGACTCAGGCGTTGCAGCAAAGTTCGCCGGCTTTTGCTCAAAATCACCAGTTCCCCGACCATCAGCAACAGCGCCAGGCCGTAGGAACCCCAAACGTAAAAAGCACGTCCTCCCATATCCCAGAAATCCGCCCAGCTCGCCCAGTTCATTTGCCACCTCTCGCCAGCAATTCGGTCACCCAACCGGTGTGACGCTCGCGCTGCAGGATGATCAGGCGCACCCGTGACAGCGCCGCGCCGATCGCATACATCCAGCATGCCAACGCCATGATCAGCATGCCGATCAGCATCTCCTTGACCATCGTACTGCCGGTCATCTTGATCGAAGAACCCTGGTGCAAGGTGTTCCACCACTTCACCGAAAAATAAATGATGGGCACATTAACCACGCCCACCAAGGCCAGCACCGCACCGGCGCGGTCGGCACGACGCGGGTCGTCGATGGCGGATTGCAGTGAAATGAAGCCAATGTAAAGGAACAGCAGGATTAGTTCCGAGGTCAGGCGCGCATCCCACACCCACCAGGTGCCCCACATTGGTTTGCCCCACAGCGAGCCGGTCCACAGCGCAATGAAGGTGAACATCGCCCCGGTCGGCGCCAGCGCGGTGGCCATCATCGACGACAGGCGCGTGTTGAATGCCAAGCCGAGGCCCGCCCAGAATGCCATCACCACGTAAATGAACATCGACATCCACGCGGCCGGCACATGGATGAAAATGATGCGGTAAGCCTCACCCTGCACTGCGTCGGTGGGGGCCACGAAAAAGCTGATGTACAAGCCAGCCGCGAACAGCACTGCGGCCAGCGCGTAAAACCAGGGGATCATCTTGCCGGCGAGGCCATAAAAGCTCGCCGGGGAGGAAAACTTGAACCAGTTAATACCCATAGTGCGCCATTTTACCTTTATTCCATCGAAATCCGAAGCGCGGCGGCGGCAGCCACCGGCGCGAAAAACAGGGATGCCGCGCACATCGCCGCCAGCAGCGACAGGTGCCCTTCAGCGCCCAGGCCGGAAGCGACCGCGCCCACCGCGCCCGCCCCGAATATCAGCACCGGAATATACAGCGGCAGCACCAGGAGCGACACCAACACGCCGCCGCCGCGCAGCCCCAAGGTCAACGCCGCGCCGATCGCACCGATCACGCTCAGCACCGGCGTGCCCAGCAGCAGGGTCAGCACCAGCACTATCAGGGATTCTCCCGACAGGTCGAACTGGATACCCAGCACCGGCGCCATCAGCACCAGCGGCACGCCTGATACCAGCCAGTGCGCAATCACCTTGCCCACCACCAGCACCGCCAACGGCTGTGGTGCGAGCAACATCTGTTCCAGCGTACCATCCAGGTAGTCGTTGGAAAACATGCGCCCCAGCGAAAGCATCGATGCCAGCAGCGCCGCCACCCACACCACGCCCGGCGCCATGGTGCGCAGCATGTTCATCTCCGGCCCCACGCCGAGCGGGAACAGGCTCACCACGATGATGAAAAAGAACAACGTGGTGAGCACATCAGAGCGACGCCGCATCGCCAACGTCAGGTCGCGCGCGATCACCCAGCGCAGCGTCGTCGGAATGTGCGTGCTCATGCACCCAACTCCAGGCGCTTGGCCGACGGCGCTTTTATGTCCATATCCTGGTGCGTGGTGTAGATGATCATGCCGCCGTTGTGCAGGTGCTCGCTCATCAGCGCCTGCATCAACGCCACCGCAGCCTTGTCCAGCGCGGTAAGCGGTTCATCCAGTATCCACAGCGTAGCGCCGCACAGCAGCAGGCGCGCTAGCGCCACGCGCCGGCGCTGCCCCTGCGACAGCACCTTGGTAGGCAGCAGTTCCCTGCCCGCCAGCCCCAACTGCTTGAGCGCCGTCACCACCTCCTGGTCGCTCACGTGCTGACTGGCCAGGCCGGTCGCCACGCGCAGGTTTTCCAGCGCGTTCATTTCGTCCTTGATCGCGTTGTGGTGACCGAAATAAGACAGTTCACGGTTGTAATCCTCGCGTAGCGTACGGATGTTCTCGCCGCGCCAGCGCACCTCGCCGGCAGCAGGCGCCATCAGCCCGCACAACATACGCAACAAACTGGTCTTGCCGCTACCGTTGGGGCCGTGCACGTGCAGCAATTCACCCGGCTGCAAGGAAAAACTCACGTCCCTGAACAATTCCCGATCGCCGCGCCTGCACGCCAGCGAGACTGCTTCCAGCATTCCTGCCCCAAATCAAAAGGGTTGATTATATACGAAGCCGCCGGCCGATGTGGCTCATTTGGACGCGCCCATTCCCGTTCTCGGGAAGCTTTCTCAATTCGGGTTTGCGTTGCCCACGCTCCCCTTGCCGCCTCGTTCCCATTCCAGTAGCAAGGTCTTGGCCTTCGCCACAAAAGGATCATCCGCCCGGGCCAGGTGCACATACGTGCGCATCGCGCCGATTGCCGCCACCCGGTCGTGCAATCCCTCATAAGCCAGCGCCATGCCGTAATAGGCGTTCGCCTGCATCGGGCGCAGCGCGGTGGCACTTTCGAAGAAACTGCGCGCAGCCTCGAAGCGCTCCAACCCCAGCAGTGCATAACCCATGTTGACGTGGGCCTCGGTCAATTGCGGATCAAGTTCCAACACGCGATGCAGGGCGGTCACCGCATGATCGTACTGGCGCGCATGCAGCATCATCACGCCCTGCTGGAAGCGCTGCTCGATTTCCACCCGGCGCGCCAGATCGGCATGCGCTGCCGGATCGCGCCGCGGGTCGACGCGCTGGGCTGTGCGCCGCGCATGCTCCGGCAGCACACCTATCGACGCCCCGATCACCACCACGATCAACAGCGTCAACCCCATCGCGCGCCGCAGCCGCTGCTCCGTTACAGCGGTGTTTTTTTCACGCTGCATCACACCACCCCCTTATGCGGCGCGGCACTGAGAAAAGGCACGCCGAGAAAGGTCAAGAATGCCAGAACAAAAACCAGCCATATCATCAAGGCTCCTCCCCACGGCGGAATGCGGTAACCGATGCGCGCGTGCATGGAAAACGCCAGGGTCAGCCAGGTCATGAATGCCCAGGTTTCCAGCGGATCCCACGCCCAATACCGTCCCCATGCGTCCTGCGCCCATACTGCACCCGCGACCAGCATCAAGCTCTCGAAAATCAGCGATACCAGCATGACACGCCAGGCAAGCATATCCAGCGTACCGTCATCGGGCATACCGGCAAACCAAGCAGCGCAACGCGTGCGCCGCAGCAGGATCACCCCACCTACTCCCACCCCGACCAGACACGTTCCCAGGAACAGCTTGCCTAGCACGAGGTGGAACCATAGCACCGGCGTTTCAAAACTGGGCGGCAAAAAACTATCCACGGGTTTGACCGCGACGATCCACGCACCCAGCAACAACAGCACCGGCAATACCACCACCGCACTGGGACGCACCACCGGCAGGCGCCAGTATGCAACCCCGAACACCAGCCCCAGGCTGAACAGGTTACTGGCCAGTATCTCGAACATGGAAATGAAGGGGCCGTGCCCGACGCGTTCCCAGCGCACCCCGATCGCCACCGCGAATAGGGTCACACCAACCAGCAGCAAGGCTGCCACCGTACGCTCGCGGCGCTGGCCGCGCGCCGCACCAAAAACCGCCAGCAGGGTGGCTGCCGCGTAAGCGGCAACACCCAGCCATATCCAGGGAAGTTCGGCGAACATCGACATGTCAGCCCCGCTCGCGCGCAAATTTGCGCCAGGCATGATGCGCGAGCCCGGCCACGCCCACCAGCGCGATCCAGAACAGCCAGGGCAGGGTGGGATCAAAGAAAATCTGGTAGCCCATCCAGCCACGCAGTTCGTCGAAGCGCAACACCCCGTGCGCCAAGCGCACCGTTTCGCCGGGATGCAACACGGCATTGCCACCGGCGGACTTCACCACGAGGGTTGCCGGGATATTTTTGGGATCCAGCGTCCATGCCGCTTCGTTGTCGGAGGGCCGTTCGACATCGAGGTGCAACTGCACCTTCTCGCCGTCCGGCGTGGCCCAATCGGTAAACTGGTTCCATTCAAGAAATGGGTAGGACGGCATGTGGATGGCACCGCTGACCGGCACGCCCGCATCGGGCATCCAGGTGAGCAGTGGCGCGAAGCCCTTGTTCGACGTGGTGTAGAAACGATAGCCTGCCAGCACCAGCGCCATCTGGTCGCCCACGACCATCGGAGTCTGCCCCCCGGCCCCATCGAGGATGAACACTTGGCTGCGCGTATGGGCACGCTTCAATCCAGGTTGGTACTGTACGGTAAACGGTCCCTGCGCGAATTTCACTTGATCGAAGCGATCGGGATGCCAGGCCCCCTTGCGCAGCGTTTCCACGCCGACCGGCTGGAACAGACTGCCTTCGGTAATTTCCACGCGGCCGCTGAAGTGGGTCAATCTACCCACGCCGGCAAGGAGAATCAGTGCCAGCAAGGCCAGGTGAAAGACCAGCAGCCCGCCCCTGCGATTGATGCGCGGATCGGTGGCAACCGCGGCAAACAGGTTGGCCGCCAGCAAGGCCAGCGGCACTGCCATCCACCATGGCGAGGCTTCCTGGTCACGATAAGTGAGCAGCACCGCGGCGCCGAACAGCGCCATGCCCAGCAGGGTCAGGCGGGTTGAAGCCAGTTTGCGCACTAGCAGAGCGACGGATGCTAAGGCGCGTTACCGCACGCGGTCATGTCAGCCAGCGCACCGCAGCTCGCCGTGGTCCATTTCCCGCTCGACTGGAAAGTCGTGACCTTGAGCCATGCGCCCATGTAGTACGGCTCCTGGCTGTACGGCTGGATGGCCACCGCGGTACCGGCAGCCAGTCCTGCTTCGGGACCGACGTCATTGAGGTTGACCAACAGCCCCTTGTTTTTCCAGCCGTGCGGCACGGCAACGTGGCACTTGCTGCAGCGATAGTTGCCGCCACCGCCCAGGGCCTGGGTTCGTTGTGCCTCGTACACGTGCAGGTTTACCTGGCGTATGTTGCGCGAATCCTCCGCCTTTGGGGTACTGCAAGGAATATCACCCAGATCACATGCAAAGCCGCTTTGCTTTACCACAGCCGGCGACGGATTGGCATATTGATCATATTCGTGACAGCGGAAGCACAGCGCGTCCGGCGTGCCCGCGCCGACACCCTGGTTCCACTGCCCCTTGAGGATGAAGTCGTTCGACGAGCCGTGCGGCCCCCAAGCGTTGCCGTCCTCGCCGCCTATCGGTTCGACGGTGTCCGGCAAGGTGGTCGAGCCATGGCAATCAGAGCAATACATGGTTTGCGTGCCGACGTCGGCAACACCGTTCCAGGGCACCATCAGGCCGTTCATCGCAGAGGTGCGACCGGTATTGTCCATCACCGGGTGCCAGGAACGGTGGTTGTTGGTGGTGTAGCTCGCGCCCGCCCCTGAATCGGAATTCGTCATCTCGCCTTTGTGCGTCAGCGGCGCCTGGAATTCCTTGGCCTGGTTGGTGTATTGCGTCAGGCCGTTGACACCGGACAAAGTTCCCGGCCCGGTGAAGCTGAGATAAGGCCGGCTGCCGGCCGGATACAGGTTGTTGTCGTAATAGCCATAGTCGGAATGGCATTTCAGGCAGATCTGGTATTCGCGCGTAACGTAGCTCGCGCTCACCAGGGTGTTGCCGCTCAGGCCCGGATCGCCGCGCTTCACCAAGTAGCTGGTCGGCATGTCCTGGAACGACGCCGAACCGTAAACCGGTTCCACGCCCCACATGCCGCGCAGCACGCCGGACGCGATATTGGTATGCCCCGTGGCATGGTTGTGCGTGCCCGCCGCATCGGCGGCACCGGTGATGTCGCCGCTGTTGCCGACAAAGGAACGGAATTTCACCACGCGGTGCGGATTGTGGCAGTCGCTGCATTCGGCGTGCCGGTTCGCGAGGTTGTTGTAGCCCAGCCGGTCGCGCGGCTCGACAAAATCCTTGCCGCATTGCGTGTTGGTGAGAACGGTGCAGTCGATATAATTGTCGATGCCGTTGAAGCCTATGTTGTGCACTTCCTCCGCCACTCCCTGCTCCATGTTGGTGATCGGCATGCGCTTGTTGGCCGGCGAGGTGAAATCGATCTTGATGTCGGGCGCCTGGTTCGCCGAGATCACCGGATTGGTGCCATCGGTGATGGCGCTTTCGGCCAGGTTGGTGTGACACTGGTAACACGTTTCCTCGATCGCGGGGTTGCCCGCTCCTTTCGGGGTAGACAGACTGTCGGTGCCTTCGCGCAGCAGGCGGCGCGCGCCCTGCACAGTATGCGTATCGTGGCAGTTCAGGCACGATGCCTTCCACACCGGCAGCGCATCCGGGAATTCGCGCTGTGCCGCCGCGGTGGTCGTGTAAGCTTCATTCGCCACCTGCGGGTTGCCATGCGCGGAATAGGCCCAGACGCCGCCGCCGATGTTTTTGTCGTGGCACGACAGGCAAATGATGTCGCCGGTCGCATCATAGGTGCTGGTGGGCGTGACTTCCTGGAAGCGCTGCACGCGCAAGAATTTCTGGTTACCCTTGGTCGGGTCGGTTTCGCGCAAATGCGGGTCATGGCAGCTCGCGCATTGGATCTGGCCCTTGCCATCCGCAGCGGTCGCCTCCAGCGGCACCAGGGGCTTGTAGCCGGAAGAACGCACCCCGATCACGCTGCCGCTGGCCGGCCATTTCTGCGTGCCCGGGTCAATCGGCCGCAATTCACCATCCGCCGCCGCCACGGTGGAATCAAAGGTCAGTGAAATCGGGTGGTCGTTGCGCAGGTCTATGCCCAGGTTGCGCGTGAAACCGGTATCGATGCCGTCGCCGGCCGGCATCTCGCCGCTGAGGCCAGTGCCGCTCATGCTGATGGTCCAGTTCAATTGCCGCCCCAGCACGTTGACGTTGCCTATCGCCAGGGTGCCGTCATGACAGGACAGGCACAACTTGGAACTGCCGCCCGGCTGGCTCAGCGCGCCCTGGATGCTTTCGGCATCGAGCGAGGTCGAGGTGTAGGGAGTGTAGGTCGCGGTAGATAATTTACGGTTCCACAAGGGCGCCGCCATGCTGGTATTGGCGCCGTGCGGGGTATGGCAGAACACGCATACTTCCGTTTCATTCACCGCTCTTACCGGCCCCGGGCCGCTCACGGACAGATTGTGGGGGGTATTGCGTATGTCGGACACCTTGGCCGCCTGGATGGCGCTCACCCACACCACTCCGGCCACGGCACCGACCAGGGCCAAGCTGAAAAACTTAGGTTCGGACATCAGGAACCCCCGAGGAACTGAAACACGGCCACCCGGCCATTGAACATATCCGCCACGAACACCCGGTTGAAGCGGTCAACCCACACGCCCGCAGGCAGGTAAAAATGCCCGGCTTCCTTGCCGGTGCCGCCGATGGCAAGCAGCAGCGTCCCGTTCTTGCTGAATACCAGCAGGTGGTCGTAATAGGATTCCACCACGTAAATGTTGCCTTCGTCGTCAACGCCGATCCCTTTAGGGCGCACCAGATTGCCGACAAACAGGCCGCGCTCACCGAATTTCCGCAGCAAACGCCCCTCGGCATCAAATATCTGGATGCGGTTGTTCATCGTGTCGGTCACATACAAGTTGCCATGCGAAAAAGCCAGGTGGGTGGGATGGTTGAACTTACCCTCGCCCTCGCCGTGGCTGCCTATGGTCTTGATCAGCCTGCCCGCCTCGTCGAACACCTTGACGTCATGCGCGTTGGTGTCGGCCACGTAAAGCCACTTGTTGACCGGATCGCGCGCCAGGCCGGTGGGCCGTTTCAACTGCCCCTTGCCTATGCTGGCGAGCGGTGCGCCGTCCTTGTTCAAATGCGCCACCAGCCCCAGTTCGGCATCGGCCACCCATGCCCCGCCTGCTTCATCCAGCACGATGCCCGCAGGGGAGGAAAATTTGACCTGCGGTTCGGCAACATTCCACAATAAAAGTTCACCGCGCACGTTATCAAATACATACACCCCATGGCGGCTTGAATCAGTGACGTAAATCCGTCCTTCTTCGTCTACCGTGCCGCTTTGTGGGCGTTGCAACCCCAGGGGTGTCACATCGTCCGCCGTCCCGACCAGCCAGTTCCAGAAACCGCTGGCGCTGCGGCTGGCGGTTTCGCCCGGATGGTGGAAATTGTTCTCCCCTATAAGATCGCCCACATACATGTAGCGTGGCACCTCGGGCACAGGCGGCCAGACGATGAATTGCCCCTGGGCGTCAGTCACCGGGCCGATCCGCATTTCCCCGGGTGTGTGCGCACACCCCCACAGGGTACTTGCCAGCAACGTCCCCAGCAGCAGCACCCTCATCTTCAAGCAAAAATTATGCACTCTCTTCACTTAGCCGGCCCCTTGGTTTCATGTCCCCGCTGTATGCCCGGCTGCAAACCGGGCAACCCGGAGTGGCAAATGTCGCAATTCTCCGGGCTCCAGGCAATCTCGCCGTTATGGCACAAGCCGCAATACCTGCCATCGACGATTTTCGCCATGTTGATGTCATTGGAGCCGGCACGCATGATGAACCCGTAACCGTCTTCCTTGCCGTTATGGCAAACCTTGCAACGGAAGCGGATACGGTGGAACCAGTGCGGAAAGATGACCGGACGCATGCCGCGCAATTCGGCATACTTGTTCAAAATCACGTCACCATATTCCGCCTGGGCGGGCATCACGGCAAACCAGCAGCCAAACAGCCAACCCCAACGCAGTAAAGACTTGGCATCGTTCATCGTATGATACCGGTCCGTTTCACGCTATGGCAGCGATAACATTCCGTCACCGGAAAAGACACGGCGCCATGGCACTGGCCGCATTTTTCGCCGTTCAGCACCATGAACATGTTGATCTTGGTCCCATAGCGTTGCGGCTTGAAAATAATGTTGTTGCGGTGGCAGTTGTCACAATCCAGCCAGATGGTATGCGCCCGGTGCGGGAACTTTACCATGGGCATGATGGAAGTATTGACGCGCATGATATCCATGTCCATCACCAGCATGCCATCCGGATCCTGTTCGGTGAAGCTGGTGCGCGGGTTGATGTAACCATCCTCTATCGCATCCACCCACAGCACCTGGTTGCCCACGCCGGGATCGGGGGGCAGCAGGGACAGCGCTTCGACAGGCTGCTGCTTGAATTTGAGCCATGGATTGGCGGGGTCGTGCAAACCATCGCGGCTCAACGGCAACCACTGCCGGGAAACGTCAACCGGCTTGCGCTCGGTCAGCTTTTCCCTGAGCGGATCCGGCAAGGAAGGCGGCGGCGCACGGTCGAAGGCGATGCGAGCCAGCTGCCTTTCGCTGCATGCACCCAGCCACGGCAACGCTGCCAGCACCAGTATCCCTATCCACGCATGCAAACGCCCCATACCGTACCGTCGCTATTGCTGCATCATGGCACCCGCCTGTTCAACAGCGGTTTGCATGAAACCGGTGGAAGTCTGCAAAGATTCCAGGGCGGCCTGATAATCCCCGGCGGCCGCCTGTTTCTTCGCCGTGGTTCGCAGCTCCTGCCCCTTGCCGAGGAACTCCTCGACGCGCTTCACCACCTCGTCCGGCGGACGGAAATTCGCCAACGCCATCGGCACCAGTTCCTCGTAGCTCTGGTTGCGCTTCAGTTCATACTCGAATTCGGCCTTGGGCGAATCAAACACCATTTCATAAGTGATGGTCTTGGTGGCCATCAGCTTGCTCATGGCATTGATGATGATGCCATGGGCGCTGCCTATCACCTCGTTCGCTTCGTCCCACTTGCCATCTGCCGCCAGCCCCTTGGCCCTGGTCACGAATTCGCTTATCTGCCCGAGCGCCGCCGCGCTGGACTCCGCCCCCAGCCGCTGCATGCTGCCTGCATACGCCGCCTGGAAGCCCTCGATTTCCTGCAAGGTCTTGTTGAAGCGTACGCGCTTCTCATCCTCTTCCGCAGCCATGTCCGGCACCAGGCGCGCCGCCTTGCTCATCTTGCGCAAGGCATCGCCAAACATGTCGTCCGCCGCCTTCATGTCCCCGCCATCCAGGGCGACCCGCCCCTTGGCCAGCGAGGTCCTGGCTTCCGCCAACAGTTGCTTCGCTTCCTGGTTGTCGCTCGCCTCGACGCGCTGCGCGCCCGCCGACTGCTGCACCATGTTGACGACGAAGTCGCGCTTCTGCTCGAGCGCGCGTCGGCGTGCGTCGACCGGCGCCTGCGCCCATGCCGCTTGCGCCAGCATCGTCAACAACAGGAAAGCGTAGCAATACCTCATGGCCTGGCAGTGGTCTTGGCGGCTGCGGCGGTCGGCACCGGATCTTTATAAGGCGTGTCCTTCTCCTTGGAATGGCAGCGCTTGCATTCGGTCAGAGTGATCGGGAACGCGACCTTGCCATGGCACACACCACACTTCTGTCCAAGCAGGATCGCCGACATGCTGATCTGGTTGGCACCCTTTTGCGGAATGAAAATCGCCGGGTGGCAATTGGAGCAATCCAGCCATTCGGTGTGTTGCTTGTGCGGGAAGATCACGTCGGGCATCGCCGAACGTACCGGCCGGTGGATATTGAGGTCCATCACGATGGGCACGGCGTCGGGGTCGGTGCGCTCGTAGCGCGGGTTGATCTTGCCTTGGCGCAACGCCTCCACCCAGTTCACACCATTGCCGGCAGTGCGCCGCGGCTGCCAGTCGGCAAGCACCTCCGCAGGCGGCTGCAACATGGCAGTGCCCTCGTTGGCAGGGTCATGGATACCATCTTCCATGGGCGGCAAATTCAGTTGCTTCGGTTTTTTCAGCAGGCGGTTGAACGGACCAACACCGGTCTGAGTGGCAGAAGGCGGCGCCGAAATACCTGCGGACGGCGCATCGGCCGTACTACCTTTTGCCGTTTTCTCGGCAGCAACAACAGCACCAGAAATTCCCAGCAGCAACAAAGTAGCAATCAGTTTATTCATCATTCCCCCTTACTTCCCGGCTTCCAATTGGCGCGCCTTGTTCAATTCATTGACGCGATCGACCAGCTTCTGCTGGGTGCTCTCATGAATCTGTGTGGGCGTTCCCGGTATACCGGAATGGCACATGTTGCAGTTTTCCACCGACCAGGCGATCTCGCCGTTATGACAAGCGCCGCAGAACTTGCCGTCGATGATCTTGGCCATGTCGATTTCATTGCCGCCCGCCTTGAATTTGAAGCCCAAGTCGGCATGGCACACCTTGCAGCGGAAACGCACGCGATGGAACCAGTGCGGAAACACCACCGGACGCATGCCGCGCTTGTCCGCGTAATTGTTGATCACCACGTCGCCGTATTCCGCGTGGGCCGCCGGCAAAACGGCAAAATAGCCGATCGCCGCCGCCATGGCCAAGCATACGATATGCAAATATTTTTCCACCTTCATCTAAGCTCCCCCCATAAATAACATCTACCTAATACCACAATTAGAAACGTCGCGACAAACTCAATATCCAGGTCTGGGTGAATCTGTTGTCTACCTTCGCAATGCGTATTTTCATGTCGGTTTCCAGCAAGCCCACGACATAGCGGAGATCGTTTTCCCAAATCAGGCTCTTGCTGCCAACTGGCTCGCCTGGCGGCTTGTTGATATCCACCACGCCCGGCCTGCTCCACATCACGTTCAGCACGCTGCTCAGAAACAAACGCGGCACGTTCATGAACCTGGACTGGGTATAGGTCAGCGACCCGCTCGCATAGACATCGATACCCGTGTCGATAGGACTGAACAATCGCCGCCCCGCCTGGTAGGTCATCGAACCGGTCAACGTTGAAGTACGGCTCAACAACCCGTTGGCATTGCCCTGCACGTTCAGTATCTGGGCACCAGACAAGGCCTGTCCATAATTACGGGTATCACTGACGCTGGCGGTGACATCACTGGTAAAGGCCGCCTTGCTTCTCCGCCATGACACGCTGGCACTGTGACCGACGGAACGGTTGCGCGTGGCCACGTTGGCGCTCTGGGAAAGCGTCAGCCCCATGCTTGACGTCTCACTCAACTGGATCTGCCGTAGCAGATTCTGCCTGCCACGGAGCATGGCGGTTTGCTTGGGCGGCAACTGGTTGGAAGCCTGGTTGCTTACGGAAAAACCCGCCCCCCAACTATGCCTGAACTGCCTGATCATCTTGGACAGGGGGCTATAGGACAGGCCTGCCGTCTGGGTGGAGGTGATGGTTTGCCTGCCAGGCGTGGTGGTTTCCGTCATCACGATGCTGCCCGTGGCAGCCAGGTCGGAGCGCAGTGTCCGGTTCGCACTCAGGTTCTGGTTGGACACATAGGTATTTCCATTTATCGTCTGCGTACGAGTAGAGGAAAAACCGCCATTCACGATCGTTCTTTCATCCGGCTCATAATTGCCGGCTGCGCTCGCTGCCAGTGTCAATGACGCCGATTTTTTGGGCCCAGTTTGTGTCTGCGCCTTGGCTGCCAGCACGTTGCCGTTCAGGCGCAAAGGCTTCTCGGTATCGGGCAGCCAGTTACCATAACTGTTGAGTTGCATGAAATCATTATATGTCGTCGGCGCGGCCGCGCCCGCCTCGGCTTTATTGCTCAACAATGTACCCGTGGATCGCACATTCAGCATCAGTTCGTCCGGTTCCGAAAACTGATGGCTGGCCACCAGTTTTTTATCCTGGGTACGGACGAAACTCGCCTCGCTGGTTTGATCCAGTCCGACGATCAAGTCGGCAGTTTGCGTGCGGCTGAGCAGGAAGGAAGCATTGCCGTTCATATTGGTGGCAGTCGATTTCTTCCCCTCACTTTCCGAAATGGTGCGCCTGAACCCGCCCCGATAGCGCTCCCTACCGCTGAGTGGCGCGTACGATTGATCGTAACCCAAATACTTGCTCCCGCCCTGCGCACTGACAAATCCGCTTTCCGTCCGGTTGTCGGACACGCCGGCATAAATGCTGGCCGGGAAGCGACTGATGGGAAACACGTTAAAAGTGATGTTGCCGGTCAGGAACGTGCCGGTGGCCGACGGGCTTTCCTTAGTCACTGTACGATTATAATTCGCCGAAACTGAACCGATCACCTGGGTAAACCACGGCCTCCATATATAGCTGGAGGCATCCATGGTCAGGATGGTCGTGGCACCGGCCTTGCGTTTCAAGTCGCTGCCATCGTCCACCCGCAAGATTTCGGTAAGCCTGCCACGCACCTTGATCGGCGGGATCACCCATTTCGTTGACCGTTTCACCACCGGTCCCGAAGAAGCAACCACGGCACCGCCGGCGACTTGTTGAGCCCACAGGGTTCCCGCCCATCCGCTCAATGCCAACAACACCCCCACGCGGCATCGCATGTTGCTGCCGTAGCTTGCCACCACTCCCCCTCTTATCGACCGTCACGCAACCCGACTAACGCTTCCCGATCACAAAGTTCTACCGCCCCTCAGGGCGCCGCCTTGGCAGCACCTTCCTGCTGCTCACCAGCAGCCGCAGTCTCCTTGGGCAGCGGCATATATACCGATTCGTCTATCGTGATCGGTGTCTTGGCACGCAAATCGGCCAGGAACTTCTTCCAGGCATTGTCGCCGGCTTCGCGTCGCCACAAATTCACGGCACGCTCGCGCACCTCATCGAGGGTATGCAATTTTGCTTCCAGCCTTTCTTCCAGGCGTACCAGGTAAATCCCCTCCATACCGCGGAAGGGTTCGCTGGTTTCACCGGGTTTGAGCTTGTCCACCTCACGCTGCGCGATTTCCGGCAGCATCCCGGCATGCAGGTAGCCCATATCGCCCCCCTCCTCGGCCGTTGCCGGGTCGCCGGAATGCTGTTTCGCCAGCTCGGCAAAGTCCTCTCCCGCCTTGAGGCGGCGCAACAGGTCCGCCCCCTCTTCCATGGCTTTATCCCACGCGTCGCGCGGCGAAGAAGGGTCCACGCGCAGCAGGATGATGCGTACATGCACTTTTTCCGGTTCGGTAAACAGCTTCTTCTTGTTTGCCTCATAATATTCGCCCAATTCCTTGTCGCCCGGCTGCTGCGGCACCTGCTCGCGAATTTCCTTTTCCAGCACCTCGCGCCGGACCGCCGCTTCCACGCTCAGACGCATCTTGGGCAACGCCTCGCTGCGGATTTTCTGCCAATCCTGGCGATTGGCGTTGCGCGCCTCAAACTGCGCCAATATGTCATCGACCTTTTTTGCATCCACTGGCGTATTGCGGCGGCGCGCCTCTTCGTTGATCAATACGTTGTTGATCAAATCTTCCGCCACCTCGCGCTGCAATTTGGCCGCCTCGAGCTGCGGCGGGGTGCCGTGATAAAACTTGTCCCTCGCTGCCGTGGCATACTGGCGCTGCAAATCTCTCACCCTGATCACCACGTCACCGATCTTGGCAAATACTTTTTCACCGTCATCGGCCTTTCCCGCGCTCGCCGGTTGGGGGGGTTGAGCTTGCGCGTGCACATTGGCGGCCCCCAGCACGACGGCCAAAGGCAATGCCCCCAGTAAGGCGTATAAGCGGGCGGGAATAACACAAGCACGCGCCGGAATTGCAAAACTATTCAGGGATTCAAAACCAAGCTTCTTCGCCACGACGGAACCTCGCTAGAAAAATAACACATGAACACACCCGATCGACAGGCCCGACCACGCCCTGGCCGGGAAAGGCGTAGTGTACATGGTGTACACCGTTTACACCATCTACCCTCACCTCCTTTGCGTCGCGACCTGGAATCGCCGTCTCCATCCGGAATTTCGGCAAAAAAAAGGGCTGGGCAAAGCCCAGCCCTTCGACTGCCTGACTGCTAACTTACTTGGTGTGGCAGGCCAAGCACACGCGGCTGCCCGGGTTGCCGGACTTGCCGGAGC
>JBFMAC010000003.1:0-213175 GCA_040756015.1 Pseudomonadota bacterium
CCTATCGGGGTCGCGAATTGATCGAATTCGGGGGTCGGCGCGCAGCGCCGCCTATCCCCTCATTCGAGCGGACACCGCGCTACGCGCGGCTACGCCCTTTCGAAAATTTCGATACACTTCGTGTATCCCCGCCATGGCGTGCCCTTTGCCTGAATCGGCCCCGGAAGATGAGACGGCGCACTTTTTGTTAGACCCGTCCGGGGATATTGCCTAAAATACGCCAGCCCCACAGCCACCAGACAACCATTCCCGAGCGACGATCATGGCGGAAAACGAAGACAAGCACGCCAGCAGGCAGGAAAGTCTGCAACACGTCGTCGCGCTGCTGCACAAGCACAAGCTGGTAGAAGACATGGTGCACAAGCAGGACATGCCGCGCCATGACCTGGTCGAATCGCTGGTGCACAAGCAGAACCTGGCCGAGCTGCAGAAGAAACTCGACCAGCTCCACCCCGCCGACATTGCCGACGTGCTCGAGGTGCTGCCGCTCGACGAGCGCCTGATCGTCTGGGACATGGTGCGCGCCGAGCGCGACGGCGAAATCCTGCTGGAGGTTTCCGATGCGGTGCGCGAGACACTGATCGCGCACATGGACAATGACGAGCTGCTGGCGGCTGCCGAGCAGCTCGACACCGACGAGATCGCCGACCTCGCGCCCGACCTGCCCAAGGACGTGGTACAGGAACTGCTCGATTCGCTCGACGCACAGAATCGCGCGCGCCTGCAGTCGGCGCTGTCCTACGCGGAAGGCACGGTCGGTGCGCTGATGGATTTCGAGATGGTGAGCGTGCGTGAGGACATCAGCATCGAAGTGGTGCTGCGCTACCTGCGCCGCCTCGACGAACTGCCTGACCATACCGATGCGTTGTTCGTGGTGGATCGCGACGACATCCTGCACGGCGTGCTGCCGATCAAGAAGTTGCTGGTAGTGGACGACCCGGAAACGCCGGTGTCGCAGGTGATGCTGCGCGACATCGTCACCTTCCACCCCGACGGCAAGGCGGCCGACGCCGCTTCCGCATTCGAGCGTTATGACCTGGTGTCGGCGCCGGTGGTGGACGGGCATGGCAGACTGGTCGGGCGCCTCACGGTGAACGCGGTGGTGGATTTCATCCGTGAGGAAAGCGACAGCGAGATGCTGTCGATGGCGGGCTTGCGCGAAGAAGAGGACATATTCTCGTCGGTATGGAAAAGTGCGAAGAACCGCTGGTTGTGGCTGGGCATCAATCTCATCACTGCCTTCATCGCCTCGCGCGTGATCGGCGTGTTCGAGGACACCATCGAAAAGCTGGTCGCGCTTGCCACGCTGATGCCCATCATCGCTGGTATCGGCGGCAACTCCGGCAACCAGACCACCACGCTCATCATCCGCGCGCTGGCACTGGGGCAGATCAACCGCGACAACGCGCGCCGCCTGGTGATCAAGGAAATCGGCATCAGCGTGCTCAACGGCCTGGTGTGGGGTGGCATCGTCGGCTTGTTCGCGTTCCTGCTCTACCACAGCGTAGCGCTCGGCCTGGTGATGACCAGCGCCATGCTGCTCAACCTGGTGGTGGCGGCGCTGGTCGGGATTTTCATTCCGCTGATGATGCAGAGATTCGGGCGCGACCCGGCGCTGGGCTCCGGCGTGCTGCTGACGGCAACCACTGACAGCATGGGCTTCTTTATTTTCCTCGGCCTCGCCACCGTATTTTTGATTTAAAGTTGGCCGCGAAGGACGCGAGGGATGCCAGGCAAACCCGATGCCCGTGTTATCTGGATCATGAGCTTGTCCGGCGAGTGGATTGGTTGTTGGCCCTGAAAAACAGTTGAAGGTTTTTCCTTTGCGTCCTTCGTGCCCTTTGCGGTAAACAAAATGCAAACTTTTGACCTCATCATCATCGGTTCCGGCCCCGGCGGGTATCGTGCCGCGGTGCTTGCCGCTTTGCGCGGGCTGTCGGTGGCGGTGATCGAAAAAGCGCAATGGGGCGGCTGCTGCCTCAACCGCGGCTGCGTACCGAAAAAAACCTGGCACCATACGGCGAAGCTGATCGAGGCGACGCAGACCTTGGCCGGGCGTGGTCTTGAAGGAAAAATGACCGCCAGCCTAGCCGGCGTATGGCGCCACCAGCGCGAAGTGGTGCAGACGGTACGTGCCAGCTATACCGATTATCTCAAGCGCCTGGGCGTGACTGCGATTGCCGGCAGCGCGCGCTTTGTCGATGCGCGCACTATCACTGTCGATGGCGGGAAGATGCTGCATGGCCGGCACGTTATTATCGCCACCGGCTCTTCCCCCTTTGTACCGCCCCAATTGCCGCGCACGCCGGGGCGCATCCTTACCACCGATGACCTGTTTGACGAAATGCCGCCGGCCGGGCGGCGGGTGGCGTTGATCGGCTCCGGCGTGGCGAGTACCGAATTAGGCTATATTTTATCCATGCTCGGCATGGAAGTGGTCTGGCTTGCCCGGCAGCACCCTTTGGCCGGCAGCCGCTTCAGCCAGCCGGCGCAGAAGGCGCTGCGCGAGGCGTTGGCGCGGCGCGGCGTCACCCTCCGCACCGACAGCCGCGTGCAGGGCGTGCAAGTGCGGGCCGATGGCGTGCTGCTGACCTTGCCCGACGGCGCGCAGGAAAAAGTCGATTGGGTGCTGCTCGGTGCCGGCCGCGTGCCGCACACCGGCGGGCTGGCGCCGGATGCCGCGGGCGTGGCCTGCGATGTCGATGGTTTTGTCCTGGTCAACGAATACCAGCAAACCAGTGTGTCGCATATTTATGCCATTGGCGACGTGGCCAACCGGGCGATGACCTCCAACCATGCCTTGGCGGAAGCGACGGTGGCGGTGGCCAACATCATCGCGCCGCACTCGTGCCATAGCCGTGCCGATTCGGTGCCGGAGGCGGTGTATTCGGCGCTGGAAATGGCACGGCTGGGATGGAACGAGGACGAAGCGGAAGAACAGGGGCGCGAACCGGCGCTGGGCTTTGCCTCTTTCGAGGCAAACCCTGCCGTGCTGGGTGAAGGCGGCGCGCCGGGGTTCGTGCGGCTGGTTGCCGACCATGACAGTGGCGAACTGCTCGGTGCCGAAATGGCGGGCGCCGGTGCCGGCGAGCACATGCACCTGCTGGCAGCCTGCTACGGCGAAGCGGATGCACTGGCGCGCCTGTCGCGGCTGGCTTACAACCATCCCACTCGTAGCGAGGAAATCCAGAATGCCGCAGAAACTTTGGCGGCGAAGTGGGGTCTGTTGGAACAGGTATTCGGCAAGCCGGGCAACGTGTAAGGAATGGTAAGGGTGTCCGACTAAACCGTAAAGGAGCCCGCATGCTGATCAAACGCACATCCGATATTGCACCCTCCGCAATCACCGACCGCGAGGTTTATCGACGTCGCCGCGAGTTTATCCAGGGCGCTGCCGTGCTTGCCGCCGGCGCCGCGCTCGGTATGCTGGCCGGGCCGGTGGACGCGGGCGCCAAGCTTGCCGCAACGCGCAATCGCACCTATATCCTCACGGAGGAGCAGACGCCCTACGACGACGTGACCCACTACAACAACTTCTACGAGTTCGGCAGCGACAAGGGAGACCCCGCCGCACGCGGCCATACCTTGCGCACGCGGCCGTGGACGGTGGTCGTGGAAGGCGAGGTGAAGCGTGCCAAGAACTATGACATCGACGAGCTGATCAAGCTTGCGCCGCTGGAGGAGCGTATTTATCGCCTGCGTTGCGTCGAGGGCTGGTCGATGGTGATCCCATGGATCGGATTCCCGTTATCCGCTTTGATCAAACAGGTCGAGCCTACCAGCCGCGCCAAGTATGTCGAGTTCGTTACTCTCAACGACCCGGCGCAAATGCCCGGCGTGAAGGGCCGCGTGCTGGATTGGCCATACAGCGAAGGATTGCGCATGGACGAGGCCATGCACCCACTCACGCTGCTCACCTTCGGCTTGTACGGCGAAGTGCTGCCCAACCAGAACGGCGCACCGGTGCGAGTGGTGGTGCCGTGGAAATACGGCTTCAAGAGTCCCAAGTCCATTGTGCGCATCCGTTTCATCGAGAAGCAACCGGTGACGGCGTGGATGAAAGCCGCGCCGGACGAATACGGCTTCTATTCCAACGTCAATCCCGATGTCGACCATCCGCGCTGGAGCCAGGCGCGCGAGCGCCGCATCGGCGATTTCTTCAAGCGCGATACCCTGATGTTCAACGGCTATGGCGATCAGGTGGCGCAGCTATATGGCAACATGGATTTGCGCCGCTATTTCTAGAACGCGACCCACCGCAAAGGACGAAAGGGGCGCGACATAAATTCGGGGGGGCGCTGTCCGGCATAGGCAGGCGGTGCATGAATCCTTTAGAATCCTTCGCGTCCCTTTCGTCCTTTGCGGTTCAAATGAAACTTATCTCCCTCCGAAGCCTGGCTCTTGTCATGGTGCTTGCCCTGCTCACCGCATGCACCGCCAAGGAAAAGCTCTATCAGGAGCAGTCCTACGTGTTCGGCACCCTGGTCGAGGTCAGCATCTATGGCGAGGATGAAACGCGCGCCAGGCAATTGGTGGCGCACATCTTCGCCGATTTCGACCGCCTGCATGTCGATCTGCACCCGTGGAAGCCGGGCGCGCTGTCGCACATCAACGAGGCGCTGGCGCAGCCTGGCACCCGCGTGACGGCGTCACCCGAGATGGTGGCGGTGGTGCGCGATGCGGCGCGACTGTCGGAACAGTCGGGTGGCCTGTTCAATCCGGCGATCGGCAAGCTGGTGAAGCTGTGGGGATTCCACAGCGATGAATTCCAGCCGCAGTTGCCCGGCGCCAGGGGCATCGATAAACTGGTCGCGGCGCACCCGGCGATGAGCGACGTGGTGGTGGAGGGTAACGAAATCTATGGCAGGAACGCCGTCGTACAGCTTGATTTTGGTGGCTATGCCAAGGGCTACGCGCTCGACCTGGCGGCGCAATACCTGAAGGGAGAAGGCGTGCGCAACGCGCTCATCAACATCGGCGGCAATATCATGGCACTGGGCAGGCATGGAGATCGCCCATGGCGCGTCGGCATCCAGCATCCGCGCAAATCAAGCGCCATCGCCACGCTGGAGTTGCACGACGGCGAGGCCATTGGCACTTCGGGGGACTACCAGCGCTACTTTATCTACGAGGGCAGGCGCTACAGCCACCTTATCGATCCGCGCAGCGGCTGGCCGGTGCAGGGGGTGCAGGCGGCGACGGTGGTGGTGCCCGCGCAGCCCGGCGCGGGTGTGTTGTCGGACGCTGCGTCCAAGCCTATCTTCATCTCGGGTGTGGATGGCTGGCGTGAAGCAGCACGCACCATGGGGGTGGACATGGCCATGTTGATCGACGATCAAGCTGTGGTGCATGTCACCGAAGCGCTGCAGCGGCGCATCCAGTTTCTGGAGCAGGGCATGGAGGTAAAAACCGTGCCCTAGCAGTCTGTTGAAGGGCTTCGCGGCACCGCGACTTCTGAAATTTTTCAACAGACTGAACAGACTGCCTAGCAGTTTAACTTCGGCCCGGCCTGGCCGATAATGGGTTGTATGGGATTGTAAAGGAGCCGCGCCCGCGGGGTGGCCCGGCGTGCAGTACAATACGGCAGGTTGGAAGGTGAAAGAAAAATGGTGGGAATTTTAATCATTGCGCACGGTACCTTGGGTGAAAGCCTGATCCAGTGCGTGAGTCATGTGATGGGCGGACGCCCGCCGCAATTGATGCAGATCGGCGTGGGCATCCACGACGAGCCGCAGCAGATCCTGCGCCAGGTGCAGCAGCTGCTCCTGCAACTGGACCAGGGCGATGGCGTGCTGGTGCTGTCGGATATTTACGGGGCGACGCCATGCAACATCGCCTGCCGCCTGCTGGAGGCGGGGCGCATCGAGGGCGTCGCCGGCGTCAGCCTGCCGATGTTGGTGCGTGCGCTGACCTATAACAAGGAGCCGCTTGCCAAGGTGATGGAGAAAGCCATGTCCGGTGGGCATGAAGGTGTGGTGCTGTTGCCCACGGAAGCGCGCGGTTATGCTGCAGCAGGAGGTTGAGATCATCAACAAGCTGGGGCTGCATGCGCGTGCCTCGGCCAAGTTGACGCAGCTTGCCAGCCAGTTCCAGAGCGAAATCTGGTTGACGCGCAACGGCCAGCGCGTCAACGCGAAAAGCATCATGGGCGTGATGATGCTGGCTGCCGCCAAGGGCAGCGTGATCGGCATCGAGGTGAACGGCCCGGACGAAAACGAAGCAATGCAGGAGCTGCTTTATCTGATCAACAATTATTTTGGAGAGGGGGAGTAGCTGGTGGCCGGGGGGCTAGTCTCCAGTCCCTAGCCCCCAGTTTCCAGTCTCTGGTATGAGCTTCACCATGCACGGCGTTGGCGTGTCCGAGGGCATCACCATCGGACACGCCCATCTGGCTATCCACGATCGCCTCGAAGTGGCGCACTACCTGGTGCCGGCCGCAGAGGTCGCCGGCGAGTGCGCGCGCTTCGACACGGCGGTACAGACGGTGCATGCCGAGTTGGAAGGCTACCGTAACGCCATCCCCTCCGGCTCGCCGCCGGAATTCACCGCGTTTCTCGACCTGCATCTGATGATACTGGACGATGCCATGTTGTCGGAGGCGCCCCGTCGCCTGATCGAAACACAGCGCTGCAACGCCGAGTGGGCGGTCAAGCAGCAGCTCGATGCGCTGCTGGAGCAGTTCGATGCGATCGAGGACGGCTATCTGCGCGAGCGCAAGGCGGACGTGATCCAGGTCGGCGAGCGCGTGCTCAAGGCCCTGCTGGGCAAGCCCGGCCACATCCCGGTGCCGGAGGACCTGGAGCAGGCCAGTATCCTGGTGGCGCACGACCTTTCTCCGGCCGATATAATCCAGTTCAAGCAGCAGCAGTTCGCCGGTTTCCTCACTGACCTGGGAGGCGCCACCTCGCACACCGCCATCGTCGCGCGCAGCCTGAACATTCCCGCCATCGTTGCGCTGCATCAGGCGCGTCACCTGATCCGCGAGAACGACCTGCTGGTCGTCGATGGTACACAGGGTGTCGTGATCGTCAACCCCGACAAGCACGTGCTGGCGGAATATCGCCTGCGCCAGGATCAGTGGGAGATCGAGCAGCACAAGCTGAAGCGCCTGAAGACTGCGCGCAGCGTGACGCTGGATGGCGTGCGCGTCGAGCTGTATGCCAACATCGAACTTCCGGAAGATATCGAGCAGGTGAAAGACAACCGTGCCGCCGGCATCGGCCTGTTCCGTACCGAGTTCCTGTTCCTGAATCGCGACGGGCTACCGGGGGAAGAAGAGCAGTTCGAGGCCTACCGCAAGGTGGCGCTGGAAATGGGCGACCTGCCGGTGACCGTCCGCACCCTCGACGTTGGCGCCGACAAGCCACTGCTCGGCCAGGAGCGCAATTCGACCAACCCCGCGCTCGGCCTGCGTGCCATCCGCCTGTGCCTTTCCGAGCCGTCGCTGTTCCATACCCAGCTGCGCGCCATCCTGCGCGCCTCGCATTATGGCAAGCTGCGCATCCTGATCCCTATGCTGTCCTCGCTGCACGAGGTGGAGCAGTCTCTGCATGCGATCAAGAAAGTGAAAAAGGACATGGACGAGGAGGGCATCCCTTATGACCATGACATCCCCGTCGGCGGCATGATCGAGGTGCCGGCGGCGGCGCTGAGCGTTCACGTCTTCGCGCGCAAGCTGGACTTCCTCTCCATCGGCACCAACGACCTGATCCAGTACACGCTTGCCATCGACCGCACCGACGACAGCGTGGCGCACCTGTATGACCCGCTGCACCCGGCGGTGCTGCACCTGGTGTCGGAAACCATCAAGGGCGCGCAAAAGGCCGGCATCCCGATTTCGGTGTGCGGCGAAATGGCGGGCGACGTGGCGATGACGCGGTTGCTTCTGGGCCTCGGCCTGCGCCAGTTTTCCATGCATCCGGCGCACCTGCTGCGCGTCAAGCAGCAAGTGCTGAAGACCGACTTGCGCGAAATCGCCGCGACGATCAGGCGCATGCTCAAAACCGACGAGCCGCAGAAGTTGCGCGACGCTCTGGTGCAACTCAACGCCTAGCCGGGTAGCCCGTCGGGCCATCGATAAAGGGTTTCCCGGGGATTGTTGGCGGTCTGCTGGCAGGTGGCGATTGACGCTATAATGGGCGCAAAATTCCCCCGGGCTAGCATGCGAGATTCACATTCCGTTGGTATCGTCACCCCGCAAACAGTGCGGATTGACCAGCCGCTCCACCTGAAAAGCGGCGCGCTGCTCGACAGCTACGAGCTGGTGTACGAAACCTACGGCACGCTCAACGCCGCGCGCAGCAATGCCGTGCTGGTCTGCCATGCGCTCTCCGGCAGCCATCACGTTGCCGGTTACCACAGCACGGAGGACAAGAACCCGGGCTGGTGGGACAACATGGTGGGGCCGGGCAAGCCGATCGACACGGAGCGCTTCTTCGTCATCGGCGTCAACAACCTTGGTGGCTGCCATGGTTCGACCGGGCCCTCCAGCATCAACCCAGCCACCGGCAAACCGTACGGCGCCGGTTTCCCGGTGGTGACAGTGGAGGACTGGGTGGAAGCGCAGGCTCGGCTCGCCGAGCACCTCGGCATCGGCCAGTTTGCCGCCATCGTCGGCGGCAGCCTGGGCGGCATGCAGGCCTTGCAGTGGAGCATCGGCCGCCCCGCGCAGGTGCGCCATGCGCTGGTGATTGCCGCCGCACCCAAGCTCACCGCGCAGAACATCGCCTTCAACGACGTGGCGCGCCAGGCCATCCTCACCGACCCGGATTTCCACGGCGGCGATTTCTACGCGCACGGCGTGGTGCCCAGGCGCGGCCTGCGCCTGGCGCGTATGCTTGGCCACATCACCTACCTGTCCGACGATTCGATGGCGGTGAAGTTCGGGCGTGGCCTGCGCTCGGGCAAGTACCACTTCGGCTTCGACGTCGAATTCGAGATCGAGTCGTACCTGCGCTACCAGGGCGACAAGTTCGCCGGCTATTTCGACGCCAACACCTACCTGCTGATGACCAAGGCGCTCGATTACTTCGATCCCGCGCACGAGTGCAACGGCGACTTCGTTGCCGCGCTGAAACCGGCGGTGGCTTCCTATCTGATCGTGTCGTTCAGCTCGGACTGGCGCTTTTCGCCGGAGCGTTCGCGCGCCATCGTCAAGGCGTTGCTCGACAACGAGCGCAACGTCAGTTATGCGGAGATCACTTCGCATCACGGCCACGATTCCTTCCTGATGGAAGATGCGCACTACCACGAAGTGATACGCGCCTACATGAACAACATCGAGATATGAGCGATCCCGGCAAAAACCTCAACCTGCTGGCCGAAGCACGCCCCGACTTCGCCGCCATTGCGCGCTGGGTGAGGCGCGATGCCAAGGTGCTCGACCTCGGCTGCGGTGACGGTTCGCTGCTGCGCTACCTGGCGCGGGAGCGTAACGTGCGCGGCTACGGCGTCGAGATCGACGACGCCAAGGTGCTGGCATGCGTCAGGAACGGCGTCAACGTGATCCAGGGTGACCTGGAAAGCGGGCTGTCAGGTTTCGAGTCGCGCTCGTTCGACTATGTAATCCTGTCGCTCACCCTGCAGGCGATGAAGAACACCGAGGGTGTGGTGACCGAAATGCTGCGTGTCGGGCGCGAGGGCATCGTCAGCTTCCCCAATTTCGCCTACTGGAAAAACCGTCTCAACGTGCTCGGCGGCAACATGCCGGTGTCCGAAGACCTGCCCTACCAGTGGTACGACACCCCCAACGTGCACCTGTGCACGCTCAAGGATTTCGAAACTTTCTGCCGCGCGCGCGACATCGACGTCATCGAACGGCGTGTGATGACCGGCGTCAACGAAGTCCGCTTCGCCCCCAACCTGCTCGGCAGCACGGCATTCTACCTGTTCAAGCGCGCCGCATGAGCGTACTGCGCCAGCTTTTCACGCGGCGCATGCTGATTTGCGTGTTCACCGGTTTTAGTTCCGGGCTGCCACTCTATCTGCTGCTCAACCTGGTGCCGGCGTGGTTGCGCACCGAGCAGATCGACCTCAAGACCATCGGCCTGTTCGCGCTGATCCAGTTCCCCTACACCTGGAAGTTCCTGTGGTCGCCGCTGCTAGACCGCTATGCGGTGCCGGGGCTGGGGCGGCGGCGCGGCTGGATGCTGCTCACCCACATTGCGCTGCTCGTCGTGATCGCGGCGCTGGGCGGCTTCGCGCCGCAGAGCGAACTTTCCATGATCGTGGTGTGCGCCACGCTGCTCGCGTTTCTCTCTGCCACGCTCGATATCGCGCTCGACGCCTACCGGCGCGAAATACTGCCGGACAATGAATTGGGCCTGGGCAATTCGGTGCACGTCAATGCCTACCGCATCGCCGGGCTGGTGCCTGGTTCGCTGTCCCTGATCCTTGCCGACCGCCTGCCTTGGGACATGGTGTTCCTGATCACCGCGTTGTTCATGCTGCCGGGCATGGCGATGGTGCTGCTGGTGAAGGAGCCGCAGGCAGTGAATCCACCGAAAACACTGACCGCCGCGGTGGTGGAACCGTTCCGCGAATTCGTCACGCGCCGGGGCTGGAACAGCGCGCTGCTGATCCTTGCCTTCCTGTTCTTCTACAAGCTCGGCGACAGCATGTGCACTGCGCTGGCCACCCCGTTCTACCTGGACATGGGTTTTTCCAAATCCGATATCGGTCTGATCGCCAAGAACGCCGGGCTGTGGCCGGCGGTGATCGGCGGCCTGCTGGGCGGGCTGTGGATGGTGAAGATCGGCATCAACCGCGCGCTGTGGCTATTCGGCGTGGTGCAGGTGGTGTCGATTTTCGGCTTTGTCTGGCTCGCCATGCAGGGCCACCATGATGCTATCGGCGTGGCCGAGCGTGCCCAGCTTGCGCTGGTGATCGGCATCGAAGCGCTGGGCGTGGGTCTGGGTACGGCCGCTTTCGTCGCCTTCATCGCGCGCACCACCCATCCTGCTTACACCGCAACCCAATTCGCGCTGTTTACCAGCATCGCCATGGTGCCGCGCACTTTCGCCAATGCTGCCACCGGCTGGCTGGTGGAAACGATGGGTTGGGGCGATTTCTTCCTGCTGTGTGCGGCGCTCGCGCTGCCCGGCATGCTGCTGCTGCTGAAAGTGGCGCCGTGGAACGGAGCGCGCACGTGAGCGCTGATGCCTTGGTTGCCGCCGCGCGCGCACTCTGTATCGAAGTGGACCGACTAAAATTCGCTACGCCGGTGACGCATGTATATAACCCGCTGGCTTATGCTTGGGCACCGCACGAGCAATATCTGCGTCGCTATGGCGACGGCGGCAAGCGCGTTGTCTTCCTCGGCATGAACCCGGGCCCGTTCGGCATGGCGCAGATCGGCGTGCCGTTCGGCGAGATCGCCGCTGCGCGTGACTGGCTCAGGCTGGATGCACAGGTGCAAAAACCGGCAAGGGAAAATCCCGCAAAGCCGGTGGAAGGCTGGGCGTGCCGCCGCTCGGAAGTGAGCGGGCAGCGCCTGTGGGGCCTGTTCCGCGAGCGCTTTGGCACGCCGGAAAATTTTTTCAGGGAGCATTTCGTCGCCAACTACTGCCCGCTCGCCTTCTTTGCGGATGGGCGCAACCTCACCCCGGACAAATTGCCCGTCGCCGAAATCGCCCCGCTGCAAGCGGCGTGCGACCGTCACCTGCAAGCGGTGATGACTGCTACCGGCGCGCAATGGCTGATCGGTATCGGCGCCTATGCCGAAGCTCAGGCTCAGCGTGCGCTGGCTGAGCTAAACATTAAGATTGGCCGCATCCTCCACCCCAGCCCGGCTTCGCCCGCCGCCAACCGGGGCTGGGCAGAGCAAGCGGTCAAGGCGATGATGGAAATGGGGGTGTGGAAGTGAAGTCTGATCGAAAAGGAGAGGGCTGTCTTGCTTAAGTACATTGAGAGTGGCAGGGGGGTTCGGCGGGCGACAGCGCAAGACCGGTGATCAGCGCAAAAACGTCCGCGACGTCTTCCGTAACGCCGTCGACCGAGCCATCAAGCAGATCGAGAAGTGCAGCAAGCCACTGGCCCAGTGCCTGAAGGATACGATCAGGCTCGGCAACGAGGCTGTCTACCGGCCCGGGATTTCCATTTAAACTGACCCAAGGCGTTCTCCTGACAGGAACTGCTGTATTCGGGCCGGATGAAGAACATGACCGAGTTGGCCAAGGCCGAGAAAGTGGCCTGGCGCGAATGCAGCAGATGCCCGAGTTCGCGCGGCTGGCCCCGGACATCGTCGAGGGCATTGCGCGCGGCCGGCAGCCGGTCGGGCTGTCATTGCTGTTCTTCGTGGAGAGCCCATTGCCGGATGACTGGAACGCGCAGCGGCGCGTGATTGGCGGTTTGGCAAAGTGATGGCCTACAATTGGCCATTGCCCTGGAGAATGCTGTGGAACCCATCCTCGATTCAACACTGACCTGTCCAATGTGTGGGCACGTCAAGACGGAAACGATGCCGACGGACGTCTGCCAGTGGTTCTACGAATGCGAGGGCTGCCACACGGTGCTCAAACCCAAGCCGGGCGACTGCTGCGTGTTCTGCTCCTACGGCACGGTGCCGTGTCCGCCGATCCAAGTTTCGGGCAAGTCGTGCTGCGGGTAGTTGCCCGGAGCGCACGTTCGAAACCCTCCCGCTATGCATTGTGTGGTGCAAACCGCCGCCCGGAAACCCGCATGGTTACAGGGTGGCGAGCCTCGACCGGGCTAGACAAAAACAGAGAAAAGAGAGGAATTCGGGTGGCCGATTGGGCGAAATCGGCGCCTTCCGGCGATCATCGAAATTCGCACTACCCGCGCAACCCCGCCACGGCTGGGCCTTTGCGGGGCGACAAAAAAGCCAGCGCGTGGCTGGCTTGGGATAGGTGGTGGACCGAAAGGGGATCGAACCCTCGACCTCCGCATTGCGAACGCGGCGCTCTCCCAGCTGAGCTATCGGCCCTTGCGGATGCGTATCATATATGCAAATCGGTGGGGCGTAAATCGAGCCACGGTGCGGCGCTAAGCATGGCAATGGGCGCGGCGCAGCAGCCAAACGCCGGCTGCGATCATGGGCAGGGAAAGCCATTGGCCCATGGAAAACCCCAGCGCGAGCAGACCAAGGAAGTTGTCGGGCTCGCGGGCAAATTCGGCTAGGAAGCGGAAGCCGCCGTAGCCGATCAGGAACAGACCCGATACCGCACCGGGCGGGCGCGGCTTGCGCGAAAACCACCACAGCAGGGTGAACAATGCCAAGCCTTCCAGTGCGAATTCGTACAGTTGCGAAGGGTGGCGCGCGATGCCGTCGCCGGCCTGCGGGAACACCATCGCCCACGGCACGTCGGCGGCGCGCCCCCACAGTTCACCGTTGATGAAATTACCGATGCGCCCGGCACCCAAGCCCAGCGGCACCAGCGGCGCGATGAAGTCGGTGATGGCAAGCCAGGGCTTGCCGTTCTTGCGCGCGAACAGCCACATCGCCACCAGCACGCCGAGAAAGCCGCCGTGAAACGACATACCGCCTTCCCACACGTAGAAAATTTTCAGCGGGTGTTGCAGGTATTCGCTAAATTTGTAGAACAGCACGTAACCCAGGCGCCCCCCCAGCACCACGCCGAGCACGCCGTAGAACAGCAGGTCGTCGAGCTGCCTGGTACTCCAGTCCAGGCGCTGTGCCTTGATGCGATAGCGTCCCAGCCCGAGGAACATGAGGAAGGCAAGCAGATACATGAGGCCGTACCAACGCACGGCCAAGGGGCCAAGGTGTACAGCGATCGGGTCGAATTGGGGATGAACCAGCATGGCAGTGGTTGGTGATAAAATAAGCGCCAGATTATACGGGCTTTGCCCGCGCAATCCGAGCAATCCGAACATCTCAAACAAATAATCCAAACATTCCGAATTTCAGGGAGAATACCATGTCGCACAACAAGCGCAGCCGCGTCATCACCCAGGGTGTACAGCGCACCCCCAACCGCGCCATGCTGCGCGCAGTCGGCTTCCAGGATCACGATTTCGACAAGCCCATTGTCGGCGTCGCCAACGGCTACAGCACCATCACCCCGTGCAACCTCGGTCTCAATGAGCTGTCGCGCCGCGCCGAGCTGGCGATCAAGGCGGCCGGCGGCATGCCGCAGATGTTCGGCACCATCACCGTTTCCGACGGCATTTCCATGGGCACCGAAGGCATGAAGTTTTCGCTGGTGTCGCGCGAGGTGATCGCCGACTCGATCGAAACTGTGGTCAACGCGCAGAGCATGGACGGCGTCATCGCCATCGGCGGCTGCGACAAGAACATGCCGGGCGGCATGATCGCCATCGCGCGCATGAACATCCCGGCGATCTACGTGTACGGCGGCACCATCAAGCCCGGCCACTACCAGGGTCGTGATCTCACCATTGTCAGTGCGTTCGAGGCGGTTGGCGCGTATTGCGCGCACAAGATGGATCAGGAAGATCTCACCGGCATCGAGCGCCACGCCTGTCCCGGTGCCGGCTCGTGCGGCGGCATGTACACCGCCAACACCATGTCCTCTGCCTTCGAGGCGATGGGCATGAGCCTGATGTATTCGTCGACCATGGCGGCGGAAGATGCGGAGAAAGCCGATAGCGCGGCGAAGTCAGCGGAAGTGCTGGTCAACGCGATCAAGAAGCAGATCCTGCCGCGCGACATCATCACCAAGAAGTCGATCGAGAACGCCATCGCGGTAATCATGGCAATCGGCGGCTCCACCAACGCGGTGCTGCACTTCCTCGCCATCGCGCACGCCGCCGAGGTGGAACTCTCCATCGACGACTTCGAGCGCATCCGTGGGCGCGTGCCGGTGCTGTGCGACCTGAAGCCATCGGGTCGTTACGTCACCACCGAATTCCACCATGCCGGCGGCGTGCCACAGGTAATGAAGATGCTGCTGGCGCACGACCTGCTGCACGGCGATTGCATGACCATCACTGGTCACACCGTGGCGGAATTGCTCGAGGACGTGCCGGCTGAGCCGCGCGCCGACCAGCAGGTGATCCGCCCCTGGAATAACCCGATGTATGCACAGGGCCACCTCGCCATTCTCAAGGGCAACCTCGCCACCGAAGGAGCAGTGGCGAAAATCACTGGGGTGAAGAACCCCAAGATCACCGGCCCGGCGCGCGTGTTCGATTCCGAGGAAGCCTGCATGGAGGCGATCCTGGCGCAGCAGATCAAGGCCGGCGACGTGGTGGTGATCCGCTACGAAGGCCCCAAGGGCGGCCCCGGCATGCGCGAAATGTTGTCGCCGACTTCGGCTATCATCGGCGAAGGTCTAGGCGATTCGGTCGGACTCATCACCGACGGACGCTTTTCCGGCGGCACTTACGGCATGGTGGTCGGCCACGTCGCACCGGAAGCCGCAGTGGGCGGTACCATCGCGCTGGTAAAGGAAGGCGATTCCATCACCATAGACGCCGAACAGCGCCTGCTGCAGCTCAACGTGGCCGACGACGAACTCGCGCGCCGCAAAGCACAATGGCGGCCGCTGAAATCGCGCTACCCGCGCGGCGTGCTGGCGAAATACGCGAAACTGGTTTCGAGTGCGAGCAAGGGTGCAGTCACAGATTAAGTACTTATACCCACCACAAGGGGCGTCAAGGACGCAAGATAAAACCACAATGCTGAATCTCATGGCTACCCTTTGCGCCCCTTGCGTCCTTCGCGGTAGGCGCTTTTTTCCAAGTCCGCGATGAAATACCGCGACCTGCGCAATTTCATCGCGCAACTCGAACAGCTCGGCGAATTGAAGCGCGTCGTGGTCGAGGTCGATCCGCGCCTGGAGATGACAGAGATCTGTGACCGCGTGCTGCGCAGCGGCGGCCCGGCGTTGCTGTTCGAACACCCCAAAGGGCATGTTATTCCGGTGCTGGGCAATTTGTTCGGCACAGTGCGGCGCGTGGCGCTGGGCATGGGCGAAGAATCCGGCGCGGCATTGCGCGAAGTCGGCAAGCTGCTCGCCTACCTGAAGGAGCCGGAGCCTCCCAAGGGCTTGAAGGATACGTGGGACAAACTACCGGTGCTGAAACAGGTACTCAACATGGCGCCCAGGGAAGTGTCTTCCGCGCCCTGTCAGGAAGTGGTGTGGGAAGGCAAGGATGTCGATCTCTCGCGCCTGCCGATCCAGACCTGTTGGCCGGAAGACGTTGCCCCGCTCGTCACCTGGGGTCTCACCGTCACGCGCGGACCACACAAGGCGCGGCAGAATCTCGGTATCTACCGTCAGCAGGTGATCGCACCGAACAAAGTTATCATGCGCTGGCTGGCGCACCGCGGCGGCGCGCTGGACTTTCGTGACCATTGTGCGGCGCATCCAGGGCAGCCGTTTCCGGTGGCGGTGGCACTGGGTGCCGATCCTGCCACCATACTGGGAGCGGTGACCCCGGTGCCGGATACTTTATCCGAATACCAGTTTGCCGGACTGCTGCGCGGCGCCAAGACCGAAGTGGTGAAGTGCCTGTCGCACGGCTTGCAGGTGCCCGCCTCGGCGGAAATCGTGCTGGAAGGGTTTATCCATCCCGGCGAAACCGCCTTGGAAGGGCCGTTTGGCGACCATACCGGTTACTACAACGAGCAGGAAACTTTTCCGGTGTTCACCATAAACCGTATCACCATGCGGCGCGACCCGATCTACCATTCCACCTACACCGGCAAGCCGCCGGACGAGCCAGCCATGCTGGGAGTGGCGCTCAACGAAGTTTTCGTACCATTGCTGCAAAAACAGTTTCCGGAAATCACCGATTTCTACCTGCCGCCGGAAGGCTGCTCCTATCGCATGGCCATCGTCAGCATGAAGAAGCAATACCCGGGGCATGCCAAGCGCGTGATGTTCGGGGTGTGGTCGTTCCTGCGCCAGTTCATGTACACCAAATTCGTGCTGGTCACCGATGACGACGTGAACATCCGCGACTGGAAGGAGGTGGTGTGGGCGCTGACCACGCGCGTAGACCCTGCACGCGACACCTTGCTGGTGGGAAGTACGCCGATCGACTACCTGGATTTCGCCAGCCCGGTATCGGGACTGGGCTCGAAAATGGGCATCGATGCCACGAACAAATGGCCGGGCGAAACCCAGCGCGAGTGGGGCAGGCCGATTTCGATGAACGCGGAGGTCAAGCAGCGCGTCGACGAGCTGTGGAAAACCTTGGGGCTATAAAAAACAAAGCCGGGACCAACCCGGCTTTGCTGTTCTGCAACCAGCGATACTAGAAGCGGAAGACGCCGGATAGCATCCAGGTCCCCACATCACCCGACAGAATCTTGGCGTCGATCTTATAGTTGTCATAGCCAAAACGCACTGCTGCTGTGGGGGAAAATGCATATTCTCCACCAATGCCATAGGTCATACCAGTATGGGTATTGGAAGAAACCACTTCTCCGGTAGCCACAATTACAGCAGTCGGGGAAACATCGCTCTTGATACTGGTGATGCCCAGCCTGCCATACAAAGCAAAATTGTTTTGCAGCGGCAGAGTGCCGACCGCAGCAATCCCGAAGCCGCTGGACTTCACATCGAACAGGCTCAAGGATTGATACTGGATACTTCCAAGATTAACGTATTCAATTTCAGCAGCCAGATTCTGGTTGTATTTGTAACCGCCCAGCAATCGAAAAGCGGTATCGCTGGTCTTGGTCAGTCCCGCTCCACTGGTGCTGGTCTGACCAATACCAGCCCCAGCATACCAGCCGGCGTCCGCCGCCATGGCCAATGGAGCAGCTATCATTCCGGCGATCGCCACCGCCAATATTTTTGCTTTCATATTTACCCCTAATAAATTGTTAGATTGTTATTAAGCCAACGCATGTGGCGGTTGGAAGAATACCACAACAGCAGGGCAATGCTGGTAAACCTGCTTACTCCCGATCGCCGCCACCACAGGAGTTGCCATCGGCGGAACTTCGCCCAGTCGAAAACCGACAGGCACAGGTCGATCACGGTCGAGTCCAGGCTGACCAGTTTGTTCTTGAAGCGGAACTTGCGCGGGCAACGGGCATTGCCTGCGACCCGCTCGAACAATTGCCAGGGGCGACGGGCGGTTGGCATAGGGCAGGGACGACCTGGCCGGGGCTTCGATCCCCGGATGCGTAAGCTTGTCTTCGCAGCTCTTCAGCCCGCCCTCGATCTCCCGCAGGGAGTGGGCGCGGCCAAGCTGGCAGAACATCATGGCAACGAACTGGCTCCAGCTCGTCAGTCCCTTGGTGGCATATTCGGACCGGGTTTCCTTGACCGTGCGCTCAACCTCGGTACGTGGAATCATCTTGAGTATTTGGCTGAACATGCTGCATGATGTATTCACGTTGGGCCTCCTCGGGTCGGGTAAAAGTGTGTTTGGCGATACACCTCTACCTTACATCTCCGGGTGGCTCAACGCGGTAACTTGTTTTGGACAAGAGTGAGTAACAGTAACACATCGGTCTTGAGGTGCTTGAACTTTGCCAGCAGAAATCCATTGATCGCAGCTACGTGGTCACCAAATCGCTGGACGATTCCGGCACGATTGCCGATACCGCCATGTGGATCATGTGTATTCCGGCGCCGTTGCTGTGCTACTGGATAGGCGAGTCGGAGCTGACACCGGAACAACGATGAGACTGAGCCAACACTTCAAGTTCGAAATCAGGCTGCGGGCCGCGTTCGGCGTTGCCCTGATCGTCTTCGTGGCGCTGGCTGCGAGCGCCTGGTTCGCGGCTAAGCAGGCGAATCAGGCGATGTTCTGGGTGAATCACACCCATGAGGTCCTGGCTCGGCTTGCCGAAGCGAAGGCAGACACACTGCTCATCGAGTTGTATGCGCAGAATTACCGGCTCACTGGCGACCCAGCCCACCTCGCTGTGCGCGACGCGGCGATCGCGGCGCGCGAGCTTGCGCTGCGCCACCTCAAGGAGCTGACGGCGGACAATCCCCGCCAGATGGCACACTGGGCGCAATTGCGCGCGATGGTGGACGAGCGCCTGGCGATTTACAGGCGGATCATACTGCTGCGCGAAACCGAAGGCACTGCTGCGGCGAACGCTTATGCCGCAAGCGCCCCGGTGCGCGAAACTCGCGAGCGCCTGTTCGATACCCTGCACGCGATGAACGAAGAGGAACACCGACTGCTGCGGCAGCGCGAAGCCGATCAGATCAGCGTGCTGGAGCTCAGGAGCGCCCTGACGATCATCTCCTTGCTCCTGCTGGCGGCGCTGCTGGCGGCGACCTATATCATGATCCGACGGCAGTTACGGGAAACCGAGGCCAGCCGCCGCGCCCTCGCCGAGAGCGAGCAAAACCTTGCCACCACGCTGCACTCGATCGGCGACGCGGTGCTGGCCACCGACACCGAGGGGCACATCACGCGCATGAACCCGGTGGCCGAGCGGCTCACCGGCTGGCTCTCGGCCGAGGCGCAGGGACGATCGGTCAACGAGGTGTTCCGCATCATCAACGAGCAGACGCGCGCGCCCGCCGAGGTGCCGGTGGCGAAAGTGCTCACGACCGGCGAAATCCAGGGCCTTGCCAACCACACCGTGCTGATCGCGCGCGACGGCAGCGAGTGGCCGATCGCCGACAGTGCGGCGCCGATCCGAGACGTCACCGGGCAGGTGAGCGGCGTGGTGCTGGTATTCCGCGATGTGAGCGTCGAGCGCGCTGCCGAGAAGCTGGTCCGGGAACAGAACGAACTGCTGGAACAGCGCGTGCGCGAACGCACGGTGCAACTGCGAGAGAGCGAAGCCCAATTGCAGACGGTGTTCGAGAATCTTGCGGAAGGCGTGGTGGTGGCCGATCTCGATGGCCGGATACTGCAATTCAACCGCGCCGCTATCGAGATGTTCGGCTTCACCCGCTCCGAGGAATACCTGCGCCGGTTGCCGGAATTCACCGACACGCTCGAACTGTCGGACCTGGACGGCGCGATCCTGCCCCTGGACCAATGGCCGCTGGCGCGCATCCTGCGCGGCGAAACGCTGCACGATCTGGAAATCGCCACGCGTCACCTGCGCGACGGCTGGCGCAAGATCTTCAGTTACAGCGGCGGCCTGGCGCACGACGCCAATGGCCGGACGCTGCTGGCAGTGGTCACGATACGCGACATCACCGGACGCAAGCGCGCCGAGCAGGAGATACTGGAACTCAACGCCTCGCTCGAGCGGCGCGTGGCCGAACGCACCCGGCAACTGGAAGAGGCCAGCCGGGCGAAGTCCGACTTCCTCGCCAACATGTCGCACGAGCTGCGCACCCCCCTCAATTCGATCATCGGCTTCTCCGAAATGCTCAAGGACGGCGTGCTCGGCGAACTCGACGCCAAGCAGCACGGCTTCGTCACCGATATCTACGACGCGGGCACGCACCTGCTCTCGCTCATCAACGACATCCTCGATCTGTCGAAGGTCGAGGCCGGCATGCTGCAGCTCGAGGCGGAGCCCGTGGACCTGCCGGCCCTGCTCCAGGCCAGCACCCTGGTGGTGCGGGAAAAGGCGATCGCCCACCGCATCCGGCTCGACACCCGCCTCGACCCCGGTCTCAGCACGATGCTGGCCGACGAGCGCAAGGTGAAGCAGATCGTCTACAACCTGCTCGCCAACGCGGTCAAGTTCACCCCCGAGGGCGGCACGGTGACGCTCGCCGCGCGCCGCTGTTCGCGTAGCGAAGTGGCCTTCGACGAGACCATGCCGGCGCGTCTGATTGCACTGCCGCCGGGTGACGCGGACGAGTTTCTTGAAATCACGGTCGAGGACAACGGCGTGGGCATCGCCGAAGCCGATCTCGTAAAGCTGTTCGAGCCCTTCACCCAGGTGGACAGCTCTGCCACCCGGCGCCACGCCGGCACCGGACTGGGGCTGTCGCTGGTGCGGCGCCTGGCCGAACTACACGGCGGCACGGTGGGGGTGGCCAGCCGTCCGGGCGTCGGCAGCGCTTTCCGCGTCTGGCTGCCCTACTGCGAATTTGCTGGTACCGGCGCGCCCGCCGAGCCCCAGGTTGCGGCCACGCCAGCGCCCCGGCCCGCCCTGCCACTGGCGCTGGTGATCGAGGACGATGACCGCATGGCCGATCTGATCGCCACGCAACTGCACAGCGAGGGGTTTTCGGTGATGCGCGCCGCCACCGCCGAGGAAGGGCTGGTGCGCGCCGCCAAGCGTAGGCCTGACCTCATCACCCTGGACATCTTCCTGCCCAACATGGACGGCTGGGAATGCCTGCGCCGCCTCAAGGTCGACCCGAGGCTTGCCGATACCCCGGTGGTGATCATCACCATTTCGGGGGATCTGGGGCGCGGCCTGGCGCTCGGCGCCCGGCGTGTGCTGCAAAAGCCCTTCGCGCCCGAGGAGCTCGCGGCCGCGGTGACCGGGCTGGTGGCGCCACACGACGGCGCCGCGCCCTGCGTGCTGGTGGTGGACGACAATGTGAAGGCGGTGGAACGGGTGGCGACGACGCTCGAGGCCGAGGGCTACCGTGTGCTGCGCGCCTACAGCGGGGATGAAGCGATTGCGGCGGCGCGCCGCGAACGGCCCGATCTGTTGATCCTCGACCTGATGATGCCCGAGGTGAGCGGCTTCGAAGTCGCCAGCGCGCTGCGCGATTCCGAGCAGACCGCACGCATTCCGATTCTGGTGCTCACCACCAGGGAACTCAGCGCGGAGGAGCGCGCACGGCTGAATTCCCAGGTGAGCGAAATCCTGGCGAAAGCGGACTTCAACCGCAGCGCGCTGCTTGCCGAGCTGCGCCGCGCGCTCCCCGGAGGTGGTGAGGACTGAATGGATTGGTGATGGCGAAGATTCTGGTGGTGGACGATGACGCAAAGAATCTCAAGCTCGCGGTTACGGTGCTTGAGCAGGCCGGCCACGAGGTGCGGGGTGCCAGCGGCGGGGCCGAGGGGGTCGCGGCGGCCCTCGCGGAGGCCCCCGATCTGGTGCTGATGGACGTGCAGATGCCCGGCGTGGACGGATTCGAGGCGCTCAGGCGCCTGCGTGCCGATCCGCGTACCGCCGCGCTCAAGGTGGCCGCCTTCACGGCGCTGGCGATGAAGGGCGACGCCGAACGGCTGCTGGCCGCGGGTTTCGACGGCTATCTGGAAAAACCCATGCGCTACAAGGAATTCCTCGCCAGCGTGGTGGCGCTGCTGCGTGGAAAAGACGAATGACGGCAGCCGCGGCCACGAAGAAAGGCCGCCAATGGGCGCTCACCACGCAGCTGCGGGTAGGTTTCGCCGTGGCGCTCTTCATGGTGCTGGGCGTCAGCGGCGTGGCCTGGCGCGTTGCCCTCGATTACCGTGACGATATCAAGCTTGCTTACCAGGAGCATTTGCTCACCACGGTGCAGCTCGCGGAGGCCGAATCGGCTCTCTGGCAGTTGCGCTACGGCTTTCCCCAGTTCATGATCGGCAGTGAGGCGGAGCAACAGCGGATCCTCACGGAGCAGGACACCTGGTATGCGATCATCGAGAAACGGCTGGCGGAATACGAGCAGGCCACGACCGACCCGCAGGAGCGCGCCCAGCTCGACCGCCTGCTTACGGCTTACCACCGCTACAAGGCGGCGCGGCCGAAATTCTTTGAACTGTGGATGGCCGGCGAGAAAGACGCGGCGATCGCCTGGCGGGCGCGCACGACGACACCTTACGGCGCCGAAACGGTGCAGGCGTTCGCCGCGCAAATCGCGCTGCAACGCACGCATATCCAGCGGGAGCAGGCCAGGACCGAGCGGGAAGTGCAGCTGGTGCTGGGGCTGGTGGCGGCCATCACCCTCGTGCAGTTCACGATCCTCGCCATCGCCTTCGTTTCTTCGCGGCGTCTGCTGCGGCGCATCCGCGCGCTGCGGACACATGCGCTGGCCGTGGTGCACAAGCAACTCGGCGAGACCATTGATGCCGCCACAAGCGGCAACGAGGTAATGGCGCTGGAGGAAAGCATCCAGTTGATGTCCGGCCGCCTGCTGGCGCACAACGCCCTGCTGCGCCAGTTCAACGAGGCGCTGGAAGCCAAGGTTGCGGAACGCACCGAGGCACTGGCCATGGCGCTGGCGGCCGCCACCGAGTCCGACCGCATGAAATCGGAATTCATGAATGCCGTCACCCACGAACTGCGCACACCGCTCAACGGCGTGATCGGCTTCGCCGAGTTGCTCAAGGATGAGGTGGCGGGGCCGCTCAATCCCCAGCAGGCCGAATTCGTCGCCGACATCCACGCCAGCGGCCTGCGCCTGTTGAAGCTGGTGGAGGGCATCCTGGACATGTCGCGCCTCGATGCGGGTGGCGAGGCGGGCAAGGCCGAGCCGGTGGACATCGCCGCGCTGCTGCAGGAACGCGCCGCCGCCCATCGGTCGGCAGCCGAGGCGCGCGGCATCACGCTGGAGGTGGACGCGGCCGCCGGCCACGCCCGCCTCGATCCCCAGGCGCTGCGCCGCATCCTTGATGCGCTGCTGGACAACGCCATTAAATTCAACCGTGATACCGGCACGATCCGGATCGGCGCACACCGCGTGCAAGGCCGGCTGGAGATCGTCATCACCGATACCGGCATCGGCATCGCGCCGGCGGACCTGCCGAAACTCTTTCAGCCGCTGGTGCAGCTCGATGGCGCCCTGGCGCGCCAGTACGGCGGCATCGGACTGGGGCTGGCGCTGGCGCAGCGGCTGGCGCAGCGCCTCGGCGGCACGATCGAAGTCAAGAGCGAAGTAGGTAAGGGCAGTACCTTCACGCTGCGCCTGCCCATGGAGGAGGAAACGACATGAACGACACGAAGAAGCCGGCACGGGTACTGGTGGTGGATGACGAGGACCGCAACCGCAGAGTGCTGGTGGCGATGCTGGAGGCCGAGGGCTATGTGCCGCAGGAGGCAAGCGGCGGAGCGCAGGCGCTCGACCTCGTACGGCAGGACCCGCCGGACTTGGTGCTGCTCGACATCATGATGCCGGGCATGGATGGCTACGAGGTGGCGCGCGTGTTGAAGGCAAACGCCGCCACCCGGGCAATCCCGGTGGTAATGGTGACTGCGCTGGACGACCGCGGCGCGCGCGTGCGCGGGCTGGAAGCCGGCGCCGAGGAATTCGTTACCAAGCCGGTGGACCGCTGGGAGCTGCGCGTGCGCGTGAAAAACCTGCTGCGCCTCAAGGAGTTCAGCGACTTTCTCGCCGACCACAACCGCATCCTCGAAGCGCAGGTGAAGGAACGCACGCGCCAGCTTGTCTCCAGCTACCGGGAGGCTATCCGCACCCTGACCCGCGCCGCCAGCTACAAGGACGAGGAAACCGGCGCGCATGTGGCGCGCATCAGCTTCTACACCGTGGAGCTGGCACAGGCGCTGGGCCTGGATGCCGAATTCTGCGACACCATCCACTACGCCAGCCCGATGCACGATGTGGGCAAGATCGCCATTCCCGATGCGATCCTCGGCAAGCCGGGAACGTTCGAACCGTACGAATGGGAAATCATGAAGACCCATGCGGGGCTGGGCGGCAAACTGCTCCAGGGCAGCGACTCGCCTTACCTCGTCATGGGTGCCGAGATCGCGGACGGGCATCACGAACGCTGGGACGGCGGCGGCTACCCGATGGGTCTCGCAGGCGAGGCCATTCCCCTGTCGGCGCGCATCATGAACATCTGCGACCAGTACGACGCGCTGCGCTCGAAGCGCCCATACAAGCCGGCGTTCTCCCACGAGAAAACGCTGGAGATCATCACCGTGGGCGACGGACGCACGATGCCCTCGCACTTCGATCCGGCGATCCTCGCAGCCTTCAAGAATTGCACCGAGCGCTTCCGCGACATCTTCGAGGCACACCGGGACGAGGATTGATGCCGTAAGCCGCAGTATTCGTTGCCATCGCACACCAGCAACCCGTACCGGTGCTCACTGTTGATGCCTTGGGGCACGTCGTCGAATTGGCGCTGCATCACCGCCCGCACCCCATCCTGCTCGACAGCCACCTGCCCGGCAGGGCAGGCTACGCGGTGCCCCAGATATTGCAAACACATGCAGAGACGCGTGACATTCCCGTGGTCGCGCTGTTCGCCGGCGCCATGCCGCTCGATATTGAAAGAGGCAGGCGAGCCGGCTTCCGGCACTACCTCACCAAACCGCCGCAAATAAACGAACTGGTGCAAGTGTTGATGCAGCGGTGACGCGCTGCGTAGTGCACGCATGATTAATCTGCGAGGGGTGCGTGATACAATCGCTGCGTGGAAGCCCTTCTAGTTTCAACCAGTATCGTCGCGCTTGCCGAAATAGGCGACAAAACCCAGTTGCTCTCCTTGGTCCTGGCCACGCGTTTCCGCAAGCCGTGGCCCATCATCCTCGGCATCTTCGTCGCTACACTGGCCAACCACACTTTTGCCGGCACGGTGGGAAACTGGGTCACTGCGCAAGTGGGTCAGGACGTGCTGCGCTGGGTGCTGGGCCTATCTTTCATCGCTATGGCAATCTGGTCGCTGATCCCGGACAAGCTCGACGAAGATAGCTCGCAGGCTGTGCGCTTCGGTGTGTTCAGCACCACGGTGATCGCGTTTTTTCTGGCGGAAATGGGTGACAAGACACAGCTTGCCACCGTCATTCTGGCGGCAAAGTATTCCGCGCTTTACGCGGTGATTGCCGGCACCACGCTGGGCATGATGTTGGCCAACGTTCCGGTGGTGCTGCTTGGCGACAAAGCCGCCGGCAAGCTGCCGGTGCGACTGATCCACGGTATCGCCGCGCTGATCTTTGCGGTGCTGGGCGTGCTTGCACTGCTCAACGTCGGCGGAAACTAGACGCTAATAACCCGGTTCGGGGGGTGCAGCTTCCGGTGCGGTAGCAGGCGCGTGCTTCACTTCGGCCGGCGCGATCTGTCTCGCCGCCATCTTCGTGAGCGGGTAGCCGGCGTCGGAGAGCGTGCTGTTCCACTGCCCTTCCTCGTAACCACGCAACACGATCTTGCCCACCACCAGGACCGGCACCACCAGCGAGCCGCCAGTGATCTGTTTCAGCGCGTCCTGTTCTTCCGGCTGCTCCGCACTCCTTGATGTGTAGGGGATGCCGCGCTTGGCCAGCAGTTGGCGCGCCTTGCCGCATACGTCGCAATCGTTGGCATATAGGGTCACCGGAAAATTCTTCACGGCCTGCTGCACGCTGTAGGGCAGCTCGCTGCTTTCGATGACGTTGTCGCCGAAATTTTTCTGCTGCACGTTCTTCGCACCGGCCGGTGGCGGCGAGTCGCTGTAGTGCACGCTGCCGTCGGCATCCACCCAGCGATACATGCCGGCTTGCGCCGCGCACATCGCAACCATCAACAGGCATCCTGACCAGAGTCGTTTCATTTGCTCCTCCTGGGTAGGGTGTTTCAGGCGGGCACCATGCCGTTGTGGCGCAGCAGCGCGTCTATGGTCGGCTCGCGGCCGCGAAACGCGATGAATGATTCCAGCGCAGAACGGCTGCCGCCGACGCCGAGGATTTCGCTCCAGAATCGGTGGCCGACTTCGGGGTTGAGCACGCCGTTTTCCTCGAACAGGCTATAGGCATCCGCCGATAGTACCTCCGCCCATTTGTAGCTGTAGTAGCCCGCTGCGTAGCCGCCGGCGAAGATGTGCGAGAAATTGTTGGGGAAGCGGTTCCATGCCGGCGGCAGTACCACCGCCACGCGGTTGCGCACCTCGGCCAGGAGTTGCAGCGGTGTTCGGTCGCCGTCGGGGTCGAAGTCGTAATGCAGGTGCATGTCGAACAGCGCGAATTCGAGTTGGCGCACGGTCTGCATGCCGCTCTGGAAATTTTTCGCCGCTATCATCTTGTCGAACAGCGCCTGTGGCAGCGGTACGCCGCTGTCGACGTGCGCCGTCATGTTGGCAAGCACCGACCACTCCCAACAGAAATTTTCCATGAACTGGCTGGGCAGCTCGACCGCGTCCCACTCGACGCCGCTGATCCCGGACACACTGTACTCCTCAACCTGGGTGAGCAGGTGGTGCAGACTGTGGCCGAATTCATGGAACAGGGTGATCACCTCGTCGTGGGTGAACAGCGCCGGCTTATTCCCAACCGGGCCGGAGAAATTGCAGTTGAGGTAGGCCACTGGCATCTGGATACCGCGCGCAGTGCGGCGCCGGGCGATGGCATCGGACATCCATGCGCCGCTGCGCTTGTTGGCGCGCGCATACAGGTCGAAATAGCACTGTCCGATCAGCGTGCCGGAACGGTCGCGGATGTCGTAGAACTTTACATCGGCATGCCAGGCAGGTGCGGTTGCCGGCTTGATGCGCAGGCCATATAGCGTTTCCACCACCTTGAACATGCCGCTTATCACCTGCGCTTCGGGGAAATACTGCTTCACCTCCTGGTCGGAATAGGCGTAACGCGCCTGGCGCAGTTTTTCCGAGGCATAGCCCACGTCCCACGCCTCCAGCTTTTTCATGCCCAGTTCCTTGCGCGCGTAGTCGCGCAGGTCAGCCATGTCACGCTCGGCATAAGGCTTGGCGCGCGCTGCGAGTTCGTCGAGGAATTCCAGCACCTGCTGCGGCGATTCCGCCATTTTGGTGGCAAGCGATTCTTCAGCGGAGTTGGCAAATCCCAGCAGTTGCGCCGCCTCTTTGCGCAGCTTGAGTATCTGGGCGATCAGTGGAGTGTTGTCCCATTCGGGCTTGCCGAACTCGCTGGCGCGCGTGGTGTAGGCGCGGTACAGCGCGGCGCGCAGTTCGCCGTCGTCGGCGTATTGCAGTACCGGCAGGTAGGAAGGCATGTGCAGGGTGAATTTCCAGCCAGCCTTGCCGTCCTGCTGTGCCGCGGCCTTCGCCGCTTCCAGCACGTCCTCGGGAATGCCGCCCAGCCTGGTTTTGTCCTCGATGTACAGCGCGTAATCGTTGGTGGCGTCGAGGAGGTTCTCCTCGAATCTGGCCGATAGCGTCGCCAGCTCCTCCTGTATCTTGAGGAAGCGTGCTTTCTCGTGCTGCGGCAGCTCCGCGCCGCCTAGGCGGAAGTCGCGCAGCTCGTTTTCGATCACTTTCTTTTGCGCGGCGGTGAGGGTGTCGTAGTCGCGCGCCGCGCGCAGCTGCTTGAACTTGGCGTACAGCCCCAGGTGCTGTGACAGCTCCGCATAGTACTGGGTGATTTTCGGCAGGTTGGTGTTGTAGGCCTCGCGCAGCTCGGGATTGTTGACCACCGAATTGAGGTGCGACACCTGCCCCCAGGCGCGCGACAGCCGTTCGTTGGCATCCTCGAGCGGTTGCACGAATTGGCTCCAGGTCGGCGGCGTGTCGGCGCTGGCCAGGCGCTCGACGTGGGCGCGGTTCTCTGCGAGCAGCTGTTCGATGGCGGGGGTGACGTATTCCGGCTGGAATTCGGCGAAGCGCGGCAGCCCGGAAAAATCGAGTAAGGGATTATTCATGCGTACTCACGAAAAAAGGTGGGGATTATGGTATCACGCCGCGCCATTCAAATAACGCTGCCGCAGCGGCTCGGGAAAGCGCTCGATGGCGTAGCGCAGCATGGTGCGCGGCATTTTTGCCGCGTGCCGGTCGAGGAAGCCCTGCTCGGCGGCCAAATCGCGCTTGCCGATTTCGCGCAGCATCCAGCCTACTGCCTTATGGATGAGGTCGTGCCCGTCGGCGAGCAGCATTTCCGCGATGCGCAGCGTGTCGGCGAAGTCGTGCCTGCGGATGAAGGCGAGGGTCGCCATGATCGCCATGCGCCTCTCCCACAGCGATGTGGACTGGGCGAGCTGGTACAGCGGCGCGCGGCTCTTATCGGCGAGGAAGTCGCCGAGGATTTGTGGTGTGGTCACGTCCACCAGATCCCAGTTGTTGATGCGGTGGCGCTGCTCCCAATAAAACGTGGCGATCTTTTCCCTCTGCTCGGCGCCGGCCTTTTCGTAGGCGTACACCAGGATCAGCAGCGCCAGCAGGCGCTCCTCGTGGAATTCCGATTGCAGCAGCGCTTCCACCGTGCCGAATGCGGCGTAGCGGTATTGCTTCGCCAGGCCGCGCAGCACCGGTACCTTGATGCCGAGGAAGGCATCGCCGGCACCGTATTCGCCCGGCGCGGTCTTGAAGAAGCGCTGCAATACCGCCGCCTGCGCGGGGTTCGCCAAGGCGCGCAGGGTGGCTTTGATTTCGCGCAGGAAGGTGAATTGGCTCATTCGCTGTTGATTCCGGCAATTGCATGGGTAGGGTCACGCCGATGCCAAGTCATTCATGACCCGCCCCATCGAAATCTACTACATTCCTTCCCCCATCCGCTGGATAAATCCCCGCCTCAACGTAACGCCAAAAGCTGGAGTAGGACCGTCCATTGCGGATGAAACAAGTCCGTGTTTTACCGGATTGAAATGAATGTACTCAACATGCCGGGCAAAGCCCCATCATCCCGCAACATGCGTTCCCAATAACGATATTGCCAGAATGCTTGCTCCCGCTTCGCTGTCCGCGAGTGATTCGGCGCCACGCGCAATGCCGTGTCGCAGTGCTTGGTGAACCACGTTTTGATCAGGCGCCAGCGCGTCGCAAAATCGGCATCGTCCAAACTTCAACCGTTTCAGCAGGGGCGAGCAATGGCTGTCGTTGTTCCATCACCACCGTAAAGAAACCTGCCTGAAACTACTCTAGCACCGGCGCCAGCCAGCGCGCCGCGTCTTCCACGCTCATGCCCTTGCGCTTCGCGTAATCTTCAAGCTGGTCTTTCCCGATCTTGCTGATGGCGAAATATTGCGCGTCGGGATGGGCGAGGTAAAAGCCTGATACCGCTGCCGCCGGGTGCATGGCGTACGATTCGGTGAGGGCCATGCCGGTGGCGGTTTCGGCGTGGAGCAGGTCGAACAGCGCGCGCTTTTCGGTGTGGTCGGGGCAGGCCGGGTAGCCTGGCGCAGGGCGGATGCCCTGGTATTTTTCCGCGATCAAATCTTCGTTGCGCAACTTTTCCCTGGGCGCGTAACCCCAGAACTCGCGCCGCACGCGCTCGTGCAGGTGCTCGGCAAAGGCTTCGGCAAGGCGGTCGGCCAGCGCCTTCAGCATGATGGCGTTGTAGTCGTCGTGCTGCCGTTCGAATTCGGCGAGCTTGTGTTCGATGCCGATGCCGGCGGTGACGGCAAAGGCGCCGACGTAATCGGCGATGCCGGATTCCTTGGGTGCGACGTAATCGGACAGGCAGTAGTGCGGCTTGCCGGGTGGGCGCTCATGCTGCTGGCGCAGGTTGTGCCAGGTCATCGCCACGCGGCTGCGCGCTTCGTCGCCGTAAATTTCCACGTCGTCGCCGACGCGGCTGGCGGGAAACAGGCCGAACACGCCGCGCGCGACGAGCCATTTTTCCGCAATGATTTTCTTCAGCATCGCCTGCGCGTCGCGATAGACGTTCTGCGCCGCTGCTCCCACCACTGCGTCGTCGAGGATCTTGGGGAAAGAGCCGGCCAAGTCCCAGGTCTGGAAGAATGGCGACCAGTCTATGTATTTTTCCAGCAGGGCGAGGTCATAATCGTCGAAGGCGTAGACGCCGAGCAGCTTGGGCTGCACCGGCGCGTAGGCTTGCTGCTTCTGCATCAGCGCATGTGCAGTGCAGCACGCCACCGACCCGTGTTGCTTTGCCGTCCAGCTGCCACGGTAATGGTTGGCGCGCGCCTCGGCCAGCGCGACCAGTTGCACGCCTTTCTTGCCGGCGTGCTGCTCACGCACCCTGGCGTATTCCTCGCGCAGTTGTGTCACATAGGCGTCGCGCTGGTCATCCGACAGCAGCGCGCTGCACACGCCCACCGCGCGCGAGGCGTCCGGCACCCAGGCGGTGACGCCGCGATAGCCGGGGGCGATCTTCACCGCGGTGTGGGTACGCGAGGTGGTGGCGCCGCCGATCAACAGTGGCACGCTGAAACCCTGCCGTTCCATTTCCTTGGCGACGTGCGCCATTTCTTCCAGCGACGGCGTGATCAGCCCGGACAGGCCGATGATGTCGGCGTTCTCCTCGCGCGCCTTGGCGAGGATGTCGGCGCACGGCACCATCACCCCCATGTTGACCACTTCGAAGTTGTTGCACTGCAGGACCACGGTGACGATGTTCTTGCCGATGTCGTGCACGTCGCCCTTGACCGTGGCGATGACGATCTTGCCCTTGGCGCGCACGTCGCCGGCACGCGCCTTTTCCGCTTCGATGTACGGGATCAGGTGCGCCACCGCCTGCTTCATCACGCGCGCCGATTTCACCACCTGCGGCAAAAACATCTTGCCGGCGCCGAACAGGTCGCCGACCACGTTCATGCCCGCCATCAGCGGGCCTTCGATCACTTCGATGGTGCGACCGCCGCGCGCAGCAATCTGCAGGCGAGCTTCCTCGGTGTCCTCGACGATGTAAGTGGTGATGCCTTTCACCAGCGCGTGGGTCAAGCGCTGGCTTACCGTGTCCTTGCGCCATTCCAGGTTCTCGACCTGCGCCTTGCCCGCGCCTTTGACACTTTCCGCCAGTTGCACCAGGCGCTCGCCGGCGTCGGCGCGGCGGTTGAGCACCACGTCCTCGACCGCGTCGCGCAGCTCGCGCGGGATCTCGTCGTAGACGCCGAGCTGGCCGGCGTTGACGATGCCCATGGTCATGCCCGCCTTGATGGCGTGGTAGAGGAACACGGTGTGGATGGCTTCGCGCACCGGCTCGTTGCCGCGGAAGCTGAAGCTGACGTTGGAGACGCCGCCGGAAATCTTGGCGTGCGGCAAATGCTGCCTGATCCAGCGCGTCGCCTCGATGAAATCGACGCCGTAGTTGTTGTGCTCGTCGATGCCGGTGGCGATGGCGAAGATGTTGGGATCGAAGATGATGTCTTCCGCCGGGAAGCCGACTTCGTTGACCAGGATATCGTAGCTGCGCCGGCAGATTTCGGTCTTGCGCTGGTAGGTGTCGGCCTGTCCCTGCTCGTCGAACGCCATCACGATTACCGCGGCGCCGTAGCGGCGCACCAGCCTGGCCTGCGCGATGAAGTTGTCCTTGCCCTCCTTCAGCGAAATCGAGTTGACCACGCCCTTGCCCTGCACGCACTTCAGCCCGGCTTCGATCACCGACCATTTCGATGAATCGATCATGATCGGCACGCGCGCAATGTCCGGCTCGGATGCAATCAGGTTGAGGAAGGTCACCATCGCCTTCTCCGAATCGAGCATTGCCTCGTCCATGTTGATGTCGATGATCTGCGCGCCGTTTTCCACCTGCTGGCGTGCCACGTTGAGCGCTTCGGCGTAATCGCCGTTGAGGATCAGGCGCGCGAAGGCGCGCGAGCCGGTGACGTTGGTGCGCTCGCCGACGTTGACGAACAGCGAGTCGTCGCCGATGTTGAGGGCCTCCAGCCCGGACAGGCGCAGGCGCGGCTCCACCTGCGGCACGGCGCGCGGGGCGATGCCGGCCACCGCCGTCGCGATGGCGGCGATGTGCGGCGGCGTGGTGCCGCAGCAGCCACCCACCACGTTGACCAGTCCGCTTTGCGCGAATTCGCGCAGGAAGCCGGAAGTGATGGGCGGGGTTTCGTCAAAGCCGGTTTCCGCCATCGGGTTGGGCAGGCCGGCGTTGGGATAGACGCAGATGTTCGTGTCGCAGATGCCGGACAGCTCCTCGATGTACTGGCGCATGCGCTCGGCGCCGAGCGCGCAGTTGAGGCCGATGGTGAGTGGCTTGACGTGGCGCACCGAATTCCAGAACGCTTCCACCGTCTGTCCGGACAGGATGCGCCCGGAAGCATCGGTTACCGTGCCGGAAATCATTACCGGCAGGCGTGTGGCGTGTTCATCGAAATAGCGCTCGATGGCGAACAGCGCGGCCTTGGCGTTGAGCGTGTCGAAAATGGTTTCCACCAGCAGCAGGTCGACGCCGCCGTCTACCAATCCGCGCACCGCGTCATAGTATGCCTGCTCGAGTTCGTCGAAAGTGATGTTGCGCGCGCCGGGGTCATTGACGTCGGGCGAGATCGACGCGGTTTTCGGCGTCGGCCCGAGCGCGCCGGCGACAAAGCGCGGCTTCTCCGCCGTGCTGTACTTGGCGCACGCGGCGCGCGCCAGCCTGGCGCCGGCCACGTTCATTTCGTAGGCGAGCGCTTCCAGGTGATAGTCCGCCTGCGCGATGGAGGTGGCGCCGAAGGTATTGGTCTCGACGATGTCAGCGCCCGCCGCCAGGTATTGCTCGTGGATTTCCTGGATCACCTGCGGCTGGGTCAGCACCAAGAGGTCGTTGTTGCCCTTGAGGTCGTGCGTATGCCTGGCAAAGCGTGCGCCGCGATAATCGGCCTCGGCGAGCTTGTAGGTCTGGATCATGGTGCCCATGGCACCGTCGAGGATGAGGATGCGCTGGCGCAGCAGTTGTTGCAGGGTGGCGGTCATGATGATGCGGCGAGAAACGGAGCGCACATTTTACCATGCTGCCCGCCGCGCATTCTGGCTATAATGCCTGCAAACAGTCACTTGCCAAAAGGTCATGAAGCATCTCACCCCCAAGGAAGCTTACGAATTCCTGCGCGGCCATCCCGATGCAGTGTTCATCGATTGCCGCAGCGAAATGGAATTCCTCTTCGTCGGCCATCCGGTCGGCGCCATGATGATCCCGTGGAACGACGGCCCCGAGTGGGAAATCAACCCGCACTTCGTTGCTCACGTGAAAAAAGCCACCAGCATCAACCGCCCGGTGGTGCTGATCTGCCGCAGCGGCAATCGCTCGGTGGATGCCGGCAAGGCGCTGGAAGAAGCCGGCTTTACCGACGTGTACAACGTGCTGCATGGCTTCGAGGGCGAGCTGGACGACAAGCATCAGCGGAATTCGATTAGTGGGTGGAGGTATGACGGGCTTCCTTGGGAACAATGCTGACAAGCCGGTGCGCAACTGCTGCGCTTGCCGCTACTTTGTCGAAAACCGGCTCGAAATGCTCATTTACTGGCGTGTAAACTCCGCTTTCTCGCCGCTTTTCTTCGTGTAGCGCCTGCGCTCGCAACGTTGCGCACCGGCTTGTTGAACGAACTTATCACGCAGCTGCGCTTACCCGTCACGTTTTTTGCCGGCCAGATCAGCGACGACGTCGGCTGGAGCGAATTGTTTGGCATCAATCTGGCAGCGCTATGCGAGCCAGAAAACTCGCGAAGCGCTGAGCGATGTCCTCTCGGTAAAGAGTAGAGATGCGACATACAAAATTCCTGCTCTTCGCTTTCTTTAGATATGCGGCGTTGACCGAAAAATAGTGCTTGAAGTCGACCACTGATGGAACAACTGGAATATCACTGCCGAAATCCAAATAGTGATATCTCGGAGTTTCGTTCTTCCGGAGGTTGTCCCCCGGCGACTTGTTTCGATTAATCGGCACCATCTTCATACCAAGCTCTGAGAGCTGCTCACCGTTATACACATGTTCGGCGTTGTACAAAGGTGCCACTAGCACCGAAAGCAATAACTTGTCATTTGTCGTAGTTGGATGTTTTGACCAACGAAATTTGTAGTCTTGTGCTAGATCACAATCTTGGGTTAGTACGACGACTAGCGGAAAAACAATTTTCGCCATTTCCAACTGACCATTGCGTTCTACCACGTACTCCACGTACTCGACATCCCGAATGATGTCTCCCTGAGCGAGGCGCGCTGCGCGCGCAGCTCTAGCCTTTGCCATTGATCAACTTCGCCCGTATAACAATACGCGTCGGTTTTGACGTTCCGTACCGCTTAATCTCTTGCTCCGCAATAGGTCGATTCAGAAACTGCCTGGTCGCCGACTTCGGCTCTGGCGCAGCTGTGGACGGTATTTCTCCAACATATTCCTTATCGAAGGGATTCTGATTCGTCATTGCACTGTTGCCGGTTTCATGAGCGCACGGGTCTTATCTGTAATGCTCTCCTCAAAAAGTGCTTGAATCTTCTCATGAGCTGCATTTACACAACGGGCGACATCTTCCTGAGTGAGAGCCCCGGTGAAGTAAGAATCGATATCAAGCACAAATTGTCTACGCTTGATCGGGGCTGGGTAGTCTGGGTTTGAAATACCGAACTGGAATTTTACATGCTGTCCATCATAGTTGAACTCAACTATATGAAAAGCGCGAGTTAGCGCCTTCACATCCTTATGCATATCAATTATTCCGAGCATGCCCTCGTTTATATAGTCGGCCCATGCCAATGGTTCATCACCGGGGGTGTCCAACACGTTGATGTAACGTAGACCCACTCTACCCACACTCAAGTCATTTTGAGCTTCAAAAAGAGTTTTTAGGACGTGGTCAAAGTCCTCATGGAACGCCTCGAAGCTTTCATACTGTCGATTCGTAATCAGAAAGAACTCAGGCGTTATCGTTAATGCCTTCTCGCGGTTCTTCCCGTGATAGACCCATTGCATCGAGTCCGCCGTCTTTGTCTGGAGTGCCGAAGTGGAAAAAGTAATTTCTTGGATCTGTGCCTTTTGAGGCTCAAACAGAGGAAATCGCTGAAGGGCAGCGGTTGCTACCTTCTGGGGCAAGGCACGAGTAAATGACTCGACCATGGATCCAAAATCCAGTCGAAGGATTACATCCTTAAGGAATGGCTTCTTGTAACAGACGTTTTCATGCATTTTGTTGGTGACTCCCAGAGAAGCGATTCTTTGATGCCCAACTTAAAGTAGGCATCACGAATAATAGCCAGATATGGCAACACATTTCCATATCTATCCATTTGTTGCCATACCTATCCATGTTCACCTTTCCGTATCTGGCCATATGCTTGCTTGCCATATCCAGGCATCTGGACTGACGATCAATCAAAGATTGAAAATTGATGAGACCATTTCTTGATCCACTTCCGCAAGCACCGTGCCCTCCTCATCCTAGGCTAACCCCGAGCAGCTTGCCGATGAAGTAGGTCGCTCCGCCTGCCGCCGCGCCGATGGCGAACATGCGCAGGCCGCCGGACAGTGCGTGGCGGCCGGTGTACAGGCTCAGCGTCGCGCCCACGCTAAACAGCGCGATCGCGGTGCAAGCGACGGCAAACAGCAAAGCCAGGTTGCCGCTGCCGAAGAAGAACGGCAGCAGCGGGATGGCGCCGCCGATGGCGAAGGAGAAGAACGAGAAAATCGCCGCGCCCCACGGCGAGCCGAGTTCGTCTGGATTCAGCCCCAACTCCTCGCGCGCCAAGGTGTCGAGCGCACGATCGGGATCGGACAGCACCAGTGACGCCATGCGCCCGGCTTCCGCTTCCGGCATGCCGCGTGCTACGTAGATCAGCTTGAGCTCGGCCTCTTCTTCTTCCGGGTACTGATCGAGTTCGTCGCGCTCCAGGCCGATCTGGTATTCGTACATTTCGCGCTGCGAGCGCACCGACACGTATTCGCCCGCCGCCATCGAGAAGGCACCGGCGAGCAGGCCGGCCACGCCGGTCAGAACGATGATGCCGTTGTCGGCAGTGGCGCCGGCCACGCCGAGGATGAGGCTGGCGTTGGACACCAGGCCGTCGTTGACGCCGAACACCGCGGCGCGCAGGTTGCCGCCGCCGGCGACGCCGCGGTGGCGGTGGCTTTCGGCCGCGAGCGAGACAGGGGTGGAGTGGATCACCTCGCTTTTGGTGTAAAGCGACATGCCGCGCACCTTCATCGCTGCCAGCACCGGGCGTAGCGCGCGCGGGCCGAAACGTTTCACCAGCGCGGCGACGATGCGGGTGCGCAGGTCGGGCCGGTATTTTTCCGGTATGGCGCCTCCCAGTTTGTGCACTTCGCGCTCCCATAGCATGGCCTGCTTGTCGGCTTCGCGAGCGAGTTCCAGGAACAGTATCTGGCGCGGGTTGCCGGATTCGGCGTCGGACACGATGCGGTACAAGTAAGCGGAGCGTTTTTCTTCGGCCCAACTGTCGAGTTCGTGCATGTCGTTTGCGGTCATGGTCGGATGCAGCGGCTATGATAGCAGCAGCCAGGTGGCGTGGTTGTCACACAAGCCAATTTTGCCGCCTCATGGATTGCCTGTGCGAAGACAGGCCGCCGGAAATTTCCTATATTGAATCTGTGCATCCACGCTCCCTGCATCTTCCCGCGTGCAACTGCGTCGTTAAAGAACCCGGAGAAAATGGGCTGAAGATGAAAAGATGCCTACCTTGTTTTGTCGTTTGCCTTTCTGGCTTCCAGTCCCAGCCGCATCATCGTGAAGGTGAATTACCGGATGGTGCTGAAATCGTCGGACGGCGGCAAGACCGAAATCATGCGCTACTACTTCAAGAAGCCCGGCCATGTCAGGATGGAATTTATAAGGCCTGCCAACGGAGCGGTTATTATTTATGACCTGCTTAAAAAGGGGGCGCGCGTCTGGCCTCTCGGCTACCGGAGCTTCCCTTCATTCACCATGAGCCCGGAAAACCGCCTGATCCGGAGCACCACCGGGCAACGGGTGGACTGGCCGGATGTGGGTGCGCTTTAATCGAGACGGTCGGCAGGAAAGAAACCGTGCATATCATGGTTGATGGGGGGCGGATATTCGGTGGGAACCGTGCATCGCTACCAGCTTTGTCCGGACGGGGAGGCGGGCTTCACGGTCAAGATGTCCAGTCACGACCTGGCGGGCCGGCTGGTCGAGGCGGTTGAGATGGATGAGTTGCAGGCCGACCTTGGGTTCCCGGACGTTTTTTCAACCAGTGATTCAAGGAGTGTTGGCAGGGGGTGGATCCAAGGTTTGGATTCAAGATTCTGATTCCTGCGAGGAGGGCGTATGCTGTTTATCGAACAGGATGAGATGGAAGGTTTCATTGCGATTTTGCGCCATCATCATTTTTCCGAAACGGATTTTGAGCTCCGCGAAACGGACACGACCGATCCGCAGAGCGATGAAATTTACGGCATGCAGGGGTACGCCACGGTCACCCGCAAATCGACCCATGTTACCAAGGAATATCCGCTCGGATATGATACGGCGTGGTTGAACAGGTTCAGGAAAGACCTGGAAAACGGGGTGTTCGGCTGATGGGCAACTATTTCTTATGGGGTACCGCAGCGGGGCTGCGGCAAACAGGTTATTCCCTACGGTCATGACTGCAACCAGAACGGAACGCGATTCTTTCGGCACCATCGAGGTGGCAGACGAGCGGTTGTGGGGCGCGCAGACGCAGCGCGCTCTTGAGCATTTCCGCATCTCCAGCGAACGCATGCCGGAAGAACTCATCCTCGCGCTCGCCGCAGTCAAGCGTGCCTGTGCGCTGGCCAATAGAGACCTGGGCTTGCTGGAAGCCGGGAAGGCGGACGCCATCATCCGTGCTGCCGAGGAAGTGCTCGCCGGCCGCCACAGCCAGGAGTTTCCTTTGTCCCTCTGGCAGTCCGGCTCGGGCACCCAAACCAACATGAACATGAACGAGGTGCTCGCCAATCGTGCTTCCGAACTGCTGGGCGGAGAACGCGGGCAAGTGCGGTGCGTGCACCCCAACGATGACGTGAACCTCGGCCAGTCGACCAACGATATCTTTCCCACGGCGATGCACGTCGCCGCCGCCCTGGGCATTGCACAAAATCTGCTCCCCGCATTGCAGAAGCTGCGCGCCACCCTGGATGAAAAATCGCGCGCGTTCGCCGATATCGTCAAGATCGGCCGCACGCATTTGCAGGACGCCACCCCGCTCACGCTGGGTCAGGAGTTTTCCGGTTACGTGGCGCAGCTGGAGCAGGCGGAATCGACGATCGTTGCCACGCTCCCCATGCTTTGTGAACTGGCGGTCGGCGGAACCGCGGTGGGCACCGGGCTCAACACACATGTCGAATTCGGCGGGCGCGTTTCGGCCGAGCTGGCACGGCAAAGCGGGCTGCCATTCCGCAGCGCCGCCAACAAGTTTGCGGCGCTATCCGCCCATGGCGCGCTGGCGGCCGCTCACGGCGCGCTCAAGACCTTGGCTATGGCGCTCTTCAAGATCGCCAATGACATTCGCTGGCTGGCCTCTGGGCCGCGCTCCGGGCTGGGCGAGCTCCGCATCCCGGAGAACGAGCCGGGCAGCTCGATCATGCCGGGCAAGGTGAATCCTACACAATGCGAAGCGCTGTCCATGATTTGCTGCCAGGTTTTCGGCAACGATGCCGCCATCGGCATCGGCGGCGCTTCGGGCAACTTCGAGCTGAACGTTTACAAACCGTTGCTCGCCCATGATTTCCTGCAAAGCCTGCGGTTGCTTGCGGACGGGATGGCGAGTTTCGAACAGCACTGCGCGCGCGGCATCGAGGCCGAGCGCGAGCGTATAGCGGAACTCATGGAGCGCTCCCTGATGCTGGTGACCGCCTTGGCGCCGCACATCGGTTACGATCGTGCCGCCGAGATTGCCAGGCGGGCGCATGGCGAGGGCATCACGCTGAAACAGGCAGCCCAGGAACTGGGCTATGTCACGCCTGAAGAATTCGACCGCTGGGTGCGGCCTGCGGACATGACCCGTCCCACGGGCGCTTGATACGGACAAGTTTCGCGGCGCATGTCCTTTCGTAGCCGATCCGTGTAGCTCAATAGCGGCTTCATCGTATTCAACGGCAGCTTCGCTGCTATGGGCTCGATGGGCAAACTGGCAATCACCATTCCCCTCTTGAGGTTGCGTGCCCGGCAGTCGATGGTATCTTGCAGCCGGTCACTTTTCCCCGCAATGCGCAGGTCGGCGCAGATTTTCAGGTTGATCACCACATCATGCTGTTGTGCAATTTCCGCAACTTTGTTGACGAAGGCCATGTCCGCCGCGCCACGCGACAGGGGGCCGGCCTGGTAGGCCATGCAATTTTCCTGGGATAGTTTCATGACGGCTTTCCTGGAAAGTTAGTGGAGATAACCGCGCAGGTGCTCCACCGGCATCTGTTCGCCCTTGCGTATCAGCTCGCGCGCGGCGTCGACCTTGTCCCAGACGTTGCACATCATCACGCCGCGCACACGCTTTTCGCGGAGGTAGTAAATCACGCCGGTGTGGTTTTCCTTCTGCCAGTCGGCGTAGGTTTCAAGATTGGTGCTGACCTCGCCGGTGGCCTCGTAGCCAAACTCGAAAAGATCGGAGAAAAAATACGGCTGGTAGGTGTAAGGCTCCTGCGCGCCCGCCATGTTGCGCCCGGCGAATTTTCCCTGGTTCAGCGCATTGTCCCAGTGTTCGATGCGCATGCGCTGGCCCAGTGCCTGGTAAGGGAACAGCGCGTTGTCACCGGCGGCATAGATGTCGGGATGCGAGGTCGCCAGGTATTCGTTGACCACGATGCCGTCGCCCACTTCCAGACCGGCTTTGCGGGCGAGATCGATGGCGGGCGCGATGCCGATGCCGACGATCACCGTGTCCGCTTCCACGCTTTTGCCGTGTGCGGTCTGCACGCGGAAGCGGTTGCCGTTTTTACTGAAGGACGTGGGCATGTCCGAGGCCAGTATCATGATCCCGCGCTGCTGGTAGCGGCGTTGCACCGCCTGCCCCAGGTAATCCGGGAATACCCGCCTGCACAGCGTGGCGCTGGGGAAAATCATGGTGACTTCCATGGTGAGGTTGAGCGCGGCGGCAAGTTCCGAGCCGATGAATCCGCCGCCGACGACCAGGGCGGATTTCACCGCCACTGTTTTTTCCCGCGTGCGCAGGTAATCGTCGAGCGTGCGGAAATAACAAATCCCGTCGAGATCGCTGCCCGGGATGGAAAGACGCTGCGGCACACCGCCGGTTGCCAGCAGCAGCTTGCCGAAGCGGATGCGGTTGCCGTTGGTCTCGGTGACGGTTTTTTCCATGGCGTCGAGTTCCACCACCTGGCTGCCCAACGCCAGGGTGACGCCGTGCCGGTCGTAGAAATCCCGCTCATGCAGGAAAATGTCTTCCACCTTGGCCTTGCCGAACCACAGCTTTTTGGAAAGGGGCGGGCGGTCATAGGGCAGGTGCCTTTCCTCCCCGATCAACAACACACTTCCCTGGGTGTCGAGTTCCCTGATGCCCTGCACCGCGGAGGCACCTGCCAGCCCACCACCGACGATCACATAATCGTAAGGCTGTACTATCATGAGATTGTCCCCCAGCCCGGTAATTCCCGTTTTCCATTGCCTGCTGCGCACGTGGTAGCCATTTCACCGGACAGGTTATTTCGCGCCGGTAACTGGTTGCAACGTCAGATTAACTATAGTGCATGCTGGCGGGTTCTCAGGTTCTCAGCTCTCCGGCCTTGTCCGGGCGCACTGTATCCCGGAATGAAAAGAAGAGGACGATATGCCGGCGGATGGCGAGGGGGCCGGAAGGTGATGGAGGTGACGCATGACCACCGCAACCAGGCAACTGGATGAATTGATCAGCCGGGAGTACAAGCACGGTTTTTACACCCCGCTGGAAGTCGACACGGTTCCGCGCGGGCTGAACGAGGACATCGTCAGGCTGATTTCCGCCAAGAAAAACGAGCCGGAGTTCATGCTGGAATGGCGCTTGAAGGCTTATCAGCACTGGCTGACCATGACGGAGCCGCATTGGGCGAACGTGCGCTACCCGCCGATCAATTACCAGGACATCATTTACTACGCGGCGCCGAAATCCAGCAAGGAAGGTCCGCAAAGCCTGGCCGACGTCGCGCCGGAATTGCTGCGCACCTATGAAAAACTCGGCATCCCCCTGCGCGAGCAGGAGGTGCTGGCGGGCGTGGCGGTGGACGCAGTGTTCGACAGCGTTTCGGTGGCCACCACCTTCAAGGAAAAGCTGGCCGAATTGGGGATTGTTTTCTGCTCGTTTTCCGAGGCGGTGCAGCAGCATCCCGACCTGGTGCGGCAATACCTGGGCAGCGTGGTGCCCTATACCGACAACTTTTTCGCCGCGCTGAATTCGGCGGTGTTCAGCGATGGGTCGTTCTGCTACGTGCCGGCGGGGGTGGTCTGCCCGATGGAGCTGTCCACGTATTTCCGCATCAACGCGCAAAAGACCGGGCAGTTCGAGCGCACGCTGATCGTCGCGGAAGAAGGGGCTTACGTGAGTTACCTGGAAGGCTGCACGGCGCCGATCCGCGACGAGAACCAGCTCCACGCCGCGGTGGTGGAACTGGTCGCCCTGGAGGGCGCGCGCATCAAATACTCGACGGTGCAGAACTGGTACCCCGGAGACAAGGAAGGGCGCGGCGGCATCTACAACTTCGTCACCAAGCGCGGGGAGTGCCGCGGGGCACGCTCGCATATTTCGTGGACGCAGGTGGAAACCGGCTCCGCCATCACCTGGAAGTACCCGAGCGTGGTGCTGCGCGGCGACGATTCGGTGGGCGAATTTTACTCCGTTGCGCTCACCAACCACTACCAGCAGGCGGACACCGGCACCAAGATGGTACACGTTGGCAAGAACACCAGGAGCACGGTGCTGTCCAAGGGCATCAGCGCCGGGCACGGCCAGAACTCCTACCGAGGACTGGTGAAGGTGCTGGCGCATGCGGAAAACGCACGCAACTATACCCAGTGCGATTCCCTGCTGCTCGGCGACCGCTGCGGCGCACACACCTTTCCTTACATCGAGGTGAAAAACCCCGGCGCACGGGTGGAGCACGAGGCTTCCACTTCGCGGATCGGCGAAGACCAACTGTTCTACTGCATGCAGCGCGGCATCTCCGCCGAGGACGCGGTGTCGATGATCGTCAGCGGGTTCTGCAAGGCGGTGTTCAAGGAGCTGCCGATGGAATTTGCCGTGGAGGCGCAGAAGCTGCTTGGCGTCAGCCTCGAGGGCAGCATAGGCTGAAACTTTTCGCCAGGCATGGCATGGAGGAATCATGCTGACCATCAAGAATCTGCAAGTTGCCGTTGCTGGCAAGGAAATCCTGCGCGGAATCGACCTTGAAGTCCGCGCCGGCGAGGTGCATGCCATCATGGGGCCGAACGGTTCCGGCAAGAGCACCCTGGCGCAGGTGCTGGCGGGGCGCGGGGGCTATGAAGTCAGCGGGGAGGCGAGCTACCGGGGGCGCGATCTCTTGTCGATGGCGCCGGAGGAGCGCGCACGCGCAGGCATCTTCCTGGCCTTCCAATATCCGGTGGAAATCCCCGGGGTGAGCATCGCATTTTTCCTCAAGACCGGCTTCAATGCCTTGCGCAAACACCGCGGGCTGCCCGAACTCGATGCGATGGAATTCCTCAACCTGATCCGCGACAAGATGCGGCTGGTGCAGATGGGAGAGTCGTTCCTCTATCGCGCCGTGAACGAGGGATTTTCCGGCGGTGAGAAAAAGCGCAACGAGATACTGCAACTGGCGGTGTTCGAGCCCATGCTGCCGATACTCGACGAAACCGACTCCGGGCTGGACATCGATGCGCTCAAGATCGTGGCTGACGGCGTCAACAGCCTGCGCAGCCCGGAGCGCGCCATCATCCTGGTCACGCATTACCAGCGTTTGCTGAATTACGTGGTGCCGGATTACGTGCACGTCCTGGTGCAGGGGCGCATCGCCAAATCGGGCGGTGCCGGCCTTGCGCTCGAACTGGAGCAGCACGGTTACGGCTGGGTCGCGGCGGAGTCCGCCACACACCAGCCTGCGCGGGCCGCACCATGAACGCCCAGGTGAAATCCCTGTTGTCCGCGGCGCGCCTGCCTCAGACGCTGCCCGGGGCGCGCGCGGCATGGCTGTGGCAGGCGCGCCAGGCGGCGCTGGAGCGCTTCGCGGCGCGTGGGCTGCCGACGACGCGGGACGAGGAGTGGAAATACACCGACGTGGCGGCGGTCGGCAAGCGCGCCTCGCTGGCGCCGGAGCGGGTCGGTACCGATGAGAAAGCCTCCGTGGTGGCGCTGGAATTCGCGCAAGAATGCGCCTTGCCGCAGCCGGGCGCGCGGCGGCTGGTGTTCGTGAACGGCTATTACGAGCCCGCCTTGTCGGCGGCCGGTACGTTGCCGGACGGCGTGCGCCTGGGAAGCCTGGCGCAGACGCTGGGCGCCGGCGACGACGATCTGTCGGCATTCTTCGCGCCCGCCGCCGAGCATACGGTGTTTGCCAACCTCAATACGGCCTTTGCGACGGACGGCGCAGTGCTGCACCTGACGCCGGGCACGGCGGTGGATGCACCGATCTACCTCTTGTTCATTGCCACCGCCGAGGCCGGGGCGATCTATCCGCGCAACCTCATCGTCGCGGAAGAAGGCAGCCGCGCCACCGTGATCGAGCACTACGCAGGTTACGCGGGCGCCCGCAATTTCACCGTAGCGGTCACGCAGATTGCCGTCGGCGCCGGCGCTGTGCTCGATCACTACAAGCTGCTGCAAGAGGGCGGCGCAGCCCTGCACATCGCCGGGGTACACGCGGAACAAAAGGCCGGCAGCCGTTTCGCCTCCCATTCCTTTGCGCTGGGCGGGCGCCTGCAGCGCAACGACATCACCGTGCGGCTGGCGGAAACGGGATGCGCGTGCATCCTCAACGGCTTGTACCTCGCTGCCGACCGGCAGCTTGTCGATCACCACACCCGCATCGACCACCTCGCCCCCGGCTGCAGCAGCCGCGAGTATTACCGCGGCGTGCTCGACGGCGCGGCGCGGGGCGTGTTCAACGGCAAGGTGGTCGTGCAGCCCGGCGCCCAGAAAACGGACGCTTATCAGGCCAACCACAATCTGCTGCTGTCGCGGCAGGCCGAGATAGACACCAAGCCGCAGCTGGAAATTTTTGCCGACGACGTGAAATGCACGCATGGCGCCACCGTGGGGCAACTGGACGAGGACGCACTGTTCTACCTGCGCTGCCGGGGAATAGACGCGGAACTGGCGAGGAGCATGCTGATCCACGGTTTCGCCAACGACATCATCGGCCGTGTCGAGGTGCCGGCACTGCGCGCGAAGCTCGAGCAACTGCTGGTCGCGCGGCTGCCGCAGGGTGAAAACATCGAGGAGCTATCATGAAGGTCATGGAAAGGGAGCAGCCCATCCTGGGTTACGTCGACGCCATGCGGGTGCAGCGCTGGCGCGCAGACTTCCCCATCCTGGGAACACAGGTGCACGGCAGGCCGCTGGTTTACCTGGACAATGCCGCCACCACGCAAAAACCGCTGGCGGTGATCGAAACCGAAGATCGCTATTACCGTTGCGACAATGCCAATGTGCACCGCGGCGTTCATGCCCTGAGCCAGCGCGCCACACAGTCCTACGAGGCGGCGCGCGCCAAGGTGCAGCACCTGATCAATGCGCGCAGCCCGGATGAAATCGTGTTCGTGCGCGGCACTACCGAGGCGATCAACCTGGTGGCGCAGAGCTATGGCCGCAGCCGCTTCAAGGAAGGGGACGAGATCATCCTGAGCACCATGGAACACCATTCCAACATCGTGCCCTGGCAGATGCTGTGCCAGCAAACCGGCGCCCAGTTGCGCATCGTGCCGATCAACGATGCTGGGGAATTCGAGCTGGATGCGTACCATGACATGCTCGGCCCGCGCACCCGCTTGGTGGCCGTGGCGCATGTTTCCAACGCGCTCGGCACGATCAACCCGGTCAAGTCCATCGTCGACCTGGCTCACGCCTGCGGCGTGCCGGTGCTGCTCGACGGTGCCCAGGCGGTCGCTCACCTGCGCGTCAACGTGCAGGCGCTGGACTGCGATTTCTACACCTTTTCCGGGCACAAGCTTTACGGCCCCACCGGGATAGGCGTGCTCTACGGCAAGGCCGCCTTGTTCGACGCGATGCCGCCATACCAGGGGGGCGGCGACATGATCCGCTCGGTGAGCTTCGCGCACACCACCTACAACGAGCCACCCTACAAGTTCGAGGCCGGCACGCCCAACATCGCCGGCGTCATCGGCCTGGGCGCGGCGGTGGATTACGTGAATGGAATCGGCATCGATGTGATCGCCGCCCACGAACGCGAACTGCTGAATTATGCGCTGCAAACGCTGGCGGAAATTCCCGGGCTGCGGCTGGTGGGCACCGCCGCGGACAAGACCGGCATCGTGTCCTTCGTGCTGGAGGGCGTGCATCCCCATGACATCGGCACGATCCTGGATCGCCAGGGCGTGGCGATCCGCACCGGCCACCATTGCGCGATGCCGCTGATGGAACGCTTCGGACTGTCCGCCACCGCACGCGCCTCGTTAGCCCTCTACAACACCGCGGAAGAAATGGATGTGCTGGCGGGTGCCATCAACATGGTGCGGGAGGTGTTCCATTGATAGACGACCTGCGCGAGCTTTACCAGGAAGTGATCTTCGATCATTACCGCAAGCCGCGCAATTTCAGGCACATGGACGACGCCAACCGGCAGGCACAGGGCTACAACCCGTTGTGCGGCGACAAGGTGACGGTGCTCCTGAGGCTGGAGGACGGTCTGATCCGGGACGCAAGCTTCGAAGGTGCCGGTTGCGCCATTTCCATCGCTTCCGCATCGCTGATGACGGACATCCTCAAGGGCAAGAGCGAGGCCGAGGCGCTGCGCCTGATGGACGATTTCCACGGCATGGTTACCGGCGTGGCGGCGTCTGCCGCGGATGTCGGCAAATTGCGGGCGCTGGCCGGCGTACGGGAATTCCCGCAGCGGGTGAAGTGCGCTACCCTGGCCTGGCATACTTTGCGCGCCGCCCTGGAAAACAGCCAGGAAACCGTCACCACGGAGTAAAACATGGTGGACGCGAAAGAGTTCGTTGCGCATGCGGACGAGGCCGCCAGGCAGGAGGAGCTGGAAGAGCGCGTCATCGACATGCTGCGCACCATCTACGACCCGGAAATTCCGGTGAATATCTACGAACTCGGGCTGATTTACGAACTCGACGTCGAGTCCGATGGCGCGGTGCAGATCCGCATGACGCTGACGGCCCCTGGCTGCCCGGTGGCGCAATCTTTCCCCGGCATCGTGCGGGACAGGTTGATGGAGGTGGAAGGCGTTACCGACGTTAAGGTGGAGTTGGTGTGGGAGCCGCCGTGGAGCCGCGAGTTCATGTCGGATGAGGCACGCATGCAACTCGACATGCTGTGAAGGAGTCATCATGACCGTATGGATAACCGTGGCGGCAATTGGTGAATTCGTGCCGGGCAGCTGCCGCGTCGTGGAAACCGAGGATGCCCGCATTGCCGTGTTCAACCTCGACGGCGAGTACTACGCCATCGAAGACGTCTGCACCCATGATGGCGGCGAACTGGCGAATGGCAAAGTCGAGGGAAACGAAATCATCTGCCCGCGCCACGGGGCTCGCTTTTCGATCAAGACCGGCGAGGTGCGGGGGCCTCCCGCCTACCAGGATTTGCGCACTTTCCCGGTGCGGGCCTTGGATGGTGTAGTACAGATAGGCGCCGAAACTGCGGAAGCATGAGCGGGCGCGAGCATTGAGTGCGCGCCGGTCATGTATGCGCGCAACCTGAATATCCGGCGCCGGCCGACCATTTCGAACTCGATCCCGAGGATCGTCTCAAGGCCGGCCAGGCCGCGTGCGATGCCGGGTTCGAACAACTTGTCGGCATTTGGCATTCCCATCCGGATCATCAGGCGCGCCCTTCGTCCACTGACCGCGCCCTCGCCTGGGAAGGCTGATCCTATCTCATCCTTTCCGTGGACAGCAACGGCATCGGGGCATGCGCTCCTGGCGGCTGGCGGACGGGGAGTTTGTGGAAGAGGCGATCTTGCCATGACGACTGCCGCGCACATTCACATCCCCACGCCTTTGCGCAGCTACACTGCCGGCGCCTTGCCCGTAAGGGTTGGTTCGTGGGGCCGCCGTCCGGCGCTTGCGTTCATGGCGCCATGCAGCTTGCGGCAGGTGGGAAATTCCACACCATCGTCACCGTGCTTTCCGATAGAGGCGAGCGCTATATTTCAACCGGCATGTGGCGCTGAATGGAACCGAGCGGAGATGGATCAGCGATAGCTCGCATCCTGCGCGCGATCAGCGGCGATCTGCCGTTCGAGGCGGTCGCCCATGACGAGCAGTTGCTCCTTGTTGATCACGGCCTCGTGACGGCTTTCCATGTGGAATTCGAAATGACGGGTCATCACGATGGCGTCGGTCGGACAGGCTTCCTCGCAGAAACCGCAATAAATGCACTTGAACAGGTCGATGTCGTAGCGGGTGGTGCGGCGCGTGCCGTCGACGCGTTCTGCGGACTCTATCGTGATACACAGCGCGGGACATACCGCCTCGCACAGCTTGCAGGCAATGCAGCGCTCTTCGCCGTTGGGGTAGCGGCGCAGCGCATGCAGGCCGCGGAAGCGTGGCGACAGCGGAGTCTTTTCCTCGGGGTACTGCACCGTGATTTTGCGCTGGAACAGGCTCCTGCCGGTAACGTGCAGGCCGCGCAGCAATTCCAGCAGCAGCCAGGTATTGGCGTATTCCCGCAATGTCCGCATGGTCGCGTTCCTCCGCTCGGTGGGCGCCCCGCTCGCGCTGGAAGCGGCTTCCCTCGCTGCGGCAATACCGGTCCGGGAAGGGGATGACAGCGGCGCTGGATGATTGCCGCAGGGGCGCGGCATGAATGTGGTTGAGGTAAATATAGCCCACCTGGCATCGTGCGCCACTGCCCGACCCCGGATCCTATCCGCGCAGCGGATTCTGCGATATGTTCTAGGCGTGTTGCATGCGCCGGTACTGAATCGCCTCGGCGATGTGTGCGCTGCTTATTTCATCTTTCTCCGCGAGGTCGGCGATAGTGCGCGCCACCTTGAGCACGCGATGGTAGCCGCGCGCAGACAGGTTGAGGCGAACGATGGCCTGCTTGAGCAGTGCCGCGCCTTCTGCATCGGGCGCGCAATGCTGGTCGATTTCCCGGGTAGTGATATGGGCGTTGGCCTTGCCCTGACGCGCGTGCTGCTTCCGGTAGGCCGATTCGACGCGTTCGCGTATCGCGCTGCTGGGCTCGCCGCCGGCGCGGCGCGCGAGTTCTTCCTGCGGCACCGATGGCACTTCCAGCTGCAGGTCGATGCGGTCCAGCAGCGGGCCGGAAATCTTGCCGCGGTAGCGCGCCACCTGGTCGGGCGTGCAATGGCAACGGCCGGAGTAATGGCCGAGATACCCGCAGGGACAGGGACGCGTTGCCTTTTTGCCATTCGTCCGGGTGTGCCTCAAGTCATTGAGAAAAAAGCCTTATGATTTCGAGCCTAAGAATTTAGGCGAACATATCAGGAAGCGGCGTCTGGAGTTGGGGCTTACCCAAAAACAGGTGGGTGACCGGCTCGGGGTCAATCCGTGGACGGTGCTCAATTGGGAGAAGGGGAAGACGGAGCCGCCTATAACCTTTACCCCCGCTATCTTACAGTTTTTGGGCTACGACCCTTTTCCTGCTTCTAAAACGCTCCCGGAACGCCTTTTTGCCCTGCGTCGCTCCAGAGGGTGGTTAATACGGGATGCCGCTAAAGAATTCGGGGTTGATGCGGGAACATGGCGAGATTGGGAGTGCGGCAAAACTATCCTCTACCGGCGGCACCGGCAATTGATTGCCCGACTCCTGGGATTACCCTGCGGGGAAATCCATCAAGAAATGGGTGCGCAATGGAACCGGTCACACTCAAAGAAATTATCTGGGGAATTGTAGTTCATGCGGGTCATTTTTACTCATGTAGCCACCCAAACGCAACAAACAGAGGTCTGATGGCATCCGCAACGTATTTAACTATCGGCTTCTCCAATAACTCTGCGACTACCTGAACCGAAAAGAGCGCACACATGCCCAGAGATACGTACACGGCTATCTTATACCGCGCCCATTTGAGGTTAGCGATATTTTCCGACTGGTAGTCATGCAAGGTTTTGTAGGCGACTATGGCTTTCAGGTAATACGAAAGCACAGCTTCATCGCCGCTGTCAGTTCCTAACTGGAACTCCTCTTCGCGTGCTTTCACGAAAAGGCGTTTTGCGCCATACTGCATGGCGGTAAATTTTTTAAGATACTCACCTTGATGCACGAGACCGACCACTTTTTCGGAAAAAGGAGCGTGCCTGCGGTCCAAGTCCTCATCGAGATACGCACAAGTGACCTTTACTGCGTCCAGCATTCCTCTTTGGAGATGTCCTTTCATCTTCTTAAGATGCCCAATCTCCTGGTCTTCTTTTTGTTGGAGCTTATGGGGGTCTTGATAGGAAATAAGCGAACGCATCATATGATCAAGCGCGTTGCGCATCTCATTTGCTAGTTGCAGGGAAGCGGTTTTATCGTAAGCTTCAGCGAGAGCGAGTGCGCGTTTCATCATGAAGTAGCACTCGACGACTTCCTTGTACTGTCCCTGTCGTACCGTACTTGCCAGTTCTCGAGGTGCCTCGCAGAATGTTTCGATTGATTGCGCGTAACTTGCAATTTCATCGAGAAGGTCCTTCTGATAAGGGTCGGCTTTAAGCTCGTGCGCCCAGCGCGACAGCTTTATGCTTAATCGATTCGTGCAACGTGCTAGTGGCACTACGATCACAGCGATCCAACCTTGCCACATGTTTCCTCCCTACCAAAGAAAAACCCCTCCCAAAGGGAGGGGTGGGTAGAAGCGCAATCGGCTACCGCCAGAATAGTGGCGAAAAACGTTCTAGAGTCTCTTTGACGGACCGAAATTTCCGTTGCAATAATGGCGAACCCTGTGGTAGCGCAAGCGGATGCGGCTTTGCCAAGCGTCCTTGCTCCCAAGCATTGGGCCCAAGGAGAGCAAGTTCGATTTCCTCGAAATCTCTGTCGAGTAGTCCTGCCGAAATCAGCTTCTTTGTTGCAAGAGCAGCCACTTCATTCTCTGGCGAACGCTTTGCCGCTTCGCCCTCATGGCTTTGCTTTGTCATAGCATGTCTCCAATGATGGTCGAAAGTTGGTCAAATGTTGCATTGCGAATCCTAATTCACAATATTATTAATCGCTTGCGCTGTCAACAGTCCCAATGTGGATAGTGCCGCTGGCATTTCAGCGCTCGAAAATACAGTTATTAATTTTCGGCCGATATTGTCACTTCTTAAATGTCCGAAGCCATCAAGAATGATGGCGCGCTTTATAGTCTTTCTTGAGTTAAATGTCAAGACGGACCGCCTTAGGCATCATAAGGTTATAGGAGAAGCGGTACGAAACACGGACGTTTTTCGCCGCTAAAGGATAGCCCTCAATATTTATTTGTTCTCCCTTATCTTCTAGGCACATGAGTAGGTTCTAATTTACGATCATTTCACATACTCATTACCATTCTCCTGTGCGGACTCAATACGCCGATTCCGCAGTTTCTCCCATCGATCCACCGGATCATTCTGTGACCACTCTTCAAACATTACTCGCTCTTCGTCGGTGAGCGGTATCCTGTAGGTATCCGCCATGTAGAGCCATATACGGGCTGCATCACCCCGCACCTCATCCCTCGGTTCTGTTGCCTTTGGGCTTCCGCCAATTTCGAAATCGCACGCCCCATACTCCCGTGGCTCATCTTCCACGATGCCATACGGCAAGTTGCTCCGGTCCCCGTTGAGTTCCCCGACCGCCGGGACCAGGTTATGCAAATCCGCCTCGATCTTCTGGAATGTCTTGTCAACGCGGGAGCAACACTCTCTGCCCTTGAAGGGAGTGCCATCCGCCTTTATGCATTTCGCATTACCTTTTTTCCAGCAGGTTCGTTTTGAACCAAAGTAGTAAGCTGGCACCACATGCTCCCACTCAAGCTTTTTGCCCCGCGCCTTGTTCTTTCTGGCGACATATCCGCAATCTGATGGATCAATGGTGCCGCTCGAACCTGCTCTTCCGGGCGTGTAGTCGCAGCCGCAGTAGAAGTCGGTGGTGTGGCCGGCGTAAATCGTATCGCGCGCCACCTTCTTGGCGCTCTCGAAGTTCTTGAGCGGCCTGTCTGGCGGTTCACCGAAAGCAAGCGTGGGGATGATGAGAAAGATGATGAAACCAAGCGTGCTGGCTTTCATAGAGACCCCTCCTTAATCCTTCGTTTTCGCCAACGACCGTGCGATCACTTGTGCCACTGAGCTACGCCGCTCGGCAATATCAGCAGGGGATAGCGCTTGGCGTGTCACCTTGACCTTATAACCCCGAACCGTGGATTCAGTTGTTGCTCGTGATGAAGAAGCGCCTTGGTCAAGATACTCGATCAAATCCTCCGGACTGAAAAATTGTACCTTGCTCTGTACCATTTCATCGAGATTTTCAGGGATGAAGCGTGCGAGGGATTTCAAATGCCGGGCATTGGTGCTGACGACCAGTATCTCTTCATAACCAGCCGCCAGGCATTTCTCAACGTTCTGGAGTTCCCAATCTTTCCCGGTGGTAACGGATATTTCCACCGCGATTTTTCGTTCGCCGCGTGAAAGATGGACATCGACTCGACCAGCTCCATCAAGGATGGCTTCTTCGATGGAGGCTTTAAATTCCCGCTCCTCGGCCAGTTGCTTTACCAAGTGCGCAAGATATTTATGCTGCTTGCCACCGCCCCCTTGTTCCTTCGGTTCATATCGAGGTGCGGGGGCAGTCGCACGGAGCACACGTGGCCCTGGTATTTCGATTTCATCGGAGACAGGTGCCGCAGGCGTAATCATCTCTGGCTGGGGAGATGGTTTGGTAACCGGCACGGAAACTTGGGGTCGAATAACCTCTGGCTTTTCAGCTCTCCTGGGTTGAGCAATGGGAGCCTCAATCACTGGAATCTCAGGCTCGACGCTATACATTTCCCGATTCTTCTCAAGCAACTCCTCATAAGTGTCATCGTCGAGTGTCGGCATGTTCTCTACATGGCCGAGCGGGATGGAGACCGATAGCGCCTTTGCGGTGAAATTCTTTACATAGCAGGAAAACCCCGTGTGATCCCCGCGCTTCTTCTGGTTCAGTAGAAACTGAGCATCGGTGCGAAACTCGGTATCCAGAGAGTTTGCATCCTTGCTGGAGAGTCCGCCCGCAAACTTGATAGAGGTGCTGGAAAGCACGCTTGCCCTGAGTTGCGTGCTCAACTGGTCAAGATTCTGGTGGCTGAAAATGAGACCGATCTTGTATTTGCGTGCCTGATTCACCAGCCGGTCGATATTCTCGTCAAAATAGTCCTCAGCTTCGTCTATGTAGGCGAAGGTAGGGGTACGCTCATAGGCGGGCAGTATGGCCCGCTGGATGGCTGCCTGTGCGATCAGGGACACAATGAAGCGGCCAAAGATCGAAGACCCTTCGTGTCCCAAGAAATCCTTGGCGGTATTCACCAAGATGATCTTGCCTTCCTGGGTAAGCTTGAACAGGTCAACTTTGTTCTTCGGGTGACTGAACATCCGTTCCAGAGTTGTATTGCTGAGCACTCCCCAGAGCCGTGCCGTGATCTGCTTCTTGTTCTCGGCAAACTGACGATCAAAGAACTGTGTCGCAAAGAAGGTGCGAGCAGTGCCAGTGAGCTTCTCCATGTAAGGCCGGTACTTCTCACCGTTCATCATGAGTTCGAGCAGAGTATGAATGGTGGCATCAGGTATTTCCATCATGAGCCGGGCAAGGTAGCGGAAGATGACTCCCTGCCGCTGCGTGAGCTCCGCCCCCAGAAGCGCCCCGAAGAAATATTCATAGGTCTCAATGGTCGCATTCAGGATCATCTCCCTGTCCTTCACCGAGAGCGTGTCCACTCTTGCCCGGTCGAAGTCGAACATATTAAGTCCGACTGGATGCTCCACATCGGTCGGGTCAATGAGGACGAAACGGTCGGCCAAGCTGCCGCTATCTGAGGGGTCAAAGAGCCTCAAGTGCGCAATGGTACGGATCATGTCCCCCTGACTATCCAACACCACTACCGACCGTCCATCGTCCTGTGCTTTTACCAAGTCATGGTGTATGAGGAACTGGAGCAGCTGAGTTTTGCCGTGGCCTGAACCGGCGACAATATGCGTATGCTCGAAGCGTGCCGGGAAGGGAATGGCAAAAGGGAGCGTCTGGTAGAAAAAGTCATGGAAGGGGGTTCCACCCATGTAAACTTCGATCAAGTGTTCCGGCGCAGTGTCCCGGTGCTCGCTCGGCATCACGATCTGCCGTGAGGATTCCGACTCCCGCTCCAGCGGAATTCCCGAAGCCCGCAGGGTATTCCCATTGAACCGCTCCCGGAGCGGATCGAACAGGCGGGCATTCATTACATCCGGGTCGTAGAGCGTCACCATGATGCGGTCGAGCACCTCGGGGAGGTTGTCGCACAGATCGTAGATATGCGCCTCGGGGAACACCACCGCATCCCCTGCGGGAACCCCCTCCTCATCAATATCCGTGAATGCCGAGAGCGGCAGATATTCAAGGAGCCCCGCAAAGAGCCACACGAGCTTGTCGCGCCAGATGGTGGCGAGCCGCTTGTGGTCATCGAGAAAGCGCAGGTGGCGCGCGAGAGTCGCGCGGGCATATACGCCCTCTTCGAGGGTGAGCTTTCCAATTGTCGATCGGTCGGGGAGTGTGACCAAGAGACCGTCGAAGTAAAGGAGGTCATGGATCGCATCGTAGAGCGCATTCCCGAGCGGCAGGGAAAGACCGACACCGCGTTTCTCGCAGACCTCATCAATGATGCCCATGATGAATTGCCCCACTGCCGCATCGTCGGCAAACGGGGAGCGTGCCCGTACATCTCGCACCCGGTCGTAGAGCGCAAGGGTGTCGGCCTCCTCGCGCCTCTGTGCGGAGGGAAGGAACCAGTTTTTCCAGTTGGACACAGGCGATACTTACAAAGTCTTGGAATCAAGGAAGCTCAAAAATTGAGCACTTCTTCACCGCCAAATGATGCCGCTGCCGTGAGGATTGCCTTGAACGTCCGAGAGGCTTCCTTGAGTTCCTCTTCTACCAGAAGCATCTCCACAATATTCTTGCACTCAATGAGTTTCCCTTTGGACAGATCGTCCACCGACACCGTGAGATTACGCGCCTTAAATATCAGTTTCCGTATCAGTTCCCAGAAACTCTTTCCGAGAGAGAGGAGCAGATTGTCACCGGCATCCCTTGCAGGATCGTTTTTGTGTTTTTCTCCATGCTTGAATGTACTGCGTACATACAGCATCGTGTTGCCCAGTTTGTATTTCTCGATGTGAGTTTTTTCCTCACCTTCAAGCTCTGCCCGAATGGTGAGCGTGAATACGATGTTCCCCATCCCCATCATTCCTGCCTTCTGATCCCTGCGTAACAGTATCTTCATGGCTCCCCCTCATTGTTTTTCCCGCCTATTGAGCAGGTTTCCCCATTATGCTCCCCAAGTCCGGGGCTCCTCAAGAGCGGGGAAGCGTCGTCGCGCTGAACGGCCTCCCTGGCGCGCCGTCGATCACGAGCTTGAGGTAGATGTCATGGTTGGGCAGATTCACCAGGTCGTCTGCGGAAAACACCGGCGCGAACTCTCGTGCGAGCATCCGTGCATCTTCCGGGCCCACGCGGAAGGTAATGAGGGTACCAACATTCCCGAGTACCGCATGCATTACATCCGGCTCCAGTTGATGAAGGTGCTGGTTGGCGAGCACGAGCCCCAGTTTGAATTTGCGGAGCTCCGACACGGTGTTTGCCACCGAGAGCGTGGTGAAGTTCTGAAACTCGTCGAGGTAGACGTAGAACGGGCGGCGCTCGCTTTCGGGGAGCTCGCTTCTGCTGAATGCTGCAAGGTTGAGTGTGGTTACAAGAAGCGCTCCCAAGAGATTCGCACTGTCGTCGCCCAAGCGCCCCTTGGCGAGGTTTACGATGAGAATTTTCCCTGAGTCCATGATGTGGCGGAAACGGAGATCGACAGGTGGGTTGGTGAAGATACGATAGAGTCGTGGATCGGCAAGGAACGCCCCCACCTTGTTCTGGATCGGCGCGATCATTTCCTGCCGGTAGCGGGGATTGTAGTCCTTGAATTCATGCTCCCAGAATTTGCGCACTTGCACATTGGTAATTTTTTTCACCACGCTCCGCTGGAATGAGGTGTCGGTAATCATGCGCAGAATATCGGGGAGTGTTGCGTCTCCGCATTCGATCAAGGCATACAGCGTGTTCCTGAGCACATGCTCCATGCGCACACCCCACGCATCATCAAAGAGCTTCTTCAACGCTTCCATGAGTCCGGAGACCGCAAGTGGCACCTTGTCCTTTCTTACCCGCCGGAGAGGGTTATAGCCATACGGCTGGTTGATGTCAGCGGCATCGAGGTAAATGAGGTCGCTTTCTCGCTCTTTCGGGATATGCGTCACGAGCCGTTCCGCCAAGTCACCGTGCGGGTCAATGACACAGACACCATGCCCAAGTTCTATGTCCTGCCGTGCCAATGTTTCCATAAGCGTTGACTTGCCAGTGCCGGTTTTACCGATCACGTACAGGTGAAACATGCGGTCATCGTTCTTGATGCCGAATCGCATTTTCTTCCTTCCGTTGGTCACGGCAAAGTAGGCAATGTTTCCTCCGGTTTCTTTCTTCATGCGAGAAGCATACCGAGGGAACACAGGAAAACACGGTGCATCAGTGTGCCCACGCGGCACATTCCCACGTCGTGAGATTCCGCTTCGTATGGTGAACTATGTATGTCGGGTTGTTCTTTATGGAAAGGAAACCGACATGACCATGCACAAACGCTCAAACCAAGATTTGCTCGCACTGCTCCTCGGAGCACGAAAGGCAGAGAAGTTCTACGCTACCCCGCTTGCCGCATTGTTCTTTGCGGATGAGGGAAGCGAGGACTACGTACAAGAACTCGCCGCCGCGCGAGAACTCATGCGGCGCTCGCTCGAAGAAACGCTCGCCCAAGGGAATGTGCTCTCATTTCCAGGCGCCGTGGCGGATTACCTCAAGGTCATTCTCAATGGCCGTGAAGCGGAAGCGTTCATCGTGCTCTTTCTCGGCGCGCAGAATCGCCTCATTGCCGCAGAGGAGCTCTTCCGAGGCACACTTACGCAAACGTCAGTGTATCCGCGCGAGGTGGTGAAGCGGGCGCTCTATCATAATGCCGCTTCCGTGATCTTTGCGCACAACCATCCTTCGGGAGTGGCGGAGCCGAGTCAGACTGATGAGGCGTTGACCCATACCCTGAAGCAGACGCTTGCGCTCGTGGACGTGAAGGTGCTCGATCATTTCATTGTGGCGGGATCGGTAGCGGTGAGTTTGGCGGAGCGAGGAGTGGTGTGAGAGGGAAAACAAGAACCTCCGCTGAGAGGCGGGGGTTTAGTTTATAGCAACATGTCCGAAATCAATTCCCGTGAATGCACCCGCCACAAGTATCTTCTTGATTCGGTCTGAAATAATTATTCGTGTGGTTGACCCTGGTACCGGAAAGAAGTCGAGCCCCATGACTTTTTCTTTGTCTAAATGAGCTTTCACTACAAAATTGTTTGCCCCAAAAATACTTTTTTGTTTGTCTAATACATCAAATTCTTTTATGAAACGTGGCACAAAGTAGCTGTGCTTCTTGCCTGCTTCATCACTAATGATTGCTTCCAACCATGCTACATTTTTAGTATCACAAAGAGGTTCCATTGAGGTTTTTAACTTGGCTGAAAAAAGTGGCCAGCCGAGATTATTAGCTTGATAGTCTTGTAGCTCCCCATTTTGCAGATAAAATATGAATGGAATATCTGTTTTTTCATCAAGCTGTTCGATTGCATCAATGGGTCTATGAGCAGGAGCGTAAGCAACACCCCCCTCGTCCTTTTCTCTGAAATGTAAATAATAAAACTGCATTGGCTTTTATTGCCAGCCACTCTTGCGAAGAAGCTCTGGATTGCGCCGAATAGGTTCTTTTACGTATTGGTCAAACAATCTCAAAAATAGTAATTTATCACCACCCGCCTCAACGTGAGCTCTGCGCATACCGTCTAATACAAATTCATGATATGCATTTGGATGTCGGCCCTGATGAGGTAGCAACTCTTCATTCCAGATGTCGTCAAGCTTTAGTCCGTATTTACTAGCAATTTCCTCCATCGCGGGAGTATATTTGTTGTTCTTATTGGTTGCGTAATGATGCTTCTGTTCCGGTAGCTTCTGTTTATTTATACCATCCCCATTAACAGCGTCAAGTTCACGCCTTGTTATCAGACCCTTTTTTGTTTCTGTAGCTATTTCAATAATTCTTTTGCCAGTTTGTATTGCTTCTTTGACAATTACTGGTCCTTTTGTTAAAGCCAAAGAAGCGACCTTGAGTTCCCCTACAGGCAAGGTAATAACATCAAAAGCAAACTGCCCCCATGCGGCAGCCTCTTCTCTCTTCGCTTCCCGCTGTGCCGCAACGTCGTTATTTACCCCTTGAACAAAAATATCCCAATGCCCGTTCGCTTTCATGCGAGAGATCATGTCTGGGCTGAATTGATCCATTCTTTGCCGGATGTCACGTGGCAAAGAGTTTTTCCATATCACTTCGGTTGCAGTAAGTCCATTCTGGTACGTGGACGCGACGATTGGCGTGTTTTGATTCGTACCGAATGAAGATTGCGCTGACGAACGATCACTACCATTTGCCCTGGCAACATCGTTCTTGTTTTGTATTACCCACGCCCCCCACCTACCGTCTCGCTTAATTTCCGCTATCTGAGCGGGACTGAACTGAGTGGTCGCTTTGAATATGTGGGGGAGTGAGTCATCCAACGCCATTTCCTGTGGAGTAAGCACGTCGGCATACGTGAGTTGCTTGTTCGTGGCCGTCGCGGAAGAAACAGAATCCAAGCTCGGCGATACCGGTCCGCCACTTTGAGCTTGTTGCACGGTTGCCTGTGGTTTGGTCTGTATAGGTGCGGCATAAGTTGGAGTAGAACTTGGTGACACTGGGGCGCTTTGCCCAATTGCGTATTGTGCTCCAGCTACGCCTGCCGTTGTGAACGACACCACCGGTGAATATATAGTCTGTCCATTGTATTCAGCAGCGGCGCGGAGGTAATACACTATGCTAGGCTTAAGACCCCCCATGCCGGTTTCAATGGTTCCATTACCGACAATTGAGCGAGCCGATGTTCTCGTTGTTGGTGGTGAATTCGTACCCCACTCAAACCATACTCGAATGTTTTTCTCGGGGAAGTTACTAAAGCTAGCTTGAAATAAAGCTCCTATCTCGTTGTAAGGGGTTGCTGTTGCAGAAATAGCGGGATTTGATGGGGATTGTGCTGGGCGTTGTGCGGATTGGGTAATTTGAGCAGATTGAGCCGCTGCATTTGTGGCAGCTGTTTTGCGTTCGCTATCTCTTTGTGCGAGACGTTCTTGGTAATTTTGTAGGGCAAGCCCCACGCCTATTTGCGGAGCATTATTCCACACTTGAGAAATTTCTGGTTCTCGTTCTTTCAATGCACCCTTGATACCACGAATCGGTGCTGATAGAAGGCCGCCTATAAATGAACCGCTTTCTCTGGTACTATTTCCATTATTGTTGCTTACATTAGTTGTTGACCCATTTCCAGAAAATGCCGAAAAATGCCCGGTCGGTGAATTTGTGTTCGTCTTGTTGGTGTCAGTGTAATAGAACTGATCTTTTGTTATATCGATGGGGGACGATGTTGCAACACCTTCCCATAAATATGTTGTGCTAGCCACATCGCGATCTGTTTGCGCAATGTATGTGGTGCCTGACCACCGCTTCCATTTGTTGAATGTCCCTTCATACCAGTAGAGACCATGTTCCTCAGTTTCTTTCCCAGTCCCTGTGAGATAGCCATTGTTGAACGTTCCTTCATAGGTGATAAGAAACTTTTTCCCTGTCTTAGGGGCTGTTTTCTCGATGACCACCTTGCCTTTCCCATGCGCCAGTCCGTCCTTGCATTCGCCACTATAAGGAGAACGCTGGGTATGGTTTTCTTGAAGGACGATTTTGCAAGGTTGTGGTAAAAAGCTTAGGTCAGTAATGCTTGTAGAAGTACTGCTACAGCCTGAAATGATCAGGCCGCAAGTTGCGCATGAAATAACCCATAGGAAGTATTTCATGATATGCCTGTATGTCTAATGCAAAGATGCGATCCGTTGCTGCGCCGCCCTGATTTGGTGACTGTAAAAAGGTACTTCTCGGTATGATTTTTGTTGCACACTCCAAACGACAAGTTTGTTTACGCCGTTACTCCCTCCCCACGATTTAGCAATAGCGTCGATTTCTCCACACCCATTAGACAGGTCTTGAGATAAAAACGAGAAAATAACATCCCCATTTCGGAGTCCCATTGATTGGGCCAATGACCCTAGATTCATGTTGTCAACCAGGCATACGTTCTGTGACGTATCTTTCCTTGAGACTGTTATCCCATCTATCCCCAATGAGATTATTTTGACAACCGGGGGTTTATCAGATTGAGGGGCAATGCCGATTCTCGCAAGTTTTTTGTCTATCTCTTGCAAAACTGCCGTCTTCGTTTGCTCTTCGAGAGATGCCACAAACATTTTGCCAAGCATGTCCAAGATAGACGGCTTGCTTTCACTGGTGCTTGATTGGGCAGCAGTAGTTTCGTCTGTCATTACAGGGGCTTTCTGTTCCTCTGCTAACATTTCCGCGATTTCTCCTTGTGGCGTAGGAGTCGAAGCGGTTTGTGGCGGTTCTACCGCATTCGTTTCACCATTAGCGTACACTGCATTCTCTGTCGCCGATGCGTAAGATTCTCCAGACCAGAGTGTTCCATTCCATCGCTGCCATTTATTGAAAGTGCCCTCATACCAGGAGTATGCCTCGCCATCAAACCCTTGTTCTGTGCCGTCGCCATCTAAGTAACCATTTCGGAACGTACCTTTAAACAAGATGCTGTATGTCTTCTTGTTGGTATCTGAAACCAACTGTAGCCCGATCTCTCCTTGCCCATGAGCAAGATTTTGCTTACAGTTGCCAGTATATGGCTTGGTGATGATTGCATTGGAGGGGATGATAGCCGTGCAGCCCTGCACGGCTGATCCTGGAAGGATATTTTTCTGGGTGGTTTTGGGAGTGTTCTGCCCTGCCCAATATGCGGCAAACACGGCACAGGCAAACAGAAAGCTTACCCCCAAGAAGACAAGCGCTTTTCGTCGAGACATTGCCACCCCCCCCTGTATAAATGCAGTGATTAGACACTGTGCCCCCGCCCCATTTTTATATACGCCCTCTTTAGGGCAGAGCGCATTCAGAAAACGGAATCCAATACGCGGGCGCTCGAATCCGCATATGTAGGTGCTGCTGGGGGATTATCGGATGCTCAATATAGTACAACTTCCTGCAAAAGAGAATAAGGCAGTTGCTTCGTTGCAATCTTTTGGTCAATGATGTTTTGGTTCCCTGTGTCTACTACTCGCCATTCTTGAATGACGTGGAAGAAATGCCGTAGCGCTGAGCGAGCGCCTCGATCTTTGTTTTTTCGGTAATGGGCATTACATACACCCCATGGCGCTTGTAGGTAAAAAGCCGCAGGCGCTTGCGGACGAGGTTGCCAAGATAGCGGCTGGTGATGGGGCGGTCGTATTCTGTTCCATGCCGCTCGACGAAAAGGGCGGTAATTTCTGCAAGTGAGATGTACGTTTTGTGGGTATCGACCAGAAGCTCTACAAGAATGTCGAGAAGTTCTCCTTCCGGTGTAGCGGATTTCTCTGCTTGAAGATCATGCTCTAGCCCCTGTGCTGCTTCCCGTATTTCTTGTCTCAATGTTTCGTCTTCAATGACTGAGAGCAGTGGCACCAAGATTTGATTGAGACGGGGCGAGAGGTTCGGATTGACGAGCACCTGATTGATGTGGGTGCGTTCAAGAGTTTGAAACCGATACATGAGCAGCTTGTTACGTAGAGCGCATGCTTCCAGTTTTTGTACTTCCGGAAGGTTGATCGGTATATCGCTTCGCAACATTCTCTGCCCCATGTCTTCAGTAATGAAGCGGCTTTCGAGCGCTTGGTCCTCGAATGTGCGGCGCATCCCCACGATCTTGGGGCCATAGACCAGAAAGGCGCGCGGATCAAACTCACGCTTTTGAGTGATAGCGGTGCGGAGTACGGGGAATCCGCGCACGTTACCGTTATTGAATATTTTCACGATCTCTGCTTTCTCGTCACTGAAACGAAAATCAGCTTCGTCGAAAATGAGGGTGCCCCGGAAGGTATCGAGGGTGTGGAAGATCGGGGAGACGGTGCTTGCACCACCTGCAAAGAATGGCTTGTAGCATATCGACCCGATGATGATGAGTGCACGCGTCTTACCCGAGCCATAGTCGCCGCGCAGGCGCAAGTACGGCAATTCGTTGAACGCATCATAAACCCACGTGAGCAGAATGTAGGCGCTCGCAATGCGGAGAAATGAAGGGGAAAGGTCAACGTAGCGGTATAAATAGGCTGCGATATCTTCGAGCAAAGATTGTGTCGAGTCGTACGGTTCTGGGCATTCCGGGAGGAGCACCGCTTGGTGCTTCAAGAGATTGTTCCCAGGGGAGATGGGGACAAGGCGCTCGTTATCGAGATCAATGTACGGCTTCAATTCAATATTGCCATGTGCATAGTGTGCAAGCAGTGTCCTCTTGTTTTCTGGTTGATAGACAAGCTCGACGATGCTGCCGTCGGGAAGGGTCTTTGAAACAGTAGGGATGCTGTTTTGTTGCTGTTGTTTTGGCTCCATGCAACAAGAATATGGCGATTGCAAAGCTTTTTCCAGGCGCGAAAACGTGCCAATGAAGCATCGTCTTGTCCTCGTGACAATTTCCGCGCACATGCTAGATTTATGGCATCCCGCACTATGAGGTATTTTCTCTATTGTCGAAAATCCACCGAGTCAGAAGACCGGCAAATCCTCTCCATTGATTCTCAGCGTGAAGAACTGGAGCGTGCTTTTGGTGCGCGCCCAGAAATTGAGATCGTTGGCAGCTACGAAGAGTCCTTTAGCGCGAAGGCGCCTGGACGGAAGCTTTTCAGTGAAATGCTTGCGCGCATTGAGAATGGGGAAGCGGAAGGAATCATTACGTGGCACCCGGATCGCCTGGCGCGTAATTCGGTCGATGGTGGCCGGATCATTTACCTGCTCGACCAGAAGGCTCTCAAGGATTTGAAGTTCGCCAATTTCTCATTCGAGAACAACTCGCAGGGGAAATTTATGCTGTCCATTATTTTCGGCTATTCCAAATATTACGTGGATAGCCTGAGTGAGAATATTCGGCGAGGCATTCGCGCCAAGATCAAGCTGGGCTGGCGGCCAAACATTGCACCGGCGGGGTATGCAAACCATCACGAGACGAAAACGATAGTCCGAGACCCGGAGCGCTTCTTGCTGCTCAAGCGGATGTTCTACCTGGCGCTTACCGGTTGCTATTCTGTCCCAGAGCTCCATGAGATTCTTGTACATCAATGGGGATACCGAACACCACGCAAGAAAAAGAGCGGAGGGAAGTCGCTTGCTCTGAGCACCCTCTACGCAATCCTCGGGAACCCCTTCTATGCCGGATTTATTCTCTGGAAGGGCGCGCTCCATGAAGGTAAACATGAGCCTATGATCTCTTGGGGTGAATTTGAGGAAATTCAGAAACTCTTGGGGAGGCCAGGAACAAGGAAGCCGCAGCGCCACGAGTTTGCCTATACCGGGTTGATTCGATGTGGTGCATGCGGCCTTATGGTAACGGCGGAACATCAGAAAAACCGTCATGGGCATCACTACATCTACTACCATTGCACGAAACGCGCGACAGGAGCGCGGTGCGGTCAGCCGTATGTGGAAGTGAATATGTTGGAGGGCCAGATCATCGCATATCTGGAACGATGCGCTATTCCTAATTCGATGCTTGCGTGGGCGCTCCGTGAAATCGATGCGCGTGCGCAGGAAAAAGACAACGGGAGGGCAGAGCGGGAAGCTATGCTGAAAACGGCTCATGCCGTTGCCCAGACAAAATTTCGCAACCTGACAGAGCTACGATTGCGGGAGCTGATTGATGATGCCGAGTTTACAGAACGACGGGCAGAACTTCAGGGGGAAGTGCTGCGGGCGCAAGAAATGGTTGAGCGCGCGAAACAAGATAGCCGATGGTTCGAACCCGCTAAACAGCTCGTTTTCTTCAACAACAGAGCCATTTCTTGGCTGAAAGCCGGAACGCCGGATGTCAAACGGCTGATCCTCGGAACAATCGGTTCGAACCTTACCCTGAAAGACAAAATACTCAATATTGAAGCCGTAAAATGTCTTCCAGCAGGCATGCAAAAAGCCGATATTCCAGTCTTGTGGAGATTCCTCGACCACGTTCGAGAACTACATGAAGCAAACGATCCAGAGCTCATGTGCACACTTGCAGCCATCAAGACACTTGAAGCACGTATGGAAACTTCATTCAAGAAGGCGGCGTGATATTGACCTGGTGGTCAGATGGCGACGGCAAGGGGAGCGGACGGGAAAGTATTTCGATGAGGCGAATGAGTTGCTCGGAGGCGATCCTTGCTTTGCTTTCGCTTAACCGCACCCCGTATTCCTCTTCATAGAGATCAATGAATTCTTTGAGGCGTAATTCTTCCGGTTGCATTCAGCTACGATAGCAGGGGGTACGTATTACCAAAGACGCGATCCTGTGTCTTGCTGACACTATTCTTCATGGCATCCGTTGAACGGACAAGAAATATCAACGAAATATTTTCATGGGGACGTGGGGATGTTCATGCGGTAATACAGGGGGCAGATTTGCTGAGAAATATGAGTAGAAAAGCAAAGGGTGGAAGAATAGCGAGCTACTTTTCTACGTCCCCATGTCCCCATAGCCGCTCGAAGAGAAACTCACCTGACCTCAAAAAGGTAAACCGGCTCCAGAACGGGGTGATAACCGAGGTCTGCGGCCATTGAGCCGGAAGCACCACGCGTGACGAACGCATATTTCCCTGCCGCAAGGGTGACCTTGCGCAGCCAAAGTCCAGGGGCAACCTGAACGGCGCTGTCCGCGAGAGTGGTGGCGGTATCTTCCGTATCCATATATTTCTTGGTGCGCCGAAGGATGACGCCTGCTGGAGCGATAGCAAAAATCTGCAGAGCGTTCTTATTGGTATCAAGAAAGGTTAAATCGGGCTTGCCATCCAGAGCCGTGAACTCGCCGGCCACGGTGTATATATTTTCAGATAGCGGTTTATCCCAACTGAACCTGAATTCCTGAGAGGTGACCGAGAGCTTGCCTTTCTGGAGCGGTACGTAGTCGGACACGCCCACGGCAACGATGCCGCTCTCGCTCGGCAGCTTGTAGAGCGTCACTGGTTGCGCCGGGTACTTGGCTTCGGTGGAAATGTCGAGACTGAATTGCGTGGAGGTATATCCCTCCTTGGATATCACGATTCCGATCTTTCCTGGCACGTACCCGACAGCATAATGGCCATCCCCGTTCGTGGTTGCCGTGAAGGTTGTGTTGAGAACCTTCACGGTAGCCCCGGAGAGCGGATTGCCGAAGTTATCGAGCACTTCGCCCGTCACCTCGGCCGTTTTGGAGCAACCGGATAGCACCGTAATGAAGATGGCGAAAGCAGAAGCGTAAGCCCTCACATTTCTCTCCGCTATTTAAGCTGAATGTTGTTCATGAGCACCGCGCTCGGCACCAGCATGTCGCCGACGTTGTGTACCTGCACATCGACGATGACCTTGCCGCCATTGGCGACTGGTATGGTTGCGACACTCGGCTTAAACCCAGTCTGCCCACCAACTTGCTCTAGGGGTGCGGGTAAGGTGAGAACATTCTGGAAGTTAGAACTGTTGAGGGTCTCCTTGAACGCGGTTACCTCAGTGACCGTGCCGCTCGGCGAAATCAGTTTTACGACCCCATAGTCGTTATACTGACTCCCCACAAATGCCGGGTATTCGTTCGTCACGAAATTCCCGTTCAGGGTAAGCGTTACCTGCTTGACGCCGACCGGCACCTGGAATTCCTTCACCATGTGGGTGTATTGGACGTTGGCGTTATTGAGCGCCGTAATGTTGCCGCCATCGGGGGCGTTGATTGGCCCGAAAGCATTGCCTTCCGTGAGGTGGGTCGATGCTGTTCCCGTGATGACTTGCCATGTGGATGCTTGGAATGCTTGGGTGTTGACGGCATAGCCTGCAAGTTCCACGCCGGTCTTCACCTTTGAATTTCCCGTATTGTTGGGGTCAACACTCGATTCCGCTTTCCCGTAGCCGGTAAAGAGTGCCGCACTGCCGATATGCGACGAATTACCTTGAGTGATCGCGGTAAGTTGGTTCTGGAGGAGCGCGGTGTTCATCGTTGGCTTTACCGCGCTCGGCACCTTCGCCAAGGTTTCTACCTGCTTGGACATGGCAGGGGCGAGCATTTCCGAGAGCTTACCGCTCGCCATTTCGTTGACAGCATACGCTGAACTCTGAGCGACGAATTCCATTACCGCTTGCTTTGTTTCCTCGGATTTCAAGAAGCCCTGGAGTGCCTCGTACAGCCCAGATTGCCCAATCTCTTTCGTCGCTTCCTTCGTGAGCACGTCGGATGCTGACTTGCCACCAAGGCTAGGAAGTTTTGCGTCGAGGATGGCGCTTGCCATTTTGTCGGCAAGCATTTTCTTTGCGGCAGCGCTCGCTCCCATATCGGTCGCGTTAACGGCAAAATCAGTTACATCAAAGATGGTGTCAAAGACAGCATCAACCTTTTGAGCTGCCGCCGGCCCCATGCCCGTAAAGTTTACTCCGTACTTTACCGCCGCCTTGGAGCCTTCATAGATACCTTTGGCGAGTTCGCCGGCAGCAGCAAGGTTACCCTGGTATGCCTCGAATGCGCCCTGGCTGCTCAAGGAAAACTGCTTGAGTGACCGTTCCGATTCGGCGACGTAGTGATTTGCCATTTCAAGATTGCCCTGCTTGGCGAGCTGCTCCGCTTTCAGCAGTTGCGTCTTGGCAAGGTTCTGGTATTCCGATGCGGCGAGAAAGAATTCATCGTACTTGTCTCGTACCTCTTTAGTGCCTAAGAGACCGGATGTCATTTCCACCCATGTGGATGAAATGGCGCCGGTCACGGAATTGGTTTCATACAAATATGGCGGCTTTTCGGGCAGGGCTTGCAATCGCCGCTCGATCTTGTCGAGCGTGTTTGCTTGGGGCGTATTTGCTAGTTCGGCGCTGCTTATGGAATCTGCGGCCAAGCTGTACTCTACAGGGGTAATGCCGCCCACTGTAAGACCAAACAAAATTCGTGTTGTTATACGCGCACACTTCTTCATTGGCGATCTCCTTAGAATGCGTACCGCAGATTGAGTGACACGTTGTTTCCCCGATACTCGGTATCCCGCAGTGTCGCCGGCGTCGCTTTGTCGGTCATTTCAAACTGCTTCACCTGGAGGGAAACGCTGCCATTACGATTGAAGGCATAGTCATACCCGACCCCCATGCTCAGCTTGTTCCGTCCCGCGTTGTACAGGTCATTGATCTGGTCATAGCTGTTGGCGCGGATTTCCAGGTAATCCGCCACCACATGGAAGGTGTGCTGCCCCTGCCAGACCTTGCTCCAATCGAGGCTGAGGTATGTGCTGTCGCCGTTGCTGTTGGCGGATTCCTGCTGGAGCCTGCCGGTGATGTTGTTGATGTACTGGTCGGGGTGCTGCGTGGAATACCGGAGGCTCCCTTGCAGGCGCTGCTCATACGGCAGGGCAACGAGGCCGGTTACGTTGGCGTCGTAGCGGTCGCCCTTCTTGTAGTAGTCGAACCCGCCGCGCTGCGTCGCGCCGGAGTTGGTATAGATGAGGCCGCCGATCACGAGCCACCGTTCTTCGCTATGCTGCCACTGAAGGGTGGCGATGGTTTCGTCACCGGGGTCGATCTCGTCGTTCACCACATCGCCGTTCGGATCGAATGCGCCGCGCTTGACGAAGGAGAGTCCCGCGCCGAACACGTCCTTCTCTCCGAAGGCGTGGGTGACGCCGATTCCCGGCGTGATGTTCTCGCCCTCGCCGAAACGGGTCTGCTGCACTAGCGACCCGTCCATGATGGCGTTCTTCTCGCCGCCGGAAAGCGTGGCCTTGCCATTGGGTAGGTTGTAGTCGAGGGAAAGCCGCACCGGCCATGCCAGGTGCTTGAACGTATAGGAGGCACTAACGGACGTGTCGCTCCAAGCGGCAACTCGGCCCGCGCGGCCGGTACTGGTGTTCACCGACTCGATGTAGGCGCGACGCACGCCGAAATCAAAATTGTCATTGTAGCGATACGTGAGGGTGATCGGCGTGATGTTCTGCCGCCCGCTCCGGTTGGTGTCATCGTACCAGTCGTAGTAATTGTGCTCGACATGGATGGCGAGCTTGTCCTTGAGGTAGCTCCCGAGGACACTCCCAATAGGCTCACGGGCTGCTGGCGCGGATTCGGGTGATGCATCGACGGCGTATGCCAGAGCGGTGTGCCCCATGACGCTTACGAGCGCAAGCGCGCGGAATATTTCCCCGGTGGTTCTCTGAACCATGTTTCCCCCTCTTGTTGTTTTTCTCGATTACATCCGCTTCTTCTTCGCCGGTTGCGGCGCCGAGATCGTGGCGTTGATGGGTTGGATCGGTTGCTCCGCTTGCGAGTTCGAAGGAGCGTGCCGCTGTGGCTGTACGGGCGACGCCGGCATGGCTTGCGGAACCTGGAGGCTTTGCATATGCGGTATCAGTTTGTTCACCGCGTCCATGAGCGCTGCCGCAACCACTTTGCCTTCATCGGTGTTGCTGTAGCCCATCCCGCCTGCGGCACCGAGGCCGCCGAAGAATGCGGCACCGATACCGATATCGCTTGATTTCGCGCTCCCTTCGGCAACACCCTCCTGCACGAGCGTCTCGTTGTTGACGAGCGTGATCATCACCTGCGCTTCCTTGAAACGAAGTGAGCCAGCAACCAGGGTGCCGACGCCGGGGAGGAATGCATCGACGAGGCCGCCCGCAATGGCCGCACCACCGCCCGCATTGTTGTTGGAAAAGATGATCTGCGGCTGGAGCGTGTACTGCGCCTCGACCACACGACCCTTCTTCACCGTGCTTCCCTCGCGGAGCATGCCCGCCTCTTTGAGTTCCTGCTCGCGCTTGGCGGCGCGGAGTCCCGCTGCGCGATCGACCACCTTGAAGCAGTTGGTCTGTGCGAGCATGAGCTTGACCAAAGGTTTGGGATCAGAGGGGAGTCCGTACTGCTGAGCGACCATCACATACCGCATGCCGGTAGGGCCGCCGACCGGCTCCGATGCGCCCTCGTCAATCTCGACCGTGGCGATCGGTGCTGCGCACTTGGCGAGCTGCTTGGCTTCACCTTGAGAGCCTGAATTTCCGGATGAGCCGGAGATGAGGCTCCCGCCTTTGCCCAAATCCATGGTGGAGCACCCGGACATTGCAATGGCCGAGAGCATGAAAAACATCTTGGTGTTCATCGCTATCCCTTTCCTCGATCATGTAATGCACGCATAGCGGGATACTCCCCTTACCCCATTCATTTACCAGCCACTTCACTTCTTTTCCGGGTAATGCGCGCTCGATACCCCCTCGATTCTTTGCTGCTTCCCCCGTGGAACTTAGGGGTATTAGTCTTTTCTAATATTTACAGAGCGCTCAGGGACTGAGGTTTCCTCCGCAGAGCGCAACTCGTAGGGGCGAGTGTACAGATATGAAAACAATAACGCAAGAAATATTGTTTTCGTGTTGTTTTCTTTTGCCGTGTCTAAACTCGCGCTATGAAACGTAGATCAAAAGTTTCCCAAGCGGCGCTCGTCATTACGCCGGGAAGCCGTAATGAGCCCGCAGGGATCAAGATCGGGGAAACGCAGGGACTCGTTGCCCCCATTCCTCATAAGACGACAACGGTTACGCTCCGCCTGTCAGGGGCGTGGCATGCCCTGTGGAATCGGCTCCGTGCCGCGACCCCAGGAGTTTCTGATGCCGAGCTTTTGCGCCAAGGGGTGGCGCTCCGGATGGCACTTGCCGCGCTCGATGCGAAGGGGCTCAAACCAAGGGCCTTTATTCAGTACTACGATCAATCCGGCGAGCTGCGAACGGTCGATCTGGAAGAGCATGTAGGTATTGAGGTGCCGAAGGAAAAGAACTAAGATTTTATACTGAGGTTTTTTGGCGCCAACCATGGGGCGCCGTTCATTAGGGAAGGAGGGAATGATATCGAAGAAGCGATGAGATAACAGAACAGGATGGTCGGCCTTCAGTCATTGTCCATGTCAATCGTTCCGCGCGGAATGGGTAATACGCGATCGACATGGGAGTGCAAATGAAGAAAACCCGATCACGACGGTATGTATTATGGCAACATGACGTGGAAAACCTGCTGCGCCGCTGCACATTGAATGATGGCTTTATCGTGCAGGTTACGGAAAAGAGTATTGCGGTGCATGAAGCGTTACAGAGTGAAACTGAGCACCCGAGAGCGGTTCCACGCGGTTTACGAAAGAAGCGGGCTGAGGATTAACGTAAGCCCTTCGCGACAGTAGGACGGCGCACAAAGAGCTGCGCCAAGGCAGACACAAGAGCAATCCTTGTGCTGCGAGTTGGTGATGTATTTAATAATTGGGAACAACGATTCCCCCTTCAAGGGCAGCGTGCGCACGCTGCCCTTACTTTTTGTATCCATGCCCCTTGTGCCCCCACGGCACATTCTCACCACTAGGGAAAGGCCTCACCCTACGCGACAATATGGGCAGTTCTCATTGCTGCGTAATGGCATGAGGACGATACCCCATGTCGTCACGAGTTCATTGTTACCTTCGCCGTGAGCGGAGGAAATGGGCGCTCACCCAGCGGGAACTGGCATTCCTCTTCGGGAAGGCAAGCTCCACCCACATGTCCCGCCTGGAGCAGTGCAAACGTTTCCCGAGCACCCCCATCCTCATCGCCTGCGAGGTGCTCTTCGGGTTGTCCCCGCGCACCATATTTCCCATGCTCTACGCCGAGATCGAGGAGAAAGTGCTTGCCCACGCAGCACGCCTCTATGAAGAACTGGAGCGCGAGACAAGCCTGGTTGCGGCAAAGAAAAAAGAGTTCCTCTCCGCTGTTCTAAAGCGTGCCATTACCCGCCTTAACAACCAAGAAGGAGTATGACCCATGCATTCCACCAAAACCTTGTGCTTGCCATCTACCCAACGAGCAGGGGATATGCCTTCGTGCTGTTCGAAGGCCCCCAGAGTCCGTATGACTGGGGCGTGAAGGAGATACGGAGGAAACACAAGAACGAGCGCACACTCGAAAGCATCCAAGCACTCGTGGATCGCTACCGTCCCGATTACCTCGTCATCGAGGACTACACCGAGAAGGGATCACGGAGATCATCCCGCATCAGGAGGCTCTACCGAATGCTCATCCACCTAGCCGTGGCGGAGCACATTGATGTGTTCCGGTATTCGAGAAACACCATCCGCATTTGCTTTGAACCCGTCGGTGCACGCACCAAGTACGAGATTGCACAAGCTATCGCGCGGCAGATACCGGCATTCGCGCATCGTCTGCCGAAGCTCCGCAAGATTTGGATGAGCGAAGACCCCAGACAGAGCTTGTTTGATGCGGCGGCGCTGGGATTAACGTTTTACTCCGCGCAGGAATACTGAGCGTGATATTGAACGGCCAGCTATTTTTTGCTGGTATTGACTGCGGCTTTCAAGGTGGCGCCCGCCTTGAACGAAGGCACTTTGGCTGCCTTGATCTTGATTTCTGCGCCCGTCTGAGGATTGCGGCCTGTCCGGGCAGCACGCTTCTTGACCGAGAACGTACCGAAGCCCACCAGGGTTACGGAATCACCTTTCTTGAGCGCATCAGAAATGATGTCTATGATGGTGACGACGGCGCGGTCGGCATCAGCATTGCTCTTGCCGGTTTGTTTGGCCAATGCTTCTGCGAGTTCTTTGCGGTTCATGGCACGTCCTTTCTGCTGGTAAGTTGTGAGGTGAGGTGAGTCGGGCAAAATATATCAAAATTGAATCACCCATGCTATGTAGATGTTCGGATACCACGATGCGATGTTATTTGTTGCAGTAGCATTGAGGTTCTCGAGCCTTACCTAAAGGGCGCATCCTCAAAGAACTGGGGTTTCAACCGAGGTTATGGTATAGTGTTTTCAAGCAAAACATATCCATAAATACTCAAATAAACAAGCACCTATGGCAATGAAATTGGCAGTCAATCGCGATAAGATAGATTTGTGGAAAGCGGATATCGCCCGATCCGTCGATCTTTACAATAGCTGGTTTATGAAATTTGCCCCGAAGGCATTTCGGGACACAAGAATTGCAACAGCGAAAGCGGTGGCAGCCACCTTAGAGGCCACCAAAAACCTTACCGATGTCCGCCCAGAATTATTAAAAGCAAACCCCGAGATCCTTCCTTCATTGCGGATGTGCACCTGCCCGCCTATTGCACGCGATCGCTTGGTTGGTTTGGCACAAGTATCAAAAAATCTCGTAGAGAGCATGGAAGATGAGGATCGGCCGCGAATTCCACCGCGCATGGCAGAAACAGCCGTTAATGCTGAATTGAAACAAATCGGCGCCCTAATCGAAAAGCTTGCCGATCCTGATTTGTTCGTTTGGCTTGGACGAAAGAATCCGGCAACAGAGGAGGAACGCTATCGCGCAGCGACCATTGTTGCGGATCGTTTATGCGGTTCCTATGCTGATCCAATCATACGCAATGAACAAGAGCGGCGGCAGCTGCACGCAATCAAGACCTGGCTTTCTGCTCGCGGATACACCGAATTACCATCGGGCAGCGGAACAAAATTCAATGAAATGACCCCCGGTACGTTCAGTTTCCGCCTCAATGTGCCAGTGTCTAAAGGTGATAGTTCCGTAAACATTCCAATCGATGTGGTGGTGATGCCGAAATCGGCATCGCATGGCGACTTACCTCTCCTCATCGAAGCAAAATCAGCAGGAGATTTTACTAATGTAAATAAGCGCCGGAAAGAAGAAGCTGCGAAGATGAGCCAACTCAAAGAAACGTATGGCGATGAAGTGCGGTATATCCTTTTCCTGTGCGGCTACTTCGATGGTGGTTATCTCGGATATGAGGCTTCAGAGGGCATTGATTGGGTCTGGGAACATCGCATCGATGATCTGGCCTTATTTGCATTGTGATATGAACCAAGAGAAACGCGAATTTCATCGGCTTGCCATACAAGCAGAATTGGATGCGAGGAAATCCAAACAGGAACGTAATCGCTTGGGGCAGTTCGCTACACCAACAGCATTGGCGCAAGAGATGATTGCTTTTGGGGTCACGCTGCTCCCTAAAAATATCCATATACGGTTTCTCGACCCGGCTTTTGGTACTGGCTCGTTCTATTCTGCGTTGCTTGAGGGTACTCCTGTCAAACGTATCGAATCGGCACAGGGGTTCGAGATTGACCCTCATTATGGGAAACCTGCGAGAGCATTCTGGCAGGATAATTTACTCCAACTTACTCTTACTGACTTTACACGAGCAAAATCCCCAAAAGAGGATCGAGTTAATCTCCTCATCTGTAATCCCCCCTATGTCCGCCATCATCACCTTGTCGGCGGTGAGAAACAACGTCTCCAAAAAGCATGTCTCCGGGCATCGGGGATGAACCTTTCAGGTTTGGCCGGTCTTTATTGTTACTTCCTGGGGCTTTCGCATCAATGGCTGGATGAAGGAGGTATCGCAGGCTGGCTCATTCCATCCGAGTTCATGGACGTAAACTACGGCGCACAAGTAAAGCAGTACCTCCTTGAGAAGGTAACACTATTACGCATACACCGCTTTGATCCCAATGACGTGCAGTTCAATGATGCGCTCGTCTCGTCGGCAGTCGTGTGGTTCAAGAAATCAAAACCGCCGCGCGACCACCGCGTTGAATTTACATTCGGTGGAACCCATGCGTCACCGGCAATCAGTCGGAGCGTTTCTGCTAACGAACTGCACAAAGAGCCAAAATGGACACGCTTCCCGCGACAAGAAGTTCGCAGCGACATCAAAGGCGCCACGCTCTCTGACTTGTTTGATATTAAGCGTGGGTTGGCGACGGGAGGAAATGAGTTTTTTATCCTTACACGCGAACGAACCATGGAACTTGGTTTGCCGATGAAGTTTTGTCGGCCAATTCTCCCAAGTCCTCGGCATCTTCCAGTAAATGAAATTTACGCTGATGAACAAGGTAACCCCCTGATCGCTGAGCCGCTCTATTTATTAGATTGCCGTCTGCCAGAAGAAGTAGTGCGTACCCAGTATCCCAAGCTTTGGGCTTACTATGAACAGGGGCGAGTCGAAATGGCGGAGCGATACTTGTGTCAGAAACGCTCACCTTGGTATGCCCAGGAAAATCGGGAAGCATCGCCGTTTATCTGTACCTACATGGGGCGTGGCAAAAATGGAACAGGGCATCCCTTCCGTTTTATTTTGAATCACTCGTCTGCAATTGTGGCGAATAGTTACCTTGCACTTTATCCAAAGCCTGCTACTCAGATGCTTCTCAGGGCCGACCCCACTTTGAAACGCAAGCTATGGGAAGCTCTCAATGAGATTGGCAAGGAAGCGATGCTAGAAGAGGGTAGGGTATATGGTGGGGGGTTGTATAAGATAGAGCCCAAGGAGCTCGCTAAAGTATCCGCTCTGCCTTTACTCAAAATACTTAAGACGCCCACGCACAGTGATCTGCTTGTTGCTTGTGCGTAAGCTTTCATCCAGAATGGGCTCTTACCCCCACAGTCTCGCAGCAATATCTTTTAATACAATTTTGCTGCAAAAATCACACCCCTCTTGGGCTGATATAAGTTGTCGGCGGCGCCCAATTGGTGGGTGCCATGCGCTGACACGCCAATAATTGTCGTTAATACCTTGGCAACTTAACTGGTGCCTCCTTGCTACTTCAAGCGCAAGGAGTGTGCCTGCAAGGACTGAAACGAAAGCGAACGGGGCAATAACTTGGCGTCCTTCTGGTGTTTTTAGTGCGCCTTCCCCGCAAAGTGACTTGAAGAGCGTGTCATACGCGATTCCTATTAACGCCGTCGGATCACTGAACTTATTGTTGAAGCGCTCTGCAATTGTACGTGCCGCAATTTCATCTATTATCTGTTCTTGGACTTTTTCAGGTGTAATGCCAAGATGCTCGGCAATGTGTTTTTCTCGGGAAGTTTCTTGCTCATCCTCAGCATAAATACAGGAAAGGCAAGCATGTCGGGCTGGTTGCTTGTGGTAATGCAAAACAATTTCCCGAATATCAGTCGTTGAGGCATCAAAAACTTCGCCCGGCATTTCTAGCTGCAATGATCTTCTGGCTCGGCGACTGTCTACGGCAACAATAAGCTTCGGTAGCCATGCGCTAGCGTTCTTTTCTGGCAACTCTTGTAGTCGTTTATCTCGTGGTACGAGTTTAAGAAAATGGAAAAAAGACTTTGCCTTTTCAGTAAGCCTCTCTACTTTCAGTTGCCCAATGTCATCTTCGTCAAACCAAATTTGGCGATTAAGATTTGTGTCCTCAATGTGGTCATAGTCAACTACATGCAACTCCCCCTCAACCGATAAATGTCGGAGTGCCCACAAAAACCCGTTACCAATAGCACCTGCACCTACCAAATATGCTTTCCCAAGTGATATAGGGGTATCTAGGGTATTTAGATTTAGTCCCAATTGAGAAAAATCCAGGAAAAGGGGGGCAGGGGATGGAATCGAGATAGTATCTCGGGTTGCAAGCTTAAGTGCTGCACTTGCAACATAACAAGCGCTTAGGAGGCAAAGTATCGGATGGGCAATTTCAAAATGATTTGATGTTGCAGGACTGCGCGATACGGACATCGAAGTCGCATCCCCAGAAACATAGAGGGCTGGGGTTTGGGTTCTTGGTAACGTGTTTCCTATGAGGATTTCTATCGTCGCATCTTTGGTAGGCACTTCTGTGCTTGCATATGAAACCGTCTTTGTGAGTAATGCAACCACCTCTTCTGCCAGCATGCTGGCCGACGTATCATTTACAGAATGTGTTACGACGATATTTACGTCGAGCAGCTCTGTAGCAGTATCTATATCGCGCTCTAAGATTGCAGCTAGCGCACGTGCATTTTCTCGGCGTGCTGCTTGGTTTAGGGTGTTATTTTGCATAGTTTTTCCACTGTCCGTTGCGGCACTCGTTCCCATTTGTTGTCCTGTGAGAGCTGATAGATAGCCGCGTCGTTAAGAAATGTTGTCGGCGTTGTGTTTGCTGCAAAATTGGGGATAACGATGGATAGCGCTCCCGTGTGCCGGATGATCGCCCACCGATTATCAGCGTCAGAATGAAATGCTTCAAACGGATGGCTATGAACCTGTGCGGCAATGAAGAGGCGGTTCTGCCTCAAATATTCTTTGAGTTGAAACATGCTTTGTCGTGGTATGTGAAAGAAATCTGCTTCAGCACGATGCGCAGGTTCATAAACGGTTTGCACGTGGATTGTGTTCCGTTCACGTGTGCCAAGCCAGAGAGCGATTCCTTCACAGTGATTTTTCCCGCTAGCCTGCAGGAAACGTAAAGTTTCGGTAATAGTTGCTATGGGGCAGGTTATTGTTGATTTCATCACGTTCCTTTTCGCCATGCATTCCAGATTTGGGTCAAAATCCCGCCAAGGGTGTAATCGGTAGAACCCTTGAGGTTGTCCCATGGGTCGTTCAAATGACTTGGGTGTGTGTGGTATTCACGGGAACCACGCATGCAAATAAATGAACGTCCTGTATGTGGATGGGCACTAAAATTAAAGACGCTAGTTGGGTTTGAAGGAAGTGCTGTAAGAGGCGCTCCTTCTGGTGTCAGAAGGGAAATAGACGGAGGCTGCTCATTCCAGTTGTCACACTGGAATTGAAGCCGAATAGTTGTCTTTCCTTCCTCACGAAACTCGCAATCAATGGTTGGGTATTCCAACTTATGGAATACCCAACCACGATGTTTCGCAAGCCGCTCGGCTGAGAGGTGAGAAACCTCTGCGTTAAAAAACGCTTGCGACGCTAGTTCATGCATTGCCGCCACCACCTTCGCTTGGGCCCCAGTCAATCTCGACCTCCCCGCTCAAGCCATTTTCTTCATAGCTTTTATGCGGATCAATTGCCTTTTTATCAATGGTTGCGATCCAACGGGTCGTATCTGTAAGATGAAGTGCCTCAGCTGCTTTTTTTAACAGCACTTCTATTTTCTGATGGATTGGCACCCGTTCAAATCCTTCCGCTGGATAAAAGCCGCTTGTTGTTGAAATGGCTACTCCGATGAATTTTTCATGTTCAGAATTGCTGCTATCGTGTTTTTGATTGTTTTCCATTTTTATACATCCTTTCCCCCTATGGGGCTTATTGTTCCGATAAAATCCCTTGACGCAGACGCTCAAATCTGAGAATCTGTTTCACAATTGAAACGATAGATGACGCCGTTTCAATTGTCAATCATTTTTTCACATCTGAAACAACCGGGGAAGATACATGGCAACGCTATCTTTGGAATCATTAGGGCGCTTGGTAGCGGAACGACGAGGGGGTATGGGGATTCGCGAAGCAGCGAACGAAATTGGCATTAGTCCCGCAACTCTTTCACGGGTCGAAAATGGCCACCTACCCAATTTGGAACATCTTCAGCTGATTTGTAAATGGCTTAATATTGACCCCGGAAGTCTCTTGGGGTCAAAACCTACCGTAGTATCTCAGCCATCCGCACGCGTTCATTTTCGTAAAGATGCAGCAATTCCATTAGAAACAGCCCAATCACTAGCAAATATGATTCTTGCTGCGCAACGTGCGCTTATGATCCAAGAAAAACCCTAACATGTTTAAACGGGGTTTTAAGAGCTGGTGTGAAAGTGTCGCTGCAAAATATCGCAAGGACTTGGACTTGGCTTTTGATGGGTCACTCCCGCCAAAACTTCTAGCCCAGAAGCTCAACGTTTTAGTTTGGAAGCCAGAGGATATCCCAGGGCTTGATAAGAAAGACCTGACGCAGCTAACAAAAAATGATCCCAAAAGCTGGTCTGCGGTAACACTACAACTTCCGCAAATTGAGGCGATTATTGTCAATTCTGCGCACGCGCTAGTGAGACAAACCAGCAGTATCATGCACGAGCTCTCGCATATTATTTTGGAGCACAAGCCTGCTCGTGTAGATGTGTCTGATCAAGGATATCTGCTCCTCCATAACTACGATCGTACACAAGAGGATGAGGCAGACTGGCTTGCAGCTACACTTTTAGTGCCGCGCGAAGCCTTGCTTGTGGTATTTGCCCGAGTTAAGACACCTCAGGAGGCAGCAAAGCATTTTGGTGTTAGTACAGATTTACTCGAATGGCGTAAGCGCATGACAGGGGTTCAGGCTCAACTGGCACGTCGCTCAAAAATTTAGCGGGAGAATCAACCAAGCAGCACATCCGCACTCAGTGCTTTAGGAGGTGTTATGAAACTTGAAAATGAATCCAAACGCGTCGGCATCTGGATTCGCGTCTCCACCGAAGACCAGGTGAGGGGGGAGAGTCCTGAACACCATGAACGCCGTGCGCGCCTCTACGCCGAGGCAAAGGGTTGGAATGTGATCGAGGTGTACCGCCTCGATGCCCTCTCTGGCAAGACCGTCAAGGACTATCCCGAGACCAAGCGCATGCTTGCCGACATCAAGAGCGGACACATCACCGGCCTCATCTTCTCCAAGCTTGCCCGCCTTGCCCGGAATACCAAAGAGCTTCTCGATTTCGCCGAAATGTTCCGAGCCTGTGATGCCGATCTCATTTCGTTAGCAGAATCTATAGACACCTCAACTCCTGCTGGTCGTCTTTTTTACACCATGATTGCAGCGATGGCACAGTGGGAGAGGGAAGAGATCGCAGCCCGCGTTGCAGCCTCTGTCCCTATCCGTGCCAAGATGGGTAAATCCTTAGGTGGGCAAGCCCCCTTTGGATACCAGTGGAAAGAAGGGAAGCTTCTCCCAGACCATATTGAAGGCCCCATTCGTAAACTCATGTACGAACTCTTCCGGGATCATAAACGGAAGAAAACCGTTGCACGGATACTCAACGAGCGCGGCTACCGCACCCGGAACGGTTCCATGTTTTCCGACACGACTATTACTCGCCTCCTCCGTGATCCCACTGCCAAAGGTGTCCGCCGTGCCAACTACACCCTCTCCAAGGACAGCAAGAAAGCGTGGGAGCTCAAGCCTGAAAGTGAGTGGGTACTTCAAGAAGTAGAAGCCATCATTTCCGAAGACCTCTGGAATGAAGTCAATGCAATCCTCGACGCCCAGCAGGCGAAGGGGAAGCGCCCTGCCCGCCAAGTCATCCACCTCTTTGCCGGGCTCACTTACTGCGGCTGTGGACAGAAGATGTATGTACCCTCCAATACCCCCAAGTATGTCTGCCACGATTGCCGGAACAAAATACCCGTAGTTGACTTGGAGGGGGTATTCCACGAGCAGATCAAAAACTTCTTCTTCTCCCCGCAAGAGATTGCTGAACACATAGGAAAGGCAAACGCCACCATCCACGAGAAGGAAGAGCTTCTCCTTGTTCTCCTTAAGGAACAGAAGAAACTCACTGCCGAGGTAGACAAGCTCTATGAGCTCTACCAAGGGGGCGCGATTGACAAGGCAGGCTTCGGGGCAAAGTATCACCCCCTTGCAGAGCGAGGGCGTCAGCTTGAAGATGAAATTCCCCAAGTCCAGGCAGAACTCGATGTACTGAAAATCTCCCACCTTTCCCAAGAGGATATCATCATGGGTGCCCGTGACCTCTACTCCCGCTGGATGGAACTGCCACACGAAGAGAAACGCCGCATAGTGGAGGCCATTACTGACCGGATCATCATCCATGACGAGGAAGTGGAGATCAACCTCTTCTACGCTCCCACGACTTCTGCACCGCCGATAGATACGCCATTTACCCCATCAACACCCGGCTCCTCCACACCCCCTCCCACCTCCCCCTTAAATGGTGGCAGGATGGCAACGAAACTTCAGGGGTTCATCGCCGCCACCAGCTGGAACTGTGCGGGGAAATCGGCCTGGCGCGCGGCGCGAGAGACGGTGATTCGCCCGGATTCGAGCGGCTCGCGCAGCACTTCCAGCACCTTGCGGTCGAATTCTGGGAGTTCGTCGAGGAACAAAACCCCATGTAGGGCCAGCGACACTTCCCCCGGCATGGGATTGCTGCCACCACCGACCAGCGCCACCGCCGATGCGGTGTGGTGCGGCGCACGATAGACGCGCTTCTTCCAATCGTGCAGCCTGAAGCCCTGGTTGCTCAATGACTGGATCGCCGCTGATTCCAGTGCCTGCTGCTCGGTCATGCGCGGCAGGATGCCGGGGAAGCGCGCCGCCAGCATGCTCTTGCCGGTGCCGGGCGGCCCCATCATCAGTACGCTGTGGCCGCCTGCTGCGGCGATTTCCAGTGCGCGTTTGGGGCCTGCCTGCCCCTTCACGTCCTGCATGTCGGGGTAATCGCAGGTTTCGGCCTGCGGCTGCGCGACGTGGCGCGACAGCGGTTCGTGGCCGGCGAAATGCGCGCATACTTGCAGCAGCGAAGTGGCCGGATAGACCACCGCCTCGTCGACCAGTGCGGCTTCCATGGCGTTGTCGCGTGGCAGGATGAATGCACGGCCGTCGCGGCTGGCGCGGTAGGTCATCGCCAGCGCGCCGCGGATCGGGCGCAGCTCCCCGGTGAGCGCAAGCTCGCCGGCGAACTCGTATTCGTTCAATTTGCCGGCAGGGATTTGTCCGGAGGCGGCGAGGATGCCGAGCGCGATCGGCAGGTCGAAGCGCCCGCTTTCCTTGGGCAGGTCGGCGGGGGCGAGGTTGACGGTAATGCGGCGCGCGGGAAATTCGAAGCGGCAGTTGAGCAGCGCGGCACGCACGCGATCCCTGCTTTCCTTGACCTCGGCTTCGGGCAGCCCGACGATGGTGAAGGCAGGCAGACCGTTGGCGAGATGCACTTCCACCGTGACCGGCGGCGCATCCATGCCGGCAAGCGCCCGGCTGTTCAGCACTGCGAGCGACATGGTGCCGCTTTCAGTGCAACAGATGCTTTTCCAGCTCGCTTACCCGCGCCTCCAGCGCTTCGAGTTTCTCGCGCGTGCGCTTCAGCACCTCGGTCTGCACGTCGAATTCCTGGCGCGTCACCAGGTCGAGCTTGGCGAAGGCGCTCGCCAGCAGCGCGCGCAGGTTTTTTTCGATGTCTTTGGCCGGCGTGTGTTGCAGCATTTCGCCGATCTTGCCGCTCACTTCTTCGAATAATTTTTGATTCAGCATGGCATCCCCCTTTCAGCAACAGGGCTCAGTGTAACAAAACCACATTGTCTGCGCATGGCGCACCCTATCGGTGCGATAGGCACGGCTGTGCGCATCAAGATGGTGCCGGATTGTTCCGGACATTACGGAGATTTGCTATAACCTAATGATGAAAATACAAAAAATTATTTGGCATGATCTGTGCTGAAGAGCGGCTACGAGTTTTTGTTCGCCACCAACCACACTGAAAGGGAAATACCATGCTCAAGCGTAATCTGCTTCTTTCCGCCATCCTCGCCGGCCTGGTTCCGGCTGCTGCTCTGGCTGAAGATTCGCCGCACACCATTACCGGCAACGTTGGCTTCACCACCGACTACGTCTTCCGTGGCATTTCGCAGACGTCCCACAATCCCGCAGTACAGGGCGGCATCGATTATTCACATTCCAGCGGCGTGTATGTCGGCGTGTGGGGTTCGAACGTGAGCTGGATCGCAGACAGCGGCGCGGTGGCAACCGGCAGCGTCACCATGGAACTGGATACCTATTTCGGTTTCCGCAGTAGCTTTGCAACCGACTTCACCTACGACGTCGGCTTCATCCGCTACAACTATCTGGGCGATTACACCGCGAACACGGCCGGCGGCTTTGCCAAGGCCGACACCGACGAGGTTTATGGCGCGATCGGCTATAAGTGGATCACCGCCAAATACTCCTATGGCACTGGCCAGTTCCTGACCGTTCCGGGCGCGTCCGGAACCAATTACATCGAGCTCAACGCCAGCGTGCCAGTGGGTGACACAGGTATCACCGTCGGTGCTCATGCCGGCAAGCAGACCTACAAGGGAACTGCGGCTGCGGCCTTCGCCAACACCCCCACTTATACCGACTACAAATTGAGCGTCTCCAAAGATTTCAGCGGTTATGTGTTGGGGCTGTCCTATACGGATACCAATGCCAGCCCGTTCTATACCTATCCTGCGTTTGGCGGCGACTGGGGCAAAGGCACCACTGCATTGTCCCTCACCCATTCGTTTTGATTATTTTGGCGGCGTGAACGCGTTGCCATTTAAATCGGAGAACTGCAATGAAAATGGTCACAGCAATCATCAAGCCGTTCAAGCTTGACGACGTGCGTGAAGCCCTGTCCGCGATCGGCGTGCAAGGCATCACCGTCACCGAGGTCAAAGGCTTCGGGCGGCAGAAAGGGCATACCGAGCTCTACCGCGGCGCCGAATACGTGGTGGATTTCCTGCCCAAGGTCAAGGTCGAGGCTGCCATCAAGGCGGACATGCTCGACCAGGTGATCGAAGCCATCGAAAAATCCGCCGCCACCGGCAAGATCGGCGACGGCAAGATTTTCGTGTTCGATCTCGAACAGGTAGTCCGCATCCGCACCGGTGACACCGGCGCCGATGCCTTGTAGGAGAGCGCCATGTTGAAAAAACTTTTACTGTTGTTTGCTTTCTGTGGCGTGCTGGGCTCCGCTGCTCCGGTCTTTGCGGAGGATGCCCCTGCTGCTGCGCCGGCTGTCACCGCTGCTGCCGATTCTGCGGCGGTGGCTGCTCCGGCGGCAGCGCCGACCCCGGCGCCTACGCCCAATAAGGGTGACACCGCCTGGATGTTGGTTGCCACCCTGCTGGTGATCATGATGTCGATTCCCGGCCTGGCGCTGTTCTACGGGGGGCTGGTGCGCAGCAAGAATATGCTGTCGGTATTGATGCAGGTGTTCTCGATCTTCGCGTTGATCACGGTGCTATGGGCGATTTACGGCTACTCGATCGCCTTCACCACAGGTAATGCCTTCTTCGGCGGATTCGACCGGCTGTTCCTGTCCGGCATCTTCAATCCTACCGACGGCAGCGTGGCCAATGCCGCCACCTTCAGCAAGGGCGTGGTGATCCCGGAGTTCGTTTTCGTTGCGTTCCAGGCCACTTTCGCCGCCATCACCGTGGCGCTGATCGTGGGCGCTTTCGCCGAGCGCATGAAGTTCTCCGCAGTGCTGCTGTTCTCCGCGCTGTGGTTCACCTTCTCCTACCTGCCGATCGCGCACATGGTGTGGTTCTGGGCGGGTCCTGATGCCTACACCGACCAGGCCGCCGCCGATGCGGCCACCGCGACGGCGGGCTGGCTGTTCCAGAAAGGCGCGCTCGATTTCGCCGGCGGCACCGTGGTGCACATCAACGCCGGCGTGGCCGGCCTGGTCGGCGCCTATGTGGTGGGCAAGCGTGTCGGCTATGGCAAGGAAGCGTTCACCCCGCACAGCCTGACCATGACCATGATAGGCGCGTCGCTGCTGTGGGTGGGCTGGTTCGGCTTTAACGCCGGCTCTGCACTGGAAGCGGGCGGTACTGCGGCACTGGCCTTCGTCAACACGCTCAACGCTACTGCGGCGGCGGCATTGACCTGGACCTTCGCCGAGTGGATGGTGAAGGGCAAGCCCTCCATGCTGGGCGGCGCATCTGGCGCAGTGGCCGGCCTGGTCGCCATTACCCCGGCGTGCGGCTGGGTCGGCATTGGCGGCGGCCTGGTGATCGGCGCGCTGGCCGGTGTGGTGTGCTTCTGGGGCGTCACCGGGCTGAAGAAGATGCTCGGCGCTGACGACGCGCTCGACGTGTTCGGCGTGCATGCGGTCGGCGGCATCCTTGGCGCGCTGCTCACCGGAGTGTTCAACACCTGGAAGCTGGGCGGCACCGGCATCGTCGACTACGTCAACAACACGGTGGTGGACACCGATATCGGCACGCAAGTGTGGATCCAGTTCCAGGCGGTGCTGACTTCGGTGATCTGGTCGGCGGTGGTGGCGTTCATCTGCTATAAGATCGTCGATCTCACCATCGGCCTGCGCGTGCCGGAAGAAGCCGAGCGCGAGGGGCTGGACACGACCTCGCACGGCGAGCGCGCTTACAACCTGTAATCGTTTTTCTTCAAGCCGCGAGGCTTGGAAGGGCGCCCTGCGGGGCGCCCTTTTTGTTTGCCTGACGGGACGGTGTGCTTCGGCTAGAATGAGTATCCTGTTTCGATGGAGCTGCCATGATCCCACACCTGACCACCGCGCTTGCCGGCCCGCTTCGTGACCTGGAGCGAAACATCCTCGATGCCATGCCGACGATAGAACACTGGCTGCGAGGTCAGTGGCAGGAACACACCACGCCGTTTTACGCTTCTGTGGATTTGCGCAACAGCGGCTTCAAGCTGGCGCCGGTGGACACCAACCTGTTTCCCGGCGGCTTCAACAACCTCAATCCGGATTTCATGCCGCTGTGCGTGCAGGCCATGATGGTGGCGGTGGAAAAAATCTGCCCGGAAGCGCGCGGCGTGTTGCTGATCCCGGAGAACCACACGCGCAACACGTTTTACTTGCAGAACATTGCCGTGCTGCAAACCATTCTGCGTCAGGCCGGAATGAAGGTGCGCATCGGCAGCCTGCTGCCGGATTTGACCGCGCCGACCAGGCTGGCGCTGCCTGACGGTGGCAGCCTCACCCTGGAACCGCTGCAACGCAAGGGCAACCGCCTGCTGCTGGACGGTTTCGACCCCTGCGTGGTGCTGCTCAACAACGACCTGTCGGCGGGCGTGCCGGCCATCCTGCAAAACATCGAACAGTCACTACTGCCGCCCGTTGTCGCAGGATGGACGACGCGGAGAAAATCGCAACATTTCGCCGAGTACAACAAGGTGGCACAGGAATTCGCCGAACTGGTCGGCATAGATCCGTGGCTGATCAACCCTTATTTCGCCCACTGCGGCGAGATCAATTTCCAGGAGCGCCGCGGCGAGGATTGCCTGGCTGGCCATGTCGACGCAATCCTCAACGACATCCGCGCCAAGTATCGAGAATACGGCATTACGCAGGAACCGTTCGTGATCGTCAAGGCCGATGCCGGCACTTACGGCATGGGCATCATGACGGTGAAGGATGCCTCTGAAGTGCGCGACCTCAACCGTCGTCAGCGCAACAAGATGTCGGTGGTGAAGGAAGGCCTGGCGGTGCACGATGCGCTGGTCCAGGAGGGTGTGTATACCTTCGAGAGCGTCAACGAGGCGGTGGCCGAGCCGGTGGTGTACATGATCGACCATTTCGTGGTGGGTGGTTTCTACCGCGTGCATACCGGCCGCGGCCAAGACGAGAATCTCAACGCCCCGGGCATGCACTTCGTGCCGCTGGCGTTCGAAACCGCCTGCACCATGCCGGACCTTTTCGGGCATCCCGACTGTGTGCCTAACCGCTTTTATGCTTACGGCGTGGTGGCGCGGCTGGCGCTGGTGGCAGCCGCGCTGGAACTGGAAGCGATGGAGGCGGTGCAACTGGAAACCGCAGCTGTGTGACCGTTGTTTTGAGCGCAGCGAAGCAACCATGAAACTTGCCATCATCCTTGACCCGCTGAACGACCTGAAAGTCCATAAGGATTCCAGCGTCGCCATGATGGCGGCGGCAGAGGCGCGTGGCCACGAGCTGTACGCGCTGGGGCAGGGCGACCTTGCCTGGACGCGCGGCCAGGTGGTGGGGCATGCATGTGCGCTGAAACTCACCGGCGATTTCCAGGACTGGTATTGCCTGGGCGAGGCGCGCACAGTGCCACTGCGGGAATTTGACGCGGTGCTGATGCGCAAGGATCCGCCCTTCGACCTGGAATACGTGTACAGCACTTATTTGCTGGAGCTGGCCGAAGTGCAGGGCGCGCGCGTTTACAACCGCGCGCGCGCCCTGCGTGACTTCAACGAAAAGATGGCTATCGCCAGATTTCCGCAATTCATTGCGCCGACACTGGTGACGCGCGAAGAAAAACGGTTGCGTGAATTTCTCGACGAGCATGGTGACATCATCCTCAAGCCGCTCGACGGCATGGGCGGCAGCGGCATTTTCCGCCTGCACGGTCGCGACCCCAACGTTGGCGTGGTGATGGAAACGCTGACCCATTTCGGCCACCGTACCGTGATGGCGCAGCGTTACATCCCGGAAATCGCACAGGGTGACAAGCGCATCCTGCTCATTGCCGGCAAGCCGCTGCCTTACGCGTTGGCACGCATCCCCAAGGCCGGTGAGACGCGCGGCAATCTCGCCGCCGGCGGAACCGGCGTGGCGCAGCCGCTCTCCGCGCGCGACCGCGAAATCGCCGAAACGCTAGGACCGCAACTGTGGCAGCAGGGACTGCTGCTGGTTGGACTGGACGTGATCGGCGATTACCTGACCGAGGTCAATGTTACCAGTCCCACCGGCATGCGCGAGATCGCCATGCAGACCGATTGCGATCCGGCGGCGCTGTTCATCGATGCACTCGAAGCTGCCGTCAAGAAATAAAGCTTTTATCGCAGAGGGAAAACTGGCGTTATTTCACCGTGCCGATTAAGTCACTTTCTCCGCAGGCATTGTCTAGGCTGAAGGTTTTGGTATTCGTCACCTGCCTGCTGCCACTGCTGCGGCTCATCGTGCTCGGCTGGCTGCACAAGCTCGGTGCGAATCCGATCGAATTCATCACGCATTCCACTGGCACCTGGACGCTGTCGTTCCTGATGATTACGCTGAGCGTGACGCCGTTGCGCCGCCTGACCGGTTGGCACTGGCTGGTGCGGCTGCGCCGTATGCTGGGTCTGTTTGCATTTTTCTATGCCTGTCTGCACCTCATCACTTATGTCTGGCTGGACCAGTTTTTCGATTTGCATGCCATTGCCAAGGATGTGCTGAAGCGCCCCTTCATCACCGTGGGTTTTACCAGTTTCCTGCTGCTGATCCCGCTGGCGGTGACTTCCAGCAATGCCATGATGAAGCGTCTGGGCGGCAAGCACTGGCAGCAGTTGCACCGCTTCATCTACGTGATCGCGGTGGGCGGCGTGGTGCACTACTGGTGGCTGGTGAAAAAGGACGTGACCCAGCCGATAATTTACGCCATCGTGCTGGCTGTGTTTATGGGGTTGCGGCTGGTCATGCGGGATGGCGTGAGGCGGTGATTTTGGGCGCACGATGCGCCCTCACCCGCCTTCGATACCCTCTCCCGCAGGGAGGGGTGAGGCAGACTGTCGAGTGCCGCGCTGCCTGATTTTCCAGCGCTCGATCACACCTTCCACCAGCGAGTACGCGGCCGGCACCACTACTAGCGTGAGCAGCGTGGAAGTAATCATGCCGCCGATCACTGCCACCGACAGCGGGCCGTTGGTTTCGGCGCCGGCGCCCAGGCCGAGCGCGGCGGGCAGCAGCGCCAGGATCACGGTGAGCGAGGTCATCAGCACCGGGCGCATACGGATGGGACAGGCCTCCTTGAGTGCTTCGTCTATGGGCTTGCCCTCGGCGCGCATCTGGTTGGTGAGGTCGACCAGCAGGATGGAGTTCTTCGCTACCAGCCCGATCAGCAGCACCAGGCCGATCATCGAGTAGATGTTGAGCGTATGGTTGACCAGCCACAGCGCCATCACGCCGCCGATGATGGCGAGCGGCTGCGCTACCATCACCACGAGCGGCTGCACGAACGAATTGAACTGGCTTGCCAGCACCATGTACAGCATGATGATCGCTAGCACGAAGGCGAACATCACGTTCTGCGCGGTCTTGCCGAATTCCTCGGCTTGGCCGATGAACTTGATCTGGTAGCCGGGCGGTAGAGAATCGCCCGCAGCGGCGCGGATTTTGTCCACCGCCGCGCCCAGTGGAATACTGGGGGTGCCGAAATACATCGCCGAGTATTGCAGGTCGAGGCGGCCGATCACCGCCGCGCCCAGCGTCTGCTTGAAGGCGGCCACGGTGTCCAGGCGCACCATTTCGCCGCTATGGTTGCGCAAATAAATCTTGGCCAGATCGGCGGGCTGGTTGAAGTTTTCCTCGCCAGCTTTGAGGCGGACATCGTAGCGCTGCCCATCGCCGGGCTCGTCGCTGTATTTGGCCACGTCAACGCCGCCGACCAGCACGTTGACCGCGACGGCCACGTCGTTGCTCGACAGACCCAGCGCCTGCGTGCGGCTGCGGTCGATTTCCAGCTTGAGCTGCGGCAGGTCGAGCTGCATGTCGAGGTCGAGGCGGCCGATGCCGGGCACGCTGGAAAGCTTCTGCTGCAACTGCTGCGACAGTCTGCCGACTTCCTCCAGGTTGGGGCCGGCCAGCACGAACTGCAACGGTTCGCCGCGCTGGCCGGCGAGGATGGGCACCGGCCCGGCGAAGGCGCGCAGGCCCGGCACCTGAGACAGCTCCCTGCGCAGCAGGTTGAGGAAATCGCCTTGATTGATGCTGCGCTCGTTGCGCGGCACCATGCGCACGAAACAGAATCCCTGGTTGACCTGGCTGGACTGGCCGACGCCGATGGCCGCGAAATAAGTCATTACTTCCTTGTGTGAACCGAGGATTTTCTCCACCTCGCGCAATTTCTCGTTGGTGCCCTCGATGCTGGTACCGAGTGGCGTCTTGAAGAACACCATGAAGCGCGACTCGTCCTGGTCAGGCACGAAGGTCTTGCCGACGCTGGCGAAGAAGTAGCCGCTGGACAGCACCACCGCGATGGTGACCAGCACCACCTTCCAGCGGTGCGCCAGCGACAGCGCGAGCAGGCGCCGGTAGATATTGTCCATGCCGGTAAAGAAGCGGTCGAACACGTGGTAAAGCGCGCCGTGACGCTTGGGCACCGAGAGAAATCTCGAGCACAGCATCGGCGTCAGCGTCATCGAAACGAACCAGGACACGATCACGCCAAAGGTCACCACTACGGCGAACGATTTGAAAAATTTACCGATGATGCCGCCCATGAAGATCACCGGCGCGAAGATCGACACCAGTGTCAGCGTCGCCGCCAACACCGCGAACACCACCTGGCGCGTGCCGTTCAGCGCAGCGGCCACCGCGTCGTCGGTAAGGTGCTCACGGTGGCGGTAGATGTTTTCCAGCACCACGATGGCGTCGTCCACCACCACGCCGATCAGGAGCAGCAGCGCCAGCAGCGTCATCGAGTTGAAGGTGAAGCCGGCGAAATACATCACCGCCACTGCGCCCAGCAGCGACACCGGGATGGCGACCGCGATGATCAGCGTGGAACGGATGCTGCGCAGGAAGAACAGCACCACCAGCGCGGCGAGCAGCGTGCCTTCCAACAGGTGTGATTGCAGCGAGTGCACGATCTCCAGGATCAGCACGGAGTCGTCGGTGGCGACCTTCACCGTCATGCCCGGCGGCAGCTGCGGGCGGATTTCCTCGTCGAGCTTCTTCTTCACCGTGTCGATGATGGCGACGGTGTTGGTGTTGGCCACCTTGACGATGCCCAAGCCTACCGATGGCGTGCCGTTGAAGCGCGCCAGCTGGCGGTAGTCGGCGAGGCCGTCTTCCACCGTGGCGATGTCCTTGATGCGCACCGGCGCGTTGTCGCGGTACAGCACGATCATCTCCCTGAGCGCAACCGGGGAGTGATATTCGAAATCGAGCTTGATCAGCTTCTCGGTGCGCTCGCTGACCAGGAAGCCGCCGGGCAGTTGCACGTGCTCGCGCGCGAAGGCGTTGGTGACGTCATTGACGCTGACGCCCAGGCCGGCCATGCGCGCAGGGTCGAGCTTGACGCGGATGGCGCGGTCTCGGCGCCCGCCCAGACGCACTTCGCCGACGCCGCCGATGGTTTCCAGTTTTTTCTTGAGCACGTTGCGCGCATACTGGTTGAGCTGCTGCTGGGTGCGGTCGCCCTGCACCGCCAGCCAGATGATGGGGCTGGCGTTGGTCTCCACCTTGGCCACCACCGGCGGGTCGGCGTCCCTGGGCAGCTGGCGCAGCACCTGGTTGATCTTGGCCTGCACTTCGTTGAAGGCGATGTCGATGTCCTTGTTGAGATCGAAGGTGATTGCCACCACCGATACCCCGGGCGACGAAGTGGACTGGATGTGCTGGATGCCGGGCACGCTGTTGACCTGGTTCTCGATCACGCTGGTGATGCTGGCGTCGACGATGTCCGGGTTGGCGCCCTTCATGGCGGTGGTGATGGAAACCACCGGGAACTCTATGTAGGGGAAGCGATCCACGCCGATGCGCTGGTAGGCGATGAGGCCGACCAGTACCAGCACCGCCGACAGCATGAACGCCAGCACATGGCGTTTGATCGATAATTCAGGCAGGGTCATGTTCTATCCTGAAAAATGTTCACTCGTGGCTAATTGGTTTTGGCGGTTTCCGTTTTGGCTTGCGGCAGTGTCACCGCCGCCTGGTCGGTGAGGAAACCGGCGCCGTCGAGCGCGATGGTTTCGCCGCCGGACAGCCCGGACAGGATTTCCGCGTAACCCTGCCGGCGCACCCCGACTTTCACCGGCTGCTGGTAAGCCTTGCCGTCGCGCACCAGGTATACCACTTCGCCGGCGGGGCGCTGCACGATGCTGGCTTCCGGCACGGTCAGCGATTCGCGCTGCGCGATCACCACGCTGCCGTTGACCGAGGCGCCGGCTGCCCAGCCGCCGGGGTTGGCGAGCTTGACGATGGCCTCGATGGCGCGGCTGGTGGTGCCGACCATGGGGCGGATCTCGTCTATCCTGGCGGTGACCGGCGCACGCGGCGCCAGCGGCGACATCAGGTGCACGGTCTGGCCGATGCGCACCTGTGCCGCGGCCACCTCCGGGAACGGCAGCCGCACCAGCAGCGACTGGTTGGCGGCGATGCGCAGCAACGGATCTCCGACCTTGACGTAATCGCCCACTGTGATGCGGCGCATGTCGATGTGCCCCGCCAGCGGCGCCAGGATGCGGGTCTTGGTGAGGTTGCGCGTGCTGATGTCGAGCCGTGCCTGCGCCGCGTTGAGCTGTTCGCGCGTGGAGGTCAGTTGCGCTTCTGAATTATCGAGTGCCGCCTGCGAAATGAAACCCTGCTCGCGCAACTGCCGGTTGCGTTCGTGAACGAACTGCTGGTTGACGAGCAGCGCCTTGAGTCGCGCCACTTCGGCTGCTGCGGCCTCGCGGTCGATCTTCTGGTCGCCGGGATCGATTTCCGCCAGCACCTGCCCGGCTTGCACCGCGTCGCCCACGTCGACATATACCTGTACCACCCGACCCGGGGTTTCCGCAGCGATGGTCGGTGCGTTTTCGGCGTCGACCTGGCCGACCGCTTCCTGCGTGACTTCCACCATCTTCCTTTCGGCGGTGGCGGTGGTGATGAGGGTGCCCATCGGCGGCTTGCCGACACCGGCCTTTTCCTCCTCCTTCCGTGCGCAGCCCGAGGCCAGGGCGGCGCAGAGCAGCATGATCCAGGGTAGCTTGCGCATCATGTTTTTTCTCCTTGTTTTTTGGCGATCCCGTGCAGGAGGATGTCCATCAGCATGGTGCTGTAGGCGCCGTGGTCGTCGGCGAGGTGTTTGACGTCCGGCAGGTGGCGCGACACTGCGCGCGACTGGAAAAAGAAAATGTCGGCGGCAATCATCAGCGTGGCGATCATACCGGGGTCAAGATCGTCGCGCAGTTCACCGCGAGCCTGACCGGCGCGCAGGATCGCCACCAGGCGCGCGAAATTGGCGCCGAACACCTGTTCGGCGAGCTCCTTGCTGCGCTGCGGATTGCCTTCCTGCACTTCGCGCAGGATTAGGCGGCTGATTTCTGCGTTGCGCACGATGCTGTCAAGGTGCGCGCTGGCGTAGTGGCGCAGCCGTTCCGCGAACGAATCCTGGGCGCTTTCCAGCTGGTCCAGCTGCGCGCAGCTTTGCGTGCAGGCGGCGCGCAGCACGGCGAGATACAGGTCGTCCTTGGAGCTGAAGTGGTGGAACACGTTGGCTTTGCTGACGCCGGCCAGCTCGGCGATGGCGTTGATCGACACTGCGTCGAAGCCGGATTGTGCGAACAGCTGCGCGGCGGCGGCGAGGATGCGTTCGGCGGCGTCGCCGACCTGGGGTATGAGTGATTCGGTTTTGCCCATTTGGCTGCTCCCGGGAAGGGTAGCGAAAATAACACTGACCGGCCGGTCGGTCAATCCATGCCTGCGCAGTGAAATGTGGAGAGGTCACCGCGGTGGTGCTATAAAACAAGCGTAGGCCCAAATCAGCAAAGAGGGGGGATCATGAAACGTCGTCATCTCGGCATGGCAGTTGCCATGCCCGTCATCGTTTTGTTTGCCGCCCCGGCCTGGGGACAGTTGCCGAAAATGCCCGTGCCCATGCCGCTTCCCGCGCCGGCGCCGAAACCGGTACCTGCACCTGCACCTGCACCGAAACCAACTGCACCGGTGTTGGTGCAACCCGCTGTCCCTACCACCGCGCCTGCCGTGGTGGTCGTGCCGAAATCGGCGGAGCCGGTGAGCAAGCCGGCAATGGTTGTTCCGGTCGCTCCCATGCTGGCGGGTGCCGCCAAGCCGACACCGGCCGAACCGGTTGGCAAGCCTGCACTAGTCGCGCCGGTCATAGGGCCGGGCGCGACCGCTTCCGTAGCGACAGCTGCGGCCGGCCCCACCCCGGCCGAACCGGTCGGCAGGGGCATCCTGCTCAACCCGATTGCCACGCCTTCTTCTAAATTGAGCGGCGCCAAGGTGGATGCTGGCAACATCAAGCAAAAAGTGGATTCCTCGGATTTGAAAATCGGCGCGCCGGAGCGCAAGGGCGGCTTGGCCGATGTGGCGCGTGAACATGCGCAAAACCTGGGCGGGGATGACAAGACGAATCCCAGCAAGTTCGGCGACAAATCCGGCCTGATGGGGAGCAATGTCGTTACCGGCTCGGATGCCGACACCTTTGGCGGCGAGCGCGCCAACCGCGGCAAGACCGGCGATACGCGCAATTTCGCCGGCAGCGGCAAGGGCCGTGCCAGCGAGGGCGATCCCACCACCGAGTCGGCGCAGGACCAGGCCACTGGCGGCAAGGGCACCATAGGCGAGATGTTGAGGATGGAAGGCGGCACGCCGAGCGGCAATGACCAGGCCGACGCGGCCGAACTCGCCTACGCACAAAGCGTGGGCAGTGATGGCTACGCCGCCACCAAGAACATGACGCAGGAACAACGCCAGTCCTATTGGACGGAACAAAAGAACAAGCAGCAGGCCGGCACACCGCGCGAAGATGACATGGGCGGCGGCAACGTGACCTTAGTCGGTACACCGCAAATGAAGCAGCAACAGATGAAAGGCATCGGCAAGGCCATCGCCGCCAGGAAAGGCGCGGCGGGCGGCAACGACGACCCGCGCATGGAGCGGGGCGGCAGCGGCGGGCCGGTGCGTCAGATGGTGGGGCAGGACGACAAACCGCAGCGTTCGCGCGAGGCGGGCACCATCAACCTGGACAAGGTGCTGGAGATCAACACCAAGGTCAACCCCACTCGCCAGTGAGGCAGGTGCGTAGTTGCGCTATGGGAGCGGCTGTTCCAGCTCGTATAGCCGCTCCACGGTTTCGCGCGCGCGGATGAGGTGCAGGGTGTCGCCGTCCACCATCACTTCCGCCGCGCGCGGTCGCGTGTTGTAATTAGAGCTCATGCTCATGCCGTAGGCGCCGGCCGACATCACCGCAAGCAGATCGCTCTCGCCGAGCGCAAGCTTCCTGTCCTTGCCGAGAAAATCCCCACTCTCACATACCGGGCCGACGATGTCGTAGTGCTGCGCGGCACCGTCATGCTGTTGTACCGCGGCGATGTGGTGATAGGCGTCGTACAGCGCCGGGCGCATCAGGTCGTTCATCGCCGCATCGACCACGGCAAAGTTCCTGCCGGTGTTGTGCTTGAGGTATTCCACGCGGGTGAGCAGCACGCCAGCGTTGCCGACCAGGTAGCGCCCCGGCTCCAGCAGCAGTTTCTGCGGTCGCCCCTGCAAGCGGGCCAGGATTTGCTGCGCGTAGGCAGCCAGGTCGGGCGGAGTTTCGTCGCGGTAGCGGATACCGAGGCCGCCGCCGAGGTCAAGGTGCTCGATGGCAATGCCGTCAGCTTCCAGGCGCTCGACCAGGTCGAGCACCTTGTCGAGTGCCGCGGCGAACGGTGCGATGTCGATGAGCTGCGAGCCGATATGGCAGTCGATGCCGGTTATGCGCAGATGCGGCAGGCGCGCGGCGGCGAGATAGAGCGCCAACGCCTCGTCGAACTGCACGCCGAACTTGTTTTCCTTGAGACCGGTGGAAATGTAGGGATGCGTCCTCGCGTCCACGTCCGGGTTGACGCGCAGGCTCACCGGCGCACGCTTGCCGAGCTTGCTGGCAACATGGTTAAGGCGGTGCAGCTCGCTTTCCGATTCCACGTTGAAGCAGAGGATGTCGGCCTCCAGCGCCAGGCGCATTTCCGCCGCACTCTTGCCCACCCCGGAAAACACCACGCGGCGCGCATCACCGCCTGCCGCCAGCACGCGTTGCAGTTCGCCGCCAGACACGATGTCAAAGCCGCTGCCCAGGCGCGCAAATAAATTGAGGATGGCGAGGTTGGGGTTGGCCTTCACCGCGTAGCACACCAGATGCTCGCGCGCGGCAAAGGCGCGGTCATAATTCTGGTAGGCGGTGCTCAGCGCTGCCTTGGAATAGACGTAGCAGGGCGTGCTGTATTCCGCCGCGATGCGCGTCAGCGGCACCTGCTCGGCGTACAGCGCGCCGTCATAATAGGAAAAGGGTCTCATCGGAGGCTCATTGCTTCTTCTGCTGGTCGGCGGTAGGCTGTTGCTCGGGCAAGTATAATGGCCCCTTGTGGCCGCAGGCGGCGAGCAGGGAAATCAGTAATAGCATCAGAGTAACAGCGCGCATGACAGGACCCTAGCGATCAAGCGCGCATCTTAACATTTTGCCCAGTGGATAACATGACCGAGACCGAATTTGGCGAGCGCGCCGACGCGGTATTTGCCCGCATCGAAACCGCGCTCGATGCTACCGACGTGGATTACGGCGTCGAGCAGGGCGTGCTGGAAATCGAGTTCGATGACGGCAGCCAGATCATCGTCAGCCGCCACACCCCCAACCGCGAAATCTGGGTGGCGGCCAAGGCAGGCGGTTTCCACTACGGCTGGAAAGACGGCGCCTGGCTGGATACGCGCGGCGGCGGCGAGCTGTTTGCGACTTTGGCACAACTGGTTTCTGCGCAGGCGGGGGAAGGAGTGGTATTGTAAGGTTTGGCGCGAAGGGCCAAGAAAAGCCTTGCGCCGCAGAGGACGCGGAGGGTCGGTGCCCGGGCGCTCACGACTTTTTCACGAACTCCGATTTCAGCGACATTGCACCGATGCCGTCTATCTTGCAGTCGATGTCGTGGTCGCCCTCGGCCAGACGGATGTTCTTCACCTTGGTGCCGACTTTTACCACCGACGATGAGCCCCTGATTTTCAGGTCCTTGATCACCATCACGCTGTCGCCGTCGTTCAGTACGTTGCCGAAGGCATCGCGCACCACGCGTTTGTTGTCCGCGCCCGCCGGCGCGGCGTCCTTGCTCCATTCATGCGCGCATTCCGGGCAGACGTACATACTGCCGTCTTCGTAGGTATATTCGGAATTGCATTTGGGGCACTTGGGCAGATTGTTCACGATTTGACTCCATTCAGTTTAGGCAAATATTGCGGTTCGTTCTTGATCCCGGACTTGTTGCCGCCTTACAGCGCCATGTAGCGTTGCGTGAGGCTGTCCAGCTCCTTGCGTGCATCACGGTATTGCGGATACACGCTGGCGACCAGTTCCCAGAAGCGCGGCGAATGGTTGAGTTCTCGCAGATGGGCGAGTTCATGCGCCACCACGTAGTCGATGAGGTGCGGCGGCGCCTGCATCAGCCGCCAGCTCAGACGGATTTCGCCGTGCGCGTTGCAGCTACCCCAGCGCGTTTTTGCTTCCGACACGGTCAGTTTTCTGGCGCGCACCGTGAGTTGCTCGGCGTAATGCGCGATGCGCCCGGGGAAGTGTCGCAGCGCTTCGTCATGGTACCAGGCGTTTACCTGCATGCGCACACACGCCTCGTCTTCGGGCTTGGGTACGCTCACCAGGAGAGAGAACATGTCGCGCGCCGCACTGTAGCGTCCCGCGCGCAGCGCCAGTGGCAGCGGCATGCCGAGAAATTCCAGCACGGCGCCGTCGCGCAGTTGCAGCGGCGCGGGACGGCGTGCCTGCCATTCCTGCCAGTGCGCGAGCTTGGCCAGCACCCATTGTGCGGCGTCGTGCAGCACGCCGTGCAGGCGCTGCTCCGATATCCGCTCCGGCGCACTCACCACCAGGCCGCGTTCATCGACGCGCAGATTCACGCCGCCGCAGCGCGCGCTGCGGCGCAGCCAGTAGCTGATCTCCTGGCCGTGCAACGAAATGCTGCGCGCCTCCAGCACGGCGCTCATGCGGCACGCATGTTGCGTGCACTGTGGGTGATGCGCCGCATTTCTTCCTCGATCCAGTTTTCCGCGCGCGCATTCACTTCCTCGGCCTTCATGCCGGCGCCGTCGATGGGTGCGCCTATGCTCACCGTGATGGTTCCGGGATATTTGATGAAGGCGTGACGCTTCCACAGCTCGCCGGCGTTGTGCGCCACCGGTAACACGGTGGCGCCGGCGTGTGCGGCGAGCCAGGCGCCGCCGATTTGATATTTGCCGCGTTCGCCCGGTGCCTTGCGCGTGCCTTCCGGGAAGATCACCACCCAGAAGCCTTGCGCGAGCCGGTCGCGGCCCTGTTCCAGCAACTGTCGCAGCGCTTCGCGCCCGGCGCTGCGGTTGATGGCGATTGGGCTCATCATCGCCAGTCCCCAGCCGAAAAACGGGATGCGCAGCAACTCGCGTTTCAGCACCCATACCTGCGGCGGAAAAATGGTCTGGAATGCCAATGTCTCCCACGCCGACTGGTGCTTGGCCAGCACGATGCAAGGCGTGCGCGGAATGTGTTCGGCACCGACGACGCGGTAGCGGATGCCGCACACCACGCGGGCGAGGAACACCACGATGCGCGACCAGAACGAAATCACCCGGTAGCGTGCCATGGCGGGCAGCGGAAAAGTAAGCAGCGCGATGGCCGAGTAAGGCGGGGTGAGGATCAACAGCAGCAGGGCGAACAGCGTCGAACGGAAAGCGGCCAGCAAGACTTGCATGCTACTGTGTGAGCCGGATGATGAGGCGGTATGAAGCCCTCACCCCCGACCTCTCTCCCGCATGCGGGAGAGAGGTGCGCGATAACGCGGGGGAGGGGGAAGCGCAAGCGATGTCATAACCGACGAGAAGTATTTTATCCGTGTACATCGGTGTTCACCGCGGCCAAACCAAGCTTCATTCCAGCAGTGCGCGCACCGCTTCGGCGAGGTCGGCATAGACCTGGGTGCCTTCCGGCAGCTTGCCTTCCTGCTGGGTTTTCTTGCCCTTGCCGGTGAGCACCAGGATGGGCCGGGCGCCCATTGCCGCCGACGCGAGCAGGTCGCGCAGCGAATCGCCTATGCTGGGCACCCCGACGAGCCGAGTGCCGAAGCGCTCGGAGATTTCCTCGAACAGGCCGGTCTTGGGCTTGCGGCAATTGCAGTCGGAATCGGCCGCATGCGGACAGAAGAACAGTGCGTCGATGCGCCCACCACACTGCCACAGCGCCTTGTGCATCTTGTCGTGAATGGCGTTGAGGGTGGCCATGTCGAACAGGCCACGCGCCACACCCGACTGGTTGCTCGCCACCACCACGCGGTAGCCGGCCTGGTTCAGGCGTGCGATCGCCTCCAGGCTGCCGGGAATGGGTTTCCATTCATCCGGATGCTTGATGAACTGGACGCTGTCGAAGTTGATGACGCCGTCGCGGTCGAGGATGATGAGCTTCACAGTAATGGATAGTCTACGCCGCCAGCCGGGAAATGTCCGCTACCCGGTTCATCAGTCCGGCGAGTTGGTTGAGCAGCGCCAGGCGGTTGTTGCGCAGCAGCGGCTCGTCCACCATTACCATCACGTCGTCGAAAAAGCTGTCCACTTGCGCGCGCACCTTGGCGAGTGCGCACAAGGCGTCGGTGTAGTCGCCGCTCTGCATCAGCGATTCGACCGCCGGCGCGAGATGGGTGGTGGCGGCGAGCAGGTCGCGCTCGGCCTGCGCCTGCATCAGCGCGAGATCGGGCGCTGCCTGCGGCGCTTCGGTTTTTTTCAGGATGTTCTGGATGCGCTTGTTGGCGGCAGCGAGCGCGGCGGCTTCCGGCAGTTTCTTGAACGCCTGCACCGCCTTCAGCTTTTGCCCGACCAGGTCGATGCGTGCCGGGCGCTGCGCCAGCACTGCGTCGATTTCATCGAATTCATAACCCTGCTCGCGCAGATAATTCTTCAGGCGTTCCAGCATGAAGTCGTGCACGTCCACCGCTACGCTGTCGGTGAGCACTTCGCTCGCGTACTGCGCTTTGGCGAGCTGCAGCAGGTGCACGACGTCGAGCGGCAGCACCTTCTCGAACAGGATGCGCAGTACGCCCAGCGCCAGGCGGCGCAAGCCGAACGGATCCTTGTCCCCGGTGGGGACAAGGCCGATGCCGTAGATGCCAACCAGGGTGTCGAGCTTGTCGGCCAGTGCCACTGCGGCGCCGACGTTGTCCCGCGGTAGGGCGTCATCGGCGTAGCGCGGGTGGTAGTGAGCTTCGATGGCGTCGGCGACCTCGCGCGGCTCGCCGTCGTGCAGCGCGTAATAGCGACCCATGATGCCCTGTAGTTCGGGAAACTCACCCACCATGTCGGTGACCAGGTCGGCCTTGCACAGGTGTGCGGCACGTTCGGCGTAAGCCACGTTGGCGCCGAGCCGCTGCGCGATTTCGCCGGCCAGCTTCTCGATGCGCAGTACGCGCTGCAACTGGCTGCCCAGCTTGTTGTGGTAGACCACGTTGCCGAGCTTGTGGGTGCGCGTTGCCAGTTTCGTCTTGCGATCCTGGTCGAAGAAGAACTTGGCGTCGGCCAGGCGCGGACGCACCACGCGCTCGTTGCCGGCGATCACCGCGGAGGCATCGGTGGGGCGGATGTTGGAAACCAGCAGGAACTTGTTGGTGAGCTTGCCCTTGCCATCGAGCAGCGGGAAATATTTCTGGTTCGCCTTCATGGTGAGGATCAGGCATTCCTGCGGCACTTCCAGGAAGGTTTCCTCGAAGCGGCCAGGCAGCACGTTGGGGCGCTCGACCAGCGCGGTGACTTCGTCGAGCAGCGCTGCATCCTCGATGGGCTTCAACCCTTCCTTCGAGGCAGCTTCCTGCAACTGGCGCGCGATCTCGGTGCGGCGCTTTTCGAAAGACGGAATCACCGCGCCTTCGCTTTCCAGTTGCGCGGCGTAGCTGTCGGCGTCGCGTAACGTGATGATGTCGACGGCCGCCTCGAAGCGGTGGCCTCGCGTCACGCGACCGGCCCGCAGACCGAGCACGCTGACCGGCACCACATCCGCGCCGTGCAGGGCTACCAGCCCATGCGCCGGACGCACGAAGTTGACGCTGCGCCAGCCGTCGCTGAGTTGGTACGTCATCACCTTGGGGATGGGCAGCTTGGCGAGCGTATCTTCCAGCGTGTGCTGCAAGCCTTCGACCAGCGTTGCGCCCGCGATCACGCTGTCGAAAAACAGCGCTGCGTTTTTGCCGTCGCCTTCACGCTTGAGCTTGGGCAGCGCAGAGGCGTTCGCACCCAGGCTGGCGAGTTTCTTCAGCAGTGCTGCGGTGGGCTGGCCGTCGGCGCCCAGTCCCACCGCCACCGGCATCAGTTTTTGCGAAATGGACTTGTCGTCAGCGCGGGCTGCCACGCGGGTGATATGCGCGGCCAGGCGGCGCGGCGAGGCAAAGGCGGTGACTTGTGCGGCGCTATCGGTCAGCCCCCGCGCCTGGAGTCCGGCAAGCAGGGTTTCGGCAAATGCCTCGCCCAGCTTCTTCAGCGCCTTGGGCGGCAGCTCTTCGACGAACAGTTCGACCAGCAGATTTTGGGTGGTCATGCGGCCACCTCATTACAGTCCATCTTCACCCCAACATTGCCGTTTCGGTGCCCGGCAGCATTCGCGGACGGTCGTATCCCCGCCATGCGGGGCCCCAGCTTCCTGCTCATGCTGCCACCTTCTTTTCCAGCTGCGCCAGCACTTCCTCGGCCCATGCCTTGGGCGCCATCGGGAAGCCGAGGCGGGCGCGGCTGTCGAGGTAGCTTTGCGCCACGCTGCGCGCCAGGTTGCGGATGCGGCCGATGTAAGCGGCACGTTCGGTCACCGAAATCGCGCCGCGCGCGTCGAGCAGGTTGAAGGTGTGCGCGGTTTTCAGCACCTGCTCGTAGGCGGGCAGCGCGAGCTGCTGCCCCATCAGGTGCTTGGCCTGTTTCTCGTGCGCGTTGAACGCGGTGAGCAGGAATTCCACGTCGCTGTGCTCAAAGTTGTACGCAGATTGCTCGACTTCGTTCTGGTGATAGACGTCGCGATAGGTGAGTCCCTCGGTCCAGATCAGGTCGAACACGTTTTCCACGCCCTGCAGATACATCGCCAGCCGTTCCAGCCCGTAAGTGATTTCGCCGGTGATGGGCTTGCAGTTGATGCCGCCGACCTGCTGGAAATAGGTGAACTGCGTCACCTCCATGCCGTTCAGCCACACCTCCCAGCCCAGCCCCCAGGCGCCCAGCGTCGGGTTCTCCCAGTCGTCCTCGACGAAGCGCACATCGTTTTTCTTGAGATCGAAGCCGAGCGCCTGCAGGGAGCCGAGATAAAGATCGAGGATGTTTTCCGGCGCCGGTTTCAGCACCACCTGGTACTGGTAGTAGTGCTGCAGGCGGTTGGGGTTGTCGCCGTAGCGGCCGTCCTTGGGGCGGCGCGAGGGTTGCACGTAAGCGGCCTTCCACGGCTCCGGCCCGAGCGCGCGCAAAAAGGTCGCGGTGTGGCTGGTGCCGGCGCCGACCTCGAGGTCATAAGGCTGCAACAGCGCGCAGCCCTGCTTGCCCCAGTATTGTTGCAGGGTGAGGATGATGTCCTGAAAAGTCAGCATGACGATGTCGTGTTCTCGAAAGCGGCGATTTTACTTGTTCCGCGCGATGCGGGAAAGCGCAACCGGTTGATTTCTGATTGCCGGGCGTGCTGCCTGGGGAGTGTGGTTAACGTGTGGCGGGCGTTACCTGATACAAGTAGCGCTGGAATCCGGTGAACAGATTGCGGATCGCGCCAATGTCGCCGCCGAGGTCGGCTTCGTTGACAGGAAATATGTGTCAAGTGTGAGTCAAGTTTTGTGCCAGGTTGCACTGGGCCTGGCTTTTTCAGCGCCGCTTGCCCAGCCATGCAACTGCCAGCATCAGGCCGATCAGAACTAGCGCCGGCCAGTTGCCCCAGCGCACGTAGGGAGTGGCGCCCTGCATGCCTTGCGCTTCGCCGTGCAGCGCGGCGGTGGTGAATTCGGGCAGGCTTTGTACCACCTGGCCGTGTGCGTCGATGATCGCGGTCATGCCGGTGTTGGTGGCGCGCAGCATGGTGCGCCCGGCTTCCAGCGCGCGCATCTGCGATATCTGCAAATGCTGGTAGGGTGCGATCGAGCGCCCGAACCAGGCCACGTTGCTGACGTTGACCAGCAACGTGGCCTGCGGCAGCTGGCGGATGATCTCCTCGCCGAAGGCGTCTTCGTAGCAGATGTTGACTGCGACTCGCTGCCCGGCCACTTGCAGCGGCTGCTGCTGTGCCGCGCCGCGCGAGAAATCCGACAGCGGAATGCTGAGCGCTGCGATGATCCCGCCGAACATCGGCTTGAGCGGGACGAACTCGCCAAACGGCACCAGGTGCGACTTGCGGTAGGTTTGCGTGGGCGCGCTGCCGAAGCTCAGCACGCTGTTGTAATAGTCGCGTTCGCCGGCACGTTCGGGCAGGCCGATGAGGATGTCGCCGCCGTTGCTGCGTGCGCGCTCGGCGAGGCGATCGAGGTAGTCGCGCGGCACGTCGTGGTAAAACAGCGGCAGCGCGGTTTCCGGCAGCACGATCAGGCGCCCGCTGCTTTCCCGCGCCAGCGTGGCATAAGTGTCCAGCGTCAGCGCCAGGCGGTCTTCGCGGAATTTCATTTCCTGCGGGATGTCGCCTTGCAGCAGGCTGACCGTGAGGGGTTCGCCGAACGGTTGCGTCCATTCGATTTGCTTGGCCCCATATCCTGTGCCCCACATCGCCACGATGGCGATAGCCCAGGCGATGCGTTTACTCCCGCGCGCATGCCAGGCGAGCAGCACCCAGCCCGCCGACAGCGCCACCGCCAGCGACACGCCGTATACGCCGAAGAGCGGCGCGTAGCCGGCGAGCGGGCCGTCCGGCACCTGCGAATAGCCGAAGGCGAGCCAGGGGAAGCCGGTGAACACCCTGCCGCGCGCCCATTCCAGGAGCACCCACAGCGCGGGCGCGGCGATGGCGAAGCGCGAGGTGGGATGAGCGATATACATCTGCAACCACCCCGCCAGCGCCGGGAATAGCGCCAGTACAGCGCAGAACAGCAGCGTGGCGAGCACGGCGAGCGGCATTGGCATGGCACCGAAGTCGTGCATGCTGACGTAGACCCAGCTCACCCCGGCGAGAAAGAAGCCCAGGCCGAAGCAGAAGCCGAGCAGCGCACCGGCACGCGCATGGGGATGGTGCCGCCACAAATGGAACAGCAGCGCGAGCGTCGCCACCGGCAGCGGGAACAGGTGGAACGGTGCGAAGCCGAGCACGCTGATCGCGCCCAGCACGAAGGCGGCAAGCAGCAGGCGGTGGCGCGCGACGAAGTTCATCGGGTCTTGCCGTCCGTGGGGAGGAGGCTTTCTGGCGCACGCAGTGGCGCCATCACTTCCACCACCTTGCGCCGCGAACCGGTGCCTTGTTTAAGGGTTACCTGCTTGAGCGGTACATCGAAGGCGATGGCGAGGAATTCGAGCAGGGCGGCGTTGGCCTTGCCATCGACCGGCGGTGCGGCGAGGCGGATTTTCAGCGCGTCGCCGTGCAGGCCGGCTACTTCGCTGCGCTTCGCGCCGGGCTGGATGTGCAGCGTAACAACGAGGCGGTCACCTTCCTGGCGGAACCACATCAGAAGAAATGCGCGATCTGCGCTTCCAGCCATGCCACCGGCAGCATCAGTGCCACCTGGATGGCGAGCAGCAGGAACAGCGGTGACAGGTCGACGTTGCCGATGGCGGGGATCAGCCTCTGGAACGGGTGCAGGAAAGGGCGGGTGAGGCTGTTGAGCATGGGCGCCGCCGGGCTGTGCGGATTGACCCAGCTCAGGATGGCCTGCGCGAATACCGCACCCATCAGCAGGTACAGACTGATCTTGATCACTTGCAGCAGCGCGAGCAGTGCCACTGCAACCAGCGTGACCCCCATACTGGCGCCGAGATCGTAATCCTTGAGCCAGAACACCAGCAGTTGTAGCAGCAACTCGGTGAGCCAGCCCAGTACCAGGGTGGACAAATCCATGCCCCACAGGCCGGGGATCACCTTGCGTGCCGGACGCACGATGAAATCGGTGAGCGCCGCCAGGAATTGCGAGAGCGGGTTGCGATAGGGCGCGCGCAGCAATTGCAGGTAAAAGCGCAGTAGCAGCGCCGCCGCGAACAGGTCACCCAAGGTGCCCACGATGAACAATATCGTGTTGCCCAGCATGTCAGTCCTTCCCCAGTTGGTCGCCCAGTTCCCTGGCGCGCTGTGCCGCGGCGTGCACCGCCCGCACGATCAACATTTTCACATGAGCCGCATCGAGTTCGGCGATGGCACGTTCGGTGGTGCCGCCTTTCGAGGTCACCCGTGCGCGCAGGGTTGCGGCGTCCTCCCCGCTCCGGCTGGCGAGGGTGGCCGCGCCGAGGAAGGTTTGCAGGCTCAGCGTGCGCGCCGCGTCGGGCGTGAGGCCGAGTTCGATGGCGGCCTGGGTCAGCGCCTCGATGAAATAGAACACATAGGCCGGCCCGCTGCCGGATACCGCAGTCACTACATCCAGCATTTCTTCGTGCAGCAGCCACAGGGTGGCGCCGCATGCAGAGAGCAGTTCCTCCGCCTGCATGCGCTCTTCGGAAGTCACGGCGGACATGGCGTAAAGGCCGCTCATGCCGGCCTGCACCAGTGCCGGCGTGTTGGGCATGGCGCGTACTATCCTGGCGTGTCCTCCCAACCAGCGCGACAGGTCGGCGCAGCGCACCCCGGCGGCAATGGACACCACCAGTTGTTCCTTCAGCAGCGGCACGATCTCATTGGTCACTGCGCGCAATTGCTGTGGCTTGACCGCCAGCACGATCACATCGCAACCCGCGCATGCAGTGGCGATTTCTGCATGCGTTGCCACGCCGTAGTCGCGTGCCAGGCGCTCGCGGCTGTCGGCGGCAAGCTCCGCGACGCGGATGCATGCTGCTGCTATGCCTTTCTGCAGCAGGCCGCTTATCATGGCACTGGCCATGTTGCCGCCGCCGATAAATGCGATGTTCATCCCTCCCCCCAATTTCACCGCCGAGGACGCAGCGTAAAGGCATAACCAGCCACGGATGAAACACGGATTATCCGTGCCTATCCGTTTAATCCGTGGCTAAAGATATGAGGTTTATCTCGCGTACTTCGCGCCCTTTGCGGTCAATGTCTTTCCCCAAAGATTGCCGTGCCCACACGCACCATGGTCGCGCCTTCCGCGATCGCCGCTTCCAGATCGTGCGACATGCCCATGGACAAGGTGTCCAGCGCCATGCCGCGCTCATTCAATGCCTCGAGCAATTCACGCAGCATTTTAAACTGCCTGCGCTGCAACGCAACGTCTGCAGTGGGCTGCGGGATCGCCATCAGCCCGCGCAGGCGTAAATTCGGCAGCCGGCGTATCACCTCGGCAAGCGCAGGCGCTTCCTGCGGTGTCGCCCCGCTCTTGCTGGCTTCGCCGCTGACGTTGATCTGCAGGCAGATTTGCAGCGGTGGCAGATGCGTCGGCCGCTGCGCAGAAAGGCGCTCGGCGATTTTCAGGCGCTCGACCGAATGCACCCAGTCGAAATGCTCGGCGATCGCGCGCGTCTTGTTGCTCTGCAGCGGGCCGATAAAATGCCACTCCAGCGGCAGGCCGCGCAGCAGCCCGATTTTTTCCAGCGCCTCCTGCACGTAGCTTTCTCCGAACATGCGCTGGCCGGCAGCATAGGCATCGCGCAGGTTTTGCGTTGGCCAGGTCTTGCTTACCGCCAGCAGTTGTACCGTGTGCGGGTCACGTCCGGCGGCCAGTGCGGCCTTGGCAATGCGGTTGTGCACGGCTTGCAAGCGTGTGGCGATTGCGGTCATAATGGCCCGGCAAAATATTGAGGGATTATAATGGACATTGCTGAACTGCTCGCATTTGTCGTCAAGAACAGGGCCTCCGACCTACACCTTTCCTCCGGCCTGCCGCCGATGATCCGCGTCCACGGCGATGTGCGCCGCATCAACCTGCCATCTCTCGAGCACAAGGAAGTGCACGAGATGGTGTACGACATCATGAACGATTCTCAGCGCAAGACCTATGAGGAAAATCTCGAGTGCGATTTTTCGTTCGAGATTCCCAACCTGGCGCGTTTCCGCGTCAATGCCTTCGTACAGCACCGCGGCGCCGGCGCGGTATTCCGTACCATTCCGTCCAAGGTGCTGACGCTGGAGGAGCTCAACGCGCCCAAGATTTTCGCCGAGATCGCCGACCAGCCGCGCGGCGTGGTGCTGGTGACCGGGCCGACCGGCTCGGGCAAGTCCACCACGCTGGCGGCGATGATCAACCACATCAACGAGAACGAGTACGGCCACATCCTTACTATCGAGGACCCGATCGAATTCGTGCACGAATCGAAGAAGTGCCTGATCAACCAACGCGAGGTCGGCCCGCACACGTTGTCGTTCGCCAACGCGCTGCGTAGCGCGTTGCGTGAGGACCCGGACATCATTCTGGTGGGAGAGCTGCGCGACCTGGAAACCATACGCCTGGCGCTGACCGCTGCGGAAACCGGGCACCTGGTGTTCGGCACGCTGCACACCAGTTCGGCGGCGAAAACCATAGACCGTATCATCGACGTGTTCCCGGCGGCGGAGAAGGATATGGTGCGTGCGATGCTGTCGGAATCGCTGCGCGCGGTGATCTCGCAGACCCTGCTTAAGACCAAGGACGGCAGCGGTCGCGTGGCTGCGCACGAGATCATGATCGGCACCCCGGCGATCCGCAACCTGATCCGCGAGAACAAGGTGGCGCAGATGTATTCGGCGATCCAGACCGGCCAGAACGTCGGCATGCAGACGCTGGACCAGAACCTGCAGGATCTGGTGCGGCGCAACGTCATCTCCTCGGCGGAAGCGCGTGGCAAGGCCGCCAACAAGGATGCCTTCCCAGGGTAGGGCGATAGGAGTTAGGAGGATACGATGGAACGCGATCAAGCTCTCAAATTTGTCCACGACCTGCTGCGCCTGATGGTGGGTAAGAAGGCTTCCGATCTGTTCATCACGGCCGGCTTCCCGCCGGCGATCAAGGTCGACGGCAAGATGACTCCGGTGTCGAACCAGGTGCTCACGTCGCAGCATACCCAGGAACTGGCGCGCTCGGTGATGAACGACAGGCAGGCGGCGGAGTTCGAGGCGACCAAGGAGTGCAACTTCGCCATCAGCCCATCGGGCATCGGCCGCTTCCGCGTCAATGCCTTCGTGCAGCAGCAGCGTGCCGGCCTGGTGTTCCGTACCATCACCACCACCATCCCCAAGTTCGAGGAGCTGGGGTTGCCCGAGGTGCTCAAGGACGTGGCCATGACCAAGCGCGGCCTGGTGATCTTCGTCGGTGGCACCGGCTCTGGCAAGTCCACCTCCCTCGCCGCGATGATCGGCTTCCGCAACGAGAACAGCTACGGTCACATCATCACCATCGAGGACCCGGTGGAATTTGTGCACGAGCACAAGAACTGCATCGTCACCCAGCGCGAGGTCGGCGTCGATACCGAGAGCTGGGAGGCGGCACTGAAGAACACGCTGCGCCAGGCGCCGGACGTGATCCTGATCGGCGAGATCCGCGACCGCAGCACCATGGATTACGCCATCGCCTTTGCCGAGACCGGTCACCTGTGCCTGGCCACGCTGCACGCCAACAGTGCCAACCAAGCGCTCGACCGCGTCATCAACTTCTTCCCGGAGGAGCGGCGAGCGCAACTGCTGATGGACCTGTCGCTCAACTTGCGCGGCTTCATCTCGCAGCGGCTGATCCCGAAGAAGGAAGGCAAGGGCCGTGTCGCCGCGGTCGAAATCATGCTCAACTCGCCGCTCATTTCCGACCTGATCTTCAAAGGCGACGTGCATGAGATCAAGGAAATCATGGCCAAGTCACGCGAGCTCGGCATGCAGACTTTCGACCAGGCGCTGTTCGATCTCTATGAGGCCGGCCAGATCACCTACGAAGATGCCCTCAGAAACGCCGATTCGCTCAACGACCTGCGCCTGAAGATCAAGCTGCACGGCTCCGAAGCGCAGGAGCGCGACGTGATGTCGGGCATCGACCACCTCAACATCGTTTGACCTAAATCAAATTGCCTAACCGATGCACTGTTAGTATATTAGTGAAGCCTAATTTCTAACAGGAGGGTGTCATGAAAGCAAATGTTGGCGGTGTGGATCGCATCGTAAGGATCACTGCGGGAATCGTATTGCTGGCGCTGTTTGCGCTGGACACTACGCGCTGGTGGGGGCTGATCGGCATCGTGCTGCTGGCCACCGGCCTGCTGAGCTGGTGCCCGCTGTACCTGCCCTTGGGCATGAGCACCTGCGCGCGCGAGAAAAAATAGGAATTACTGCGCGGCGGGTTTTTCCCGCCGCAGCGACCCGGCCACCATCTTGTATTCGAACAGGCGGCACTCCAGCGCACCGTTGAACAACGGCGTGCGGCGCGAAGCGGTAAGCTTGATTAGTTTCGGCAGGCGCATGTCGGCGCTGAGGATGTAAGCATTCCAGCCGGCGAATTTCTTTTTCAGCACGTCCCCCAGTTGCGGGTAAAGTGTGGCCAATTCTTCCTGCTCGCCCAGGCGCACACCGTACGGGGGGTTGGTGACCAGGGTGCCATGTTCGGCCGGCGCGGAAATTTCCAGCACGTTGGCCTGTTTCAAGTGCACCGCCTCCGCCAGGCCAGCCTCGGCCAGGTTGGTGCGTGCGTTTTTCAGTTCGTCGCCGTATAGATCGCTGCCGTAAATCGGCAGTGCTGCAACCGGCTTGCGTCGCGCTTCGGCGGCGTGCAACAGATTCTGCCAGTGAGCGGCGTCGAAATTGCGCAGTTTTTCGAAGGCGAAGTGCCGCTGCAATCCCGGCGCAATGTCGAGTGCCATCTGTGCCGCTTCCATGAGGAAGGTGCCGCTGCCGCACATCGGGTCGAGCAGCGGTGTGCCGGGCTGCCAGCCGGCCAGGTGCAGAATGCCGGCGGCGAGGTTTTCGCGCAGCGGTGCCTCGCCCGCACTTTTACGCAGTCCGCGTTTGAACAGCGAATCACCGGAGGTGTCGAGGTAGAGCGTGAATTCCTCATGGCTGAGGAAGGCGTGGATACGCATGTCCGGCGTGACGGTGTCCACGCTGGGGCGCGCGCCGCAGGCGGCGCGGAAGCGGTCGCACACCGCGTCCTTGATGCGCAAGGTGACGAAGTCCAGGCTCTTCAGTGGGCTCTTGATGGCGGTCACGTAAACCCTGATGGTGCAGCCGACGTCGAACCAGTCTGGCCAGGGCAGCGCGTGCGCGGCCTGATAGACATCCTCTTCGTTGCGGTAGCGCCCGTGTTTCAGGCGCCACAGCACACGGCTGGCGATGCGGCTTTCCAGGTTGACGGCATAGCACAGCGCATAAGGGCCGCGGAATTCCACGCCGCCCGGGGTCTGCCGCAGGGACGTCGCGCCGAGCTTTCCCAGTTCCGTTTCCAGAACACCTTCCAGACCGCGCGGGCAGGTGGCGAAAAACGCTTGCGTTGCGTCGCTGGCGGTGCGGCTCATGATTTACCGCAGGCGAGGCGCTCGCCCAGTGCGCAACTGCGCTTGAGCAGGATGCCGGCTTCCTGCGGCTGGTTCATGGCCTGCAACAGCACGGCTTTTTGCAACAGCGCGCGCGGATGTTCCGGGCGCAGTGCCAGCACGTGGTCATAATCGGCCATGGCATCCCGATATTGCTTGAGCGCCACGGCAGGCAGCATGATGCTGTTCTTTGCTGAACACCACCAGCAGGTAAGCCAGGCGGCTGGCTGCTGAAATACAGCAGTGGCGCGGTCGCGCCACGACGGCGTGGCGTAAGCGGCGAGGGGATCGTAGGAATCGCTCATTTGCCGCGCCGCTTCAGAATGGTTTGACCACCACCAGGATCACCACCGCGATCAGGATCAGCACCGGTATTTCGTTGAACACGCGGTAATAGACATGGTCTCTGGTATTGCGGTCGTGCTTGAAGTCGTTGAGCAGCTTCCAGCAGTAAAGGTGATAAGCGATGAGCAGCAACACCAGCACAAATTTGGCGTGCATCCAGCCGCCGCCGATGCCGTAGTGCAGCCATAGCGTCAGCCCCAGCACCACGGCGACCACCGCGCTCGGCGTCATGATGCCGCGGAAAAGCTTGCGCTCCATCACCTTGAAGCGTTCCTTGCTGACCTGGTCTTCGCTCATGGCGTGGTAAACGAACAGGCGCGGGAGATAGAACAGCCCGGCGAACCAGGACACCACTGCCATGATGTGAAACGCCTTGACCCAAAGCATGAATGCCTCCTCTTGCGCGAGGCGCTATGGTAGCGCCTCGCCCGACGCCAGGCAAACCACGGCAAGGGTGCCAGGCCGCTTCTCGGCATCCGCGGGGCTGCTTGACGATATGCATTTTGGCGAATATATTTGCATCATGTTGGATGTTGGTCAATTTTTTGACATTCTCGCCGACCCGACCCGGCGCAGGATTTTGCTGCTGCTGCTGAAGGCACGCGAGCGCTGCGTATGCGAAATTTTCCAGATGCTGGAGATGCCGCAGCCCAAGGTCTCGCGCCATCTCGCGGTCATGCGCGCAGCCGGCGTGCTGGCGGCGCGTAGGGACGGTACCTGGGTTTATTACCGTCTGCATCCGCAGTTTCCGCTGTGGGCGGCGCGCATCATCGATGCAATGGCGGAAGGCATGGATGGTGATGCTGTCGTTGCGGTTGTGGACAACCCGGCAGGCGGGGCATGCCGCGCCTGATTTTTGCCAGATATATTCGCTATAAAGGATATATAGCGCCATGAAGAAAACCGTCCTCATCCTGTGCACCGGCAACTCCTGCCGCAGCCAGATGGCCGAGGCGCTGGTCAATCACGATCTCGGTGATTCCATCCGCGCCATTTCTGCGGGCACACGGCCGCAGCCGAAGGTGGCGGACGGTGCGCTGGCGGCGTTGCGCATGGTCGGCATCGATACTGCCGGGCTGTATCCCAAGAGCATCGACGCGGTGATGAATGAGCCGGTGGATCTGGTGGTAACGGTGTGCGACAACGCCCGGGAAACCTGCCCGGTATTTCCGCATCCCGTGCCGGCGATGCACATGGCTTTTCGCGATCCACACGGGGAACCGCTGGAAAGTTTCATGCGCGTGCGCGATGAAATCCGCGCCAGGCTGCTGCCCGCCATCAGCCAACGGCTTGCGGCGGAGCGGTAATGAGCGTGCAATGCGAGACTATCGCACAGACCGGGTCCGGGGCGGGTATCGGTTTCTTCGAACGCTGGCTTACGCTCTGGGTGTTCCTCTGCATCGTGGCGGGCATCATGCTCGGCTTGTGGCTGCCGGATGTATTTCGTGTGCTGGGCGCCTGGGAAATCGCCAGGGTCAACCTGCCGGTGGGGTTGCTGATCTGGGTGATGATCATTCCCATGCTGATGAAGATCGACTTCGGCGCGCTGCATGAAGTGCGCGCCCACGCGCGCGGCATAGCTGTCACGCTGTTCGTCAACTGGGCGGTCAAGCCCTTTTCCATGGCATTGCTGGCGTGGCTGTTCGTGCGCCACGTGTTTGCGCCGCTGCTGCCGGCGGCCCAGATCGACAGCTACGTGGCCGGGCTGATCCTGCTCGCCGCCGCGCCCTGCACTGCGATGGTGTTCGTATGGAGCCACCTGACCCGCGGCGATCCCCTGTTCACCCTGTCCCAGGTGGCGCTCAACGATGTCATCATGATTTTCGCCTTCGCCCCCATTGTCGGCTTGCTGCTGGGGCTGTCCAGCATCACCGTGCCATGGGGAACGCTGCTGATTTCGGTGATCATGTATATCATCATCCCGGTAGCCATCGCGCAAATCTGGCGGCGTTGGGTACTGGCGCGCGAACACGGGGAGGCGCTGAAAAATATCGTCCAGCGATTGCATCCGTGGTCGCTGGGCGCGCTGCTCGCCACGCTGGTATTGTTGTTCGCCTTCCAGGGCGAGGCTATATTGAAGCAGCCGTGGGTGATCGCCATGCTGGCGGTACCTATCCTGATCCAGGTGTTCTTCAATTCCGGACTGGCCTACCTGCTCAACCGCCGGCTGGGCGTGGCCCACGGCGTGGCGGGGCCGTCGGCGCTGATCGGGGCTTCCAATTTCTTCGAACTGGCGGTGGCCACGGCGATCAGCCTGTTTGGTTTCGAATCGGGTGCGGCGCTTGCCACTGTAGTGGGCGTGCTGATCGAGGTGCCGATGATGCTGGCGGTGGTCAGGGTGGTCAATGCAAGCCGCAGCTGGTACGAAAAGGGGAGTCTGCGTGTCTGAAACTTCGGATGCGCTGCATGGTGATGGGCAGGCCGGGGCGGCGCCCATCGTTGCCGACAGCCTGAATCGCGGTTGTACCTGCCGCACGTTGGATGCGGAGCAACTGCGACTCCGGCTGGAAACCGAACCCGCGCTCGCCGGGCTTTACGACGAGATCGCGCGCACCCGCCCGCATCTTTTTTCCGCCACCGCGGTATTCATTTCTCCGCAGCAAGTGCAGCACATGGCAGACATCATCGCCGCAGTGGAAAGCGTGGTGTCCCTGCCTGCTTACCGTGAGGCGGTGCTGGCACGTGCGCCTGCGATCGCCAGGACCGGGCACGGGCCGAAAGGCGTGTTCATGGGCTACGACTTCCATCTTGGCGTACACGGCCCGCGGCTCATCGAGATCAACACCAATGCCGGCGGTGCGCTGCTCAACGCGATACTTGCCGGCGCCCAGCGCGCGTGCTGCCGCGAGATGGAATTGGCGTTTACACCCGGCACTGGCCTGGCGAGCCTGGAGCAGGACTGGTTCGCCATGTTTGTTGCGGAGTGGCGTAGCCAGCGTGGCACGGCGCCGCTCGCATGCATCGCCATTGTCGACGACGAACCCAGTGTCCAGTACCTGCATCCGGAGTTCCAGCTGTTCATGCGCATGTTCCGCAAGCACGGGGTGGACGCAATGATTGCCGATGCGCGCGAGCTGGCCTGGCATGACGGCAAACTGTGGCATGCCGGGCAGGCGGTGGATTTGGTGTATAACCGTCTGACGGATTTTTACCTCGATGAGGAGCGACACGCCGCATTGCGTGCCGCCTATGAATCAGGAGCGGCGGTGGTGACGCCGCATCCGCGCGTCCACGCGCTGTATGCGGACAAGCGCAACCTGGTCATCCTTAGCGACGGTGGGCGCCTTGATGAACTCGGCGTGGCGGAGCCGGTGCGGGCCGCGTTGCTTGCTGGCGTGCCACGCACTGTGTTGGTCACGCCCGAGCGCGCGGATGAACTTTGGGCGCAGCGCCGCTCCTGGTTCTTCAAGCCCGTCGCCGGCTACGGCAGCAAGGCGGCGTACCGTGGCGACAAGCTGACGCGCCGGGTGTGGGAGGAAATCCTCGCCAGCGACTACGTCGCGCAAACCTTGGCACCGCCCAGCGAACGCTTGATCAAAGTGGATGGAAAAGAAACCGGGCTCAAGCTCGATGTGCGCGTCTATACCTATGACGGCGCCATCCAACTGGTTGCCGCGCGGCTCTACTCCGGCCAGACCACCAACTTTCGCACGCCGGGCGGCGGCTTTGCGCCGGTGTTCGTGGTGAATGACGATGCCGTGGCTGGCCGGGGAGGCCGTGCTTTATTGTGATTGCGACTGGAGTGGCTGCACGAAAACGTAAGAAAATACGGGACCGTATTCAACACTGTCGCGCCTGGCACTCAACTGCATGGAGCGCTGCGTCGCGCCGACTAGAAATCATCAGCGCAGCAGGCGCCGCCGCGTCAGCGCCAGCGCCAGATAGAAGCCGATCGCCGCGTAGGCGGCAAGCGCTGCCAGGTGCAGCGCGACGTGCTGCGGCACGGTGTCGTTGACCAGCGGGCGCACCAGTTCGATGGCATGGGTGAGCGGCAGCCACGCCGATATGCTTTGCAGCAGCGGCGGCAATTGCGAGACCGGGAAGAACACCCCGCACAGCAGCACCATCGGTGTGATCGCCAGGGTGAAGTAGTACATGAAGAAATCGTAACTGGGTGAGAGCGCGGTCATCACCAGCGCCAGGCCGGCGAAGCACAGCCCGATCAGCAGGGTGAGCGGGATGATCCACAGCGTGAACGGGGAATAGGACAACCCCAGTGCCCAGATCACCACCAGGATCGCCAGTCCGCTGAGGAAGCTCTTGCTTGCCGCCCAGGTGGCTTCTGCCATGAGGATGTCGTCGAGCGTGAGTGGCGTGTTGAGCATCGCTTCCCAGGTTTTCTGCACGTGCATGCGCGAGAAGCCCGAGTACAGCGCCTCGAAAGTGGCGCTGTTCATGGTGCTGTAGCATACAGTGCCGGCGGCGAGGAAGACGATGTAAGGCGTGCCGTCCACCTGCGGCAGCAGGCCGCCCAGGCCGAAACCCAGACCCAGCATGTACAACATCGGGTCGGCAAGGTTGCCGAGAATGGAAGGGATGGCGAGCTTCTTCCACACCAGGAAATTGCGCCGCCAGATCGGCAAGAAGCGCAGGCTCAACGAGGGGGGCGCCAGGTATTTCAATCGCGCATCTCCCGTCCGGTGAGTTTCAGGAACACGTCCTCCAGGTTGGCGGGGCGGTGCAGGTAACGCAACTGCGTCCGCGTTTCGAGATCTCGCAGCAGTGCCTGGGCGTCACGCGTATAGCAGAACACCGTTTCACCCGCGCACTCGAAGCGTTCCGCCAGGCGCGCAGCCTGCTCATTTGCCCAGGCTTTGGCGCCTTCGCCGTACACTTCCACCACTTGGGGTTCGATATGGCTTGCGATCAGCTCGCGCGGCGCGCCCTGGGCGATGAAACGACCGCTGTCCATCACCGCGATGCGATCGCACAGGCGTTCCGCCTCGTCCATGAAGTGGGTGGTCAGGAAAATGGTTTTCCCTTGCGCGAGTAAATTCTTCAAACGATCCCACATCACGTGGCGTGCCTGGGGGTCGAGGCCGGTGGTGGGCTCGTCGAGAAAAATCAAATCCGGGTCGTTGACCAGCGCGCGTGCCAGCGACAGGCGTCGCCTCATGCCACCGGACAGCGTGGGGATTTTCGTGTGGGTGCGGGTGGTGAGTGCAGCGAATTCGAGCAAGGCCGGAATGCGTGCGCGGATTGCCGCATCGCTCAACCCGAAATAGCGCCCGTACACCAAGAGGTTTTCCGCCACGGAAAAATCCGGATCCAGGCTGTCCATCTGTGGCACCACACCGACCTTGGTGCGGGCGCTGCGCGCAGCTGCCGGCACCGGCAGGCCGAACAGCTCGATGTCGCCAGCATCGGGTTCGGCGATGCCCAGGCACAGTTTGAGCGTGGTGGTCTTGCCGGCGCCGTTGGGACCGAGCAGGCCGAAGCACTCACCGGCCTGCAATTGCAGGTCGACGCCGGCGACGGCCTCGCGTTCGCCATAACGCTTGCGCAGGTTTTGAACCGATAAGCAGGACATCGCCAAATTTTAAACCTTCTTAAACCGCAGAGGACGCAGAGTTCGCTGAGGAATGCAAAACTTAACTACTCAGGACTGACCCCCAGTCGAGTTGCCTCTGCGCCCTCCGCGCTCTCTGCGGTAAACCTGCTTTTGTTTCGATCAGCGGAAATGCTGCGTGATGATCTGCTGCAACTGGTGCAGGCGGCCGTGGAAGAAGTGCCCGGTTCCCGGCAGCACGATCACCGGCAGGTGCTGCGGGCGCGCCCAGTCGAGCACGTCGGCAAGCGGGATCACTTCGTCCTGTTCGCCATGGATCACCAACGTGTCGGTTGGCACCTTTTCCACATCGAAGCGCCGCGTGGCGGGCCCGACCAGCACCAGGCGCGCCGTGGGCAGCAATTTTGCAACACGGCTTTGCACGAAGGCACCGAAGGAGAAACCGGCCAGCACCAGCGGCAGCGTACCGTAACGCTCCAGCGCATAGCGCGCCACTGCGAGCATGTCCTCGGTTTCTCCGCGCCCTTCATCGTAACCGCCCGCGCTCTGGCCGACGCCGCGGAAGTTCGGGCGCAATGCGACATGGCCGAGGCCGACGAAAGTTTTCGCCAGCGTCACCACCACCTTGTGGTCAGCGTTGCCGCCGTGCAGCGGGTGCGGGTGCGCGATCAGCGCAATGCCGGCGGGTACGCCCTCGGGCTCGTGTATTGCGGTTTCGATGACCCCCGCTGCGCCGGGGATCAGCTGCTTGTCTGCGCCGGCGAATTTCAAATTTTCAGGCGTTCGACGATGCGGCCGTGCACCAGGTGTTCGTCGATGATTTCGTCGATGTCGCTCTTGTCGACGTAGGTGTACCAGGTCTCATCGGGATAAACCACGATGACCGGCCCGTCGTCGCAGCGGTCCAGGCAGCCGGCCGAGTTCACGCGCACGCTGCCTTTGCCGTTCAGCTTGAGCTGCTTGATGCGGTCCTTGGCATAGTCGCGCAATTCCTGTGCGCCGTGGTTGTTGCAGCAGGTTTCGCCGGGTTCGCGCTGGTTGGTGCAGAAGAATACGTGATGCTTGAAGTAGCCCATGATGGTTTCCGTGTCAGCAAGGTAATTATAGTGGCGGATATTTCTTGGCGTTGAGTTCGATTTTTTCCTCGGCGGCCTGCGCGAGGTCTATGCCCATGACATCGGCGAGGCGCACCAGGTAATTGAGCACGTCGGCCATTTCATGGGCGATTTCCCGGCGCTGGGCAGGGGTGATGGCGGTGCATTCCTCGGGCGTCAGCCATTGAAAGTGCTCCAGCAGTTCCGCGGCCTCGACGCTCAACGCCATCGCCAGGTTCTTGGGGGTGTGGAAGGGCTGCCAGTTGCGCGCTGCCGCGAAATCCCGGAGCGCAAGGCGTAGTTTGGCGAGGGTGTCGCCGGAGAAGTCATGCATGGCGCCACTCCTTGCGCAAGGGGAGCAGGCAGGCCATGGCAATGAACGGCCAGGCTTGCGACAGCCAGTGCGTGACCTTGTTGAAATTCATGTAGTGCCCCTGTTCCAGATTCAACTCCTGCAAGTACGCCGGGAAGTACGGGTTTTCCGGCATCAGGTTGACCGCAACGACTGCCAAACCCAGCGCGCCCAGCGCGCCGAAGATGCGTGCCATCGGTGCCAGGTGTAGTGCCGGCAGCAACAACAAGGCGCCGGCAACTAGGCCGGCCAGTGCTCCCGGGGTGAGCCAGTCCCACGCGGCCGGGGCGCCGGCCAATGTGCCAATGGCGAACGTTTTCAGGAGCAGCGCCAGCAGGATCAGCACCAGCGCGCCGATGGCGCGTGCGCGCCGCAGCAGCACGGAAAAATACAGGCCGGCCCCGACCACGTTGCATGCCACCACCACGGCTTCACCGAAGGCAAACAGGCTGGGGCTGTGCAGCGCAAAAGCCGCCTGGTAATAATCGCGCAAATCACCGCTGGCAAACAGGCTGCCTGCGGGATTGAACTGGGCCAGCAGCCACAGGCCGATGACGACCAGCGCCATGTCGGCGGCATGGCCGTGCATCAGGTATTCATAGCGCCATGCCACCAGGCGGCTGCCGTCGCGAAAGTTCCGGCCCCACAGGCCGGCGGCGATGGCACCGGTCATCCCGCCCAAGCTGTTGCTCAACAAATCCAGGTTGGAGCTGATGCGGCCGGGCAGGTAGGTCTGCAAGGCTTCCATGCCCAGGCTGAGGGTAAAGGCGAGCAGACTGGCCAGCACGACCGCAATCCAGCGCGGCAGCCGGTGCTGCCAGGCCGAACACGACAGGAGGCCGAGCGGAATGTAGGCAAGGAAATTGGCGCCCACGTCGAACCAGGTGAAATAGCGCGCCCACGATGTTTCCAGGAAGGCAAACGGCGGAAACCCCTGGTCGCGCCAGCCGGAAAACGGTGCCAGGCTGGCGCATACGACCAGTGCGAGATAGGCAAGCGACAGGTATAGGGGTAAGTGGGCGCCACGGCGTGCTGTCATGGCGCCGAGTGTAGGGGCTGTACCCTGTCCGCGCAAGGAATTTCCTGCCGGAAGAGGCGTCGGGCCGGCCTGTCGGCGGCGCTTGCGAAATGTTTTGCAAGGTGGGGGGGCTATGTTAGTATTCCCGGTTAGGGAGGTGGGAATACTTGAATACTTCTCTGGCTTGTAATTATCAAATATTTTAGGAGATGAGTAATGAAAGCAACTTTGGTGGCTATGATCGCGGGTGCTGGTCTGATGGTAGCGGGCGCTGCGAACGCGGCAATGAGCCAGGATGATGCGCTGGCGCTGGCCAAGAAAAGCGGTTGCCTGAACTGCCACGCGATCGACAAGAAAGTCGTTGGCCCGTCATGGAAAGACGTTGGCGCCAAGTACAAGGGCGACAAGAGCGCTGAAGCCAAGCTGATCGAAAAAGTGAAGAAGGGCGGCAGCGGTGTTTGGGGTACGGTTCCGATGATCCCGAACAGCCCGGCCGTGAGCGACGAAAACATCAAGGCTCTGGTCGAGTTTGTCCTGACCTTGGGCTAAGCGACTTACGTAGCCATGAAAAAGCCGGCGCAAGCCGGCTTTTTTGTTGACTGCATCAGGGCCGTCAAATTGACAATGCGCGCACGGCTTACGCATAATCAGCCACTTTCATATCGCGGTTTTCGGGGTCATCATGAAGACAGTACGCGCATCTTGGGCGGTTGCCGCCGCCGTGGTTTTGCTGGCTGCTTGCGGCAAACAGGAAACACCGCAAGGTGCGGGAGACCCGGTGGTGGTGAGGATAGGCTCGGTCGCGCCGCTCACCGGGCCACAGGCCAGCCTGGGCAAGGACAATGACAACGGCGCGCGCCTGGCGATCGAGGAGATCAACGCGCAGGGCCTTACCATAGGTGGCAGGAAAGTCCGCTTCGAACTGGTGAGCGAAGATGACCAGGCGAGCGGCACGGTCGCCACCACGGTGGCGCAAAAACTGGTCGACGAGAAAGTGCGGGGCGTGATCGGCCACCTCAATTCCGGCACCACCATTCCGGCCTCGAAGATCTACAGCGACGCCGGCATTCCGCAGATATCGCCGTCGGCCACTGCCATTGCCTATACCGCGCAGGGCTTCAAGACCGCCTTTCGCGTGATGACCAACGACGGCCAGCAGGGCAAGGTGTTGGGCGATTATGCAGTGCAGAAGCTGGGCGCTAAAACTGTGGCCATCATCGACGATCGCACCGCCTACGGCCAGGGACTAGCCGACGAGTTTGAAAAAGCCGCCAAGGCGAATGGCGCCATCATCACCAGCCGCGAATACACCACCGACCGCTCCACCGATTTTCTTGCCATCCTCACCAGCATCAAGGGCAGGAAGCCCGACCTGGTATTTTTCGGTGGCATGGATCCGCAGGCCGCGCCCATGGTGAAGCAGATGCGCGGGCTGGGCATCAAGGCCAAGTTTCTGGGTGGGGACGGCGTGCAGAACATCGAATTCCTCAAGCTGGCCGGCGCGGATGCCGAGGGCGTGGTGGCCTCGTCGCCCGGCCTGCCGATAGCCAAGATGCCGGAAGGCAAGGCATTCATCGGGAAGTTCGAGGCCAAGTACGGCAAGATCCAGCTCTATGCGCCCTATGCCTACGATGCGGTATATGCCATGGTCGGGGCGATGCAGCAGGCCGATTCCACCGAGCCGGCGCAATACCTGCCGGCGCTTGCCAGGCTCTCCCGCAACGGTGTCACCGGCACCATTGCCTTCGACGAGAAGGGCGACATCAAGGGCGGTGCGGTGACGCTGTACCAAGTGCAGAACGGCGCCTGGGCCGTGCTGGAAACCATGGGCGCGGCGCAGTAGCGTCGCAGCAGCAGATTGTCCTGGCTTTCCGTCGTCATTCCTTGTGCTGCGGCGCACGCCGAGGCGCTGAGCGACGGTCTGCTGGCGGCGGGCGCCCTGTCCGCTGAGATCGGCGATGCCCATGCCGGAGAGAGCGGCGAGACGCCCATTTTCGACGAGCCCGGCGAACCGGCCGGGCAGCGCGTGTGGCAGGACAGCGTGGTGACGGCACTGTTTCAGCGGGGCGTTGACGTGGGCGGCACGGTGGCGCGCGTTGCCGCCGGGCTGGGGCTGCCGTCCGTGCCGGCATACCGGCTTGCCGAGATACAGGAGCAGGACTGGGTCAAGCTTACGCAAAACCAGTTCGAGCCGATCCGTATTTCCACGCGGTTGTGGATCGTGCCGACCTGGCACACGGCGCCCGATGCGCAGGCCATCAACATCGTGCTCGACCCCGGCCTGGCGTTCGGCACCGGCAGCCATCCGACCACGCGGCTGTGCCTGCGTTGGCTGGACGATCATCTGCGCGGTGGTGAACTGGTGCTCGATTACGGCTGCGGATCGGGCATCCTGGCGATTGCTGCGCTCAAGCTGGGGGCAGCGCGGGTAATCGGCGTGGACATCGACCCGCAGGCAGTGGTTGCGGCGCATGACAATGCCGCGCAAAACCGCGTGGACGCCGAGTTTTATCTGCCCGAGCAGGCGCCGGCGGTGGCGGCGGATATCGTAGTGGCGAACATCCTGGCGAACCCGCTACGCACGCTGGCGCCGCTGCTGGCACAGGCGACGCGTGCGGGCGGACACATCGTGCTGTCCGGAATCTTGCCGGCGCAGGCCGATGCGGTGCGCGAGACCTATCGCGCCTGGTTCGACATGGGCGCGGTGATCGAGGAAGACGGCTGGATATGCTTGAGCGGAACCAAACGGCAGGCCTGATGGAGCGGGCAGGCGCGGCAAGAGGCGTGGCGTGGAACGGCTGACCACGCGCTGCCCGCATTGCAACACGGCTTTCCGCGTGACGCAGGAACAGTTGCAATCGCACCAGGGGCAGGTGCGTTGCGGGCGCTGCCAGCAGGTGTTCGATGCCTTCGCCGCGCTGGGCACGCTGGCGCCGGGCGAGCCGCCTGCCCAGCCGCCGCAGGAAGCAGAAACCATAGAAGTCGTCGCTGAAGTCGCGGAGGTTGCCGATATTGCGGAAGCGAGCGAGGCGGGCACGCAGACGCAGCCTGTCGAAACGGAGGCTGCGCCCACTATGCTGGCCGAGCCCGGACGGGCATCCGGCACCACGCCCAATTTCCTGCTCGACTATGGCTCTGCCCCGCCTACGCTGCACGGGAAATCGCATGCTGGCCTGTGGGCAATGGCAAGCTTGTTGCTGCTGTGCGTCCTCGTCGCGCAGGGCGCGTATTTTTTCCGCAGCGAACTGGCCGCGCGCTATGAACCGCTCCGGCCGATGCTGGCGAGTTATTGTGAGTGGCTGCAATGCAAGGTGGAATTACCCAAGCCGCAGCAGCAACTCGACATCGCCGCCTCCGACTTGCAGGCGGAAAATGCGGAGCAGCCCAACCGCATCGTACTGAGTGCGGTGCTGCGCAACCACGCGACGACCGCGGTGGCCTATCCGGCACTGGAATTGACGCTGACCGACCCGCAGGATCGTACCGTCGCGCGTCGCGTGTTCCTGCCGGGAGAATATCTGCAACAGGCCGCCGATCCGCTTGCCGGGCTGGGTGCGGGCGCCGAAGCGAGCGTGCAGCTGCATCTCGACACCGGCGACGTGGCCGCTGCCGGCTATCGTCTCTACTTGTTTTACCCATAGAAATTTGCCAGGGTGGCGCCGCTTCGGTATAGTTCGCCGTGCCGTTTAGTCATCGCGGGAGAGTGTGGCGCGGCCAATGACCGTCACCGCCGAAGGCGCAACCGCCCGGAATCGCTCAGGCAACCATACCGCGCACGACTGGCAACTCTGGAGAGCGCTGAACCGTATTGCGGTTTTTCCACCGAAGGGGCACGCAGGAACCGAGGTTCCCGCAATCTCTCAGGTACCAAGGACAGAGGGGCGAAGCCGGATTTCCCGGCTTCGCCCCTTTTTATTTGGACGACCATGCTTAAACAAACACCACTCAACGCGATACACCGCGCCATGGGCGCAAAAATGGTCGATTTCGGCGGCTGGGACATGCCGGTCAACTATGGATCCCAGATCGAGGAGCACCACCAGGTGCGGCGCGGCTGCGGCATGTTCGACGTGTCGCACATGCGCGTGGTCGACTTCGAGGGGCCTGGCGTGCGTGTTTTCCTGGGCACCCTGCTCGCCAACAACGTCGACAAACTTACCCTGCCGGGCAAGGCATTGTATTCCTGCATGCTGAATCCACAGGGCGGCGTGATCGACGACCTCATCGTATACTTCATGCGCGAAGACTGGTTTCGCATGGTGGTCAACGCCGGTACCGCAGACAAGGACTTGCTGTGGATCGGGCGGCAAGCGGCACACCTCGCTCCGCAATTGATGATCACGCCGCGCACCGATCTGGCGATGATCGCGGTGCAGGGGCCGCAGGCGCGGGAAAAAACCTGGACGGTGCTGCCGCAGGCGCGCTCGGCCAGCGAGCCCCTCAAGCCGTTCCAGGCCGTGTGCGTGGGCGATTGTTTCATCGCGCGCACCGGCTATACCGGGGAAGATGGTTTCGAGATCATGCTGCCGACGGCCCAGGCAGCGAATTTGTGGCAGGCGCTGCACCAGGCGGGCGTTGCGCCGATCGGGCTGGGCGCGCGCGATACCTTGCGTCTGGAGGCCGGCATGAACCTGTACGGCCAGGATATGGACGAGACCGTGTCGCCGCTCGAAGCTGGTCTGGCGTGGACGGTGGACATGCAGGCCACGCGCGATTTCATCGGCAAGGCGGCGCTCGCCGCGCAGCCGCCAGTGCGCAGGATGGTGGGCCTGCTGCTGCTCGACAAGGGTGTGCTGCGCGCTCACCAGCGCGTGGTGACTGCGCACGGCGATGGCGAGATCACCAGCGGCACCTTCTCGCCCACGTTGGAAAAATCCATCGCACTGGCGCGTGTGCCGGTTGCGGTGGCCGACCACAGCGAAGTGCAGGTGGCGGTGCGCGACAAGCTGCTGCGCGCCAAGGTGGTGAAGTATCCGTTCGTACGCAACGGCAAGGCGTTAGTTTGATTTTGGATTAACCGCCAAGGACGCGAAGGAAAACCGCAATTTAGTCACGGATTAACACGGATGAAACACGGATTGCGTCCGCGCGTATTCATGCAAGACCGTGACTAGAAATTTCGTTGTTACCTTCGCGTCCTTGGCGGTGTATAGGTTTTTACTTGGAGAGAATGATGACCATCCCGGCTAATTTGAGATATACCGAATCGCACGAGTGGGCGCGGCGCGAGGACAACGGCGACATCACTGTCGGTATTACCCATCATGCCCAGGACCTGCTTGGCGACATGGTGTTCGTGGAAAACCCGGTGCCGGGGCGCAAGGTCAAGAAGGGCGAGGAATGCGCGGTGGTGGAATCGGTGAAGGCCGCTTCCGACGTGTACGCCCCGCTTGCCGGCGAGATCGTCGCGACCAACGGCGAAGTCGAAAGCTCGCCGGAAAAAATCAACGATGACGCCTATGCGGCCTGGATGTTCAGGATCAAGCCGGACAACGTCGCCGATTTCGATGCCCTGCTCGACGCCGTAGCCTACCAGAAGCTGGTGGACAGCGAAGCGCATTGAGCTGGTTGTCGGTGGCGGGTAGCTTGCAGCCTTAAAGCGCTATTTGCTATCCGCTACCGGCTACCCGCTACCATCCACGAGAGATCAACATGCCATTTATCCCGCATACCGAAGAAGATATCCAGGCGATGCTCAAGGCGATCGGCGTCGCCAGCATCGAGCAGCTGTTCGATGAAATTCCACAGGCGTTGCGTAGCGGCGGGTTCGGCGCCATCCCGGAAGGGCTCGGCGAAATGGAAACGGCGCGCCTGATGAGCGAGCGCGCCGAGGCCGATGCGCGCCAGCTCAATTTCATCGGTGCCGGCGCCTACGAGCACCACATCCCGGCGGCGGTATGGCAGGTCGCGACCCGCGGTGAATTTTATTCCGCCTACACGCCCTACCAGGCCGAGGCGAGCCAGGGCACGCTGCAACTGCTCTATGAATATCAGACCATGATGGCATCGCTGACCGGTATGGACGTCACCAACGCCAGCCTCTACGACGGCGCCTCGGCGCTGGCTGAGGCGGTGCTGATGGCGGTGCGTGCGCACAAGTCGTCGCGCCGCGTGTTGATGCCTCTTACGGTGCACCCGCTTTACCGCAAGGCGGTGTGCGCCATCGTGAAAAACCAGGGCATCGAACTGGTGGAAGTGCCTTATTGCAGTGATGCCGGCCATGTCCTGCCGGAAGCGCTGGCGCGTTTCGAGGGGCAGGATTTCGCCGCGCTGGTGATCCCGCAGCCCAATTTCTTCGGCGTGCTGGAGCAGGCCGACGCGCTCACTGACTGGGCGCACCGGCAAGGGGTGCTGGCGATAGGCGTGGTCAATCCCACCGCGCTGGCGCTGTTGGCGCCGCCCGGCATATGGGGCGCAAAAGGCGCGGACATCGCCGCGGGCGAAGGTCAGCCGCTGGGCTTGCCGCTGTCTTCGGGCGGGCCGTATTTTGGTTTTCTCGCCTGCAAGGAAGCACTGGTGCGGCAGATGCCGGGGCGCATCATCGGACGCACCGTCGATCTGGACGGCAAGCCCGGTTTCGCGCTGACCCTGCAGGCGCGCGAGCAGCATATCCGCCGCTCCAAGGCGACTTCCAACATTTGCACCAACCAGGGCTTGATGGTGACTGTGGCGACGGTCTACATGAGCCTGCTGGGGCCGCAGGGTTTGCGGAACGTGGCGGCGGTTTCGCACACCCATACCGATGCGCTGGTAAAAAAACTGACGGCGCTGCCGGGGGTCGGGCGCATGTTCTCCGGGGCGTTTTTCCACGAAGCGGTGATCACCCTGCCCAAGCCGGCGGCGCAGGTGTTGCGCGCACTACAGGGCGGGGGCATACTGGGCGGGCTGGATTTGCGCGCGGACTATCCCGAGCTGGGTGACGCGCTGCTGGTGTGCGCCACCGAGACGAAGAGCGCCGCCGATCTTGACCGTTATGCGGCGGCATTGTCCGGCATCCTGAGAAATTAACGCAGTTGATCAAGAGGAGGGAACATGGCTACCGTTACGTTGGGGGGCAATCCGCTTGAAGTCGTCGGCCACTTTCCGCAAGTGGGCGAGACTGCACCCAGTTTCATGCTGGTGGACAAGGATCTGGCCGATGTATCGCTGGCGCATTTCCAGGGCAAGCGCAAGGTGCTCAACATCGTACCCAGCCTGGATACGCCGGTGTGCGCGGAGTCGACGCGCAAGTTCAACAAACTTGCTGCGGAGATGCCCAACACCGTGGTGCTGGTAATCTCGGCCGACCTGCCTTTCGCCGCCAATCGTTTTTGCAGCACCGAGGGGCTGCACAACGTCGTGACCTTGTCCACCTTGCGCGGGCGCGATTTCCACCGCGATTACGGCGTGCTGATCACCGGTTATCCGCTGGGTGGGCTGACCGCGCGCGCTGTGCTGGTGCTGGATGAGCAGGACAAGGTGCTGCACGCGCAGCTGGTGCCGGAGATCAAACAGGAGCCCGACTATGATGCTGCGCTCAAGGCATTGCAATAGGGAGGGGTCATGCGTGCTTGGTATTGGCTGCTGTTGTGCGGTGTTTCGTTTGCCGTCGGTGCGCAGGAGTTGCGCGTGGTGGGTGGGCTGCAAAATCCGGAAGGGGTGCTGGTGGGGCCGGACGGGCGCATTTACGTGACGGAAGTGGGTGAGTATCACAAGCCCGATGACGGAGACATCATGGTGATCACCGAAGACGGCAAGCTCGAGCCCATCACCACTTTCACCCTCAACGATCCCAGGGGCATGGCGGCGTACAGGAATTACGTGTTTGTCGCCGACGGCGACCACGTTTACAAAATCAACCATCGCGGCCGCAAGACAGAGCATGCCACGGTCTCGGAATTCCCGCGTGAGCCCCAGTTCCTGCATGACCTGGCCGCCGACGCGGCGGGTAACCTGTACGTGTCCGATACCGGCGACATCGAGCATGGTGGCGGCGGCGCGATTTTCAAGATCAGCCCGATCGGCGAGATCAGCCTGGTCATCAGCGAAGACCGGGATGCGCGTATCAAAAGCCCGAGCGGCTTGCTGGTGGAGGATGCGCGGCACCTGCTGGTGCTGGATTTTTTCACCGGCGACCTGTTGCGGCTCGACCTCCAAACCTTGCAGGTGGAAAAAGTGATGGGCGGCTTCGGCAACGCCGAAAGCCTCGTGCGCGACAAGCGCGGCACGCTCTATGTCAGCGACTGGAAGGGCGGCAGGGTGTGGAGCGTGGACATGACGCAGACCCCGCCCGTGTCCAGGCTGTACGATCACAAGTTTGAGCTGGCGGGGGATATCGCCTTGACCGCCGACGAGCAGTTCATCCTGGTGCCGGATTTCACTGCGGGCACCGTGACCTGGCTGCCGGTGCAGCATTGAATATTTATTGGCAGCGATTGGTAACGGATCATGGCCCTGATTTTTGAACTTTCCCGACCCGGGCGGCGCAGCCCGGCCCAGTCCCCCGCCGCACCGGCAGTCAGCGCAGTCAATGACATCCCGGCGCAATTCCTGCGCAAGCAGGCGCCGTTGCTGCCCGAGGTGTCGGAAATGGACGCGGTGCGCCATTACACGCGGCTGTCGCAGAAGAATTTTTCCATCGACACGCAGTTTTATCCGCTCGGTTCCTGCACCATGAAGTACAACCCGCGCGCCTGTAACAGTCTGGCGATGTTGCCGCAGTTCCTGGCGCGCCATCCGCTGGCGCCCGAAGATACCGGCCAGGGTTTCCTCGCCTGCATGTTCGAATTGCAGGAAATGCTCAAGGACGTCACCGGCATGGCCGGCGTGAGCCTCACGCCGATGGCCGGTGCGCAGGGCGAATTCGCCGGTGTGGCGATGATACGTGCCTACCACGATGCGCGCGGCGACCGTGCGCGCGACGAGATCATCGTGCCGGACGCGGCGCACGGCACCAACCCGGCCACTGCCGTGATGTGCGGCTACAAGGTCAAGGAAATCCCCACCGACCGCGAAGGCAACGTCGACCTCGGCGCCTTGCGCGTTGCCGTGGGGCCGCAAACCGCAGGGCTGATGCTGACCAATCCGTCGACGCTGGGGGTGTTCGAGAAATCGATACAGGACATCCAGAAAATCGTACACGACGCCGGCGGCCTGCTTTACTATGATGGCGCCAACCTCAATGCCATCCTCGGCCGCGTCAAGCCGGGCGACATGGGCTTCGACGTGATCCACATGAATCTGCACAAGACCTTTTCCACGCCGCACGGCGGCGGCGGCCCGGGCGCCGGCCCGGTGGGGGTGTCGCAGCGCCTGCTGCCGTTCTTGCCGATACCTGTCGTCGCACACGAGGAGGGGCGCTACCGCTGGCTGACGGAACAAGACCGGCCGCAAAGCATAGGCCGCCTGTCGGCCTTTATGGGCAACGCCGGTATTCTGTTGCGCGCTTACGTTTACGCGCGCATGCTGGGGTGCGACGGCATGCACCGCGTCGCCGAGTTCGCCACCCTCAATGCCAATTACCTGATGGCCGAGTTGCGCCGGGCCGGCTTCGAGGTGGCGTTCCCGCAGCGGCGCGCCAGCCACGAATTCATCGTCAGCCTGAAAAAGCTCAAGGACGAAACCGGCGTTACCGCGATGGATTTTGCCAAGCGCCTGCTCGACAAGGGATTCCACGCGCCCACCACTTACTTCCCGATGCTGGTGGCGGAATGCCTGCTGATCGAGCCGACCGAGACCGAGTCGAGGCAGACGCTGGATGCATTCGTCGCGGCGATGAGGGAAATCCTCCAGGAGGCGCATAGCGACGCGGCGCTGGTGAAGGGCGCACCGCACACCACACCGGTGCGCCGCCTCGACGACGTGAAGGCGGCGCGCGAGCCGGACCTGGTGTGGAAGGCGGGTGCGGCATGAGCACGCTGATCTGCGGCTCGATCGCCTACGACACCATCATGGTATTCCACGACCATTTCAAGAACCACATCCTGCCCGAGCAGATACACATCCTCAATGTCGCCTTCCTGGTGCCGGACATGCGCCGCGAATTCGGCGGCTGTGCTGGCAACATTGCCTATAATTTAAAGCTGCTGGGCGGCAGGCCACTGGTGATGGCGACGGTGGGCGACGACTACCAGCCGTATTCCTACCACCTGGAACGGCTGAAAATCGAGCAGTCCCACATCCGTCAGGTAGCGGGCACTTACACTGCGCAGGCTTTCATCACCACCGACCTGGACGACAACCAGATCACAGCTTTTCATCCCGGCGCGATGAATTTTTCGCATGAAAACCGGGTCGGTGATGCCAAAGGGGTCAGGCTGGGCATAGTCGCTCCGGACGGCCGCGACGGCATGTTGCAGCATGCGCGCGAATTCCACGAAGCCGGCGTCCCTTTCCTGTTCGATCCCGGCCAGGGGCTGCCGATGTACAGCGGCGACGAACTGCTCGAATTTTTGCGCCTGGCGGAGTATGCTGCCTTCAACGACTACGAAGCGCAGCTGATGCAGGAACGCACCGGCCAGCCCATAGGCGAGCTGGCCAAGCTGGTCAGGGCGCTGGTGGTGACGCGCGGCGCGCAGGGCTCGCACATCTACGCAGGAGGCAAGCGCCACGAGATCCCCTGCGTAAAGGCGGAAAGTGTGGTCGACCCGACCGGTTGCGGCGATGCCTACCGTGCCGGCCTGCTATACGGCATCGCCGAGGGCATGGACTGGGATGAAACCGGGCGCTTGGCTTCGCTGCTGGGTGCGCTGAAGATCGCCAGGCGTGGCGGCCAGAACCATCATTTCACGCGCGACGAGATCGGCGCGCGTTACCGGGAGCATTTTGGCGCCAGCCTGTGGTAAGGGCATGGTATAAGCATGGCAGGAGGAAGATCATGAAACGGATAGTGATGACAGCGGCCGCGGTCGCAGTGGTGTTGAGCGGTTGCGCGCAGGGCCTGGGCAGCGGTTCCTACACGCGCGAACAGGCGCGTTCCGAGCAGAACGTGCGCATGGGCACGGTGGAGGCGGTGCGGGCGGTGCAGATCGAGGGCACCAAGAGCCAGATCGGTACCGCCGCCGGCGCGATCGTCGGCGGCATCGCCGGCAGCGGCGCCGGCGAGGGCCGGGGCAGCAGCATAGGCGCGGTGCTGGGCACGGTGGCGGGCGGTGTGGCCGGCGCGGCGGTGGAGGAGGCGGCGACGCGCCAGGCCGGCGTCGAAATCATCATCAAGCTCGACAGCGGCAGCAGCACCGCGATCACCCAGGCGACGACGGAGGGCGAAACTTTCCAGGTCGGCGACCGCGTGCGCATCCTGTCCAGCGGTGGCGTGTCGCGGGTTACCCACTAAGGTGGCCCCGGCTTTATTTTTACCCTTGCGTATCTGATAATAACGCGCTCGATATACCTCGTGGTTGAGGGAGTGGCTGGGGGATGGAGTCGGAATCTTATGAACATTTCGAGCATCTGCTCGAAGTGGTCGCGTTGGTGGTAATAGGTGGCAGTTTGCTGATGTTCATGGTGCGCGCCGCAGTGGGGCGCATCACCGATGCGGTGACGCGCAGCATTGGCGAGCACACCGAAATGCTGAATGGCCGCAAGCTGGGTGGTGACGGTTGCCGCGTGATCGCGCGGCGGCAGACCAATTCCACCGCGCACGAGCGCGGCAAATTCGAGTGGTGCTGCCGTACCAAGGAAGGCGACTGGTTCCTCTACAGTGGCACGCGCTGTCATTCCGAAAAAGAAGTCATCGAAAAAACCAGCCTGTTCAAGATCACCCCGATCAGCCGCGAGCAGGCCAGGGACTGGCTGGGGTCTGTCGGTTACCTGCGTCACCGCAAGGAATTCAGGAACAGGCGCCGCTGAGCGCTTCCCCCGTTCCATTTTCTTCACCAAAACGACATCGTTCTGTAATCCTCCTGTCACCTGCCTCCTTTATGTTTGCCGGCATGTTCACTGAGGAGAGGAAAATGCTGTTGAATCTGGTACAAAAGGAGAGTGGAGCGCGCCGGCGCTATGCGGTGCAGTTCGCGCACACCATGTCGGAGGTGATCGAGGCGCAGCGCCTGCGCTACCGGGTGTTCGTCGAGGAAATGGGTGCGCGGCCGGTGACGAGCCAGCCCGGGATAGACCGCGATATTTTCGATGCGTTCTGCGAGCACCTGCTGGTGCGCGACGGCGACAGCAACGAAGTGGTGGGTACCTACCGCATCCTCAACAGCGCCCAGGCCAAGAAGCTCGGCGGCTTCTATTCCGAAAGCGAATTCGACTTGGTGCGTTTGCGCCATCTGCGGCCGAACATGGTCGAAGTAGGGCGCTCCTGCGTACACCCGGATTACCGCGATGGCACGGCGATTTCCCTGCTTTGGTCCGGATTGGCCGGCTACCTGCACAATAACGGCTGCGAATACCTGATCGGCTGTGTCAGCATCAGCATGGCGGATGGCGGGCATCATGCCGCCAGTGTTTACCGCAAAATCCGGCGCGAGCACCTGAGCCCGGTCGAGTATCGAGTTTTCCCGCGACATGCGCTCCCGCTCAATGCCCTGAATGGCGAACTCGATGCATCGTTGCCGCCGCTGATCAAGGGCTATTTGCGCCTGGGGGCCTATGTATGCGGGGAGCCGGCATGGAACCCCGATTTCAACTCCGCCGATTTATTGATGCTGCTGCCAGTGTCGCGCATCCGCGACAGGCATTTCATGAAGGCGGCGTGACGGTCGCGCCCGTGTCATTCCCAGTGCATGGTGCCCGCCAGCCCTGCACAGGAAACCTGGAACACCGCGCGATCCTGCAGGCGCACTGCCGACAGGCAGCCGCCCCACAGGCAGCCGGTATCCAGCGCCACCAGATTTTCCCGCAACACCAGTCCCAGTGCCGACCAGTGCCCGCAGACGAGAACAGTGTCGCGGCTGGCGCGGCCGGGGACGTCGAACCAAGGCAGGTAGCCGGGCGGCGCGTGCTCCACTTCGCCCTTGTGCGACAGTTCCATTTCCCCACCCGGCGAACACAGGCGCATGCGCGTCATCGCGTTGGTGATCACGCGCAGTCTGTCCCAGCCGGAAAGATTGTCATGCCAGGCGGCGGGCTGGTTGCCGTACATGTGCGCCATGAATTCGTGGCAGCGCGGCCCCTGCAAAGCCTGCTCGACTTCGCGCGCCAGCTCGCCTGCTTTGGTGATGTCCCATGCCGGCAACAGGCCGGCGTGCACCATGGCGTACTTGTCTTCCGCATGGAACAGGCGCTGGTGGCGCAGCCAATGCAAAAGCTCGTCGCGGTCGGGCGCGCCGAGGATGCCGTGCAGGGTGTCGCTCCGGTGCGGACGGGCGTAACCCTCCGCCACCATCAGCAGGTGCAGGTCGTGGTTGCCGAGCACGGTCACTGCGCTGTTCCCCATCGACTTGATCAGGCGCAGCGTCTGTAACGATTCCGGGCCGCGGTTGACGAGGTCGCCCACCAGCCATAGCTGGTCCCGGGCAGGATCGAAGGCGATGCGGGCGAGCAGCTTTTCGAAAGCTTCGTAACAGCCCTGGATGTCGCCGATTGCGTAGATGGCCATGAGCAAGTGAGGCAGTGGTAAAATGCCCATTCAGTTTATCACGCTGTTCGCCTTTGCCTTTTATGTTGTCGCAGTTGAATCCAGAACAGCGCCAGGCGGTACGCCATCTGGACAGTCCCCTGCTGGTGCTGGCCGGCGCCGGCAGTGGCAAGACCCGCGTCATCACCCACAAGATCGCCTACCTCGTTGCCGAATGCGGCTACGCGCCCGCCAACATCGCCGCCATCACCTTCACCAACAAGGCCGCGCGCGAAATGCAGGAGCGCGTGGCGAAGCTGCTGCAAGGCCGACCGGCGCGTGGCCTGACAGTGGCTACCTTTCACGCTCTCGGCCTCTGCATCCTGCGTCAGGAAGCTGCACTGCTCGGCTACAAGCCGCGCTTTTCCGTGCTCGATGCTGCCGACAACCTGCAAATCGTCGGTGACCTGGCGGCGGGCGCAGACAAGCAAACCGCGCGTGCCATCCAGCAACAGATTTCGCGCTGGAAGAACGCGTTGATCGCTCCGCAGGAGGCGTTGCTCACCGCTTACGATGAAATCGCCCAGCGCGCCGCTGTTGTTTACCGCGCCTACCAGGAAACGCTGGCCGCCTACCAGGCGCTCGATTTCGACGATCTCATTCGCCTGCCGGTGGCCTTGTTTGAACAGCACCCGGACACGCTGGCCAAGTGGCAGAACAGGTTGCGCTACCTGCTGGTGGACGAATACCAGGACACCAACGCCAGCCAGTACCGGCTGCTGAAGTTGCTGGCCGGGCCGCGCGGCGCCCTTACCGCGGTGGGCGACGACGACCAGTCGATTTATGCCTGGCGCGGTGCCAGCAGCGACAATTTGCAGCGCCTGCAGGCCGATTTCCACAACCTGCAGGTGGTGAAGCTGGAGCAGAATTACCGTTCGATGGCGCGCATCCTGCGCGCCGCCAACACGCTGATCGCCAACAACCCCAAGTTGTTCGAGAAGAAGCTATGGAGCGAACTCGGCCTGGGCGATCCTATCCAGGTAGTCGCCGCGCGCGACGAGGAGCGCGAGGCGGAAGCGGTGGTGATGCGCCTGCTGGCGCACAAGTTCGAGCACCGTGGCCGCTTTGCCGATTACGCCGTGCTGTACCGCGGCAACCACCAGGCGCGGTTGTTCGAGCAATTCCTGCGCAACGAGCGCGTGCCTTACGTGGTGAGCGGCGGGCTGTCGTTCTTCGAGCGCGCCGAGATCAAGGACATCGTCGCCTACCTGCGCCTGATCGCCAACGAGGACGACGACCCCGCATTCATCCGCGCCGCCACCACGCCCAAGCGCGGCATCGGCGCGCAGACGCTGGAAAAACTCGGCAGTTATGCCGCCGGTCGCCACCTGAGTTTGTTCGCGGCAGCGTTCGAGGCGGGGCTGGCGCACCGGCTCGAAGCGCGCCAGTTGGAGCCGCTGCTCGAGTTCTGCAACTTCATCAACGGGCTGCAATTCCGTGCCGAGCGCGAGCCGGCGCCGCAGGTGCTGGAAGATTTGCTCAAGGCGATTGCCTACGAAACCTATCTGTATGACAGCGCCGAGCCCAGGCAGGCGGAAACGCGCTGGGCCAACGTGCAGGATTTCATCGGCTGGCTCAACCGCCGCGCCGAGGAGGACGGCAAGAACCTGATCGAACTCACCCAGACGGTGGCGCTCATCTCCATGCTGGAGAACCGGGACGACGAGGAACTCGATGCGGTGCGCCTGTCCACGCTGCACGCGGCCAAGGGGCTGGAATTCAAGCACGTGTTCATCGCCGGCGTAGAGGAAGGCATCCTGCCGCACCGCGAATCGATAGACGGCGGGCAGATCGAGGAAGAGCGGCGCCTGATGTACGTCGGCATCACGCGCGCGCAATGCACCCTGCATCTTTCGTATTGCGAAAAGCGCAAGCGCGGCGGCGAGTGGTTCGAATGCCTGCCGAGCCGCTTCCTTGGCGAACTGCCGCAAGACGACGTACGCATCAGCGGCAAGGAGGCGGTGGTCACCAAGTCCGCCGGCAACGAACGCCTGGCGCGCATCAAGGCCATGCTCGGCCAGGGCTGAGCGGTGTCGTGCCGGGCGTAGGCGTGTGCTGGCGAAAAATGCTATGCTTAGCGCCCTTGATGCGCCCGTAGCTCAGTTGGATAGAGTGTTGGTTTCCGAAGCCAAAGGTCACAGGTTCGACTCCTGTCGGGCGCGCCAATTTACTCTGCAATTCATCATGGTTGAAGTGGGTTCCTTATTGACCGCCTTGCCTGAAGTTTTGCCTGATAATTACCGAATGCCACATTGTATTGAAGCCATGGGCACATTGATCATGAAATTACGTATTCACTCCAACCAGGTTGGTTTGTTTGCCATGTTACTGCTTTCCGGCGCGGCATACGCTCAGTTGCCGGATGATGGGGAAGCCCCGCAACATCATGACTTCAAGGTCACCTCCGACCTCAAGGATGCAAGTCATCCCTACTATAACCAGGGCAGCCCGGAAGGGTTCGTGGTGGACGGCGTGCAGGGCAAGACGCTGGTGGTGGTGCGCGGCAAGACCTACACCTTCGGCATTGATACCGGCGTGATGCACGATTTTTACCTGTCCACCAAACCCAAGGGCTGGGGCGGTTCGGTGCTGACCGCGGGTGTCGATCACAACTTCACCTATAAAGGCACGACCACTTTCAGGCCTTCAGCGGAAACCCAGAACGAGGTTTATTATGCCTGCCGCAATCACCAGTACATGGGCGGCAAGATCATGGTGGTGAACCCCGGCGAGGAGGGCAAGGCGCAGGCAGCCATCGAAGCCGAGATCAAGGAACGCAAAGAACGGCAGGCACAGGGCGCCACCCCGTAACCTGTCCGATGCCGGCTCAGACGCGGGTGGTGAGCAGGAAGATATTTTCCCGCAGGTGGCTCAAACCGCGCTCGCGGAAGCGCGCGTTCTGTTCCAGCACGCTTTCCTGCGCGAGCAATTTTACCGCGGCCCGGTTTCCAAACAGCGCATCCACCTCGGCAGGCGTCACGGCGAAGGGTGGACCGGCCATCTCGTGCTGCGGGTAATCGAAAGTGACGAGCAGGATGGGCGTGCCGGCCGGCAGCAAGGCGAGCAAGCGCTCGACGTAACGCCTGCGCAATTCCGGCGGCAGTGCCACCAGCGAGGCGCGATCGTACACCGCACCCACGCCGGCCAGATCGGTTTTATCCAGGTCGAAGAAATCGCCGCATAGCAGGCGAAAGCCGTCTGCTTCGCAGCAGTCGAATGCATGGCTGCGGCTGTGCTGCGGGACAAGTTCATTCTCGGCGAAGAACGCCTCCACTGCGAGCGGACTCAACTCCACGCCCAGCACGGCATGCCCCTGCTCGCGCAGCCACAACATATCACGGCTCTTGCCGCACAACGGCACGAACACCAGCGTGTCGGGCGCCAGGTTCAGCGTGGGCCAGTACTGGCGCAGATAGGGATTGACCTTGTCCTGATGGAAACCGGTTTCGCCGCGTTGCCAGCGCTCCAGCCAGAAATCTTTTTCCATTTTTTACCCATCTGTGAAAATCAGTGCGACCGCCAAGGACGCAAGGTAAGGCTTGTAAGCCACGGATGCTCACGGATGAAACACGTGCAGCCTCCTCGCTAAGAAGACAGATTCTACCTTGCGTCCTTGGCGGTTAAAAAATCATCCTGCCACGCGGCAAATCAGTCCCTTGAGATATTCCCCTTCCGGGAAATTCAGTGCCACCGGATGATCCGCTGCGGCATGCAGCCGTTCCACGATCTGCGCGTCCACATCGGCGTCGAGTGCCGCGCCGGCGACGATTTTCTGGAACAGGTCTGCGTTGATGCCGCCCGAGCAGGAAAAGGTGGCGAGCACGCCGCCTGGATTGAGCAGCTTGAATGCCAGCCAGTTAATGTCCTTGTAGCCGCGCGCGGCGCGTTCCGCGCTGGCGGGGGTGGGCGCGAACTTGGGCGGGTCGAGCACGATCACGTCGAAACGCCGGCCCGTGTCGCGGTAGCCACGCAGCACCTGGAACACGTCGCCTTCCAGCCATTCGGCACGTTCCTGGGGAAAATCGTTGAGCTGCATGTTGTCACGCGCCAGCGCCAGCGCTGCCGCCGAAGCGTCGACCGATACCACCGCTTGCGCCCCGGCAGCGAGCGCGGCCAGGGTGAAACCGCCGCTGTAGCAGAAACAGTTGAGCATGGTTTTTCCGGCGGCGTATTGCGCGACGCGCGCGCGGTTGTCGCGCTGGTCTAGGTAGAAGCCGGTCTTGTGCCCCCGCGCGATGTCGATGCGGTAGCTTACGCCATGTTCGCTGATATCGATATGCTGCGGCGGCGCATTGCGCAAGACACCGCTGATCGGCGGCAGCCCTTCCAGTTCCATCACGTCGGCGTCGGAGCGCTCATAGATATGAGCTGCGCCGGCCAACTCCAGCAGCAGGTCGGCGATGACGCCTTTCCACTGCTGTGCGCCGGCCGAATGCGCCTGCATCACCAGGGTGTCGCGGTAGCGATCCACCACCAGCCCGGGCAGGCCGTCGGATTCGCCGTGCACCAAGCGCACCGATTCGAGGCCGCACAGGGTTGGCAGCGCCGCGCGTTGCGTCAGCGCACGCGCCAGGCGCCTACGGAAAAATTCCGCGTCGATGGCTTCTTCCCCCCAGCTCCATACTCGCGCGACGATTTGCGAATGCGGGTTGTATGCGGCGCTGGCAAGGAATTCGTTTCGTGCGGAATACACCGCGATGGTTTCGCCGACCTTGGGCTTGCCGCTGACGCGCGCCACGGCGCCGGAAAATATCCAAGGATGGCGGCGGCGCAGCGACTTGTCGCGTTCCGGTTTGAGGGTGATGGCGTTCATGATTCGTCCAGGCACAGCTCCAGCGCGCTTTCCCATGTTGGCAGGGCGAGGCCGAAGCGCTGCTCCAGCTTGTCGCAGGCCAGCACCGAGTACGCCGGGCGCTTTGCTTTGCCGGGATATTGCGTAGCGGGAATGGGGATGGGTTGGCACTCGGGCGCCAGCGCGCGCAGGATCTTCTGCGCGAAGCCGAACCAGGTGGTTTGCCCGCATGCGGCGAGATGATAAATGCCGCGATGTCGCGTCAGGAAATCCGTGCAGCCGCTGCCGGCGACGCCCTGCGCCAGGATCGCCGCAGTGGTTTCGGCAACCAGGCGGCACCAGGTCGGTGCACCGTATTGATCGTCGACGATTTCGATGGCTTCGATGCGGGGCTGCGCGGCGCGCGCGGCGATGCTGCGCAGGAAGTTGTGGCCACGCTTGCCATAGACCCAGCCGGTGCGCAGGATCAGGTATGAACCGCTCGCGGCCTGCACCGCTTGCTCGCCGGCCAGCTTGCTGGCGCCGTACACGTTGAGCGGCCGTGGGGTGTCGTCCTCGCGGTAAGGCGTGGGCTGCGCGCCGTCGAACACATAGTCGGTGGAATAGTGCACCAGTGCAGCGCCCAGCCGGGCCGCTTCCTTGGCGAGGATGGCCGGCGCCGTGCCGTTGATCGCCATGGCGAGATCAATTTCGCTTTCCGCCTGCTCGACCGCAGTGTAGGCGGCGGCGTTGACGATGAGGTCGGGAGCGATACGGCGCACGCTCGTGCGGATCGCGTCGGCATCAGCCAGGTCGAGTTCGGCGCGGTTTGGAGCGATAATCTTGCCGAGCGGCAGCAAAGTGCGCCGCAATTCCCAGCCGACCTGTCCGCTGCCGCCGAGGAGCAGGATGTTCACGGATAGACCTCGGCGTCGCGCAGCAACACGCCGGCCCTGTCCTTGTCCGACAGGATGGGAGCGCCGGCGAGCGGCCAGGCGATGGCGAGGTCGGGGTCGTTCCAGGCGAGGCAGCGTTCGAAGCGTGGCGCGTAATATGCGGTTGCCTTGTAGTGGATGTCGGCTCGTTCCGATAGCACCAGGAAGCCGTGCGCGAAGCCGGGCGGGATCCACAGCAGGTTTTTTCCTTCCGCCGAAAGCTGCGTGGTGACGCAGTAGCCGAAGCGCGGCGAGCTCTTGCGCAAGTCCACCGCGACGTCGAACACCGTGCCGGCGGTGACGCGGATCAGTTTGCCCTGCGGCTGCTTGATTTGATAATGCAGGCCGCGCAGCACGTTGCGCTTCGAACTGGAGTGCACGTCCTGAATGAAGCGCACTTCCTGCCCTGTCGCCTCGAGGAATTCTTTTTCGTTGTAGCTTTCGAACACGAAGCCGCGCGTGTCTTCGTATACTTCGGGATGGAGCAGCAGCACTTCCGGCAGCTTGGTGTAGGTGATGCGCATTTCCGGCGCGGGTATGGCGTGGGGATCAGGAAATGATGCGGTCGGAGAGCACCGTGCGCAGATAGGCGCCGTAGCCGCTGCTGTCCAGGCGCGCAGCCAGCGCTTCGAGCTTGGCGGCGTCAATGTAGCCCATGCGGTAGGCAATTTCCTCCGGGCACGCCACTTTCAGCCCCTGGCGTTTTTCTATGGTCTGGATGAACTGCGAGGCTTCCAGCAGCGACTCGTGCGTGCCGGTGTCCAGCCAGGCGTGGCCGCGTCCCAGCACCACGGCTTCCAGCGCGCCCATTTCCAGGTAGCGGCGGTTGACATCGGTGATTTCCAGCTCGCCGCGCGCCGAGGGCTTGAGCGCGCGCGCGATGTCGACCACGCGGTTATCGTAGAAATACAGCCCGGTGACGGCGTAACGCGACTTGGGCGCCCCGGGCTTTTCCTCGATGCTCAGCACCTTGCGGTTCTGGTCGAGTTCGGCGACGCCGTAGCGCTCCGGGTCGTGCACCGGGTAGGCGAAAATGGTCGCGCCTTCGCCCCTGCCCGCGGCATGTCGCAGGTCGTGGGTGAGTTCGTGGCCGTAGAAGATGTTGTCGCCCAGCACCAGCGCACATGTATCGCTGTCGATGAAGCGCGCGCCGATGAGGAAGGCTTGGGCGATGCCGGCGGGGGAGGGCTGCACCGCGTAGGAGAGGTTGATCCCCCATTGCGCGCCGTCGCCCAGCAGCTGTTCGAAGCGTGGCGTGTCGTGCGGCGTCGAGATCACCAGAATGTCGCGGATGCCGGCCAGCATCAGCGTGGTCAGCGGGTAGTAGATCATCGGCTTGTCGTACACCGGCAGCAGCTGCTTGGAGACCGCGTGGGTCAGCGGATACAGCCGGCTGCCGGAACCGCCGGCGAGGATGATGCCTTTCATGTCGTCCCCCCGTGTTCCCTGTGCGCGTAATTTTTCGCCAGCCAGTTGCGGTACTGCCCGGTCTGGACGTTCTCTACCCACTCCCCGTGTTCGAGGTACCAGGTCACGGTCTTGCGCAGGCCGGAGGCGAAATCCTCATGCGGCTGCCAGCCCAGTTCGCGCTTGATCTTGCCGATGTCGATGGCGTAACGGCGGTCGTGGCCAGGGCGGTCGGTGACGAAACGGATCAGTTCGGCATGCGGCGCCGGCGCCGGGCGCAGTTCGTCGAGCAGCGCGCAGATCGAATGCACCACTTCGAGATTGGTTTTTTCGTTGACGCCACCGATGTTGTAGGTCTCGCCCGGCCTGCCCTGCTCCAGCACCAGGCGCAACGCGGCGCAATGGTCGGCGACGTAGAGCCAGTCGCGCACGTTGCTGCCGTCGCCGTACACAGGCAGCGGCTTGCCCTGCAGCGCGTTGAGGATCACCAGCGGGATCAATTTCTCCGGAAACTGGTAGGGCCCGTAGTTGTTGGAACAGTTGGTGACCAGCGTGGGCAGGCCGTAGGTGTGGTGGTAGGCACGCACCAGGTGGTCGGATGCCGCTTTGGACGCAGAGTAGGGGCTGTTGGGCGCGTACGGCGTGGTCTCGCTGAAGGCGGGATCGGCGGGGCCGAGCGAGCCGTACACTTCGTCGGTGGAAACGTGCAGGAAACGGAAGCCGTCTTTTTGCGGCTGCGTCAGTTCGTTCCAGTAGCTGCGCACCGCTTGCAGCAGATGGAAAGTGCCGACCACGTTGGTCTGGATGAAATCCTCGGGGCCGTGGATGGAGCGGTCGACGTGGCTTTCCGCGGCGAAGTTGACCACCGCGCGCGGCCGGTGCTGACGCAGCAGCGCCTCCAGCAGGGTGGCATCGCCGATGTCGCCCTCCACGAAGTGATGGCGTGCATGGTTGCGCAGCGCGTCAAGGTTGTGCAGGTTGCCGGCATAGGTGAGTTTGTCGAGGTTGATCACCGGGCCGCAATCCAGCCTCAGCCAGTCGATCACGAAGTTTGAGCCTATAAATCCGGCGCCACCGGTGACTAAAATCATGAAATGGAAAAAACGGAATGACGAACAGCCGCTATTCTATGCGCAAAGCGGGTTTCAGTGTAGGCTACGCCCGACATGAAAATCCTGTTGGTTAAAACCTCATCGCTGGGCGACGTCATCCACAACCTGCCGGTGGTGAGCGACATCCGCCGCAAATTTCCTCAAGCGCGAATCGACTGGGTGGTGGAAGAGAATTTCGCGGCTGTTCCTGCGCTGCATCCCGGCGTGCGCAACGTGCTGCCGGTGGCGGTGCGGCGCTGGCGCCGGAATTTGTGGGGTGGCGGCACCTGGCACGAGATGCATGCCTTCAAGGAGCTGCTGCAGGCCGAAACCTACGATTGCGTCATCGACACTCAGGGACTGGTCAAGAGCGCATTGATCGCCGGCCTGGCGCGCGGGGTGCGCTGCGGTTACGACAAGGCAAGCGCGCGCGAGTCGTTCGCGGCGCGCTTCTACCAACGCACCTATGTGGTGCCATCCATGCAGCATGCGGTGGAGCGCAACCGGCAGCTTGCCGCGCAGGCACTGGCTTACCAGGTGGAAGGCGGACCCGATTACGGCATCGTGGTGGACGTTGTCGCGCCGGCGTGGCTACCGCCGCAACCGTATGCGGTGTTGCTGCACGCCAGCAGCGGGGATTACAAGTTGTGGCATGAAGAGTCCTGGGTGGAACTGGGCGGTCAATTCGCACGGCGCGGTTGGGCTTGCGTGCTGCCTTGGGGCAGCACCGCCGAGCGCGAACGCAGCACACGTTTGGCCGGGAAGATTCCGGGCGCGGTGGTGGCGCCGCAACTGGACCTGCGTGCCGTGGCCGGCCTGCTCGCCGGCGCACGCGCGGTGGTCGGGGTGGACACCGGCCTTACACATCTGGCGGCGGCACTCGGCGTGGCGACGGCCGGTATCTACTGCGCCACCAATCCGGCCGCGACCGGCATTTACGGCGCGGCGCGCGCCGCCAACCTGGGCGGCATCGGTTATATGCCACAGGTGCAGCAGGTGCTGGCTGTGTTGGAAAGACTGGGCGCATGAGGTGGCTGTACACCCTGATTCTGTGGCTGCTGCTGCCGTGGATCGTGCTGCGCCTGTTCTGGCGCGCGCGCAAGCAGCCGGAATATTTGCGCCATGTCGGCGAGCGCTTCGGATTTTATGCCGGCGCACCGCAACGGCCGTTGATCTGGCTGCACGCGGTGTCGGTAGGAGAGACGCGCGCCGCGTTGCCGCTTGTCAAGGCGCTGCGCGAAAAATATCCGCAGCACCGGATATTGCTCACCCACATGACGCCGACCGGGCGCGATACCGGCGAACAACTGTTCGGCGCCGACGTGCTGCGTTGCTACCTGCCTTACGATTTCCCCTTCGCGCTACGGCGCTTTCTGCGCCACTACCGTCCTGCGGCGGGGGTGTTGATGGAAACCGAGCTGTGGTTCAACCTGATCCACGAATGCAGGCGGTCGCAGGTGCCGCTTTACCTGGTGAACGCACGCCTGTCGGAGAAATCGGCGGCGGGCTACGCGCGCTTCGCCAGCCTCACCGCTGACGCGCTGAACGAATTGGCCGGCATCGCTGCGCAAAGCGAGGACGACAGGGAAAGACTGCTCGGCCTGGGCGCGCGCCAGGTGGAGGTGATGGGCAACCTGAAATTCGACATCACGCCGCCGCCGCAACAGTTTGCATTGGGGGAAAAGCTGCGCGCTTCCTTCGGTACGCGGCCGGTGCTGCTTGCGGCGAGCACGCGCGAGGGCGAGGAAGCGCTGTTGTTGGATGCGCTGGGCGCGCGTGAACTGGGCGATACGCTGCTGGTGCTGGTGCCGCGCCATCCGCAGCGCTTCGATGAAGTCGCGCAATTGCTGGGCAGGCGCGGTGTCGCCTGCCAGCGCCGCAGCGAGGGGCGGCCGATCGATGCTTCGACGCGCGTGGTGCTGGGCGACAGCATGGGCGAATTGTTCGCCTATTATGCCGCGTGCGACGTTGCCATCGTCGGCGGCAGTCTGCTGTCTTATGGCGGGCAGAACCTGATCGAGGCCTGCGCGGTCGGCAAGCCGGTGCTGCTCGGCCCGCATACCTACAATTTTGCCGAAGCGGTGCGCCTGGCGCTGGCGGCGGGCGCGGCGCGGCAGTGCGGCGACGTCGTGGCGGTGCTGGATGCGGCGGCGGAACTGCTGCGCGATGACGGCAAGCGCAGGGAGATGGGGAAAGCGGCGCTGGCCTTCAGTCAGGCGCACCGCGGCGCCACCGAGACGGCGTTGCGACTGGTTCGGTTTTGATCAGTTTTGGGGGGTGCCGTCGTTACCTAACCAGGTATTGACGCGCGCCAGGTCTGTCTCGTCGAGCTGGCCCACGGCGGCTTCCAGTTTCAGCAGGTTGATGATGTAGGTGTAACGCGCCTGCGACAGGTCGCGCTTGGCGCTGTAGAGCTGCTGTTGCGCGTTGAGCACGTCGACGCCGGTGCGCACGCCGACTTCCTGGCCGAGCTTGGTGGAATCGAGCGAGCTCTGGCTGGAAACCAGCGCCTGCCCGAGCGCGTTGACCTGCGCATTGCCGCTGGTGACGCCGAGATAAGCTTGGCGCGCATCGAGCGCGGCCTTGCGGCGCGCAGCCTCCAGGTCCTGGCGCGCCTTCTCCTCGTTGGCCACCGCTTCACGCACTTTCGAGGACAGGTTGCCACCCTGGAACAGGGGGATGTTGAGTTGCAGACCTACGCTCTTGCTGGTGGTGTCGCTGCCGGCGCCGAAAGTGCTGGCGCCCACCGAGCTCTTGCCATAGGAGGCGACTGCGTCCAAGGTGGGATATTCGTTGCCCCGGTTGCGCGCGATTTCTTCGCTGGCCAGCTCGAAGTTGGCCTGCTGGATTTGCACCTGCGGACTGGCTTGTTCGGCGCGCCCCACCCAGTCGTCGATGTTGTCGGGGTCGGGCAGGCTCAGGCTGAAATGTTTGCCCAGCGGCGCCAGAGCGTCCGGCATGGCACCGACGATTTGCTGCAACGCGCGCTTCTTGATCTCCAGGTCGTTCTGCGCCACGATTTCCTGCGCGCTCACCAGGTCATAGCGCGCCTGCGCTTCGTGAGTGTCGGTGATCGTGGCGGTGCCGACCTCGAAGTTGCGCTTGGCCTGGGCGAGCTGTTCGCCGATCGCGGCCTTTTGCGCGGTGGCCAGTTCGACGTTGTCCTGTGCCAGCAGCACGTCGAAGTAGGCGCCCGCAACGCGCAGGATCAGGTCCTGTTTGGCGGCCTGGAATATCGCCTCTGCCTGCTGGGTTTGCAGCCTGCCTTGCTGGTATTGGGCGAAGTTCTGCTTGCGATAGAGCGGCTGTGCCAGCGACACCGTGTAGCCGTTGCTATTGTACCTGCGCGTGCCGCCCTGCAGGGTGGTGGTGCTGCTGCGGTACTGGGTGTCCTGGTCGTTGTAGGTGGTGTTGGCGCTCAGGCTGACGCTGGGCAGCAGGCCGGAACGTCCCTGAATTTCCTTCTCCTGCCCGGCCAGGTGCGCGGCGCGTGCGGAGGAAAACACCGCGTCCTGGCTTTGCGCGTCACGGTATATCTGCATCAGGTCGGCGGCGTTGGCCGTGCCGCCCAACAACAGGCCAAACAGGATCGCGCTACGCATATTCACTCCCGGACTGGAATACTAGAATACAAAACGTTGCGGCTGCATGGCGTTGCGCAGCGCGGGGATGCAGGTCTCGAACAGGCCGACCGAGCGGTATGCGCCCGCTGCCGCGCAAGTGATCAATCTGGCCTGCATCACCGGCGCCTCGCCCACCACCGCGAACAGGCGCCCGCCCGGATTGAGGCAGCGCTGGAAAGTTTCCGGCAGTACCGGCGTGGAGCCGGTAAGCACGATCACATCATAGCTGCCGTGGTGATCCCATCCCTGTGCGGCATCGCCGATTTCCAGCGTGACGTTGTTGATGCCGTGGTCGCGCAATTTGCGCGCGGCGTCATTGGAAAATTCGGGCACGATCTCGACGCTGTAAACATGGCGTCCCCGGCTGGCAAGCAGCGCGGTGAGGTAGCCGCTGCCGGTGCCGACTTCGAGTATCTTGTCGCTGCCCTTGACGGCCAGCTCCTGCAGGATGCGCGCCTCGGTTTTCGGCGCCAGCATGAACTCGCCGTGGCCGAGCGGGATTTCCATGTCGACGAAAGCCAGCGCACGCGCTGCTTCCGGGACGAAGTCCTCGCGGTGCACGTCGAACAGCAAATTGAGCACGTCGGGGTCGAGCACATCCCACGGGCGGATTTGCTGCTCGACCATGTTGAAGCGTGCCTGTTCCAGATTAACCACTTGCATCCCCCTGTTTCATCTGCGTTACTGCGTAAGCTGCCTTGCAATTATTCCACAATTCCAGTAGCGTGACACCTTGCGTTAGGGGTCCTGTCGAATTGCCATACCTTCGGCGGGTGAGAAACACCCTTTGAACCTGAGCGGGTAATGCCGCCGTAGGGAAGCGTGGATGCGACTATGCTCCTTGCTTTATCTGCCGCCAAGGAGTTGCCATGAATGCTAATCCGAAATTCCTGAGCCAGGCCGCGCATGTCGATGCCGCGGCGGTGCAGCCCTTGCCGCATTCGCGCAAGGTTTACGTGCAGGGCTCGTTGCCCGACCTGCGTGTACCGATGCGCGAAATTTCGCAGGGCGACACCCCCGCTGCGCGCGATGTCGAAACCAATCCGCCGATTTGCGTGTATGACACTTCCGGACCTTATACCGACCCTGCCGCGCAGATCGATATCCGCAAGGGGCTGGCGCCGCTGCGCGAGGCATGGATAGCCGCACGCGGCGATAGCGAACAATTGGACGGGCCGACTTCGACGTACGGCGCGGCACGGTTGCACGATCCGGCGCTGGCGCTGATGCGCTTCGAACTGCGCCGTGCGCCGCGCCGCGCCAAGGCGGGTGCGAACGTGACGCAGATGCACTACGCGCGTCGCGGTATCGTTACGCCGGAAATGGAATTCGTCGCCATCCGCGAGAATCAGAAGCGCGAGGGGCTGGGAGAACTGCTCACCCGTCAGCATCCCGGGCAGCATTTTGGCGCGGCGATCCCGCCGGTGATTACGCCGGAATTCGTGCGCGACGAAGTGGCGCGCGGCCGCGCTATCATCCCGGCCAACATCAACCACCCGGAACTGGAACCGATGATCATCGGCCGCAACTTCCTGGTGAAGATCAACGCAAACATCGGCAATTCCGCGCTCGCTTCCAGCATCCAGGAGGAAGTCGAGAAAATGACCTGGGCGATCCGCTGGGGCGGCGATACGGTGATGGATCTGTCCACCGGCAAAAACATCCACGAAACGCGCGAGTGGATCGTGCGCAACTCGCCGGTACCGATCGGTACCGTGCCCATCTACCAGGCGCTGGAAAAGGTCGACGGCCGCGCCGAGGAGCTGACCTGGGAGCTGTTCCGCGACACCCTGGTAGAGCAGGCCGAGCAGGGCGTGGACTATTTCACCATTCACGCCGGCGTGCGCCTGGCCTACATTCCGCTGACCGCCAAACGCATGACCGGCATCGTTTCGCGCGGCGGATCCATCCTGGCCAAGTGGTGTCTGGCGCACCACCGGGAGAATTTCCTTTACACCCATTTCGAGGAAATCTGCGAGATCATGAAGGCCTACGACGTCTCCTTCAGCCTGGGCGACGGTCTGCGCCCCGGCTCGCTCTATGACGCCAACGACGAGGCGCAGTTTGCCGAACTGAAGACGCTGGGCGAACTGACGCAGATCGCCTGGAAGCACGACGTGCAGACCATGATCGAAGGGCCGGGGCACGTGCCCATGCACATGATCAAGGAGAACATGGAGCTGCAGCTCGAACTGTGTCACGAGGCGCCGTTCTACACGCTGGGGCCGCTTACCACCGACATTGCGCCGGGCTACGACCATATCACCAGCGCGATCGGTGCGGCGATGATAGGTTGGTACGGCACCGCCATGCTGTGCTACGTCACACCCAAGGAACATTTGGGGTTGCCCGACAAAAACGACGTCAAGGACGGTATCATCGCCTACAAGATCGCCGCGCACGCCGCCGACCTGGCCAAGGGCCATCCCGGTGCGCAGGTGCGCGACAACGCGCTTTCCAAGGCGCGCTTCGAATTCCGCTGGGATGACCAGTTCAGTCTCTCGCTCGACCCGGACAAGGCGCGCGAATTCCACGACGAAACCCTGCCCAGGGATTCGGCCAAGGTGGCGCATTTCTGCTCGATGTGCGGCCCGCACTTCTGCTCGATGAAGATCACCCAGGACGTGCGCGATTACGCCGCCAGCCAGGGCGTGGCAGAAGGCGAGGCGCTGGCGCGCGGCATGGAACAGAAGGCGGTCGAGTTCGTCAGCCGTGGCGCGGAGCTGTACCAGAAAGCGTAGCCATGCTGCTGATGATCGACAACTACGACTCCTTTACCTACAACCTGGTGCAGTACTTCGGCGAGCTGGGCGAGGAGGTGCGGGTATATCGCAACGACGAAATCACCCTGGATGAAATCGCCGCAGCCAAACCCGACCACATCGTGATTTCGCCGGGGCCGTGCACGCCCAACGAGGCGGGCGTGTCGGTGCCGCTGATAAAGCGCTTTGCCGGGCAGCTTCCCATCCTGGGCGTGTGTCTGGGACACCAGAGCATAGGCCAGGCGTTCGGCGGCAGGATCGTCCACGCCAAGCAGCTCATGCACGGCAAGACTTCGCAGATACACCACCGTGACGTCGGCGTGTTCCGCGGCCTGCCCAACCCGTTCACCGCGACACGCTACCATTCGCTGGTGATCGAGAAGGAAAGCCTGCCGGATTGCCTGGAAATCACCGCGTGGACCGACGACGGCGAGATCATGGGTGTGCGCCACAAGACGCTGGCGGTGGAAGGCGTGCAGTTCCATCCCGAATCGGTGCTGACCGAGCATGGCCACGCCATGCTGGCGAATTTCCTCAAACCCCTCTCCCTTGATGGGGGAGGATAGGGGAGAGGGTGGTGGTGATATTTCACCCTCCCCTTGTTCCCCGCCCATCGGGGGCGGGGAGACCTGCTAATTCCAATTATCTCTGGAGTTTTTGATGACCCCCCAGGCTGCCTTGACCGCCTTGATCGAGAGGCGCGACCTGTCGCGCGAAGAAATGTTGTCCGTGATGCAGCAGATCATGGGCGGCGAGCTGACCCCGGTGCAGATCGCCGGCATCCTCATCGCGCTGCGCTGCAAGGGCGAGACGGTGGAAGAGCTGGCCGCCGCCGCCGAAGTGATGCGTGCACTGTCCACCAAGGTCAAGGTGCCGCTCAGCGACCATCTGGTTGACACCTGTGGCACCGGCGGCGACGGTGCGCACACCTTCAACGTTTCCACTGCCTCGGCCATCGTCGCGGCGGCGGCGGGCGCGAAAATCGCCAAGCATGGCGGTCGTTCGGTGTCGAGTTCATGCGGCAGCGCCGACGTGCTGGAGGCGCTGGGCGTCAACGTCAACCTGACGCCGGAACAGGTGGCGCAGGCGGTGGTGGAGGTCGGCGTCGGCTTCATGTTCGCGCCCAACCATCACAGCGCGATGCGCCATGCCGCGCCGGTGCGGCGCGAGCTGGGGGTGCGCACCCTGTTCAACCTGCTGGGGCCGCTCACCAATCCGGCCGGCGCGCAGAACCAGGTGATGGGCGTGTTCCACCGCGACCTGGTCGGCAAGCTGGCGCAGGTGCTGGCGCGTCTCGGCAGCCGCCACGTGCTGGTGGTGCACGGCGCCGACGGCATGGACGAGATTTCCATCGGCGCCGATACCCATGTCGCCGAACTCAAGGACGGCAAGGTGAGCGAATACATGCTGCACCCGCGCCGCTTCGGTTTCGAGGCGGTGCCGATCGGCGTGCTGAAGGTTACCAATGCGGACGAGGCCAAGGCCATGCTGCTCAAGGCGCTCGCCAACGAAGCCGGCCCTGCGCGCGACATCGTCGCACTCAATGCCGGCGCGGCGATCTACGTCGCCGGCCGCGCGGATACCTTGGAAGCCGGGGTTAAGCTCGCATTGCAAGTGCTCGCCAGCGGCGCCGCGCGCGCCAAGCTCGATCAACTCGTTGAGTTTTCCGGGCAGTTCAAAAAACCATGAACCGCAGAGGCGCGGAGGCGCAGAGAATAAATGAATTGACCGATAGGATTATCGGTTGTGCGATTGATGTCCATAAGGCGATTGGCCCAGGGCTGCTTGAATCGGCTTATGAGCAGTGCCTCTCTCGGGAAATGGAGCTAGGCGGCATCCGATTTAAAAGGCAGGTAACGCTTCCCGTTGAATATAAGGGGAGCAAGCTGGACTGCGGCTATGTTATGGACATCGTTGTCGAGGATTTGGTAATAGTTGAACTTAAGACTGTTGAGCGCATTTTGCCTGTTCACGAGGCGCAGCTGCTTACTTATCTGAAGCTTTACAAGCGATCGGTGGGGTTGTTGCTTAATTTCAATGTTGATGTGATGAGGCAAGGGATCAAGCGCATTGTAAATAATTTCATTGAACCCTCTGCGCCTCCGCGCCTCTGCGGTTAGCTTGTCATGTCCGACATCCTGAAAAAAATTCTCGCGGTCAAAGCCGAGGAAGTCGCCGTCGCCCAGGCCGCCAAGCCGCTCGCCGTCTTGCGTGCCGAAGCGGCGGCCATGCACGCGCGGCGCGATTTCGCCGGTGCGATCCGTGCCAGGATCGCGGCCGGCCGGGCGGCGGTGATCGCCGAGATCAAAAAAGCCAGCCCGAGCAAGGGGGTGTTGCGCGAAAATTTCGATCCGGCCGCGATTGCCGCAAGCTACGCGCAACACGGCGCGGCGTGCCTGTCGGTGCTCACCGACCGGCAGTTCTTCCAGGGCGCGCCGGAGTATTTGCAGCAAGCGCGCGCGGCGTGCGCGCTGCCGGTGTTGCGCAAGGATTTCATGATAGACCCCTACCAGGTCTACGAAGCGCGCGCGCTGGGGGCGGATTGCATTCTGCTCATCGTCGCGGCGCTGGACTTGTCGCGCATGCGCGAGCTCGAAATCATCGCGCACGAACTGGGCATGGCGGTGCTGGTGGAAGTGCACGATGCCGACGAGCTGGAACTGGCGCTGCAACTGGACACGCCGCTGCTCGGCATCAACAACCGCAACCTGCGCAGCTTCTCGGTGAGCCTGGACACCACGCTGCAACTGCTGCCGCGTATCCCGCGCGACAAAATCGTGGTAACCGAAAGTGGCATCCTCGCGCCGTCGGACGTCGCGCTGATGCGTGGCAACGGCGTGCATGCCTTCCTGGTCGGCGAAGCGTTCATGCGCGCGCCCGATCCGGGCGTCGAACTGGCGCGGTTGTTTGTTTGAAAGGCATTACCGCAGAGGACACGGAGGACGCAGAGGCATTCAAAATCAAAAAATAAGAAAAATGCCTATTCCTCGCATCTAATTGAGGAATCAGTCCAGTCAGCATAGATATCGTTGGGTTTTCCTCTGCGTCCTCCGTGTCCTCTGCGGTGAAGGCCTGTCTTGTGAATGGTGTTGCAAATACGCAACAGTTTCCCCCCAATCCAGCCAACAATCCAACAAAACGCTTGCCGCGCCTTTTGACGCCTTGAGAGAATCCGTCCAGCTTCTCGTAAGAGAGAGGTGATTGGGAAGAACCCATACAACTGAGGAGAAATTCATGAAAAAGAGTTTGATTGCTTTGGCGGTGGCCGGCGCGTTCGCCGCCCCCGCAATGGCTGACAGCGGCAACGTGACCCTGTACGGTCAGGCCAACGTGTCATATGACATGGTAGATAACGGTAACATTACCGGTACTCAGGGTACCCGTACCAACAAGGTGTCCAGCAATGCTTCGCGCATCGGCCTGAAGGGCAGCGAAGACCTGGGCGGCGGCCTGTCCGCCGTGTGGCAAGTGGAAAGCACGGTGGACATCGATGGTGATACCGGTGCTGGTGCAAACACGAATACGCTGGGCACCCGCAACACCTTCGCCGGCCTGTCCGGCAAGGACTGGGGTACCCTGGTATTGGGTCGTCATGACACGCCGTACAAGCTGTCCACCCGCAACCTGGATCAGTTTGCCGACACCATTGCGGACAACCGTAGCCTGATGGGTACGGGTGGTGGCGTTGGTTTTGACCTTCGCACTCCCGACACCGTTGCCTACATCAGCCCGAACATGGGCGGTTTCAGCGCGGCGGTGGCCTATGTGGCAGGTGCTGAAGCCGCAAGCCTGAGCACCCAGACTAAAGGTTCTGCATGGTCGCTGGCCGGCATGTACGAGGCGGGCCCGCTCTACGCCACCCTGGCTTATCAGGCCAACGACTTTGGCTCTGCGGGTACAGGTCTATTGGCCGGTACCGCCAACACCAATGAAAAAGCATGGAAACTGGGTGCCAGCTACAAAATGGATGCGTTCGAGGGCGACATCGTTTATGAAAAAACCAGCGATGATCTCGGCGCAGCTTGCGGTGGTGCGGCTGGTCAAGACTGTTTCGGCCACAGAAGCTGGTATCTGGCTGGTAAATACAGCTTCGGCAGCGATGCGGTCAAGCTGGCTTATACCAACGCAGGTAACAACAACCTAGCAGGTAACGTGGTCGGCGCAGGTGCTAACACTGGTGCCAAGCAGGTTTCGATTGGCTATGACCACAGCTTCAGCAAGCGTACCGGCTTCTATGCCCTGTACACCAAGCTGAGCAATGACACCAATGCAGCCAATGGCCTGACCACTGCCGGTTCTACCGGTGGTACTGCTGTGTTGGGCAACGATGCCGATCCGTCCGCCTGGTCGTTCGGCCTGAAGCACAGCTTCTAAGCATCGGTTTACCGATACGCGAAGTTTGAAACGGGCGCCTTCGGGCGCCCGTTTTTTATGGCTATTTCAGCGCTTGGTGTATGCTTGCACCATGCAACTCAACGATTTGCCTTCCCCGCGCTTGCTTGAAATCAGTGGCCGCTGCGTCGCCTGCGGCCTGTGCCTGCCGCATTGCCCGACTTACCGCAAGACGCAGTCCGAGGCGGATTCGCCGCGCGGGCGCATCATGCTGATGCGCGGCGTGCTGGAGCGGCGCATCCCGGCCAACGCGCGTTTCTTCCAGCACATCGACGCCTGCCTGACCTGCCGCGCCTGCGAGCGCGCCTGCCCCAACGGGGTGGCGTATGGTGCGCTGGTGGACGGCGTGCGCGCGGAATTTGCCGGCTTGCGGGGCGGGGCAGAGAGAATGGGAGGTGGAGGATTGACCCACCCCTCTCCTTCCGGGAGAGGGGGAAGGGGGGAGGGCGCTGCATGGGGTAAGCGGCTGCGCCGCTCCCTGCTCATGCGTGCGCTCACCCGCCCCGCCCTGCTGGCAAGATTGGCGCCATTGCTGCGGCTGGCGCGGCGTCTGGGCGCGCGGGCGCTGCCCGAGGTGTCGCGTACGCATCCCTGGAAGGAAGTCTATTCCGCGCAGGGCGTGGCGCGCGGCGGGGTGGCCCTGTTCCTTGGTTGTGTGGCACGCCTCACCGATGCGGCCACGCTGGATGCGGCGATCCATGTGCTCAGCCAACTCGGTTATACGGTGCGTGTGCCGCGTACGCAAACCTGTTGCGGCGCGCTGCACCGGCATGAGGGCGACGCGGCGACGGCGCGGCGACTGGAAACGGCCAACCTGGCCGCGTTTGCCGGTGCGGACGCGGTGATCAGTTGCGTGTCGGGTTGCGGGGCACAGCTTGCCGATAGGGGGAGGGTGCCGGTGCAGGATATCAGCGCCTTTCTCGATACGGCGTCGGGCTGGGAAAACGTGACGATCGCGCCGTTGCCGCAGGCGGTCGCGGTGCATGACCCCTGCACCTTGCGCAACGTGCAGCGCGCCGCGGCGGCGCCTTATCGTCTGTTGCAACGCATTCCACAGTTGCGCATCGAGGCGTTGCCGGGCAACGACCAGTGCTGCGGCGCGGCTGGCACCTATTTCCTCGACCAGCCCGGGATGGCGCGTGCGTTGCGCGATGATAAAATGGCCGCGTTGCGAATCTGCGGCGCAAAATATCTGGCGACTTCCAACGTCGGCTGCGCGATGTACCTTGCCGACGGCCTGCGCGCCGAGGGTATCGAAATCGAAGTGCTGCATCCGGTGGTGCTGCTGGCGCGGCAGATGGGGTATGAAGGGAATGCTTAACCGCGGAGGACGCTGAGGTCGCGGAGGTAAATTCTAATCCGGGTTTCTTCCGCGACCTCAGCGTCCTCCGCGGTTAAATGCATTTTGACTAGACGTGAGCCTACCTTGAGGTAAGCGATGATCGATCAATTCATCATTCATTTCGACCGCGCGCTGCGCACGCTGGCCACGCCCGCGCAGACGCTGCGCGCCATGCCGGGCGGCGACTTGCCCGAGGCTGATCTGAGCGATGCGGAAAAGCGCGAAGCCGCCGCCTTGATGCGTGTCAATCACAGCGGCGAAATCTGCGCGCAGGCGTTGTACGAAGGCCAATCCATCACGGCGCGCGACCCGGTGGTACAAAAGGCGCTGGTGCAGGCGGCGTGGGAGGAAACCGAGCACCTGGCCTGGACCGAGCGGCGTATCGCCGAACTGGGCGGGCGCAAGAGCCTGCTCAATCCTTTATGGTATGGCGGCTCGCTGGCGATCGGCGCGATGGCCGGCGCGCTCGGGGACAAGTGGAACCTGGGTTTTCTCGCCGAAACCGAGCGCCAGGTCGAACGTCATCTCGACGGCCACTTGCAGCGACTGCCGGCGCAGGATGCGAAAAGCCGCGTTGTCTTGGAACAAATGAAAGAGGACGAAATCCACCACGCCACTACCGCGATCGATCACGGCGGTGCGGAACTGCCAGCGCCGGTCAAACTGGCGATGAAACTGGCGTCCAGGGTGATGACCCGTACGGCGTATTGGGTGTAAAGACATTAACCGCAGAGGAAACCCGAATTGGAATTTACCTCTGCGTCCTCAGCGTCCTCTGCGGTGAGTGGTTTCTTCTTGGCGGTTTGCTCTACGCTTCGACGATTTCGAAATCGTGCGTGATCTCGGCAGTCTTCCCCAGCATGATGGAGGGCGGGTGCGACACGGCAGCCGCGTAGCGGGAGGGGCGGGAGCGCCCGCAGCAAGGCCTCAGACGGCTACGCTTCAATGATTTCGAAGTCGTGTGTAATCTGTGCGGTTTTCCCCAGCATGATGGAGGGCGGGTGCGACACGGCAGCCGCGTAGCGGGAGGGGCGGGAGCGCCCGCAGCAAGGCCTCAGACGGCTACGCTTCAATGATTTCGAAGTCGTGTGTAATCTGTGCGGTTTTCCCCAGCATGATGGAGGCCGAGCAGTATTTTTCCGCCGACAGCTTGATCGCGCGCTCGACCTGAACCGGGTTGAGTCCCTGACCTTTGACGGTGAAATGGAAGTGTATTTTGGTGAACACCTTGGGGTCCTGTGCGGCGCGCTCGGCGTCGATTTCCACCACGCAGTCGGTTACCGGCTGACGCGCTTTTTTCAGGATGTGCACCACGTCGAAGGCGGTGCAGCCGCCGGTGCCCATCAGCATGGTTTCCATCGGGCGCGGGCCGAGGTTGCGCCCGCCCGAATCCGGCGGGCCGTCCATCAGCAGCGCATGGCCGCTTTCGCTGGTGGCGAGGAAGCTGGCTTCTTCCACCCATTTGACGCGCACTTTCATGTCGTTCCTTTCAAGTTATCCGGCCTGCGATTTTAAACGATACCAGACCATGCCGATGAGTTCCTTGGTGAACCATTTGCTGTCTTGCAGCGCTTCGCTGCGCGGCAGGAAATCGAGGATGGTGAGAGGGGGGTGCGTGGCGTAGCGGGTAGGGGCCGGCACCACTTCAAACCCGGCTTGTTCGAATGCCCATTGTGCGCGTTTCATGTGCCAGGCATGGGTGACGAGGTAGATGCGCCCGATGCCGGCGCCGCTTAGCACGGCGTAGCTATGTCGCGCGTTTTCCAGGGTATTGTCCGAGGTTTCCTCGCGCCACGCCACCTGCACCCGGAAATCTTCCTGCAGCGCCGCCTGCATTTGCGCGGCTTCGGAAACGGCATTGCCGGTGGGGCGCCCGCCGGAAACCAGGATGGGCTTGCCGCTGGCGCGGTGCAGGCGTGCGCCGTAGCGCAGGCGCTCCAGCGTGGCCGGCCCGGTGGTGTCGCCGTGATATTCCGGCGCATTGAAGTAAGTGCCGCCGCCAAGGATGACGATGGCATCGGCCGGGCGCGCCAGCACGGCGGCCGGGTCGACCGGGTCGGGCTCGATGGCGCGCAGCAGGGTGTCGGCACAAAATGGGGTGGCAGCCAGGTAAAACAGCGCCAGCGCCGTGCCAATCAACACTTTGCCCAGACCAGGCCGGCGCTTGAGCAGGGCCATCCCCAGCCCGGCAAGCAGCAGCAGGCTGAATGGCGGCAGCAGGAAGGCGCTGAGGAAATTGACGGCTAGCCAGCTCATGGCGGCGGATTGTAGCACGCGACCCATTTTCCGGTTTGACAGCGGGGCGCAAGCTGGCATAGAATGCGCCCCTTTCGGTTGTAACCTGGGTTGACGAAGATGAAAACCTTTTCCGCAAAACCTCACGAAGTCGTGCACGGCTGGTATCTGGTCGATGCCGACGGCAAGGTGTTGGGCCGCCTGGCCGCTGAGATCGCGCACCGTCTGCGCGGTAAGCACAAGCCCGAATTTACCCCGCACGTGGATACTGGTGACTTCATTGTGGTGGTCAACGCCGACAAGCTGCGTGTCACCGGCAACAAGGCCGAGGCCAAGCAATACCATCGCCACAGCGGCTTCCCGGGCGGCATTTACAGCACCAATTTCACCAAGTTGCAAGGCAGGCACCCCGAACGTGTGCTGGAAAAAGCCGTGCGCGGCATGCTGCCAAAGGGCCCGCTGGGCCGCCACATGCTGAAGAAGCTGAAGGTTTACAAGGGCGGCGAGCATCCGCACAGCGCGCAGCAGCCGCAGACTTTGAACGTATAAAGATACGCAAGGATACAAAATGGCAGTCCAATACAACTACGGCACCGGTCGTCGCAAGAGCGCGGTAGCGCGCGTGTTCATCAAGCCCGGCAAGGGCAACATCGAGGTCAACGGCAAGCCGGTGGACGTGTTCTTTTCGCGCGAAACCGGCCGCATGGTGGTGCGCCAGCCGCTGGAACTGACCAATCACCTCAATACCTTCGACATCCTGGTCAACGTGACCGGCGGCGGTGAGTCCGGCCAGGCAGGTGCGGTGCGTCATGGCATCACCCGCGCACTGATCGACTACGACGCCGCGCTCAAGCCCACCCTGAGCAAGGCCGGACTGGTGACGCGCGATGCGCGCGAGGTCGAGCGTAAGAAAGTCGGTCTGCACAAGGCGCGCCGGCGCAAGCAGTTCTCCAAGCGCTAATCTTCACGCGCTGGAACGAAAAAGCCGCCCGTGGGCGGCTTTTTTATTGCTTAACGCGGAATCGCGATTTAACATGAAGTCAGTGAAGGAGCTGGAATGATCAAAATCGGCATTGTCGGCGGCACCGGCTACACGGGGGTGGAACTACTGCGCCTGCTTGCGGCGCATCCCCAGGCGGAGTTGCGTGCCATCACTTCGCGCAGCGAGGCGGGGCTGCCGGTGAGCGACATGTTCTCCAGCCTGCGCGGCAAGGTCGACCTGCGCTTCAGCGATCCCGCCAAGGCGGAACTGGATCGTTGCGACGTGGTGTTTTTCGCCACGCCTAACGGCATTGCCATGCAGCAGGCGCGGGCGCTGCTCGATGCCGGCGTGCGCGTGATCGACCTGGCGGCGGACTTCCGCATCCAGGACGTGGCGGTCTGGGAAAAATGGTACGGCATGCAGCACGCCTGCCCCGACCTGGTGCGGGAGGCGGTGTATGGCCTGCCCGAAGTGAACCGCGAGCAAATCAAGGCGGCGCGACTGGTTGCCAATCCTGGCTGCTATCCGACCGCGGTGCAGCTGGGCTTCCTGCCCTTGCTCGAAGCGGGGGTGGTGGATGCCGGCGGCCTGATCGCCGATGCCAAGTCCGGCGTGAGCGGCGCCGGGCGCAAGGCGGAGACACATCTTCTGTTTACCGAGGCCGCCGACAATTTCAAGGCCTACGGCGTGCCCGGCCATCGCCATTTGCCGGAAATCAAACAGGGGATGGAGCGCGCGTCCGGTAAGCCGGTCGGCCTCACTTTCGTGCCGCACCTGACGCCGATGATACGCGGCATTCATGCCACCCTATACGCCAAACTTGTCGCCACGGCGGATTTGCAGCAGCTTTACGAGCAGCGCTATGCCGGCGAGCCTTTTGTGGACGTGCTGCCTGCCGGCAGTCACCCGGAGACGCGCTCGACGCGCGGCGCGAACGTGTGCCGTCTGGCGGTGCACCGTCCGCAGGGTGGCGACATCGTGGTGGTGTTGTCGGTGATCGACAACTTGGTCAAGGGGGCGGCGGGACAGGCGGTGCAGAACATGAACATCATGATGGGGCTGCCGGAAACCACCGGGCTGAAGCAGGCAGCCCTGTTGCCGTGAGATGCTGAGAAGGCTCAAGCAGCGCTTCGGGATTTCCGCGCCCAAGGTTACGGTGCGTACCCATGTGCCTTGGTACTGGCGTTGGCTGGCGTTGAGCATCATGGGTGCGGTGGTGATTGGGTTTGCCTGGGCGGCTTATGACATCGGCGGCAAGCTGGCGGGGTTCGACCGCGGCCAGGCACGGCAGGAGATATCGCGCCTGGCCGCGGAAAATGCCGGCTTGGGCGGCGACCTGGCGATTGCGCGCAACGACCTGGTGAAATACGAGCGCCAGCTTGAGATCGAGCGCGCCACCCACGAGGATCTGACCAGGCAGATCAGGGTGCTGACCGACGAAAACGCCGAACTGAAGGAAGACCTGGCGTTTTTCCAGACGCTGATGCCGGCCAGCAGCAAGGTGGGCGGGGTGAGCGTCAACCGCTTCAAGCTGTTGCCGGATGCCATGCCGGGAGAGTATCGTTACCGCCTGCTCCTGTTGCAGGCCAGCCAGCGCGCGGCCGAATTCCATGGACGCTTGCAGTTGCTGGTGATGTACGAGCAGGACGGGAATGCGCAGACTCTGCTGCTGCCGGGTGACAGCGAGCAGAGCGATGCGCCGCCGTACCGACTCCATTTCAAGTTCTACCAGCGGGTCGAGGGTGGTTTCAGGGTGGCGCCGGAAGCGGTGATCAAAAGCGTCCAGGTCAGGGTGTTCCAGGACGGCGTGACCGCGCCGAAATTGAGCAGCAGCTTTAATTTATAGGGAGGTCATATGTTCAGCAAGAAGGCCAACAAGCCGCCGAGCAGGATAGACAGCCTGATCGGGGCGGGTACCAGCGTCAGCGGCGATGTCACGTACAGTGGCGGGCTGCGCGTGGACGGCGAGGTGCGCGGCAACGTGATCGCCGTCGATGACAAGCCGGGCAGCCTCGTGATGAGCGAGCGCGCTTACATCGAGGGCGAAATCCAGGCCTCCTATGCAGTGATCAACGGCAAGGTGAACGGCACCATACGCGTGACCGGGCATCTGGAACTTCAATCGAAAGCCCGGGTCACAGGCGATGTGTGCTACCAGACCCTGGAAGTCCATCTTGGCGCGATCGTGCAGGGCCGGCTGGTGAACCTGGACAGCGAGAAATCCGATAAGGTGGTGGCGTTCAAACCCGCGCCATGAGCAAGGTTGACCGGGGTCGCGGGCAACGGGGATAATGGGCGCTCGATATTGAGGAGTGAAACATGAATGCAATGACAGAAATGCTGGCGCCGCTGGTTTTTACCGACAGCGCGGCTAACAAGGTGAAGGAATTGATCGAGGAGGAGGGCAACCCCGACCTGAAGCTGCGGGTGTTCGTTACCGGCGGCGGCTGCTCCGGCTTCCAGTATGGATTCACCTTTGACGATGTGGTGAACGACGATGACACCAGCATGGAAAAAGGCGGCGTCACCCTGTTGATCGACTCGATGAGCTACCAGTACCTGGTGGGCGCGGAAATCGACTACCAGGAAGGGCTGGAAGGCGCGCAGTTCGTCATCAAGAACCCCAACGCCACCTCCACCTGCGGCTGCGGGTCGTCATTCTCGGCATAAGGGCTTGAAGCGTGTGGCCGGCCTTCTCGTGAGGCCGGTCAGGCGGGGTATATGGCGCCGAGCACCCGTGGCCCGAGCGCGCCGGTGACGTCCGGTAGGTTGCCGGTTTCCCCCGCCAAGGTGCGTTGCGCCAGCCAGGCGAAGGCAAGCGCTTCCAGCCAGTCGGCGTTGATGCCGAGTTCTTCGGTGACGCCGGTTTTCATGTCCGCCAGCAATGCGCGCAGGCGTTCGGTCAATGCCCGGTTGCGCGCCCCCCCTCCGCACAGATAGACTTCCCGCGCGTCGCCGCAATAATTGCGTACCGCCCGGGCGATCGTTTCGGCGGTCAGTTCCAGCAAGGTGGCCTGCACGTCCTCCGGGGCTTCACTGCCCGATAAAAATTTTTCCAGCCATTCCAGGTGAAACAAGTCGCGCCCGGTGCTTTTGGGCGGCGGCCGGTCGAAATATTCATGGCTCAGCAGGGCATGCAGCAAGGTGGGGATGGCAGTCCCACTCTGCGCCCAGTCGCCGTTGGCATCATAGTCCAGACCGCGATGCCGCTTGATCCAGGCATCCATCAGCAAATTGCCCGGCCCACAATCGAACCCCAGCACTTTTTTACTGACCGGCAAAATGGTGAGATTGGCGATGCCGCCGATATTGACGATGACGCGCGAGCAATCGGGGTGCTGGAACATGGCTTGATGAAAGGCGGGCACCAGCGGGGCGCCTTCGCCGCCGGCCGCGATATCGCGGCTGCGGAAATCGCATACTACCCGGATGCCGGTGAGCTCGGCGAGCAGGGCGCCGTTGACCAGTTGCAGCGTGTAGCCGAGATCGGGGCGGTGGCGTATGGTCTGGCCGTGACAACCGATGGCGGCGATGGCGCGGGCGTCAACGCCGGCCAGTTGCAACAGGGCGTTCATCGCCGCCGCATAGGCGCGGGAAAGGTCGTTGGCGAGTACCGCCGCGAGGTGCAATTCGTTCTGTCCCGGCGCATGCAGGGCAAGGATGCGCTCCCGCAAGGCAGCAGGATAAGGTTGATAGTAACTGCTCACCAGCGGAGACACGCGGCCGAAGTCGGCGAGCACGGCGTCGATGCCGTCCAAGCTGGTGCCGGACATCAGCCCGACCCAGTAGCCCGGCTTGGCTTGGGGGTTAGTCAAAGCGGATCAGGTTGGTGTCGCGCAGCAGGGACAGTTGCTGCATCAGCGGCTGGGCGTGCTGCTCGAACAGCGGCCTGACCTCGGCAGTAATCGGCGCCGCCGGCGGCATGACGATGCGCAAGGGGTCGCGTTGCACGCCGTTGACGCGGAATTCATAGTGCAGGTGCGGGCCGGAAGCGAGGCCGGTCATGCCCACGAAGCCGATCACGTCGCCTTGCGCCACGCGCTGGCCGGGGCGCAACCCTTTGGTGAAGGCGGATAGGTGACCGTAAACCGTGCTGTAGCCGTTCGGGTGCTGGACGATGATGGCGTTGCCGTAACCGCCTTGCTTGCCCACGAAAGAAACGGTGCCGTTGCCGGTCACTTTCACGCGGGTGCCGATGGGGGCGGCATAATCCACGCCCTTGTGCGCGCGCCATTTGTTCAGCACCGGGTGGAAGCGCGAATTGCTGAAGCCGGAACTGATGCGCGAGAATTCGATCGGCGAGCGCAGGAATGCCTTGCGCAGGCTTTTGCCGTCCGGGGAATAATAGCCACGGTGGCCATCCTGATCCTCGAAATAGAGGGCCTGGTAGGCGTGGTTGTCGTTGACGAACTCGGCGGCAAGAATGCGGCCGGTTTTGACCAGTTCGCCGTTGTTATAATAGGTTTCGTAAACCACGGTGAATTTGTCGCCGCGGCGCAGGTCGCGGTGGAAGTCGATGTCACTGGAAAACACGTCGGCGATCTGGACGGCGATGTTATCGGGCAGGCCGGCGGCATCAGTGGCCGCGAACAGCGAACTTTTGATCTCGCCCGATTTCATTTCGGTATGGGTTTCCAGATCCAGTGGCAATTCGCCCGCCTTGAACCCGGAATCCGATTTTTCCACCACCAGCATGTCGCTCTCGCTGGCCAGATATTGCAGCGTCAATAACTCGCCGTGCGAATTGGTTTGAGCGCGTATGGTTTTGCCCGGTTTCAACTGGTGGATGGCGCGGGCGGAGGGGGTGCTGCGCAGGAAGGCGAGGGCGGCGGTGTCATTGACGCCCAGCCGAGCAAGCAGACTGGCCACGGTGTCGCCGCGCTGGATGCGCACTTCCTGCCAAAAGCCGTCCTCGGTGCTCGCGAGAGGCTGGAGACCGGTCGGCAACGGCAGGTCTGCCGACACGTTGCGGATTTCCACGGTTTCGGTCTGGGTTTGCGGGGCGATACCGAAGGCTGCGACGCTGAACAGGGGCAGCGCGGCCAAAGCGACCGCCCACCGCCATTTCGGGGCGGCCGGCTTTTGCGCTAGAATGGCGCTCTTTTTCGTGTCCATGATCCCGTTCCTTTGATTTTTGTCGGGTTGCAGGTTAGCAGAATTGTCTGAAGGCGGAAACGATCAACTTACAATCGGCAGGATGTTAAAAATAAACGGTCATTCCGGACGGACGGTTGATTTCCCGGAATGAGCGGCAAGACTAACGATCAAGAGGCTGGTTGCGTGATAATTCCATGAATATTAAAGAGGCGTAATTTGGATCAGACACTGGAAATCATCAAACGCGGTTGCGACGAGTTGCTGATAGAGGATGAGCTGAAACAAAAACTCGCCGGCGGTCGCGTCCTGCGCGTCAAGGCCGGTTTTGATCCGACCGCCCCCGACCTGCATCTTGGACATACCGTGTTGCTCAACAAGATGCGGCAGTTGCAGGAACTCGGGCACCATGCATTGTTCCTGATCGGTGACTTCACCGGCATGATAGGCGACCCCACCGGCAAGAACGCAACCCGGCCGCCGCTGACCCGCGAGCAGGTGGCGGAAAATGCCAAGTCCTATACCGAGCAGGTGTTCAAAATCCTCAAGCCGGAACAGACAGAGGTGGTGTTCAATTCGAGCTGGATGGATGCGCTCAACGCTGCAGGCTTGATCAAGTTGGCCGCCACCCATACCGTGGCGCGCATGCTGGAGCGCGATGACTTCGGCAAGCGCTATCGCAACAACCAGCCGATCGCGATCCACGAATTCCTTTATCCGCTCATCCAGGGGTACGACTCGGTCGCGCTCAAGGCCGATCTCGAGCTGGGCGGCACCGATCAGAAATTCAACCTGCTGATGGGGCGCGAGCTGCAAAAGCATTTCGGTCAGCCGCCACAGTGTATCCTGACCATGCCCTTGCTCGAGGGCACCGACGGCGTCAACAAGATGTCCAAATCGCTCGGCAACTATATTGGCATCACCGAAAGCCCGGAGCAGATTTTCGGCAAGCTGATGTCGATTTCCGATGAATTGATGTGGCGTTACATCGAGTTGCTTTCGTTCGAGTCGCTGGCCACCGTCAGGCAATGGCGTAAGGAAGTCGCAGGCGGGCGTAACCCGCGCGACATCAAGGTCGGCTTCGCACAGGAAGTCGTCGCGCGTTTCCATGGCCGCGCCGCCGCCGACCATGCCCTTGCCGATTTCGAGGCGCGTTTCCGCCAGGGTGTATTGCCGGAGGATATGCCGCAACTGGATTTGCCGGCCGGCAACGGTCTGGCCATTACGCAGCTGCTGAAACAGGCGGGGTTGACCACCAGCACTTCCGAGGCCGTGCGTATGATAGAGCAGGGCGGCGTCAAGCTCGATGGCGAGAAAATCAGCGACAAGGCGCTGCAACTGAAGGCGGGTGTGACGGTGGTGGCACAGGTGGGCAAGCGCAAGTTTGCGAGGATCACCCTCACCTGACCCAGTGGGCCTGAGTGTTCACGAATTCACGGATGCCGTGGTAAGACAGTTCGCGCCCGAACCCCGATGACTTGACGCCGCCGAACGGCAGGCGCGGGTCGGATTTCACCATGCCGTTCACGAACACGCTGCCCGCTTCTATCTTCTTTGCCAGCTGTTCACCGCGTGCGGTGTCGCCGGTCCAGATGCTTGCTCCCAGGCCATAGCGCGAGTGGTTGGCGATGCGAATGGCATCGTCCTCGTCGGTGGCGCGGATCAGCGCCGCCACCGGCCCGAAAACTTCTTCATGGTAGGCGCGGGTTTTTTCCGTAACGTGATCGAGGATGGACGGCAGGTAGTAGGCGCCGGTGCGGCCGGCGGGCGCGCAGCCGATCACTGCGTGCGCGCCTTGCGCGATCGAATCGCTGACCTGGCGGTGCAATTCTTCGAGCAGGTCGGGGCGTGCCATCGGGCCGATTTGCGTGGCCGTGTCGTTGGGGTCGCCGATGCGCAAGGCGGACACTTTTTGCCTGAACAACTCGATGAATCGATCGGCGATCTGCGGCATCAGGATGAAGCGCTTGGCGGCGATGCACGACTGGCCGCAATTGAGAAAACGCGAAGCGACGGCATGATTCGTCGCGAATTCCAGATCGGCGTCCTCCAGGACGATGAAGGGATCGGAGCCGCCCAGCTCGAGCACGCATTTTTTCAGGTGGCGTCCGGCATCTGCCGCGACCTTGCGGCCGGCCGGCTCCGAGCCGGTGAGGGTGACGGCATGGACGTGCGGACTGGCGATGGCATCGGCGACCTGGTTGGCCTCGATCATCAGTGTCACGAACAGGTGCTGCGGAAACCCTGCTTGGCGGAACAGTTCCTCGATTGCCAGTGCGCATTGCGGGACGTTGGACGAGTGCTTGAGCGTACAGGCGTTGCCCGCCATCAGCGCCGGCACGGCGAAGCGATACACCTGCCAGAATGGAAAATTCCATGGCATGATCCCCAGTACCGTACCCAGCGGCCGGTAACTTATGTGGCTCGCGCCCGCATCGGTTTTCACCCCTTCGTCAGCGAGGAAGCGTGCGCCGTGCACCGCATAATAGTCGCAGCAGAGGGCGCATTTTTCCACCTCGGCGCGTGCTTCATTGATCGGCTTGCCCATCTCCTGCGTGATCAAGGCGGCATACTTGTCGCGGCCGTGTTGTAGCAGGGCCGAGAGCCTGCCCATCAATTCGGCGCGTTTGTCGAAACCGGTCTCGCGCCAGAGCAGGAAATCCTCATGGCAGAGCGCCAGCGTTTCGCACAGGCGTTGGTTTTCCCAGCATGAAAAGGTTTTTATGATTTGGTTGGTGGCGGGGTTCAGACTGACATAAGGCATGTGCTATTCTCATGGCTATATGAAGCATGATTCACTATAGCAGGCTATGTGGAAGTTTTTATTGGCAGGTATGGCGCTGGCGGCATTATCGGGCGCGCCCTGCATGGCCGGACAGGACGGCGATTTTCTTGCGGCACGCGAGGCATTCCAGTCTGGTGATGCACGCCGCCTGGAGCAGCATGCCAAACGCCTGCACGGCTACGAACTGGAACCTTACGTGGCGTACTGGCAGTTGCGCCTGCGTCTGGACAGGGCGACGCCGCAGGAGGTGCAGGATTTTCTTGCGCATCATCGCGGCGAACTGGTCGCCGAGCGCATGCGCGTCGAATGGCTGAAAGCGCTCGGCGAGCAACAGAAATGGGATCTGTTCGCGGCGACCTACCCGCAGGTGTCCGAGGCCGACGTTGAGCTGAAGTGCTACGCGCTGCAAAGCAGGCTGGCAAGAAAGGATAGCGGCGCATGGGTCGAGGCGCGGCGCGTGTGGCTCAGCGGCAGCGATCTGCCGGACAGCTGTACCGCCGTATTCAAGTCGCTGGCGCGCGAGAATCTGCTGGTTGAGGAAGATGTCTGGGCAAGGCTGCGGCTGGTGTTCGAAGCGGGCAATGTCAGCGTCGCCAAGCATGTGGTCGGCTATTTTCCCGCAGCGCAGAAAATCGACCAGCGCAAGCTGGACTCCGTAGCGGAAAATCCGCAGCGCTATTTCGACAAGAAGCGCTATGACCTGAAAAGCCGCTTGGGGCGGGAGGTGGCGATTTTCGCGGTGGGTGCGCTGGCGCGCTCCTCACCCCAGCAGGCCGCGAGGGCGTGGCAAAAAATCGAGGAAGGTTTCGCCGAGGAGGATCGCCGCTATGTATGGGGGCGGCTGGCCTATTACGCCGCGCGCGAGCATGATCCCGATGCACTGGCGTGGTTTGACCGTGCCGGCCGGCTCTCCGATGACCAGCTGGCCTGGAAGGCGCGGGCCGGATTGCGCGCGCGCAACTGGGCAGCGGTGCGTGCGGCGCTGGAGGCTATGTCGCCTGCCGGGGGCAGCCAGCCGGCCTGGCGCTATTGGCGCGCGCGCGCCATGAAAGCGCAGGGCGAGGTGGTGGAGGCGAACGCGCTGCTGCTGCCGCTCTCGACCGAATATCATTATTACGGACAGCTTGCCACCGAGGAACTGGGTGCGGTAATCAGCCGACCGGCGGAATCGTACCGGCCCAGCCAGGAGGAGGTGGAGGCCATCCGCAAGCTGCCGGGCATACAGCGCGCACTCGAGTTTTATCGCATTGGCTTGCGTTATGAGGGAAACCTCGAGTGGCAATTCACGGTCGCGAACATGACCGACCAGCAACTGATTGCCGCGGCGGAGCTGGCCCAGCTTCACGGCCTCTACGACCGCGCCATCAATACCGCCAACAAAACCGTACGCATGCACGATTTCAATTTGCGTTATCTGGCGCCTTATCGCGATGTCATGCAAAGTGCGGCACGCGAACTCGACCTGGATGAGGCCTGGGTTTACGGCCTGATCCGGCAGGAAAGCCGTTTCGTGAGTAGCGCGCGCTCCGGCGTCGGTGCTACCGGCCTGATGCAGTTGATGCCGACCACGGCGCGCTGGGTGGCGAAGCAGCTCGGCATGCGGCAGTTCCGACCGTCGCTGGCGAATGAACTCAATACCAATGTCAAACTGGGTGCCTACTACCTGAAGCACATCCTCGGCAGGCTGGACAACCAGCCCTTGCTTGCTTCGGCGGCTTACAATGCGGGACCGCGCCGCGCGCGCGAATGGCGTGACGAGGGTAGGGCGATGGAGGGGGCGATATATGCGGAAACCATCCCGTTCACCGAAACCCGCGACTACGTCAAGAAGGTGATGAGCAACACGGTTTACTACGCCATGCAATTCGACCAGAAAATACAGAACCTCAAGCAGCGCCTGGGAGTGGTGCCGGCACGCGGCCGGGAAGAACCGCTGGCCGATGACGAACCATAGAACAGTGGCATTACCCAATTTGTGCCCGCGCCATTCTGACCTAAACTAAAGCTTGGGCTGGGTGGGTACATTGCGACTTCGGAAGCGGCGTGCAAGTATAAATATAAATAAAGTTTGCGTTTTCGGTGGCAGCGGTTTTGGTTGCGGCGTAACTTGCTGCGCAAGTTGGCATGCACTGATGAAACCTTGCTGAAGTTTTGACATCATGCCTTCATAAGCCTTATGCAAATAAATAAAGTTTGCGTCTTCGGCGGCAGCGGTTTTGTCGGCAGGCATTTGGTGGCGCTGCTGGCTGCGCGTGGTTGCGAGGTGCTCGTGCCGACGCGCCATGCCGAGCGCGCGCGGGACATGCTGGTGCTGCCGACAGTGGAAGTGGTCGGCGCGAACGTGCATGATGCGTCGGTGCTGCATGAATTGTTGGCGGGGTGCGATGCGGCGGTCAACTTGGTCGGCATCCTGCATGGGAGTCGTGACGAATTTGCTCGCATCCATGTCGAGCTGCCGCGCAAGATAGCCGCTGCCTGCCATGCGCAGGGTGTGCCGCGGCTGTTGCACATGAGTGCGCTGAACGCCGATGCCGGCAGCCGTAGTGGCTATTTGCGCTCCAAGGGTGAAGGCGAAGCGGTGATACGCGCATCCGGCCTGCAATTCAGTATTTTCCGCCCCTCCGTGATTTTCGGGCGCGGGGATCATTTCATCAACCGCTTTGCCGCGCTGCTCGGGCGCCTGCCGTTGTTGCCGCTTGCCTGCCCCGGTACGCGCTTCCAGCCGGTGTGGGTCGAAGATGTGGCGCGGGTTTTTGCCGCCAGTCTTCCCCGGGCCGACGCGATCGGGCAGAGTTACGACCTGTGCGGGCCGCAGGTGTACACGTTGCGCCAGGTGGTCGAATACGTGCGAGACATGGCAGGGCGGCACGCCCTGATCGTGGGATTGGGCAACCGGCTTTCCTACCTGCAAGCCTGGCTGTTCGAGCACTTTCCCGGCAAGCTGCTGACGCGCGACGATTACTACGCGATGCAGGTGGACAGTATCTGCCGTTGCGCATTCCCATTCGGCATGGTGCCGGCGCCGCTGGCCGCAGTGGCGTGCCTGGCCGACGACCTGCCGCTGCGCCACTATTTCCACTATGGGGCGGGGAATTGATGAAGAAACCGATGACGGTCATTGGCAACTGCAATCCGCTGCACAAACCTGGCGTGGCGTGAACATGGAAATTTATTCGGTCGGCGGCGCGATCCGCGATGAGCTGCTCGGGCTGCCGGTGAAAGACCGCGATTACGTGGTGGTGGGCAGCACCCCGGAAGAGATGGTGGGGCGCGGCTTCCGCCCGGTGGGGAAAGATTTTCCGGTGTTCCTGCACCCACGTACCCATGAAGAGTACGCGCTGGCGCGCACCGAGCGCAAGGTCGCGCGCGGCTACCGCGGCTTCGAGATTTATGCCGCACCCGAGGTGACCTTGCAGGAAGACCTGGCGCGGCGCGACCTCACCATCAATGCCATTGCCAAGGATGCTGATGGCAATATCATCGATCCTTTCGGCGGTGTCGCCGACCTGGAAGAAGGTGTGCTGCGTCATGTCAGCCCGGCTTTTGTCGAAGACCCGGTGCGCGTGCTGCGCGTCGCGCGCTTCGCCGCGCGCTTCGGCTTCCGCATTGCGCCGGAGACACTGGATCTGATGCGGCAGATGGTGCACAACGGTGAAGTCGAGGCGCTGGTGGCTGAGCGGGTGTGGCAGGAACTGGCGCGGGGATTGATGGAAAAAAAACCGTCGCGCATGTTTTACGCCTTGCGCGAATGTGCCGCGCTGGCGCGCATCCTGCCGGAAATCGATGCACTGTTCGGCGTGCCGCAGCCGCCCGAGCATCACCCCGAAATCGACACCGGTGTGCACGTGATGCTGGTGGTGGATTATGCTGCGGCACGTGAGTGCTCGCTGGCGGTGAGGTTCGCCGCGCTGACCCACGATCTGGGCAAGGCGGCGACGCCACCCGCGCAATGGCCCAAGCACCCCGGCCACGAAGCCAGCGGCACGGAGCTGCTACAGGATCTTTGCCGGCGCATCCGCGTGCCCAACGATAGCCGTGACCTCGCCTTGCTGGTGGCGCGCTATCACGGCGATGTGCACCGCGCCCTGGAATTGGATCCGGCCGCCATCGTGGCCATGCTGGAGCGCGCCGATGCCTTGCGCAAGCCGCAACGTTTCGAGAAATTGTTGCAGGCTTGTGCCTGCGATTTCCATGGCCGTCCCGGCTTCGAGCAGCGCCCTTATCCGCAGGCGACGCATTTGTGGCTCGCGCTGGAATCGGCCGCCGCCGTGAATGCCGCGGTGATCGCACGGCACGCCGTGCAGGCCGGCGCCGACGGCGCCAAGATACGGGAAAGAATCCATGCCGCACGCGTGCGTGCCGTGGCTTCCTGCATTGCTGCCCGGCAGACCGGGTAAACTGAATGCAGGTGTCATGCGTTCACACCATATTCCTACAACTATCCTACAGGAGGATGCCATGCTGAAACCTACCCTGCTGCTGTTGATGCTGTTGCCCGTCGTGGCGGCAGCGCAGGAAGCGCCGCCGTCGGAATCGTCGCCGGCGGCGCATAGCTGGAAAACCGATGCACAGGGCAACGCCATGTTTTCGCGCGAGGATACGGCGATTGCTTTCCCGCGCCTGGCGGAGCGTTTCGATGAGATCGATGCCGATAAGGACGGCTACCTGTCGCGCGGGGAAATCCGTGCCTGGCACCAGGCCACGCACCAAGGCATGGGCATGAAGGACGAGGCCATGCACAAGAAGGACATGAAGCGGATGAAACAAAAGGCGGCGGACCGCTTCAAGGAAGCCGACAAAAACGGCGACGGAGTGTTGTCCAGGGATGAGGCGCAGGCAATGCCGCGCATCGGCAAGGATTTTGACGCCGTGGATGCCAACCAGGACGGGCAGGTGACGCGCGACGAAATCAGGGCGCACAGCAAGGCGCAGGTGCAGCAGCGCCGCGACAAGATGGCCAGGATGCAGGAAGAAGCGGCGGCGAATTTCAAGCAGGCCGACAAAAACGGTGATGGCATGCTGTCGAAGGAGGAGGCCCAGGCGATGCCACGCGTGGCGCAGAACTTCGATGCCATCGATGCCAACAAGGACGGGCAGGCGACGCACGATGAAATCCGCGCCTTCATGCGCGGCAAATCGAAACGGGGTGGCACCGGCAAGGTTGCTCCCGCCAAGCCATAGCTAATCGAGAGTCCGGCGATAGCGCTTCAGCGCGATGGTGAGCACGATCAACATGAACAGCGCGATCGGCCACAGGTGTTGCAGCGTTGCGCCGATGTCGTTGCCCTTGAGCAAAATGCCACGCACCAGGCGCAGGAAATGAGTGAGCGGCAGTGCGCTGCCGATCGCCTGCGCCCATTCCGGCATACCGCGGAACGGAAACATGAAGCCGGACAGCAGGATGGACGGCAGGAAGAAGAAGAAGGTCATCTGCATCGCCTGCATCTGGTTCCTGGCGATGGTGGAAAAAGTGATGCCCACCGACAGGTTGGCGACCACAAACAGCAGCACGCAGGCGAGCAGCAGCGCCAGGCTGCCCTGCATCGGCACGTGGAAGATGAAATGCGCCGCGAGCAGGATCAGCGTCACCTGGATGTAGGCGACCAGGATGTAGGGCACGATTTTCCCGGTCATCACCTCGAACGGACGTACCGGCGTGGCGAGCAGGTTTTCCATGGTGCCGCGTTCGCGCTCGCGCGTCACCGCCAGCCCGGTCATCATGATCATGGTCATGGTGAGGATCACCCCCATCAGGCCGGGCACGATGTTGTATTGCGTGACCCCGTCCGGGTTGTAGTTGCGGTGCACGCGTAGCTCGAAAGGCGCCGGGCCGGCCTGCAATCCATGCAGGCTGCCCTGCAGGTCGCGGTTGAGCGCGTTTTGCGCCACTACGCTTAACGCCGCCAGCGCGTTGCTGGTGGCGGCGGGATCGGTGGCATCGGCCTCGACCAGCAGCACCGGATGTTCGCCACGCACGATGTGGCGCGAAAAGTCCTGCGGGATCACCACCACGAACTGCACCGTGCCTAGTTCCAGCAGCCGCTCCGCTTCTACCTCGCTGTGCGGCTGGCGCACGATCTGGAAGTAATCGCTGTTCTCCAGGCCGGCGATGAAGCTGCGCGTGAACGGACTGTGATCCTGCGCCAGCACCGCGGTGGGCAGGTGCTTGGGATCGGAGTTGATGGCGAAGCCGAACAGCGTGAGCTGGATCAGCGGGATGCCCACCATCATGGCGAAGGTGAGGCGGTCACGCCGCATCTGGATGAACTCCTTTACCACCATGGCGGAAAAGCGCGCCCAGGAAAATTTACTCATTTTGAGCATGTCATTTTACCGTGAAGGACGCCAGGGACACGAAGCGGGGCTGATTCACAGTGTTCCTGTTTCCCCGGAGCGGCGCATCAACTGGATGAAAGTGTCTTCCAGGCCGGGGTGCGCTGGCGTCCAGCGGTAGTGCGCGCGGAACGGCGCGATGCTGCGTTTCAGGGCCGTGGCATCGGTGCCGCTCACGTGCAGCGCATTGCCGAACGGCACTATTTGCTCTATGCCGGGCAGGCCGGTGAGCCGCACTTTCAGCGCGGCGAGGTCGCCGTCTTCCACACGCCAGGTGGTGAGGCCGGAAGCGGCGATGACTTCGTGCGCTGTACCCTGCGCCAGCAGCCTGCCGTTGGAAATGTAGGCGAGCCGGTTGCAGCGTTCGGCTTCATCCATGTAATGCGTGCTCACCAGCACGGTGATGCCGTGCGCCGCGAGATCATGGATCTCGTCCCAGAAATCGCGCCGCGCCTTGGGGTCGACGCCGGCGGTGGGTTCGTCGAGCAGCAGCAATTGCGGCTCGTGCAACATGCAGGCGCCTAGCGCCAGGCGCTGCTTCCAGCCGCCGGACAGGGTGCCGGCCAGCTGGTTGCTGCTATCAGCCAGGCCTAACCTTGCCAGCGTTGTCGCCACCGCCTGGCGGCGGTTGCTCATGTGGTACATGCGCGCCATGAAATCCAGGTTCTCACGGATGGTTAGGTCTTCGTACAGGCTGAAGCGCTGCGTCATGTAGCCGACGTTGCGCTTAATCTTGTCCGGGTCGCGGCTGATATCATAACCTAGGCAGGTCCCGCTGCCGCTGTCGGGAGTGAGCAGGCCGCACAGCATGCGGATCGAGGTGGTCTTGCCGCTGCCATTGGGGCCGAGGAAGCCGAAGATTTCGCCGCGCCGCACTTGCAGCGCGAGTTCACTGACCACACGTCTGCCGCCAAAGCTTTTGCTCAGTCCATGCACGTCTATTGCCAAAGTGGCCGTGTTCATGGAGCTAGCGGCTATGGTAGCGTCACGTCCAGCGGCTGGCCGGGATGGAGCCGCGTTGCGTCCTGTGGCGCCAGTTCTGCTTCAACCAGGTAAACCAGCCTGGCACGGTTTTCCTTGCTGTAAATCACCGGCGGCGTGTATTCGGCCTGTGGCGAAATAAAACTCACCCGGGCAGACAGTGCCGCCCCGCAGGCATCGCAATTCACCTTGAGCGCACGTCCCGCCGTCATCTGCGCCAGCACCGTTTCGGGAACGAAGAAGCGCACCTTGATGTTTTGCGGCGGCAGCAGTGATACCACCGGACTACCCGCCGGTACCCATTCACCCTGCACGTAGTAGGTGTCGGCGATGAGGCCGCCGAGAGGCGCCTTCACGCTTTTTTGAGCCAGTTTCCATTCGGCCTGCGCCAGCGCGGCTCTGGCGGCGGAGACTTCCGCTGCTGCGGCATCGATTTCGTCGCGGCGCGCGCCCAGCCTGGCGATGCGCAACTGCGCGGCGAGCTCGCTGGCGCGGGCGGTATCGCGCTGGTAAGCGGCATGCGCCTCATCGAGCATCTGGTGGGTGCTGGCGCCGGCGGCGAACAGTTTTTCCTGGCGATGCAGCTGGATTTCCGACAATTGTTGCGCGGCGGCAGCCTGGAATTGTTGTGCCTCGATGGCGGCGATTTCATCGGGACGCTTGCCCTTGGTGAGGTTCTCGTATTGCGCCTCGGCACGGCGCAGGCGTTCGCGCGCTTCGCTGCGTGCGGCTTTCTCGCTTTCCTGCTCGAGCGCGAACAGCGCGGCGCCCTCGCCGACCTGCTCGCCGCGTCGTGCGGACAACGTGCTCAGGCTGCCGGCAAAGGGTGCGGCAATGCGTACGTATTCGCCCTCGGCGTAACCGGGGAATGCCTGGTCGACGTTGTCGCCGCAGCCGGCGAGCAATGCGATCAATAATAGGTAACAACGCGATGCAAACATAGTTATTTATCGCGAGGGACACAAAGGACGCGAGGTAAATGGATGAAGGCAACCTTGGCGTCCCTTGCCTCCTTGGCGGCTCAAATGATCTCAGAGTAGCCTACTTTTGTCTCCGCTGGCAAAACCGAGCAACGGCGCGGTCATATTCTTCCCTAGCGCAAGGACCTTGAACAGCTCGCCCATTTCCGCCGGGCTCAGCAGTTTCTGCGCCTGCGCGGTTTGCGGCAGGTAAGCAGCAATGTCATCGGGAGAGGTTTTCGCCAGCAATTCGGTGATACCGCAGTTGATCAGGAAGGAAGCCTGCGTGGTGTAGCCGGCGAGGCGCAGGCCATGCTCGATACCCGTTTCGGTGACGGCGGAAAAATCGACGTGGCTGGTGATGTCCTGCAAGCCGGGCAGGTGGAAAGGATCGTCATGCGCGCGGTGGCGGTAGTGACACATCAGCGTGCCACGGCTGCGTTGCGGATGGTAATACTCGTTACGGCCGAAACCGTAGTCTATCCACAGCAGCACGCCGTGTTCGAGCGCATCGGCAAGCGCGGCGGTGAGCCGGTGCGCAGCCAGGTTGATCTCGCTGACGTAGCCGGGCGGCAGGTCGAGTGAGCGTGCCGTATCTAGCAGGGCACCTATTTGCAGCCTGCGCTCCTGCCAGACAAAATGTCCAGCCTTCAACGCCACGCCGCGCTCGTGGATGCCGTCCTCGCGCCAGGCGACAAGGTGAACGGGCAGCGCGTCCAGTACTTCGTTGCCGAGGATCAGGCCGGAAAATTTTGCGGGCATGGCATCCAGCCAGGACACGCGGTCGATCAGGTGTGGCGCATACCGTTCCAGCAATTCGCGTTGGCGCTCGCGCAGATCGGCGCTGACCTCGAGGATGCCATAGCGCTGCGGGAGCCGTTCCACCCGCTCCAGTTCGCGCAGCATGCCCAAGGCTAGCTTGCCCGAGCCGGCTCCGAGCTCAAGCACGTCGCCTTGCGTGGCAGTCAGTACCTGCGCTGCCTGCCGTGCCAGACAGCGCGAGAATAAGGGCGAAATTTCCGGGGCGGTGACGAAATCGCCCCCCTTGTCATGGTCGCCGAACTTGGCACTGCCGCTGCTGTAATAACCCAGTCCGGGCGCGTACAGCGCCAGCTCCATGTAGCGCGCAAAGGGAATCCAGCCGCCAGCGTTTTCAATTTCGGCGCGTATCGTTTCGGCCAGGCGGGCGCTGTGCGCGAGTGCGTCCGTGCCGGGCGGGGGCAATGAACTCATGAGAGTTGGAGAAATCTTGTAAACTTGGCATTCAACTACAAGGACGCATAGCGATGCAAGACAAAGTCGTGCTGGTCACCGGCGGCGCCAGGCGCGTGGGCGCGGCGATCTGCCGCCGCCTGCACGCGGCGGGGGCGCGACTGGTGCTACATTACCGCAGTGCGCAGGAAGATGCGCGTGCCTTGCAGGCCCAACTCAATGCGCGGCGTGCCGACAGCGTGCTGCTGGTGCAGGCCGACCTGCTGCAGTTGTCCGCCCTGCCGGCGCTGGTACAGGATGCGCTGGAGCAGTACGGTCGGCTCGACGCCGTGGTCAACAATGCTTCCAGCTTCTTTCCAACCGCGCTGGGTGAAATCGACGGACGCGCCTGGGACGACCTCGTCGGCACCAACCTGAAAGCGCCGCTGTTCCTGGCGCAGGCGGCGACGCCACATCTGCGCAAACAATCCGGCTGCATCGTCAACATCGTCGACATACACGCCGATTACCCGCTGAAAAATTATCTGGTCTACAACACCGCCAAGGGCGGCCTGTTCGCGCTGACCAAGTCGCTGGCACAGGAACTGGCGCCGGAAGTACGCGTTAACGGCATCGCGCCCGGGCCCATCCTGTGGCCGGACGATAGTGCCTGGTCAGATGAGCTGGCGCGTCAGCGCATCGTCAATCAGACCCTGCTCAAGCGCGTCGGCGAGCCTGACGACATCGCCAAGGCGGTGGAGTTTTTCATCGCCGACGCGCCTTACGTGACTGGGCAGGTGCTGGCGGTGGACGGTGGGCGTAGCGTGAAGATTTAGCTGACGTTACCTTGGAAAATCATCAACCGCAGGGGCGCGGAGTAAAACCTTGGCAGTCTATCTCTGGAGGTAATCCCAAAGGTTGGTGGAGTAGCGAGTGATTGTGAGCAAATCCATTTGCTCTGCGCCTTTGCGGTAAAAGATTCTTGTGTTCCCCGCTGGCCACTTTTTCACCCCATCTTCTTCGCCCTGGGCTAGAATGCCACAGCCGCGCGCGGCTCATGGCACCCCCCGTCCGTGCCATTTCGCGCCATTTTGAGGTTATAAGGGAATCGACATGACGACAGCCAGCAACAAAGCCAGGACTTTTTATCCACCACGCCGGGTGCTGATGGGTCCCGGTCCTTCCGACGTGCCGCCGCGCGTGCTGGAGGCCATCGCGCGCCCGACGCTGGGCCACCTCGACCCCGTATTCGCCGAGATGATGGAAGCGCTGAAAGGCTTGTTGCGCTACGCATTCCAGACCAGCAATGCAGTGACGTTCCCGGTGTCCGGCCCCGGTTCGGTGGGTATGGAGACCTGCTTCGTCAACCTGGTGAATCCCGGCGACAAGGTCATCGTCTGCCGCAACGGCGTGTTCGGCGGACGCATGATAGAGAATGTCGAGCGCTGCGGCGGTGTGGCCGTGGTGGTGGAGGATGCCTGGGGTACCGCAGTCGACGCTAACAAGCTGGAAGACGCGCTGAAGAAAAATCCGGATACCAAGATCGTCGCGTTCGTGCAAGCGGAAACTTCCACCGGCGCCTTGTCTGACGCCAGGACGCTGTGCGCGATTGCCAAGAAGGCAGGCTGCCTGACCATTGTCGACGCAGTGACCTCGCTGGGCGGTTCACCGTTGAAAGTCGACGAGTGGGGCATCGATGCGATCTACTCGGGCAGCCAGAAATGCCTGTCCTGTCCGCCCGGGCTCTCGCCGGTGAGCTTTTCCGATGCGGCGATCATGCGCGTCAAGGCGCGCGGCAAGAAAGTGCAGAGCTGGTTCATGGACCTCAACCTGGTGCTGGGTTACTGGAGCGGCGCCGGCGCACGCACCTACCACCATACCGCGCCGACCAATTCGCTGTACGGCCTGCACGAGTCTCTGGTGATCCTGCAGGAGGAGGGCGTGGAAAAAGCCTGGGCGCGCCACACCCGCAACCATCTCGCGTTCAGGGCCGGCCTGGAAAGGTTGGGCCTGAATTTCGTCGTTCCCGAGGCACAGCGCCTGCCGCAGCTCAACGCTGTGTACGTACCGCAAGGCGTGGATGAGAAAGCGCTGCGCAAGCGTCTGCTTGACGAATACAGCCTGGAGATCGGCGCCGGCCTGGGCGATTTTGCCGGCAAGGTGTGGCGCTTCGGGTTGATGGGGTATTCGAACCGGGTGGAGAACGTGATTTATTGCCTGAGCGCGCTGGAGACGGTGCTGGGCAAGAGCGGCGCGGTGGCGGCGGCGCATCAGGTTTACGCAGAGCAGGCGCGCGGTTAGTTTCCTCTTCCTATGGGGTGGGCAGGTGGGCAGTCATGGCGCACGTCACGCCCCATGACTATCTTTCAGTTACAAGCCTGTCCCCTGCACAGCAAATACAGCTCATTCCCGCCGAGCATGTACTTCTTGTAAACCTGCCCCAGTTTTTCATCCGCCGTGTAGGCGATGACAAATCCAGATTCCCATTGCGCCGGTGGCCAGTGCAGCGCCTGTCTGGGATAGATCAGCGCATCGATGTAACCTGCTACGCTCAAGCCGCTGGCACTGCCATCGGTGACATAGAGCGGTTGCCCCTGTGTCAATGTAATGATGTCCTGCGCCGTGGTATAGTAATTCTCGCCGCGGAAGCTGTGCTGGTAGTACGGGAACAGGACCAACACGAAAATGAATTTGAAGGCGATCACACCGGATAGCCAGCGCTGCGTGACCTTTATCGCAGCGGTACCGGCTTGCCACAGCGGCCACGCCAGTATCAGCGCAAACAGCGGGTATAGCGGCAGCACGTAGCGGATGCTGCTGTGCGGTGCCAGCCAGTAGGGTAGGTAGTTCAGCAAGGTGATCCAGAATGCAGTTTCCCAGTATGGTGAATTTTCCTTTTTTTCCTTGTGCCGTTTCCAGGCGAAATAGAGCGCGAGCAGTAGCGCAGGCGATAATCTGAGCGCGGTTTCCAGCGGGAAGCTGGTGAGCTGCCAGGCGTAGGCGGCGAGGTCACGCGGCACCAGTTTGTCGGCGATTTCGCCGAGCATCCGACCACCCTGCCCGGGGCTTTCCGGTAGCAGGCGGAACCACAGCAGTGGAAAAGCATAGGCGATTGCATGCAGCAGCAGCGCCGGCAGGCCCAGCAGGAAGACACGCTGCTCTTTGCGCCACAGCAGCACGAAAACAGCCGTACCGTAGAATACATAGGCGGTGAGCGCCTTGCTTAGGAATGCCAGCGTCAGTGCGGCGGCGGCGAGTGCAAGCAGGCTGGTGCGCCGCTCTATCGTCGCCACCCATAGCAGCGCGATGGCTGCGAAGGTGAACAGCATGAAGGTGGTGTCGACGTAGGCGAGCCAGCCACGATATAGCAGCAGGTCGGCCAGCGTCACGTACACCAGCGCGGCGAATGCGGCAAAGGCGCGGTCACGCCACAGCCTATGGCATAGCCAGGCCATCACCAGCCCGGTGGTGAGCGTTGCGGTGACGGCGAGTGCGCGCGTGACCTCCAGCACATGGCGCCAGCCCACCAGTTCAGCCAGTGGCATGGTCAACCAGTTGAGCAGCGGGTTATGCAGCAGGTTGGTACCGTACAGCGTCTGCTTCAGCCAGATCGATTGCTGCCACATTTCCAGTGAACTAATCGGGAAGATCGCCTCCTCGCCGACATAGTAGAACCACAGCGTTGGTACGAAGCTCAGTGCGGCGACGGCATACAGCAGCCAGTCGCGTTGGGATGGGTGCGAGGATGTGGTCATTTAAGGCGTGTAAAGTCCGGCGTCGGGTTTGTCTTGCCAATAGCGTGCGAAGACTTTCGCATAACAGGCGGGTAGCGCGTGATGCTCGTCGACGAATTCTTCCGCTACGCAGCCATAACGCTCGGATTGTCCGGCGTTGATGATGGTGACGCCGGTTTGCTGCGCCCATGCGTTAAGCATTTGCACGGTACGGCTGAGCGCCACGTTCAAGCCTGGCGCGTCGAAAAAGGCTTGTTCCAGGCCGGGCAGCAGCGGCGGCATGAACAACACCAACTTGCCTTTTTTCGCTTCCGCACGCCACGCCGCTTCGGTTAAACGCCGCAGTAATTCTTCGTTGGGTTCGCCTTGGGTCTGCACCAAGCTGGCGGCGTATTTCGAGCTGGGCAGCACGGCGGCGGCGATCAAGCGTTTTGCTTCGTTGGCCGAAAGCGGCGACAAATTGGCGAAGGTGGCGCTGCCGTCGAAACGGAAACCGGTGCAGCTGCCGCGGAAGAACGTATCGAAGTCCTTGGCCGGCGTGCCGTCGGTGCAGCGGTAATCGTCGCCCGCATCGCGGAAAAAGTATTGAGCGAACGCCTGGGCCTTGTCTTCGGCGCGCAGCACGTCTTTGAGAATGGCGAACAAACTGGCGATGCGCGGGTAAGACAGCGCGTCGCGCAGTTGTTCCAGTAGCGTCACGTGTGGCCCATGATCGGATAAAGCGAGCGCGCGCGCGGTTGCCAGTGAAAGATCAGCTTTGCCCAGCACGTCCGATTGGTAGAGAAAGCCGAGCGACCAATCGAGCGGGACGATGAACCATTTCACTTGGCCGTCGCGGTCGAGCAGTGCCTCGATTTCGCCGATAACCGATGCCAGGCCGTGTCCGGTCTGCGCGAAATTGTAGATTTTCAGCGGCGGCGGAAACATCGCTGCGGTGACGCCGAGCGCGGTGGAAGAGCCGAATACCACGCCGTTGATTTCCGGCAACCGGTCGTTTAAGCGCAGGGTCTTGAACAGATGGGTGTCAGCCAGGGTCGGCGCATAAGTCACGCCGTGCGTCGCTTGCTGCCATTCGCTGGCCAGCAGCGCTTTTTTATTGTTGCCCAGCGTATTATTCGCGAGCAGCAAGTTGAGCGCAAAAACAGGCAGCAAGGTCAGGCTGAAAAAAGCTGACATCCAGATTAAATAGCGTCTAGCCATGTTCAGAACTGAAAATACAAAAAAGCAGACTGCTTGTTGAGATTGATGATGGCGATGAAACCCAGCAAGGAGGCCAGCAGTGCGGCGGCCGCGCTCGGCCGCCACAGCAGGTGTTTGGCGGCGCGGCTTTCCGCCGGCACGTCGAGCGCAGGCTTGAAATTCGCCATGATCTGCTGCGTGTTGGGCGCAAGCCAAACAACCAGCAACAAAATCCAGATCCAATTGATTTCGCCGCCGGGCAGCAAGTCGCCGGTATTGCCGAAGCGCACACCCTGCCCCGCCAGCCAGTCGCCGAACGTGCCCCATTTCACTTGCCACACGTCGGGCAGCACCACGCCGTTGATGCCCAGCATCGCCTGCGCGATGGCTAGCGCGTGATCGGAACTATCGGAACGGAAGAACACCCAAGCCAAGGTCACCACCAGAAAAGTGATGAACATGCCCAAAGCGCGGCCAAGGCGGGTCGAACGTGCTAGGTTGTGACCTAATGCGCTGCGCAGCTTGTGCCAGGCGTGGTTGATTACCAGATAGCAGCCGTGCAGTCCGCCCCAGATCACGAAAGTCCAACCGGCACCGTGCCACAATCCGCCCAGCAGCATGGTAATCATCAGGTTGGCATAGCGCCGCGCCGGGCCTTTGCGATTGCCGCCGAGCGGAATGTAGAGGTAATCGCGCAAAAAGCGTGACAGCGTCATGTGCCAATGGCGCCAGAATTCGATGATGTTGGCCGCCTTGTAGGGGGAGTGGAAATTGAGCGGCAGCGTCACTCCGAATAGGCGCGACAGCCCGATCGCCATGTCGGAATAACCGGAGAAATCGAAGTAGAGTTGCAGGGCGAAACACAGTGCGCCGCCCCACGCTTCCAGCATGGTCAACTCGATACCGGCGGCGGGCGCGTCGAACACCGGTGCCACGTAAACCGAAATGCCATCGGCGAGGACTACTTTCTTGAACAGGCCGATGAAGAAGATGGTCAGGCCCACCGCCACGTTTTCGTAGTTGAAGCGATAGGTCGCGGCATGGCTGAACTGCGGCATCATTTCCTTGTGGTGCAGCACTGGCCCTGCGATCAGGTGGGGGAAATAGGTGACGAACAGGCCGTAGTGCACGAAGTTGTATTCCTTGACCTTGCCCTGGTAGGTATCAACCAGGAAGGCGATCTGGGTGAAGGTGAAAAAGGAAATGCCCAGCGGCAGGATGATGTTGCCCAGCGTCCATTCGGTACCGGCAACGCTGTTGACGCTGGTGAGAAAGAAGTTGGCGTATTTATAATAGCCGAGCAGCGCCAGGTTGGCGGTGATGGCAAAGATCAGCAGCGGTTTTTTCCGGGCATGCTTGTGTGTGACAGCCTTGGCAATCTGCACGCCGAACACGTAGTTGAAGCAGATTGAAGCCAATAGCAGGCCGAGGTAGGCCGGATTCCACCAGGCGTAGAAGAACAGCGAGGCACACGCTAGCCAGCCGGCGGCGAGCAGATGACTGGCACGGGCGAGCAGGAAGAACAAGGCCAGCGTGAGCGGCATAAATAAAAAGATGAAGCCGTAGGAATTGAACAGCACGGTTTTAGTGATAGCCCGGGAATTGGTTAGCCAATCATTTCGCGCATAAAGCTCCCCCCGTCCCGTGCGGAAGAGGGGTAGGAGGTGAGGGGGGCATCGCTATGATCAACCGCATGGCATATGCACTAATACGTGCGCCGATAAAAATCGGTTACGCAGTCGGCGACGAAGGTCACCTCATCTATGCCCAGTTCGTAATAGAGTGGCAGGCGCACCAGGCGCTCGCTCAGATCGTCGGTCACCGTCATGGCGCTGCCGGTGCGGCCGTACCTGCGCCCGGCCGGTGCAGAGTGCAGCGGCACGTAATGGAACACGGAGTAAATGCCGTTGGCTTTCAAATGCGTGATTAGCGCGCTGCGTTCGGCGAGGCTGACGGCGATCAGGTAATACATGTGGCCGTTGGCGTCGCTGTCGAAGCTGGGCAGGCGCACACGGTACGCATCCTGCAATGGGCGCAGGTGCTCAGCATAAGCGTCGCACAGCGCGCGGCGACGCGCGATGATCTGTTCGGCATGCTCCAATTGCGCATAGAGGAAGGCGCCGATCAACTCGCTCGGCAAATACGATGAGCCGATGTCCACCCAGGTGTACTTGTCGACTTCGCCGCGGAAGAACTGGCTGCGGTTGGTTCCCTTCTCGCGGATGATTTCGGCGCGTTCGATGAGGTGCTCATCATTGACCAGCAGCGCGCCGCCTTCGCCGCTGATCACGTTCTTGGTTTCATGGAAGCTGAGGCAGCCGAGATGGCCGATGCTGCCGAGTGCCTTGCCTTTGTAAGTAGAAAGCAGCGCCTGTGCTGCATCTTCCACTACCAGCAGGTGGTGTTTTTGCGCGATCGCCATGATGGCGTCCATGTCACACGGCACGCCTGCATAATGTACTGGCACGATGGCGCGGGTCTTGGGCGTGATCGCGGCTTCGATCAGGCGCTCGTCAATGTTCAGGGTGTCGGCGCGGATGTCGACGAACACCGGTACCGCGCCGCGCAGTACGAAAGCGTTGGCGGTGGAAACAAAGGTGTAGGACGGCAGGATGACTTCGTCGCCGGGTTGCAGGTCGCACAGAATCGCCGCCATTTCCAGTGCAGCAGTGCAGGAGTGAGTGAGCAGTGCGCGCTGACAGCCGAGGCGCTGCTCCAGCCACTGGTGGCAGCGCTTGCTGTAGGGGCCGTCGCCGGAGAGCTGGCCCTTGCGTACTGCGTCCTCTATGTAGGCAAGCTCGTTGCCGACGATGAACGGCTTGTTGAACGGTATTTTCACTTTGGTTTGGTCGCGACCAGCAGCAGAGAGCCGCCGCAGGGGAATTTTAACCCGATGCGGATCAGCGCGCCTTCGAGTGCCATGAATTTTTCCAGTACGGCGTTGGCCAGCTTGCCGATGCGCAACTCGGCGAGCACGTCGAAATCCTGGGTGGCACGCCGACGCTTGAGGCGCGAGGCCAGCATCAGCGGCAGCAGCAGTGCGACAAAGGAGGCAGTCATGGTTACCCGGAATCCGGCGCCTTGCACTTTTGTGCGCAATTCTCGTGCGCTGTAGCGGCGCACGTGGCAGGCGGCCTCGTCCACCTGGCTCCAGAGGAATGGGTGTTGCGGCACGGTGAGCAGCAGGCCACCGCCGGGCTTGGTGGCCTGGTACATTTGCGCCAGTACCTGTTCGTCCTGCTCAATGTGTTCGATCACGTCGAAGGCACATACCACGTCGAACTCATCGGCGTAGGGGACGGCGCGCGCATCCATCTGCATCAGTCGTGCCTGCGGCACGCGCCGTGCCGCGAACGGCAGGCCGGCGCTGTAGATTTCGCTGCCGGCGAGCTGCAGCTGCGGCAGCGCATTAGCAATGCCGGCGAGCACATAGCCTGTGCCGCAGCCGATTTCGAGCAGGCTGCGTACTTGCGGGAAGTGCTTCTGCAGTGCCCACAAGATGAGGCGGTTGCGCGCGCGGAACCAGAAGTTGCCGGCCTCGAGCTGCGCGATTTCTGCGTAGTAATCGGCCTTATAGCCACTGTCCCCCACGGCGAGCTGCGGGGCGAAAGCGGGGAAGCCATTGGCCAGCACCGGTTCGGCGCCGCATTGCCGGCAGCGCCAAGCGGCGCCCTCATAACGGGCGCCGCAGGCCAGGCACACCTTCATCCCTGACTCCCGACCACGATACCGAGCACGATCAGCGTCACGCCGGCGATTTTCAGCGGCGTCACCGGCTCGTTGAAGAACAGCCCGCTCGCCATCAGCACCAGTACGAAGGTGAGCCCGACGAAGGGATAGGCATGGCTCAATTGCAGCTTGGTCATCGCCGCCATCCAGCACAGCGCGGCGAGGAAGGCGGCGGCAAAGGCGCTGACGATCCACGGATTGAGCAGCAGGCGCGCGAGAAAAATGAACTTGTCGGCGAAATCGGCGGGCAGGGCGCCGGCCTGCATCACCTGCCACTTGATGACGATCTGGCCGTACACCGTGAGCAGCACGGTGGCGAGGACATAGAGATAGCTCATGTGACCAACCGGTGATATATATCCAAGGGCTTCCTGAATTTGAAACCGAGCGCGGCGTACAGGTTGAGCGCGGCGATATTGGCTGCCGATATCGAACTGGTGATTTCTTCGTGACCGGCTGCGAACAGCTTTTCGCATGCCGCGCCCCAGAAATATTTGGCCAGGCCCTGGCCGCGCAGATCTTCCGCTATTGCATGCAACGCCAGATGTGCGCCATTGCAGGCGATGAAACCGGCAGGCTTGTTGCGAAAAAGCAACCCATAAACCTTGCCCTCGCCGTGCAGCTGCTTCAGCCAACTGTCATAGCGCAAGTCGGCCTGCGTGCGCGGCAGGTTGAAATCGCGGTGGAAGCGGCCGTGGGTAAAAGCGCCGTGGCAGATAGCCAGCAATGTTTCTAATGATATATCGCGCGTTACTGTTACCTCGTCATGCGCAAAATGGCGCAAGTTTGCTTTGCCGCAATGCGGTTCCAGCAGGGTGTCGCAATAATAAAAATCGTGTTCGTGCAGCAGCCGTTTGTTGGCGAGCGGGTCGACTTTGATGGTGTAGTGGCCGGGCACGCTTTGCGCGGCTTGCAGCGCAGCCTGCGTATATTCGGTTATCTCATAGGTGGGCATGCCGAACGCGGCGGCGTCCCACGGCGTTTCTTTAATCGTGGCGCGGTTCATGGAAAGTGGTGTGGGCAACGATGTAGAGCGGGCGTTTCTTGGCTTCGTCGAAGGTCTTGCCCAGGTAGATGCCGAGAATGCCGAGGATGGCGATGATGATGCCGCCGATGAAGTACAGCGACACGATCAGGCTGCTCCAGCCGCTCACCACCGCACCGTAAACCACGGCATGATAAATGATATAAACGCCGTAGCAGAACGCGAGCAGCGCGAGCAGGAAACCGAAGCGGATCGCCAGACGCAGCGGTTTGTCGGAATAGGCGACGATGGTTTCGGCAGCGAGTTTCCACAGCTTGCGCCAGGTGTAGGTGGACTTGCCTTCGTGGCGCTCGGCATGGGTCACGTCTATGCTGGCGGTGGGGAAACCCATCCAGTTCACCAGGCCGCCGAAAAAGCGCAGCTGCTCGCGCATGCGGCGGAAGCTCTCCACCACCTTGCGCGAGATGATGCGGAAGTTGCCGGTTTCGCCGTCGTAATCCATGTCGGCAAGGTAGCTGAACAGCTTGTAGAACAGCCATGAGGTGAGGCGCTTGAGCGGCGGATCCTGGCGTTTGCCGCGCCGCGCCAGCACCACGTCGTAACCTTCCTGCACCTTGGCGTAGAGGCGCGGGATTTCTTCGGGGCGATCCTGCAGGTCGCAGTCCATCACCACCACCCAGTCGCCGTTGCAGTGATCCAGGCCGGCGGTGATGCCGTAATGCTGGCCGAAGTTGCGGCTGAACTGCAATCCCTTGACGCGCGCGTCGCGCCGGGCGAGTTGCTCGATGATTTGCCAGGAGCGGTCGCCGCCGCAATCTTCCACCAGCACGATTTCGAATTCGCGAGTGATGGTTTCCAGCGCTGCCTTGAGGCGCCGGTAGAGTTCTTCCAGGCAGCCTTCGGCCTTGTACACCGGGATCACCACCGAGATGTGGGGCGCGCTCATGCCACCACCTCGTTTTGGAACTGGATGCGGTACAGCCGCGCATAGATACCGTTCCTGGCCAGCAGTTCGCGGTGCGTGCCGGATTCGGCGATACGGCCCTGTTCCAGCACTATGATGCGGTCGGCGTTTTCCACGGTGGACAGGCGGTGTGCGATCACTAGGGTGGTGCGCCCCTGCATCAGCTTTTCCAGCGCGGCCTGCACGTGGCGCTCGGATTCGGAGTCGAGCGCGGAAGTGGCCTCGTCCAGGATCAGCACTGGCGCGTTCTTCAGGAAGGTGCGCGCGATCGCCAGGCGCTGGCGCTGCCCGCCGGAAAGCCTGACGCCGTTCTCACCCACTAGCGTGGCCAACCCTTGCGGCAGGCCGCGGATGAATTCCATGGCATGCGCCGCTTCCGCTGCGGCGATAATGTCCGCTTCGCTTGCGTCGGGCGTGCCGTAGGCGATGTTGTTGGCCACGCTGTCGTTGAACAGCTTCACGTCCTGGCTGACCAGCGCGATGTTGGCGCGCAGGCTGGCGAGCTTGAGCTGTTCGAGGTCGTGACCGTCCAGGGTGATACGTCCAGCCTGCGGGTGGTAGAAGCGCGGGATCAGGTTGGCGAGGGTGGTTTTGCCACTGCCGGAAGCGCCGACCAGCGCCACGGTCTCGCCGGGGTGGATGACGAGACTGACGCGGTCGAGCGCTGGGCGCTGCGCGCCGGGATAAGTAAGGGAGACATCCTCGAAGCGCAGTTCGCCGCGCGCGCGCGGCAGCTCGATGCTGCCGTGGTCGGCTTCGCCGGCCTCATCGAGCAGGGTGTACACGCTCTCCGCGGCGGCCAAGCCGCGTTGCAGGTATTCATTGACGCCGGACAGGCGCTTCAGCGGCGCGGTCAACATCAGCATGGCGACGATGAAGGAGACGAAGCCGCCCACGGTGGTCTGGTCGGCGGCGGATTGCAGCGTGGCGAGGTAGACGATGACCGCCAGCGCCAGCGCGGCGACCATCTGTACGATGGGTACGTTGGCGGCGCCGGCGATGACCTGCTTCATGGCGAAGTGGCGCATGCGGTTGGATTGTTCGTCGAAGCGTGCCGCTTCGCGCCCCTGCCCGCCGAACACCTTCACCACCTTGTGGCAATTGATGGCTTCTTCGAGGACATTGGTGATGTCGCCCATGGTGCGTTGCGATTCCCGGCTGGCGTGGCGCAGGCGTGCGCTCACCACGCGGATGATGTAGGCGATCAGCGGCGCCATCACCAGCGAGATCAGAGTCAGTTTCCAGTTGAGGTAGAGCAGCCAGGCGAGCAGGCCGACGATGATGATGGAATCGCGCACGATGATGGTGAGCACGATGGTGGCGGCACTGGCGATCTGGTTGGTGTCGTAGGTGAACTTGGAAATCAGGTTGCCGGAGGGGTGGTCGTCGTAATAGCCGGCCGGCAGGCTGAGCAGCTTGGCGAACATGGCGCCGCGGATGTCCATCACCACCTTGTTGCCGACCCAGTTGCTGGCGTAGGTGCCGACGAAGCTGGCGAGTCCGCGCACCGCGAACAGCAACACGATCAGGACGGGCACCCAGGTCATCCATTGCTGGTCGCGATGCACGAAGGTGCCATCCAGCATGGGCTTCATCAGCGCCGGCAGCGCCGGCTCGGTGGCGGCGGACACCACCAGCGCCAGGATGGACGCGGCGAAGGCGCGCCAGTAAGGAGCGACGTGGCGCAGCAGGCGCGCGTAGAGTTGGCTGCCGGTCATGGCGCGGGTGCGGTAAAACCTGCGCAAATGAGGCGCAGCTTGGGCTGGAGCATGGCGTGCACAATAGCAAACTTGCGCCCAAATGGGTAGCCGCCACTTACATTGGCGCACTACATCGGCTAAACTTTCCTACTCGTAAACATTCGCCAGCCAAACATTCACCAGTAATCCCGGGAAACTGCCATGCAAACGTTGGGAAAATATCCGCACAAGAGAATGCGCCGCATGCGGCGCGACGATTTTTCGCGGCGCCTGATGCGCGAGCACCGCGTCACCGCAGACGATTTCATCTATCCGGTGTTTGTACTGGATGGAACCAGCCGCGTCGAGGCGGTGCCTTCCATGCCCGGTGTGCAGCGCCAGACCCTGGACAAGCTGTTCTACGAGGCCGAGCAGTGCCTGAAGCTGGGCATTCCGGCGCTGGCGATCTTTCCGGTGATCGAGTCGCACCTGAAAAGCCTGGATGCTGCCGAGGCCTACAACCCAAACGGCCTGGTACCGCGCACGGTGAAGGCCCTGAAGCAGCGTTTCCCGGAACTCGGCATCATCACCGACATCGCGCTCGATCCTTACACCAGCCACGGCCAGGACGGCCTGCTCGACGAGACCGGCTACGTGCTCAACGATGAAACCGTGGCGGTGCTACGCCGCCAGGCGCAGGTGCATGCAGCCGCCGGCGCCGACGTGGTGGCGCCGTCGGACATGATGGACGGCCGCATCGGTGAGGTGCGCGCCGCACTCGACGAGCACAACCACATTTATACGCGTATCCTGGCGTACTCGGCCAAGTATGCTTCCAGCTTCTACGGCCCGTTCCGCGACGCGGTGGGTTCCGCCGCCAACTTGGGTGCGGGCAACAAGTACACCTACCAGATGGATCCGGCCAACACCGACGAGGCCTTGTGGGAGGTCGGCCTGGACCTGGAAGAGGGGGCTGACATGGTGATGGTGAAGCCGGGCATGCCCTACCTCGACATCATTAGCCGCATCAAGGATGAATTTAAGGCGCCGACCTATGCCTACCACGTCAGCGGCGAGTACGCGATGCTCAAGGCGGCCGGGCAGAACGGCTGGATCAACGAAAAAGCCTGTGTGCTGGAAGCGCTGCTGTCATTCAAGCGCGCTGGCGCCGACGGCATCCTGACCTACTATGCCATGCAGGCGGCGCAGTGGCTCAAGGAAGAATAAACCCGCGCCGGCTTTGAGGCGGATTATTCCCCTTCCAGGCGCGCGCGCCGCTCGCGTTCCAGCTTGATGATGTACTTCTGGATCATGGTCTGCGCGCTGGCCGGCATGTTGAGGAACATGCAGCCGGAGCGGCGCGTGGTGACGTTATTCTTCAGCGTGATGTCGAAGGAGTTGCGGATCTCGAGGTCGGCGATCACGGTACCGGCGTCGGGTAGGTTGATGCTGCATCCCTCGTAGATCACGCCAGGCTCCAATTCGATCTGTGTCGGGTAGCCGAGTACGCTGATGCCGCCGATGCTGATGTCGTGTACGTTGAGCGTGACGCGCACGCCTTCCGGGGTGGAGATGGTACAGGTTACCGGCGTGCTGATGGGGGTGGCCAGCCGGTAATATTCGCGCCGTTGCAGCTTGAGCATGGTGGCCGGCAGCCTGATCCGGAATGCAGGGCGACCGTCGTGCATGACCTCTTCCACGCCGCCTGTCTTGAATTGCACACGTACCTTGTCATGGTTGGCGACACAGATGATTTTCAGGCTCGTCGCCAATTCCCGGTTCAGGTTCGCATCGCTGCTGGCATCGATGATCAGCGTTTTCCGCTCCGCATTTACGGTCAGGATGGCGGTGAGGATGAAATGATGGTTGCTGCCGAAATAGGCGGCGACCAATTCCCTGTTCTGCTGCATGGAGCGCAGGATGTTCGCGATCTCCACCGCCGAGGTCACTTGATAGCGTGGATCATCGGCCAGCGAGGCGAGTTCGATTTTAAGAGGCGGCTCGGTGTTCTTCATGATGGCGATGCCTGTGATGCGTAGATCATGCTTGATTGTCGGAAAGTCAGGCTTTTCCCGCAAGCAGTGCTTCGACCTGCGCAGTGCGCGCCCGTTCCATGGCCTTGCCGTGAGTGTTGGTCCTGGCGGGGGTATGCAGGTCGGTACGCGACAATACCGCGAGATGCACTTCGACGCCGTCGCGTTCCAGGGTGAGCAGCGGAATGATGCGCCCGCTGTTGCCGACCAAAAGACGCTGCTCGCCGTGCAGGTAGCGAATCTGGCGGTTCAACAGGAATAGCTCGACTTCCTTGACGTTGTCGGCGAACACCTGCAATTCGATCCCGGCATAGCGGCCGGCGCTGCCAGACAGGATGGGGCCGGTGAGGTGGGGGTCGAAGGGGGCAAGGTCGTGCATCACCGCCAGGGCAGTGCGCCGCAACCCGGCGAGTCGCGCGCGCTGCTCATCGCCCTGATAAATATTCTGGTAGGCACGTAGCGCTTCTTCGACCTCCTCGTTGCTGGGCAGGTTGCGCGTTTGCGGTGCGCCCAGTTGCCGCGCCGCTTTGCGCTTGGCCAGCGCAAAATCGACGATGCCGTCCTGCGCCATCAGGCGCGCTGCGAGGTGCGCCAGGTTGCGGCGCATGTGCTCATCTTTGGCCATGATCTGTATGGCGGATATTAAAACAGTTGTTCCTTGATTTCTTCCGGCGGCCTGGCGGCTACCGCGCTCGAATCCAGCGGTGGCAGATTTTCGGCGTAGAAATATTCGTATATACCGGTGCCATCGGTGCGCCGCAGGCCGTTTTCCGGGTTGACGTTGGCGCCGACCACCCCTTCCGGCGGGGTGAGCGTCGCCTCCGGGATATTTTGCAGCGCTTTACCCATGAATGTCATCCAGATCGGTAGTGCCGCTACTGCGCCGGTTTCGTGGTTGCCGAGGGTGCGCGGCGTGTCATAGCCGATCCAGGAAACCGCCACCAGGCTAGGCTGGTATCCGCAAAACCAGGCATCCATCTGGTCGTTGGTGGTGCCGGTCTTGCCGGCCAGGTCGGTGCGGCCAAGCTGGGTGGCGCGCACCGCGGTGCCGCGCCGCACCACGTCCTGCATCAGGCTGGTCATGATGAAGGCGTTGCGCGCGTCGATCACGCGCGGAGCCCCTTCCGAGCCGGCCGGTACCGGGGCGGCCTGTGCCAGCACCTTGCCGCTCGCATCTTCGATGCGCTCGATGAAGTAGGGCGGCACGCGGTAGCCGCCGTTGGCGAATACGGCGTAGCCGGCCGCCATTTGCAGGGGCGTCGCCGAGCCGGCGCCGAGCGCCATGGTGAGGTAGGGGGGGTGGCGCTTGGGGTCGAAACCGAAACGCGTCACGTAATCCTGGGCGTACTGCGTGCCGATGGCCTGGATGATGCGGATGGAGACCATGTTCTTGGATTTGGTGAGCGCCACGCGCAGCCGGATCGGCCCGTCGAAGGTGCCGTCGAAATTTTTCGGCTCCCAGGGCGTTGACCCGGTCTGACTGGCGTCGAACAGCAGCGGCGCGTCGTTGATGACGGTGGCGGGGGTGAAACCCTTTTCCAGCGCGGCTGAGTAAATGAACGGCTTGAAGCTGGAGCCGGGCTGGCGGTAGGCCTGGGTGGCGTGGTTGTATTTGTTGCGGTTGAAGTCGAAGCCGCCGACCAGGGCGCGGATGCTGCCGTTGGCGGGGTCGAGCGCGACGATGGCTGCTTCGATCTGCGGCAGCTGCGTGATGCCCCAGTTGTTTTTGGCGTCCTTCTTGACGTGGATGATGGCACCGCGGCGGATGCGTAGCCTGCTGGTCTTGTCGGCCACCATGGCTTGTGCGAATTTCAGGCCGTCGCCACTGATTTCCAGCGTTTCGCCGCCCTTACGGTAGGCGGTGACGCGTTTGGGTGTTGCTTCCAGCACGAGAGCGGGGAAAATGTCATCGCTGGCCTCTTCGTCCTGCAGCGCGTCTTCGAAATCCTCCTCGTCGGCGGTTTTTTCCAGCTTGACGTAGCCTTCGGCACCGCGATAGCCGTGGCGTTGGTCGTATTCGAGGATGCCCTGGCGCAGCGCCTGGTAGGCCGCCGCCTGTTGCGCGGCATTGAGGGTGGTGTAGACGCGGTAGCCCTTGGAGTATATGTCGTCCTGGTAGCGGTCATACAGGGCCTGGCGCACCATTTCGGCAAAGTAATCGGCGTGCGCCGAAAATTCCGGGGCTTCATGCTTGGTGAGCAAGGGCTGCTGTTCGGCGGTTTTGAGCTGCTGGGCGTTGATGAAGCCCAGATCGCGCATGCGGTGCAACACGTAAAGCTGGCGCGCCTTGGCGCGCGTAGGGTTGATCACCGGGTTGTAGCGCGACGGCGCCTTGGGCAAGCCGGCCAGCACTGCGAATTCGGCCAGCGTCAATTGCTCCAAGGGTCTACCGAAATAGACCTGCGCCGCCGAGGCGAAGCCGTAAGCGCGCTGGCCCAAGTAAATCTGGTTGAGGTAGAGCTCGAGGATCTGATCCTTGCTCAGGTTGTGTTCGATCTTGAAGGCCAGCAGGGTTTCATTGAATTTGCGCGCCAGCGTCTTTTCCTTGGTCAGGAAGAAGTTGCGCGCCACCTGCATGGTGATGGTGCTGGCGCCCTGGCGCGCCTGGCGCGCCGACAGGTTGGACAGGGCAGCGCGCAGCACACCGATGTAGTCGACGCCGCCGTGCTGATAGAAACGCTCGTCTTCGGCGGCAAGGATGGCCTGTTTCATCAGCAGCGGCACGCTGGCGATGTTGACCAAGGCGCGCCTTTCCTCGCCGAATTCGCCGATCAGCACCCCGTCGCTGCTGTAAACGCGCAGCGGTACCTTGGGGCGGTAGTCGGTCAGGGTTTCCAGCGAGGGCAGTGCCGGATAGGCGATCAGCGCGGCGAACCCCAGCAGCAGGGTGCCGAGCAGAATCAGGGCCGACAGGATGAACACCGGATACACCCACCAGCGGGAAGTCATTATGCTAATATTCCTGCAAGCCAAAAGCCGGCATTATATGGCTTCGGGATGGTGAAAAGAATCCCAAAAAAAGACTTTACAGGGTGGATAGTTGTTGCTAGCATTTAACGTAGTTTATATAAATTGCGTCTAACCAGCCCATGCTCAAAGGAAAATTCGATCTGAATCTGGATTTCCTACAAGAGCTGTTTCAAGCCAAACCCCCCCCGCTGATCGGGGTCGACATCAGTTCGTCCTCGGTAAAGATGGTCGAAGTCGCCGATGCCGGCAAGGGCGCTTACCGCTTGGAGCGCTACGTGATCGAGCCGTTGCCGAAAGATTCGGTGGTGGATGGCAACATCATGAACCTGGAAGCGGTGAGCGAATCCCTGCAGCGCGGCTGGAAGCACATGGGAACGCGCATACGCAACCTCGCCATGGCGCTGCCGGCTTCCGCAGTCATCACCAAGAAAATCATTGTTCCCGCCGGTTTGCGCGAGGAAGAGCTGGAAATGCAGGTGGAAACGGAGGCCAATCAGTACATTCCGTTTGCGCTGGAGGAGGTGAACCTCGATTTTCAGATTGTCGGGCCGGCGCCCAACAGTCCGGAAGATGTCGAGGTGCTGATTGCGGCGTCGCGCAAGGAAAAGGTCGAGGATCGCGTGGCTGCAGCCGAGGCCGCCGGTCTCAAGGCGGTGGTGATGGACGTGGAATCGTTCGCCACGCAAACCGCTTTCAGCCTGATCGAACAGCAACTGCCTGGCCAAGGCAAGGATCAGACCGTGGCGATCGTCGATGTCGGCACCAGCATGATGAACGTCAATGTGCTGCGCAACGACCAGTCGGTGTACATGCGCGAGCAGTCGTTCGGCGGTAACCAATTGACCCAGGAGATCCAGCGCCACTTCAACCTGTCGCTGGAGGAGGCGGAAGCGGCGAAGCGCAACGGCGGGTTGCCGGAAAATTATGAGTCCGATGTGCTGCAGCCGTTCGTGGACAACTATGCGCTGGAAGTGGCGCGCGCGCTGCAATTCTTCTTTACCTCCACGCAATTCAACCAGGTCGACCACATCTTGCTGGCGGGCGGTTGCGCTGCGCTGATCGGCATCGAAGAGGCGGTGGCCAACCGCACCCAGGTCAATACCTTGATCGCCAATCCTTTCGTTTCGATGGCGTTGTCTTCCAAGGTGCGGCCGCGCAACCTGAGCCTGGATGCGCCTTCGCTGTTGGTGGCGTGCGGGCTGGCGATGCGGAGGTTCGACTGACCATGATACGCATCAACCTGTTGCCGCATCGTGAATTGCGTCGGACTGCCGAGCGGCGCAGCTTTTACATTCTTTCCGGCCTGACCGCCGCGCTGGGCTTGGCGGTGGTGGTGTTCGTGCACGGCGTCATCAGCGGCAAGATCGATACGCAGAATAACCGCAACCGGTTTCTGGAAACCAAGATTGCCGAACTGGACAAACAGATCGAGGAGATCAAGAAGCTCAAGGAACAGACCCAGGCGTTGCTCGCGCGCAAGCAGGTAGTGGAAACCCTGCAAGGCAACCGTACCGAGACCGTGCACCTGCTCGATCAGTTGGTGCGGCAGCTGCCGGACGGCGTGTACCTGAAATCGGTGAAGCAGACTGGCAGCAAGATCAACGTGGTTGGTTATGCGCAGTCGAACGCGCGCATTTCCACGCTGCTGCGCAATTTCGATTCCTCCTTGTGGCTGGAGGCGCCCAAGCTGGTGGAAATTCATGCGGTGAACGTCGATGGCATGCGGTTGAATGAATTTACCGTGATCGTGGATCTGACGCGTAACAAACAGGCTGCGCCCGCGGCGGGGAAGGGGGGCGCGGCATGACGCTCGACGATTTGCGGCGCCTGAACCCCAGGGAGATCGGCAATTGGCCGGTGCTGCCCAAGCTCGCTGCGCTGTTGGTATTGCTGCTGCTGATCGTATTCGGCGGATATTGGTTCGACTGGCAGAACCAGCTCGAAAGCCTGGCCAATGTGCGCAAGAAAGAAGCCGAGTTGCGCGATACCTTCCTGGTCAAGCAGAAACAAGCAATCAACCTGGAAGCATATCGCAAGCAGTTGAGCGATATCGAGCAGGCATTCGGGGCATTGCTCAAGCAATTGCCCAACAAGTCGGAGATGGATGCCTTGTTGACCGATATTAACCAGGCCGGGTTGGGGCGTGGGTTGCAATTCGAATTGTTCCGCCCAGCTGCACAGGAAACCGTTTCCGAGTTTTACGCGGAATTGCCGGTAACCATCAAGCTAACCGGCAGCTACCATGACATCGGCGCGTTCGCGAGCGACATTTCCCAGTTGTCGCGCATCGTCACGTTGCATGACATCAGCCTGACCGCTGCGAAAGGCGGCCAACTCACCATGGACGGCGTGGCCAAAACCTTCCGTTACCTGGATGAGGAGGAAATGGCGCAGCAAAGGAAGGCGGCGCAAAAAGCCCAGGCGCAGAAAGGGCAGAAGAAAAAATGATGCGCGCCCTGCTTTCATCCGTGCTTTGCTCCCTGCTGCTGGCGGCGTGCGGCGGCGAGGAATTTTCCGATTTGAAGCAGTTCGTTGAGGATGCGCAAAAGGATTTGCGTGGCAAGACCGAACCTTTGCCGGAAGTGAAGCCTTATGAGCCGTTCCCATACACCGCGTTCGACCTGCCCGACCCGTTCAAGCCGCGTAAAATCGAGCCGTTGAAAGGGGGCGGCGGCGGTGGGCTACAGCCGGATCTCAATCGGCCCAAGGAGCCGCTGGAAGCCTATCCGCTGGAATCGCTCAGCATGGTTGGTGTCATCAAGCAAGGCAAGGTATATCATGCCTTGATCAAGACGCCGGATCGTACGCTATACCGTGTCAAGGTCGGCAATTACATGGGGCAGAATTTCGGCATCATCACCGATATCAACGAGGCCGACGTAATACTCAAGGAACTGGTGCAGGATAGCGCCGGAGACTGGTCGGAACAGACCAGCACCCTGCAGTTGCAGGAGGAACAGGAGCGGAAAAAATGATGACAGCGAATTTCGTGCGTACTTTACGTTATGGCGGGTTGTTGCTGATGGCGGCGGTCGCCGGCCTGGCCCACGCGCAGGAAAACGCCCCCCAGAATGCCATACAGACCATCAGTGCTGTTACACAGCAGGATGGCAGCATTACGCTCAAAATTGCCATGAAGGAAGCAATGGCCAACCCGCCGGCTGGTTTTGCCATCAACAATCCGCCGCGCATCGCACTGGATTTCCCCGACACTGCCAACGGATGGGGCAAGAATGCGCAGGATTTCAATGAAGGCCAGTTGCGTAGCGTCAATCTGGTGCAGTCCGGGAATCGCACCCGTCTGGTGCTGAATTTGACCAAATCGCTGAGCTATAACGCGCAGGTGGACGGTAACAGCGTGGTGGTGACCTTGCAGAACAGCGCCGTTGCCAGTGTCGAAGAGCGCAGCACGCATTTTGCCACCGCTAAGGCGGACGGGCAGCAAAAGCACGGCATACGTGATATCGACTTCAGGCGCGGCAAGAATGGTGAAGGGCGCATCATCATCGATTTGTCCGACAGCAATGCCGGCATCGATTTGCGCCAGCAGGGCACCGCCATCGTGGTGGATTTTCTCAAGACCGACATTCCGCGCAATCTCGAGCGCCGTCTCGATGTCACCGACTTTGCCACGCCAGTGCAAAAAATCGACACTTATGCGCAGGGCGAGAACGCGCGCATCGTGGTTGAGCCGACCGGGTTGTGGGAGCATGCCGCCTACCAGACCGACAACCGCTTTATCCTGGAAATCAAGCCAGTGACGGCGGATGCGAACAAGGGGCTGCTGGGAGGCAAGCCGGGGTACACTGGCGAGAAGCTGTCACTCAATTTCCAGAATGTAGAAGTGCGCGCAGTGCTGCAGGTGATTGCCGATTTCACCGGCCTGAATGTCATCACCAGCGACACCGTCGGCGGCAATCTGACCCTGCGCCTGAAGGACGTGCCGTGGGATCAGGCGCTGGACGTGATCCTGCAAAGCAAGGGGCTGGACATGCGCAAGAACGGCAACGTGATCTGGATAGCGCCGCGCGATGAACTGGCTACCAAGGAAAAGCTCGACCTGGAATCACGAGCGCAAATTTCCGATTTGGAGCCGACCCATACCGAGAGTTTCCAGCTCAACTACCAAAAAGCGGATGCGGTAAAAGGGATGCTGTCTGATCCTAAGCAGACACTGTTGTCCAGACGCGGCAGTATTGTGGTTGATGTGCGCACTAATACATTGTTCATCCAGGACACGCCGTCCAGGCTCGCCGAGATTCGCGATTTCATCAAGAAAATCGACATATCGGTGCGCCAGGTGATGATCGAAGCGCGCATTGTCGAGGCCAATGATAAATTCAGCCGCAATCTGGGCGCGAAGCTGGGATATACGGACACTTCCGCCACACCAGGTTTTGCCCCGTTTGGAGGGGCAAACGATCCGCGTGTGTCAATCGGTGGGGGTGCTGCAGGATCGAATGTCAGTTTACCTGCAACTGGTTTGAACAACCTGCCGGCGGGCGTGTTTTCGCTGATGTTGTTTAATGCGGCGAGTACGCGTATTCTCAATCTGGAGTTGACGGCGCTGGAATCGGACAATAAAGGCAAGATCATTTCCAGCCCCAGGGTGGTGACCGCGGACCAGATTGAAGCAATTATCGAGCAGGGTACTGAAATTCCTTATCAGCAGTCGACCAGCAGTGGCGCAACCTCGGTAACCTTCAAGAAGGCAACACTGAGTCTTAAGGTCAAACCGCAGATTACGCCCGAGGATAACGTGATCATGGATCTGGAGGTGCACAAGGATGCCCCGACCGGAACTACGGGTGCGGTCGATACCAAGCAGATCAAGACCCAAGTGCTGGTAGAAAATGGGGGTACGGTGGTGATTGGCGGTGTTTATACGCAGGATCAGGACAACACCGAAACCAAGGTGCCGCTACTGGGGGACATTCCGGTGCTGGGGTACTTATTCAAGAACACGGCCAAGCGCGACAACAAGACCGAGTTGCTGATTTTTGTCACCCCCAAAATCCTCAAGGATGTGTTGAGCGCGTATTAACCCAGCCAACCATGAAAAGCCCGGCGCAGATGCCGGGCTTTTTTGTTTATGCGCCGGCCATCCGCTACAATCCAGCCTATGCAAAACATGGTGCAAAACGCGGCGCAAAGTTTCCCGGGCAACATTTTTCTGGTCGGACTGATGGGGGCTGGAAAAACCACGGTGGGCAAGATGCTGGCCCAGCACCTGCACAAGACGTTTCTTGATGTCGACCACGAAATAGAGGAGCGCACTGGCGTGAAAATCCCGGTGATTTTTGAAATCGAGGGGGAGCCGGGTTTTCGTGATCGCGAAAACCGCATGTTGCAGGAGCTGGTCGAGCGCGATAACCTGGTGCTGGCGACCGGTGGCGGTGCGGTATTGCGGGAAGCGAACCGCGGCCTGTTGAAACAGCATGGCACGGTGATTTACCTGAAGGCATCGGTGCATGATTTGTGGATGCGCACTCGTCATGACAAAAACCGCCCCTTGTTGCAGTGCGACGATCCGTACGCCAAGCTGTCCGAGCTCTATAACGAGCGCGATCCGCTCTACCAGGAAGTGGCCGACATCGTGGTCAACACCAGCAGCCAGAGCGTGAAAACCCTGGTGCAGCACATCGAGCAGAGGCTCGCGCAGGTGGCTGCATGAGGCATTCCGTGCAAACGCTGACCGTTGAACTGGGCGAACGCAGTTATCCCATTGTCATCGGTACCGGGCTGCTCCATGATGGTCAGCGCCTGCTGGCGTACCTGGAACAGAAAAAGGTGGCGATCGTCACCAATACCACGGTGGCGCCGCTCTACCTTGACGTGCTCGGCCAGGCGCTCGGCAGGCAGGGGGTGGAGGTGGTGCCTATCGTGCTGCCTGATGGCGAGCAATACAAGACCTGGGAGACGCTCAACCGGATTTTCGACGCCTTGCTGGAAAATCGCTGCGAGCGCAAGACTACCTTGATTGCCCTGGGCGGCGGCGTGATCGGTGACCTCGCCGGTTTCGCCGCGGCAACCTATCTGCGCGGTGTGCCCTTCATCCAGGTGCCCACCACGCTGCTGGCACAGGTCGATTCCTCGGTGGGTGGTAAGACTGGTGTCAATCACCCGCTCGGCAAGAACATGATAGGGGCCTTCTACCAGCCTAGGCTGGTGCTTGCCGATACCGGTACACTCGATACTTTGCTGGAGCGAGAACTGGCGGCGGGCATTGCCGAGGTGATCAAGTACGGCCTGATCCGCGACCCGGATTTCTTCGAGTGGCTGGAGGGCAACGTCGAGAAGCTTTCCGTGCGCGACCCCCGAGCGCTGGCCCATGCGATCGAGCGTTCCTGCCGCAACAAGGCGGAGGTGGTCGCGGCCGATGAGCATGAAGGCGGCGTGCGCGCGCTGCTCAACCTTGGACACACCTTTGGCCACGCCATCGAGGCGGGAATGGGTTACGGTACCTGGCTGCACGGCGAGGCGGTGGCTGCGGGTACGGTGCTGGCAGCGGATATGTCACGGCGCATGGGGCTGATCACCGATACCGACGTGGCGCGCATCAAGGAACTGTTCCAGCGCGCCAGGCTGCCGGTGGTGGCGCCTGATCTCGGTGCCGCACGCTACCTCGAGTTGATGGGGCTGGACAAGAAGGTCGAGGGCGGCAAACTGCGCCTGGTGCTGCTCAAGGCAATCGGCGAGGCGTTCGTCAGCGCCGATGCCCCCGCCGAACTACTGGCCGCCACGCTGGCCGAACACGGACAGGATGCTTGATCTCGCGCCTTATGCCGCGCATCCCGACCTGAGCCGCGGGCGCCACATTGCCGAAGACAGCCCGTCCGGGCGCAGCGAATTCCAGCGTGACCGCGACCGTATTATCCACTCCACCGCGTTCCGTCGCCTCGAGTATAAGACCCAGGTGTTTGTCAATCACGAAGGTGACCTGTTCCGTACCCGCCTTACCCACAGCCTGGAAGTGGCGCAGATCGGGCGTTCGGTGGCGCGCACGCTGCGCCTCAACGAAGACCTGGTGGAGGCAATCGCGCTGGCACACGATCTCGGTCATACCCCGTTCGGCCATGCCGGCCAGGATGCGCTCAACGAATGCATGCGTGATCATGGCGGTTTCGAGCACAATTTGCAGTCGCTGCGCGTGGTCGACGTGCTGGAGCAGCGCTACGCTGCTTTCGACGGGTTGAACCTTTGTTTCGAGACTCGCGAAGGTATTCTCAAGCATTGCTCGCGCAAAAATGCCGAGCAGCTCGGCGAAGTCGGGCAGCGCTTCCTCAACGATCGGCGCCCCTCTCTGGAAGCACAGCTTGCCAATCTCGCCGACGAGGTGGCTTACAACAATCACGATGTTGACGACGGCCTGCGCTCCGGCCTGCTCGAACTGGACGAACTGGCCGAGGTGGCCGTGTTCGCGCGGCACCTGGCCGAGGTGCGCGCAGCTTACCCGGGGTTGGGCGCGCGCAGGGTGATCCACGAAACGGTGCGGCGCATGATCAACGCCTTGGTCAGCGACCTCACGCGGCAGAGCGCGCGCAACATCGCCGACAGCGGCGTGCAGTCTCTGGATGAGGTGCGCCGGGGGCCGGCGCTGATCGCGTTCAGTCCGGCTATCGAACGCGAGCAGCAAGAATTGAAACACTTCCTGCGCGACAGACTCTACCGCCACTACCGAGTGCAGCGCATGAGCGCCAAATCACGGCGCATCATTACTGACCTGTTCCAGGCCTTTATGCATGACCATAAGCTGCTGCCGCCGCAGGATCAGGAGCGCGCGCGTATCGATGCGCCCCGTGCCATCGCCGACTACATTGCCGGCATGACGGATCGTTATGCCATCCGCGAGCATCGCCGGCTGTTTTCGGTGGAAGAATCCGGCTAGGAACTGAAGTTGACCGCAAGGGACGCTAGAGCCTGTTGACATACGCGGATTGTCCGTGAGCATCCGCGTTTATCTGTGGCTTAACGTCCTTGCGTGGTCAGCCGCCGCGCTGTAGCGCGCGGTGGCCGATGTCGCGCCGCATCTGGCAGCCGTCGAAACGGATCCCGTCGGCCGCTTCGTAGGCGATTTTCTGCGCCATCTTGATGGTGTTGCCGAGTGCGGTGACGCACACCACTCGGCCGCCGCTGACTGTGATCTGGCCGTCAATGCTGGCGGTGCCGGCATGGAACACATGGCAGTCGTCGCTGTTTTTCGGCAGGCCGGTGATTGTATCTCCCTTGCGTGGTGCATCGGGATAGCCATGCGCGGCGAGCACCACGCCCAGCGCGTAACGCTTGTCCCATTCCGCTTCGATCTGATCCAGTGTGCCGTTGATCGCATGTTCGACCAGGGTGTACAGATCGCTCTTCAGGCGCAGCATGATGGGCTGGGTTTCCGGATCGCCCATGCGACAGTTGAATTCCAGCACTTTGATGGTGCCGTCGGGAGCGATCATCAGCCCGGCATAGAGGAAGCCGGTGTAGGGCGTGCCCTCCTGTTCCATGCCGCGCAGCACCGGCTGGATCACTTCGCGCATCGCGCGAGCATGCACCTGTGGCGTCACCACTGGCGCCGGCGAATAGGCACCCATGCCGCCGGTGTTGGGGCCGCTGTCGCCGTCGAGCAGGCGCTTGTGGTCCTGGCTGGTGGCGAGCGGCAGCGCGTGCTTGCCGTCGCACATGACGATGAAGCTGGCTTCCTCGCCGTGCAGGAATTCCTCGATCACCACGCGCGCACCGGCATCGCCCATGCGATTGGCCACCAGCATGTCGTCCACTGCGGCGTGCGCCTCGTCCGTGCTCATCGCCACCACCACACCCTTCCCCGCAGCCAGGCCGTCGGCCTTGATCACGATGGGTGCGCCGTGCTGGCTGATGTAGGCATGCGCCTGCGTGGCATCGCTGAAAGTGGCGTAAGCCGCAGTCGGAATCTTATGGCGCGTCATGAACGCCTTGGCGAAATCCTTGGAGCTTTCCAGGCGCGCCGCGCTTTGCGTGGGTCCGAATATCTTCAGGTCGGCGGCGCGGAAGGCGTCGACCACACCGGCCGCGAGCGGTGCCTCCGGGCCGACCACGGTGACGCCGGCCGGTTCGTTCCTGGCGAACTCGATCAGATCGGGGATGGCGGTTAGCGCGACATTCTCCAGACCGGGCTCGATCGCGGTACCGGCGTTGCCGGGAGCGACGAACACTTTCTGGATGCGTGGCGACTGCGCCAGCTTCCACGCCAGCGCATGCTCGCGCCCGCCGCTACCGATCACCAACAGCTTCATGTCAATGGCGGAAATGGCGCACGCCGGTGAACACCATGGCGATGCCGTGCTCGTCGGCTGCGGCGATCACCTCCTCATCGCGCACGCTGCCGCCGGGCTGGATCACGGCTGCCGCGCCGGCATGCGCCAGCACGTCGAGGCCGTCGCGGAACGGGAAGAAAGCATCCGAGGCCACTACCGAACCCTTGATACTGAGCTTGGCATTTTCCGCCTTGATCGCGGCGATGCGGGTGGAGTCGACGCGGCTCATCTGGCCGGCACCAATACCGACGGTCATCCCGTCCTTGCAGAACACGATGGCGTTCGACTTGACGAACTTGGCCACGCGCCAGGCGAACAGCAGGTCGGCGAGCTCCGCTTCGGTGGGCTTGCGCCTGGTCACTACCCGGAGGTCGGAACGATTGATCATCTTGTTGTCGGCGCTCTGCATCAACAGGCCGGAACCGACGCGTTTGACTTCGTAGCCGTTATGGCCGTTGCCGGGCGGGATTTCCAGCACCCGCACGTTGGCTTTTTTCCGCAGTACGGCGAGCGCGGCGGCGCTGTAGCTCGGCGCCACCAGCACCTCCAGGAACTGGCCGCTCACCGCGTCGGCGGTCTCGGCGTCAACTTCGCGGTTGAAGGCAATGATGCCGCCGAAGGCGGAAGTCGGGTCGGTGCGGAAGGCTTTCTGGTATGCGCTCAATACGTCCTCGGCCACCGCGACGCCGCAGGGGTTGGCGTGCTTGACGATGACGCAGGCCGACGCGTTGAACTGGCGCACGCATTCCCAGGCCGCATCGGCATCGCCGATGTTGTTGTACGACAGTTCCTTGCCCTGCAACTGGCGATAGGTGGCGAGCGTGCCGGGTGCGGGGTTGAGATCGCGGTAGAAGGCAGCACTCTGGTGCGGGTTCTCGCCGTAGCGTAAATCCTGTACCTTGACGAAGCGGCCGTTGCCGTTGTCGGGGAACTCGACGCGTGAACCGTCGGCGCGCAGGCAGGACAGATAGTCGCTGATGGCCACGTCGTAAGCGGCGATGCGGCTGAACGCGGCCACGGCGAGACGGAAGTGCGTGGCATCGGACAGCTTGCCGGCGCTCTCCTGCATTTCGGCGATGATGGCGTTGTAATCGGCAGCATCGGTGACCACGGCGACGTGACGGTAATTCTTCGCCGCCGAGCGCACCATGGCCGGCCCGCCGATGTCGATGTTCTCGATGGCGTCCTCCAGCGTGTGCGGCTGGGCCACGGTCTGTTCGAACGGATAGAGGTTGACGCAGAGCAGGTCGATGTAGGGCAGGCCATGTTGCTGCATGGTGGCGTCGTGTGCCTTGAGGTCGCGCCGTGCCAGCAGGCCGGCATGGATTTTCGGATGTAACGTTTTCACGCGGCCGTCGAGCATTTCCGGGAAGCCTGTGTAGTCGCCGACCTCGGTGACCTGGATGCCGTTTTGCAGCAGCAGCTTGGCGGTACCACCGGTGGAAAGAATGTTTACGCCCATTTTGGCGAGGGCGCGGGCGAACGCGACCACGCCGGTTTTATCGGAAACACTGATCAGCGCTTGTTTGATGGTGCTCATGGCATTATGGTGAAATGATTATTTGATACGGTGGAATTGCATTTTTTTGCGTAGCGTGTTGCGGTTGAGGCCGAGCATCTCGGCGGCGCGGGTCTGGTTGCCTTCGGCATGCTCCAGCACCGCTTCGATCAGCGGGCGCTCGACGCACTGGATCACCATGTCATAGATCGCGCAGGGCGGCTCGCCGTCGAGGTCTTTCATGTAGCCGTCCACCGCCTTGCGCACATAGCGCGAAAGATCGTTTTCCTTGCTCATGCCGCCAGTTCCAGGGTGTCTTGCGCGTAGGCGAGACGTTCGCCCTGTGCCTTCATCTGTCCGAAAAATTCGTCGACCGCAGCGAGCTGTTCGACCGTGCTCTGCAACTGGTTCATCATGTGGCGGAACGAGGCCGAGCCAGCCAGCCCTTTGGTGTACCAGGAAATGTGCTTGCGCGCGATGCGCACGCCGGAATATTCGCCGTAAAAGGCGTAGAGATCGTGCAGATGATCGACCAGCACGCGATGGATCTCGGCGACTTCCGGCGGTGGCAGTTCCGTGCCGGTGGCGAGGTAATGCTCGATCTCGCGGAATATCCATGGTCGCCCCTGCGCGGCGCGGCCTATCATCACTGCGTCGGCGCCGGTGTAATCCAATACCTGTTTGGCTTTCTGCGGCGTGGTGATGTCGCCGTTGGCGATCACCGGGATACGGATGGCGCTTTTCACCGCGGCGATGGTGTCGTATTCGGCGTCGCCGGAATAGCCGCAGGCGCGCGTACGACCATGGATGGCGAGCGCCTGGATGCCGGCGGATTCGGCGATTTTCGCCACGCGGATGGCATTGCGGTTTTGTTTGTCCCAGCCGGTGCGGATTTTCAGCGTGACCGGTACCCCCGCCGTATTGGCTGCACCCACTACGCTGTCGAGGATGCGCCCGACCAGCGGCTCGTCCTGCAGCAGGGCGGAACCGGCCATCACGTTGCAGATTTTCTTGGCCGGGCAGCCCATGTTGATGTCGATGATCTGCGCGCCCTGGTCGACGTTGTAGCGCGTCGCCTCGACGAGCATGGCGGGATCGGCGCCGACGATCTGCACCGATACGGGTTTCACTTCCCCGTCGTGGTTGGCGCGGCGCTTGGTTTTTTCCGAGCCCCACAGCAGCGAATTGCTCGCCACCATTTCAGAAACCGCCATGCCCGCGCCCATTTCCTTGCACAGCTGGCGGAAAGGGCGATCGGTCACGCCGGCCATGGGGGCGACCAACAGATTGTTCCTGAGCTGATAGGGGCCGATCTGCATTTCGGGTCTTTGCGGGGAAAGGGCGCTATTCTAGCGCCAAAGCCCCCACAGGGAAAGACAGACTGACTGGGTGAAGCGGTCTCGATGCGGGCCAGGTACTGTATGACCTGCTCGGACCCGGGTGGTTTCACGCCGGACGGGATGATGCAAAATAAGGCATGAACAGCAAACAAGGCACAATGCACCGGCAACCATGGGGCGATGTTCTCGACCTTGTTTACCGCGACGAATTTTTTCTGGTGGTGAACAAGCCAGCCGGTCTTCTGGCGGTGCCGGGGCGCGGTGCCGACAAGCAGGACTGCCTTGCGACGCGGGTGCAGCAACAATTTCCCGATGCGCTGATAGTGCATCGTCTGGACATGGCCACTTCCGGCCTGATCCTGTTCGCGCGTGGCACGGAGATGCAGCGCTTGTTGTCGCGCGAGTTTCGCGAGCGCCGCATAGCCAAGCATTACGTGGCGGTGGTGGCGGGTTTGCTCGATCCGGCTGTTGGCGAGATCGCCCTGTCCTTGATCGTCGACTGGCCGAACCGACCCAGGCAGAAAGTGGACGCGATCGCCGGCAAACCCGCGCTCACCCGCTACCGCGTGCTTGCCCAGCATGAAGGCACCAGCCGCGTCGAGCTCGAACCGGTGACCGGGCGCACCCACCAGCTGCGCGTGCATCTGGCGGCGATCGGCCACCCCATCGTGGGCGATACGCTGTACGGCGGCGGTGCGGCGCAACGCATGCTGCTGCATGCCTGCGCCTTGCGTCTGGCCCACCCGCGCAGCGGCGCCTTGTTGGCACTGGCTTGTGATCCGCCCTTTTAACGGCCGGCGTAAAAAGTCGTGCCATGTGGTAAATTGATCCCATGGCAAATTTCGACGTAATCATCGTCGGCGGCGGGCTGGTCGGCGCTGGCCTGGCGGCAGCGCTGGCAAACAACGGCCTCAAGCTGGCACTGGTCGAGGCGGGCGCCACGCCGTCCGCACCCGGCGCGGATTGGGATCAGCGTGTCTATGCGATCAGCCCCAACGAAGCGGCATTCCTCGAGCAATGCGGCGTTTGGAAACGACTGGACGAGTCGCGCGTCGAGCGGGTCGAGGCTATGGAGGTCTATGGTGATACCGGCGCGCGCCTCGACTTCAGCGCCTATCAATCGGGGGTGCGTGAACTTGCCTTCATCCTCGAGAGCGGGCGCTTGCACCATGCGCTGTGGCAGGGGCTTGAGCGGCAGGATGATCTGGTGCTGTTTGGTTCCGCGTGGTGTGCATCGTTCACTTGTGGCGATGACGACGCGGTGTTGGGCCTGGCCGACGGCAGCACGTTACGCGGCAAGCTGATCGTCGGTGCGGACGGCGGTAATTCATGGGTACGCGCGCAGGCCGGTATCGCCGCCACCACGCGTGCGTACGGACAAATGGGCGTGGTGGCGAATTTCGAGTGTGAGAAGCCGCACCGCGGCATTGCGCGCCAGTGGTTCCGCGCCGATGGCATCCTCGCCTACTTGCCGCTGCCAGAGCGGCGCATGTCCATGGTGTGGTCGGCCTGGGATGCAAAGGCGCAGACGCTGTTGGCGCTCTCTCCGCAGGCATTGTGCGACGAGGTGGCGCAGGCCGGGCAGCATAGTCTGGGCGAGCTGCGCCTGGTCACGCCGCCTGCCGCCTTCCCGCTGAAAATACAAAAAGTAGGTCGTTTGATCGCGCCGCGTTGTGCGCTGATCGGCGATGCCGCGCACGGCGTGCATCCGCTCGCCGGTCAGGGTGTCAACCTGGGGTTGCGCGATGCACGTGAACTTGCGCAGGCGCTGAAAAACCGCGGCGCCAATCCGGATTGCGGGGACCATGCCTTGCTGCGCCGCTACGAGCGCGCGCGGCGCGAGGACATCCTGGCGGTGCAGATGGTGACCGATGGCTTGCAGCGCTTGTTCGGCAGCGCTGTGCCGGGGCTGGGCCGGCTGCGCAACACCGGCCTTGATCTCGCCAACCGCTTGGCCCCGCTCAAGAAACTGCTGGTGCGGCACGCGCTCGGTTAGCAGGGGACTCTCTCCGGGAAGAAGGCAGTGCCGCTGTAGCGTGCCGGAGGGCGTTACTGCGCCGTGGGGTTGGCGACGAAACGCGAAAAACGGTCGCCGTTCACCTGCAAGCCATCCTTGAAATCAGCAGGATGGGCGAGCAATATCTGTTCAAGGCGCTGCAACCGTTCCGACGGCGACGGCATGGTTTTGTTCAGCAATGCCACCATGCCATCGTTCCTGTCAAAAGATTCCAGTTTGTGCACGAGCGCGGGCAGGCCATTGGGGTCGTAGCCGGCGCGGCTGATCAGCGTAAGCGCCATGAGGTCGGCCTCGAATTCCTCATCGGCGGACAGGCCGCGTGCGTACAATTCGATGGCCGCTGCCGCTTTGCTGGTGATCTCGCCGGATTGGTCGCTGACGGCTGTTTTATCGATCGCGGCAAGGTGGTGTTTTTTCAGCACGTGGGCGATTTCATGCGCCAGCACGCCGGCGAGCTCGGTTTCGCTGATGGTGAGCGCCAGCAGGCCGGAGGTGATGAAGACGTAGCCGCCCGGCGTGGAAAACGAAGCGATGCTTTTGTTGTTGAGCACGCCAAATTTCCACGGCAAATCCGGTCGTTCGCCTTGCATCGCCACCCACGCGCCCACGGCGTTGACGTAAGCCTGGATGCGGGTATTGTCGAGCAGCGGCATGGCACCGACTAGGCGTGCCGCGATGGCGTCGCCCAGCTCGATCTCGCGCAGTTCTTCCGCCGTATAAACGGGCTGCGCTGGCGGTGCGGGGGGGGTGGCGGGTTCCTCGGCTGCGGCATTCAGCGCCAGCAGCAACAGTGCCAGCAAGGCAAGGCGCAGGCGCTTCATTCGGCCCCCCCGTTGTTTCTGGCATCTGCCGCGGCATCGTCGGGCGAGGGGTAATCGACATTCCGTTTTTCCAGTTTTACGCTGGACGCGAATTTTTCCACCTCTGCCCTGCTCAGTACATAACGTTGCAGCTTCTGTAATTCCTGCGGCGCGGGCTGTGCCTTCCTCAAGTTGTCGCCGGACAGTCCGCGCGGGCCGAACAGTCCGGAGAACAGCCCCTTGGCCTGCGGTTCCAGCCGGACTGCGGCCAGCCTCACCCAGCCGGCTTTGCTGTCCTTGCCGGTGCCGGTCTGCACGGCCACCCAGCCGTTGATGCGGACGCCGATGGTGAGGCGGGTTTTTTCGGGCAGTTTGGCAATGGTACCGGAATAAAACATTGCATCGTTTTTCAGTTCGGTTTCTTCGATGGTGATGCCGGATTGGTCGGCTTGTACGGAGAGTGGCATGAGTAATGCGGCGAGCAGCAGATGATGTTTTTTCATTGGCTTTGCTTGGGCATGTGAAAAGTGGGCTTATTGTACTGGATCGGGTCGATTTTGCCAGATGCAGTGCGGCGACCGCTGCGCTTATAATGACGGCTTATGTCGAGCAGCATATTGGCGGGGCTGAACCCGGAACAACTCGAGGCGGTAACGTTGCCGCGGCAGTCGGCGCTGATCCTGGCCGGCGCCGGCAGCGGCAAGACGCGCGTGCTGACCACGCGCATCGCACATCTGATCCAGACCGGCCAGGCCAGCCCGCACGGGTTGCTGGCGGTGACCTTTACCAACAAGGCCGCCAAGGAAATGCTGGCGCGTATTTCCGCCATGCTGCCGATCAACACGCGCGGTATGTGGGTGGGCACCTTTCACGGCCTGTGCAACCGCCTGCTGCGCAGTCATCACCGCGAAGCGGGGCTGCCGCAGATGTTCCAGATCCTTGATACGGCAGACCAGCTCGCGCTGCTCAAGCGCGTGATGAAGGCGCTCAACGTAGATGACGAGCGTTTCCCGCCCAGGCAGGTGCAGTGGTTCGTCGCCGCCAACAAGGAGGCGGGGCTGCGCGCGCACCAGGTGGTCGCGGACGATGCGTTCGGCCGGCGCATGGTTGAAATCTATGCTGCTTACGACGAGCAGTGCCAGCGCGAAGGCGTGGCCGACTTCGCCGAGCTGCTGCTGCGCTCGTATGAACTGCTGTCGCGCAACGAAATCCTGCGCGAGCATTACCGCAGCCGCTTTGCCCACATCCTGGTCGATGAGTTCCAGGACACCAACCGCCTGCAATACGACTGGCTCAGGCTGCTGGCCGGCCCCGGCACGGCAGTGTTCGCGGTGGGCGACGACGACCAGTCGATTTACGCGTTCCGCGGCGCCAACGCTGCCAACATGCAAGACTTCGAGCGCGACTTTCACGTCGGCAAGGTCATCAAGCTGGAGCAGAATTACCGCTCCCACGGCAACATCCTTGACGCTGCCAACGCACTGATCCGCCACAACCGGCACCGTCTCGGCAAGAACCTGTGGACCGCCGAAGGCGGCGGCGAGCCGTTGCGCGCTTACGAGGCGGCGAGCGACATCGAGGAGGCCGGCCACATCGTCGATGAGGTCAGGCATTTGCAGCGCGAAGGTGTGGCGTTATCGGACATCGCCTTGCTCTACCGTTCCAACGCGCAATCGCGCGTGCTCGAACACGCGCTGTTTTCCGCCGGCCTGTCCTACCGCGTCTACGGCGGGCTGCGCTTTTTCGAGCGCCAGGAAGTCAAGCATGCCCTGGCCTATCTGCGCTTGCTCGCCAGTACGGATGACGACGGTGCGTTGCTGCGCGTGATCAATTTCCCTGCGCGCGGCATCGGCAACCGGAGCCTGGAGCAGTTGCAGGAGGTCGCCCGGCTGCGCGGCATCAGCCTGTGGGCGGCGGCTTGCGCCAATACGCTGGGCGGCAAGGGCGGTGCCAGCATCGCCGAATTCGTGCGCCTGATCGAGATGGCACGTGCCGCCTGCGTCGATCTGCCGTTGCCGGAGATCACCGCGCAGATCATCGAGCACAGCGGCCTGCGCCGGCATTACCAGAACGAGAGGGACGGTGCCGATCGGCTGGAGAACCTCGACGAACTGATCAACGCCTGTGCCGCTTTCGCCGCCGAGGAGCGCGACGACGCCAGCCTGGCCGCGTTCCTGGCGCATGCCGCACTGGAGGCGGGCGAGCACCAAGCTGCGGCAGGCAGCGAGGCGCTGCAACTGATGACGGTGCATGCGGCCAAGGGGCTGGAATTCCACAGCGTGTTCATCAGCGGGCTGGAAGAGGGGCTGTTCCCGCACGAGAACAGCCTGGAGCAGGATGGCGGCCTGGAGGAGGAGCGGCGCCTGATGTACGTCGCACTCACGCGTGCACGCCGGCGCCTTTATCTTTCCCATGCGCAAAGCCGCATGCTGCATGGCCAGACACGCTATGGCATCAAGTCGCGCTTTTTCGACGAGCTTCCCGTCGGGCAGCTGAAATGGATCAACAAAGCCCCACAGTTTCCAGTGCGCGTGCCTCAATCAATCGAAGCCAGGGGGGTAGGTGCGGGGACGGCCTCGCCCTGGCGGGTCGGCCAGAACGTGGTCCATCCGAAGTTCGGTTCGGGGGTGATCGTCAATGCCGAGGGGCACGGTGCGGATGCGCGCGTGCAAGTGAGTTTTCGTGATGGCGGGGTAAAGTGGCTGGCACTGGAATACGCTAGGCTGGCGCCGGCGTGAAGGAGTGCCAAAAGAAGAAAAGATTACACAAGGTAACGACACCGTGAAATGCCCGAAGTGCGAAGCAGAGGGCGCCTATCTGGTATCGGTGCAGAACGGGAAGCGGTTCGTGTGCTGCAAGGCATGCAGCAAGCTGTTTCAGGCCGGAATGAAATCCGGGCAATTCACCGGGAAGATCATGTGAGCTGAAAAATGTCCCGGTAGCTCTCGTACAGCGAGGTGATGCACACCGGGATCAGCACCAGCAGTCCCAGCCCGAACGGCATGATGGCGACCACTCCCAGCGCCAGGATGATCAGCCCGTAGACGAGGAAGGCTGCCATGTTTTTCCAGCACGCGAAAAAACTCAGGCGTAGCGCCATGCCTGCGGCCATGCCGTGGAACGTCACCAAGGCCGGCGCGAACCATACCGCCATCATCAGCGGCACCGACAAGGCCAGCCCCACCAGGCCGGCGCTGATCAGGCCGGCCGACGTGCGCATCATCTCTTCCATGTTGACCGATTCCGGACCGTGCATGAAGACGCTCAGGATGGCGCTGCCGCCGATCAGCATCATCACGCCCAGGATCAGCACCTGCCCAAGCAGGTAGATGCCGCCCACGGTGACCAGTTGCGTGGCATGGCCGTGGAAGCCGGCGAACAGGTGCGCGATTTCCAGTTCCTCCCCGTCTTGCAGCGTCTTGCAGCCCTGCATGAGGCCGGCAACGAAGATCGGTGTGAAAATGTAAAAGGCGAACTGGCCGAACAGCGGCACCATGCCCAGCACCAAGGCGATCAGGAACAGGATAGTGCACAGCACGATCCAGATCAGCGGGTTTTTCTTGAACAGGGCGAAGCCGGCAACCAGCCACTGCCAACCGTGGCCGGCGTCAACGCTGCGAATTTCCATGGAGGTTCTCCTAGCAGTTTGTTGAAAATCACCCCGAAAAATGCGGACGGGTAATTTCCGAAATCGTTTTTCCGGTGCCGGCCATCGTTTGATGGCCGGCGGGGCGATTTTTCTGCCCCTGTTCGTCGATTTACCGCAATTTCGCGGTGTCCTGGCGCATTTCGGCGCACCGGTTCCCATGTCGCGCATGGCGGTCCCGGCAACTTCGCCATGTCAGATTGGTCACCGCCGTGCCCAGCGTGAACACGAAGTCTTCCAGCCGTTTCACCGTGAACAACGATTCTTGCATCATATCGGCACTGCGCATCGCAAGTCTCCGCAACAAAATTTATCGCTTTTTATGCCGCGGCAATCCTCCATTGGTGGCGGGAGAAATTCAACAAACTGCTAGGCAATGAGACGCTGCAAATCGGACGGCGTTGCGATGTGCCGCTGCAAAATGCGCTGGAAATGCTGCGGATCCTTTGCGTGGGTCAGTTCACCCGGGCGCGGCAGGTGGAAATCGTACAGTCGCGACACCCAGAAGCGCAAGGCGCCGGCGCGCAGCATCACCGGCCAGGCGCCCCGCTCGATGGCGCTGAACGGGCGGATGGCGTGGTAGGCAGACAGCAGCGCCGCGGCGCGCTCCTCGTCGAGCGCATGGTCGGCGCGCACACACCAGTCGTTGACGGTGATAGCCACGTCGTAGAGCAGCACGTCGTTGCAGGCAAAATAGAAATCGATCACGCCACCGATGGCATGGTTGACGAACAGTACATTGTCACGGAACAGGTCGGCGTGGATCACCCCGCGCGGCAGGTCTTGGAAGCGGTAGAGCGACTGGAAGCGCACCTCCTCGTTGAGCAGGTCGGCGTCGGCGCGGGACAGGAAGGGCAGGATGCCGGGCAACGTCGTCTTCCACCAGTGCGGCCCGCGCGGGTTGTCCATGGAAGCGCCGTAGCTTTTCCCGGCCAGGTGCATTTCCGCCAGCATGGCACCGACGCTGGCGCAATGCTGTGCGTTGGGGTGCTCGATGGATTTCCCCGGCAGGCAGCTGACGATGCTGGCCGGCTTGCCGTTCAATTCGCCCAGCAGGCGGTTGTCGAGGTCGGCGATCGGCTTGGGGCAGGGGATGCCATGATTGGACAAGTGCGCCATCAGGTTGAGGTAGTAGGGCAGTTCTGCCGCAGTGAGCTTCTCGAACAGCGTCAGCACGAAGCGGCCGTGCGTGGAAGTGACGAAGTAGTTGGTGTTCTCGATGCCGGAGGCGATGCCTTGCAGTTCCTGCAGGCTGCCCAGCGAATAATTTTTCAGCCAGGCGGCAAGTTGCTCCGCGGTGACCGTGGTGTAGACCGACATCGATGGGTTTCTAGAATTGGTGGATGATCCAGCGCGGCGCACGCACGCCGTTGTCGTGGTGATCCTGGCGGCTGAACTGGCCGTCGCCGCGCTCGTCCACCAAGTAGTAGGGTGCGCCCACCGCCGGTGTGATCTTGATCATGTACAGCTTGCCGTTGGCGCGATATTCCTCGACCGTCATATCGGTGCGCTTGATGATGGTGACCTGCGGTTCCAGCGATTCGTCGCCTTGTTGTACCGGCGCCGGTGGTGGCGGCGCTTCGGGCAATGGCTGCAAATCGGGGGGCGGCGATGCTTTTTCGGCAAGTGCGCCGTCCATGGCAAACAGGAAGACTACGGAGAACAAGCGGCGCATGATGTCGGCTCCAGTCGGGTGAGCGCGGATTTTAGCAGATCGCATGGTTGGCAACTTACAAGTTGAGCTGGATCTCGCGCTCGGCGGCAGATGGCTCGAAGCCGCGTGCCTCATAGTGGTTGAAGATCGCCTCCACTACTTCATCCGGCTTGTTAATCACCTTGATCAGATCCATGTCGGCGGCGTCTATCATGCCCTCCAGCACCAGCGTGTGCTTGAACCAGTCGATCATGCCACGCCAGAACGGCTCATGCACCAGGATAATGGGGATTTTCTGGGTCTTGCCGGTCTGTACCAGGGTGAGTGCCTCCATCAGCTCGTCCAGCGTGCCGAAGCCGCCCGGCATCACCACGTAGGCGGAGGCGAATTTTACGAACATCACCTTGCGTGCGAAAAAATGGCGGAAGGTCTGGCTGATGTCCTGGTAGGGGTTGCTGTGCTGCTCGTGCGGTAACTGGATGTTGAGGCCGACGCTGGGCGATTTGCCGAAGAAGGCGCCCTTGTTGGCCGCTTCCATGATGCCGGGCCCGCCGCCTGAGATCACCGAAAAGCCGGCATCTGACAGCTTGCGCGAAATCTGTTCAGCGAGGATGTAATAAGCATGGTCAGGCGGGGTGCGCGCGCTGCCGAACACGCTTACTGCCGGGCGGATCGCGTTGAGGCGTTCCGTTGCCTCGACGAATTCTGACATAATGCCGAACACGCGCCACGACTCGCGCGCCGACCAGGATTTTTCCATCAGTTCAGGTGCCAGCGCTTGCGGGATTTTTTCTTTAGTGCTCATGAATGACCTTTTCAAGGTGCCGATGATGGCCTGCCCGCGAAAGATGCCTGGACACGGATGCAATCCATGCAATCCGGTTCCCTCGGCGTCCGCCGCGTCGTTAAAATTTTTTGGCGGTTAAAAACATGAAAACCCTGTTATTGGTCGACGGCTCATCTTACCTGTACCGCGCGTTTTATGCTTTGCCGGATTTGCGCAACCGTGCCAACGAGCCTACCGGCGCCATTTATGGCGTGCTCAACATGCTGCGCCGCCTGGCGAAGGATGTGCCCGCCGATTATAGCGCGTGCGTGTTCGACGCAAAAGGCAAGACTTTCCGAGAGGACTGGTACCCGGAATACAAGGCGCACCGCCCGCCCATGCCGGACGACCTGGCCGCACAGATCGAACCGCTGCACGAATGCATACGCGCGCTCGGCTGGCCGCTGCTGATGGTGGACGGCGTCGAGGCCGACGACGTGATCGGCACGTTGGCGCACGCGGCGCAGCGCGAGGGCGTGCGTACGGTGATTTCCACCGGCGACAAGGACATGGCGCAACTGGTCAACCCGTACGTCACCTTGGTCAACACCATGAGCAACGAAACCCTGGACGATGCCGGCGTTGTGCAGAAGTTTGGCGTGGAGCCGGCGCGCATCGTCGATTACCTGACGCTGATCGGCGATAGCGTCGACAACGTGCCCGGGGTGGAAAAGGTCGGCCCCAAGACCGCCGCGAAGTGGCTGGCGCAGTACGGCACCCTCGACAACCTCATCGCGCACGCGCAGGAGATCGGCGGCGCGGTGGGGGAAAATCTGCGCAAGGCACTCGACTGGCTGCCGACCGCGCGGCGCCTGCTCACCATCCAGTGCGAAGTGGCGCTGCCGGTCAACCTGCACGAACTGACGCCGCGCCCGCCGGACCGCGCGCGCCTGGCGCAACTGTTCGAGCACTACGAATTCAAAAGCTGGCTGCGCGAAGTGCAGGGCAATGCGCCCGCTGCGGCCGCAGCCGTAGCCGAGACCCCAGCGCCACACCAAGTCGAAAAACATTACGAAATCATCCTCACCGAGCAACAGCTCGGTGTTTGGCTGGAACGCCTGCAACACGCCGAACTGGCAAGCCTGGACACCGAGACCACCAGTCTCGATCCGCTGGCCGCCAAACTGGTAGGCATGTCGTTTTGCATCGAACCCGGCCATGCCGCCTATCTGCCGCTCGCGCACCATTATGCCGGCATGCCGCAGCAACTGGAGCTGGCGGCAGTGCTGCGCCGTCTCAAGCCGTGGCTGGAAGGCGCCCGACACCGCAAGCTTGGGCAGAACCTCAAATACGACAAGCATGTGTTCGCCAACCACGGCATCGCGCTCAACGGTATCGCGCACGACACGCTGCTGCAATCCTATGTGCTGGAAAGTCACAAGCCGCATGACATGGGTAATCTGGCGCTACGCCATTTGCAGCTGCCGACTATCAGTTACGCTGAAGTCACCGGCAAGGGCGCGGCGCAAATCGGCTTCGACGAGGTGGATATCGAGCGCGCCACCGCGTACGCGGCGGAAGACGCCGACGTCACCCTGCGCCTGCACCAGCACCTGTACCCACAAATCGCCGCGGACGAAAAGCTGGAGCATGTGTACCGCGCCATCGAACTGCCGGTAATGGAAGTGCTGTACATCATGGAGCGCAACGGCGTGCTGCTCGACAGCAAGCTGCTGGCGGCGCAAGGCCACGAGCTGGGCACGCGCATGCTGGAGATCGAGCGGGATGCGCACCGCCAGGCCGGCCAGCCGTTCAACCTGAATTCGCCCAAGCAGGTGCAGGAAATCCTGTTCAACCAATTGAAGCTGCCGCCCCTGAAAAAGACGCCGGGCGGTGCACCGTCGGTGGACGAGGAAGTGCTGCAGCAACTGGCGCTCGACTATCCCCTGCCCAAGCTGCTGCTCGACTACCGCACCCTGGCCAAACTCAAGTCCACCTACACCGACAAGCTGCCGCGCATGGTCAACCCGCACACCGGGCGCGTGCACACCAGCTACAACCAGGCGGTGGCGGTGACCGGGCGGCTTGCCTCCAGCGACCCCAACCTGCAGAACATCCCGGCGCGCAGTGCCGAGGGGCGCCGTATCCGCGAAGCCTTCATCGCGCCGCCCGGGAGCCACATCGTGTCCGCCGATTACTCGCAGATCGAGCTGCGCATCATGGCGCACCTGTCGCGCGACGCCAGCCTGCTGAGCGCGTTCGCCGATGGCCAGGACATACACCGCGCCACTGCGGCGGAAATTTTCGGCGTGGAACCCGGCATGGTGACGCCAGAACAGCGGCGCTACGCCAAGGTGATCAACTTTGGCCTGATCTACGGCATGTCGGCGTTCGGCCTGGCAAGCCAGCTCGGCATCGAGCGCGGTGCCGCACAGCAGTACATGGAACGCTACTTTGCACGCTATCCCGGCGTGGCTGACTACATGCAGCGCACGCGCGAGGCGGCGAAGCGGCAGGGCTATGTGGAAACCGTGTTCGGCCGCCGCCTATTCCTGCCGGAAATCGCCAGCAGCAACGCAGGCCGCCGCCAAGCCGCGGAGCGCGCCGCGATCAATGCGCCCATGCAGGGTACTGCCGCGGACCTGATCAAACTGGCGATGATCGTGGTGCAGCGGTGGCTGGAGCAGGAAAAGCTGCACGCCAAGCTGATTCTGCAGGTGCACGACGAGCTGGTGCTGGAGGTGCCGGACAAGGAACTGGCGCGGGTCAAGCGCGAATTGCCGCGGCTGATGTGCGGGGTGGCCTCGCTCGAGGTGGCGCTTGCCGTCGACGTGGGCGCCGGCGCGAACTGGGAGCAGGCGCATTAGCGGCGCTTTGCGGGTTGGTTGCCGACCATTCTCGTGCTATCCGGAACGAATGCACTCGGTGCATACCTCTTTCTAGAGGGTAATTTTCATGCGTACATACCGCACCTCCCACGCTTGCCGTGCGAGGAGGGGCAGCTATTCAGATCGTATTGCTCATCGATTTGCTTTCCAAGGCGAGGTTTCTGTGACCTTTGCCGAACTGCGCGGAGCGCAACGCTTGAGGAAGCGGCTTCTTGTAGGCCGCTTCCTCAAGCGTTGTAGCTCCCTCTCTCACCCCGGATGAGCTACCATCGATACGACTCTGGCAAGCGCAATACGTAAGTTGTAGCTCCCTCTCTCACCCCGGATGAGCTACCATTCTAGTGTAGTTGCTGACGCGCTGGCGACTGTTGTAGCTCCCTCTCTCACCCCGGATGAGCTACCATCCTCGTGCGCGACGCGCAGTGCATGCACATGTTGTAGCTCCCTCTCTCACCCCGGATGAGCTACCATTTGAGAAATTGACGTCTAGCACGGCTGCGGGTTGTAGCTCCCTCTCTCACCCCGGATGAGCTACCATTAAAACGTTAATGAGTGCTACGGGTCCGCAGTTGTAGCTCCCTCTCTCACCCCGGATGAGCTACCATTCACCGCCCAGCGCTAGAACTATACCGGGGGTTGTAGCTCCCTCTCTCACCCCGGATGAGCTACCATTCGCACTGTGCAGGGCGCCGAGAGCAGTAAGTTGTAGCTCCCTCTCTCACCCCGGATGAGCTACCATTCGGGGGGCCGTAAATATCAGGCCGAAGCAGTTGTAGCTCCCTCTCTCACCCCGGATGAGCTACCAT
>JBFMAC010000004.1:0-207123 GCA_040756015.1 Pseudomonadota bacterium
CAGTCCAGACATAACATCTAGCATGACGGGGTAAACAGGTTGGGTTGGATGGTTTGGCGACTACCAATTTACCAACCTCCGCCTCGTCAACCTACTCTTCCCCTAATATCCGCGAAGAACCTTTTTTTATGGGTCGAACCGGGTGATGCCATCGTGGTTGACCGCCGGGCGGCCTATCGTACATAATCCACCGCTCGTTTTTGAACGCTGTTAGAATCAAGCTCCGGAATGAGTCGGGGCCGGGGATTTGCCGTGACAACGGCGCGATCCGGCAGGGTGGTAGGGTGCCTCGCGGGGCATGGTGTGTGGGAGGCCTGCGGGGGCAGGCATGGGGAAGCGCAGTTGCTCGAAAATTATTTTCCTATTTTGCTGTTCATCCTGGTTGGCCTTGGGATTGGCGTGGCGCCGATCGTGCTGGGCTGGGTGGGTAGCCATGTGCTGAAAACCCATCGCCCCGACCAGGAGAAGAATTCGCCTTACGAGTGCGGTTTCGAGGCGTTCGAGGATGCGCGTATGAAATTCGACGTGCGTTACTATCTGGTTGCCATCCTGTTCATCCTGTTCGACCTGGAGATAGCCTTCCTGTTTCCCTGGGCGGTGGTGCTCAAGGAGATCGGCCTGTTCGGTTTCGTTGCCATGGTGATTTTCCTTGGCATCCTGGTGGTCGGCTTCGTCTACGAATGGATGAAGGGCGCGCTGGAATGGGAATGATAGGAAAGATGTAATGGGCGCAGAAGGCGTATTGGAAAAAGGTTTTGCCGTCACCACGGCGGACAAGCTGATCAACTGGTCACGTACCGGCGCCCTGTGGCCGATGACGTTCGGCCTGGCCTGCTGTGCGGTGGAGATGATGCATGCCGGCGCTTCGCGCTATGACCTCGACCGCTTCGGTATCGTGTTCCGGCCCAGCCCGCGCCAGTCCGACGTGATGATCGTGGCCGGCACCCTGGTCAACAAGATGGCGCCGGCGCTGCGTAAGGTTTACGACCAGATGGCGGAGCCGCGCTGGGTGATTTCGATGGGCTCGTGCGCCAATGGTGGCGGCTATTATCACTATTCGTATTCCGTGGTGCGCGGCTGCGACCGCATCGTGCCGGTTGATATTTACGTACCGGGCTGCCCGCCCACGGCGGAGGCGCTGCTGTACGGCATCATCCAGCTGCAAAACAAGATCAAGCGCACCAATACGATAGCCCGCTAGTCCTTCTGCCAAAGGTTCCGCCAGAAATCATGCATACGCTTTTTGCCCTCATCATGCTTGCTGTTGCCGTGGCCCCGGTGGGTTGCAAGGCAAGGCTGGCGTTGCGCGTCGGCGAGGGCAATGGCGGAGAGGGAAGCCCATGAGCAGCCGTACCGAAAATCTGATCGCCCGCGTGCGCGATGCGCTCGGTGAAAGTGCGAGCTGCACCGATGCGCTGGGCGAGGTGACGGTGGTGGTTGGTGCGCAGGACTTGGTGCGCGCGGCAACGGCGCTGCGCGACCTGCCGGAGCTGCGTTTCGAGACGCTGATCGACCTGTGCGGCATGGATTATTCCACTTATGGCGATGGCGCCTGGCGGGAGGGGCGCTACGCGGTGGTGTACCACCTGCTGTCGGTTGTGCACAACGAGCGGCTGCGGCTGCGCGTGTTTTGCAGCGACGACAGTTTTCCGGTGCTGGCTTCGGTGACGGGAATATGGCCTGCCGCCAACTGGTTCGAGCGCGAGGCGTTCGATATGTACGGCATCGTCTTCACCGGCCATCCCGATCTGCGTCGCATCCTTACCGATTACGGCTTCATCGGCCATCCGTTCCGCAAGGACTTTCCGCTCTCCGGCAACGTCGAGATGCGTTACGACCCGGAACAGAAGCGCGTGATCTATCAGCCGGTCAGCATCGTCCCGCGCGAAGTGACGCCGCGCATCGTGCGCGAAGAGACCTATGGCGATGTGGAGTAGGTATGGCTGAAATTCGCAATTACACGCTCAATTTTGGTCCGCAGCATCCGTCTGCGCACGGTGTGCTGCGCCTGGTGCTGGAGCTGGACGGTGAGGTGGTGATGCGCGCCGACCCGCACATCGGCCTGTTGCATCGCGGCACCGAGAAGCTCGCCGAGCATAAGACTTTTCTGCAATCGGTGCCGTACATGGATCGCCTCGACTACGTGTCGATGATGGCGAACGAGCATGCCTATGTGATGGCGATCGAGAAGCTGCTCGCCATCGAGGTGCCGGAGCGCGCGCAATATATCCGCGTGATGTTCGACGAGATTACGCGTGTGCTCAACCACCTGCTTTGGCTGGGTGCGCATGCACTCGACATTGGCGCGATGACGGTGTTTCTCTATGCCTTCCGCGAGCGCGAGGATCTGCTTGATTGCTACGAGGCGGTATCGGGCGCGCGCATGCATGCGGCTTATTACCGCCCGGGCGGGGTGTATCGCGACCTGCCGGAAAGCATGCCGCAGTATCAAGCGTCGAAAATCCACAACGAGGCGTCCATACGCCAACTCAACGAGAACCGCCAGGGATCGCTGCTCGATTTCATCGAGGATTTCACCATGCGTTTCCCGGCCTACGTCGACGAGTACGAGACGCTGCTTACCGACAACCGCATCTGGAAGCAGCGCACCGTCGGCATCGGCGTGGTCAGCCCGGAGCGCGCCAAGGCGCTCGGCTTCACCGGCCCGATGCTGCGCGGCTCCGGCGTGGAATGGGATTTGCGCAAGAAGCAGCCGTACGAGGTGTACGACCGGATGGACTTCGACATCCCGGTCGGCGTCAACGGCGACTGCTACGACCGCTACCTGGTGCGTGTCGAGGAAATGCGCCAGAGCAACCGCATCATCAAGCAGTGCGTGGACTGGCTGCGCAACCATCCCGGCCCGGTGATCAGCGACAACCACAAGGTGGCGCCGCCGTCGCGGGTGGAGATGAAAACCAACATGGAAGAGTTGATCCACCACTTTAAGCTGTTCACCGAGGGCATGCACGTGCCGGCGGGCGAGGCTTACGCCGCAGTGGAGCATCCCAAGGGCGAGTTCGGTATTTACCTGGTTTCCGATGGCGCCAATAAGCCATACCGCCTGAAAATCCGCGCGCCCGGTTTTGCTCACCTTGCGGCGCTGGATGAAATGTCGCGTGGCCACATGATTGCCGACGTGGTGGCCATCATCGGTACCCAGGATATCGTATTCGGGGAGGTTGACCGGTGATTTTGCAACGTCAAGGACGCGAAGGCGCAAAGGAATGCGGCAGGGCTTACGTGGGGTTTCCCCTTGCGTCCTGCGGTTAACTGGGTTTTCATATGTTGTCATCCGAATCCCTTAAAAAAATCGACCGCGAAATCGCCAAGTACCCGGCCGAGCAGAAACAGTCGGCGGTGATGGCGGCGCTCGCCATCGCGCAGAAGGAAAAAGGCTGGCTGGCGCCGGATACCATGGATTTTGTCGCGCATTACCTCGGCATGGCACCGGTGGCGGTGTACGAGGTGGCGACGTTCTACAACATGTACAACCTGGAGCCGACCGGCAAGTACAAGGTGACGGTGTGCACCAACCTGCCGTGCGCGCTGTCCGGCGCCAATCGTGCTGCTGAGTGCCTGAAGAAGAAACTCGGCATCGGCTTCAACGAAACCACGGCGGACGGCAAGTTCACGCTCAAGGAGGGCGAGTGCATGGGCGCGTGCGGCGATGCACCGGTGATGCTGGTCAACAACGAACGCATGGAAAGCTTCATGTCGGACGATAAGATCGGGCGCCTGCTCGACGAGCTGGAGTGAGGCGATGACCTGCTTGCACGGACGCCACATCAACCCCATCCTGGTCGCCGGACTCGACGGCAGGAACTGGCATTTGCAGGACTACGTCCAGCGCGGCGGCTATGCCGCGCTGAAAAAAATCCTTAGCCAGAAAATCACGCCGGAGCAGGTAGTGGAGGAAGTGAAGAAGTCGGCGCTGCGCGGGCGTGGCGGCGCGGGCTTTCCCACCGGGTTGAAGTGGAGTTTCATGCCGAAGAACTACACCGGCCCCAAGTATGTGGTGTGCAACTCCGACGAGGGCGAGCCGGGCACCTTCAAGGACCGCGACCTGCTGCGCTACAACCCGCACAGCGTGATCGAAGGCATGATCATCGGCGGCTATGCGATGGGCGCCACCGCCGGCTACAACTACATCCATGGCGAAATCTGGGATACCTACCGGCGCTTCGAGGAGGCGCTGAACGAGGCGCGTGCCGCGGGCTTCCTCGGCAAGAATATCCTGGGCAGCGACTTTTCCTTCGAGCTGCATGCCCACCACGGTTACGGCGCCTACATCTGCGGCGAGGAAACCGCACTGCTCGAGTCGATCGAGGGCAAGAAGGGGCAGCCGCGCTTCAAGCCGCCGTTCCCCGCCAATTTCGGCCTGTACGGCAAACCCACCACCATCAACAACACCGAGACCTTCGCCGCAGTGCCGTGGATCATCAGCCACGGCGGCGAAGCCTTCCTCAACCTGGGCAAGCCCAACAACGGTGGCACCAAGATCTTCTCGGTGTCGGGCGACGTCGAGCGCCCCGGTAATTACGAAGTGCCGCTGGGCACGCCGTTCGCCAAGCTGCTGGAACTGGCCGGCGGCATGCGCGGCGGGCGCAAGCTCAAGGCCTGCATCCCGGGCGGCTCCTCGATGCCGGTGCTGCCAGGCGATATCATGATGGCGTGCGACATGGATTACGATTCGATTTCCAAGGCGGGCTCGATGCTGGGTTCCGGCGCGGTCATCATCATGGACGACACGCGCTGCATGGTGCGCTGTCTGGAGCGGCTGGCGTATTTCTATTTTGAGGAATCGTGCGGCCAGTGCACGCCGTGCCGCGAAGGCACCGGCTGGCTGTATCGCGTGATCCACCGCATCGAGCACGGCCAGGGGCGTCCGGAAGACCTCGACCTGCTCAACAACGTCACCACCAACATCATGGGGCGCACTATCTGTGCGCTGGGCGATGCCGCGTCGATGCCGGTGCAGAGTTTCATCAAAAATTTCCGCTCGGAATTCGAGCATCACATCGAACACAAGCGGTGTTTGGTGTAGTGCGGGTGTGACATGCTAGATATCGAAATCAACGGACAAGCGACGCAGGTCGAACCGGGCAAGACGGTGATGGACGCAGCCAACCAGCTCGGCGTCTACATCCCGCATTTCTGTTATCACAAGAAACTGTCGATCGCGGCCAACTGCCGCATGTGCCTGGTGCAGGTGGAAAAGGCGCCCAAGCCGCTGCCGGCGTGCGCCACCCCGGTCACCAACGGCATGAAGGTGCAGACTCATTCCGAGATGGCGGTGACCGCGCAGAAAGGGGTGATGGAGTTCTTGCTTATCAACCACCCTCTCGACTGCCCGATCTGCGACCAGGGCGGCGAGTGCCAGTTGCAGGACCTCGCGGTGGGCTATGGCGGCAGCGGCTCGCGCTATCAGGAAGAAAAGCGCGTGGTGTTCCATAAGAACGTCGGCCCGCTGATCTCGATGGAGGAAATGAGCCGTTGCATCCATTGCACGCGCTGCGTGCGCTTCGGCCAGGAAATCGCCGGTATCATGGAGCTCGGCATGATGGGGCGCGGCGAGCATTCCGAGATCGTTTCCTTTGTCGGCCGCAGCGTTGATTCCGAACTGTCCGGCAACATGATAGACCTGTGCCCGGTCGGCGCGCTCACCAGCAAGCCGTTCCGTTACACCGCCCGCAACTGGGAATTGTCGCGGCGCAAGTCGGTGAGCCCGCACGACGGCCTCGGCGCCAATCTGGTGGTGCAGGTGAAGAACAATCGCGTGATGCGCGTGCTGCCGCAGGAAAACGAGGCGGTCAACGAGTGCTGGCTGGCGGACAAGGATCGCTATTCCTATGAGGGGCTCAATTCCGCACAGCGCCTGACCAGACCCATGATCAAGCAGGACGGCAGCTGGCGCGAGGTGGAATGGCAGAACGCGCTGGAATATGTCGCCACCGGCCTCAAGGACGTGGCGGCGCAGCGCGGCGGGGTTGCCATCGGCGCGCTGGCCACCCCGCACAGCACGCTGGAAGAGCTGTATCTGCTACAGAAATTGGCGCGCGGGCTAGGCAGCGATAATGTTGACCATCGCCTGCGCCAGGCCGATTTCAGTGCGGACGCGCAACTGCAAGGCGTGCCGTGGCTGGGCATGGCGATCGCCGATGTCAACGCGCTCGACCGCATCCTGGTGGTGGGCAGCACGCTGCGCAAGGATCACCCGTTGCTGGCGCACCGCATGCGCCAGGCAGTGAAGAAGGGTGCGCAGTTCAATCTGATCAACCCGGTGGACGACGATCTGTTGATGCCGGTGGCAAACAAGACTATCGTCGCGCCGGCGCAGCTTGCCGCGGCCCTGGCACAGGTGCTCAAGGCCGCGCTGCAAGCCAAGGGCGTTGCCGTGCCGGCACAGTTCGCTACGCTCGAAGTCGGTGCGGCTGCGCAAGCCATTGCCGCCAGCCTGATGTCCGGCGCTAATGCCGCGATATTCCTCGGCAATATGGCGCAACACCACCCCGCTTACGCGCAACTGCATGCGCTGGCGCAGCAGCTTGCTGATGCCAGCGGTGCCAAGTTCGGCATCCTCGGTGAAGCCGCCAACAGCGTCGGCGCCTGGCTCGCCGGAGCCGTGCCCGGCACGCAAGGACTTAATGCCGCAGCGATGCTGGCGCAGCCACGCCAGGCTTACATTCTGCTCAACGTCGAGGCCGAACTCGACAGCCACGACCCGCAGGCGGCATTGGCCGCGATGCGCGCCGCCGACATGGTGGTGGCGATGAGCGCCTATAAACATGCGGCGCTCGACTATGCCGATGTGCTGCTGCCGATCGCTCCATTCACCGAAACTGCCGGCACCTTCGTCAACACCGAAGGGCTCGTGCAGAGCTTCAACGGGGCAGTGCAGCCGCTGGGCGAAGCGCGCCCGGCGTGGAAGGTGCTGCGTGTCCTCGGCAATATGCTGGGCGTGGCTGGATTCGATTACGACAGCGCCGAGCAAGTGCGCGCGGAGGTTCTGCGCGACGACGTGCGAGCGCGCCTCGTCAACCGACTGCGCCAGGCCGACATCGTTTTGCCGGCGGCTGGCAATGGCTTGCAGCGTATCGGCGAAGTGCCGATTTATCAAGCCGATGCGGTGGTGCGTCGTGCCGACTCCTTGCAGAAAACCGCCGACGCTGCACTTCCTGCGGCGTGGATGCACAGCGCTACGCTGGCGCAATGCGGCGTGCGTGCGGGGGATGTGGTGACGGTGAAGCAGGGCGGCGGCAGCGCTACCCTGGTGGCGCGCTGCGATGACCGCCTGCCCCAGGGCAGCGTGCGTGTGGCGGCTGGGCATCCGGCCACTGCTACGCTGGGGGCCATGTTCGGCACGGTTAGCGTGGCGCATGCGGAAGTTGCCGAGAAAGTGGGGGCGTGATGGAACTGTTCCAGCAAGTCCAGGATTTCTTCGGCCCGACCTGGCCACTGATATGGACGCTGGCGAAAATCGTCGCCATCGTTGCGCCGCTGATGGGCGCGGTGGCCTACCTGACGCTGGCCGAACGCAAGGTGATCGGCTACATGCAGGTACGCATCGGCCCCAACCGCGTGGGACCTGCCGGGCTGTTCCAGCCCATCGCCGACGGTCTAAAGCTGCTGCTCAAGGAAATCATCATCCCCAGTCGGGCCAACAAGACGTTGTTCGTGCTGGCGCCCATCATCGGCCTGATGCCGGCGATGGCGGCGTGGGCGGTGGTGCCGTTCTCGCCCGAGCTGGTGCTGTCCAATATCGACGCCGGCCTGCTCTACATCATGGCGATCACCTCGATGGGTGTTTATGGAGTGATCATCGCCGGCTGGGCATCAAACTCGAAATACGCCTTCCTCGGCAGCCTGCGCTCCGCTGCGCAGATGGTTTCCTACGAGCTGGCGATGGGTTTTGCCCTGGTCGGGGTGCTGATGGCGGCACAAAGCCTCAACCTCGGCGACATCGTCAAGGGGCAGCAGGGCGGCGGCTTCTGGAGCTGGTATTTCATCCCACTGTTCCCGTTGTTTCTGGTGTACCTGATCGCCGGCGTGGCGGAAACCAACCGCGCGCCGTTCGACGTGGTCGAGGGCGAATCGGAGATCGTCGCCGGACACATGATCGAATATTCCGGCATGGCTTTCGCGCTGTTTTTCCTCGCCGAATACGCCAACATGATCCTGGTGTCGTCGTTGACCGCGCTCATGTTCCTGGGTGGCTGGCTGCCGCCGCTCGACATCGCGCCGCTCAACATGATCCCGGGTTTCTTCTGGCTGCTCGCCAAGGTTGGCTTCGTGCTGTTCCTGTTCCTGTGGTTCCGTGCCACCTTCCCGCGCTATCGCTATGACCAGATCATGCGCCTGGGCTGGAAAGTGTTCATCCCGGTGACGCTGGTGTGGCTGATGGTGGTGGGGGGCTGGATGATGACACCTTACTGGTTGTGGTGACGCACATGAACCGCATACGCGATTTCTTCAGGACGTTCTTGCTGTTCGAGCTGGTTAAGGGTATGGCGCTCACCGGCCGTTATTTTTTCGCGCGCAAGATTACCGTACAGTTCCCGGAAGAAAAGACGCCGCAAAGCCCGCGTTTCCGCGGGCTGCATGCGCTGCGCCGCTACCCCAACGGCGAGGAGCGCTGCATCGCCTGCAAACTGTGCGAGGCGGTGTGCCCGGCCATGGCCATCACTATCGAGTCTGCGCAGCGCGCCGACGGCACGCGTCGCACCACACGCTATGATATCGACCTGACCAAGTGCATCTTCTGCGGTTTCTGCGAGGAATCGTGCCCGGTCGATTCCATCGTCGAGACGCGTATTCTTGAGTACCACGGCGAGAAGCGCGGCGACCTGCTCTACACCAAGCCGATGCTGCTGGCGGTGGGGGATAAGTACGAACAACAAATCGCCGTGGATCGCATGGCGGATGCAAAGTATCGATAATAATTAACCGCGAAGGGCGCAAGGGACGCGAAGGGTTGGGTGGAGGTTGAGTGCCTGGTTTCCTGGCGTCATTCCGTCCTTGGATTTGAATTAATTAAATAAATGGATTTTCAGACCTTCATATTTTATTTCCTGGCGGTGGTCATGCTGTTCGCCTCGGTGCGTGTGATCACCGCGCGCAATCCGGTGCATGCCGTGCTGTTCCTGGTGCTGGCGTTCTTCACTGCGGCCGGGCTGTGGCTGCTGCTGGAGGCGGAATTCCTCGCCATCACGCTGGTGCTGGTTTACGTTGGTGCAGTGATGGTGCTGTTCCTGTTCGTGGTGATGATGCTGGACATCAACCTCGACCGGCTACGCGAGGGGTTCTGGAATTATTTCCCGCTCGGCCTCACCGTCGCCGTCCTGATGGTGCTGGAAATGGCGATGGTGCTGGGAGGCAAGTATATGGGGCTGACCGGGGCGGTGACGCCGACGCCGCATCCCGCCGGCTACAGCAACACCAGGGAACTGGGGCGGCTGATCTACACCGAATACGTGTACCCGTTCGAGATTGCCGCAGTGATCCTGCTGGTGGCAATCATCGCGGCAATCGCCTTGACCATGCGTCGCCGCAAGGAAAGCAAGGCCATCAACCCGGCAGAGCAGGTCAAGGTGCGCCGCCAGGATCGCGTGCGCATGGTGGTCATGCCGGCAGAAAAAAAGGACTAGGGAGCAGGGGACAGGAGTTGGGGAAAGAAACAGCCCCCAGCTTCTGATTCTAAATAGGGAGAGCAGTTTGTTGACACTATCGCATTATCTGGTGCTCGGCGCGATTCTGTTCGCGATCAGCGTGGTGGGGATCTTCCTCAACCGCAAGAACGTCATCGTCCTGCTGATGGCGATCGAGCTGATGCTGCTGGCGGTGAACATGAACTTCATCGCTTTCTCGCATTACCTCGACAACGTGCACGGCCAGATTTTCGTGTTCTTCATCCTCACCGTGGCGGCGGCGGAATCCGCCATCGGCCTCGCCATCCTGGTGGTGCTGTTCCGCAACCTGCGTACTATCAACGTCGACGACCTCGACCGCTTGCAGGGTTGATGCCATGGACATGAAGACACTTTACCTCATCGTGCCGCTCGCCCCGCTGGCGGGTGCCATCGTCGCTGGCCTGTTCGGCAGGCTGGTCGGCCGGAGCGGCGCGCACTGGGCCACCATCCTCGGCATGGCAGTGTCCCTCATCGCGGCAGTGATGGTGTTCCTCGACGTGATGGATGGGCATACCTTCAACGGGCCGGTCTATACCTGGCTCACTTCTGCCGATACCCGTTTCGATGTCGGTTTCCTGATAGACCGGCTTACCGCGACCATGATGCTGGTGGTGACCTTTGTGTCGCTGATGGTGCATATCTACACCATAGGCTACATGCACGACGACCCGGGCTACCAGCGCTTCTTCAGCTATATATCGCTGTTCACCTTCTCGATGCTGATGCTGGTGATGTCCAACAACTTCCTGCAGCTGTTCTTCGGCTGGGAGGCGGTTGGCCTGGTGTCGTACCTGCTGATCGGCTTCTGGTATACCCGGCCGACCGCGATCTATGCCAATCTCAAGGCCTTCCTGGTCAACCGCGTCGGCGATTTCGGCTTCCTGCTCGGCATCGGCTTGGTGCTGATGTACTTCGGTACGCTCGACTATGCCGCGGTGTTCGAGCAGGCGCCGCGCCTGTCACAGTTCAACATCGAGATTTTCGAAGGGTCGCATTGGCCGCTGCTCACCGTGATCTGCATTCTGCTGTTCATCGGTGCGATGGGCAAGTCGGCGCAATTCCCGCTGCACGTATGGTTGCCAGACTCGATGGAAGGCCCGACGCCGATCTCCGCGCTGATCCACGCCGCCACGATGGTGACTGCGGGCATCTTTATGGTGGCGCGCATGTCGCCGCTATACGAGCTGTCGGAAACAGCATTGTCGGTGGTAATGGTGATCGGTGCGATCACCGCGCTGTTCATGGGCTTTCTCGGTGTTATCCAGAACGACATCAAGCGCGTGGTGGCGTATTCGACGCTGTCTCAACTCGGCTACATGACCGTGGCGCTCGGTGCCTCGGCCTACTCGGTGGCGATCTTTCACCTGATGACGCATGCTTTCTTCAAGGCGCTACTGTTCCTCGCCGCTGGTTCGGTGATCATCGCCATGCACCATGACCAGGACATCCGCAATATGGGCGGCCTGCGCAAATACATGCCGATCACCTGGATCACTTCGCTGATCGGCTCCCTGGCCCTGATCGGCACGCCCTTCTTCTCCGGCTTCTATTCCAAGGACAGTATCATCGAGGCGGTGGAAATGTCGCAACTGTCCGGTTCCGGCTTTGCCTATTTTGCCGTGGTCGCTGGCGTGTTCGTCACCGCGTTCTATTCGTTCCGCATGTATTTCCTGGTGTTCCACGGTGAGGAGCGCTTCGGCAAGGCACCGCAGCATCATGGCCACGAAGTCGAGGCCGACGAGGAGGTGCATGAGCAGGACCATCACCACGGCCTGGCGCCGGGACAGAAGCCGCATGAGACGCCGTGGGTGGTGTGGCTGCCGCTGGTGCTGCTGGCGATCCCGTCGGTGGTGATCGGTTTCATCGCCATCGGACCAATGCTGTTCGGTGATTATTTCCAAGGTGCCATTTACGTGTCCGAGGCGCACTCCGCGCTCAATCACATGGCCGAGGAGTTCCACGGCGCGGCGGCGATGGCTCTACACGCCTTGTCCACCCTGCCGTTCTGGCTGGCCCTGGCGGGCGTCGCCACCTCCTGGTATTTCTACATGAAGCGCCCTGACATCCCGGAAGCGATCAAGCGGCGCTTCTCTCTGATCTACACTATCCTGGAACGCAAGTACGGTTTCGACGACTTCAACGACTGGTTTTTTGCCGGTGGTGCGCGCAGGCTGGGCAGACTGCTATGGAAGGTCGGCGACGTCAGGCTGATTGACGGACTGATGGTCAACGGCAGCGCGCGCGTGGTGGGCTGGGTGGCGGGGATAGTGCGGCACTTCCAGTCCGGTTTTATCTACCACTACGCCTTCACCATGATTATCGGCGTGGTGCTGTTGCTGACCCTGTGGTTTGCGCGCGCGTGAGAAACGAATAGAGCAAATAACGAGAACGGATAAAACGACATGCTGTTTGGTTTTCCATTGCTGAGCCTGGCGATCTGGGTGCCGATCTTCACCGCAGTGCTGGTGCTCGCCACCGGTTCCGACCGCAATGCCGGCCTGGCGCGGCTGATCGCCCTAGTCGGCGCAGTCCTCGGCTTCCTGGTGGTGCTGCCGCTGTATTCCGGCTTCGACCAGCATCTGGGCGGAATGCAGTTCCAGGAAACGCATGTCTGGATCGAACGCTTCAACATCAAGTACCACCTCGGCATCGACGGCGTGTCGCTGCTGCTGCTCCTGCTCAACAGCTTCACCACCGTACTGGTGGTGATCGCCGGCTGGCGCGTGATCGAGACCAAGGTGGCGCAGTACATGGCGGCGTTCCTGATCCTGTCCGGGCTGATGAACGGCGTGTTCGCTGCACTCGACGCCATCCTGTTCTATGTCTTCTTCGAGGCCACGCTGATTCCGATGTTCATCGTCATCGGCGTCTGGGGCGGCCCCAACCGCGTCTATGCCGCGGTGAAGTTCTTCCTTTACACCCTGATGGGCTCGCTACTCACGCTGGTGGCGCTGATCTATCTGTATAACGCATCCGGCGGCAGCTTCTCGCTGCTCGATTACTACCGCCTGCCGCTGGCGATGACACCGCAGATCCTGATTTTCATCGCCTTCTTCATGGCGTTCGCGGTGAAGGTGCCGATGTGGCCGGTGCATACCTGGCTGCCGGACGCCCACGTCGAGGCGCCCACCGGCGGCTCGGTGGTGCTGGCGGCAGTGATGCTGAAGCTGGGTACCTACGGCTTTTACCGCCTGTCGCTGCCCATCGTGCCGGATGCCAGCCACTACCTGTCCGGCTTCATGGTCGCGCTGTCCCTGATCGCGGTGGTGTATATCGGCCTGGTGGCGCTGGTGCAGGCCGACATGAAAAAGCTGGTGGCCTATTCTTCGATTTCACACATGGGCTTCGTCACCCTCGGTCTGTTCATCTTCAACCCGCTCGGTGTCGAGGGGGCGGTGATGCAGATGGTGTCGCACGGCTTCATCTCCGGTGCCATGTTCCTGTGCATCGGCGTGATGTACGACCGCATGCACAGCCGCCAGATCGCCGACTACGGCGGCGTGGTCAACACCATGCCCAAGTTTGCCGCGTTCATGATGCTGTTCGCCATGGCCAATTCCGGCCTGCCCGGCACCTCCGGTTTCGTCGGCGAATTCATGGTGATCCTCGGCACCGTGCAGATCAATTTCTGGTATGCCGCGCTGGCCGCAACCACGCTGATTTTTGGCGCTGCCTACACGCTGTGGATGTACAAGCGCGTGATCTTTGGCGCGGTTGCCAACAAGCATGTGGAGGAACTCACCGACATCAGCGCGCGCGAGGCGCTGGTGCTGGCGTTGCTCGCCGTGGCGGTGCTCGGCATGGGGCTGTACCCGCTGCCGTTTGCCGAAGTCATGCACACTTCGGTCAATGAAATGCTGGCGCACGTGGCGCGCAGTAAACTGCCACTGTAAGGAAGTGCGATGAACTTTGCCATTCCCAACCTGTATCCCGCCTACCCGGAAATTTTCCTGCTGGCGATGGCCTCGCTTATCCTCATCGTGGACCTGTTCGTGCGCGACGAGAACCGAGGCGTCACCTATGCGCTGACCCAGTTGACGCTGCTCGGCTGCGCGCTGATCACCGCTTCGACCGGCGAAGAACTGGCCACTTATACCTTCAGTGGCATGTTCGTCGGCGACCTGATGGCGGAAATCCTCAAGCTGTTCACCTACATCTCGGTGTCGGCGATGCTGGTTTATTCGCGCAGCTACCTCCTTGCGCGCGGCCTGCTCCGCGGCGAATTCTTCGTGCTGACGCTGTTCGCCATGCTCGGCATGATGGTGATGATCTCCGCCAGCCACTTCCTCACCCTCTACCTCGGCCTGGAACTGCTGTCGCTGGCTCTGTACGCGATGGTGGCGATGCAGCGCGATTCCGCGGTGGCGACCGAGGCGGCAATGAAGTACTTCGTGCTGGGCGCGCTCGCTTCCGGCCTGCTGCTGTACGGCATGTCGATGATCTACGGTGCCACCGGCAGCCTGGAAATTTCCAGGGTGGCGTATGCCATCGGCGACGGCGGCAGTGCCAACCGCACCCTGCTCGCGTTCGGCATCGTATTCATCGTCGCCGGTCTTGGCTTCAAGCTTGGCGCAGTGCCGTTCCACATGTGGGTGCCGGACGTGTACCACGGCGCGCCCACCGCGATGACGCTGTTCATCGGTTCGGCGCCCAAGTTCGCTGCCTTTGCCTTCGTCATGCGTCTCCTGGTACAGGGCATGCAGGGTATGGTGGCGGACTGGTCGCAGATGCTGCTGATCCTGGCGGTGCTGTCGATGGCGGTCGGCAACCTCGCCGCCATCGCACAAACCAACATCAAGCGCATGCTGGCGTATTCTACCATTTCGCACATGGGCTTCCTGCTCCTTGGCGTGCTGAGCGGCACGCTGGGCGGCTACGGCTCTGCGATGTTCTACGTCATCGTTTACGTGCTGATGAGCCTGGGCGCCTTCGGCATGGTGCTGATGCTGTCGCGCGCCGGTTTCGAGGCCGACAAGATCGATGACTTCAAGGGCTTGAACCAGCGCAGTCCGTGGCTGGCCTTCATGATGTTGCTCATCATGTTCTCGATGGCCGGGGTGCCACCTACGGTCGGCTTCTATGCCAAGCTGTCGGTGCTGGAAGCCGTGCTCAATGCCGGCTATCTGTGGGTGGCGGTGGCAGCGGTGATCTTCTCGCTGATCGGCGCGTTCTACTACCTGCGCATCGTCAAGTTGATGTACTTCGACGTGCCGGCCGAAAGCGGGCGCATCGAAGCACAGCCCGATGCGACCATGTTGATTTCGGCCAACGGGCTCGCCATGCTGGCTGCCGGCATACTGCCCGGCCCGCTGATGGAGTTGTGCATGTTTTCCATCAAAAATTCACTCTAGTATTGTTTGTCGCAAGCCACCAAGCCGTGGCAATGAATACTTTTCACCGCAAGGGACAGGGCGCAGAGGAGCATCGCAATCTTAGCCGCGGATTGACACGGATAGGTACAGACAACCCGTATTTCATCAGTGTTTATCCGTGGCCAATCAGCTTTTCCTCCGCGTTCTCTGCGGTTTAAATTTCAGGGATTTTATTTGGCGTCCCTTGCGGTTAAGCATGGGTGGAGAAATTGATGTCGTCCGATTTCAGCGAAAAAAAGCTCACCTCGAGGACCGTCTATCGCGGCAAGCTGCTGCACGTGAAGGAGGACGAGGTCGAGCTGCCCGACGGCCGTCATGCAGTGCGCGAATACATCATGCATTCCGGCGCGGTGGTAATCATTCCTTTCCTTGGGCGCGACACCCTTCTGCTCGAGCACCAGTTCCGCTATCCGGTGGGGCGGCACTTCTACGAACTGCCGGCGGGCAAGGTTGAAGCGGGCGAGGATACGCTGTTCACCGCGCAACGCGAACTGCTGGAAGAAACCGGTTATGAAGCGGGCGAGTGGCGCCACCTTACCACCCTGTACCCCTGCGTCGGCTATGCCGATGAAAGAATCGAGCTCTACCACGCACGTGAGCTGCGCCATGTCGGCCATCCCGGCGAGAACGGCGAATTCATCGAGGCGCTGGAAGTCGAGCTCGATACGGCGCTGGAGTGGGTGAGGGATGGCAGGATCAGTGAGGCTAAGACCATCATGGGCGTGCTGTGGGCGGAGAAGATCGTGCGGGAGGGGTGGTAGGATAACGTTACAGCCGGATTCTTGGATCGACCAGCGTGTAGGAAATGTCGGTGAGGATCAGGCCGGCGATATAGAGCAGCGAACCGAGGAACACCATGGCGCGCACCACGGCGAAGTCCTGCGAGTTGATCGCGTCTATGGTGTAGCTGCCCAGGCCGGGGATGCCGAAGAACGATTCGGTGATGAGGCTGCCCATGAACAGCAGCGGGATTACTGCCACGGTGCCGGTGAGGATGGGGATCATAGCGTTGTGCAGTACGTGGCGGAACAGCACGCGCGCTTCCGACAAGCCCTTGGCGCGCGCGGTACGCACGTAATCCTTGTTGATTTCCTCCAGGAAGATGGTGCGGTACCAGCGCGCATTGGCGCCCAGGTTGGCGAGCACGCCGATCGCCACAGGCAGCAGCAGGAACTTGATCGTATCCATGCCATCGCCATAGCCGGAAATCGGCATCAGGTGCCACAGCTTGCTCATCAGGTACTGGCCGCCGATGATGTAGAAAAGCCCGGAAATCGACATTAGCGCCACGCACAGCACCACTCCCCAGAAATCGAGGTAGGTGGCGCGGAAGAACGCCATCAGCAGCGCGAAGCTGATGTAGAAGGCGAGCCCGACCACGAACACCGGCAGCGCGATGGCGAGGCTGGGACCCATGCGAGTCCTGATTTCGTGGGCGATGTCACGGCCGTCATCGGCGCGGCCGAAGTCGAACACGAACATACGCACCGATTTTTCGTAGAAGATAGTGTCGGTGACCTTGTCCGCGCCCGTGGCCGCGCTATTGTAGAACAACGGCTTGTCGTAGCCGTGCTCATGTTTCCATTTTTCGATCGCTTCCGGGGTGACGCGCTTCATGCCGAGCTGCATGCGCGCCATGTTGTCCGGGGTGTTGATCATGAAGAACAGCGAGAAAGTGATGACGTTCACCCCGATCAGGATGGGGATGGCGTAGAGCAGGCGACGGATCAGATAATTAATCATGAAATATGGCGAACTGCGAAGGACGCCAAGGGCGCAAGGGAGTTTGCTGCGGGTTTTCCTTTGCGTCCTTGGTGTCCCTGGTGGTGAAAGTTTTTACAAATATCATCGTGCCGTGCCCCTTTCGCGGCGGTGGTAGGCGCTGACCGCTGGCCACACGATGGCGGCGAGCGCTGCGGCGATAAGCGCCAGCGGCCACAGCACCGGCCGGTTCCATGCCTGGCGCTGGCGCGCGCGCTGCACGGCATCGATGCGTTCGTACTTGAGGTTGTTGCGCGCCATGTGGTTGGGTTTCTGGTTGAGCATCCAGGCATGGTGCAGTGCGTATTCCTTGGGATGCAGTCCCCACACCCAGGGCGCGTCGTGGCGTGCGATATCAAGCATCTGGCGGATCAGGCCCATGCGTTCCGGCCCGTTGGGCAGGTTCTTCATGCGCTCGAACAGGCGATCGTATTCCGGGTTGCTGTAGTTGGCGGAATTTTCGCCGTCGCTTTTGACGCGGCTTTGCGGGCCGTGCAGCAGGAACAGGAAATTTTCCGGGTCGGGGTAGTCGGCGTTCCAGCCCCAGTTGAAGATTTGCGCGTTGCCCTTGCGTATCTTGTCCTGGAAACGGTTGTAATCGGTGGCGCGCACCACCAGTTGCAGGTTGAGCTTGGCGAACTGCTTGCGCATCCAGTCCAGGCGCGCCTTATCGTCCGGCCCGCGTGCCGTGGTGTCGTAATTGAGGATGAGCGGTTTGCCGGTTTCACTGTCCACGCCTTCGGGATAGCCGGCCTCGGACAGCAATTGCTTGGCGGCCTCGATCGGCTTGCGCTTGATCTGGCCGTTGCTGCGCTCGTAGACGTAGGGGTTGTAATCGTCCGGCGTGCTGCCGTAAATACCGGGCGGGATCGGCCCTTGCGCCGGGATACCGCGACCGTTGGCGAAGATGCTAATGTATTCTTCGTAGTCGATCGCGATGGAAATCGCCAGGCGCAACTTGCGCGCGCGTTCGTTCAGCCCGCCCACCACTGGGTCGAGCATATTGAAGCCCATGTAGATGTCGCTGGGTGCGACCGAGGTGGAAAGCTGGATACCTTTTTCGCGCATGGCGTCGGTGAGGGCGATGTCGCCGCCGGAGCCGACTTGCACCGCTTGGTCGAAGCTGTCGGAACTGATCCCGGAAAGGTCGTAATAGCCTTGCAGGAACTTGTTCCAGTAGGGGATGCTTTCCTTTTCCAGGCTGTACACGGCACGGTCGATGAAGGGCATGGGTCGGCCGGCATCGCGCAGCCAGCCTCGCTCGGCATCGCCGGCTTCGCCTTCGGCGGGATAGGTTTCGCCGTGGTAATTGGGATTGCGCTCCAGCACCATCTGCCGGTTGGGATTGTTGACGGTGAGCATGTAGGGGCCGGTGCCGACCGGGTACCAGTCGAAGTTGATGTTCTTTTCGGCGAGGCCGGGCTGCGAGTAGAAACGGTCTGCCTCCTCCGGCACCGGCGCGAAGAATGTCATTGCCAGCCAATAGGCGAATTGCGGATAGACACCGCGCAACTTGATGCGGTAAGTGTACCGGTCCACCACCTGCGCGCCTTCCAGAGGGTAGCGGTTGAGGTCGAGATAGATGTTTTTTTGCCCGGCACGCACCGCTTCCTGATCGGCCTGTTGCAGTGTCTTCGCGTAGTCCTTGAGGCCGACGATGTATTCGGAGAGCAGCCCGAAGATGGGCGAGTGCAGGCGCGGATGGGCGAGACGCTTGACCTGGTAGACGTAGTCCGCGGCGACCAGTTCGCGCGTGCCTTGCTGCTTGAAGTCGCCCAAGGTGAAAATCCCGGCGATGTCCTGTGCGCTGAGCCGATGATAGAGCAGCTTGCCCTGCGCGTCGCGCGCGAAGGCGGGATGGGGCTGGTAGCGGATGCCGGGTTGGATGCGGATTTCGTACACGCTGTAGGCCACCTTTTCCACCGGTGCGGTGGCGGGCAGCCGGCGGCCTTGCGCATCGTAATATTGCGGCTCGGGCATGGCCGTGGCGGTGAGCGGCACCAGTTGGTAGGGGCGCTTGAAATAGTGGTATTGCAGCGGCGGTTCGTAGATTTGCGCGTTGAACACAGCCTCGTTTTCGCTGTATGACTGCACCGGGTCGAGGTGCTTGGGGCGCTCGGTGAAGGCGGAATAGAAAGTATTGCTGGTGTTGTCGGCAGTAGGGTAGGGATTGTTCCAGGGCGAGCCGCAGCCGGCGAGCAGCAGGCAGGCGGGGATCAGTGAGCGCATGAGTTTCATCGGCCGTTAGTGTACCGCAAGGCCGCTGCAACGCACGTGATATAATTGCGGCCTTCAAATCCAGGGGGAACCAGGGGGAATCGATGGGATTCATGCAAGGCAAGAAAGTCCTCATTGCCGGCCTGCTCAGCAACCGTTCCATCGCCTACGGCATTGCCCAGGCGATGAAACGCGAGGGCGCCGAGCTGGCTTTCACTTACCAGAACGAGCGGGTCAAGGATCGCATTGTCGAGCTTGCCGGGGATTTCGGCAGCGATGTGGTGCTGCCCTGCGACGTGGCGAGCGATGAGGAAATCGCGCGCCTGTTTGCGGAGCTGGGCAAGCGTTGGGACGGGCTCGACGGCATCGTGCATTCGGTCGCCTATGCGCCGCGCGAAGCGCTCGCCGGCGACTATCTCGACAGCGTTAGCCGCGAGTCATTCCGCGTCGCCCATGACATCAGTTCCTACAGCTTTGCTGCGCTGGCCAAGGCCGGCCTGCCCCTGATGCAGGGGCGCAACGCTGCCATGATTACGCTGAGCTATCTGGGCGCCGAGCGCGCACTGCCGAGTTACAACGTGATGGGCCTCGCCAAGGCCAGCCTGGAGGCGAACGTGCGCTACATGGCGCTGAGCCTGGGCGCCAAGGGCATCCGCGTCAACGGTATTTCCGCCGGGCCGATCAAGACGCTGGCTGCCGCCGGAATTTCCGGCTTTGGCAAAATCCTTGCCTTCACCGAAAGCGTGGCGCCGCTGAAGCGCAATGTCACCATAGAGGAGGTTGGTAACGCCGCTGCTTTCCTGATGAGCGATCTGGCCAGCGGCATCACCGGCGAGATTACTTACGTGGATGCCGGCTTCAACATCGTCGGGTTGGGAAGTCCCGAATAAGGTGCCTGGTGGCACCAATAAAAACGCCAGCCGTAAGGCTGGCGTTTTTATTGGCAGAGAGCCGGCTTACTTCTGGCCCAGGTCGATCTTGATCTGGACGTCGGCGTTGGCGCGTAGGGTGGCAAGGTAGGAGGCGAACTCGTCCTGTGCTGCCAAGCGGAACAGATCAAGGGTGAAGGCGCGGCGCTGTTCGTCTGTGATAGTGCCCGGTTCGATGATTTTGCTGATCCGCACCAGGGTGTAGCCCTGTGGCGTTTCCACGCCGGCATAAGCCGGCAGTTTGCCTGTGTCGGTGCGGAAGACCTGTTGCAGTACCTGGCTGCTTATGCCTGGGTTGCGTTCGCGCGAGATGGTTTGGGCAGGGCCCCATGCCAGTCCCACATCCTTGCCCTGGGTCAGTTGATCGAGCTTGGCCTGCCCGGCGGCGATGGCGAGCTTGTGCGCCTCTTCGCGCGTCAGCTTGTCTACGATGGCTTTGCTGACCTCGTCGAAAGGGCGCGTACTGGCAGGCTTGTATTCGACGATGCGTGCGGCGACCAGCGTGTTGGGCGCTGCTTCGACGGCTTCGGTGTTGCGCTTGTCCTGCACGGCGTCGCTGGAGAAGATCGCAGATAGCAGTTTGGGGTTGCCGAGCAAGGGGTTGGCGGCGTTGTCGCGGCTGAGCCAGCCGCTTTGCTGGATGGTGAGCTTGAGCGCATCGGCAGCGGGTTTCAGGCTGTCCGATTGCTCATAGACCAGGTTGCTGAAGTTGTCGGCCATTTCGGCGAACTGCTTGCTGGCCTTCTGCTTCTTCAATTCGGCTTCGAGTTGACTCTTGACCTGTTCCAGCGGCGGCGTCTTCGCGTTCTTGGTGCCCATCAGCTTGACGATGTGGTAGCCGAAGCCCGATTGTACCGGGTTGCTGACTTCACCGGGCTTCATGGCGAACACGGCGTCCTCGATCGGTTTCATTTCCGGGCTCATGCCGCGCTTGATTTCACCCAGGTCGCCGCCGCGTTCCGCGGAGTCGGTGTCCTGCGAATATTTTTTCGCGAGCTGGGCGAAGGCAGCAGGGTTCTTCTTCGCCTGTGCGGCGATGTCCGCAGCCTGTTTGCGCGCGGCCTCGCGGGCCTGGCTGTCCGCGCTGGGAGGCACTGCGATCAGGATGTGCGCGGTGCGGCGTTCCTCGCCTTGCTGCAGCTGCGCGGCGTTTTCCGCATAGTATTGTTTCAGCTCTTCCGGCGTGACCTGCATGTTTGCCGTGACTTGATCCAGAGACAGCACCAGGTATTCGACCCTGGCCTGTTCCGGCACGCGGAATTCTTCGGCATGGCCGTTGTAATAATTCATCGCTGCGTCGGCGGGCAGTTTGACCTGGGGGAGGAATTGCCCGGCGGGCAAGGTGGTCAGGCTGATTTCACGCTGCTGCTGGGAGAGGAGCAGCAGGCGTTCCGCCACCGTTTTGGAAACGAAGCCGGCGTCGGTATACAGATTGGCCACCTGTTCCTGTAACAGCTCTTCGCGCATGCGCTCTTCGAACAGCGTCGGCGTCATGTTCTGGTTGGCGAGCAGGGACTGGTAACGGCCGACTGAGAATTGGCCGTTTTCCTGGAATGCGGGGATGGCGGCAATTTCCTTTTGCAGTTGCGCGTCGCTCACCATCAGGCCGTTGTGGCGTGCCTGCAGGCTGAGCAGGTGCTTGCGGATCAGGTTTTCCAGCACGGCGGCACGCATTTCCGGTCGATTGAGCTGTTCAGGCGTGGCCTTGTCCTTGAGCAGGGCGCTGAGGCGTTCCTGCTGCTCGCGGATCGCGCGGGTATAGGCCTGTTCCGTTATGCCGCCGTCGCCGATTTTGGCGACATAGTTGCCGCTTCGCGAACTTTGCAGGTAGGACTCGATGCCGAAAAACAGGAACGGCAGCATCACCAATCCTAGGATGATCTGTATCAGGCGCTTGTTGTTGTGGACGAAATCAAACATAACCCATTCGTGAAATAAAAAAGGCGAACTTGCGTTCGCCTTTTGTTTGGCGGAGTGGACGGGACTCGAACCCGCGACCCCCGGCGTGACAGGCCGGTATTCTAACCGACTGAACTACCACTCCTAAACCGTCGGTACTACTGCTGGTGGGTGCTGAGAGGCTCGAACTCCCGACATTCGCCTTGTAAGGGCGACGCTCTACCAACTGAGCTAAGCACCCTAGTTGAAGCATGCTAGGGTTGAAATCTGCCCGCTAGAGCGTTTCCCTCCGAGATGCCACGACTAAAAAGGCGCTTAGTTTACCGCATCCTTCAGCGCTTTGCCAGCACGGAATTTTGGCACTTTGGCGGCCTTGATCTTGATGGTGGCACCGGTGCGGGGATTGCGACCGGTGCGCGCGGCACGCTTGCCGACGTAGAAAGAACCGAAACCTACCAGCGATACGGTGTCGCCTTTTTTCAGCGCTTTTTTGATCGCTTCGACTGCACCATCCAGAGCGCGAGAAGCAGCGGCTTTGGAAACGTCAGCCGATTTGGCGATGGCATCAATCAGCTCAGCTTTATTCACTTAGATCCCCTTTCATTGTTGGTGACATGATTAACAGGCACGACGCTTGGGGCTGTCACTCTCGGGCCGTCCGCATCGAACTCAAATCCTGCAAGCGCTTTATAGCAAGCAGCAAAAGAGCGTGTCAAGCAGTAATGCGCAATTTTTGCCGAAATCGATGTGAATTTTTTGATGGCTTGCAATGGTGCAATTAATGCTTGACAACGACATTGGCATTGCTGTCTGCAACTGGCGGCAAGGCGGCTGTTGGCTGGGTTTCCGGCATTGCCGCAGGCCGGCTTTCCAAGGCCATTTCCAGCACTTGGTCTATCCATTTCACCGGATGGATGTCGAGGCGATTCTTGATGTTGTCCGGTATGTCGACCAGATCCTTGACGTTGTCCTCTGGGATCAGTACTACCTTGATGCCGCCACGGTGGGCGGCGAGCAGTTTTTCTTTGAGCCCGCCGATCGGCAGCACTTCGCCGCGCAGGGTGATTTCGCCGGTCATTGCCACGTCGGCGCGTACCGGGATGTTGGTCAGCGCCGATACCATCGCGGTGCAGATGCCGATGCCTGCGCTTGGCCCATCCTTGGGCGTGGCGCCTTCCGGCAGGTGGATGTGCATGTCGTTCTTCTGGTAAAAATCTTCGGGGATGCCGAGTACGCGCGAGCGGCTGCGCACTACCGACAAGGCGGCCTGTATCGACTCCTGCATCACTTCGCCTAGCTTGCCGGTGGTGATCATCTTGCCCTTGCCCGGCAGCACTGCGCTTTCGATGGTGAGCAGTTCGCCGCCCACTTCGGTCCAGGCGAGGCCGGTCACCTGGCCGACCTGGTTGGCTTTTTCTGCCATGCCGAAAGTGTAGCGGCGCACACCCAGGTATTTGTCCAGATTGCGCGAGCTGACCGTGATTTTCTCGCTGCGTTTCTTCAGCACCATGGCCTTGACCGCCTTGCGGCAGACCTTGGAGATTTCGCGGTCCAGGCTGCGCACGCCGGCTTCGCGGGTGTAGTAGCGGACGATGTCGCGGATCGCACTCTCCGAAACCACCAGCTCCTCCTTCTTCAGGCCGTGGTTTTGCATTTGCTTGGGCAGCAGGTATTGGGTGGCGATGTGGATCTTCTCGTCCTCGGTGTAGCCAGACAGGCGGATCACTTCCATGCGGTCCAGCAGCGGGCCGGGGATGTTCATGCTGTTGGCGGTGGCGACGAACATCACGTCGGACAGGTCGTACTCGACCTCGACGTAGTGGTCGACGAAGGTGTGGTTCTGCTCCGGGTCGAGCACTTCCAGCAGCGCCGACGATGGATCGCCGCGGAAGTCCATGCCCATCTTGTCGACTTCGTCGAGCAGGAACAGCGGGTTTTTCACGCCCACCTTGGTCATGTTCTGCAGAATCTTGCCCGGCATCGAGCCGATGTAGGTGCGGCGGTGGCCGCGTATCTCTGCCTCGTCACGTACGCCGCCCAGCGACATGCGCACGAACTTGCGGTTGGTGGCGCGCGCGATGGATTGGCCCAGTGAGGTTTTGCCCACGCCGGGCGGGCCGACCAGGCACAGGATGGGCGCCTTCACCTTGTCGACGCGCTGTTGCACCGCCAAGTATTCGACGATGCGCTCTTTGATTTTCTCCAGACCATAATGATCTTTTTCCAGCACTGCCTCGGCGGCAGCGAGGTCTTTGTTGATCTTGGATTTCTTTTTCCACGGCAGGTTGATCAGGGTCTCGATGTAGTTGCGCACCACCGTGGCCTCCGCGGCCATCGGCGACATCAGGCGCAGCTTCTTCAGTTCCGCTTCCGCCTTGGTGCGCGCATCCTTGGGCATGTGCGCTGCCTTGATTTTCCTTTCCATCTCGTCGAGGTCGGCGCCTTCCTCCATTTCGCCCAGTTCCTTCTGGATCGCCTTGACCTGTTCGTTGAGATAGTACTCGCGCTGGCTTTTTTCCATCTGGCGTTTAACGCGGCCGCGGATGCGCTTTTCCACCTGGAGGATTTCGATCTCGCTTTCCAGCAGCGACATCAGGTGTTCCAGGCGTTTTTTCACGTCTTCCATTTCCAGCACCTGCTGCTTCTGCTCCAGCTTGAGCGGGAGGTGCGCAGCGATGGTGTCGGCGAGCCGTCCGGCCTCGTCTATGCCGGCGAGCGAGGTGAGGATCTCGGGCGGAATCTTCTTGTTGAGTTTGACGTACTGGTCGAACTGCATGACCATGGCGCGGCGCATCGCCTCGATCTCGGCGTCTTCCACGCTGTCGAGCGCGATCGGCGTGGCCAGCGCGGTGTAATGGGTCTTGGCATCGAACAGCTGGTCGATGTTCGCGCGCTGACGGCCTTCGACTAGCACCTTCACCGTGCCGTCGGGCAGTTTGAGCATTTGCAGGATGTTGGCGATGCAGCCGATGTGGTAGAGGTCGTCCGGGAATGGCTCATCCTTGGCGGCCATTTTCTGCGCCACCAGCAGGATGCTCTTGCCGGCCTCCATTGCTGCTTCCAGCGCCTGGATCGACTTCTGCCTGCCTACGAACAGCGGGATCACCATGTGGGGGAATACCACCACGTCGCGCAGCGGCAGCAGCGGCAGCGACAACTGGTTGGAGAGAGGTGCGCTGGGGAGTTCGGTCATGTCGGCTACCTATGATTAGAGGTACGGTGATTTGGATATGGGGTGGCTTTATGCCGATTCAAGGGGCACCACTCCGATCCCGGTTAACGGCCTAAGCCGAGCCGGCCGCCTGCGACGGTGGCTGGTCGGAGTAGATCAGCATCGGTTTGGCGTCTCCGCTGATCATGCCCTCGTCAATTACCACCTTGGTGACGTTGTCGAGCGAGGGCAGTTCGAACATCAGGTCCAGCAATACGTGCTCCAGGATCGAGCGCAGACCGCGCGCGCCGGTCTTACGCGCCAGCGCGCGCTTGGCGATGGCGGTGAGTGCCGCATCACGGAACTCCAGCTCCACGCCTTCTAGGCCAAACATTTTCTGGTACTGCTTGATCAGCGCGTTCTTCGGCTCGGTAAGGATTTCGACCAGCGCCACCTCGTCGAGTTCTTCCAGGGTGGCGATCACCGGCAAACGCCCGACGAATTCGGGGATCAGGCCGTACTTGATCAGGTCCTCCGGCTCGACGCCGCGTAGTACCACGCCGATGTCCTTTCGGTTGTCCTTGGAGCGTACCTCGGCACCGAAGCCGATGCCGGATTTTTCGGTGCGGTTGCGGATGACTTTTTCCAGGCCGTCGAACGCACCGCCGCAGATGAACAGGATGTTGGTGGTGTCGACCTGCACGAATTCCTGGTTGGGGTGCTTGCGCCCGCCCTGCGGCGGCACCGCCGCGTTGGTACCTTCGATCAGCTTGAGCAGCGCCTGTTGCACGCCTTCGCCCGACACGTCGCGGGTGATGGAAGGATTGTCCGACTTGCGCGAAATCTTGTCGATTTCGTCGATGTAGACGATGCCGCGCTGTGCCTTCTCAATGTCGTAATCGCACTTTTGCAGCAGCTTCTGGATGATGTTCTCGACATCCTCGCCGACGTAGCCGGCCTCGGTCAGCGTGGTGGCATCGGCCATCACGAAAGGCACGTTCAAAAGGCGCGCCAGGGTCTGTGCGAGCAGGGTCTTGCCCGAGCCGGTCGGGCCGATCAGCAGGATGTTGCTCTTGGCGAGCTCGACGTCGTCGCTCTTGCCGCTGCTCTTCAGGCGTTTGTAGTGGTTGTACACCGCCACAGAGAGTATCTTCTTCGCCTGCTCCTGGCCGATTACGTACTGGTCGAGGATGGCGCAGATTTCGCGCGGCGCGGGCAGGTCGGATTTGCCGCCCTTGGCCTGCTGCTCGCCCTGGGTTTCCTCACGGATGATGTCGTTGCATAGTTCGATGCACTCGTCGCACACGAACACCGACGGACCGGCAATCAGTTTGCGTACCTCATGCTGGCTTTTTCCGCAAAACGAGCAATACAGCAATTTCTCGCCGCCGCTTTTCTCCGCCATGGTCGCTCCCGCTCCGTTACAAGTAAGTCTGCTGCACTGCCGACCGCTATGCGGCGCCGGCATCCGCCCGGCTGGTCAGCACCTTGTCTACCAGACCGTAATTCACCGATTCTTCCCCGCTGAGGAAATTGTCCCGGTCGGTGTCTCTTTCGATGGTCTTCACGTCCTGCCCGGTGTGCTTGGCCATGATTTCGTTCAAGCGCGCCTTCAGGTAAAGGATTTCCTTGGCGTGGATTTCGATGTCCGACGCCTGGCCCTGAAAGCCGCCCATGGGCTGGTGAATCATGACGCGCGAATTGGGCAGGCAATAGCGCTTGCCCTTTGCACCGGCCGTGAGCAGGAGGGCGCCCATGCTTGCCGCCTGGCCGATGCACAGGGTGCTGACGTCCGGCTTGATGAACTGCATGGTGTCGTAAATCGCCATTCCCGCCGTGACCGAGCCGCCCGGCGAGTTGATGTAAAAGAAGATGTCCTTATCCGGGTTTTCCGATTCGAGGAACAGCAGTTGCGCCACAATCAGGTTGGCAGTGACTTCGTTGACCGGGCCAACCAGGAACACCACGCGTTCCTTGAGCAGGCGTGAGTAGATGTCGTAGGCGCGCTCGCCGCGGCCGCTTTGTTCGATCACCATCGGCACCAGGCCGAGACCTTGAGGTTCCATGAACTGATTCGACATCAGACGTTCCCCATGAGTTCATCAAAAGCGGTTGGCTTGTCTTCCACCTTGCAGCGGCTGAGCATCCATTCCACCACGTTGCTTTCCAGCGCCAGCGATTCGGCGTCGCCCAAGCGTTCCGGCGACTGGTAGTACCAGCGCACCACCTCGTCGGGGTGTTCGTAGCTTTGCGCGAAATCCTCCACTACCGCGCGCACCTGCTCAGGCTTGGCATGCAGGTCGTTGGCCTTGACCAGTTCCGCCATGATCAGGCCCAGGCTGACGCGGCGGCGCGCCTGGCTATCGAGCAGGTCGTCGGGCAACGAGATGTCGGCGCCGCCGACGCCGCGCGCCGCGAGATCCTCGCGCATGGCCTGGGCCAGGCGCTGCTTCTCCAGATCAACCAGGGATTGCGGCAGGGTGATCGGCGTGGATTCGATCAGCGCCTCCATCACCTGTTCCTTGAGGCGCGCATCGATGCGGCGCTTCACCTCGCGCTCCAGGTTGCTTCTCACGTCGGCGCGCATCTTTGCCACATCGCCGTTGGCAATGCCGAACGCCTTGGCGAATTCGGCATCCACTTCCGGCAGCTTGGGTGCTGCAACCTGCTTGACGGTGACGACGAAGGTAGCGGTTTTGCCGGCGACTTCGCGGCCGTTGTAGTCATCCGGGAAGCGCATGTCGAAGGTCTTGCTCTCGCCAGCCTTCATGCCATCCAGTTGTTTTTCGAAATCCTTGAGCAGGCCGCTGTCGCCGAGCACGGTGGAGAAGTCACTGGCCTGCCCGCCTTCAAAAGCGGTGCCGCCTATGGTGCCGTTGAAATCCAGCGTGATGCGGTCCCCCGTCTGCGCGGCACGATCGGCCGGCTCGAACGTGGCGCGCTGCTTGCGCAGGGTGGTTATGGTTTTATCCACGTCGGCTTCGCTTACCTGCACCACGGGACGGCTGATGGTTTTGCCACTGACGTCGCCGAGCGTTACCTCCGGATAGACTTCGAAGGTGACGCTGTATTCGTAGCTTTGTCCGTCCGCGGGGAGGGGGTTGGCGTCGAAGCGCGGGACTCCGGCGATGCGCAGATTCTGGTCGCGCACCGCTTCGCGGAAGCTCCGCTTTAATGCGTCTTCGAGTACTTCCTTGCGCACGCTGGGGCCGTATTGCTGCTCGACCATTTTCACCGGCACCTTGCCGGGGCGGAAACCGTGCATCTTGACGGTACGCGCCAGGCGTTGCAGCCGGTTGCTGACTTCGTTTTCAACTTGCTGTGATGGCACCGAAATGTTCAGGTGCCGTTGCAGCGGATTGTCTATGGTAAGTTCCATGGCCTTCCCTAACCCTCTTCCCTGGTTTTCAATCAATCTTTCTCCACATGGCTCGCTTCCGAGTTCGAACAGGATAGCTTGCGATGCCCCGGCGCTTCCGCCGCTGGTGCGAAAGGAGAGACTCGAACTCTCACGCCTCGCGGCGCTGGAACCTAAATCCAGTGCGTCTACCAATTCCGCCACTTTCGCGATGACGTAAGTGTAATATAATTGCCCGCTTGCTGCCAGCCGCAGCCCGCCGGCGTTCCGTTCAACTCTTTGTTATCCGGTCGTTTTCTGACATGGCAGTGGATCATTACGAAAATTTTCCGGTAGCCTCCGTTTTATTGCCGCGGCGCTTACGCGCGCCGGTGGCGGCCATATACCGTTTTGCCCGCGCCGCCGATGACTGCGCCGACGAGGGCGATCTACCCCCGCAGCAACGCCTGGCATTGCTGGACGGCTTCCGCGCGGGGCTGGATGATATCGCTGCAGGGCGTTCTCCCAAGGAGGAATTGTTCAAACAACTGTCTGCTAACATCGGCGCGCATGGCCTTCCACTTGAGCCCTTTTATCACCTGCTCGACGCTTTCAGGCAAGACGTTGTAAAACAACGCTATGCCAGCTTTGCCGAGGTGATGGACTATTGCCGGCGCTCGGCGGATCCGGTGGGGCGGCTGCTGCTCCATCTCTACCACGCGACTGACGAGGAGAATTTCAAGCGTGCCGATGCAATTTGCTCCGCCTTGCAGTTGATCAACTTCTGGCAGGACGTCGCCGTCGATTATGCAAAGAACCGCATTTACCTTCCGCAGGATGACATGGTCCGTTTCGGTGTGGACGAAGCGCAGATCGCGCGCGGCGATGCCGGCGGCAACTGGTGGCCGCTGATGGCATTTCAGATCGAGCGTACGCGTACACTGATGAATTCCGGCGCGCCGCTGGGGCGTACCCTCAAGGGACGTATCGGCCTGGAACTGCGCATGATCGTGGCCGGCGGCAACCGTATTCTGGACAAGATCGAGCAATGCCGCGGCGATGTCTTCAATCGGCGCCCGGTATTGCGCACGCCGGACTGGGGTCGCATGTTGTGGCGAGCGGCGGTCGCATCGTGATGCCAGACCAATACTGCCAGGACAAGGCCGCGCAAAGCGGTTCCAGCTTTTACTACAGTTTCCTGTTCCTGCCCGAGGAGCGTCGCCGCGCCATCACCGCGCTGTATGCGTTTTGCCGTGAAGTGGATGATGTGGTCGACGAATGCGCGGAAATTGAAGTGGCGCGTGCCAAGCTGGCCTGGTGGCGTGACGAGGTGGCGCGCATTTTTAACGGCGTGGCGCAGCACCCGGTCGGGCTGGCCCTGGCGCCGGCGGTGCAGCGCTACAGTCTGGCGCAGGAGCACTTCGAGGAAATCATTGCCGGCATGGAAATGGACCTCGATTACAACCGCTATCCGGATTTCAAGTCGCTGCAACTGTATTGCTACCGCGTGGCGAGCGTGGTCGGTCTGCTTTCCGCGCAGATATTCGGCTATCGTGAGCGCGCCACGCTCAAGTACGCGCATGACCTCGGCATCGCCTTCCAGCTCACCAACATCATCCGCGACGTTGGCGAGGATGCGCGCCGCGGTCGCATTTATTTGCCGTTCGACGAGTTGGCGCGCTTCGGAGTGAGCGAAGGCGATATCCTCAATGCGCGCCATAGTGAAAATTTCGAGGAGTTGATGGCGTTCCAGATCGCGCGTGCGCAGCAGTGCTACGACCAGGCATTCGCGCAACTGCCCAAGACCGACCGCAAGGCGCAGCGCCCCGGGCTGGTAATGGCGGCGATCTACCGGGCGCTGCTTGCCGAAATCCAGCGCGGCGGCTGCAAGGTGTTGCAGGAGCGCACCGCGCTGACGCCTTTGCGCAAGCTGTGGATCGCGTGGTGGACATGGATCAGGGGATAGGGCTGTGAACCGCGAGGGACGCGAGGGGAGGGATACGCTTGTGGGCATGGCTTTCCTTGGCGTCCTTTGCGCCTTGGCGGTGAGACCTTCATGCGTGTCGCGATAATCGGTGGCGGCTACGCCGGCATGGCGGCGGCGGTGACACTGGCGGAGTGCGGCGTGCCGGTCACCGTGTTCGAGGCCGCCGACACGCTGGGCGGGCGGGCGCGGCGCGTGGAAAAACATGGCCTCGCGCTCGACAATGGCCAGCACCTGATGATAGGTGCGTACCGAGAAACCTTGCGCCTCATCCGCCTGGTCAATCCCCGTGCAGGGCGCGCCTTGTTTCGTATGCCGCTGGATTGGCACATCCACGGAAAATTCCACCTGCACGTGCCGCGCCTGCCATTTTCCCTCGGCCTGCTTGCCGGTGTAGGGCGCGCGCAGGGCGCCACGCCGGCCGAGAAATTGGCCGCGTTGCGCTTCATGCTGCGCCAGCAGCGCTGCAAGTTTTCCCTTGGGCACGCGATGAGCGTGGCCGAGCTGCTCGATGCCGAAGGCGAAGCCGGCGCCTTCCGTGAACACTTGTGGGAACCGTTGTGCCTGGCTGCGCTCAATACGCCGCCGCAGTTGGCTGACGCGCAAATTTTCCTCAACGTGTTGCGCGATGGCTTGAGTGGCGGCAATGGCGCAAGCGACCTGCTGCTTGCGCGCAGTGATTTGTCGGCGCTGTTTCCCGAGCCTGCCGCGACCTACGTGCGTGCGCGCGGCGGTGAAGTGCTCACCGGCTGTACGGTGCTGGCGCTCAACAAATCGACCGAAGGTCTGGTGGTGGAAACTGCCAGCGCAGGGCTCGAATTCAGCCACGTCATCTGCGCGTTGCCGCCACACCGTTTGGCGCTGCTGGCATGCTTGCCCGAACTCACGCTGCTGCTGGAGCGCATGGCGCAATTCCGCTACCAGCCCATCACCACCGTCTATCTGCAATATCCCGGCAGCGTGTGCCTGCCGCAGCCCTTGCTCGGGCTGGATGTGCCGCATCTGCCGTGGTGCTTCGACCGTGGCCAGTTGTGCGGCCAGGCCGGCTTGATCGCCGTGGTGCTTTCCGCAGTAGCGCCGACCGAGGAACGGCCGGGCGAGGTGCTGGCGCAGCAACTACATCGGGCGCTCTCCACCGTGTTGCCCCGGTTGCCGCAGCCATTATGGCACCAGGTCATCGCCGAAAAACGCGCGACCTTTTCTTGCGAGCCCGGACTGGAGCGGCCGCCGATGAAAACGGCGCTGGAAAATTTCTACCTGGTGGGGGATTACGTCAGCGGCGATTACCCGGCCACGCTGGAAGGCGCGGTGCGCAGCGGGGTGAGTGCTGCGCTATGCGTGCTGCGGTAGGGGGTGGCAGGAATTTATTTATGCCGAACTTGCGGCAACCATGGATTAGCAAGGGAAGCAAAAGTCCCCAAAATCTCCCCACGCAATGGAAAAGGGCCAGAAGCAATGTGCCTCTAGCCCTTTAAATATGGCGCGCCCGAAGAGATTCGAACTCCTGACCCCTTGGTTCGTAGCCAAGTACTCTATCCAGCTGAGCTACGGGCGCGTGCGGTGCGCATTATATCAAATATCAAACTTGGCGGGCCAGAAGATATGCCACACAAACTGTCTAGCCCTCAAACTGTCTAACCCTCGAATATTTAAGGATACGCTGAACAAGCCTTGATTTTTGGCTGCCGATTAGGCGTATCCAGTTTTTCATGGGCAACATTGCCCGTTTTCTTCTTTCGCACCCCGCTATCGGGGTGTTTCCGGGGGATTTCTCCCCCATCTCGCTACATAGGACGGACTGCCCCTGTCAGCGGTTGTCCCCATTTCTCGATGTTGATCAGCGCCAGCAATGCAAACGCGCGGTTGGCGTTCTTCATCAGTCCGCGATAGCGCACCTTGGCAACCCCGAAGATGTTCTTGAATGGGCGGAACGGGTGCTCGACCTTGGCACGTACCTTCGACTTCCTCCGGTTGGTTTCCCTGTCCGCCTCAGTCAGCGGACAATTGCGGCGGGCGCGCTTGTTGGTGAAGTCCTTCGCCTTCGGTGCAATCTGCTTGAGCAGCGCCGATTGCCCGGTATAGGCGCTGTCGCCATATAACCGCGTCTCGTTGCCGTGCAACAGCCTCGGCAATTCCTGGCTGTCATGCACATTGGCCGGCGTCACGCTGACGCTGTGGGTCAGGCCGCTCTTGCTGTCCACGCCGATGTGCACCTTCATGCCAAAGTACCACTGCTTGCCCTTCTTGGTCTGGTGCATCTCGGGATCGCGCTGCCCGTCGGTATTCTTGGTCGAACTGGGTGCGGCAATGATGGTGGCGTCCACGATGGTGCCGCCCGACAGCCTCAGCCCGTTCGCCTGCAACAGCTCGCCTACCTTGGCGAACATCGCCGCCCCCAGCTTGTGCGCTTCCAGCAAGTGGCGGAAGTTCAACAAGCTGGTCGCATCCGGCACGCGCCGACGTCCCAGGTCTATCCCGCAGAAATCGCGGAAGGCCGCGATGTCGTACAGCGCATCTTCACATGCCTCGTCGGCCAGATTGAACCAGTGGGCGATGAAGTACATGCGCAGCATCAGTTCCAGCTCTATCGGCGGCCTGCCGTTCCCGGCCTTGGGATAGAAGGGTTCAATCACCGTACACAGTTCTGCCCATGGCACCAACTTGTCCATCCGCGTCAGGAACTCCGCCTTGCGTGTTTGCTTGTGGTGTTTCTCGAATCCGTTCGTCGCCAATGTCAGTTGCCTCATCGTGATGCCCCCGTGTGAATCGGTCTGTATGACCATTCTGCGGGGAACTTGTTCAGTGTTTCCTTAATTGTATTCGCACCAGCCATCAGCAGCAATATAATCACCCCAAACCCATATCGCTACCGAGCATTGCCGACTGAGACAATTTAGTTTGAATCGAATACGGTAATTTCAGGCCTCGATCGAAATCTGAAAGTGGCAATAGATGTGCCCACTTGTAGGAATATCGTCATAAACGATGAAAAAGGTTCAAAAATACGCAATCATTGATTGCGTGGCGGGCTCATGCTGTGAGCCTTGATGATGTTGAAATACCAATGACCATTCTTGTTGTTTCATGCAGTTTGGGAACATTTGAACTCTGCAGGTACCATAACCACTTTCTGAGCATTGGCACACATGAGCGATCAATTCGCCGACGGGAGGAGCTTGAAGAACCTGGAAACGCTGGAGGTCATACCTGACCCCATTTCTTTGATCGAATCAATGCGCGCTGTCGGGTATTCAGTTGAAGCCGCCATAGCGGATCTCGTCGATAACAGCATTTCCGCTCAGGCTGATGCTGTCGAAATCAAATACGACGCTTCCGATGATCCGTTTGTGGCGATTCTCGATAATGGTTGGGGAATGGCGCCTGATGAATTGACCAACGCCATGCGCCACGGAAGCGGCAATCCCACGGATGCACGCGAACCGGATGATCTTGGACGTTTCGGACTAGGACTCAAAACGGCCTCGCTTTCCCAATGCAGGAAACTGACCGTGGTCAGCAGAAAAGACAACGTCACCAGTGCCAGACGCTGGGATCTCGATGTCGTCCAGCAATCCGGTCGCTGGCTTGTGGTTATTCCGGAACTGAAGGAACTTGAAGCACTTCCGATGTTTTCACGACTCCAGGCTCAGGACTCCGGAACGCTGGTGGTGTGGCAGGATCTTGACCGACTGACAGCGGGAGCTTTTGATCCCCAGTCGGAAATGACGACCAAGCTGACATCCCTGTATGAGCACCTCGCCCTGGTTTTTCATCGCTTCACACAGAAGGAAGAGGGAATCGGGCCGGTCACCATGATGGTGAATGGACAAGAGATTCCACCGCGCGACCCGTTCCTGAGAAGCAACACCTTCCGCCAGCCTCTGGAAGGTCAGGTGATCAGGCACGAGAGAGGAGACGTCCGGGTTTTTCCGTTCATTCTCCCCCCGGTCAGTCATCTGTCCCCGGACGAGATCAGTCTGGCGGGCGGCAAGGAAGGACTACGGGGCACACAGGGTTTCTACATCTATCGCAATCGGAGGCTGGTCATATGGGGAACATGGTTCAGGCTAGTCCCCAAGGAAGAGTTTTACAAACTGACCCGGGTGCAGGTGGACATCCCGAATACCTTCGACGATCTCTGGGCTTTGGACATCAAGAAATCGGTTGCCTATCCACCCGAGGCAATAAGGAAACGGCTGAAGGAACTCATCCCCCACTTCGCCGATACCAGCAAGAAAACCGTCACATATCCGGGGCGAAAGCAGCATGCCAAGGGATTCGTTCCTCTCTGGACCCGTGTCGAACCCCATCACGGTGCCTTCAGGTATGAACTCAACCCGGAGCATCCCGTTATTCAGTCTCTCTCATCAAGACTCGCTGAAGATGATCAGAGGTGCTTCCAGATGCTGCTGAGTTTGTTCGGGGACACACTGCCGTTCGAATCCATATATGCCGACATGTGCGGCGATCGCCGGCGGGACAGTGAGGAAGATACTCTGGCGAGTCTGACGGAGATTGCGACGAATCTCATCGAAATTACAGGGCTTGGCGTGGATCAGGTTCTGAATATCGATCCGATCGTGCGTTACCCGCAACATCACGACAAACTTCGCGTGGAGCTGGAAAAATGAGCAGTGACCCCTTCCTGATTGCTGTGGGCATCATCGGCACACGCGAACTTACCGATGAACTACTCAACGAGGTCATGGGCATGCTGCCCAAGATCACGCCTGACCTCGATGCCGTGACGCTGGACAAGATCCGCAAGCAACTCGAGGCGACAATCGGAATCAGCATGGTCACTGGCCAGGGGCTCCACGGTGGCGAACAGGAGCCGTGGCTTGAAGAGGTGAAGGCCACGATCAAATGGAACTACTGGAACGCCTACTCGAATGAGCTCAAGTCGAGCGGGTTCGGACGGGAGGTGATCCGGGTTCTGGACGAGGATACGGACAACATCCTGAACGAATGCGGCAATCCGGGAACCGGATTTGGCTGGAGGGTCCAGGGGCTTGTCATGGGCGATGTCCAGTCCGGCAAGACCGCGAGTTACTGCGGACTGATCAACAAGGCGGCCGATGCGGGCTACAAATTTGTCGTGCTGCTTACCGGAATGATTGAGGAGTTACGTGCGCAGTCACAGGAGCGCATGGACAGCGGTTTTGTCGGTCGAGACAGCAGGAACATTTTCGAGGGTGGGCGCGCGAACAATCCCATCGGATCGGGACGGTTCAGGGCGGCGGTCCCGAATGTGCTCACTTCGATCGATTTCGACTTTTTGACGGCAAACAAGAAGGTGCTGGGTGGCATACCGCTGGAAAACATCAGCGAGCCGGTACTGCTCGTCATGAAGAAGAACAAGTCTCCTCTGCAGAATCTGTTTTCATTTCTGGATTCACAGATGTCGAAGGGGAATCATCAACTTGCCTTGCCGTTGCTGCTGATTGACGACGAGGCGGACAACGCTTCCGTCAATGCGAAGAAGGATGAGGATCCCGCAACGATCAACAGGCTGATCCGGGAAATTCTTAAACGCTTTGGCAAAGCGACGTATGTCGCCTACACGGCAACACCATTTGCGAACGTTTTCATCAACCCGGATGAAAGTCAGGATCTTGGTGCAGATCTGTTCCCGCATAACTTCGTTTACTCGCTGAACACCCCGACCAATTACATCGGCGCGGCAGGGATATTTTCGGAGTCCGGTAGCCACCAGTATCAGGTGCAGGACATCACGGATGCCGATTCCGTATTTCCTTACAAGCACAAGAAGGATCTGACATTCCCTTCGCTGCCTCGGTCACTATGCGAGGCAGTGGAAACCTTTTTGCTGTCATGTGCAATCCGTGATTTGAGGAAGGAGCCTCTCAAACATCGATCCATGCTGGTCAATGTGACCAGATTCACGGATGTTCAGGGAAGACTATCGATTCTGCTCAAGGACTACCTGTATGCGCTGACCGAAGAGATCAAACAGTATCTGGCCGACGATGATCTCTGGGCCAGACACTCACGGCTGAAGACCCTGAACGCCACCTGGCAGACGCACTATGCGGAGTGTGAAGTGCCATGGGACAAGGTGAGAAAGGCGCTGTATGACTCGATCGCATCCGTAAAGGTTCTGACGATCAACCAGAAGAGCGAGGCAGCGGACCGGCTGAACTACGGGGCATACAAAAAATCCGAGAAAGGTCGGCGCGTGATTGCTGTGGGAGGCCTGACGTTGTCGCGTGGCCTGACACTGGAAGGTCTATGCGTCAGCTATTTTTTCAGGAACTCCAAGGCTTACGACACACTCCTGCAGATGGGGCGCTGGTTCGGCTACCGGCCTGGATACGAAGACCTTTGCCGGATATGGATGGATCCGGACGTCCAGGAATGGTTTTCTCACGTGGCCAATGTCGTTGGTGAGCTCCGACTGGATATCCGTCGCATGCACGCCAACCATCAGCCGCCGAGCCGCTTCGGCATGAGGGTGAGGTCGCATCCGGACGCACTGATCGTGACGGCCTTGAACAAGATGCGCAATGCGCAGGAGGTGGAAGTCGACATCTCTTACAGCGAATGCGGTGCGGAAACGCCATTTCTTCCAAGAAGCACCGAGATCAGCAGAAAGAATCTGGCCTCGGTCAATCAGTTCCTGTCCGGTCTCTCGCCCGCCGAGATGATCAAGAACAAGTGCTTCTGGAGAAATGTCCCCGCATCACAGATTGCCGGTTTTCTTGGCAGTCTCGGCATATCAAGCATGAACATGCCGTTCATGACTGACATCAACGGACGTGACCGCCCGATACTGTCCTTTATAGGTGGAAATGGAGTGGAGAAGCTGGCGAAGTGGGATATCTGCCTTCCTCAGGGAGAAGGAACCCCGATATCCGAGCTTTCGATCCGGAGTTTGGATGGTTCCGTCAGATGCATCAGCCCGAGAAAGCGACAGTTCGAGAAGGTGCCGGCTGGCGCGGATTATCTGAAACTGAACAGGCAGCGGGTCGGCGAGATTGCCGACGAAACCGTCGATCTTTCTGATGAAGATATCGAGGACGCAAAGAAAGAATGGGAAGAGGAAAGAAAGCGTGACCCGGAAAAGGGAAAGACCATTCCGGGATCGTTGTACAGACGATATCGACAAAGACCCTTGTTGACCATTCACCTCATCGAGCCACGTGATCCAAAGGATGACTCGAAGCACAAGGATCGAATGATGCCGGCTGCTGAAATCGAAGCCGGAGTTCTTGTCGCGATTGGCCTTTCCTTCCCGAAATTCGAGGATGGAGACAAGGCCGCACGCGTTCCCTATCGCCTCAATAAGGTGGCCCTGCGGAGCATGGGGCTGATCACCGACCAGGAAGATGATGATGACGAAGATTGAGGAACTCTGGCGGGACGCCCTTCAACAGGCCAGAAACAAGCCGATCGAAGCCAACGGATTTCGCCTGACCCGGATGGCGCCGGAATCCCGCTTCGACATTTATGCCGGCGTGGACTCATCGTCATTCGTTCTGCTTGCCATCGGCATTCATGCCAGGCCTCCCAACATTGCCACCGACTCATCTTCACTCGACTATTTCAGGCAGCAGCGAAAGGATGGCTCCTGGCTGATGGTGCTTCGGCTACGGCAGAACGGACTTGAGAGCGTTTTTGGAAGACTCTGCCAGGATCTGGCGGATGCGGCGGAAGGTGTGCCCGATGAGAAAGCATTGGTGGTTCTCTTCAGGGAGCGACTGAGTCTGTGGAAAAAACTCTTCCAGCATGGTGGCAGTGGGTTCCTGCAGCCGCACGAAATCAAGGGGCTGATTGCGGAAATGCTCGTCCTGGAGTTGCTGATCCGGGATGGTGAGCGGGATGTTCACGAAACGGTTTCCGGGTGGATCGGACCTCTGGGTGCAGACCAGGACTTCATGTATTCGGACCGGGCTATTGAAGTAAAGGCCATCGGGCCGGGAGCCGAGAGCATATCGATCTCGTCGCTGGAGCAGCTTGACTGCGCGGTGCCGATGGATCTGATTCTGGCGACGCTCAGACCCGCGACGCCCGGCGAACCCGGCGCCATCGGACTCAATGCCATGGCCGCAAGAATCGAGGGCATGATCGCGGAAAGCCCTGAAGCACTCAACATCTTCAAGGAACGACTGCTCGAAGCACGTTACGTCGAACACGAGTTCTATGAAACGGTCCTGTTCGAACCCACTTCAATTGCCGCCTATTCGGTCAGAGACACCTTCCCTAAACTTGTTCGGGACATGGTGCCCACCGGCATTGTCGGTGCAAGCTATTCGATAGGAATCGATTTGATTGCCGATTTCAGGAGTGACATGCCGACATGATGGACGACAGGACGTTTCTTGAAGAGCTCCGACAGATTGTCATCCGGCGCGCAGCCGTGATGCATCTGGTGGATACGTTGGCATTCGTATCGGAGGTTGCCGAACGACTGGAAGAGGATCCTGTTTTCGGCCAGTTTGTCCCGGTGGAGTTTTCAGGGACAGGAAGCAGAAACCGGCAGCTGAGAGTTCATGGATTTACCGAGCTGGATGATTCGGATGGAACCATTGGACTTGTGATTGGAAAATGGTCCGATTCCGACGAGCCTGAAACGATGACCACCACACTGGTCAACCAACTGTCCGGCTGGCTGGAGAACTTTGTTCTTGAGGCCGTGGAATCAAGATTGAACGAGCGGATCGCCGAAGCGAATCCGGCTTATGAGCTTGCGTGTCAGCTGCAGGACATGGGAAAGCGTATCAACCGTATTCGCCTGCATATCTTTTCCAATCAGCCATTGACACAGAGATTCAAGGAGGAGCAGTTCGGAAAGGTTGCCGGTATCCCGATCGAGAGGCACATATGGGATCTCCAGCGCCTCAAGGCGATGTACCAGTCGACCCGCGAGCGGGAAGCGGTTGAAATCGCACTGTCCGATTTCGGCTGTGACGGAATCCCGTGCATCGAGGCAGCCCGAACCGACAGGCTGCGTTCCTTTCTTTGCGTCATGGATGCGACACTGCTTGCCGATCTCTTCGAGCGTTACGGAAGCCGGCTGCTGGAGGGTAACGTGCGCTCGTTTCTCGGCATGAAGGGTGGGGTCAACAAGGGAATCCGTGCAACCATCCAGGATTCCCCGTCTTTGTTTTTCGCTTACAACAACGGCATCGCCGCCACGGCGGCCAACATCACCGTCGAAAATGTGGATGGCCGCCATTTGATGACCGGCCTTGTTGATTTTCAGATAGTGAATGGCGGCCAGACGACTGCCAGCATCCTTAACGCCAGAAAGAAGGACCGCCTTTCATTAAGCGGTGTCACCGTGCAGATGAAGCTGACAGAGGTCAGCCGTGACGATGCCCATGACCTGATCCCGAAAATCGCGCAGTTTGCCAATACCCAGAACAAGGTCGCCGTTGCCGACTTTTTTGCCAATCACCCCTTCCATATCAAGATCGAGGAAATATCGCGTCGGCTTCAGGTACCCGCGAAAGCCGGGGCGAGAGTCCAGAGTAAATGGTTCTACGAACGTTCGCGCGGACAGTTCCAGAACGAGCGCTTGTACCTTACCAAGGCCAAGAAGGATGCATTCGATCTTGAGTACCCGACTGAGCAACTCATCAACAAGACGGATCTCGCGAAATACGACAGTACGTGGCGGGAGAAACCCCACTGGGTGAGTCTGGGGGCGCAGAAAAACTTCACGAAATTCGCGGATCAGTTTTCCAGCAAGAATCCGGATTTATCCGAGAGCGAATTCTGGAACACGATCAGTCCCAACTATGGGGAGTCCTACTACCAGCAGATCGTTGCGGTGGCCATCCTGTGGAAGCGAACCGAGACAATCGTTTCAACAGGACGGGGGGACTGGTATGAAGGCGATTACCGTCCACAGATTGTTGCGTACTCGCTTTCCCTGCTGTTCCATTCATTGCGCCGCTCCGGCAATGAATTCGATCTTGCTCAGGTTTGGGCAAGACAGGGCATCGACGGCGCCCTTGAAAACTGCATCCGAAATCTGGCAATAGCTGTTCAGAAAGTGATTCTCTCGCCGCCACAGGGAATGACGAACGTCGGTGAATGGTCAAAAAAGGAGGCTTGCTGGGAAAGGATCAGACAGATTTCCGTATCGTGCACCCAGCAGATCGAACAATGGATCGTCAGCAAGGAAGACTTCAAGAAGGCAAAAGCGGACGGTAAGAAGCTCGGAATGCAGGATGACGGGATTGGTCTCCAGAAAACGGTTTTTGACCTGACAACGGGTGGCTATTGGGCAGCACTGCTCAAGTGGCCCCTAACAACCAACCTGCTGCTTCCCGCCGAACGCAACTTGGTCATCAAGGCCAGTACCATCCAAGGATTCATGAAGATCAACATCGAGAAGGATTGGCGAAAGCTCTTGGATATCAAGCGGTTGTGCGAGGAAGAAGGGTTCAGGAAAGGCTGAGGACAACATCAAGGGCTCTTGCATGAACAACCGGCACTAACCATGGACATCGTATCCCCACAAAAGCGGAGCGAAATGATGTCCGGGATTCGCGGAAAGAACACGAAACCCGAGTTGCTGGTTCGCAGCCTGCTGTTCAAGGCCGGATATCGCTTCCGCCTGCACCGCAAGGATCTGCCAGGAACACCGGACATTGTCATGCCGGGACGAGGAATCGCGATTTTCATCCATGGATGCTTCTGGCATCGACATAAAGGCTGCTCGCTGGCAAGACTTCCAAAATCGAATGCGGAATTCTGGAAGGCCAAGCTATCCGGAAATGAACGGCGTGATCAGGTCAAATACCTTCAACTCGCCAAGCTCGACTGGCGTGTCCTTGTGGTTTGGGAGTGCGCTATCCGTCATCAGCAGAATATTGATTCGCTGGTGAGGTCGATCATCAGGTGGATCGATTCGGATAGCACCTTCGCGGAACTGCCTTCCACCGTTTTCTCAGGATAAGGACACGCGGCTCTTGGCCAGGAATTCCGCTACCACCTCGGCGATCTGCTTTGCGAGGTATGGCGGAACGGCATTCCCGACCTGCACATATTGTTCGGTCCGGTTCCCCTCGAAGAAGTAGTTATCCGGGAATGTCTGAAGACGTGCGGCCTCGCGAACAGTCAGGCTACGGCATTGCGAGGGATCATGGTGAATGTAGTAGTGACCATCCTTCGAAATGTGCGATACGACCGTCGTGGATGGCAGATTCCTTAGCTGAACCCTGAACCTGTCTGAAAACGGTACATGCTCATCGACCACGTTGCAGTGATCAGGTAACAGTAACGGGGGAAATTGCTCGATTTTCGGGGAGGTTCCGAACTCTGCGGCATAGCTTGCGCAGAACAGATATCTGTACAGATCGGAACGCATGTGTGACCGGGTCTGGTGTTGTAGAACGCCATCCAGCCGATCATCCTGGTACCAGGATCGTAATGCCTGATCAAGCCGCGTGCTTGTCTCGATGTTTCCCGGTATGTAGCTTCCCCCGGTTGAAACGCGGCTGAAGGCTTTCTGATAGGCGTCGCGCATTCTTGCTTCAACAAGATCGCGGGCCTTCGTTTTCCAGCCTGTAAGTTGGCGGGATGCCTCCTTCAATGCGGAAAGCCAGGCGTCTTGGCTGTCTGTCTCACGGGATATGCGACCACGGAGCTTGGGCAGGCCCGAGAGAGCATTCGCGACGGTATTCGAGTGATCAGAATTGATGGAAAGCGGACGATGCTCGTGATTGGCGATATCCCGTCTTACACCGAAGAGAATCACGCGATGACGCATCTGGGGGATACCGAATTTCTCCGATTCCAGAATGTAGTCACGGTGGGAAGCTGCCGATCCAACTCCTCCGGTCGCGAAAGAACGTATTTCGTATTGAAGACCGTTCCCCGGATCCGACAGATCGCTGAGTATCTGCTCGAATATCCTGGAGCCACCATGGGTCGACGAGAGGATTCCCTTCACGTTTTCCATGACAAAAACGGAAGGGCCAAAATCCCGGATGATCCTGAGATACTCCTTGTACAGGAAGTGGCGCTTGTCTTCCTCGAATGCCTTCGGATCGACTCCACGCATCCGGGAGCGCCCGGCAAGGGAATAGGCTTGACAGGGAGGACCTCCGATCAGAACCCAGGGGTCTGCATCACCTATCGCATCACGGATCCACTCATCCACCTCGGATGATGGAATTTCGCCCAGTGTGGCATTTTTAGCGTGCCCGTAGGCTGCTTTCGCTTCATCGCCAATTTGTGACGAAGACATCAGCTGGTGGTGTGTGATGTTTCCGCGCAAATAGTCGTAATAGGAATCCGGTACTTCTTCCTTCTTGAAAGATCTGAACAACGCCCTGAGTGACAGGGTCCGGTGGGCCACAGGATCCTTTTCAATGGATAGCCTGATATCGAAGACTTTTTCGCCAAGCGAGTTACGAATGGAGGAAAAACCCTCTCCCAAACCTCCCGGGCCGGCAAACAGATCAATTACAGGAATGGAAGCCAAGTTCACTTGTTGCGAGATTTCAGACATCAATAGTCACCAATGTACCAGGTATTAACATGAATTCGCATCAGCCAGTCAGGAATCATGGCCAGACAGGCTTTCTTGAGAATGGGGTAATGCGAGGCCAACAGGTAGAAACGAAAAACCACACAGAGCGTGTGGTCTGGTGGGGTTATCGCCCAGTCAGAGACTGGTTTTGCCAGATGTTCTGGCGGAGAGAGAGGGATTCGAACCCTCGATAACGGCTTTAATCCGCTATGCTCCCTTAGCAGGGGAGTGCCTTCGACCTCTCGGCCATCTCTCCGTTTTTGAAGAGGCGCTAGGATAGCGGTTTATCCCCTGCCGGTCAAACAAGATCAAGCTTCTACGCGGGTTGGTCGAGGTTGAAAGCCTTGTGCAGAACGCGCACGGCAAGCTCCATGTACTTCTCGTCGGTCACCACGGAAATTTTGATTTCGGAGGTGGAAATCATCTGGATGTTGATGCCTTCCTCGGCCAGCGCGCGGAACATCTGGCTGGCGATGCCGACGTGCGAGCGCATACCGACGCCGACCACCGATACCTTGGCGATGCGGTCATCGCCGATCACCTCGCGCGCGTTGATGTGCTGTTTTACTTTTTCCATCACGCCCATCGCCTTGGCGTATTCGTTGCGATGCACGGTGAAGGAAAAATCGGTGGAGCTGTCTACGCCCACGTTCTGGATGATCATGTCGACGTCGATGTTGGCATCGGCCACCGGGCCGAGGATCTGGTAAGCAATGCCGGGGCGGTCGGGCACGCCGCGCACGGTGATCTTGGCCTCGTCGCGATTGAACGCAATACCGGAAATGACTGCCTGTTCCATTTTTTCGTCTTCCTCAAAAGTAATCAGCGTGCCTTCTCCTTCCTCCTCGAAAGAGGACAGCACGCGCAGCCTGACTTTGTACTTGCCGGCGAATTCCACCGAGCGGATTTGCAGCACTTTGGAGCCCAGGCTCGCCATTTCGAGCATTTCCTCGAAGGTGATGGTCTTCAGCTTGCGTGCGTCGGGAACGATGCGTGGGTCGGTGGTGTAGACGCCGTCAACATCAGTGTAAATCTGACACTCGTCTGCCTTCAGCGCAGCCGCCAGCGCCACGCCGGTGGTATCGGAACCGCCGCGGCCGAGCGTGGTGATGTTGCCCAGTTCGTCCACGCCTTGGAAACCCGCCACCACCACCACGTAGCCGTCGTCGAGGTCGGCGCGCATGTTGGCCTCGTCGATGTTGAGGATGCGCGCCTTGGTGTAGGCGCTGTCGGTGAGGATCTTCACCTGCGCGCCGGTATAGCTGCGTGCCTTGACGCCCTGTTCCATCAGCGCCATCGACAACAGGGCGATGGTGACCTGCTCGCCGGTGGAAATCATCACGTCGAGTTCGCGCGGGTCGGGATGGGCCTGGATTTCCTTGGCCAGCGCGATCAGGCGGTTGGTTTCGCCGCTCATCGCCGACACCACCACCACCAGTTGGTGCCCCTGCGCCTTCCATTTGGCGACGCGCTTGGCGACGTTTTTGATGCGCTCGGGGCTGCCCACCGAGGTGCCGCCGTATTTTTGTACGATCAATGCCATGGTGATTCTTGGGATATTTTGAAGCGCGGCATTTTACCCGATCCGCCATAAAAAAACGACCGCACGGTTCCGCTGGGCGCGATTAACCATTAAAATGGCGCCCTCGTTCTTTCAAGCCATTGGATCGCCATGCACCCCATGCTTAACACTGCGGTGAAAGCCGCGCGCCGCGCCGGCAGCATCATCAACCGCGCCTCGCAGAATATCGACGCGCTCACCGTGTCGCGCAAGAGCTTCAACGACTTCGTTTCGGAGGTGGATCGCGCTTCTGAGCAAGCCATCGTGCAAATCCTGCGCGAAGCCTATCCTGACCATGCCATCCTGGCTGAGGAGGGCGGCGCTTCCGGAGATTCCGAATTTCTGTGGATCATCGATCCGCTCGACGGCACCACCAACTTCCTGCACGGCTTTCCGCAGTACGCCATTTCCATCGCCTTGCAGCAAAAGGGTGTGCTCAGCCAGGCGGTGGTGTACGATCCGTGCCGCAACGAGCTGTTCACCGCATCGCGCGGGAGCGGCGCCTTCCTCAACGACCGCCGCATCCGCGTCACCAAGCGCGACAAGCTTCAGGACAGCCTGATCGGCACCGGCTTCCCGTTCCGCGATTTCCAGCACCTCGACACTTACCTCGCGATGTTCCGCGATCTTCTCACCAAGACGGCGGGTCTGCGCCGCCCGGGTGCGGCTGCGCTCGATCTCGCCTACGTGGCGGCGGGGCGTTTCGATGGCTTCTGGGAAATCGGCCTGAGTCCGTGGGACATCGCCGCCGGCTGCCTGCTGATCACCGAGGCCGGCGGGCTGGTGGGGGATTTCAACGGGGAGGATCAATACCTGAAAAGCGGCAACGTGGTGGCCGGCAATCCCAAGGTGTTTACCCAATTGTTGCAAACGCTGTCGCCGCACCTGGGCAAGCTTCATCAGGCATAGGGTTTTGCCCAAGTGGTGCGGTCAGCCCCTTGCGGCTATACCGCCTCGAACACGCCCGCCGCGCCCATGCCGGTGCCTATGCACATAGTGACCATGCCGTATTTCAGCTTGTGGCGCTTGAGGCCGTGCACCAGGGTGGCGGTGCGGATTGCGCCGGTGGCGCCGAGCGGATGGCCGAGTGCGATGGCACCGCCGAGCGGGTTCACCTTGGCGGGCTCGAGTTGCAAATCGTGGATCACCGCCAGGCTTTGCGCGGCAAAGGCTTCATTGAGTTCGATCCAGTCGAGCTGCGATTGCTGCACGCCGACCTGCGCGAGCACTTTCGGTACCGCCTTGATCGGACCGATGCCCATGATTTCCGGCGGCACCCCGGCCACGGCGAAGCCAAGGAAGCGCGCCAGCGGGGTGGCGTTATAGCGCTTCAGCGCGGCCTCGCTCATCAGCAGCACCGCACCCGCGCCGTCGGACATTTGCGAGCTGTTGCCGGCGGTGACGCTGCCTTGTTGCGCGAACGCCGGCTTCAGCTTGGCCAGCGCTTCGAGCGAGGTGTCGGCGCGCGGGCCTTCGTCGTCGGACACCGTGCGGGTCTTGTGATCCACCTCGCGCGTGGCGAGGTTGGGGAAGTCTTCGCCGACTTCGTAAGGCACGATCTCGTCCTTGAATTCGCCCGCCGCTGCACCTTGCAGCGCGCGGCGGTGGCTTTCCAGCGCGAAGGCATCCTGTGCTTCGCGCGTGACTTTCCATCGCTCGGCGACTTTCTCTGCGGTGATGCCCATGCCGTAGGCGATGGCGACATGCTCGTTGCTGGCGAACACTGCCGGGTTGATCGCGGCCTTGTTGCCCAGCATAGGCACCATGCTCATGCTTTCCACCCCGCCTGCCATCATGACATCGGCCTCGCCGAGGCGGATGCGGTCGGCGGCGAGCGCCACCGCCTGCAATCCGGACGAGCAGAAGCGGTTGACGGTGAGGCCGGGTACGCCCTCGGGCAGGCCGGCGAGCAGCAGCGCGACGCGCGCGACGTTCATGCCCTGTTCCGCCTCGGGCATGGCGCAGCCGATGATAACGTCGCCGATTTCACCGCGATCCAGTTGCGGGCAGGTGGCCAGCGCGCGCCGCATCGCGTGGGCGAGCAGGTCGTCGGGGCGCGTGTTCCTGAATACGCCGCGCGGCGCCTTGCCGACCGGGGTACGCACGGCGGAGACGATGTAGGCTTCCTGGACTTGCCTGGCCATGGTGGGCTCCTGCTGGTTACTGGGTTGGCTTAGGTGGCATGAACAGCGCGGGCACCGGCTTCTTGGCGTGGCGTGCCTTGGCGAGCGGAGCGGGTTGCTTGACGCCTTCCTTGATTTCCTCTTTGACAGCTTCCTTGATGCCTTCTTTCGCTGCGGCCGGCGGCGCGGCTCGCGGCGTTTCGTACCGGCCACGGTGCGGCTCGCGTTCGCGACGTTCCCCCGCCGGAGCGCTGGTGTCGAAGCCGGGCACGCTTTCCACCGGGATTTTCGCTTTCAGCAGCTTTTCGATGTTGGCGAGCAGCTCGGTCTCGTCCGGGCTGACCAGCGACACTGCTTCGCCGCTGGCACCGGCGCGCCCGGTGCGGCCGATGCGGTGAACGTAGTCTTCCGGGTTGGGCGGCAGTTCGTAGTTGACCACGTGCGGCAGCAGTTCGATGTCCAGCCCGCGTGCGGCGATGTCGGTGGCGACCAGCACGCGCACGCCGCCCTGCTTGAAATCTTCCAGCGCTTGTAGGCGTTCGATCTGGCTCTTGTCGCCATGCAGCGCGCCGGTGTTGATGCCGTCGCGCTCCAGTTCGCGCGCCAGCCGGTCGGCGCTTTGCTTGGTGCGGGTGAACACCAACACCTGGCGCAAGTCCTGGCTGTTGATCAGGTGGGCGAGCAGGGCGCGTTTGCGCGAGGCATCCACCAGGTGCACGCGATGGGTGATCAGTTCCGCCACGGTGTTGCGGCGTGCCACCTCGATCAACATGGGGGAGTTGAGCAGCTGATCGGCGAGCCGCTTGATGTCGTCGGAAAAGGTCGCCGAGAACAGCAGGTTCTGGCGTCTGGCCGGCAGCAGCGCGAGGATGCGCTTGATATCGGGGAGGAAGCCCATGTCGAGCATGCGGTCGGCCTCGTCCAGCACCAGCACCTCGACCTGCGACAGGTTGACCGACTTCTGCTGCACGTGGTCGAGCAGGCGGCCGGGGGTGGCGACCAGGATTTCCACGCCGGCCTTGAGCTCCTTCAACTGCGGGTCGATGTTGACGCCGCCGAATACCACTGCGGCGCGTAGCGCCACGTATTTGCCGTAGGTTTTTGCGCTTTCATACACCTGCGCGGCGAGTTCGCGCGTCGGCGCCAGAATCAGCGCGCGCACCGGGTGGCGCGCCGGCGAGGCGCTGGTGTTGGCGTGCTGCCGAAGCTTTTGCAGGATGGGCAGGACGAAGCCGGCAGTCTTGCCGGTGCCGGTCTGGGCGCCGGCCATGAGGTCACGTCCCGCCAGCACGGCGGGAATGGCCTGCGCCTGGATGGGCGTGGGCTCGGTGTAGCCTTGGTCGGCGACGGCGCGCAGGATTTCTGGCGCGAGGCCGAGAGATGCAAATGACATGTCGTTGAATAGCCTCAAAATTGATGGCCCGGCATGGTTCCGGGCCGAAGGCGCCCATGATACCACCATGAGGGGATGCTAGCCCATGCCGGGGGCGGGATGACTGGGCAGTTGCCGCGCTTGCTTGGCGAGTTCGGCGTGGTCGACCTTGCCGATGGCCAGCAGTGGCAGGGCGTCGACATGGACGCAATGCCGGGCGATGGCCAGTTCCGGGTAGCCCAGCGCCTTGGCGGCGCGTGCCAGTGCCAGCCGATCCAGCGCGGGGGCGGTAGTGAACAGGACGATGGATTCGCCGCGGCCGACGTCGCTTTTCAGGGCGGCGGCATGCTGGTGTTGCGGCGCGGCATGGCGGGCAATGTGCTCTGCCGCTTCCAGCGACACCATTTCGCCGCCGATCTTGGCGAAGCGCCTGATTCGCCCCTTGATGGCGAGATAGCCGTCGGCGTCGATCTCGACCACGTCGCCGGTGTTGTACCACCCCGCGCCATACACCGATGCGGGCGGTTGCAGCACGCCGGGCCGGTCGTGCAGGTAATAGCCCAGCATCAGGTTGGGGCCGCGCAGGTGCAGCACGCCGCCCTTGGCGATGCCAGGCACCGCCTCGATACGGTGCTCGATGCCGGGCAGCAGGCGCCCGACGCTGCCTTGTTTGTAGGCGAGCGGCGTGTTGACCGAAATCACCGGTGCGCATTCCGAGGCGCCATAGCCTTCCAGGATGCGCAGGCCGAATTTTTCCATCCAAGTAGTGCGCACTTCCTCGCTGAGTTTTTCCCCGCCACAGACGACGTGGCGCACGCTGCGGAAATCGTCCGCATGGGCATGCTTGGCGTAGTGGTAGAGAAATGAGCTGGTGCCGAATAAACAAGTGGCGCGCCAGTCCCTGGCGAGCCTGGGGATGGTGTCGTAATGCAGGGGCGAGGTATGCAGGCAGATGCGGGCGCCGTACAGCAGCGGCAATAGCGTGCACACCGTCAGGCCGTAGGTATGGTGCAGCGGCAGGGTATTGAGGAAGCGATCCTGTGCGTTGAAGTCGATGACCTGTCCGAGTTGTTCGATGTTGGACAGGATCGCCGCATGACTGAGCACGACCCCTTTGGGGTGCGCCTCCGAGCCCGAGGTGAACACGACGAGGGCGGGCTGGTCGGGTGCGGCGGTGCCGGCCGGCATGCCTGGAAACAGCGCGGCGCGCATGCCGGTGCCGACTTTGCGCAGCCATCCCGATGCTTGTGGGATGTCCTCCACGTAAACGACACGGCTACCTGCAAGGCTGTGGGCGATGTCTTGCAGCTTGAGCGTATCCAGGAAGCGCCGGGAAGAAATGATGGTGGCGATTTTGGCCGCCGCGCAGGCGGCGGCCACGCCTGCCGTGCCGGCAGTGTAGTCCAGCATGGCGGGGACGCGCCGTGCCGCGACCAGCCCCAGCAGCATGGGGACCGTGATATTGACGTTGGGCAGCAGCACGCCGACCACTTCGCGTTCGGCGGAGAAGCGGCGCGCCCATGCGCCGCAGGCGAGGCTGGTCGCGAGGATGCGGCGATAGGTCAGCTTGTCCCCGCCGACGTCTTCCAGGATTTGCCGGCTCCAGCCGTGGATTTTTGCTGCGGACAGGAAAGCGGAAAACAGATCGTGTTGCGTAGGCATGGCGTGGACGGGCGGCTTAAGGGCTTGATTCGAATCGTACACGTATCGTCGGGTACCCTGATACGGCCCCAGTTTATCGTTTTTCACGATGGGCGGGTGCCAAAATCTAACGGATTGTTAGATTTGCTTAGATGACGGGGGGCAATAATGATGCATCCTGGCTATGCTGAAATGGCCAATTGGGGGCTCCGATCCGGTCGTGCGCACCCGTAGCGGATGGCCGGTCGGATTCTTGGGCGTCAAATGAAATTACCAAGGAGATGGAATATGGATATGCACGTGCCTGCCGCAATAGTGGAAGCAGCCCAACAATCTTACGAGCGCAACTTGCACGGTGATGCAAGCGGCGATGCCCTCGGTAACATCATCGGTGATGTCGGCGAAACGATCGAATTCCGTTTTTCCTCCCAGTTGCGGGCCAGCTACCACAAGGCGCAGCGCGCCATGTGGATGCACTGGAAGCCGGCGCCACGCGCCTGCTTCAACCCCTCGCTGTTGCGCGATTTGCACGCCTATTGCAATTTCGTCAGCACTACCTGCACGGCGGACGAATATGCGGATGAGGCTTATCCGCTGAATTACACCGTGGTGGCCTCGGACATGCCCGGAGTCTTCAACCTGGGCGGAGACCTCGATTTGTTCACGCACCACATCCTGGAACGCGACCATGCCGGTTTGCTGGAATACGGCAGGGCCTGCATCGAAGTGTTGTACCGCAACTACGTGGCATACGATTTGCCGATCACCAGCATTTCGCTGGTGCAGGGCGAATGCCTGGGCGGTGGCTTCGAGGCGGCGCTGTCGAGCGACGTCATCGTCGCGGAGCGCAGCGCGCATTTCGGCTTCCCGGAAATACTGTTCAACCTGTTCCCAGGGATGGGGGCGTATTCCTTCCTCGAGCGCCGCATCGGTCAGCGCCAGGCCGAGCAATTGATCGGCAGTGGCAAGATTTACAGCGCCGATGATATGATGAAACTGGGTGTGGTCGACGTTGTTGCCGAGGACGGCATGGGCCGGGCGGCGGTGGTGGAATTGATGCGCGACAGGCAGCGCAGCCGGAACGGATGGGCCGCGTTGGCGGCGGCGCGGCGCAGGGTGCAGCGCCTGGATTTTTCCGAACTGCTTGACATCGTCGAGATGTGGGTGGACAGTGCGCTGCGCCTCAACCCGCGCGACCTCAAGCTGATGCAGCGCCTGATCTCACGCCAAAACAGCCTTGGCGATTCCTGTACCGTGCACTGAGCAATTCTTGTGGGAGGATGAAGATGTCACAATACGTTGTGGAGTACAGCATCACCGAAGTATCCCGCAGGCTAGGCGTCCCGGTGCAGTTGCTGCGGCGCTGGGACGAGCAGGGCGTGCTGGTGGCGCGCCGCACCGATGGTGGCCACCGGCGCTACCCGCAGCACATGATAGACAGCCTGGCGAGCTCTTCGCTCAACCAGGTGGGGGACGTCAATGAGCTGATGACGGTGAAAAAATCGCTGGATGAAAAGCGCCGCATCATCCAGTTGCTGCTGGAAAGCGAGAACCGTTACCGCGACCTGGTGGAGACTTCACACGATCTGATCTGGGCGACCGATGCACAGGGCCGTTTCACCTACCTCAACAATGCCACGCACGACATATTCGGCATGCCGCCGAAGGACCTATTGGGGCGCTGCTTCTTCGATTTCGAGGCATACCCGTCGTATGTGTCCAACCGCCGCTTCCTGGCGACGCTGAAGCGCAATGGCGAGGTGAGGGATTACGTCACGTGCCTCGTCACCCTCGACGGCGAGGATCGCTGGGTGGGCATCAATGCGCGCGTCGCCATCGACGAGAACGGCGTCATGACGGCGATTCGCGGCACCGCGCGCGACATCACCGAATTGCACACCGGTGCGCAAAAGATCAAGCATCTCGCCATGCACGACACGCTCACCGATTTGCCCAACCGCCTCAGCCTGCAACAGGTGCTGGAAGACACGATGCGGGCGGATTCGATCGGCGCGGTGATGTTCCTCGACATCGACCACTTCAAGTACATCAACGACACTTACGGCCACCAGGCTGGCGACCGCCTCATCGTCGGCGTGGGCGGGGTGCTGCGCGACGTCTTGGCTGGGTTCGGCGCCGAACTGTACCGCATCGGCGGGGACGAGTTCGCCGTGCACCTGCCCTAGTCGCTGCGTCAGGAAGCGATGTTCATAGCGGAAAAGATACTCGATGCCATCCGTCATTACCGTTTCCAGCATCCGGGGTCGGATTGCGCCACATCGCTGACTGCGTCCATTGGCATTGCGCTGTATCCCTTCCACGGCAATGATCTCGCGGGCCTGCTCTCGAACGTGGACATCGCGATGTACCAGGCCAAGGACCACGGCCGTAACCGCTATGCCCTGTTCGACCAAGACTTGGACAACATCCGCAGTATCCACCGTCGTGTGCACTGGGCGAACGGCCTGCGCGACGCCATGGCGGAAGACCGTTTCGTGCTTTATGCGCAGCCGGTGGTGCGTCTTTCCGACCAGCAGGCGGTGCATCACGAAATCCTGGTGCGCATCCGCGAGAGGAGCGGCAGCATCGTGCCGCCCTCGCATTTCATCGAGCTGGCCGAGTCACTGGGGCTGATCCAGGACATCGATATGTGCGTGGTGCAGAAGCTGCTCGGCCACATGTGTGCGGATACAGGACAGGGATCCCGCTACTTCGTCAACCTGTCGCGGGTCAGTATTTCCGACCAGAGCTGGGTGCGCCGCTTCCAGCGCATGCTGGAGGACAGCGGGGTCTCCCTCAACCGGCTGGTGTTCGAGATCACCGAAACGGCGGCGATGTCGGATGTCAACGTCACCCTGTCCTTCATCCATCGACTCAGGGAAATGGGCTGCCGCTTTGCGCTGGACGATTTCGGTGCCGGCTTCAGCTCGTTTTTCTACCTCAAGCGCTTCGACGTGGACTACCTGAAAATCGACGGCAGCTTTATCCGCGATCTGGTCACCGACCAGGCCAACCAACTGTTCGTCAAGGCGCTCAACGACGTTGCCCAGGGACTGGGCAAGCAAGTCATCGCGGAATGGGTGGAAACGCAGGAGGTGGCGCAATTGTTGATGGACATGGGCGCGCAATACGGCCAGGGCTACCTGTTCCAGCGTCCCATGCCGCTGGGGGAAACGCCGCAGTTGCCCATGGTGTCGCACTTCGCCTCATAGCGTGGGCGGGCGGCGCAGCGGGTTGTCGTGTGCTGCCGTGTTGGTGAGTTCCCCGTGCTGGGGTACCATAGCCATGCATTATTCGTGAAAGGGGGGCACCATGAGCGAATTATCCGGCGAGGCACTGAAACAGGCGGCAACCACATCCATGATCGAGGGGGGCGATATCCGCTCCCGCGTGCGCGACCTCACTCTCAACGCATTGCGGCACCGCCGCCTGAACGCCGAAGAGGTGCGGCAGGTGATGCGGGCGCTGACCGAGGGCGTGAGCCTGGGGGCGGAACAGAGCAAGCACGATATGAGCGAGACATTGGCGCAGGCCATGGCCGGCCTGGACGATGCGCTGCTGAAGGCAGTGCAGGCGTCACACCTGGCCCTGCAGCAACTGACCACGCAGGGCAAGGAGTTCGGCGAGAACGACCTCAAGGCGGCGCTCGCCAACCTGAAAAAAGTGGAAGAGGATTTCCTGGCCACGATCAACGAAGTGGCGGAAAAGGGCGGTATCAGGGCGAAATCCGAACTGAAAAGTCTGGCCGAACACGCCAGGCGCGCCGGTACCGATACTGGGCGTCAGGTGGCGGAGACGCTGCGCGAGTTCTCGCAGCGCAGCACCGGCATCGCACGCGAGGGGCAGGCGACCGGCATGTCTGTCGCGCGTGAATTGAGTTCGCGTTTCACCATGCTGGCAAGCGGCATCCTCGCCGGCATGGCTGACGCCCTGCACGACGCCGCCAAGAAGAAATAATGCTGCTGGAAACGCTGAGTGCGATGCGCGACCTGCCGCGCTTGCACGAGATCACTTCGATCATGATCCGGCACGGCTTCGGCGATCTAATGCGTCGCATCGGCATCGTCACCCTGCTGGAACGCGCCGGCCAGATGCTGCACTGGCCGCAGGCGGGGGAGAGCGAGAAGCTCGATACGCCGCAACGCGTGCGGCGTGCGCTGGAGGAATTGGGGCCGACTTTCGTCAAGCTCGGCCAGGTTCTGGCGACGCGCGTCGACGTATTTCCCCCGGAGTGGATCACTGAGCTGGAAAAGCTGCAAAGCGAAGTGCCGCCAGTTCCGTTCGACGAGCTGTTACCAGAGCTGGAGCAGGCGCTCGGGTACTCCCCTTTCGAGTTGTTTCGAGACCTGGAAACCGAAGCGCGCGGCTCTGCTTCCATCGCCCAGGTACACTGGGCCAAGCTCGCCGATGGCACGCCGGTGGTGCTGAAAATCCGCCGTCCCGGCATCCGCTCCAAGATCGAAGCCGATTTGCGCATCCTGCATCACATCGCCGCGCTGATCGAATCCGAAATCTCGGAAACACGCCGCTACCAGCCGGTGCAGATCGTGATGGAATTCGGGCGATCCCTGCAGCGCGAACTGGACCTTGCCCTGGAGGCGCATGCCCAGGAGCGCTTCGCCGAGAATTTCGCCGACGACCCCAACATCCTCATCCCGCGCATCTACTGGGAATGGACCAGTGCGCAGATGAACGTGCAGCAACACATTGACGGCATCCCCGGCAATGACTATGCGGCGATCGACGCGGCCGGGCTGGATCGCAAGGTGCTGGCCAGCCGCGGCGCCGACGCCGTGCTGAAAATGATCCTGATCGACGGCTATTTTCACGCTGACCCTCACCCCGGCAACGTGTTCTACCTGCCCGGCAATCGTATCGCCATGATCGACTTCGGCATGGTCGGGCGTTTGTCCGAATATCGACGCAACCAGATCGTCGACATGCTGGCCGCGCTGGCGCGACACGACGAGGAGGGTATGCTGGAAGTGCTGCTGGATTGGACCGGCGAGGTGCTGGTGGACGAAGCCAAGCTCGCCGCCGACATCGCCGAGCTGACCTTCCACTACGAGCACGTGCCGCTGAAGGACATTCGCATCGGCGCACTGATCGGCGAGATCACCACCATCATGCGTGAACATTCCATCGTGCTGCCGTCCGACCTCACCCTGTTGTTCAAGGCGATGATCACCCTGGAAGGGCTGGGGCGGCAACTCGATCCGGATTTCCACATGGTTGAACACCTGACGCCGTTCGTGCGGCGCGTGATCACCGAGCGCTATTATCCGGGCGCACTGTTCAAGCGCGGCCGACGTGGCTTGCGCGAAATCCTGTCGCTGTTGGCCGGCCTGCCGCGCGATGCCGCGCGCCTGCTCAAGGAGGTACGCCGCGGCCGGGTGAAGATAGATCTCGACCTCAAGCGCCTCGACCATTTCGGCCATCAGCTCGACCGAAGTACCAACCGCCTCACGCTGGGCATCCTCACCGCTTCGCTGATCATAGGCTCTTCCATCGTGATGACGGTGCAGGGTGGGCCGACCTTGTTCGGACTGCCCCTGTTCGGACTGCTCGGCTTCCTTGTGGCGTTCTTCAACAGCGTCTGGATCGTGCTGTCGATCTGGCGTTCGGGCAGGGAGTAGCGGGAGGTAGGGCTAAATAAAAAGCCCCGCACCGGGCGGGGCCTGGATGGTGTGTGGCGCCGGCGTCTTACTTCGCGTCCTTGGCGCAGCGGAAGCCGACGTCGATCATTTGCGCGTAAGGCAGCATGTGCGAGCGCTTGGCAGTGCGGAACACCACGCCGAGCGAATCATAGTGGCCGGAGCTGGCGAAGCCGCCGCGCACCACGCGGTGCTGGCGCCCGAAATTCTTGTGCTTGTATTCGGAACCGGGGTAGGCGTTGTACCAGTCGGCCACCCACTCGGCGACATTGCCGGACATGTCATAAACGCCGTAACCGGATTTGTCGTTGGGGAACGATCCGCCTGCCACGGCGGGATTGTCCTGGTCGTTGGCCATGGTGCCGACGTAGTCTGGCTTCCATTCGTTGCCCCACGGGTATTCGTAGCCTTTGGGCCCGCGCGCCGCTTTTTCCCATTCAGCCTCGGTGGGCAGCCGCTTGTTGGCCCAGGCGCAATAGGCGGCGGCATCCGACCAGGTCACGCCGGTAACCGGCAACGCATCGCGCGCGTCGTTTGCCTTTTGCAACTCGGGGAGTATTTCCTCCTTTGTCATGGAGGTCGTGTCCATGTCGAGCTTGAAACGGTCGCTGGCAAGGGTGCGCAGGGTTTCCACGGGCTGTTCGCTCAGCAATTTCATGCTCAGGTTATAACCGTTTTCCGGCCACATCAACGGCACGGTGCGCCCTGTGCTGATGACGAAGTCGCGGTATTGCGCATTGGTGACTTCGTACTTGTCGATGAAATAGGCGTTCAGATTGACCTTGTGCGGCGGGTATTCGTCCACGTACAGGGGGTCGATGAAGCCGTAGGGGTTGAGCGCGTTGGCGTCGCGCCATTGCGCATTGTTCTTGTCGGTCTTGTCGCTGCCCATGACGAATTCGCCGGCGGGGACCAGCACCATGCCATCCGGCGCGGCGGGTTCAGCGCCTTGCGCCATGGTTGCGGTCATTACGAGAGCGGCCAGGCCGGCCAGACGAATTTTACTGTTCAGCATCTTTTGCGCACCTAAATCCAAAACTGGAATTTTTGACGTTGGGTTTGAAGTAACTCCGGTTGAACATCGGCGCCGAAACGCCGCACTGGTAGAACGAGCAGTCCCACCACGAGCCGCCTTTCAGGGTCTTGTAGATTTCGCCATAGTTTTCGCTGGGCCAAGTGTTGCCCGGGTACTGTGTGTACCACGAATCAGTCCATTCCCACACGTTGCCGGACATGTCATACAGGCCATAAGGCCCCTTGCCGCCTTCGAACGAGCCGACCGGCGTGGTGTCGCCTTCCATGTTGAGCGATTTCCAGCGCACCGGCGAGTTGACGCGGGTGGGGTCGAATTCGTCGCCCCAAGGGAAGTTGCGCCCGTCGGTGCCGCGCCCGGCTTTTTCCCACTCGATATCGCTGGGCAGACGCTTGCCAGCCCACTCGCAATACGCCTTGGCGTCGAACCAGGTCACCCAAGTCACCGGGTGGTCGACCTTGCCGGCGGGATAGGTGCGGTTGCGGAAATGATCCGGCGAGCGGCGCTTGGTAGCTTCGATGAATTTCTTGTACTGCAGGTTGGTGACCTCGTACTTGTCGATCCAGAATGCCTTGGTGGTGACTTTCTGCTCCGGGCCTTCGTCGGGCAAGCGGCTGTTCGAGCCGCGGATGTATTCGCCGGCGGGGACATAGATCATTTCGTTGGGGTCGGCGCCGATGCGCGTTTCCTCGTAATACCAAGGCACACTCATGCCCGCGGTCGCTTCCGGCGGCGGCGCCACCTTCAGCTTTTCCGCGTAGATGTCGGAATACTTTTTCTTGCTTGGCTGCTCAGCCGTGTCGGCGGCCCGAATCAGCCCGCCCTGCCCGGCGTCATCGCCGGAAGCGTGGCACTGGTTGCAGTCGTCCGCCATGGTGGACTTGAACACATCTACACGCTCGCGTGCATGGCAGGCCTCGCAGGATTCTGTGGCCTGCAACTGGTGTTGGTAGGGGGCGCTCGGAGAAGGCTCCGCCGCAACCAGCCAGCCAGCGGTGCCGCTCAGGGCAATCAACGAGGAGGATAAAACGAAATAACGCAATTTCACTGCTGCACCATCCTGAAAAACGCGGGGATACAAACGCTTTGGTTCCATTTGCTTGCTTCGGGAACGTGGGCATTCTGCCACAAGCGATGACAAATGGGAACTTGAGCGGGCCAGGCTGCTACCCAAAAATTCTTTTACTTTGTGGCTGCGGCCGGGCTGCGCCCTTGACATTGATTGACTACGCCAACATTAGCCTGCACCGTAAAGGGAAGGTTTTTTGGCTACTGGCCAAAAAAATCGCGTACCTTGTCCATCCAGGATTTGGCGCGCGGGTTGTGCTTGGAGCCATCCGTGACGTTGATCGCTTCCAGTTCCTCGAGCAATTCGCGCTGGCGCGCGGTGAGGTTGACCGGGGTTTCCACCACCATGTGGCACAGCAGGTCGCCGGGCGCGTGCGCACGCACGCCCTTGATGCCCTTGCCGCGCAGGCGGAATACTTTGCCGGTCTGCGTTTCCGGCGGTATCTTGATCTTGGCGTAGCCGTCCAGGGTGGGGATTTCGATTTCCCCGCCCAGCGCGGCCGTAGTGAAACTGATCGGCATTTCGCAGTGCAGGTCGTTGTGGTCGCGCTGGAATACGGCGTGCTGCTTGAGCTGGATCACCACATAGAGATCGCCGGGCGGCCCGCCGTTGATGCCGGCCTCACCTTCGCCGGAAAGGCGGATGCGGTCGCCATTATCGACCCCTGCCGGAATCTTCACCGACAGGGTTTTGTGCTGCTTGATGCGCCCCGCACCGTTGCAGGTTCCGCACGGGGTGGCGATGTATTTACCGCTGCCGTGGCATTTGGGGCAGGTCTGCTGGATGGAAAAGAAGCCCTGCTGCATGCGCACCTGGCCGTGGCCGCCGCAAGTGGGGCAGGTGGTGGGCGTGGTGCCGGGTTTGGCACCGGAGCCATGGCAGGTTTCGCATTCTTCCATGGTGGGAATGCGGATACTGGTTTCAGTGCCGCGTGCCGCCTCTTCCAGCGAAATTTCCAGGTTGTAGCGCAAGTCGGCGCCGCGATAGACGCTGGAGCGTCCACCACGCCCACCGCCGAATGCTTCGCCAAAGATATCGCCGAAGATGTCGCCGAAATTGCCAAAGCCTTGCCCGCCCGCACCGCCGAAACCGGTACCCGCCGCTGCACTGGGGTCGACCCCGGCATGGCCGTACTGGTCGTAGGCGGCGCGCTTCTGCGCGTCAGACAGGATTTCGTAGGCTTCCTTGGCCTCCTTGAAATGATCTTCGGCCTTGGGGTTGTCCGGATTGCGGTCCGGATGGTGCTTCATCGCCAGCTTGCGGTAAGCCTTCTTGATTTCTTCGTCCGAGGCGTCCCGGTTGACGCCGAGGACTTCGTAGTAGTCGCGTTTTGACATGAGACAGGATTGGGGATGAGGAGTTAGGGACTAGGGAGGGGCGTGGAAACTCGCAGGTTTTTAGCCCCTAGTCCCCAGCCCCTAACCCCTTATTTTTTGTTTATTTCCTCGAATTCGGCATCGACCACTTCGCCTTCGACTTCCTTCTCCTGCGCGCCACCCGCGGCACCGGTCGCACCGGCACCCGGTTGCTGTTGCGCGTACATCCGCTCGGCGAGCTTGTGCGCGGCTTCGGCGAGTGCCTGGGTCTTGGCTTCGATCGCCGCCTTGTCGTCGCTCTTGAGCGCGTCCTGTGCGGCTTTCAGCGCGTCCTCGATTTTGGTTTTCTCGTCGCTGCCGATCTTGTCGCCATATTCCTTCAGCGACTTCTGCACCGAATGCACCATGGCATCGCACTGGTTGCGCGCATCGATCAGCTCGTGCAGCTTGCGGTCTTCCTCGGCGTGCGCCTCGGCGTCCTTCACCATCTTCTGGATTTCCGCCTCGGACAGGCCGGAGCTGGCCTTGATGGTGATCTTGTTTTCCTTGCCGGTCGCCTTGTCCTTGGCCGACACATGCAGGATGCCGTTGGCGTCGATGTCGAAAGTAACCTCGATTTGCGGCATACCGCGCGGCGCCGGTGGAATGTCGGACAGGTTGAACTGCCCCAGGCTCTTGTTGCCCGATGCCATTTCACGCTCGCCCTGCAGCACATGGATGGTCACTGCGCTCTGGTTATCCTCAGCGGTGGAGAACACTTGCGACGCCTTGGTCGGGATGGTGGTGTTCTTGGCGATCAACTTGGTCATCACGCCGCCCAGGGTTTCGATGCCCAGCGACAGCGGAGTGACGTCGAGCAGCAGCACGTCCTTCACCTCGCCCTGCAGCACGCCGCCTTGCACCGCGGCGCCGATGGCGACGGCCTCATCCGGGTTGACGTCCTTGCGCGGATCCTTGCCGAAAAATTCCTTCACTTTCTCCTGCACCTTGGGCATGCGCGTCATGCCGCCGACCAGGATTACGTCGCTGATGTCGGCGATCTTCACGCCGGCATCCTTGATCGCGATGCGGCACGGTTCGATGGTGCGCTCGATCAGATCGTCGACCAGCGACTCGAACTTGGCGCGGGTGATCTTCAGCGCCAGGTGCTTGGGGCCACTGGCATCGGCGGTGATGTAGGGCAGGTTGACTTCGGTCTGCAGCGAGGATGACAGCTCGATCTTGGCCTTTTCCGCGGCTTCCTTGAGGCGCTGCAGCGCGAGCACGTCCTTCTTCAGGTCCACGCCCTGGTCTTTCTTGAACTCGTCGATGATGTAGTCGATCAGGCGCTGGTCGAAGTCCTCGCCGCCGAGGAAGGTGTCGCCGTTGGTGGAGAGCACCTCGAACTGGTGCTCGCCCTCGATCTCGGCGATGTCGATGATGGAAATGTCGAAGGTGCCGCCGCCTAGGTCATACACCGCGATCTTGCGGTCGCCTTCCTGCTTGTCCAGGCCGAAGGAGATCGCTGCGGCGGTGGGCTCGTTGATGATGCGCTTCACTTCCAGGCCGGCGATGCGGCCGGCGTCCTTGGTGGCCTGGCGCTGGCTGTCGTTGAAGTAGGCCGGCACCGTGATCACGGCCTCGGTGACTTCCTCGCCCAGGTAATCCTCGGCGGTCTTCTTCATCTTCTTCAGCACTTCGGCGGAAACTTGGGGCGGTGCCATCTTCTTGTCGCGCACCTGTACCCAGGCGTCGCCGTTGTCGGCCTTGACGATGGCGAAGGGCATCAGATCGATGTCCTTCTGCACTTCCCTTTCTTCGAAACGGCGGCCGATCAGGCGCTTCACCGCGTACAGGGTGTTCTTGGCGTTGGTCACCGCCTGGCGCTTGGCCGGCGCGCCGACCAGGATTTCGCCGTCCTCGGCGTAAGCGACGATGGACGGCGTGGTGCGTGCGCCCTCGGAGTTTTCGATGACCTTGGCCTGACCGTTTTCCATGACCGCCACGCACGAGTTGGTGGTGCCCAGGTCGATGCCTATGATTTTACCCATGTTGGTTCCTTTGCAGTCGTTAAATTCTCGAACCGCCAAGGTCGAGAAGGACGTCAAGGATTTCCAATTTTTGAACCATTGAGATTACGGAGAACTCCGGGGGTTTCTCTTTGGCAAGAATTTGGTTTTTCCTTTGCGTCCTTTGCGTCCTTTGCGGTTAATCTTGTTGTCTATATAGGGTTGGTCGTTTGTTTTTCAACTTTCTGGCGCCTTGGCCACCATCACCAGCGCGGGGCGGATGATGCGGTCGTGCAGCTGGTAGCCTTTCTGCATTACCTGCACCACGGTGTTGGGTGTGGCATCGGAGGATTCCACCATGCCGATGGCTTGGTGCTTGTGCGGGTCGAGCTTTTCCCCCTGCGGGTTGATCTCGATGACGTTGAACTTGGCGAAAGCGGCGCTGAGCTGCTTCAGCGTCAGTTCGACCCCGCTCTGCAACGATTCGATGGTGAGGTTGGGCGCAGCAAGCGCGGCTTCCAGGCTGTCCTTGACCGCCACCAGTTCGGCAGAGAAATTTTCCAAGGCGTACTTGTGCGCATTGGCCACGTCGAGCTGCGCGCGCTTCCGGATGTTTTCTGCATCGGCGCGGGCGCGCAGCCAGGCGTCGTGGTGCTCCTGCGCCTTCAGTTCGGCCTGCTTCAGCATTTCCTCCGGGCTGGGCATGGTGTCCTTGTTTTCCTGTGCCTCGGGTGGCGGCTGAGTGTTTTTTCCCTCCTGTGCCGTCAGCTCTGCCGGGCTGGCCTGCTCGTCTTGCATGGTTTTTCTCCTCCTTGGGCCGTTTTAACTGGGGATGGTTTTTTCCATTTCAAGGGGTGTGGTCAATTTTTATGGTAACACCACCCCTATATGGAGTGTCCGGATACCGGCCTTGTCGTTGGCAGCCCAGCATCAGCATCATCAATCAGCATCATCAAGTCACCAAGCGTTATGATGTCAACCGTATATGGGGTCCGGCATGTCCGATCATGATCCCATACCGGCCACTTGCGAGGTGCGATATGGATCAAACGGATGAAATGGAGCGAAGGAATGCCAAGCCCATAGGGTGGATCAACCGTACCGTAGCCGGCGCGGGTCTCACCAGTGCGCTCGGTGATTTTTGCTACGAGACCACCACCGTGATCCTGCCCGGTTTTCTTGCCGTCCTGGGCATCCCCGCTGCCGTGCTCGGTTTCATCGAGGGCATCGCCGATGCGGTGGCGAGCTTTACCAAGATGGTGTCGGGTTACATTGCAGACAAGCTAGGTCACCGCAAGCTGCTGGTACTGGTCGGTTACGGCCTGACGCCGCTCGGACAAATATTTATCGCACTGGCGGCGAGCTGGCCGCTGTTGTTGGTGGGGCGTGTGGTGTCGTGGTTCGGCAAGGGTTTGCGCGGCCCGCTACGCGACGCCATCGTCATCCAGGCAGTAACGCCGGCAACGCGCGGGCGCGCCTTTGGCTTCCACCGTGCGGCGGACACCATCGGCGCGGTGCTCGGCCCGCTGTTGGGTGTGGCGCTGCTGGGTTTTGCGCAGGATTTGCATTGGGATGATGCCGCCGGCCCGTTCCGGTTGGTCTTGTGGCTGTCCGTCATTCCCGGTGCCCTGGCGGTGCTGGCTTTCCTCACGCTGGTGCAAGACCCCCACCATTCGCCGAATCCTGCGCTGAAATTCTTCGGCACGCTGCGTGAGCTGCCCGCGCGTTTCAAGCGCTACCTGAGGGCAGTCGGTCTTTTCGGCATCGGCGATTTTTCGCACAGCCTGCTGATCCTCGCGGCGACTGCCTTGCTGACGCCCACCCTGGGTGTGATCCAGGCTGCACAGGCGGCAGGGCTGCTGTATGTATGGCGTAACGTCGTACAGGTATCGGCGTCCTATCCGGTGGGCCACCTGGCGGATCGCATCGGGCACATGCCGGTGCTGGTTTCGGGCTATGTGCTGGGCGCCTCGACGGCCATCGCAACCGCCCTGGCATTCTGGGTTGGCATCGACAGCGTGGCGTTGCTGGCTGTGATTTTCTTCATCGCCGGCTTGTACGTCGCGGTACAGGAAGCGCTGGAACCCACCGTCACGGCGGAAATGGTCGAGGCCGGCACGTTGGCAACGAGCTACGGTGCACTTGGCGCGGTGAATGGTGTCGCCAAGTTCATATCCAGTGCGATGGTCGGGGTGGTGTGGACGATGTTTTCCCCGGTGCTGGGGTTTACGCTGGCTGCGCTGCTGATGGCGGCAGGGGCGCTGGTGCTGCTCAAGGTGAAGTAATGTCAGAAATGGAAAACCGCGGTCTGTCCCCTCTTATTAGGTTTACGGCATCCCGCTGGTTTTCATAGGTTCGCCAGCACACGTTGCAGGCGCGCATCGGCTTCGCCCGCCAGTGTGGTGAGGCTGGCATCTCCGAGGATTTGCATCATCGCGGTGGGTTTCACCAGTTCGATGGAAATCCTGCCGGGTGCGACTTCGCGCACCGTCGCATTGCAGGGAAGCAGGCTCGCCACGTCGCTGTTGGCAGTGTAGGCTTCATAGGCGAGCATGGGGTTGCATGCGCCCAGGATCACGGTGGGGATGATGTCCTTGCCGGTCTTTTCCTTGATCTTGCTGTGCATGTCGATGCGGGTGAGGACGCCGAAGCCCTCGGCGGATAAAGCCTTGGTGACGCGCTCGATGGCTTGGTCGACGCTGGCGTTGATTTCCTTCTTGTAATTGATGGAATTCATGGCTGATCCTCCTCTTGCTTTCAGCTTTGCATGATAACGCTTACGCCAGACAGCGCCAATTCCTGTTTTCCTTCGTGCCTGCCGCATCCTTTGCGGTAACATGGTTTTCCCGGACTCGATTTGTTGGATGCATCAATGTTTGTTGCCCTGCTGATTTTCCTGGCGACGCTGGTCTGCGTGATATGGCGCCCGCGCAATCTCGGTATAGGCTGGATTGCCATGGCCGGCATGGTACTGGCGCTGGCTGCCGGCGTGGTGTCGCTGGACGACGTGCCGCGTGTGTGGGCCATCGTGTGGGACGCGACCTTTACCCTCGTAGCACTGATCCTGATTTCGCTGATCCTCGATGCCGCCGGTTTCTTCGAGTGGGCGGCGCTTCACGTGGCGCGCTGGGGCGGGGGCAGCGGACCGCGCCTGTTTGTGTTGATCATACTGCTGGGCGCGGTGATGGCGGCGTTCTTCGCCAACGACGGCGCGGTGCTGATTCTCACCCCGCTAGTGCTGGAAATGCTGCACGCGCTGAAATTCGAGCGCCGCGCCGCGCTCGCTTTCATGCTGGCGGTGGGTTTTACTGTGGATGCCACCAGCCTGCCGCTGATGATCTCCAACCTCACCAATATCCTCACCGCCAATTATTTTCACATTGCCTTCACCGATTACGCGCGCGTGATGGTGGCGGTGAACTTTGCCGCGTTGGCCACGACTTTGGTGGTGCTGTGGCTGTATTTCCGCAAGGCAATCCCGCCGCGTTTCGATGTTTCTGCGCTGGACTCTCCGCGCGACGCGATCCGCGACCCTTTCGTGTTTTACGCCGGCTGGGCGGTGCTGGCGCTGCTGCTGGCCGGCTATTTCCTTGCTCATCCGCTCGGCGTGCCGGTGTCGGCAGTGGCGGGCGGCGCTGCGCTACTGCTGGTGCTGGCCACAGGGCGCGAGCATTTTCCGCGACGCCAGTCCAAGGCGGTAATCCCGCTCAAGACGCTGTTGCATGAAGCGCCGTGGCAGGTGGTGTGGTTCTCCCTGGGCATGTACCTGGTGGTGTTCGGCCTGCACAACCACGGTGTTACTGCGCTGCTGGGCGCGCTGCTGGAGACTTATGCCCAGACCGGAGCATGGCTGGGCACGCTGCTCGCCGGCACCACCTTCGCCGCGCTGTCGGCGCTGATGAACAATCTGCCCACGGTGATGCTGGACAACCTCGCCATAGAGCACGCACAGCTTGCGCCGCAGCTGCACGAATTGTTCGTTTACGCCAACGTGGTTGGCACCGGCATCGGCCCGAAAATGACCCCGCTTGGCAGCCTGGCCACGCTGCTGTGGTTGCATGTGCTGGAGGGTCGCGGCATGAAAGTGACATGGGGCGAGTATCTTCGCACCGGCATGGCGCTGACTTTGCCGGTGCTGGTGGTGACGCTCTCTGCGTTGACGGGCTGGCTGTGGCTGTTGGGCGGTTGACGGCGGGCGCGAATGTTGCCAAGCTTGCGCCCATGACGGCTTACGGTTTTCTCGCGGTGGGAGTGGGTGCGGCGCTGGGCGCTTGGTTGCGCTGGTTGCTCGGTATCGCGCTCAATCCTGTGTTTCCCACCGTGCCGCTGGGCACGCTCGCCGCCAACCTGGTGGGCGGCTACCTGATCGGTGTGGCGATGGAGTTTTTCATGCAGCACGCCAGCCTGCCGGCGGAACTGCGTTTGCTCATCATCACCGGTTTTCTCGGTGGGCTCACCACTTTTTCCACCTTTTCCGCCGAGGCAGTGACGCTGCTGGCGCGCGTACAATACGGCTGGGGTCTGGCCATGATATCTGCGCATTTGATCGGGTCGCTGGCGATGACGGTGCTGGGCATCTACAGCGTGCGCGCGTTGCAATCATAGGAGCCGAGATGACTGACGTTTGCCTGAAAATTTACGTGACCGAATTGCAAAAGCATCACGGCGAGCTGCTCTATGAATGGCTGCTGGAGCGCGCCAAGGCGCTGGGTATCCCTGGTGGCTCGGCATGCCGCGCCATTGCCGGCTATGGCCGGCACGGCGCGTTGCGCGAGGAAGGTTTTTTCGAACTGGCGAACGACCTGCCGGTATTGCTGGAATTCGTGGTGAATGAGGAGCAGGCGAGCCAGTTGCTTAGCCTGCTCAAGACTGAGCAGCTGAAGTTGTTTTATACGAGGACGCCAGTTGATTCCGGGATTGGTTAGTTGCTTGTAGCCGTTTCGTTTCAAATAAAAACTTACAATTTGCTCAAGCCATTCCATTCCCCTTCCAATTTCACGGGGCGTTATACCCCATCCACTGGAATGCGAAATTTCGGGGGAGGCTCACTCCGGTTTTGCCGGAGGTGATTTGCTAATCAAGCCATCCCACAAACCAAGATAAATGCAGCTTGCGCTCAGCCGCACGCGCCGACCGCGCCGCAGGACAGGCAGAATTCGCAGCCGTCTTTCTTGATCACGCTGGTGTTGCCGCATTCCTTGCACGGCTTGCCGCGCATCTGGCGCAGCTGCGCCATCTCCTGCGGCGTTTCCGGCACTTCCAGCACGCCCATGGCCTGCAGCGGGTAGCCGTTCTCGTCGAGGATGCCGAGCATGGCGTAGCGGTGGATGAGCAGTCTCGCCACATAGGCGATGGTGGAAGGCCAGTTGGACTGACGCTTCTCGCCGGGCACGAAGGCCATAAAGTCGCCCATCGGTTCGGAGTAATCCAGCAACTTGCGCAACTTCATGCCGATCCAGGCCGGGTCGATCACGCGCATATCCAGGCTGAGGATCTTGCACAGGCCGTCCAGCGTCTTCGGGTACACGCCGGCCATCCAGATCGAATAGGGGCGTCGCTGTCCGCCTGGCAACACCAGTTCTTTCACGCCCAGCACGAAGTCGTCGCCGGTGACGGGATTGCTCACGTCCACGGTCCAGCTCATGGTGCCGTCGGTGCCGGTCTTGGGTTCCTTACGCGAGAACAGCGCGTCCATGACCGGGGTGGTGCCGAGGTCGTGGGCATGGGTGGACAGAGCGCCGAGCTGTTCGATGCGATAGCGCACGATGCGCGCGAATGCGGCGACGATGCTGGGCATGCGCACCACTTCGCCGTCGGGCGGCATGGGCATGTCGAAAGTGTCGTCACCCACGGTTTTCGCCAGCGTTTCCAGCTTGTAGCGCAGCCATGCCTTGTCGCGCGCACGCATGTCCATGGACAGTGTCTTGGCTAGCGCGCCCAGGCCGCGCGGCTGCTCGGCGCCGTTGACCCAGACTTCAAACGGATGCGCTTCACCGTTTTCGATGTGGCCGACGAAAATCGCGAAGCTGCCCTGGGGGTGTTCGATCATGTAAGTCCATGACGGGTTGCCGGCGCGCAGCTTGGGACGGCCCGGCCAGCGCAGGCTGGCGAGCGCGGGTTGCGGAGCGGCGTCGAGCGTGAGGCGGCGATCCTGGTCGAACACCAGGTCCTGCGGCTGCGCCTGCTGCTCGGTCGGCTGCGCCGACAGCACCTGGCCGACCACGGCATTGGGGCGGTAAGTGGCGAGTCCCTTGAGGCCGGCCTTCCATGCCTCGAAGTAAAGGTCCTTGAAATCCTCGTAGGGATAGTTTTCCGGGACGTTGACCGTCTTGCTGATCGAGGTGTCGACATAGGGTGCCACCGCCGCCACCATTTTCATGTGGTCGATGGCGGAAATTTCCAGCGCGGTGACGAAGTACTCGGGCAGCTTGTCGGTGCTGTGGCCGAGGTGGCGATACAGGCGCCAGGCATGGTCTTCCACGCTGTAGTCCTTCTTGCTGCCGTCGGCCATGCGCTTCTTGCGCGTGTAGAACCACGAGTAGGGCGGCTCGATGCCGTTGGAGGCGTTGTCAGCGAAAGCCAGCGAAATGGTGCCGGTGGGCGCGATCGAGAGCAGGTGGCTGTTGCGGGTGCCGTGCCTGGCGATTTTTTCCTTGAGCGCATCGGGCAGGCGCGACGCGAAGCGCGGCGCCTGCAGGTAATGCTCGGCGTCGAACAGCGGAAAGGCGCCACGTTCCTGCGCCAGGTCGACCGAGGCCGAATAAGCGGTGTCACGCAGGAAGCGTCCGATGTTGGCGGCGGTTTCGCGCGCCCGCTCGCTATCGTAGCGCAGGCCGAGCATGATCAGTGCGTCGCCGAGGCCAGTGAAGCCCAGGCCGATGCGGCGCTTGGCGGCGGCTTCCGCCTGCTGCTGCGGCAGCGGCCATACGGTGACGTCGAGGACATTGTCGAGCATGCGCACGGCAGTCTTGATCACCCCGGCGAACTTGCCAAAGTCAAAATGGGCGTCGGCGGAGAATGGCTGCACCACCATGTGCGTCAGGTCTATGCTGCCCAGGCAGCAGCAGCCGTAGGGTGGTAGCGGCTGTTCGGCGCAGGGGTTGGTCGCGGCGATGGTCTCGACGTAGGACAGGTTGTTGTCCTCGTTCATGCGGTCGATGAACAGCACGCCGGGCTCGGCGTGGTCGTAGGTCGATTCCATGATCTGGCGCCACAGTTCCACGGCGCGGATGCGCCGGTATACCCATTTGCCGTCGCTGCGCTGGTAGGCGCCGCCTTGCTTGATCTCCTCGCTGGGCGGGGCGCTGTGTACCAGTTCAAAATCGGCGTCGTCGGCGACCGCGCGCATGAAGGCGTTGGTCACCCCCACCGAGATGTTGAAGTTCTTCAGGTCGCCGCTGTCCTTGGCGTGGATAAAACGCTCGATGTCGGGATGGTCGCAGCGCAGCACGCCCATCTGCGCGCCGCGCCGGGCGCCTGCGGATTCCACCGTTTCGCAGGAGCGGTCGAACACGCGCATGTAGGAAATCGGCCCGCTGGCGCGCGAATGCGTACCCTTGACGAAGGCGCCTTCTGGGCGAATCGCAGAAAAGTCGTAGCCGACGCCGCCGCCGCGGCGCATGGTTTCAGCCGCTTCCTGAAGCGCGTCGTAGATGCCGGGCAGGTTGTTTTCGATGCCAGAGATTGAATCGCCCACCGGCTGTACGAAGCAGTTGATCAGCGTCGCCTGGAGTTCGGTCCCGGCGGCGGAGCAGATGCGCCCGGCCGGAATGAAGCCGGCCTCCAGCGCCAGGAAAAACTGCTCCTCCCACTGGCTGCGTTGCTGCGGTGTTTCGGCCGCGGCGAGGCCGCGCGCGATGCGGCGGCGTACTTCTTCTATGCTGGTCTCGCCGGCTTTGGCGTATTTTTCCAGCAGCACTTCGCCGGAGATTTCCTGGGCGGGCAGCAGGTCGGCGGCAGCGGGGTTCACGTGTTCTGTTTTCATGGTTTTTCTATGCGGCGGGGGAACTTGTGGTTAAGCATACGCCGGGAGGAAAATTTTTTCCATGCCCGGGCATGGCGCCTGGCGCCTGGCTTAAACGCGATGGCGCGCGCAGCCGTGAGGATCGCAGCGCAGGTAGCCGCCGTGAAAATTTTCCGCTTGCATTTCTTCCCAGTTCGGCAACACCCAGCGTTCGCAGGCGTGGCCGTCCACCATGTGCCGATGGTGGTTGGGGCGATGGGTGTGGCCGTGGATCAGGCGCGGGCAACCGTGCGCGCGTAGCAGTTGCTCGACCGCCTGCGTGGTGACGTCCATGATGTCGTAGGACTTGACCTGCTTCTGCTCCTCGCTGCGTTCACGCAGCGCTTCGATCAGGCGTTTGCGTTCGGCCAGTGGTTGCGCCAGGAAGTCGCGCTGCCAGGCGGGATTGCGTACCTGGAGACGGAACGCCTGATATTCGGCATCGGCGGTGCAGAGCGCGTCGCCGTGGGAGAGCAGGGTGGGCGTGCCGTGAAGGTCGACCAGCGTCGGGTCAGTCAGCCAGGTGCCGCCGCAGGCGGCGGCGAAGCGCTCGCCCATGAGGAAATCGCGGTTGCCGTGCATCAGGTACAGGCGTACATCGCTCTCGCTGAGGCGGCGCAGGGCAGAGACAATGTCGCGGTTATACGCGTCGTCGAGATCGTCGTCGCCTGCCCAGTATTCGAACAGGTCGCCGAGGATGTAGAGGGCGTCGGCGTGGCGCGCGTCGTGTTCGAGGAAGTGCAGGAAGCGCGTGGTCAGGCGCGGGCGCCTGGCGCACAGGTGCAGGTCAGAGATGAACAGGCTATGCGGCACGGCGCCCGCCTGCGCTTATTCGAGAATTTCCGCCTTCTCGATCACCACGTCCACCAGCGGCACATCGTCATGACCTTCGCGGCGGTCCACCTTGGATTTCTTGATGCGGTCCACGGTGTCCTGGCCCTGCACCACCTTGCCGAACACGCAATAGCCATAGCCTTGCGTGGTGGGAGCGGTGTAGTTGAGGAAGCCGTTGTTGGCGACGTTGATGAAGAACTGGCAGGTGGCGGAATCGGGAATCGAGGTGCGCGCCATGGCGATGGTGTAGGCGTCGTTCTTCAGGCCGTTGTCGGACTCGATTTTGATCGGCGCGCGCGTCGACTTTTGGCGCATTTTTTTGTCGATGCCGCCGTTGGGCATTTTCACCTCGGCGATTTCGAAGCCGCCACCCTGGATCATGAAGCCGTCGATGACGCGGTGGAAAATGGTGCCGTTGTAGAAGCCCTCCTTCACGTATTGCAGGAAATTGGCCACGGTGAGCGGCGCCCTGGCGGCATCGAGTTCAAGCACGATTTCGCCGAAATTGGTAGTCAGTTTGACCATCTGTAGTCCTTTATTTGTCGAGCAGGATGACGTCTTCGATGATGGCCGGTTCCTTGGGCACATCGGTTTTGAACGGGCCAGCGGCACCGGTGGGAATCGTGGCGATTTTATCGACCACCTCCATGCCCTCCAGCACCTTGCCGAATACGGTATAGCCGGGCTCGGTGAAGGAGAAGTCCAGCTTGGGATTGTCGGCATGATTGATGTAAAACTGCGCAGTGGCCGAGTTTATGTCCTTTTTGGAGCGCGCCATGGCAATGGTGCCGCGCAGGTTTTCCAGGCCGTTGTCGGCTTCGCTCTCGATCGGCGCATGGGTCGGTTTGGGTGGCTGGAAGTCTTTGGTGGTGAGGCCGCCCTGGATCATGAAGCCCTTGATCACGCGGTGAAAGATGAGGTTCTTGTAATAGCCTTCTTTGACGTATTGCAGGAAGTTCGCCACGGTTTTCGGGGCATCGTCGGGGTATAGCTCGACGATGATGCTACCCAGGTTGGTCTTGATCTCGACTTTCGGGTCGGCTGCTTGTGCAACGCCTGCAGCAAAGGTGAATAGCAGGGCGAAGAGCCAGGTGGCGATTTTGTTCATGCTGTCCTTTCTGAATGGGTGAATGAGCGGATCAGGCTGCGCCTTCGTAGGCGATTTTCCACTGAGAATTTTCCAGTATCCAGTACTGGCGTTTCTTCATGCGGTTGGAAAGATTGTTGCTGCTGTAATCCTGGTCGAAGGTGACCACGGCCAGGTTGTCCTTGCCGGGGTAGAGCAGCATGCCGAGATTGTCGAGCTTGACCTTGATCCACGACTTGCCGGCATTGACCTGGCGCTTCTGGCTGGCCCAAGAGGCCAAATTCTGGCCGCCGGCGGAAAAGGTGGGGGCGTAGTGGCGCAGGTAGCGGTCTACATCGCGGCTTTCCCAGTCGCGGCGCCATGCTTCGATGCGCTCGGCAAGCGCGTCGCGCAGCGCACCGATGTTTTGTGCATCCGCCCATTCGATGCCGTCTGCGATGATCACCGGCGTGGTGCCGATCTGCAATTTCACGCCGACCGCTTCCATGTCCTGGTTGGTCAGCACCACGCAGCCGTTGCTGGCGCGCGGCGGGCGGCTGTATGTGTTGGTGGGCGTGCCGTGCAGCCAGATGCCGTGGCCGTTGCGGCCATGACGGCGATCCCACTCGTTTGGGTAATTGAGCGGATACGCGCCGCTGCCGTAAAAATCGGACAGCTTGCTTTTGGGCAGGTTGTCGACCACGAAATATACGCCCAGCGGCGTTTTCTGGTCGCCTTCCTTGAGCTTGTCGCTGCCGGCCTTACCGCTGCTGATGTAGTAATCGGTGACGTAGTGCGCGCTGCCGTTGAAGTTCTCGAACAGGTACAGCGTGGATATGGAAGTGTCGGCGACCAGCGCATATTTTTGTTCGGTCGGCAGTTGCAGCAGGTATTTCGGCACCTGCCCGGCGGGGGGTTGCTGCTGGTAGCGCAACAGGCGGATGCGTGCTTCGTCGCGCAGCCCGGCGATGCGCTCGGCCGGTGCGGCGTCGGCGTTGCCCAGATGGCTGAGCGGCCGGGCGCGCGCCAGCAGCAGGTCGCCCTTGATCAGGTGGGCGAGGTGAAAATTGGGGTTGATGGAGAGCAGGTTGTCTATGGTGTCGAGGGCAGCATCGAGGTGGTTCTGGCTGATCTCGAGCAGGCTTTGCGCAATCAGCGCTTCGGGGGTCAGCGCCTGGGGCGCGGCATGGTGGCGCAGCACCGAACGGTCACCCATGGCGAAAGCGAGCAGGGCGGCGCATAACATTGCCGCACCGCTCCACAGCCAATAGCGCCGTTTTTTCATTGCCTGCCCACTTGCTCCTGTTGTATCAGCCAACGCCCCCCGCTTTTAATCAGGGTGAGGGTTTTGCCGGCTTGCGTGTTGAGGGTGTCCGAGCGATAGCCCTGGCGGAAGCTTGCCGTCGCCCGGTTCGCGTCCAGCAGGTGTATTTTCGGCGCAATTACCGAGACCTGAATAGTTTTGGGCGCGAGAATGCGCTCGCGCCGGCTTTTTTCCCAATCAGCGCGGCTCGCCCCGCCCGGCACCTTGAAGTCGGTGGCGTAAAAAGCGAGATAGCCGGGAACGTCCTTGTTCGACCAGGCCTTGGCCCATCCATGCACGGTTTGCAGTATAGCTCCGCTTTCATCCACTGCTTTTGTAGGCGGTGCTACGGGCGGTGCAGGCGGGGAGGAGGTTTTGGCCGGGGTGGCGGGAGCCGGTTTGGGCGCGGAGGCGACTTTGGGTGCGGCGACAGGGGCGGGCGCCTGGGCGATGACAGCCGGTTTGTCCGGATTGTCCATTTTCTCGGCTTTTTCGGATTTGGCCGGTTTTTCTGGGAACAGGTCCTTGACCAGCGCCAGCTTGACCTGGGCCGAGGTGTTGTTGCGATCCAGCTGCAACGCCTTGTCGTATGCCTGGCTGGCGAGCTTGGCGTAGATGTCGCCCAGGTTTTCGTGGGCAGTGGCGTAGCTGGGATGGGTGCGGATCGCGGTTTCCAGCGCGGCGCGCGCCTTTTCGTAATCGCCCTGCGCGGCGTACAGCACGGCGAGGTTGTTGTAGGGCTCCGGCAGTTGCGGGTAGTCCTCGGTCAGGGCAGAGAAGATATGGATCGCTTCGGCATTCTTTTTCTGTTCGACCAGGATCAGCCCCTTGAGGAAACGTCCCTTGGCATCCTTGGGGTTGGCGCTCAGGTAACTGTTGATCTTGTCGAGCGCCTGTTTGTGGCTGCCCTGCTTGAAGAGCTTGCTGCTATCCTGGTAAGCATCGGCATAGGCCGGGGCGGAGGTGACCAGGGTGGCGCCGAGCAGGGTCAGCGCGGCGGCACGGAATCGGGTCATCGTGATATATTTCTTGCTCATCAAATTGTTGCGAACGCAAATTTGCGTGGATTGTAGCAAGAAGCACGCCTCTTGCTCAATGCGTTATTGCAGGTGGCATCGTGAAGATTTCGGGTAGAATGCGCCAACTCGAACCAGCAGACTAACATGAGTAGCGAACGCGAACCGGTGCAGCATTTCATTCGCACCATCATCGAAGAAGACCTGAAAAGCGGTAAACACGCCTCCATCGCCACCCGCTTCCCGCCTGAGCCGAATGGCTACTTGCATGTCGGTCATGCCAAATCCATCTGCCTCAACTTCGGGCTGGCGCAGGAGTATAACGGCACCTGTAATCTGCGTTTCGACGATACCAATCCGGAAAAGGAAAGTGAGGAATACGCGCAGTCCATCCAGGAGGATGTGCGCTGGCTGGGGTTCGAATGGAACGGGCCGGTGCGCTGGGCATCGGACTATTTCGATGCGCTGTATGAATTTGCGGTGGAGCTGATTGAAAAAGGGCTGGCCTATGTGGATGACCTGACGCCGGAGCAGATGCGCGAATATCGCGGCACGCTCAAGGAGCCGGGCAGGAATAGTCCCAACCGAGATCGCCCGGTGGCTGAGAACCTGGATCTGTTCGCGCGCATGAAGGCGGGCGAATTTGCCGACGGTGCCATGGTGTTGCGCGCCAAGATCGACATGGCCTCGCCCAACATCAACATGCGCGATCCGGTGCTCTACCGTATCAAGCGCGCGCACCACATTCGCACTGGTGACAAGTGGTGCATCTACCCGATGTATGACTATACCCACTGCATTTCCGATGCGCTGGAAGGCATCACCCACTCCATCTGCACGCTGGAGTTCGAGGATCACCGTCCGCTCTACGACTGGGTGCTGGACAACATCACCATCCCCTGCCATCCGCGCCAGTACGAGTTCTCGCGCCTGGAACTGCACTACACCATCACCAGCAAGAGGAAGCTTTTGCAGTTGGTGACCGACAAGCACGTTTCCGGATGGGACGATCCACGCATGCCGACTATTTCCGGCATGCGCCGCCGCGGCTACACTCCGGAAGGACTGCGCGAATTTGCGCGCCGCATCGGCGTATCCAAGAGTCCGAACGTCGTGGATCTCTCCGAACTGGAGGCGGCGATCCGCGACGATCTGGAGAACCGTGCGCCGCGCGTGATGGCGGTGATCAATCCCTTGAAAGTCACGATTACCAATTTCGATGGCGCATCGGCGCGCGAGGCCGATTTTCACCCCAACCATCCCGAGTTCGGCAAGCGTGTGGTGCCGTTCGGCAAGGAATTGTTCATCGAGGCCGACGATTTCGCCGAAGTGCCTCCCGCCGGTTGGAAGCGCCTGACCCTGGGCGGCGAGGTGCGCTTGCGTCACAGCTATGTAATGCGCTGCGACGAGGCGGTGAAGGATGCAACCGGCAAGGTTATCGAGCTGCGTTGCAGTATCGATCACGAGACGCTGGGCAAGAATCCCGAAGGCCGCAAGGTGAAAGGCGTGATCCATTTCCTTTCTTGCGCGCACGCATTGCCTGCCGAAATCCGCCTCTATGACAGGTTGTTCACCGTGCCGGAGCCGGATGCGGACAAGGAAAGAAATTTCCTCGAGTTCATCAACCCGGCGTCGCTTGCCGTGGTGCAGGGCTGGGTAGAGGCATGCGTGAAAGATGCAGCCGTTGAGACGTGCTACCAGTTCGAGCGCCTGGGATATTTCTGTACCGACCGCCGCGATCATCAGCCGGGCGGCAAACTGGTGTTCAACCGTACAGTGACCTTGAAAGGAGCCGATAGCTGGTAGCACGTAGCTTGTAGCAACCCCCGGTTTGCTACCATCTGCCAGCTATCGGCTACCAGCTAGACGATGCTGAAAATCTACAACACCCTCACGCGCGACAAGCAGGATTTCATCCCCATTACGCCGAACAAGGTGCGTATGTACGTGTGCGGCATGACGGTGTACGACTATTGCCACTTGGGGCATGCGCGCGTGATGGTGGTGTTCGACATGGTGTACCGCTGGCTGAAAGCGAGCGACTACGATGTCGTCTATGTGCGCAACATCACCGATATCGACGACAAGATCATCAGGCGCGCGGCGGAGAACCGGGAGTCAATCCATCAACTTACGGAGCGCTTCATCGGCTTCATGCACGAGGACGAGCAGGCGCTGGGCATCCTGCGGCCGGACCACGAGCCGCGCGCCACCCAGTACGTGCCGCAGATGCTGGAGATGATAGGCAGACTAGAAAAAAATGGGTATGCCTACCGCGCCGCCGATGGTGACGTCAACTACGCAGTGCGCAAGTTTGCCGGTTACGGCAAGCTGTCCGGCAAGTCGCTGGAAGACCTGCGCGCGGGCGAGCGCGTTGAGGTGGACTCGAACAAGCACGACCCGCTCGATTTCGTGTTGTGGAAGCACGCCAAGGACAGCGAGGCGGATGAAGTGAAGTGGGATTCGCCCTGGGGCAAGGGCCGCCCCGGCTGGCATATCGAATGCTCGGCGATGGGCTCGCACCTGCTCGGCCAGCATTTCGACATCCACGGCGGCGGCGCCGACTTGCAGTTCCCGCACCATGAAAACGAGATCGCGCAGAGCGAAGGCGCGCACCAGTGCCAGTACGTGAACTACTGGATGCACAATGGCTTCGTGCGAGTGGACGACGAGAAGATGTCCAAGTCGCTGGGCAACTTCTTCACCATCCGCGAAGTGCTGAAGAAATATGACGCCGAGGTGGTGCGCTTCTTCATCCTGCGCGCGCATTACCGCAGTCCGCTCAACTATTCCGATGCCCACCTCGATGATGCCAAGGGTGCGCTGAGGCGGCTTTATACCGCGTTGAAGAGTGTCCCCTCTCCCTCCGGAGGGGGGGAGGGAGTGGACTGGAACGAACCCCATGCACAACGCTTCAAGGCGGCGATGGACGACGATTTCAACACCCCCGAAGCGATGGCGGTGCTGTTCGATCTGGCCAACGAAGTGAATCGCACACAATCCGCAGAAGCGGCGGCACGGCTCAAGTCGCTGGGGGGTATACTGGGATTGTTAAAAGATGATCCAACGGCTTTCTTGCAGCGCGGAGTAACGGGGCAGTTAAATGCTCCCATGGGTGAATTTACGCTGGCTGCGACTGGAACGGTAAGCCATACCCGCGAATCGATCGAGGCTCAGATCGAGGCGCGCGTCGCTGCCAAGAAGGCCAAGAATTTTGCCGAAGCCGACCGCATCCGCAAGGAGTTGCTCGATGCCGGCATCGTGTTGGAAGATACTCCGGCCGGTACTACGTGGCGGCGGGCCTGATGAGAACCTACCTCAGAATCTGCTGTGTGCACGTGATCCATGGTCGGACGGTGCTCGGAATCCTCATATATTTCCTATATACACTCCGGTTCCTGCGCTCCGCCCTCCCCCGGATGGCGTATGCTCGCTACGTTTTGAGATAGGTTTGACGCGGTTATAATGGCCGCTATTGCCCTGCGCGCCACCTGAGGGAGCCAATCATCGACCACTTCAAAACAGCTTTTCCGCCGCTACTGATCGAGATGCAGCAGCACCAGGCGTATTTGCGCGAAGTGGTGGCGGTGGTGACCGGCACTTCGCACGAGCGCCCGGTGTGCAATTACTGGTCGTGGTTCGAGCGCGAGGGGCGGGAGGTCATCGACTCCGTCACCAACCCGGAATTGCAGGAATCCTGGGAACATCTGGGGCGCGCGCACAACAACTTTCTTGCCGCGGCGGAAGCCTGTGTGGATGCCGCCATGCGTGGCGACAAGGATGCGGCGACGGCGGGTTTGCCGCGTCTGTTCGAGCTTTCCTCCACCTGGATCGGTATCCTGGTTGGCGCCAGCTTAAGCGAATTGATGCAGGCTTTCACCCGTCGCGAGCAGGCCATGGCGGAGCGCTATGAGCGCGATTTCCTCGATGCGGCGCAGATCGGTCGCTTCAGTGCACGCGTGTCGGATTGCCAGGTCACCGACGCCGATGACAATTTCCTGGGGTTCTTTCGTGTCGCGCGCGAAGCCGTGATCGGCCTCGACGTACGCCGCCTGATCGGCGCGGCGTCGTGGAGCGAGCTGGTCGAGGCCACCGCCGAAGAAGGCAGCACCGCGCGCGTGATGGTGAAGACCCACGATGTCGAGCAGGACGAAGTGATCCTCGAGATCGTCGCCAACGCGGAAAAGAACCACCGCGGCACGCTGTTGCGCTGTTTCGCCGTCAACATGTCGCAAACCGAAAACGAAGCACAGCAGCGGCGCCTGCTTTCCACCGCGATCGAGGTGTCGGACGAAATCGTGATGATCACCAACAGCAACCAGGAGATCGTTTACGTCAACTCCGCCTTCACCAGCATCAGCGGCTACGAAGCCGATGAAGTGGTCGGCAAGAATCCACGCTTCCTGCAGGGGCCGGAAACCAGCCAGGCCACCCGCGTCGGCGTGCGTGAGGCGCTGGCCGAGGGGCAGCAGGTGCATGCTGAAATCCTCAATTACACCAAGGAGGGGCGCCCCTACTGGGTGGACATGTCCATCGTGCCGGTGACCGACAGCAACGGCGCGATCACACACTTCATTGCCATCGAGCGCGACATCAGCGAGCGCAAGGCGGTGGAGCAGGAGATGGCGCGCATGGCGCTGGAGGACCATCTTACCGGGTTGCCCAACCGGCGCGCTGCCGAGGAGCGACTGCATACCGAATGGAACCGTGCGCGGCGTGACCGTGGCGGATTTGCCGTGGGAGTGGTCGACATCGACCGCTTCAAGCTGGTCAATGACCAGTACGGTCACCACGTCGGCGACCAGACCCTGCGCTACGTTGCGGAAACGCTGGCCGGCAACCTGCGCGGCGGCGACTGGATGGCGCGCTGGGGCGGCGAGGAATTCCTGGTGTGCTTCCATGATCTCGACACGCGCGGCGCCATGATCGCCGGCGAGCGTTTGCGCAAGCTGATCAAGTCCAAGCCGCTCAAGCTGCCGCAGGGCGAAATGCCGATCACCGTCAGCATCGGCATCGCCTTGTACCAGCCGGAAGTGGAAAACATCGACACCCTGCTGACCCAGGCCGATTCACTGTTGTACGAGGCGAAGCAGAGCGGGCGCGACAAGGTGCTGTGCATGGGCATGGCCGGTGCGCGCCAGGGCGGCGTGATCTGGGAAGGCTCGCAGGTGCAGAGCGCGCTGCACGAACAGCGCATCATCCCCGCGTTCCAGGCCATCGTCGATTTGCGTACCGGGCGACTGGTGGCCGAGGAGGCGCTGGCGCGCATCATTACCCGGGACAACAACCTGATCGCGGCGGGCAGCTTTATCCAGGCGGCGGAGGCGCTGCACCTGGTGTCGGCGATCGACCGCACCATTGCCGGCCATGCACTCGCCAGGGGGGCGGATTCCCTGCAACAGGGTGCTGGACAGGCGCACTTCATCAACCTGTCGCCGCAGTTCCTGGCCAACGAGGAGGAGGTGCGCGCCCTCCTGGAGCAGGCGCAGTTCCATCGCCTGATTGCCGCGGAGAAGGGTATTAACCCGATGGTGATCGAGATCACCGAGCGCCAGAGCGCCGAGATGCAGAAACTGAAGCAGGGGCTGCGGCCGTTGCTCGATGCCGGCTTTCGCCTGGCGCTCGACGATTTCGGCAGCGGTTATTCGTCGTTCCTGTATCTGGCCGAACTGCCGGTCAATTTCCTCAAGATCGAGGGCTGGATGGTGGGGCGCATCGTGCGCGACAAGCGCGTGCGGCAACTGGTCGAGACCCTGGTCAATACCGCGCAGCGCTTCAAGGTGCTGACCGTGGCGGAATGCGTGGAGGATGCGGAAACCGCGCAGGTGCTGTGCGACATTGGCGTCGATTGGGCGCAGGGCTATTATTTTGCCCGCCCCGAGGTCATGCAGGGGCGCCTCCAGGCCAGCGTCAAGGTGTGACCAAGGCTGGCGTCCCGCCCACGTGATGGCGCGCGGGTTCTCCGAAAAAGTCTTGCGGCAGCCGACGCGCTGTATTACGATTTAAATTAGAAAGTTCTTATAGACAAGTTGGACGCGGAGGAGGCGGCATGGCGGACGGCGATACCCTGAATGATCCCGAGCGGCGCGATTTCCTGACCAAGGCCACCACCGCGGTCGGCGTGGCTGGCGCGGCGGCGGCGTGCTGGCCCTTTGTCAGCAGCATGAATCCCAGCGTTGACGTGTTGACCAAGGCCACTACCGAGGCCGACCTTTCCGGTATCGCGGCGGGGGAGGTGCGCACCGTGTCTTGGCAGGGCAAGCCGGTGTTCATCATGCGCCGCACCGAGCAGCAGATCGCCGCGATGCAGGCATCGAAGGGTGGCTTCGATCCCGAAGACGACCAGAAGCGTGTTCAGCAGCCGCAATGGCTGGTGGTGGTCGGGTTGTGCACGCATCTGGGATGCGTGCCGACACGCGGCGACTCCGGCTGGCTGTGTCCCTGCCACGGCAGCGTGTACGACGACAGCGGGCGCGTGACGCGCGGCCCGGCGCCGAAGAACCTGGAAGTGCCGCCGTACCAGTTCGTCGCCGCCGACAAGATCGTCATCGGTTAATTCATCGGCCGGTTCATCGGCTTGCACATAAGGGGGAGCCATGCTGAACAAAACCATCGCCTGGATAGACCAGCGATTTCCGCTCACCAGCTTCGTCAAGCATGAGCTGACCGAATATCCCACTCCGCGCAACCTCTCCTACTGGTGGAATTTCGGCTTCCTCGCCGGTTTCGTGCTGGTGCTGCAGATCGCCACCGGCATTTTCCTTGCCATGCACTACAAGGCCGACATCAACCTGGCATTCGATTCGATCCAGCACATCATGCGCGAGGTCAACTACGGCTGGCTGCTGCGCTACCTGCATTCCACCGGTGCCTCGGCTTTCTTCGTGGTGATCTACGTCCACATGGCGCGCACCCTGTACTACGGCTCTTACCGTGCGCCACGAGAACTGCTGTGGTGGACCGGCCAGATGCTGTTGTTGTTGCTGATGGCGAGCGCCTTCATGGGCTACCTGCTGCCGTGGGGGCAGATGTCGTACTGGGGTGCGCAGGTGATCACCAACCTGTTCCGCGCCACGCCGTTCATCGGCGACCAAGTGGTGATCTGGCTGCGCGGCGATTTCGCGGTGGGTGATGCCACGTTGACGCGCTTTTTCGCGTTGCATTACCTGTTCCCGTTCCTGATCCTGGGCGCGGTGGTGATCCATCTGGTGGCGCTGCATACGGTGAAAAGCAGCAACCCATCCGGCATCAACCTTGCCGCCAAAGACAACATTCCCTTCCATCCCTATTTCACTGCCAAGGATTTCTTCGGGCTAGGCGTGTACCTGATCGTGTTCTGTGTGTTCGTGTTTTTCCTGCCCGACACGTTCATCGAGCCCGCCAATAACATTCCGGCCAACCCGATGCAGACGCCGCCGCATATCGTGCCGGAGTGGTATTTCCTACCGTTCTACGCCATCCTGCGCGCGATTCCGGACATGTTCGGCGGCGTGGTGGCGATGGCGCTGTCCATCCTGATTTTTGCGGTGATGCCGTTCATCGATCGCTCCAACATTCCCGGCGGCGCACGTTACCGCCCGGTTTACCGCATCATGTTCTACGCTTTCATTGCCGACGTGCTGGTGCTGGGCTACGTCGGCGCCCAGCCGCCAACCGGTTTCGCCGTACCGCTGGGGCAGGTTGCCACTTTCATTTACTTCGCCATGTTCCTGCTGCTGCCGTTCATTTCAAAAAAAGAGGAGCAGTGGCTGCGCGCGCGCGGCCTGCCACCGGCGTTGCAGGAGCTGTTCGAGCAACGCTCGCCGCGGCAGAAATGGAACAACGGGGAGGGCGGCAAATGAAGGCGCCGTGGAAAGCAATGGGATTGTTGCTGCTGAGTGTGGTCACCATTCCCGCCTGGGCAACGGAGATTAGACTGGAAAAGATCCGCGTGTCCGCCGACCTGTCCGCACTGGAGCGCGGCGCGGAAACCGTGGTCACCATGTGCCTGGGCTGCCACGGCCTGAAATACATGAAGTACCGCGACCTCGGCAAGCTGGGCATCGCGCAGGACAAAGTCGATGCCCTGCGAGCCGGGCAGGCGCTGGATGCGCCGCTGCTGAGCCAGATGCCGGCGGATGTCGCATTGCAGTCATTCGGCATCGTGCCGCCTGACTTGAGCCTGATCGCCAAGGCGCGCGCAGGCGGGGCGAGCTACGTATATTCGTTTCTGCTCGGCTTTCATGTCAATGCGCAGGGCATACCCGACAATCGTGTATTCCCCGGCACCAAAATGCCCGACATCCTCGGCGTTTCCAGTGCCGACGACGCGCAGCGTGCCGAGTTGCAGGGCAGGGCGCTGGATGCCGCTTCCTTCCTGGCGTGGGTGGCCGACCCGCGCGCGGAAGAGCGGCGCAACATGGGAAAATATGTGATTGCCTATCTGGTGGTGTTGACGGTGCTGCTGTACCTGGTCAAGCGCAGGGTGTGGGCGCGCCTGAAGTAGTCCGGCTTCAGTGTGCCGCGATGTGGCGGTAGCGGCGGGAGATCAAGTACATGGTGGTGCTGACGAACATGCCGAACAGCCCGATGATGCTGTAGATCGACAGGTGGTAGTCGATCATCATGGCGTAGAGGCCGTTTAGCACCAGGATGCCGAGGTTCTCGTTGAAGTTCTGTACCGCGATGGAGTGCCCCGCGCCCATCAGCAGGTGGCCGCGGTGCTGCAACAGGGCGTTGAGCGGCACCACGAAAAATCCGGCCAGCGCGCCGATGGCGAATAGCAGCACGAGCGCGATACGCCAGTCGCCGACCCAGATCATGGCTATGACGAGGAAGCCCATCGCGATGCCGGCAGGCAGCACCTTGACCGATTTTTCTAGCGTCACCACTTTCCCGGCGATGGTGGCGCCGATGGCGATGCCGAGCGCGACGACCGCAGTGAGCTGGGTAGCCTGCTCTACCCCAAATTGCAGCGCCGCGGCAGCCCAGGTGATGACGATCAGTTTGAGCGTCGAACCCGCGCCCCAAAACAGGGTGGTCACCGCCAGCGAAACCTGCCCGAGCGGATCGCGCCACAGCAGTTTGAAGCAGTGCCAGAAGTCGTGCAGGATATAGAGAGGGTTCTTCTTCGGCATGCGGTGGTCGAGCGGTATCCTGGGTATGTAGAGGTTGAACCAGGCAGCGATGAAGTAGAACGAGATGATGATCGCGATGGCGAACTGCGAGGTGGTGAGCAGCGTGTCCAGCAGCGTGCCGGGCAGCAAGGTCGGCGCCAGTTTGGGGTTGATCAGGATGCCGCCGATCACCGAGCCGAGGATGATCGCCGCCACCGTCAGCCCTTCCAGCCAGCCGTTGGCTTTCACCAGCAGGTGGTGCGGCAGGTATTCGGTGATGATGCCGTATTTGGCCGGCGAATAGGCGGCCGCGCCGAAGCCGACGATGAAATAGGCATACAGCGGATGCAGCCCGAACAGCATGGCCATGCAGCCGCCGATCTTGATAGCGTTGCTGATGAACATGACCACGCCCTTGGGCATGGCGTCGGCGAGCGGCCCCACGAACGGTGCCAGTACCACGTAGGACACCACGAAAAACATCTGCAACACCGGGTCGTAGGAGTCCGGTGCGTTCAATTCGTCGAGGCGCACCAGTGCGGCGAACAACAAGGCGTTGTCGGCGAGCGCGGAAAAGAATTGCGCCGCCATGATGGTGTAAAAACCGCGGTTCATTGCAGAGGGTTTCGGGTGGGCCAGCTTGTTGTGCGCACGGACGCGGCTTTATAGCATGAATTGCCGCAGCCGTTAAGTTTCTCCGGGCTTGTGTTCCTGGTTGCGCGCATCGTTGCGCCTGGCCAGTTCGCGCAACAGGGCTTCCTGTTTGGCGAAGGAGGGGGCACGATCAGGGGGCGCTTCGCCGCCTTGGGCGTGTCTGCCTGCGAAGCTGGGAGCCATCGCGTCGCCGTGGCGCAGGTATACCTGCATGCGCAACTGCTTGTTGAGGATGGTGACGCGGCGGTCTATCCAGTACAGGTCATGGCAGGCAAAGGCCGCCATCCCGGCCAGGAGGACGGGTGCAAGCCATTGCCAAGGGGCGAGGAGGGCGGTGAGCGCGGCCAGGCTGGCCAGGCGGTAGCCCCAGGCGCCGCGCGCATGGTCGAGATAGGTGCGATGCAGACCCAACGGGAAAATCAGCCACAGCAGGTAGGCGATACGCCGGCGCTTTATCAGCTTGAGCAGCAGGAGATTGGCGCTTTGTACCCCGCCGCCTTGCAAGTCGAGATGCTTCCATGCCTCGCTCATGTACTCTACTCTTGGCAGTCAAATTGTGGTTGAATACTAACCTATTTTCAGGAGGGATGAGGAGTGATGCGGGAAGCGGGGTAACCCAGGGGCGCGTTGAAGGTGCGCTTGTCGTTCCCCGAGCCCGCTCCCTCCAGGAAATTATGGCTGATCGTCGCTTGCAGGTTTTTTACACCGTTGCCAAACAATCGAGCTTCACCAAGGCTGCCGACCAGTTGTTCATGACCCAGCCGGCGGTGACTTTTCAGATCAAGCAGCTCGAAGAACATTTCAACACGCGCTTGTTCGAGCGTTCGCACGGCAAGATCGCGCTCACCCCTGCGGGGCGGCTGGCGTTCGATTACGCCGAGCGCATCATGAAGCTTTCCGCCGAGATGGAAACGCGCATGGCGGAAATGACCGGCACCGTCAGCGGCCCCCTGCTGCTCGGTGCTAGCACCACCATTGCCGAATTCATGCTGCCGGAAATACTTGGCCAGTTCAAGGCGCACTATCCGCAGGTGCAGGCGTGCATGACGGTGGCCAATTCCGAAACCATCGAAAACAAGGTTGCCGAGCACGTCATCGACATCGGTCTGATCGAATCGGCGTCGCACCTTGGTGGACTGCATACCGAGGTATGCTGCGAAGATGAGCTGGTGATGATCTGCGCGCCGGGTTCCAAACTGGCCGGCAAGGGCGGTGTCACTCCGCAGGAGGTGGTGCAGCAGCCTTTCATCAGCCGCGAAGAGGGCTCTGGCACTCGCGAATTCGTCAACAGCTACCTTTCCAAGGCCGGCATTTCACCCGAGGAAATGAGTATAGAAATGGAGTTGGGCAGTCCGGAGGCGGTGAAGGGCGTGGTGGCGACCGGCTTGGGCGTGTCCATCGTGTCGCGTTCCACCGTGCTGAAGGAACTGCGCCTCGGCACGCTGATAGCGGTGCCGCTGAAGCCGCGCCTGATCCGCTCCTTGTCCATGGTTTACCCCAAGGAGAAATTCCGCTCGCGCCTGATCGGCACCTTCGCCGATTTCACCATGGCCAAGATGCAGGAACTCGCGAAGCGCTCATGAAGCGATTCCTGGTGGTGCAGCACAGCCATGCCGAATTCCTCGGCGACTTGGAAAAATCGTTTGAAGATCGCGCTATCGGTTTCGTCTACCAGCGTCCTTTTACCGGCCAGGCGCTGAGCGCCAACGCATTGCAGTTTGACGCGCTCTGGCTGCTGGGCGGGGCCCATCCGGTCACTGATCGCACCGCCTGCTCCTGGCTGGACGATGAGTTACGCCTGATCGCGGCATTCCGGCGCGCGCAACGTCCGGTGGTGGGAATCGGTTTCGGCGCGTTGCTGCTGGCGCAGGCAGCGGGTGGCAAGGCGCATGCCGAGCCGCTGCACAATGCCTATTGGACCATCGCGCACGCCACGGCGAGCGGCCGGGACGATGCGCTGGCGCGCGCGGTCGATGGCCGCAAGGTGCTGGTGCTGGCCAACGGCCGCGTCGACCTGCCGCCGGCATTGGCACCCATTGCGGTCGGCGACAGTGGTGAATGGCTAGCGATCCGTCCCGATGCCTTCAGCTACGGCCTGCTGTTCCGCCCCGAGCTCAAGCCGGGCATGATAGAGGACATGATCATGGAAACGGAACGGCCGCTGCCGGAACACATCGGCGAAATATTGCAGCAAGCGCGCGAGTACCGCGATGAAAACCGGTACACTACCGAGGCGGCGGTGGCGGCGCTGGTGAGCGAGCTCGACCTGATGCGCGAGCGCCACAAGCCCCCGGTGATCAATCTGAGTGTGGTGCCCAAGCAGTGAGCGATACGGAGAAATTGCAGCGCTTGTACGCCAGGCTGGCGCCGCAGCAGCGCGAGATGCTGATCGAGTTCGCCGAATTCCTCGCCAGCAGGGCTGCCGCGTTGCCGGAGGCGGCCGAACCCTTGGCCGAACCTTTGCAGATCCCGCGCCCGCCGCATGAAAGCGTGGTGAGGGCGATCAAGCGCCTGATGCAGACCTATCCGATGCTCGATCGCGGCAAGCTGCTGCATGAAACCTCGCATTACCTCAGCCAGCATGTGATGCAGGGCAGGGACGCGGTGGAGGTGATCGACGAACTGGAAGGGATGTTCGCGCGCCATTATGAAGGGCTGCGCGGCAGGCACAAGGGCATTGCATGAGGCCCACGCTCGTCACCTTGCACACTGCGGCGTTTGCGCATAACCTGGCCGTGGTGCGCAGCCACGCGCCGCACAGCAAGGTGATGGCGGTGATCAAGGCCAATGCCTATGGCCACGGCTTGCTGCGCGCTGCTCGTGCCCTGCACGATGCCGACGCTTACGCGGTGCTGGAACTTGATGCTGGCGTGCGGTTGCGTGACGCCGGTTTCCAGCAGCCCATCGTGCTGCTGGAGGGTTTTTTCGAGGCGCGCGAATTGCCGGTGCTGGCCGGCCACCGGCTGACGCCGGTGATCCATCAGCGCGAACAGTTGGAGATGCTCGCCGACTGGCGCGGGCAGCACCGGTTCGATGTGCTGCTCAAGCTCAACAGCGGCATGAACCGACTTGGCTTCGACGCCGCGGCATTTCCCGCTGCATTGCAGGCGGCGCGGGATAACCCGCGCATTGCTTCCATCATGTTGATGACGCATTTTGCCGATGCCGATGACGGGCGCGGCGTGGACTGGCAGATGCAGCGTTTCGCAAAGATGGTGCAAAGTGACGAATTGCCGCGCACCCTCGCCAATTCCGCCGCCATCCTGCGCTATCCACACACACACGCCGACTGGGTGCGCCCCGGCATCATGCTGTACGGCGCTTCGCCGTTTGCGGAGCAATGCACGGCACAACTCGGCTTGCGGCCGGCGATGACCTTGAGCAGCCGCATCATCGCGGTGCAGGAATTGCAGCCGGGCGAGCGCATCGGCTATGGCGGACTGTTTGTTGCGGAGCAGGCGATGCGCGTTGGCATCGTTGCCTGCGGTTATGCCGACGGCTATCCGCGCCACGCTCCCGGCGGTACGCCGGTGCTGGTCGAGGGCAGGCGTACGCAAATCCTGGGGCGGGTGTCGATGGACATGCTGTACGTGGATTTGTGCGGCCTGCCCAAGGCGGGTGTGGGCAGCGCAGTGACGCTGTGGGGTGAAGGGCTGTCGGTGGAGGAGGTTGCGCACGCGGCGGGCACCATCAGCTATGAATTGCTGTGTGCAGTGACGCCGCGCGTGGCGGTGGCGGAAGAATGACAGGGTACAAGGAGGGGATGCGATGACAAAAATATCCAAGGCGGTATTCCCGGTTGCCGGACTGGGTAGCCGGTTTCTGCCGGCGACCAAGGCGAGTCCCAAGGAGATGATGCCGGTGGTGGACAAGCCGCTGATTCAATACGCGGTGGAAGAGGCAGTGGCGGCGGGCATGACCGAGATGGTGTTCATCACCGGGCGCAACAAGCGTGCCATCGAGGATCATTTCGACCGCGTCTACGAAATCGAAGCCGAACTTGAGGCACGCGGCAAGCATGAACTGCTGCGCATGGTGCAGGACGTAATCCCCAATCATGTGAATTGCATCTACATCCGCCAATCCGAGCCGCTTGGGCTGGGGCACGCGGTGTTGTGCGCGCGGCCGGTGATCGGCGATGAACCGTTCGCAGTGATCCTGGCAGATGACCTGATCGACGGTCCGGTACCGATCATGCAACAGATGACGGCGGTGTATGAGCGCAGCCGCTGTGTCGTGCTGGGGGTGCAGAATGTCGCTCGCGAAGAGGTATCGAATTACGGCATCGTGCAGGGCGAGGTGCAGGACAAGGATTTGTACCGCGTCACCGGCATCGTGGAAAAGCCCAGCCCGGAACAAGCGCCCTCTACGCTGGCTGTGGTGGGACGCTACATCCTGACACCGGAAATTTTCGCGCATCTGCGCAAGGTCAGGCCGGGTTCCGGCGGCGAAATCCAGCTCACCGACGGCATTGCCTCGCTGATGGCGAGCGACCCGCTGCTGGCGTACCAGTTCCGCGGCGTACGCTATGACTGCGGCTCCAAGCTGGGTTACATGAAGGCAAACATTGCCTATGCCATGAAGCATCCAGAGATCGGCCACGAGTTCGGCGCTTATTTGGCTGCACTGGGTTGCCGTTCGGAGTGGTGAGCGTTTCGGCTATAATCGCTTATAGGCAAGTTCAAAAAATTGATCCAGACGGTGTCCTGTGATCGCTACAATGCAGTGGCATTTACATTACGGAGACTGACATGGCGGACAAACTGATGATCATCATGGTGAACACCGATCCTTCCAGCCCGAGTGAACTGGGCGCGCCGTTTTTTCAGGCGACGGTGGCAGCGGCGATGGAATATGAAGTGGAGGTGATCCTGACTGCGCGTTCCGGCGAACTGGCCAAGAAAGGCGTGGCGGAAAAGCTGCACGTGAAGGAAGGCTCGCCCAAGAGCGTGTACGATTTCATCAAGGATGCGCACGAGGCCGGCGTGAAGTTCAAGGTTTGCACGCCGACCCTGGAGCTGTGGGGCGAAGACATGATCCCGGAAATCGAGGAAACCGTGGGCGGTGCTTACGTGATTCAACAGGCCATGGACGACGATGTGGTGACTCTGACATATTGATATGCTGTCCGAGCAAGAAGCCTGGGAAATCCTGAACACGGCGGAGCAGATATGTTCCGCCGTTGTTGTGTCCGAAGCCGTCGAGCGCATGGCGCGAGAAATCAGCACGGAACTGGCTGGGCGCCGCCCGCTGGTGCTGCCGGTGATGGGTGGCAGCGTGGTGTTCGCCGGGCAGTTGCTGCCGTTGCTGCGGTTTCCGCTGGAATTCGATTACCTGCACGCATCGCGCTACCGCAACACCACGCAGGGCGGCATGATCCAATGGAAGGTGATGCCTGCCGTGCCGTTGCGGGAGCGGGTGGTTCTGGTACTGGACGACATCCTCGACGAGGGAGAGACGCTGGCGGCGATACGCGAGCGCATGCTGCACGAAGGGGTGGCGGCCTTTTACAGCGCGGTGCTGGCCGACAAGGAAATCGGCAGGCCCAAGCCGATCTCGGCGGATTTTGTCGGGGTGAAACTACCCAACCGTTACGTGTTTGGCTGTGGCATGGACGTCAAGGGGGCGTGGCGTAACCTGCCAGGAATTTATGCAGTGAAAGAGGAATAACATGTTGGCGATCATCGGCGGAACGGGACTGACCAAGCTGGCAAATCTGGAGGTGGTGCGGCGCGAAGTGATACGCACGCCGTATGGTGAGCCATCGGGCGCGCTGACGTTCGGCAAGATCAAGGGGCGCGACGTGGTTTTTCTCGCGCGCCACGGCTACGGACATACCATCCCGCCGCACGAGGTCAATTACCGCGCCAACATCTGGGCGCTGGACGCGCAGCAGGTGACGCGCGTGGTGTCGGTGGCTTCGGTGGGGGCGATCCGCTCCGACCTCGCCCCCGGCGACCTGGTAGTGCCGCACCAGATCATCGATTATACCTACGGCCGCCGCAATACTTTTTTCGAGGGCGGCGAGCAGCCGGTGACCCACGTCGATTTCACCGAGCCCTACAGCGCCGGCCTGCGTGCCCAATTGTTGCGTGCCGCTGCCCAGGCCGGACAGCACGTGACGGACGGCAGCGTGTATGCGGCGACCCAGGGCCCGCGCCTGGAAACCGCTGCCGAGATCAACCGCTTCGAACGCGACGGTGCCGATATCGTCGGCATGACCGGCATGCCGGAGGCAGTGCTGGCACACGAGATCGGGCTGGACTATGCCGCGCTCACCGTGGTGGCGAACCATGCCGCCGGCCGCCGCAGCAGCGCGCATGGCATCCATATGGAAGACATCAACGCCGTACTGCAAAGCGCCATGCTGCGGGTGAAGAACGTTCTCGAACACCTGGTCGAACTGGATGGCGAGTAGTGATGGTGATTGGTGATGGCAATTAGGCCGGTGCTGAAGATGGGCGACCCGCGCCTGCTTGAGCGCGCGCGTCCGGTCGAGTCGTTCGACACCGCTGAACTGCACGGTTTGATCGCCGACATGTGCGACACCATGTCGGCGCACAAGGGTGTGGGCATTGCCGCGCCGCAAATCGGCGTCGGCTTGCAGGTGGTGATATTCGGCATGACCTCCAGCACGCGCTATCCCGATGCCGAACCGGTGCCGGACACCGTGCTGATCAATCCGCTGCTGATGCCCTTGTCGGATGAACTGGAACAGGGCTGGGAGGGCTGCCTGAGCGTGCCCGGCATGCGCGGTCTGGTGCCGCGCCACACCCGCTTGTGTTACCAAGGATTCGATCCTTATGGCAACCCCATAAAACGTAACGCCTCCGGCTTCCACGCACGCGTCGTCCAGCACGAGTGCGATCATCTCATGGGTATTCTTTATCCGATGCGCATCAGCGACCTACGCAATTTCGGCTATGCCGAAGTGCTTTTCCCAGACTTGCCTGCCGACGGGGATTAACGCCGTAAATTCAAAGCGCTTCTTCTCCTCTCTTTCCCGTAGTCCGGTTCCAAATCCCGTTAAAGATTTTTGGGGGGGCAGCCGATATAGGAACTGACAGCGGTTTGGAAAAAGGCCTTTAGTGGCGTGGGAACCGAGGTGTCAAAACTAATTACATTATTTTTAGTTCCTGACATTAAGGAGAAGCAAAATGCCTCAGTTAATTAACACGAACATTGCGTCGCTGAACGCGCAGCGCAACTTGAATACTTCCCAGACCGGCCTGGCCACTGCTTTGCAGCGCCTGTCTTCCGGCCTGCGCATCAACAGCGCTAAAGACGACGCCGCCGGCCTGGCGATTGCCGAACGTTTCACCACCCAGATCCGTGGCCTGAACCAGGCGTCCCGCAACGCCAACGACGGTATTTCGCTGTCGCAAACGGCGGAAGGCGCGATGGCCGAGATAACCAACAACCTGCAGCGTATCCGCGAGCTGGCTGTGCAGTCGGCCAACTACACCAACAGCGCATCCGACCGCGCCGCGCTGGACCAGGAAGTGCAGCAGCGTATCGCTGAAGTGAACCGGATCGCCGCGCAGACTTCGTTCAACGGCCAGAAGATTCTCGACGGCACTTTCGGTACTGCCCAGTTCCAGGTCGGCGCCAACGTGAACGAAACCATTGCGGTGACCCTGAGCAGCAACATGAAGGCGAGCTCCATCGGTTCCTATGTGAACTCGACGGGTGTGGCAAGCGTTGCCACGGCAGCGGTTGCGGGTACCAACGGTACGGCAACCGTCGCTGCGAATGCAAACGTCACTGCTGCCGGTGCCAATACTTTTGCTGCGGCGGGCGCGTATAAAGGGGTGAGCTCCGCCCAATTCGACGGCAGCAACTTCTCGCTCAACGGCTCCAACGTGGCAAACTCTTCCAACTATGTGGGCACTGCCGCGCCGACCTATCAGAGTGCAGACAGTGCTTATGCCAAGGCGGCCGCGATCAACGCTTCCGGTGTTGCCGGGGTGAATGCAACCGCTTCAACCACTTTGACTTTTGGCACCTCTGGCGGCACAGCCGGCTCCACCGATTTCCTGTCGTTCTATGCGGCAGGTGCCATCACGACGGCGGGGCAAGGTGCGGTCACCTATGCCTTGTCCATCAATGGTCAGGTCGTGATCAATTACAATGCTTCTAACGTGACCCTGGGCGCCAACGCGGCTGCCGGAACCGGTTTGAGCATCGATTCAGCTGTGGCGTCCATCAATGCCTATCAGAGTACGACGGGTGTGGTGGCTTCCAAGGACTCCAACGGCAACTTGCAATTGGTTGCCGCCGATGGTCGCAACATCGTAATCAGTGAAGCGATCAGCGGTATGGACGGTGGTACGACCACGCCTGGTGACTATGCCGAGATTGCTACCGTGTTCAGCAAGCTTTCGCAGACTGCCGCTGCCGCCGCATCGGTGACCCAGGCGCAGACCTACCGCGGCCAGATCACCCTGCAATCGTCTTCTTCGGTGACCCTGGGTGGCACCCAGACCACGGCGGGCTTTACCGGTGCGCAGACCCTGTTGAGCGCCGCCAGCAACCTGGCTGCACAAAGCGTGACCAGCGTGACCAACGCCAACAACACCATCCTCTCGGTGGATGCGGCGTTGACGACGGTGAGCACGCTGCGCAGCACCTTCGGTGCTATCCAGAACCGCTTCGAGTCGACTATCGCCAACCTGCAGGCGACTGCGGAAAACCTGACGGCTTCCCGTAGCCGCATCCAGGATACCGACTTCGCCCAGGAAACGGCTTCGTTGACCCGTAGCCAGATCCTGCAGCAGGCGGGTATCGCGATGCTGGCACAAGCCAACGCGCTGCCCAACCAGGTGTTGTCGCTGTTGCGTTAATCGTAGTTGAGCAGGACCCCGGCCGGGCTGTCCCGGCCGGGACTCCGCCAACTCGCTGGCCGGCAAGGTGGAGGTCCGGCAGTAGCCGGCAAAAAGCAAGTGAGGTGTGACATGGTGATCCAGGTGCATTCGATGAACGGTACGAATTACGGGGCCGCGGTGGCTGACGTAATGGCCAGACACGTCACTGTGCAGGAACCTTCCCGCCCGGCGGCAGTGCCCGCTGGCAACTCGGGCGCACCAGAGCAGGCTACAACCGAGCAGGTCAAGCGTGCGGCGGAGATGATCAACAAGACCATCCAGTCCTTTTCGCGCGGCCTGGAATTCAGCGTGGACGAAGAAACGGACAAGACCGTGGTAAGGGTGGTGGACACCCAGACCAATGAGGTCATCCGGCAAATGCCGTCAGAAGAAGTGCTGGCCATCGCCAAAGCACTCGATAAGTTGCAGGGCATGTTGTTGCGCCTGAAGGCGTGAAGCACAATCGGATCAAAGGGAGAGCATCATGGCATTGTCAGCTCCGGGCATAGGTTCCAATCTTGACGTCAACAATATTATCAGCCAGCTGATGACGCTGGAGCGCCAGCCATTGGCGGCGCTCGACAACAAGGAAGCAGCCTACCAGGCCAAGCTGTCGGCGTACGGTACACTCAAGTCCGCGTTGTCGACGTTCCAGGGCAGCGTGCACGGACTGAGCAATCTTTCGAAATTCCAGGCGGTGAAAGCATCGCCTGCGGACGCCACCGTATTGACTGCCTCGGCCATGAGCAATGCCGTGCCGGGCAACTATGCGATCAACGTCACGCAACTGGCCAAGTCGCAAACCGTGATGGCCGACGGCAAGGCGGACATGACCAGCGTGATCGGCAACGGTACGCTGACTTTCCAGTTCGGTACCATCAGTGGCGGCTCGTTCGATTCGGGCACCGGCCACTATACCGGCGCGACGTTCACCCAGGATGCGGCCCAGGCCAGCAAAACGGTGACCATAGACGCCACCAACAACAATTTGCAAGGCATACGCGATGCCATCAACGCAGCGGCAGTCGGAGTGACTGCTACCATCGTCAACGACGGTAGCGCCACGCCGTACCGGCTGGTGCTGACCTCGAATGCCACTGGCGCCGCCAGCAGCATGAAAATCAGCGTAAGCGGTGATGCCGCACTGCAAAACCTGTTGGCATACAACCCTGCCGGCACGCAGAACCTGGCGCAGACCAGCACCGCGCAGAATGCCGCGCTGACGGTGAACGGTGTGTCGGTCACCGGTTCCAGCAATAGCATCAGCGGCGCTATTCAGGGCGTGACACTCAACCTGCTCAAGGACGCGAGCAGCACCACCTTGACGGTGACGCGCGACAGCGCATCGGTGCAGACAGCGGTGCAGAGTTTCGTCGATGCCTACAATTCGCTCAACAAGGTGCTCAACGACATGACCGCTTATGATGCCGCCACCAAGCAGGCGGCCGTGTTGCAAGGGGACTTTACTGTGGCAAATCTGCGCAACCAGGTGCGCAGTACCCTCAATAGCACCATCGCCGGCTTGAGTGGGAACTACACCTTGCTCTCGCAGATCGGCGTCTCATTTCAGAGCAATGGCACCATGAAGCTGGACAGCAGCAAGTTGCAGGCTGCGGTCAGCAGCAATTTTGCCGACATCGCTGGCCTGTTTGCCGATACCGGCAAGCCTAGCGACAGCCTGATCTCCTATAGCAGCGCTACCACCAAGACCACACCGGGCAGTTATGCGGTGAACGTCACCCGCCTGGCCACCAAGGGGACGCTGGTGGGGGCCGCCGCGGCCAACACCACCATCAGCGCTGGCAGCAACGATACCCTCACTTTCGCCATCGACGGCGTGACCGCGAGCGTGACGCTGACTGCCGGGGTTTATACCGCAGCCACCCTGGCCGCGATGGTGCAATCGGCAATCAATGGTGTGAGCGCTTTTTCCAGCATGGGCGTGTCGGTGGCGGTGACCGAGAGTGCCGGGGTGCTGACCTTGACATCGAATCGGTATGGTTCTGCTTCCACCGTGAGCGTGACTGGTGGCAATGGTGCGACCGACCTGTTGGGCGTAGCGCCGGTCAGCACTGCCGGACTGGATGCCGCCGGCACTATCAACAACGTGACGGCAAGCGGCGCCGGCCAGTACCTGACCGGCGCCACCGGCGACGTCAGCGAGGGGCTCAAGATACAGGTCACCGGCGGCAGCACCGGCGCGCGCGGTACGGTGAATTATTCGCAGGGATACGCTTACAAGCTCGACAGGTTGATGGATGGCTTCCTCGCCAGCACGGGGCCGCTATCCAGCCGCACCGATGGCATTACCAGCAGCATCAAGGATATCAACAGCCGGCGCGAGGCGCTGAACCGCAGGTTGGTCGATATCGAGCGCCGCTACCGCATCCAGTTCGCGTCACTGGACAAGATGATGAGCAGCATGAATCAGACCAGTAATTACCTGGCGCAGCAATTGGCGAATTTGCCGAAGTGATTTTTTTGTGGATGGGTTGATGGCGCTGGCGGTCATGACCGTCAGGCCTGGAGGAAAGACATATGCAAGTCGCAAGCCGCACCGTGATCAATGCTTACAGCCAGGTCGGCATTGAAACCGGGGTCAATTTCGCCTCGCCGCACCAGTTGGTTCTGCTGCTTTTCGACGGGGCGCTGAGCGCGATCGCTAACGCCAAGCTGCATATGTCGCGCAAAGAGATAGCCGCCAAGGGCGAAGCCATTTCCAAGGCAATTTCGATCATCGATGCGGGACTGAAAGCGAGCCTGGACGACCATGCCGGCGACCAGATCGCGCAGAACTTGAAGGCGCTGTATGAGTACATGGGCAAGCGCCTGTTATGGGCAAACATGAAGAACAGCGCCGATGCGCTGGACGAGGTTACCGGCTTGCTGCTGGAATTGAAGGGGGCGTGGGAGGCCATCGGCAAGCAGAATGCGCCGCAGCCCGAACCCACGAATTTGCAGAATCGCGTTGCGTCAAGCTATGGCAGGATCTGACCGGGGATAACATGAAAAAAATCATCGGGGCCTACGAAAATGCCTGGGCCTTGACGCAGCAGATGCTGGAAGCCGCCAAGCAGAGCGACTGGGACAAGCTGGTCGAACTGGAGCAGCGGCGCGCCAAAGTGATCGAGCAGATAGAAGAGCTGGACGCGGGAGTTGTTAGCGGTACGTGGCGCCAACGCAAGCGCGAGCTGCTCCACAACATCATCGCCGGCGACGAGGAAATCCGCACATTGACGCGCGACTGGATGCGCGAGTTGCGCGAAGTGCTGAACAGTATCGACACCGAGCAGAAACTTAATCGTACCTACGGTTCCGGCTGAGGGGCCGTCCTGGCGCATGCATGACACGGGTTGACGTGCCTTGGCCGACGCGGCAAGATGACATCGACTGCGGAGGCAAAATTGGATGCGTTGACTATTTCCTGGCGTGAGCTGCTGTTTGTGCTGGTGGTGGTGCTGGCCGTGTATGTGGCCGAAATGCTGCTGTTGCTGCGCATGCGCAGGAGCAAAGAAGGCACCCATCCCGCATCCGTTCCCGGCATGGAGGCAATGCGCCGCGAACTCGCGGATGTCCAGCGCCAGCTCGTGGAAGTGCGCGGCGAACTGGAACAGCTGAAAAAGAAGGGTGAACTTTCCGCTACCCCCTACAGCCAGGCCATCCAACTGGCGCGGCAGGGTCGCGAGGCCGCCGAAGTCGCCTCGAGCTGCGGCATTTCGCGCGGCGAAGCCGAGTTGATCGTGGCGCTGTACCGCGATTCTTGAGCGGCGCAGGCCGGGCAGGAGGCCAGTTTGATACCCAGCGACCTGCAATCCAGGCTGCAACTGCTGCTGAAAACGGCAGCGCCCGCCCTCATCGAAGTTGCGCAGCCGGCGTTTGCCGCCGAGGTTCCGCAATGGACACCCGGCCAGCGCCTGCCGGCCGAGGTGATGGCGACATTGCCCAACGGGCGCTTCCAGGTCAAGGTCGATGACACCCTGCTGGATATAAACCTGCCGCAAGGCGCGCGCGTGGGCGACAGGTTCGGTCTCACCTTGGTTGCAACGCAGCCGCGCCTCACCTTCATTCCTACCCAGCCGCAAGACGCGCCCCACCATCCGGGTCAAAGTCAGGTGGTGCTCAGCCCGGAGGCACGCCTGATCGGTACGCTGCTGGAAAAGGCTGCCACCAACCAGGCTGCGCCCTCGACCCAGAGTGCGGCATTGCTGCCGGCAGCGCCTGCTGATGGTGCGAAATTGGTGCGGGCTTTGCAGCAGGCGCTTACCCAGAGCGGTTTGTTTTACGAATCGCACCAGGCGCAGTGGGTGAATGGCCAGAAGCCGCTCGCCGAATTGCGCCAGGAACCGCAGGCGCAGTTGCCCCCCTTGCCTGCGCGCACTCATGAAGCGCACGCGGCTGCCGCGTCGCCGCCGACATTGCCGTCCGGCGGCGATGAAGCGGTTGCGATGGGACTTTCCGGCTCGCCGCTTGCCGTCAATGTGGAAAACATGACGCAGTCATCGTTGCAGGCGGGCGTGCACCCGCAAACGCTGCCGCTGGTGGAGCAGCAATTGCAGGCTTACGACAGCCGGCAGATCGTCTGGCAGGGGCAGGCCTGGCCGGGGCAGGAACTGCAATGGCGTGTCGAGGAAGAAGTTGCCCAAGATGGCGCGGAAGCCAGCGCGAGCGTCTGGCATTCACGCCTGGATCTGGATCTGCCTCAGTTGGGCAAGGTTACAGCGCTGCTTTCTCTGCATGGCGGCGCACTGCAAATCAGGCTCAGTGCCGACGACGCGCGGTCTGTATCCAGGCTCGATGCCGGCCGGGTCGGCCTGCATGCTGCGCTGGATACGGCGGGAATCGCGTTGACGGCGATGACGGTGGAATCTCATGACGCCTGAGCAACGCCAGATGGCGGTGGCGCTCGCTTACCGCGAGGGCGAAGCTGCGCCCAAGGTGGTGGCGAAAGGGCGCGGCCTGCTGGCGCAGACCATCATCGAGCGCGCGCACGAAGCCGGCATCTATGTGCACGAATCGCCGGAGCTGGTGGCCTTGCTGATGCAGGTCGACCTCGACCAGCGCATCCCGCCGCAGCTTTACGTCGCTGTTGCCGAGTTACTGGCCTGGCTCTACCGCCTGGATCGTGGCCTGGCCGACGGCAGCATGCCGCCTCAGGTCTGAAGCGCGGCGAGCAGATCGCCTTCGAAGCGCAGCACCGCCTTGGCGTCGTTGAGCATATCCCCGGTGATCAGGAAAGTGTCCTCGGCGCGTTCGCCCAGTGTGGCGATGCGGGCGCTGTGCAGGTTGATGCCGTAGGAGACCAGCACGCGCGCGATGCGCGAGAGCAGGCCGGGGCGGTCGCCGGCCACGATGGAGAGCACTTGGTATTGGCCCTTGTCGTCGGCATGCAGGTCCACTTCCGGGGTGATGGGGAAGTGCTTCAGCAGCCTGCTCAAACGCCCCTGTGCCGGCGGCGCCAGCGGCATTTGCCGCGTCAGGCATTCTCCCAATTCGTATTCAATGTAATTGATCAGGTCGCGGTAGTGCACAGTCTTGCGCGTGGGATCCATCACCTGGAAGCTGTCGAGCGCGTAATTGTGGCGCGTGGTGTGGATTTTCGCCTCGGCGATGCTGTAGTTGATGCGCTCGAAGAAGCCGCAGATCCTGGCAAACAGATCTTTCTGGTCGGCGCTGTAAATCATTACCTGCAAGCCTTCGCCGGCGGGGGATAAACGTGCCTTCACCACCGGCGTGGTGGTGTCGACGCGGTAGTAGAGCAGCCGGGTATGCCACGCTATTTCCTGCGCTTCGTGGCGCAGGAAATAGCTGGTGTCGAGCTTGCTCCACAGTTCCTGATGGGCGTTTTCCCCGAGCGCGTAAAGACGCAGTTTTTGCAGTGCCTCGGTCTGGCGCGATTGCAGGCTGCTTTGCGGTGTCGCCGCATCGCCGCCCAGATGGCGGCGCGTCGCCCAGAACAGGTCTTCTAGCAGCTTGCCTTTCCAGGCATTCCACACTTTCGGACTGGTACCGCGAATGTCCGCTACGGTGAGCAGGTAGAGCGCGATCAGGCGTCGCTCGTCGCCGACCTGCGCGGCGAAGGCAGCGACGGTTTCCGGGTCGGTGATGTCCTGTTTCTGCGCCGTGGCCGACATCAGCAGGTGGCGCTCCACCAGCCACACCACTAGGTCGGTGTCCTCCTTGGGCAGGCCGTGCTTGCGGCAGAAACGATAGGCGTCGACCTTGCCCAGCCTGGAATGATCGCCGCCGCGGCCCTTGGCGATGTCATGGAACAACGCCGCCAGGTACAGCGTCTCCGGGCGGGCGAAACCGCTGATCAAACGGCTGCACAGGGGAAACTCATGGGCGAACTCGGCCACGGTGAAGCGGCGCAGGTTGCGCAGCACCTTGAGGGTGTGCTCGTCCACAGTGTAGACATGGAACAGGTCGTGCTGCATCTGGCCGGTGATGCGGCCGAACGGCGGCAGGTAGCTGGCGAGCACGCCGTACTGGTTCATGCGCCGGAATGCCTGGGTGATGCCCTGCGGCTGGCGCAGGATCTGCATGAACAGGGCACGATTGGCGGGATCGCGCCGGAAAGCGGTGTCGATGCGGTGGCGCGCGCGCCACAGCGAGCGCAGGGTGTCGGCGCTCATGCCCTTCAATTCGGGGTGCTGCTCGAGCAGCAGGAAGCTTTCCAGGATGGCGCTTGGCGTGCGCTCGAACAAATCTGAGCTGCGTGCTTCCAGCAGTTCCTGGCGGGCGCAGAAGCGCTCGTTGATGACGTGTGCCTCGCCGTCCGCGCCGGGAAACAGGCGCGCGCGCAGGCTTTGCAGCAGCATGGTGTTGTACAGGCCGACCGCCTTGGCGGTGCGGTAGTAGCGCTGCATCAGTTGTTCGCTGGCACGGCGCGGCGATTCTTCGTGCAGCCCGAACTGCTGCGCCAGCGCCGCTTGGAAGTCGAACAGCAGGCGGTCCTCGCGTCGGTTGGCGAGGTAATGCAGGCGGATGCGCAGGTTCTGCAGCAAGGTTTCATGACGACGGATCTGCCGCAGTTCTGCCACGGTGATCAGGTCGTGTTGCGCGAGTGCGCGCCAGGTATTGCCGAGGCCGGCGCCGCCGCTGATCCACAGGATGGTTTGCAGGTCGCGCAACCCACCCGGGCTTTCCTTGAGGTGCGGTTCCAGGCTGGACGCGCTGTCGTGATAGCGCGCGTGGCGCTGCTGCTGCTCCAGTAACTTGGCATTGCAGAACGCCTGCACGTCGAGGACATTCCTGACGGTGTGCCGGAATTGTTCGAACAGCGCCTTCGAGCCGCATAGCAGGCGTGCTTCCAGCAGGTTGGTCTGCACGGTGACGTCCTGGCGCGCTTCTTCAACGCATTGCGCGATGGTGCGCACGCTGTGCCCGACTTCCAGCCCGCTGTCCCACCACAGGCCGACCAGGCATGCCATCTTGTCCTGCAAGGCGGCGTCGGCTTCGCCCGGCAGCAGCACCAGCACGTCCACGTCGGAATAAGGATAAAGCTCGCCGCGGCCATAACCGCCCACCGCCGCCAGCGTGGCCTGTTCCGGCATGTCCACGTCGAGCCAGATCTGCTCCAGCGTGTTATCGACCAGCTTGGCGTGCGCCCGCAACAGGCGCGCGCTGTGCGGTTGGCGGAGATATGCCTCGCGCAGATGCGTGCGCGCTTCCGCCAGCGCGCGCTTGGTCTGCGCGGAGGGACGGGGAACGGCACCGAGCCGGCCGGTCATGGCGGAATCAGTAGGCGGGAGGGGGCGAGCCGGCGGAGAGGGTCAACACCTCATGGCCGGTTGCGGTGACGAGCACGGTGTGCTCCCACTGTGCCGACAGACTATGGTCCTTGGTGACGATGGTCCAGCCGTCGGCCAACTGGCGGATCGCGGCCTTGCCGGCGTTGATCATAGGCTCGATGGTGAAGGTCATGCCGGCGGTCAGCTTCAGCCCGGTGCCGGGCTTGCCGTAATGCAGCACCTGCGGGTCTTCGTGAAAGGTTTTGCCTATGCCGTGGCCGCAGAATTCGCGTACCACGCTGCAGCCGTTGCTTTCGGCGTGCGCCTGGATGGCGTGGCCGATGTCGCCCAGATAGGCGCCGCTTTTTACCACCTCGATGCCGTGCCACATGCACTGATAGGCGATTTCGCACAAGCGCTTGGCCTGGGTGGAGGGCGCGCCGACGTAAAACATGCGACTGGTGTCGCCATGGTAGCCGTCCTTGATCACGGTGATGTCGATGTTGACGATGTCGCCGTTTTTCAGTTTCTTTTCGCCGGGCACGCCGTGGCAGACCACGTGGTTGACCGAGGTGCAGATGGATTTCGGGTAGGGGCGGTGGCCGGGCGGGGCGTAGTTGAGTGGGGCCGGCACGACGCCCTGCACGTTGACCATGTAGTCGTGACACAGCCGGTCGAGTTCGCCGGTGGTGATGCCGGCCTGCACATGCGGCGCGATGAAATCCAGCACTTCTGCGGCGAGACGCCCGGCTACGCGCATTTTCAGGACTTCATCCGGGGTCTTGATGCTGATCGACATGATGATGCAGAGGGTGCAGGGAAAGCCGGCAGAATAGTGCAATTGTGCTGTCAGTGCAATTTGGTTTCGCCACGGATTGGGCAAGGCAGATAGCGGTTGAGAAAAAAGCCAGGAAACTGATACAATTACGGGCTGCCTGAGGGATCGGGCGGGGAAAACACACACCTGCCGTGTGAGGGTGCCACGCATTGGTCATTGAAATTGCCCATGCGGGGTCGAAGCGCGCGGGTGGCGGACTAACCCTTACTGGAGAAAACATGAGTACTACCATGCGTCAAATGCTCGAAGCGGGCGTGCATTTCGGTCATCAGACCCGCTACTGGAATCCGAAAATGGCGCCGTACATTTTCGGTCATCGCAACAAGATCCATATCGTCAACCTGGAAAAAACTCTGCCGCTGTTCCAGGACGCGCTCAAGTTCGTGCGCCAACTGGTGGCCAACAAGGGCACTATCCTGTTCGTCGGCACCAAGCGCCAGGCACGCGAGATCATCAAGGAAGAAGCGGCGCGTTGCGGCATGCCCTACGTCGATTACCGCTGGCTGGGCGGCATGCTGACCAACTACAAAACCGTGAAGCAGTCGATCAAGCGCTTGCAGGACATGGACGCGATGGCGCAGGACGGCTCGCTCGACAAGCTGCCGAAAAAAGAGGCGCTGCACTTCCAGCGCGAACTGGTCAAGCTGGAGCGCAGTCTGGGCGGCATCAAGAACATGACCGGCCTGCCGGATGCGCTGTTCGTCATCGACGTTGGCTACCAGAAGGGCGCGATCACCGAGGCCAACAAGCTGGGCATCCCGGTGGTGGGCATTGTCGACACCAACCATTCGCCGGACGGTGTGGATTACATCATCCCGGGCAACGACGATTCCAGCCGTGCCATCCGCCTGTACGCGCGCGGCATCGCCGATGCCGTGCTGGAAGGCAAGAGCCAGATCATCCGCGAGATCGTCAGCGACGAGTTCGTCGAGGTGGAGGGCGAGGGCGAAGAACGGTCGGCCTGAACGTCTGCAACGCAGGGCAAAGGGGCGCAAGCCCCTTTTCTTTATCTGTAATAACTGCGCAGGCATGGCCTGCCAATGATGGAGTGGAAAAATGGCGGAAATTACCGCAAGCATGGTGAAAGATCTGCGCGAGAAAACCGACGCGCCGATGATGGAATGCAAGAAAGCCCTGACCGAGGCGGGCGGCGACATGGCCAAGGCCGAGGATATCCTGCGCGTGAAGCTTGGCAACAAGGCGAGCAAGGCGGCGAGCCGCGTCGCCGCGGAAGGCGTGGTCGCTATCTACATGGCTGCCGACGCCAAGCTGGCGGCGATGGTGGAAGTGAACTGCGAAACCGACTTCGTCGCCAAGAACGACGACTTCCTGGCGTTCGCCAAGAACCTAGCCGAACTGGTTGCCAAGAACAATCCGGCCGATGTGGCCGCGCTGTCGGCCCTGAACATCGGCGGCGCCAGCGTCGAGGCGACGCGCACCACCCTGGTTGGTAAGATTGGCGAGAACATGAGCATCCGCCGCTTCGTGCGCGTGCAGGCGCAGGGCAAGCTGGCGAGTTACGTGCACGGCGGTTCCAAGATCGGCGTGCTGGTAGACCTGGTCGGCGGCGACGAGATGCTGGCCAAGGACCTGGCGATGCACATCGCCGCGTCCAAGCCGCTGGCTCTTTCCAAGGAAGAGGTGCCGGCCGACCTGATCGAAAAGGAGCGCGCGGTGGCGACGCAGAAGGCGGCCGAATCCGGCAAGCCGGCCAACATCGTGGAGAAGATGGTCGAGGGCAGCGTGCAGAAATACCTCAAGGAAGTGACGCTGCTGGGCCAGCCCTTCGTCAAGGACGACAAGCAGACCATCGAGCAGTTGCTGAAGAGCAAGGGCGCTTCCGTGGCGCGCTTCGTCATGTACACGGTGGGCGAAGGCATCGAGAAGAAGCAGAGTGATTTCGCCGCAGAAGTGGCCGCGCAGGCCGCCGCCGCAGCGGGCAAGTAAGAGGTACCTCATGGCCGCCTACAAGCGCATCCTGATCAAGCTTTCCGGCGAGGCATTGATGGGTGATGATGCTTACGGCATCAACCGCGCCACCATCGAGCGCATCGTCGCCGAGATCGCCGAAGTGGCGGACATGGGCGTGGAGGTGGCGGTGGTGATCGGCGGCGGCAACATCTTCCGCGGAGTTGCTCCGGGTGCGGCAGGCATGGACCGGGCGACCGCCGATTACATGGGCATGCTGGCCACGGTGATGAACGCGCTGGCGCTGCAGGACGCGATGCGCCGCGCCGGCCTGGTGAGCCGGGTGCAATCGGCGATCAACATCGAACAGGTAGTGGAGCCTTATATCCGCGGCAAGGCGATGCGCTACCTGGAGGAAGGCAAGGTGGTGATCTTTGCCGCCGGCACCGGTAACCCCTTCTTCACCACCGATACCGCGGCGGCGTTGCGCGGCATGGAAATGAATGTCGAGCTGGTGCTCAAGGCGACCAAGGTGGATGGCGTGTACACTGACGATCCGAAGAAGAACCCGTCTGCCACGCGCTACCAGCGCCTGACTTTCGACGAGGCCATCATCAAGAACCTCAAGGTCATGGATGCCACGGCGCTGACACTGTGCCGTGACCAGAAGCTGCCGATCTGCGTGTTCAGCATCTTTACTCCGGGCGCGCTGAAGCGGGTGGTGACGGGACAGGACGAAGGCACCTTGGTGCAGGTTTGAAAGGGGGAGACGAGCATGATTGCCGACGTGAAAAAAAACGCCGAACAGAAAATGCAGAAAGCGCTGGAGGCGCTGAAGAACGACTTGGGCAAGATACGTACCGGCCGCGCGCATACCGGCATCCTCGACCATGTCACCGTCGAGTACTATGGCACGCCGACGCCGCTCAGCCAGGTGGCCAACCTGACGCTGATCGACGCGCGTACCATAGGCGTGGCGCCATGGGAAAAGAAAATGGCGTCTGCCATCGAAAAAGCCATCCGCGACGCCGACCTCGGGCTCAACCCCGCTACGATGGGCGATCTGGTGCGCGTGCCGATGCCGCCGCTCACCGAGGAGCGCCGCCGCGAACTGGTCAAGGTAGTGAAGCAGGAAGGTGAGAACGCCAAGGTGGCGGTGCGCAACATCCGCCGTGACGCCAATGCCAACCTCAAGGACCTGCTCAAGGACAAGGCGATTTCTGAGGACGATGAGCGCCGCGCCCAAGAAGATATCCAGAAGCTCACCGACCGCTACATCGCCGAAGTGGACAAGGCATTGCACGCGAAAGAAGCCGATCTAATGGCGGTGTGATGCATACCAGTTCGACGCTCGCCACTCCACCATCCCGTTACATGCCATGCCATGTCGCGGTGATCATGGACGGCAACGGCAGGTGGGCGAAGAACCGCTTCTTGCCGCGCATCGCCGGTCACCGGCGCGGCGTCGATGCGGTGCGCACGCTGGTGCGCCTGTGCGCCGAGCGCGGTGTTGAATACCTTACCCTGTTTGCCTTCAGCAGCGAAAACTGGCGCCGCCCCGCGGAGGAGGTGTCATTGCTGATGCAGCTTTTCATGATGGCGCTCGACCAGGAAGTCGGCAAGCTGCACGAGAACAATATCCACCTCAAGGTGATCGGTGATCTTTCCCGTTTCGATGACAAGCTGAACGCGCTGATCGCCAACGCCGAGCAGCGCACCCGCGACAACAGCGGGCTGACCCTGACCATCGCCGCGAATTACGGCGGGCGCTGGGATATCCTGCAGGCGAGCAACCGTCTGTTGCAGCAGCATCCAGAACTGGCCGGGCGCATCACCGAAGCCGATTTGACCCCCTATCTGGCAATGGCCTACGCGCCCGAGCCGGATCTGTTCATCCGCACCGGCGGCGAGCAGCGCGTGAGCAATTTTCTGCTCTGGCAACTGGCCTACACCGAGCTGTATTTCACCGATACACTGTGGCCCGATTTCGACGCTGCGGCATTCGACGCGGCGATCGCCTCCTACAGCCGCCGCGAGCGCCGTTTCGGGCGCACCAGCGACCAGCTGGCCGCGGCGGAAAACCCGCAGCGCAACGCCGGCTGATCCGCGCCACTCATGCTCAAACAACGCATCCTGGCGGCACTGATATTGTTGCCGCTTTTCCTCGTCGCGCTGTTCTACGCGCCGGGTTGGGCATGGGATGGCCTGCTGCTGGCCGTGATTTTCCTGGGGGCGTGGGAATGGGCGCGGCTGGCGCGCTTCGGCGGGTCGCTCGCCGCCGTGCTGCTGCTGGGCGTGTTGCTGGAATGCACCCTGCTCAAATGGCAGCCGCTGCTGGTTTTCCCGGTCGTGTCGGCGGCCGGTGCGTTCTGGGTAGTGCTAGCCCCGCTGTGGTTGTGGCGGCGCTGGTCGCTCAGGCAGCCGCTGATCCTGTTGCTGCTGGGCTGGATGGTGCTGGTGCCGGCGTGGGCGGCGATGAGTATGGGGCGCGATTACTTCGGCGCCGACGGCCTGCTGTTCCTGCTCGGCGCGGTCTGGCTGGCCGACAGCGCGGCGTATTTTGTCGGGCGCGCTTACGGGCGGCACAAGCTGGCGCCGGCGATCAGTCCTGGCAAGACCGTGGAAGGCGTGGTGGGCGCGCTGCTGGCCGTGGCGATTTACGTGCTGGTGGCGGTGGCGGTGGCGGGCTGGCCGCGCAACCTGCCGGCTAACATGGCGTTGGGACTGGTGCCGCTATTCTGGGTGCTGACCCTGGCCAGCGTGGTGGGCGATTTGTTCGAATCCTGGCTGAAGCGCGAAGCCGGCGCCAAGGACAGCGGCGCACTGATTCCCGGGCATGGCGGCGTGCTGGACCGCATCGACAGCCTCACCGCAGTGCTGCCGCTGGCGCTGGCGCTGGCTTACAGGTTTGCCGAGGCCAGCGTTGACTAGGCATCTCACCATTCTCGGCTCGACCGGCAGCATAGGCGTCAACACGCTCGACGTGGTGGCGCGCCATCCCGGACGCTGCCGCGTGCTGGCGCTGACCGGTAACTCACGCGTCGACCTGCTGTGCGAGCAGTGCTTGCGTTTTGCGCCGCGCTATGCGGTGGTGACGGGGGAGGACGAGGCGGAAAAACTGCGCGGCCTGCTCGCTGCGGCCAGCTGTACGACCGAAGTGTTGTGCGGGATGGAGGCGCTGGAGCAGGTGGCGGCGTTGCCGGAAGTGGACACGGTGATGGCGGCGATCGTCGGCGCTGCCGGGCTTCGTCCGACGCTGGCTGCGGCGCGCGCCGGCAAGCGCGTGCTGCTGGCCAACAAGGAGGCGTTGGTGATGGCCGGCGACCTGTTCATGCGCACCGTGCGCGACAGCGGCGCGCAGCTGCTGCCGATCGACAGCGAGCACAACGCGATTTTCCAATGCCTGCCGCACGGCTTCTCCGGCGATTTTCCGGGCGCCGGCATCGAGCGCATCCTGCTCACTGCCTCGGGCGGGCCGTTCCGCACGCTGCCATTGGAGCAGCTCGCCGACGTCACCCCCGAGCAGGCGTGCGCCCATCCCAATTGGGTGATGGGGCGCAAGATTTCCGTCGATTCCGCCACCATGATGAATAAGGGGCTGGAAGTGATCGAGGCGCACTGGCTGTTCAACGCCGCGCCAACGCAGATCGAAGTGGTGATCCATCCGCAAAGCGTGATTCATTCGCTGGTACAGTATGCCGACGGCTCGGTGCTGGCGCAGCTCGGCAACCCGGACATGCGCACGCCGATCGCGTATGCGCTGGCCTACCCGGAACGGATCGAGGCCGGGGTTGCGCCGCTCGACCTGTTCAAGGTGGCGCGCCTGGATTTCGAGGCGCCCGATACGGCGCGCTTCCCCTGTCTGCGGCTTGCCTACCAGGCGCTGGCGGCGGGCGGCAGCGCGCCGGCGCTGCTCAATGCCGCCAATGAAATCGCGGTGGCCGGTTTTCTCGAGCGTCGCATCGCCTATCGGCAGATCGCGCAACTGGTGGATCGCGTGTTGCAGGAAATTCCGGGCGGCCCGACCGATACGCTGGCGGCGGTGTTGGATGCCGATGCGCAGGCGCGCCGCGCCGCGCAGGCGTGGATGGCGCGGAGCAGGCAATGAAAATCCTCATCACCCTGGCCGCTTTTGCCGTCGCGCTCGGCATTCTGATCGTGATCCACGAGCTTGGCCACTACGTGGCAGCGCGCTTGAGTGGGGTCAAGGTGCTGCGCTTTTGCGTGGGTTTCGGTCGCCCGTTGTGGCTGCGCCGCTTCGGGCGCGACCAGACCGAATGGGCGATCGCGGCGTTCCCGCTGGGCGGCTACGTGAAGATGCTGGACGAGCGCGAAGGTGAAGTGGCGCGTGAGGAGCTGCCGCGAGCCTTCAACCGGCAGGCGGTGGGCAAACGTTTCTTCATCGTGTTTGCCGGGCCGTTCGCCAACTTCCTGCTCGCCATTCTGTTTTACTGGGTCTTGTTCATCCATGGCGTGCCGGGGCTGAAGCCCATGGTGGCTGAGCCCCCCCATGCCAGCGCTGCAGCGATGGCGGGATTCGCCGACCAGGACCACATCGTCAAGGTCGGCGGGACGACGGTGCAGACCTGGCATGACGTGCGCTGGGCGCTGTTGCAGCGCGCGCTGCACAAGGACGTGGTGGAAGTCGAGGTGCGCGACAGCGCCGGCCGCGATGCCGTGCGCACTCTCGACCTGAGCGGGCTGAGCGTCGGCGAGATGAGCGGTGATTTGCTGGTGGCGCTCGGCCTGATGCGCTACGAAGCGCACATTGAGGCGGTGATCGGGCAGGTGCTGGAGGGCAGTGTGGCGGAGCACGCCGGCTTGCAGTCTGGCGACCGCGTGCTGCGCGTCAACGATTACCCGGTGCGCTACTGGGAGGATTTCGTCGAATGGGTGAGGGCCAATCCCGCCAAGCCGCTCGACATCGAGATCAAGCGCGGCACCGACCTGCAAACCATCCTCGTGGTGCCGGAGGTGGTGAGCGAAGGCGGGCGCGAGATGGGGCGCATCGGCACCGCGCCGCGCATGAACGTCGAAATGATGAAGGACATGATGGTCGAGGTCAGCTACCCGGTCGGCGTAAGCCTCGTCAAGGCGATGGAGAAGACCGGCGAGATGGCGTGGTTCAGCCTGAAGATGCTGGGCAAGATGGTGATGGGCGAAGTGTCGCTGAAGAACATCAGCGGCCCGATCACCATCGCCGATTATGCCGGCCAATCCGCGCAGGTGGGCGGCGTCGCCTACCTGAATTTCCTGGCGCTGATTAGCATCAGCCTGGGCGTGCTCAACCTGCTGCCGATCCCCTTATTGGACGGTGGACACTTGATGTATTATACGGTCGAGTTTGTCAGGGGGAGGCCCGTGTCGGAGCGGGCGATGGAACTGGGGCAGCGTCTCGGCATGGCGCTGCTGTTCACCTTGATGCTGTTCGCCATCTATAACGATATCAACCGCCTGATGAGCAGCTCATCATGAAATTGCTATTGCGTGCCTTGCTGCTGTTCTTCATGTGCAGCATTCCCGGTTGGGCATTCCAGCCTTTCGTGGTCAAGGACATTCGCGTCGAAGGCATCCAGCGTACCGAGGCCGGTACCGTGTTTGGCTATTTGCCGGTGAAGATCGGCGATACCATGGATGAGGAAAAGGCCAGCGCCGCCATCAAAGCGCTGTACGCCACCGGCTTCTTCAAGGACGTGCGTCTGGAGATGGACGCCGACGTGCTGATCGTGCAGGTGCAGGAGCGACCCGCCATTGCCAAGATCAGCTTCAACGGCATCAAGGAATTCGACAAGGAGCAATTGCAAGCCGGCCTGAAGCAGGTCGGCCTGGCGGAATCGCGCATTTTCGACAAGGCGCTGCTCGATAAGGCCGAGCAGGAACTCAAGCGCCAGTACATCAGCCGCGGCAAATACGGCGTTACCATCACCACCACTGTCACCCCGCTGGAGCGCAATCGCGTCTCGGTCAGCTTCAACGTGAGCGAAGGTCAAGCGGCCAAGATCAAACAGATCAACCTGGTCGGCAACCAGCTTGTCGAGGAAGACGAGCTGCTCGACCTGTTCACCCTGCGCACTTCCGGCTGGTTCACCTGGTTTAGCAAAAATGACCAGTACTCCAAGCAGAAGCTCGCCGCCGACCTGGAAGCGCTGCGCTCCTACTACCTCAACCGCGGCTACCTCGAGTTCAACATCGACTCGACCCAGGTGTCTATCACGCCAGACCGCAAGGACATCTATATCACCGTGAACATGAGTGAAGGCGCCAAATACACCATCGCCGACATCAAGTTCGCCGGCGACCTGGTGGTGCCGGAGGCTGAATTGCGCGCATTGCTGACGATCAAGCCGGGCGAGGTGTTCTCGCGCGAGCGCCTCACCGAAATCACCAAGCTGATCAGCGACCGCCTCGGTAACGAGGGATACGCCTTCGCCAACGTCAACGCCGTGCCCGAGCTCAATAAGGAAAAGCAGGAGGTGGCGTTTACCTATTTCATCGACCCGGCGCGGCGTGTGTACGTGCGCCGCATCAACATCACCGGCAACAACCGCACGCGCGACGAAGTGATCCGCCGCGAAATGCGTCAAATGGAGGGCGGCTGGTACGCCACCGACAAGATCACCCGATCCAAGCAGCGCGTTGACCGGCTGGGCTATTTTTCCGACGTCAACATCGAGACCCCGGCGGTGGCAGGCACGACCGACCAGGTCGACGTCAACCTCAACGTCACCGAGAAATCGACCGGCAACATCACCCTGGGCGCCGGCTTTTCCAGCTCGGAAAAGCTCGTGATCACCGGCGCGGTATCGCAGGACAACCTGTTCGGCACCGGCAACCATATTTCGGTGCAGGTCAATAGCGGCAAGGTCAACAAGGTCTACGCCCTGTCCTATACCAACCCCTATTACACGCCGGAAGGCGTTAGCCGAGGCTTCGACATCTACCAGCGCAACACTGATCCCACCTCGCTGGCGGTGGCGAGCTACAGCACCGCCAGCGTCGGCGGCAACATGCGTTTCGGCGTGCCGATCTCGGAATCGGACACCATCAACTATGGCCTGGGCGTGGAAAGCACGGCGCTGACCGTGTATGACAACAGCCCGCTGCGCTTTGTCGATTACGTCAACACCTTCGGCAGCCACAACCTCACCGTTCTGGGCACTGCCGGTTGGGTGCGCGACGAGCGCGACAGCGTGCTTTACCCGACCAAGGGCAAGATGCAGCGTGTGTTTGCCGAGTCCGGCCTGCCGGGCGGCACACTCAAATACTATAAGCTATCCTATCAGCATCAGTGGTATTATCCTTTCGGCAGGGAGTTGACGCTGTTCCTGAACGGCGAGGCCGGCATGGGGGATGGCTACGGCGGCAGGCCGCTGCCGTTCTTCAAGAACTTTTTCGCTGGCGGCAGCACCTCGGTGCGTGGTTATTCCGGCAGTTCGCTCGGCCCCAAGGATGCCAACGGCGATTCCCTGGGGGGCACGCGACGCGTGGTCGGCAATGCCGAGTTGTTGTTCCCCATGCCCGGGATGAAGAACGACAAGGCGGTGCGCCTGAGCGTGTTCGTTGACGCCGGCATGGCGGACACCAGTTTCCGCACCGATGAACTGCGTTACTCCACCGGAGTGGCGCTGAGCTGGTTTTCGCCGATCGGGCCGCTCAAATTCAGCTTTGCCAGGCCGCTCAACGTGAAGCCCGGCGACCGTACCGAGCGCTTCCAGTTCACACTGGGGTCGGCGTTCTAGACGAGTAGAGGAGGGGGTTGTGAAGAAAATCATATTTTCCTGGTTGGCTTGCCTGTTGATGGGCGGTGCGGCGCAGGCGGCCGCCGAGTACAAGATCGGTTTTGTCGATACCGAGCGCATCCTGCGCGAAGCGGCGCCGGCAGTGAAGGCGATGAAGGAGCTGGAGGCGGAGTTCGCGCCCAAGGACCAGGATCTCAAGAAAATGTCCGACCAGGCCAAGGCCCTGCAGGCCGAGCTGGAAAAGGAAAACATGACCATGGCGGATTCCGAGCGGCGCGCCAAGGAGCAGAAGCTGGCGCAGATCAACCGCGACTTCCAGCGCATCCAGCGCGAGGCGCGCGAGGACCTCAACATGCGCCGCAACGAAAAGCTGGCCACGCTGCTGGAGCGCGTCAACAAGGTGATCAAGGGCATCGCCGAGAGCGAGCAGTACGACCTCATCCTGCAGGACGCGGTGTACAAGAGCGGCCGCATCGACATAACCGAAAAAGTGCTGAAGGCGCTTGCCGACAAATAATGCGTCCGGTCGATGAGCGAATGCCGTAGCTACAGCCTGGCGGAACTGGCCGCGCGCTTCGGCGGCGAGGTGGTGGGCGATGGTGCGGTGGCGGTGCAGCGCGTGGCGACGCTGGAATCGGCCGGCCCCGCCGACATTGCCTTTTTCGCCAACGCCAAATACCGCAGCCAGCTGACCTCCACCCGCGCCGGCGCATTGATCGTCGGGCGCGCCGAGCGCGACGCCAGCGCATTGCCGCGTATTGTCTGCGACAACCCCTATGCCTATTTCGCGCGCATCTCCGCGTTGCTGCACCCTGCCAGGCCGGTGGCTGCCGGCATTCATCCCGGCGCCGTGGTCGCCGCCAGCGCGGTGATCGACGCCAGTGCCAGCGTGGGCGCACTGGCCTGCATCGGCGAGCGCGCGCGTATCGGCGCGCGCAGCGTGATCGGTGAAGGTGTGTGCGTGGGGGATGACAGCATGGTGGGCGACGACTGCCGGTTGTACCCGCGCGTCACCGTTTACCACGGCTGCACCATCGGCAGCCGCGTCATCATCCACTCCGGCTCGGTGATCGGCGCCGACGGTTTCGGTGTCGCCATGGAGCAGGAGCGCTGGCTGAAGATTCCGCAGATCGGCGGCGTGGTGATCGGCGACGACGTCGAGATCGGCGCCAATACCACCATAGACCGCGGCACGCTCGACGACACCGTGATCGGGGAAGGCGTCAAGCTCGACAACCAGATCCAGGTGGCGCACAACGTGCACATTGGCGCGCACACCGCCATCGCCGGCTGCGTCGGCATTGCCGGCAGCGCGAAAATCGGGCGCCATTGTCGCATCGGTGGCGGCGCCATCATCCTCGGGCATCTGCAGATCGCCGACCACGTCGACATTTCCGCCGGCACCCTGATCGGCAAGTCGATCGACAAGGCGGGTGCCTATACCGCAGTTTATCCTTTTGAAGCGCACCAGGCCTGGCGCAGGAATGCGGTGCACCTGCGCAGGCTGGATCGCATGGCGCGCGAAATCCACGAATTGCACAAACGTACCGAAAAATGACGAGACCTGCCACGGGCATGGGAGAACATGGACATACATGAAATACTGCGTTACCTGCCGCACCGCTATCCGTTCCTGCTGATCGACCGGGTGCTGGAGTGCGATCCGGGCAAGGACATCGTGGCGCTTAAGAACGTCACCATCAACGAACCGTTTTTCGCCGGGCATTTCCCGCACCACCCGGTGATGCCTGGCGTGCTCATCATCGAGGCGATGGCGCAGGCGGCGGCGATCCTCTCATTCAAGACCCTCGGCACCCAGGCTGACGACCAGTCGGTTTACTATTTCGTCGGCATCGACAATGCGCGCTTCAAGCGCCCGGTCAGCGCCGGCGACCAACTGCATTTCCACGTTGCCATCACGCGCAACGTGCGTGGCATCTGGAAGTTTTCCGCGCAGGCCAAGGTGGACGGACAGGTGGTAGCGGAAGCCGAATTGATGTGCACGATACGGGCGCTGTGATGCGGCACCCCAGCGCTGTCATCCATCCCGGCGCGCGCCTCGCCGACGACGTCGAGATCGGTGCTTACACGGTGGTCGGCGAGCACGTCGAGATTGGTGCCGGCACCAAGGTCGGGCCGCATGCGGTGATCACCGGACATACCCGCATCGGTCGCAACAACCGCATCTTCCAGTTCGTGTCTCTGGGGGAAATCCCGCAGGACAAGAAATACAACGGCGAGCCGACGCGGCTGGAAATCGGTGACAACAACACCATACGTGAGTTCTGCACCTTCAATTGCGGTACTGCACAGGATGTCGGCGTGACGCGGCTGGGCAACGACAACTGGGTGATGGCCTATGTGCATCTGGCGCACGACTGCCAAGTCGGCAACCATACCATCTTCGCCAACAATGCCCAGCTTGCCGGCCATGTTTACGTCGGCGACTACGCCATCCTCGGCGGCTTCACCGTGGTGCATCAGTTCTGCCGCATCGGCGCGCACAGCATCACCGGCATGGGCAGTATCCTGTTCCAGGACGTGCCGCCTTACGTCACCGCTTCAGGCAACACCGCCCGCCCGCACGGCATCAACAGCGAAGGCTTGAAGCGGCGCGGTTTTTCCGCAGAGGCCATCCTCGCCATCAAGCGCGCCTACAAAGCACTGTACAAATCCGGGTTGTCGCTGGACGAGGCGAAGCGGGAAATCGCCGGTCTGGCGCATGGTTGTGACGAGGTGCGGGTGCTGCTCGATTTCCTCGAGCATGCCAAGCGCGGCATCGTGCGCTGAGTGGTTGTCATGGCAGAAAGAAAACCTCGCATCGGTATCGTCGCCGGGGAAGCTTCGGGCGACATGCTCGGCAGCCTGCTGATACAGGCGCTGCGCCAGTACCTGCCGGGCGCTGAGTTCATCGGCATCGGCGGCCCCAAGATGCAGGCGCTGGGCATGCGGACGCTGTTCCCCATGGAAAAGCTCGCGGTGCGCGGCTATGTCGAAGTGCTGCGCCACTACCGCGAAATCGTCGGTATCCGCAACAAGCTGCGCAGCTATTTCCTTGCGGAGCGTCCCGATGTGTTCGTCGGCGTCGACGCACCCGATTTTAACCTCGACCTGGAGTGTGCGCTCAAGGCGGGGGGCATTCCCACCGTGCATTACGTGTGCCCCTCGATCTGGGCATGGCGCGGCGAGCGCATTCACAAGATCAGGCGCGCCGTGGCGGAAGTGCTGGCGTTGTTTCCCTTCGAGGCGCCGTTGCTGGAGCGGGCCGGCATTGGCGCGCACTACGTTGGCCATCCGCTTGCCGACATGTTGCCGGAAAAAGCCGACCGTGCGGCGGCGCGCGAGCAGTTGCGTTTGCCTGCCAACATCCCGGTGATCGCGCTGCTGCCGGGCAGCCGTCAGAGCGAGGTCAGGCAGATGACGGATCTGTTCATCCGCACTGCGATGCTCATGGCGGAGAAGCTTCCCGATGCGCAATTTCTGGTGCCGCTGATTTCGCGCGAGACGCGCAACCTGTTCGAGGCCGCGATCTACCGTAACCATGCTTTCGAGCTGCCGCTCACCGTGCTGTTCGGCCACGCCCACGATGCCATGGCGGCGGCCGACATCGTCCTGGTGGCGTCGGGTACCGCCACACTGGAGGCGGCGCTGCTCAAACGACCGATGGTGATCACTTACAAAATGCCGAAGCTGTCGTGGGCGATCATGCGACGCAAGAAATACCTGCCCTACGTCGGCCTGCCCAACATCCTGGCCGGCGAGTTCGTGGTGCCGGAAATATTGCAGGACGACGCTACCCCGGAGAACCTGGCGCAGGCGCTGCTCAATCTGCTGCATGATGAAGTGGTCAAACGGCGCCTGGAACAGCGCTTCCTGTCGTTGCACCTTGAACTGCGGCAGAACGCTGGCGAGCGCGCCGCGCAGGCGCTGCTGCCTTACCTGCGTGAAGCGACGTGAATGCGGCGCTGCTGATCTGCGGTGTCGACGAAGCTGGACGCGGGCCGCTGGCCGGCCCAGTGAGCGCCGCGGCGGTGATCCTCGATGATGCCCGCCCCGTCGAAGGGCTGGCGGATTCCAAAAAGCTTTCCGAAAAACAGCGTGACCAGCTCGCCCCGCTGATACGCGAACGTGCGCTGGCCTGGGCGGTGGCTTTTGCCGAAGTTGGGGAGATCGACAGCCTCAACATCCTGCAAGCCACGCTGCTGGCGATGCGCCGCGCGGTGCTGACCTTGCGCGTGCAGCCGCACCAGGTGCTGGTGGATGGCCTGCATTGCCCGCAGACTGGCATTCCCAGCCAAGCCATCGTGCAGGGCGACGGCAAGGTGGCCGCCATCTCGGCGGCATCCATCCTCGCCAAGACCGCGCGCGACGCCGCCATGCTTGACCTGCATCAGCGTTTCCCTCAGTATGGCTTCGATTGCCACAAGGGCTACCCCACACCGCAGCATCTGGCTGCACTGGCGAAGCATGGCGCAAGCCCGGTACACCGCTTGAGTTTTGCGCCGGTGCGGGCGACGGTGGCACAACAGCACCTGTTCGAGATGTGATCATGGAATTCGGACTACCTCTGGCTGCACATCTGTTGTCGGTGGCGGTGTGGGTGGGTGGCATGTTCTTCGCCTACATGGCATTGCGCCCGGCGGCGGTGCAGTTGCTGGAGCCGCCGCACCGCCTTACGTTGTGGGACGGCGTGTTTGCGCGCTTTTTCACCTGGGTATGGATTGCCGTCGTCCTGGTGACGGCGAGCGGCCTGATGATGTTTTTCGGCCAGTTCGGTGGTTTTGAAAGCTCGCCCGACAACATCCGAGCCATGTTTTTTGTCGGCGCCATGATGGTGCTGATATTCCTCTATGTGTTTTTCGTGCCTTATGCCAGGCTCAGGCACTACGTGGCCGCCCAGGACTGGCCTAATGCGGCCAAGGCCCTGGCGAGAATCCGGGTATTAATTGCCATCAACCTGACCCTGGGGCTGGCCAACATCGTCATTGCCACCGCAGGCGAGAGTTTCTGAGCGTTTCCGCCCGTTTTCCGTTTCCCTCAAGTCCCCGCTTTTTCAACCGTTATTCCTAGCGTGACGGTGTCATGCTGTGGAGCATGCACGTCCTTAGCGCGAGGGATCGGAAATGTTTGTATTGATCGGTTACGTCATCGTCCTGGGTTCGGTTTTCGGGGGGTTCGCTCTGTCCGGGGGTCATCTGGCGGCGCTGTTCCAGCCGCTCGAATTGCTCATGATAGGCGGGGCGGCGGTCGGGGCGTTCGTGGTCGGCAATAACACCAAGGTATTGAAGGCGACGCTGAAGGCGTTACCGACCCTGTTGAAGGGATCCAAGTACAACAAGGCGCTGTACATGGAGTTGTTCGCGCTGCTGTATGACATCCTTGCCAAGGTGCGCAAGGAAGGCCTGATGTCGATCGAAGCAGACATCGATGCGCCCGAGCAAAGCGCCATATTCAGCAAGTACCCGAAAATCCTGGCGGATCACCACGTCGTCGAATTCCTCACCGACTATCTGCGCCTGATGGTGGGCGGTAACCTGAATGCTTTCGAGATCGAGAATCTGATGGACAATGAAATCGAGACCCATCACCACGAAGGCGAGGGGCCGGTCAACGCGCTGTCCAAGTTGGGCGACGGCATGCCGGCGTTCGGCATCGTAGCCGCGGTGATGGGCGTGGTGCATACCATGGAATCGGTTGGCCTGCCGCCGGCCGAGCTCGGCATCCTGATCGCCCATGCCCTGGTGGGCACCTTTCTCGGCATCCTGCTTTCCTACGGTTTCGTCAGCCCGCTGGCCGGCCTGCTCGAGCAGAAATTGAGCGAGTCGACCAAGATGTTCGAGTGCATGAAAGTGACGTTGCTCGCCAGCCTGAACGGCTATGCCCCGCAGGTGTCGGTCGAATTCGGGCGCAAGGTGCTGTATTCAACAGAACGCCCGACTTTCCGCGAACTGGAAGACGAAGTTAAGCAGCGCAAGGGCAAGTAGGCGATGAGCGACGACAGCCAGCGCCCGATTATCGTCAAGCGCGTCAAGAAGGCGGCGCACGGCCATCATGGCGGTGCGTGGAAAATCGCCTATGCCGACTTTGTTACCGCGATGATGGCGTTTTTCCTGTTGATGTGGCTGCTTGGTTCCACCACCAAGGGCGATTTACAAGGCATCGCCGAGTACTTCAAGACGCCGCTCAAGGTGGCGCTGTCGGGCGGTTCCGGCAGCGGCGATGCGACCAGCATCATCAAGGGAGGCGGCACCGACCTGTCGCGGAGTTCCGGTCAGATGAAAAAGGGCCAGAGCGAGGCCGAGAAGAAAACCATCGACCTGAAGAAAATCGAGGAGGACCTGGCCAAGCAAGAGGCCGCCAAGCTGAAGGAATTGGAAGAAAAGCTGCAAAAGGCGATCGAGGCCAACCCTTTCCTTAACCAGTTCAAGAAGCAGATACTGATCGACATTACCAGCGAGGGCCTGCGCATCCAGATCATGGACGAGCAGAACCGGCCGATGTTTTCCAGCGGCAGCGCCAGGCTGCAACCCTACAGCAAGGATATCCTGCATGAAATCGGCAAGGCGCTGAACGACGTGCCCAACCGCATCAGCCTGGCCGGGCACACCGACGCGACGCCGTATTCCGGTGGCGAGACCGGCTACAGCAACTGGGAGCTTTCCGCCGACCGCAGCAACGCGGCACGGCGCGAACTGCTGGTCGGCGGTATGGACGAGAAGCGTATCCTGCGCGTGGTCGGGCTGTCATCGGCGGTGCCATTCGACAAGGACAATCCCTTCAATCCGATCAACCGCCGCATCACCATCGTGGTGATGAACAAAAAAACCGAGGATGCGATCACCAAGGAGGGTGTGAATGCCGGTGAGGCGCCGCAACAAACCAGCTTGATGCAGGAGGCGAGCCATGCAGCTGGTGCGTGATGGTTACGCCAGGTCGCGTATCCCGCCTGCGCTGCTGGCGTTGGCGGCGCAGGTCATCGCCGCCGGCCTGCTTGCGCTAACACCGCTGCACGCCGGCACCCTGGCCTGGGCGCTGGCACAGGGCGGCGCGGCGGCGCTGCTCGGCTATGGCCTGCGACTGGCACCATGGTGGTGGCCGATGCAGTTCCTGTTCATGCCGGCCGTGTGGCTGGTTGCTTCCCTGCAATTGTCGCCGCACTGGTTCCTGGGCGGGTTCATCATGCTGGCGCTGGTGTATTGGGGCGCTTATCGCAGCCAGGTGCCGCTTTACCTGTCCAGCAGCCTGGCGTGGCAGCAGGTGGCCAGATTGCTGCCGCAAGGCCGAGCTTTCGCATTCGCCGATCTGGGTTGCGGCGTCGGCAGCATGGTTGCCGGGTTGGCCGGGATGCGCGGCGACGGCCGCTTCGTCGGCATCGAATCCGCGCCGCTGCCGTTCCTGGTAAGCCGGCTGCGCGCCGCGCTGGGGCGTGGCAATTGCGAGGTGCGCTGGGGAGATTTATGGCGGCACGATCTGTCGGCTTACGACGTGGTCTATGCCTACCTGTCGCCAGTGCCGATGGCGCGGTTGTGGGACAAGGCGCAGCACGAGATGGCTGCCGGCAGCCTGTTCATCAGCAACAGTTTCCCGGTGCCCGGCGTGCAGCCGGATTGTTCCATCCCACTCGGTGACGGCGCCAGCAGCGTGCTGCATGTCTGGCGCATGGGGGGGCGACAGTCATGATCACGGCGCCGCTGCACAGCAAAGAGGCATGGGTGGTGTATCTGGGTCAGGCCGATTTGCCCGTGCTGCGCCGTACCATGACAGAACTGGCCAAGCTCAGGCGCGACGAGGACAACGTCAACGCGCGCGACATTTCCAGCTTGGTGATGCACGATCCGATGATGACGCTGCGCTTGCTGCGTTACCTGCAAAGCCGTCGGCGCGGCGGCAAGTTCGCGGAAATCACCACCATCGAACATGCCATCATGATGCTGGGCATTACGCCGTTCTTCCGAAGTTTTGCCAACCTGCCGGTGATCGAGGATGCCCTCAAGGAATATCCTTATGCATACCAGGGGCTGATGCGGGTGATGAGTCGCGCGCGCCATGCCGGGATGTATGCCAGGGAGTGGTCGGCATTGCGCCACGACGTGGAATCCGAGGAGGTATACGTTGCCGCGCTGTTGCATGATCTCGCGGAGATGCTGATCTGGTGCGTGGCCCCGGAACTGGCGATGCGCATTGAGCGCATGATGCAGGCGGATCGCAGGCTGCGCAGCGCGGTGGCGCAGAAGGCGATACTCGGTCTGGAACTGGCCGACCTGCAACTGGCGCTGGCCAGGGAATGGCGCCTGCCGTCGCTGTTGCAGGCGCTCATGGATGACCGCCATGCCGAGGTACCGCGCGTGCAGACGGTGCACCTGGCGGTGGCGCTGGCGCGCCATTCCGCACATGGCTGGTTCGATGCCGCATTGCCGGACGATTTTGCCGAAATGAAAAAAATGCTCGGCTTGGCAGATCAGGAGGCGCGCAACCACGTCTACCATATCGCGCTGGCCGTGGCACGCGAATGGGAGTGGTACGGTGTGCCGCCGGCGGCGTGCTGGTTGCCGCTGCTGCCGCAGACGCCGGAGCTACCGGCACCGAAGTAAGTTGATGGCATGGACGAACTCTCCTGCCTTGATTATGCTGCGCCATGTTCATGCATTATTCCCAGTCCGAACATAACGTGAGCTCACAAAAATTATGGTATTGCCGCCACGGTGAACGCATCAGCGGGCCTTATCCACGCCAGACGGTGCTGGATTTCCTGCTGCTGGGGCGGCTGCGTCCAGAGGATGAAGCCAGCCCGGACCAGACAGAGTGGCGGCCGCTGTCGGAGTGGGGCGAGTTTGATGTCCTGCCCAAGACCGTTTCCTCGCCTGTCGCGGAGCAGGAGGAGGTGGACTGGCAGCTGGAGCGGCTTGCCGCCGCCAAGCGCTGGGCGGATGAGCGTGTGCTGGCGGACCGCCGGCGCAAGCGTGACGAAGCTGGCGGCAAGCGTGCGGGCAAGGACCGGCGCGAGGACGAGCCTCCAGAGATGACATCCTTGCGTGCCATACGCGAGGAGTTGCGTACCATTCCCGTCCGCAACGGCAGTCATCTGCGTTTTTTCTGGCTGCTGATGGGGCTGGTCGCGATTGTCGTGCTGGGGCTGTGGCTGTTGCAGCCCGAAAGCACGCTCAAGGTGTATCTGGCGAGCGGCAAGGCGGATTGTGCCGCGCCGCCGTTGCCCAACGTCAACTGGCGTGGTTGCGACAAGGGTGGCGCCATACTCGAAGACGCCAACCTCAATGGCGCCACGCTCGTCAAGGCCAAGCTCAACGGCGCGCAGATGGCGCGCGTCAACCTGGTTTACGCTAACCTGCGCGATGCCGACCTGTCGTTTGCCGACCTGCGCGGTGCCGCCCTGCTGGGCGCGAGCCTGAACCATGCCGATCTGCGCGGCGCCGACCTGCGTGGCGCGGACCTGCGCGAGGCCGAGCTCGACGACGCCGTACTCGACGATGCCCTGCTGGGTGGGGCGCGCTGGCACGACGGGAGGCTCTGCGCCGCCGAATCGCTGGGTCGCTGCGACCGATGAAACACATTTCGTCGCGCGACAACCCGCTGTTCAAATCCCTCTCTAAGCTGATCACCTCCGCGCGCGAGCGGCGCAAGACCGGCCACACCGTGCTCGATGGTATCCATCTGGTGGAGGCGTTCCTGCATGCCGGCGGCGTGCCGGAAGTGCTGGTGGCGAGCGAATCGGCGTGCGACGATGCGGAAATCCGCGCGCTGCTCGAGCGCGTGGCGCCGGCGGTGACGATGAGCGACGATCTGTTCGATGCCGTCGCGCCGGTGCAGACTCCGACCGGCGTGCTGGCGCAGATCGCGATTCCCAGGCGGCATGCGGTGCCGGACGCGGAATTCTGCCTGCTGCTGGAAGATATCCAGGATCCCGGCAACGTCGGTTCCATGCTGCGCTCCGCCGCTGCAGCCGGCGTGCAGTGCGTTTATCTTTCCAAGGGTTGTGCCGATGCCTGGTCGCCGAGGGTGCTGCGTGCCGGTATGGGCGCGCATTTCCATACAGTGCTGGTGGAGCATGCCGACCTGGCGCAGGTGGCACGCGCCTTCCGCGGCAAGGTGGTGGCGGCTATGCTGGATGCGCGGCAGACGTTGTATGAGATTGATTTCACCGGTCCGGTAGCGTGGGTGATAGGCAACGAAGGCGCGGGTGTTTCTCCCGATTTGCTCGCGATCGCCGGCGAGCGGGTGTCCATCCCCATGCCGGGTGGCGTCGAATCGCTCAATGCTGCTGCCGCCGCGGCGGTGTGCCTGTTCGAGCGGGTGCGGCAGACAGCAATGCCATTCCCACCTAGATAGAACCCACTTCAAAATCGTAGCGAGCGTACATCAGTCGGAGGGGGCTCGGGAACCGGAGTGTAATATGGGAATACATGAGGATTCCGAGCACCGCCCGACCCTGGATCACGTATGCACAGCAGATTTCGGGGTGGACTCTAATAAATCTTCCGGTCGAGTCCAGTACGATGCAGCACCGTGGTGGCGATTTCCTCCACCGACTTGTCGCTGGTATCCAGATATTCGATGCCGTGCTGGCGCATCAATGCTTCTGCCGCGTGCACTTCAAAGCGGCAATGATGGAGCGTGGCATAGCGGCTGTCCGGCTTGCGTGCGGCACGGATGTGGGACAGGCGCGTCGCCTCGATAGTCAGCCCGAACAGCTTGGCTTTCAGCGGGCGCAGCTTCTCAGGTAGTTGCGCACTCTTGAAATCTTCCTCCACCAGCGGGTAGTTGGCGGCGCGGATGCCGTATTGCAGCGCCAGGTACAGGCAGGTCGGCGTCTTGCCGCAGCGCGACACGCCGACCAGGATCAGATCGGCCGCTGCCAGTTCACGCACTGAGGCGCCGTCGTCGTGGATGAGCGCGTAGTTCACTGCCTCGATGCGCTCATGGTAGTCCGGCATGTGGTGCAGGCTGTGCGAACGTCCCATGGCGCGTGTTGCGGGCGTGCCCAGTTCGGCTTCCAGTGGCGCCAGGAAATGGTGCAGACAGTCGAGATGGCAGGCGTCGGCGGTGGAAACGATGTGGTTCAGTTCCGCGTCCATCAGCGTGGCGAACACCAGCGGGCGCACGCCGTCGAGCTGGCCGGCGCGGTTGATGGTGGCCACTGCCGCGTGCGCTTTTTCCGGCGTGTCGACGTAGGGTAGCGTCGTTTCCCGAAACGCCACCGCGTCGAACTGGATCAACAGGCTGTGGCCCAGCATTTCCGCAGTGATGCCGGTGCGGTCGGAAACGAAGAATGCACTGCGCCTGCCTGACATGTTATGGCTATGCAAAAAGGGGGGAGCCTGTAAAATACCGGCGAAACCTTTTCGATGCAAATGCGGAAGGAGGGGGCATGAGCGGCTACGTCATCGGTTTTGAAGAACTGCGCATGAGCGACGTCGGGCGCGTCGGCGGCAAGAATGCCTCGCTGGGCGAGATGATCGGCGAGTTGACGCAAGCGGGGGTGCGCGTGCCGGGCGGCTTTGCTACCACCGCGCAGGCCTTCCGCGATTTTCTCGCGCAGGGCAACCTCGACAAGAAAATCTATGCCGCGCTCGACGCCCTGGACGTCGGCGATGTGACCGCACTGGCGCAGACCGGCGCGCAAATCCGACAATGGATCGTGGAAGCATCGCTGCCGCCGCGCTTGCAGCAGGAAATCAGCGATGCCTTCCTGGCGATGCAGCGCAGCGCCGGTGCCGAGATCGCGGTGGCGGTACGCTCTTCCGCCACCGCCGAGGACCTGCCTGACGCTTCTTTCGCCGGCCAGCAGGAAACCTACCTCAACGTGCGCGGCCTCGATAACGTGCTGGCCGCAGTCAAGGACGTGTTCGCCTCGCTCTACAACGACCGTGCCATCGCCTACCGCGTGCACAAGGGTTTCGTCCATGCCGAGGTGGCGCTTTCCGCCGGCGTGCAGCGCATGGTGAGGAGCGACATTGGCTCCTCCGGCGTGATCTTCACGCTCGACACTGAATCCGGTTTCGATCAGGTGGTGTTTGTCACCGCCGCCTACGGGCTGGGCGAAACCGTGGTGCAGGGTGCGGTCAACCCGGACGAGTTTTATGTATACAAACGTGGCCTGAAAGAGGGGCGTCCGGCGATACTCAAGCGCAGCCTGGGCGAAAAAGCGATCCAGATGATTCTGGCCGACGCGGCGCATGGCGCGCGGCCGGTGCGCGTGGTGGACACCAGCGCTGCCGAGCGTGCACGCTTTTGCATCAACGATGCCGAAGTGGAAGAGCTGGCACGCTATGCCGTGGCGATCGAAAATCACTATGGCCGCGCCATGGACATCGAGTGGGGCAAGGATGGCGCCGACGGCAAGCTCTATATTTTGCAGGCGCGCCCGGAGACGGTGAAGGCGCGCGCGCGTTCCGGCCCGTTGCGCCGCTACAAGCTGAAGGGTAAATCGACCGTGCTGGTCGAGGGGCGCGCCATCGGCCAGAAAATCGGCACGGGTCCGGTGTGCCTGGTCGTTGACGCGACACAGATGTCGCGCGTCAAACCCGGTGACGTGCTGGTGACCGACATGACCGACCCGGACTGGGAGCCGGTGATGAAGCGCGCCAGCGCCATTGTCACCAATCGCGGCGGGCGCACCTGCCACGCCGCCATCGTGGCGCGCGAACTGGGCATCCCGGCGGTGGTGGGTTGCGGTGATGCCACTACGAAGCTGCGGGAGGCCCAGCCGGTAACGGTGTCATGCGCCGAGGGTGACACCGGTAACGTTTACGAAGGCAAACTCGAAGTCGAGGTGAGCGAGGTGGCGGTGACGACTATGCCCAAGCTGCCGCTCAAACTGATGATGAACATCGCCAACACCGAACTCGCCTTCGAATTCCAGTCGCTGCCCAACGAAGGCGTGGGGCTGGCGCGCATCGAATTCATCATCGCCCGCACCATAGGCATCCACCCCCGCGCGGCGCTGGCTTATCCCAATGTGCCGGCGGAGGTGAAAGCCGAGATCGAGAAAAGGATAGCGGGCTATGCCGACCCGGTGAGCTTCTACGTCGACAAGATGACCGAGGGCGTGGCCACCTTGGGCGCAGCGTTCTGGCCCAAGCCGGTGATCGTGCGCTTTTCCGATTTCAAGTCGAATGAATATTCCAGCCTGACCGGCGGCGCGCAATACGAGCCGCGCGAGGAAAACCCGATGATCGGTTTCCGCGGCGCGTCGCGCTACATCGCGCCGCAATTTGCCGATTGCTTTGCGCTCGAATGCCGCGCCATCAGGCGGGTGCGAGACGACATGGGGCTGACCAACATCGAGGTGATGATCCCGTTCGTGCGCACCGTCGAGGAACTCCGCGCGGTGGTGACTGAACTGGGGAAGAACGGATTGAAGCGCGGGGAGAACGGCCTGCGCCTGATCATGATGTGCGAGATCCCGTCCAACGCACTGTCGGCGGAGGCATTCCTGGAATACGTCGATGGTTTTTCCATCGGTTCCAACGACCTCACCCAGATGACGCTGGGCATAGATCGCGATTCCGGCATCGTTGCCGGTGGCTTCGACGAGCGCAACCCGGCGGTGAAGCGGCTGATCTCGCTGGCGATCGAGGCGTGCAACAAGCAGGGCAAATACATCGGCATCTGCGGTCAGGGACCGTCCGACCATCCCGACCTCGCGCAATGGCTGTTGCAGCAGGGCATAGGCAGCATCTCGCTCAACCCGGATACGGTGGTGGACACCTGGCTGTATCTGGCCGGCGAAATGGGCAAACCATCAAGCGCACATTCCTGAGGCGTGGCACATTTCTTTACAATCCGGAAAATGGTTGTAGTTAACCGTTCTCCATTCGGAGCCATTCCGGATTGCTGCGAAGCTATGCTTTGCGAAATTGACCGGAAAAGAAATGCGCAATTTGAACCATCGCCAGCGTGTCCAGTTGGCAGTATTCGAGCAGCGATTGTTGAAGGAGTGCTTTGCGTTCTGCCGGGGTGTCCGGGTGGATCGCCTCCTGATAGGCGAGCTGAGGCGGGCATCATCCTGGTGATCCTCGGTTGCGGTGCGGCGGGGCTGGCGTACTGGATGCTATTTTGACTGCCTGTTCTGGATGCGCTTCAGCAGCACGGCGAGGATGTCACGGTAGAGCGTGTCGCCACGCACGCCATCCTCATTGCCGGCATCGACATTGGGGTTGTCGTTGACCTCGATCACGCAGCAGCGCCTGCCGCTCTGTTTCACGTCGACGCCATAGAAGCCATCGCCGATCAGGCCGGCGGCCTTGAGTGCGAGTTTCATCACTGCCGGCGGCACTTCATCCAGCGGCACCGCCACGGTGGCGCCTTCCCGCAGCGTGCCTTCGAGGTTGTGCTGGATGATTTGCCAGTGGCCGTCCACCATGAAATATTGGCAGGCGAACAGTGGCTGCCGGTCGAGAATGCCGATGCGCCAGTCGAACGGGGTGGGCAGGTATTCCTGGGCGACGATCAGTTCCGACCTGGCCAGCAGGGCATTCGCATGCTGGCGCAGTTCGCTTTCGTTTTCCGCCTTGAACACGCCCAGCGAAAAGGCGCTGTCGGGCAGCTTGAGCACGCAGGGCAGGCCCAGCGTGGTTGCGATGTTATCAACGTTGCCGCGATGTACGACGAGTGTGCGCGGCGTGGCGACGCCATGGGCGGCGAGCAGCTCGGCGAGGTAAACCTTGTTGTTGCACTTGAGGATGGAGTCGGGGTCGTCGATCAGCGCCAGACCTTCCGCGGCAGCACGCCGTGCGAAGCGGTAGGTATAGTGGTTGACGCCGGTGGTGGAGCGGATGAACAGTGCGTCGAATTGTGGCAGGCGCTGGAAGTCGGCATGGGTAATAAGTTCGGCATGCAGGCCGAGCTTGTCGGCAGCCTGCTGGAATTTGCGCATGGCCTGAGCGTTGGAGGGCGGTTCGGCATCGTCTGGGTCGTGCAGGATGGCGAGATCGAAGCGCGGCGCGGGGCGGCGCAGCGGACGATGTGCTTGAAAAAACTCCGCAGCGGCCTGCAGCGCCCAGTCCTTTTGCGCGGCAGGGATGTCACCAGTACCGAGCAGGCGAACGCCGCGCAGCCGCCACAGGTTGTCGCGGCGCACGAAATGGATGCGCAACAACGGCGCTTGCAACAGGTTGAAAATCTGCCGGCAGAACTGACGATATCGCGGTTCCGGGCAGGCGCCAAAGTACACGTCGAATTCCAGCGTATCCATTGCCAGCGGCGTCAGCATGCGCTGCACCGTTTCCTTCAGGTTTTCGGTGAGCAGCCGCAGCAGGTTGGCGGATTGCAGGTCTTCGATGGTGCTGGCGCGCGGCAGCGGCTTGTGGCCGCGCGCTTCGGCCAGCAGCGAAACGTAATAGCCCAGGCTCTGGTAGCGGTACGACTTGCACAGGTTATATACCTTCGCACGTCTGTCGGCGCTGGCGGGGGCGCCCAGGTAATCGCGCGCGGCAACCACCGCCACACCCGGAATGGACAGCGGCCAGTCCGCGGGATTGTTTACTACGACGAGGATGGCGCCCATGGGGTGTGGTGCCGCGGCGCGCGATGCATGGGCGCCGCCGCCTTAGCGTACGGCAAGCAGTTCGACGTCGAACACCAGCGTGGCGTTGGGCGGGATCACGCCGCCGGCACCGCGCGCGCCATAGCCCAGCTCGGGTGGGATCACCAGGGTGCGTTGTCCGCCGACTTTCATCCCCGCCACGCCCTGGTCCCAGCCCTTGATGACGCGCCCGGCGCCGAGCGGGAATTCGAAGGGCCGGCCGCGATCGCGCGAACTGTCGAATTTGGCGCCGTGCTTGTCCGCGGCGGCGGGGTCGTACAACCAGCCGGTGTAGTGCACGGATACCTGTTTGCCCGGGATGGCTTCGGTACCTTCGCCAGTCTTGACGTCGGTTTTGATGAGTTCGGTCATGGTATTCGCTTTCGTGGTAGTAGGTACACCGGTTTGCTCGGAGCAGGCGGCAGTGGAAAACAGTGTGGCGGCTAACGCCGTGGCCAGCAGGAAAGTTTTTGAGTGTGTCATCTCGGTACCTTATTCAATCAAAAGGAGGTCGCGGAAACTTAGCCGATTACGCCACGCAAAGCAACCGGCAGCGGAAAATTTTGCCCTGGCGCTTCGTTGTGGGGCAGCGGCTTTTCGGCTATGATTACGCCTGATTTTTCAGGTAACAGTCGCTTCATGACCAAATATATCTTTGTGACCGGTGGTGTCGTCTCCTCCCTGGGCAAAGGTATCGCTGCCGCCTCTCTCGGCGCCATCCTCGAGTCGCGCGGCGTCAAAGTCACCATGCTCAAGCTCGATCCGTACATCAACGTCGATCCGGGCACCATGAGCCCGTTCCAGCACGGCGAGGTGTTCGTCACCGAGGACGGCGCGGAAACCGACCTCGACCTCGGCCACTACGAACGCTTCGTCAGCATGAAGATGGGCAAGCGCAACAACTTCACCACCGGCCAGATTTACGAATCGGTGATCAAAAAGGAGCGCCGCGGCGAATACTTGGGCAAGACCGTGCAGGTGATCCCGCACATCACCGATGAGATCAAGCGCTGCATCAAGCGCGGTGCGGAAGGTGCCGACGTCGCCATCGTCGAGGTGGGCGGCACCGTGGGCGACATCGAGTCGCTGCCGTTCCTGGAAGCGATCCGCCAGATGGGCATAGAAGAAGGCCGCACCAACACCTGTTACATGCACCTCACGCTGCTGCCGTGGATCGCTACCGCAGGCGAACTGAAGACCAAGCCCACCCAGCACTCGGTGAAGGAGCTGCGCGAAATCGGCATCCAGCCCGACGTGCTGCTGTGCCGCGCCGACCGCCCCATCCCGGAGGACGAGAAGCGCAAGATCGCGCTGTTCACCAACGTGCAGCCGGAAGGGGTAATCTCGGTTACCGATGCCGACAGCATCTACAAGATACCCGGCATGCTGCACCACCAGATGCTGGACGAAATCGTTTGTCACAAGCTTTCCATCCTGGCGCGTGCCGCCGACCTGTCGGTGTGGAACAAGCTGGTGGATGCGCTGGAGCATCCGGAAGAGACGGTGGATATCGCTTTCGTCGGCAAATATGTCGATCTGACCGAATCTTACAAGTCGCTGACGGAAGCGTTGGTGCATGCTGGCATACACACCCGCAGCCGGGTGATGATTCATTATCTGGATTCCGAACTGCTGGAGAAGGAAGGCCCCGGTGCGTTGGCCGGTATGGATGCCATCCTGGTTCCCGGCGGTTTCGGCAAGCGCGGCACCGAAGGCAAGATCGCGGCGATCCGCTACGCGCGCGAGCACAAAGTGCCATATCTCGGCATTTGCCTCGGCATGCAACTGGCAGTGGTCGAATTCGCGCGCAACAAGGCCGGCCTGGAGGATGCCAATAGCACCGAGTTTGTTCCCGACACGCCGCACCCGGTGGTGGCGCTTATCACTGAGTGGATGGATCGCGAAGGCAAGGTGGAGAAGCGCAGCACCGATTCCGACCTGGGGGGTACCATGCGCCTGGGCGCGCAGCGCTGCCCGGTCAAGGGGGGCACGCTGGCGGCGAGGATTTACGGTGCCGAAGTCAACGAGCGCCATCGTCACCGCTATGAAGTGAACAATGTCTACGTGCCGAAACTGGAAGCGGCCGGCATGGTGATCTCGGCGCGCACGCCGAGTGAAGATCTACCGGAGATGATGGAACTGTCCGCGGACATGCATCCCTGGTTCGTCGGCGTCCAGTTCCACCCGGAATTCACCAGCAATCCGCGCACCGGACATCCGCTGTTCATCGCCTACGTCCAGGCGGCATTGCAGTACAAGATGGCAAGCCATCCCCAGGTGGCGCGCAAGGTGATGGCGTGAAGCTGTGCGGTTTTGAGGCGGGGCTGGATAGGCCGCTTTTTCTCATCGCAGGCCCCTGCGTGATCGAGTCGCAGCAACTGGCGCTCGACACCGCCGGCGCGCTCAAGGAAATCTGCCGGGAATTGCACATTCCCTTCATCTACAAATCGTCATACGACAAGGCCAACCGCAGTTCCGGCAAGTCGTTCCGCGGCTTCGGCCTGGATGCCGGGCTGAAGATCTTGAGCGAAGTAAAGGCGCAGATCGGCGTGCCGGTGCTGACCGACGTGCATACCGAAGACGAGATCGCGCCGGCGGCAGAGGTGGTGGATGTGCTGCAAACGCCGGCGTTTCTGTGCCGCCAGACTGACTTCATCCACGCCGTGGCCGCCGCCGGCCGGCCGGTGAATATCAAGAAGGGGCAGTTTCTGGCGCCGTGGGACATGAAGAACGTGGTGGACAAGGCGCGCGAGGCGAGCGGCCAGGACAACATCATGGTGTGCGAGCGTGGCGTGTCGTTCGGTTACAATAATCTGGTGTCGGACATGCGTGCGCTGAAAGTGATGCGCGAGACCGGCTGCCCGGTGGTGTTCGACGCCACGCATTCGGTGCAACTGCCAGGCGGGCAGGGTGCCAGTTCCGGCGGCCAGCGCGAGTTCATACCGGTGCTGGCGCGCGCGGCGGTGGCGGCAGGCGTTTCCGGTTTGTTCATGGAAACCCATCCCGATCCCGCCAAGGCGCTGTCCGATGGCCCCAATGCCTGGCCGCTGCCACAGATGAAAGTACTGCTGCAGACGCTGAAGGCGCTGGATGCCTTGACCAAGCAGCACGGCTTTGCCGAGGAAGAAATTTGTTGAGCATTCCAAGATGCATGCTGGCATGCAGCAAATTTCATGGTGCCCTCACCCTCGTTCCCTCTCCCGGAGAGAGGTGTAAGAAAAGCCCTTCTCCCCGGGAGAAGGGTAGGGATGGGGGGATATGACCATGAATTATGTGATCCCACATGATTAACGCGATAAGCTTGCAGGGGGCCAAGGTTTCCTTTGCGTTAAAAACAACCAACTGAAAATCAGGGAAGAAAATGAGTGCAATAGTAGATATCGTGGCGCGCGAAATACTGGATTCTCGGGGCAACCCGACCGTGGAAGCGGACGTCTTGCTGGAGTCTGGCGTGATGGGGCGGGCGGCGGTGCCGTCCGGCGCTTCCACCGGCAGCAAGGAAGCGGTGGAGCTGCGTGACGACGATAAGGGCCGTTATGTCGGCAAGGGTGTGTTGCGCGCGGTGGAAAACGTCAACACCGAGATTTGCGAAGCCATCATCGGGCTGGATGCGGTAGAGCAATGCTTCATCGACCAGACCCTGATCGATCTCGACGGCACCGAAAACAAATCGCGCCTGGGCGCCAACGCCATCCTGGCGGTGTCGATGGCGGTGGCCAAGGCGACTTCCGAAGAGCTGGGCCTGCCTCTGTACCGCTATCTGGGTGGATCGGGTGGCATGCAGCTGCCGGTGCCGATGATGAACGTGATCAACGGCGGCGCGCATGCCAACAACAGTCTGGACATGCAGGAATTCATGATCATCCCGTCCGGCGCGCAGAGCTTCCGCGAGGCGCTACGCTGCGGCGCCGAAGTGTTCCACTCGCTGAAGAAGCTGATCAACGCCAAGGGCATGCCGACCACGGTAGGCGACGAGGGCGGTTTTGCCCCTAACCTGGCCAGTCATGAAGCGGCGCTGCAACTGATCGTCGATGCCATCGATGCCGCTGGCTATGTGCCCGGGCAGGACGTGTCTATCGGCGTGGACTGCGCCAGTTCGGAATTTTACAAGGACGGTAAATATCATCTCGAAGCGGAGGGCTTGCAGCTCACTGCAGCGCAGTTCACCGATTACCTGATGACCTGGGTCGATAAGTATCCCATCGTCAGCATCGAGGACGGCATGGCGGAGATCGACTGGGAAGGCTGGAAGCTGCTTACCGATCGTCTCGGCAAGTCAGTGCAGCTGGTGGGCGATGACGTGTTCGTCACCAACGCGCGCATCCTGCGCGAAGGCATCGCTCAGGGCATCGCCAATTCCATTCTGATCAAGGTCAACCAGATCGGCACGCTCACCGAGACCTTTGCGGCGATCGAGACCGCCAAGCGCGCCGGTTACACCGCAGTAATTTCGCACCGCTCCGGCGAGACCGAGGACACCACCATCGCCGATATCGCGGTGGCGACCAACGCACTGCAAATCAAGACCGGTTCGCTGTCGCGCTCCGACCGCATTGCCAAATACAACCAGTTGCTGCGCATCGAGGAAGACCTCGGCGATGCCGCCGGTTATCCCGGGCGCGCGGCATTCTACCAGTTGCGCTGAGCCGCCGCGTGCGCACCCTCACCATCGTCCTGCTGGTGTTGATTGCGCTGCTACAATACCCGCTGTGGTTCGGCAAGGGCAGCTGGCTCAAGGTATGGGAAGTCGGCCAGCAGCTCAAGACCGAGAAGGAACACACTGCGCAGTTGCAGGCGCGCAATGCCGCGCTTGACGCCGAGGTACGCGATCTCAAACAGGGCTACGAGGCGATCGAGGAACGCGCGCGCAGCGAACTGGGCATGATCAAGCAGGATGAGGTGTTTTTCCAGGTGATCGACAACAAGCCGGTGCCAGCTACTGCGGATTCGTCTGCTGGAAGCATCGAATAAGGCACTGACTTGCCACGATGCGCTTTTTATTTCCGGTTTCTCAATAGTCCGTCAGGGTGAACTCACCTCAAAATCGTAGCGAGCGTGTGCAAAGTGTGGAAGGGCAGAGTGCAGGAACCGGCGTGTACACAGTAGTACATGAGGATTCCAGGCACCGCTCTCCTCCGGGTTGTAGATGCGCAGCAGGTTTGGAGGTGAGTTCTAGCGCCGCGTCAGCAGCAGGGTGACGATATCGACGTGCTTGTTTTTTGTGGCGAGGTCGAGCGCGGTGGTGCCGTCGGTGTATTTGATGTTGGGATTGGCGCCTTTGTTCAGCAGCAGTTTTACCGTTTCCACATGGCCGTTGGCAGCGGCCTTGTGCAGCGGTGCCCAGCCGTCGTTGCTGGTGATGTTGACGCCGGCGCCACCCATGATGAGCAGCTGCGCCACCCTGGTATGACCGCGCGTTGCCGCTTGCAACAGCGGCGTCCAGCCATAGTTGCTGCGTGCGTCGACGTTGGCGCGCTTCCTCAGCAGTACATCCACCACCTTGTCGTAGCCGTTGAAGGCCGCCCAGTGCAGCGGGGTGTAACCGGCCTTGTCCTTGGCGTGCACATTGGCGCCGCTCTGGATCAGCAGCATGGCCATCTCTTCGTTGCCGTTGAAGGCGGCGACCATGAGGGGAGTCCAGTCGCGTTCGTCGCGCGTGTCGACGCTGACGCCGCTGTTGAGGAAGAGGAGCACGACTTCCTTGTCGCCGCGTTCCACCGACTGGAGCAGCCCCTTGGGGGAAAACGGGATGCCGCGATGCTCGATTTCGCTCTTCTTCGCCTGGGAAACGTGCTCCCAGATATTTTTCACTTCCGGGCGCTTGCGCTGGCGCGCGTGCACCACGCTCAGGAAAAAGATATCCGAGGCGACTTCCTTGGGAAAACCCTGCCGGCCGCCGCGCGTGTCCACCATCAGGTCGGTGAAGTAAGCGTCTATCTCCTCCCGGTCCCACATTTCCATGATTCTTTCGAGGATGCGGGGATATTTTTCCTCAAGCGCGCGCGGGTAATCCTGTTCGCGGCCGCCTATGAGCTGTAGCAAGCGGTCATTCATATGGCTGGATTATAAAGAGAATTCCCGGCTTGTGGGGATCAGGGCGCGGTTATCGGTTCAAAACTTATCGAAGCGCTCCTCGTTGCGCAGGTAGCGCCACTGTCCCGTTGGCAGGTCGCCCAGCTTCACGCGGCCGATGCGGATGCGCTTGAGGCCGGTGACCTTGAGTCCGACCAGCTCGCACATGCGGCGGATCTGGCGCTTCTTGCCTTCGCGCAGCACGAAGCGCAGTTGGTCCTCGTTCTGCCAGCTCACCTTGGCTGGCTTCAGCGCCGCGCCGTCCAGGCTCAGGCCGTGGTTGAGCAGCGCCAGGCCTTTATCCGTGAGCTTGCCCTCCACGCGTACCAGATATTCCTTCTCAATTTTCGAATCCTCGCCGATCAGCAGCTTGGCGATGCGGCCGTCCTGGGTCAGCACCAGCAGCCCCTGCGAATCGATATCCAGCCTGCCGGCGGGGGCCAGCCCTTTCAATTGGGTGGGGCTGAAACGCAGCGACGACGGGTCGCCGGAAAAATGCGCGGTTGCGGTGACCAGGGCGACGGCGGTCTTATAGCCTTGTTCTGCCTGGCCGGAGACATAGCCGATCGGCTTGTTGAGCAGGATGGTGACGCGCGCCTGTTGCTGCGACTGCGCCGCGCGCTTGAGTGTGATGCGCTGCGATGGATCGATACGCGTGCCCAGCTCGGTGACCGGCACGCCGTCCACCAGCACCCAGCCGCGCTCGATGAACTCGTCCGCCTCGCGGCGCGAGCACAGCCCCTGCTCTGACATCAGCTTGGACAGGCGGATTTTATTATTGGGTTCAGATTCGATTTAATTTCACCTTGTTCTGTCTTGGCCTGCCGCGGTTTTATGCGGCAGGTCCGGTTGAGCGCAGGATTGGGGGCTTCGGCCAGTAATGCATATGGTTTACTTGTTCCATGTCATTTGATTGGCCTAGCGAACAAAGTTAAGCAGCATGCGCAAACAAGGGAGCTGAATCATACGGAACAGATTATTGCGCATGTCTGCCTGAAGGAGCGGTTGGACAAGATAGGCTTGCCCATTTCCCCCTGCTTGCTTCACTCATTGTTCCCCTTGTCGTTGTAGGCCGAGTCTCAGGCTTTGGTCTTGTGACGTGCCGGAGGCATATTAATAAGCCGATGATTTATAATCAAGGCTTCATTGATGGCAGCAAGCGGCGCGCAATTTTCATGAGCAACATAGTTCCCCGGGATGAAGTAAACACTGTTCAAGCGGACGAGGCATGCATGCGTGAGGCCATGGCGCTGGCGCGCCAGGCGTGGGATGCAGGCGAGGTGCCGGTGGGCGCGGTGGTGGTACGGGACGGTGTGATCGTCGGGCGCGGCTACAATGCTCCGATTTCCGGGCACGATCCTTCCGCGCACGCGGAGATCGCCGCGCTGCGCGATGCCGCGCAGCGATTGGGTAATTACCGGCTGGTGGGGTGTACGTTGTATGTGACGATAGAGCCCTGCATCATGTGCGCAGGGGCGATCATGCATGCGCGCATCGCGCGCCTGATGTACGGCGCGGCCGACGCCAAGACCGGCGCCTGTGGCAGCGTGGTGGATTTGTTCGCCGAGCAGCGCCTCAACCATCATTGCACGGTGGAGGGCGGCATGCTGGCAGAGGAGTGCGGCGCGTTGCTGTCCGGGTTTTTCGCGGAACGGCGCAAGACGCAATGATGATGCAGATCAAGATAGACATCCCCACGCAAACCCTGACTTTGTTCGATGACCAGGGTGGGTTGGTGAAGCGTTACCCGGTCTCCACCGCCGTCAAGGGTGTGGGGGAGGTGTGCGGCAGCTTCTGCACGCCGCGCGGGCGCCACGTGATCCGCGCCAAGATAGGCGCCGGGCAGCCGCTCAATACGGTGTTCGTGCGGCGCCGCCCGACGGGAGAAATATACAGTCCGGCACTGGCTGCGGAGCATCCCGGGCGCGACTGGATACTGACGCGCATCCTGTGGCTGTCGGGCTGCGAGCCAGGGTTCAACCGCCTCGGCGAGGTGGACACCATGCGCCGCTATATCTACATCCACGGCAGCCCGGACAGTGCGGTGATGGGCAGGCCCGGCTCGATCGGCTGCATCCGCATGCACAATGCCGATGTCGTGGATTTGTTCGAGCGCGTGCCGGTGGGCACGCCGGTCATCATCGAAGAATAGTTTGCAGATGCATTGGCGCGTCGTGGTGGGGTTGCTGTTTTTGTGCCTGACGCCGGTGGTGCATGCGGGGATGGTGGATGACTTCATAGAGGACTATCGCGAGGCCAACCGCAACAGCGACACGGCTTACCGCCTCGACCTGGAAAACGACCTCTTCTTCAAGACGGACAACAATTATACCGACGGCATCCGCTTCACGCGCAAGCTGATCAGCCGCAGCACTTACGTGCGTACCAAGGAGGGCAAGAGCTGGTTGCCCGGTTATGACCTGGAGCCTTATATCGGTTCGCCGCAGGCCGGCGAAACCTATTACAAGAAAACCTTTAATATCCATCTCGGCCAGAACATGTACACGCCGGACAACATCTCGAAGCCGCCTGGCCCGCTCGGCCCCGCCGACCGTCCCTATGCGGCATGGCTGTACTTTGGCGTGTACCGCGAGGTATACAGTTCCGAGGAGAAATACTGGAAATACGGCGTCGACATCGGATGTCTCGGCCCGTGTGCGCAGGGCGAACGGACGCAGAAATTCATCCACCAGTACATCAGCAATTCACCGCAGCCGATGGGTTGGGACGGGCAGGTGCGCAACGAGTGGGGTGCGATCTTCCGCTTCGAGTACGTGGCGCACGTGCTGCACTACGGCGATACGCTGGATCTGATTCCGCGCGTGCGCGTGGCGTTCGGCAACATCGAGGATGCAGTCGGGCTGGAGGCGACGCTGCGCTGGGGGCGCTTCAACTCGTTGTACGACAGCCACGGCGCCGATACCCAGACCATAGAATCAGTGGCGCAGGCGGCGGGAGAGGCGCGGAGCGACGTCGCTGCACCGCTGTGGGAAAACCCGGCGCAGCGCTCCGAGTTTTATTTCTTCGCGCGTGGCAAGGCCAACGCCGTGCTGTACAACGCCACCCTCCAGGGCGGCATGATCAACCACAGCAGTCCCTATACGGTGAACAACCGTCCCGAAGTGTTCGAGGGCGAGCTGGGGGTGGTCTACAACGACCGCCGTGGCTGTCCGCTGTTCGACGCCTTTTTCCCGGGGATGAAATGCTCAGTCACCACCAGCTTTGTGCGGCGCAGTTCGGAAGTGCCGGGGCAGGCGCTGAGCCCGTACAAAGTGCATAAGTTTGGACGGCTGCAAATAGGCTTCGAATTTGATTAGCCGTCAATGCAGTCAATGCGTCTTGTCGAATTCGGCATTGCGATTGAAATAGGCGAAGCAGGCTTTCAGGCATTCCTGCTCGCTCGCCGATGGTTCGATGAACTGGATGCCATACAGGTATTCGTTGCGGTTCTGTTTGTAGTCGGACCAGGCGATGCGCCCCTTGAGGTGCAGCGGCTTCTGCTGCTTGAAGGTGTCCAGGTCGTCGGTGGGCAGGAAGATAGCGAGCGATACCGGCTGCGTGGCGTCGATCGCCTCCGACAGCCTGAGGCGCAGGCCGGTCAGGCTGAAGTCCTTGCTGATGCCTTCCAGTGTGGTGCTGCCTTGGGTGGCCTTGATCAGCAGGTTGTTCTGCGCGCGAGGATGGTGGCGCTTTTCGTGCTGTGCGGGTTCGATGACCACCTGGTTCTCGAACTTGAAGCCGGCCATCAACTCGTTCAGCTTGCCGGTCACGCCGTAGAGATTCTCGCCGATCGCCGCGGTGGTCTCGACCTTGGTTGAGCTTTCGCTCAGCGTCATGAAAAGTTTGTCCAGCGTTTTCTGCAACAGGCGGAAATTTTCCAGTTGGTCTTTGCTGGCCTGGCAGATGCCGCGGTTGGCGATGGCGGTTTCCTCCACTTCAGTGACCATGCTTTTGATGGCATTCTCGGTTTCGCTTGCCACCGACTGGTTGGCGTGAACCTTGTTGACCACCGAGCTCATCGAACCGGTGACGAGTTGCATGCTTTGCGTGAGGTCGCCGATGATGGCGGAAACTTCGGTGGCGGATACAGTGGTGCGTTCGGCGAGCTTGCGCACTTCGTCGGCGACGACCGCGAAGCCGCGTCCCTGTTCTCCGGCGCGCGCCGCCTCGATCGCGGCGTTCAGCGCGAGCAGGTTGGTTTGTTCGGCGATGGTCTTGATCACTGCGATGATGTCGTGGATTTTTTCGGCGGAGTGTTCGAGGTTGTTGATTTGCCCCGACGCGCGATTGACTTCCTGCACGGTCAATTCCATTTCCGCGATGTTCCTCTGCACCGTTAGGATGCCCTGGCGCGCGCGTTCCTCGGTGCGCTTGGCGCGTTCCGTCGCCGATTCGGCATTCGACTGCACCGTTTCGGATATTTCCTGCAAGCGGTCGGTGGCGTTGCTGACCTCGTTGGAGCGGTTCTGCTCTGCCTTGCTGACTTCCGCGATTTCGTTGGAAATCTTGGCGATCTGGTAGGCCGATTGCCCCATGCGTTTGCCGCTGTCGTTGATCTCGCGCATGATGGTGTTAAGCTTGGCCAGCATGGCGTTGAAGCCTTTTTCCAGTTGTCCGATCTCGTCGTGGGAGGTGTTCTCCACCCCCTTGGTCAGGTCGCCATGCTCGACGGCGCGTAGCGCCTGGCATAGTGCCAGGATGGGTTTGACGAACAGTGTCGCCAGGAAGCCGATGACGAAGAATTGCAGCACGAATTCGATGCCGGATTCCCAGAAGGAATTGAAGATGTAGGCGTTGTGGTTGGCTTCGAGCTGCTCGATGATTTGCGCGCTGGCGCCGCCAGTCTGGGCGATTTCCACCATTTTGGTCAGTTCGTGCGACGCCAGCATGCGGTTGTAAATGGTGGTGACCATGGTGACCACCATGAAAGCGATCTGTAGTTTCCAGCGGATGCTCAATTCGTGAAAACGGCTGGCGATGGATGAAAACATCGAACTGATCCCCCCAATGCCTTGTTGCGGAAAGGCGATTCCCGGTGAGCCCCCTGGCTACGTGAAATATTTCGGATACCGGCAAGGAAACTTTAGGGTGGCAGAGGCGACGGATTTTGTGCTGTTTGTTAGCCGTAAGCATGGCCGGAAAATGTGCGGTGAGGGTGGCCGGGAAACATGCCTTGGCACATCATTCCCGGTGTGCGGATGTGCATGCGTGTTGACCGGCTGGGGACTAACCTTTAATATACGCACCTTCTCAATTCCCCGATAGCTCAGTCGGTAGAGCGACGGACTGTTAATCCGCAGGTCCCTGGTTCGAGCCCAGGTCGGGGAGCCAGGATCATGAAGGGTTGGCGCGTCGCGCTAACCCTTTTGTTTTTGGCGGGGTGTCAATCTGGAATTCCACGAATGAAGTGGCTGAAGCGGGTGCTGCTGGTTTTGCTGGCGCTGGTTGCGCTGTTGGCGGCGGTTCCCTATTTCCTGCCGCTCAGCACCTATATTCCCATCATCGAAGGGGCGCTTTCCCAGGAGTTCAAGCAGCCAGTGAAAATCGGCCGGCTCAAGGCCGCCGGCATGCCGTTGCCGCACCTGATCCTCGAAGAAGTCAGCGTCGGCGAGCCGGCCAAGGTGACGATCGCGGCCGTCAAGCTGGTACCGGAACTGCACTCCCTGCTCGACGACACCAAGGTATTGCGCCGCATCGAACTGGAGGGCGGGGCGGGTGACGAATGGGTGCTGGATGCTGTACCGCGCTGGCTGGCGGCGGGAACGTCACCAGCGGTGCGGGTGGAACGCATCAAGCTGGTCAATAGCGTGCTGAGAGTGAAAAAGTCCTTCATCGGCCCCTTCGATGCGGACGTGTTTTTGGATGCGGGAGGGGGTCTGAGCGGTGCCAGGGCGGATATGGCGGATGGCTCCCTGAGCCTCACCCTCAAGCCGGGCAAACAGGGCGGCTATCTTCTGGATGCCAGCGCCAACAATTGGAACCCGCCGTTGCAGCCCGCCCTGCACATCGACGCCATGAAGTTGCAGGGCCGGCTCAATACCGGCGAACTGTTGGTGAACCGGCTCGATGCGCGCGTGTTCGGCGGCACTGCCGCCGGCAATGGCCGCCTTGCCTGGCGCAAGCAGTGGCAGCTTGCGGGCACGTTGAACGGCCAGGACATCGAAATCAGGCAGCTGGTCGCGCTGGTCCAGCCCAAGGTCGCGGTGAGCGGCAAGCTTAAGGTGCAGGCCCAATTCACCATGACCAGCAAGGAAGCGGCAAACCTGTTCGACAACCCCAGCGCGGACGCGGACTTCGAGGTGCGGCAGGGCGTGCTGCGCAACGTCGACATCGAAAAGGCGGCAAAGTCGGCGGGCAAGGGCGGGGTGCAGGGCGGTGAAACGCGTTTCGAGAATTTCACCGGCAAGCTGCACGTGGAAAACCAGATGCACCAGTTGCGCGACCTGAACCTCGATTCCGGGATGCTCAACGCCAGCGGTGCGCTCAATATTGCGCCGGACAAGAAGCTGTCGGGCATGATACAGGTGCAGTTGAAGGGCAGCGCCAGCCTGGTGGGCATGCCGATGACGGTGGGCGGCACGCTGGATTCGCCAACGCTGCGCCCGACTACCGGCACCATGACCGGGGCTGCCGTCGGCACCTTGTTGCTCGGCCCGGGCATGGGTACTTCACTGGGTATGCGCGCCGGCCAGTGGATAGAGAAACTTTTTGGTACGAAGGACGTTAAGGACAACAAGGCTGCCGGGCAGGCGGCCCAACCCGGTGCCAAGCCGGCAAAATAGTCAGTTTGTGGGTATTACGGGTATACGGGTACAATTCGCGCCGGGGGAGTTTGACTTGGATAATTCAGGAGCAATCATGAGGAAAACGGTAATGGTGGGCGTGGCGCTGGTGGTACTGTCTGCGCCAGCGGTTTATGCAGGGCAGGTTGACACCAATGCGGTGGTCGGCGGTGCGATCGGCGGCGCAGTGGGCGCGGCAGTCGGTTCCGCCGTAGGTGGTAAGGACGGTGCCATCGTTGGCGCCGGGGTGGGCGGTGCTGCGGGTGCGGCGGTGGGTAGCTCCAAGAATCCCAAAGTCCAAGCGGCGGGCGCGGGTGTGGCTGCCGGCGCGGCAGTTGGTGTCATGGCCGGCCAAAGCGGTTCGGGTGGCGAGGTTGCGGCCAGCGATGACGAGGATTACAGCGAGCATCATGACCACGGCAAGCATCTGGGCCAGAAGAAGCACAAAAAAGACAAGCATGACGAAGGCCGCCGCAAGCATGGCCACGATCATGGGCATGACGACTGAGTCCTGAACGGCTCGGCGAAAAAGCCCGCAGCGCTGCGGGCTTTTTCGTTTGGCGAACCATGATGCAGCCTACCCTACTCTTTTCCTACCGCCCCTATTGGGCCAAGCGCTTCGGCGTGGCGCCGGTACTGCCGATGTCGCGCGCCGAGATGGACGCGCTCGGGTGGGACGAATGCGATGTCATCCTGGTCACCGGCGACGCCTACATCGATCATCCCAGCTTCGGCATGGCGCTGGTCGGACGGCTGCTCGAAGCACAGGGTTTTCGCGTCGGCATCATCGCCCAGCCGGACTGGCGGTCGGCTGAGCCGTTCCGCGCACTGGGCAAACCCAGACTGTTTTTCGGCGTGACCGCGGGCAACATGGATTCCATGGTCAACCGCTACACCGCCGACCGCAAGATACGCTCCGACGACGCTTACACGCCCGGTGGCGAGGCGGGCAAACGCCCCGACCGTGCGCTGCTGGTTTATGCGGCGCGCTGCCGCGAAGCTTACCCCGATGTGGCATTGGTGGTGGGCGGCATCGAAGCCAGCCTGCGCCGCATCGCGCATTACGATTACTGGTCGGACAAAGTACGGCGTTCTGCGCTGGTGGACAGCAAGGCCGATCTGCTGCTGTATGGCAACGCCGAGCGCGCCATCGTGGAGCTGGCGCACCGGCTGGGTAAGGGCGAGCGCATCGTTGATATCCGTGATTTGCGCGGCAGCGCCTTCCTGCGCGATGGATTGCCGGAAGGCTGGACAGAAATCGACTCGCGCAGCATGGACCGGCCCGGCAAAGTCGATGCCCATCCGCATCCTTATGCTATGACTTACCCCTCTCCCGCAAGCGGGAGAGGGGGAGAGGAAAAGGGTGGCAGTACGGCGATTCCGGCGCCGGCGGCTGTACTTAACTTCATCCGCCGCGTTGCTGCACATCCCGACCGTGCACACCAGGTGGTGCGCCTGCCCGCATACGAGGAAGTGTCTGCCGACCCAGTACTGTACGCGCACGCCTCGCGCGTGCTGCATCTCGAATCCAATCCCGGCAATGCGCGTGCCTTGGTGCAGCGCCACGGCCGCCACGACGTGTGGCTGAATCCGCCGCCGCTGCCGCTCACCACCAAGGAAATGGATTACGTTTACGACCTGCCTTATGCGCGCCGCCCGCACCCGACTTATGGCGAGGCGCGCATCCCGGCGTGGGAAATGATCCGCTTCTCGGTCAACATCATGCGCGGCTGCTTCGGCGGTTGCACCTTCTGCTCGATCACCGAGCACGAAGGGCGCATCATCCAGAGCCGTTCGGAAGCCTCCATCCTGCATGAGGTCGAGGAAATCCGCGACAAGGTGGCGGGCTTTACCGGCATCATTTCCGACCTGGGCGGGCCCACTGCCAACATGTACCGAATGGCATGCAAGTCGCGCGAGATCGAAGCCGCCTGCCGCAAGCTGTCCTGCGTGTATCCGGATATCTGCGACAACCTCATCACCGAGCACGCGCCGCTGATTGCGCTGTATCGCAAGGCGCGTGCGCTGCCGGGCATCAAGAAAATCCTGATCGGCTCGGGGCTGCGCTACGACCTGGCGGTGCGCTCGCCGGAATATGTGAAGGAGCTGGTGACACACCACGTCGGCGGCTATTTGAAAATCGCGCCCGAACACACCGAGGCCGGGCCGCTGTCGAAAATGATGAAGCCCGGCATGGGCAGCTATGAAAAATTCAAGGTGATGTTCGAGAAGTTTTCGCGCGAGGCGGGCAAGGAACAATACCTGATTCCATACTTCATTGCTGCGCATCCCGGCACTTCGGATGAAGACATGCTCAACCTGGCGTTGTGGCTGAAGAAGAACGGCTTCCGCCTCGACCAAGTGCAGACTTTCACGCCCACGCCGATGGCAATGGCGACTGCGATGTATCACAGCGGCAAGAACCCGTTGCGCAAGGTGACTGCCGACAGCGAAGCAGTGCGCGTGCCCAAGGGCGAACGCGTGCGGCGTTTGCACAAAGCGTTCCTGCGCTATCATGATCCCAACAACTGGCCGATGCTGCGCGAGGCTTTGCAACACATGGGGCGTGCCGACCTGATCGGCAACGGCAGGCAGCACCTGATCCCCGCCTGGCAGCCGGCGGGCACTGGCGATGCCGGGGGCAGGCGGGGGGTGGAACGCAGCCCATCCAAAACGCGCACCCCGTTGCGGCGTGCGCAGTCTGCTCCGCGCAGGTCCGTCAGGCGACGCTGATTTTGTTTCTGACCTGTTGACAGCCACCCAGAATCGACCCATTTCAGGAGTAATTTCCACCGTGCCTTCTGGCTGGTGGCCTATATGAGCCAAAGCCACGAAATGCTGCTCGATGCCCATGCCCGTGCCTTTGCCGCCTTGGGCGGTGTGCCGCGATGCGGCATCCTGCGCGGATTTTTGCGTCGGCCATCCGGACTATCCTTACGCCAACAAGTCGGCTTGCAAGGACTGGTCCGCAGGTTGTGGCAAAAAGAAAAGGGGCGCATGAGTGCGCCCCTTTTGCATGGGTGCAGCAGCCTGGGTCAGGCGATCGCCTTGTGCATGCGCTCCAGCGCGTTCTTCAGGTTATCCATCGAAGTGGCGAACGACAAGCGCGTGTAGCCGTCGGCGCCGAACGCCGAGCCCGGCACCACGGCGACGCCGCCCTGTTCCAGCAGGTATTCGCTGAAGGCGATGTCATTGGCCTGCTGGATCTTGCCCTTGGCGGCCAGGTTCTTGATCGCCTCGCGGGTGTCGGGGAAGGCGTAGAACGCGCCGCCGGAAGGCACGCAGTGCACGCCAGGGATCTTGTTGAGTCCGGCCACTACGAATTCATGGCGCTCGCGGAACGCCTTGATCATCGGGGTGATGCAGCCTTGGTCGCCGTTCAGCGCCGCTTCCGCCGCCACCTGCGAAATCGAGGTCGGGTTGGAAGTGCTTTGCGACTGCACGTTCTCCATCGCGGTGATGATGTTCTCCGGCCCGGCGCAATAGCCGATGCGCCAGCCGGTCATCGAATAAGCTTTCGATACACCGTTCAGCACCATGGTGCGGGGGTACAGCTCCGGGCAGGCATCGAGGATGTTCACGAACTTGCTGTCGGTAAGCAGGATATGCTCGTACATGTCGTCGGTGGCGATGAGGATGTTGGGGTGCTTTTTCAGCACCGTGCCCAGCGCCTTGAGCTCGTCCAGCGTGTACACGCCGCCGGACGGGTTGCTCGGGCTGTTGATCACCACCATCCGGGTTTTGGGAGTGATGGCTTTTTCCAGTTGCGCGGCGGTGATCTTGAAGCCCTGCTCGATGCCGGCATAGACGATCACCGGTTTGCCCTCGGCAATCAGCACGATGTCCGGGTAGGACACCCAGTACGGCGCCGGGATGATGACCTCGTCGCCGGGGTTGATGGTGGCCAGTGCCAAGTTGAAGAAGCTTTGCTTGCCGCCGCAGGAAACCAGTATCTGCTTGGCGGTGTAGTCCAGCTTGTTGTCGCGCTTGAACTTGGCGATCACGGCATTCTTCAATCCGGGCGTGCCGCCTACTGCGGTGTACTTGGTGAAGCCCTTGTTGATCGCGGCGATGGCCGCATCCTTGATGTGCTGCGGCGTGTCGAAATCCGGTTCGCCGGCGCCCAGGCCGATGATGTCCTTGCCTTCAGCTTTCAGTTTGGCGGCACGGGCGGTGACGGCGAGAGTGGGGGAGGGCTTGATCGCTTGCACGCGGTTGGAGAGAGTCACGGTTTTTCCTTTAGAACAAATGCGGCGCGGGAGGCGCTACGACGTTTACGGTTGGGGTTGAAAAAGCCGCCATTTTACCCGCGATTGCGGCAATTCCCAATATCCCCGGCAGGGGTGCGCTTCCAGTTTTGGATAGGGTGGGGTAGGGGTATGTGGCCACTGCATTCGCGCCCGGATAGGATCGCCGACGAGCACGGCCGCCAGATACAACGCTTCTTCCTCCGTCTGCGCATGCAATGCCAATTGTTCGGTCAGCCGTCCATACTTCGTTGCATGCTCGGTATGAGCCGCAAGGCGGAGTTTTTCAACAGTCGCGCGAATGGCCTTGTGTTCCCCGATCATTCTGGGCACTGCGATTTCGCGCCCCAGCCTAGGGCTTGAGGGTGTTTGGCGCTGGCGGTACCCACGTTTGCCTGTGTCTTCGTGCTTGGCTGTTTGGCAAACGCTACATTAGCCGTACAATGTCCGGCTTACCATGAATGTCATCACCTTCCCCCATAGCCCGTTTCGTCTGCACCAGCCGTTCGATCCGGCGGGCGACCAACCCGAGGCGATCGCCAGGCTGGTCGAAGGCATCCACGACGGCTTGCAGTTCCAGACACTGCTCGGGGTGACTGGCTCGGGCAAGACTTACACCATGGCCAACGTGATCGCGCGGCTGGGGCGGCCGGCGATGGTGATGGCGCCTAACAAGACGCTGGCCGCGCAACTCTACGCCGAGTTCCGCGAATTCTTCCCGGAAAACGCGGTCGAGTATTTCGTTTCCTATTACGATTACTACCAACCGGAAGCCTACGTGCCGTCGCGCGATTTGTTCATCGAGAAGGATTCCTCGATCAACGAGCACATCGAGCAGATGCGTCTCTCCGCGACCAAGTCGCTGCTCGAGCGCGATGACAGCGTGATCGTCGCCACCGTGTCGGCGATCTACGGTATCGGCGATCCGGTGGATTATCACGGCATGATCCTGCACCTGCGCGCGGGCGAAAAAATGAGCCAGCGCGACGTGATCAAGCGCCTTACCGAAATGCAGTACGAGCGCAACGAAATCGAGTTCCGCCGCGGCACCTTCCGCGTGCGCGGCGACGTGCTCGACATCTTCCCGGCAGAAAGCGCGGAGACCGCTCTGCGCGTCTCCCTGTTCGACGACGAAGTGGAAAGCCTCACCCTGTTTGATCCACTCACCGGCCATATCCTGCACAAGGTGCCGCGCTACACTGTATACCCGTCCAGTCACTACGTGACCCCGCGCTCCACCACGTTGCGCGCTATCGAGGCGATCAAGGCCGAACTACGAGAGCGCATTGAATTTTTTCAGCGCGAGAACAAATTGGTCGAATTGCAGCGCATCGAGCAGCGCACCCGCTTCGACCTGGAAATGCTCAACGAAATGGGTTTTTGCAAGGGCATCGAAAATTATTCGCGCCATCTGTCCGGGCGCAAGGCCGGCGAGCCTCCGCCGACCTTGATGGACTACCTGCCCAAGAATGCGCTCATGATCATCGACGAATCGCACGTCACCATCCCGCAGATCGGCGGCATGTACAAGGGCGATCGCGCGCGCAAGGAGAACCTGGTCGATTACGGATTCCGCCTGCCTTCAGCACTGGACAACCGTCCGCTGCGCTTCGACGAATTCGAGAAAATCATGCCGCAGACCTTCTTCGTTTCTGCCACCCCGGCCGAATACGAGGCGCAGCATGCCGGGCAGGTGGTGGAGCAGGTGGTGCGTCCCACCGGCCTGGTCGATCCGCACCTGGAAGTGCGCCCCGCATCATCCCAGGTGGATGACCTGCTTTCGGAAGTGAATGCGCGCGTGAAGCAGGGTGAGCGCGTTCTGGTGACCACGCTGACCAAACGCATGGCCGAAGATCTCACCGATTTCCTTGGCGAGCACGGCGTCAAGGTGCGCTACCTGCATTCCGACATCGACACCGTTGAGCGCGTCGAGATCATCCGAGATCTGCGTTTGGGGTTGTTCGACGTGCTGGTTGGCATCAATCTGCTGCGCGAGGGGCTGGACATACCGGAAGTGTCGCTGGTGGCCATCCTCGATGCCGACAAGGAAGGTTTCTTGCGTTCGACGCGCTCGCTGATCCAGACCATAGGCCGAGCCGCGCGCCACTTGAATGGCGCTGCGATCCTTTATGCCGACGTGATGACAGACTCGATGAAGCGCGCCATCGAGGAAACAGAGCGTCGCCGTGCCAAGCAGGTCGCCTACAACCAGGCGCACGGCATCGCGCCGAGGAGCGTGAGCAAGCGTATCAAGGACATCATCGACGGCGTGTACGATGCCGAGGCGGCGCACGGCAAGCTCAAGGCGGCGCAGCAGGAGGCCGCTTACCGTGCGATGAACGAGAAGGAGCTAACGCGCGAAGTGAAGCGGGTGGAAAAGGAGATGCTGCGCGCTGCGCGGGATTTAGAGTTCGAACGTGCCGCGGAATTGCGCGACCAGCTCAAGGAATTGAAGAAGCGTTTGTTTGGAGTGGAGGAACATGATTAAGGTGTTATTCGTGTGCATGGGGAATATCTGCCGCTCACCCACGGCCGAGGCGGTATTTCGTCACCAGGTCGAACTGGCCGGCCTGGACGGGCATATCCATATCGATTCCGCCGGTACCCACGATTACCACATCGGTGATCCGCCCGATGCGCGCGCGCAGCGCGCGGCGAAGAAACGCGGCTACGACATGAGCAGCCTGTGTGGGCGCCAGGTGGGGTGCGACGATTTCCAGCATTTCGACCTGATCCTGGCTATGGACCGACACAATCTGGATTTGCTGCAACGGCAATGCCCGCCCGAGTACGCCACCAAGCTGCGTTTATTCATGGAGTTCAGCGAAAACTACGATGAAATGGAAGTGCCGGACCCATACTATGGCGGTGGTGATGGTTTCGAGCGCGTGCTTGACTTGGTCGAGGATGCGGCACGCGGCCTGCTCGGCGAACTGGCCGCGCAGCGTGTTCAGAAATAAAGGTAGGGTTTGAGCAAGTAATTCAGCGTGACCGCCGTTTCGGGGTGGTCGGGCGAGTAGGCGGGCACCGAGATGGTCAGCTCATCGGGAGCAGACACGGTGTAGGTGGCGCTGGATGCGGGATAAAACCCGGGCAGGCGCTTGACCGCCATGATGCCGGGCAGGAGGTCGCGCTCCTGTTGCACCGCGATGCCGCTGCTGTCGGCCAGGGCTATTCGATACAGGCTGACCCGGTAGCCATGCGCCATCTGGATTTTGGCCACGACGGGCGTGTCTTCTGCGCCCAGGTTGTGGGCGATGCCATATCCCAGCATGGTGGTGTAGATGACGAATGGCAGGATCGTCAGGGTGAGGTATATCCTCGACATGACTTTTGCCTGCTGCAGCCAGAGCGGCACCAACGCCAGCCAGCCCAGGCCGAAGCCGAGCAGAGTGACAACGGCATTGGCGTCTTGCGAGTTGAAGCGCAACAGCGGGTGCAGCCAGTTGCTGGCGACGAGGAAATAGAGCGCCAGCAATATCGTGACCGTCGCCCTGCGCCGCCATAACGGCAGACGCGGGGCGTTGATGTCATTCATCGTGCTTCACTTACTTGTTAGTTTCAATCTGGACTAGCGGTTCGCTTTCTGCCGGCACAGGGGTTATTTTCGGACGTCGCGGGCGCGCTGGTGCCGGTGGGATTTCCATTTCGGCGCTGACTGCCTCTTTGATTTTGCTCGGGTCGGTTTCGACCTGGAACAGGTCCATCGGCATTTGCATGGGCATTTCCATAGGAGCCGGTCTGGGCATCGGTGGGGCGGCCTCGGCCACCGGCTTGACGGGAACCGGAGCCGGCTCGCTTGCCGGAGCGGGTGTCGGCGTTGGCGCGATGTCGGCGATGGGCGCGGACATGCTTTCTTCCGGCATCGAAGTCATCGCCATCTCAGGGGCTGATATGTCGGATGTGCCCGCTTCCAGCGTGGCTTCGGTCATGAAGCTTGCGCCGGATTGGTTGAATTCGTTGGCTTGCGCTTCCTGCCGGTGTTCGCCACGCTCCCCACGTTCGCTACGCTCGCCGTGACCACGCCCGCCGCGACGGCGACGGCGGCCACGCTGTTGTTCGCCTTCTTGGGGCGCAGTGGCCTGGTCGGCGCGCGCCAGTGCCGGGGTTTTTTCCTCCAGCACAGCTTCGATTTGCTTCGGTGCCTGTGCCTCGACCGGACGGCTTTCGGAGCGCGGACCGCGCGGGGGGCGCTGACGCGGTTCCTTGGGTTCCCTCGGTTCGCGTGCTTCCCGTGGTTCACGGGCCTCGCGCGGCGCTTTCGGTTCGCGCGGATCACGCTTTTCGGATGCACCGCGCCGTCCACGTTCCGCGCCACGCTCACGTCGTTCGCGCTGTTGCGAAGTTCCGTTGGCGGCGCGCTTGGCGACGGGCGTTGCTTCCACAGTTTCTTCTCCGCCGCCGGTCAGCCAGCCGAAGAAGCGCGCCATCAGGGAAGGCTTGGTGGCAGGCTGTGCCGGTTGGGATGCTTGCGGCACTGGTGCCGGCTGTTCCGGAGTGATGCCGCGTACCGCAGCCTGTGGCTTCGCCGCCTTGGCTTCGGCTGCTGCCTGCGGCGCGTACACTTCCTCAGGCGGCACTTCCATCATCTTGTAGCTCACCGGCAGCGGCTCGGCCTGGTTCAGTTCGTCGTGGCGCAGGCGTGCGATGGTGTAGTTGGGCGTTTCCAGGTGGATGTTGGGAATCAGCACCACGTTGACCTTGAAGCGCGTCTCGATGGCATGGATGTCGGTGCGCTTCTCGTTAAGCAGGAAGGTGGCGACATCGACCGGCACCTGCGCGTGCACGGCGGCACTGTTTTCCTTCATCGCTTCTTCCTGGATGATGCGCAGGATGTTGAGCGCGGAGGATTCGATGCCGCGGATGTGGCCGGTGCCGTGGCAGCGCGGGCAGGGGATGTGGCTGGTTTCGCCGAGCGAGGGGCGCAGGCGCTGGCGCGACAGTTCGAGCAGGCCGAAGCGGGAAATCTTGCTGGTCTGCACACGCGCACGGTCGTAATGCAGCGCGTCGCGCAGCCGGTTTTCTACTTCGCGCTGGTTGCGCGTGCTTTCCATGTCGATGAAGTCGATCACGATCAATCCGCCCAGGTCGCGCAGACGCAACTGGCGCGCGATTTCGTCGGCGGCTTCGAGATTGGTGCGGAACGCGGTTTCCTCGATGTCGGAGCCGCGCGTGGCACGCGCCGAGTTGACGTCGACCGCCACCAGTGCCTCGGTATGATCGATAACCACTGCGCCGCCGGAAGGCAGCGACACTTGGCGCGAATAGGCGGTTTCAATCTGGTGCTCGATCTGGAAGCGCGAGAACAGCGGCACGTCGTCCTTGTAGAGCTTCACGCGGCCCACGTTCTGCGGCATCACATGGCTCATGAACTGCTTGGCCTGTTCGTGGATTTCCTCCGTGTCGATCAGAATTTCGCCGATTTCCTGCTGGAAATAGTCGCGGATGGCACGGATCACCAGGCTGGATTCCTGGTAGATGAGGAAAGCGCCGCTCTGCTGCTGCGAGGCGCTTTCGATGGCGCGCCACAATTGCATCAGGTAATTCAGGTCCCATTGCAGCTCTTCCAGGGTGCGGCCGATTCCGGCGGTGCGCGCGATCACACTCATGCCGCCCGGTACTTCGAGCTGGCCGATGAGGTCGCGCAGTTCGTCCCTGTCTTCTCCCTCGATACGGCGCGACACGCCGCCGCCGCGCGGGTTGTTGGGCATCAGCACCAGGTAACGGCCGGCCAGGCTGATGTAAGTGGTAAGCGCAGCGCCCTTGTTGCCGCGTTCGTCCTTTTCCACCTGGACGATGACTTCCTGGCCTTCGCGCATGGCATCCTGGATGCGCGCGCGCGACGGGTCTTCGCCGGATTTGAAATAGCTGCGGGAAATTTCCTTGAATGGCAGGAAACCGTGGCGATCGGCGCCGTAGTCGACGAATGCGGCTTCCAGGCTGGGTTCGATGCGGGTGATGACACCCTTGTAGATGTTGCCCTTGCGTTGCTCTTTGCTGGCCGATTCGATATCGAGGTCGATCAGTTTCTGACCATCCACGATTGCGACACGGAGTTCCTCGGCCTGTGTCGCATTGAATAACATGCGTTTCATTGTTTTCTCCCGCGCTCGGGTCACGGGAAAGGCAAACCGCGCGCCGCCGTCAGGGGCGCGGACACTTAATCAATCGAGCAATTTATTCATCGCGTTAAGTGACTGTACGTATTCCGGGTTTGCCTGTATCGCCCGCCCTGGGGGCAGTGCGTAAAAATCTACCGTGTGCTTTGAGCGCGTAAATCAATTACCATCGCTGCTTTTGTTGGTGAGCGAGTTAACCATATTGCGGCTGGGGCGGTATGCCTGTGCAGATGCCCGGCTAGCCGGTCGCTTGTCTGAGCGCCCCGCAGTGATGGGGGCAATCCGCGAATTTCTCGGAAATTTCGCGGGCTCTGGTCGCAAGCGAAGCCGCAGTATAAGCAAAAATGGCCGAGTTGAGTAAAAAATCTGTGTTGCACGAAGTGGTTGGCGAAGAACAGGCCGGACAGCGCATCGACAACTACCTGCTGAAAATCCTCAAAGGAGTGCCGAAAAGTCACGTCTACCGCATCCTGCGCAGCGGCGAGGTGCGCGTCAACAGCAAGCGGGTGGAGGCAGATTACCGTTTGCAGGAAAATGACCAATTACGCATCCCGCCAGTGCGCACTGCGCAGCCGGCCCCGACCGGGGTTGCGGCGGTCACGCCACGGCTGGCCGGGGCGGTGTTGTTCGAGGACGAATACCTCATCGCGCTGGCCAAGCCGGCCGGGATGGCGGTGCACGGTGGCAGCGGGGTGAGCTTCGGGGTGATCGAGCAGATGCGCCGCGAGCGGCCGCAGGCAAAATTCCTCGAACTGGTGCACCGCCTGGACCGGGAAACTTCCGGGGTGCTGCTGCTGGCTAAAAAGCGCAGCGCCCTCACTGCGTTGCATGGCCTGATCCGCTCCGGCAAGCTCGACAAGCGCTATTTGACCCTGGTGCGCGGCGAATGGCGCGAAAAGAAGCGCAGCGTGACCTTGTCGTTGCACAAATATGTCACCGCCGAAGGGGAGCGCCGCGTCAGCGTGGACGCGGAAGGTCAGGAGGCGCATACCATATTCCGCTTGCAGCAAAATTACCCTGGCTACAGCCTACTCGAAGCCGAACTGAAAACCGGGCGTACCCACCAGATTCGTGTGCACTTGGCATATCTGGGCTATCCCATCGCCGGCGACGACAAGTACGGCGATTTCGCGCTCAATAAGGAGTTGGCCCGGCACGGCCTGAAGCGCATGTTCTTGCACGCCTGGAAGCTCGCCTTTCCGCATCCCGCCAGCGGCGAGACGCTGCGCCTGGAAGCGCCGTTGCCTGACGAATTGCAACGCTTCCTGCATGGTCTGAAAGACAGGGGGCGACATGAAACGCTATAAATTGCTGGTGTTCGACTGGGACGGCACGCTTATGGATTCGGCTGCGGCCATCGTCGCATCGCTCAAGGCGGCGAGCCGCGACGTCGGCCTGCCCGAGCCGGACGACGCGCGCGCGCGCCATGTCATCGGCCTGGGCCTGGCCGAAGCGATGGCGGTGTTGCAGCCCGGCATAGACGCGCGCGGCGCCGATGCGCTGGTGGAGCGCTACCGCCGTCATTATCTTGCCTGCGACCATGAAATCGCGCTGTTTCCAGGAGCCGCCGAAACCGTGCGCGAATTGCACGCGCGCGGCCACATGCTGGGGGTAGCGACCGGCAAGAGCCGGCGTGGCTTGCAGAGGGTACTTGAAGCCACCGGCCTGGGCCCCTATTTTCATGCCACGCGCTGCGCCGACGAATGCTTTTCCAAGCCACACCCGGCGATGCTGGAAGAGCTGATGGATGAACTGGGCGCGGATCGGGAGGAAACCCTGATGATAGGCGACACCACACATGACCTGCAGATGGCCAACAACGCCAGGGTGGCGGGGCTGGGCGCGGCCTACGGCGCGCACCCCAAGGCCGGGCTGCTCGAATGCCGGCCGCTTGCCTGCATCGATACTTTTGCGGAAATGCACTCATGGCTGATGCAAAACGCGTGATCTGCAGCAGCGCCGACCTCGCCGAAAAGGGTAAGGGCGTGCGCTTTAGCGTGGAGCGCGATGGCAAAGCCGTGCCGGCTTTCGCGGTGCGCCACCACGGTAAGGCCTGTGCCTACCTCAATCGCTGTGCGCATCTGGGGGTGGAACTGGACTGGGAGCCCGGTGAGTTTTTCGACAGTTTCGGGGTATACTTGATCTGCGCCACCCACGGCGCGGCTTATCGTCCCGATGACGGCTACTGCATCGGCGGGCCGTGCAAGGGCAAGAAGCTGGAAGCGCTCGCCATCGCCGAGAGCGACGGCGTCATCTATTTAATGGAGTCTGTCTAACATGGCCGATCAAGGCGGCGAAAACTGGGAACGCCAAGTGCTGGAAAAGCTCGCCAGCTCCGCTTTGCAGGAGCAGCGCCGCGCGCGCCACTGGGGGATTTTCTTCAAGTTGCTCGGCTTCACTTATTTGTTCTTGGTGTTGTTCATCCTGATGGGCTGGCTGGGTGGGAAAGAGACGCCGCTGCCCGGCAAGCACACCGCCCTGGTCGAGCTGCGCGGCGTGATCGCCGACGACAGCCCCGCCAGCGCCGAGCTGGTGATCCAGGGCCTGCAGGATGCCTTTTCCGACAAGCACACGCAGGGTGTGGTGCTGCGCATCAACAGCCCGGGCGGTAGCCCGGTGCAGGCCGGGCAGATCAACGACGAAATCCGCCGGCAGCGTGTTCTTCATCCGGAAATCCCTCTGTATGCGGTGGTGGAGGACATCTGCGCGTCGGGCGGTTATTACGTGGCGGCGGCAGCGGACAAGATATATGTCGACAAGGCCAGCATCGTCGGTTCGATCGGCGTGCTGATGGACGGCTTCGGCTTCACAGGTGCAATGGAAAAACTGGGGGTGGAACGGCGCCTGCTCACTGCGGGCGAGAACAAGGGCTTTCTCGACCCGTTCTCGCCGGAGGTACCGGAACAGAAGGCGCATGCGCAGAAGATGCTCGATGAAATTCACCACCAGTTCATCGACGTGGTGCGCAAGGGGCGCGGCAAGCGCCTCAAGGAAATCCCAGACATGTTCAGCGGCCTGGTGTGGAGCGGCTCGAAAAGCGTGGAACTCGGTCTGGCCGATTCGCTGGGCAGCGTGGAGTCGGTGGCGCGCGAAGTGGTCAAGGCGGAGGACATCGTCGATTTCACTCCGCGCGAAAATCTGGCCGAGCGTTTTGCGCGCAAGTTCGGCGCCGGCATGAGCGAGGCGATGCTGCATTTCGCCACCCCGGGCATGAAATAGGAGTGATGCAGATGGAAATGCTGGCGCTTGCGATTCTTGCCGTGGCGGGCTGGTTCTGGTTCGACAGCATGCGCGCGCGCGAAGCTGCGGTGCGGCTGGGCAGGCAGACCTGTCAGCGCGAAGGCGTGCAGTTTCTCGATGACACCGTTGCCCTGGCGAAATTTGCGCTCGGCCGCAACCGCAAAGGCCATGCCGCGCTGCAACGCACCTATCGCTTCGAATTCAGTCCGGCCGGCAACGAACGCCTGGCCGGCCAGGTGGTGCTGATCGGCGGCCAGGTGGAGGCCATCAATCTCGCGCCGCATCAAAAAGGCGCAGCCTATGCCGACCCGACCGGCAGCGTGAGTTGCTGCGGCGGCGGCTGTCACAGCAGTAGCGCGCCGGTGTGCGACGAACCGCGCTGCGGCTAAAAACGACTGTGCTCGGCATTACTGTGTTGCGCAAGGACTCGGAATGCTCATTTACTGCTGTGTAAACTCCGCTTCCTCGCTCGCGCGCGTCTTGTGCTGCCATCGCTCGTTACGTTTTTCAATACCTTGCTAACCCTTGAGTAGAAACAGCGTCGGCCGCTTGTGGATTTCCGGCAGCGCGCCGCGCCAGTCGGCGATACGCCGCGTGGCGATGGTTTCACTCCCCAGCGTGAGGTCGGTGGCGATGCCCAGCAGTGTGCCGGACTTGCAGCTCTTCAGCAGGCTTTCCAGCAATTGCTGGTTGCGGTAGGGTGCTTCGATGAAAATCTGCGTCATGTCGCGCGCCTTCGATTCCTTTTCCAGTTCGGCGATCTTCTGCTCGCGCTCCTGCTGATTGGCCGGCAAGTAGCCGTGGAAGGCGAAGCGCTGGCCGTTGAGCCCCGAAGCCATCAGCGCGAGCAAAATCGACGACGGGCCGACCAGCGGCACCACGCGGATGTTATTTGCGTGGGCCAGCGCCACCAGGTTGGCGCCGGGATCGGCCACCGCCGGGCAGCCCGCTTCCGATAGCAAACCGACATCCTTGCCCGCCAGCAGCGGTTGCAGCAGTGCCGGCAGTGCGTTGGCCGGCGTGTGCTCGTTGAGCTCCTGCATCCCGATTTGCTGCAACGGCAGCGGATGTGCCAGCAGCTTCAGGAATTGCCGCGCGCTCTTGGCGTTTTCCACCACGAAGCGGTCTAGCCGATGTACCACGCTACGCGTCGCGTGCGGAATCAGCGCCGCATCCTCGCCGCCGAGCAGGGCGGGAATCAGGTAGAGCGTGCCGGAAGTGGTTTGCGTCATTGTGGAACCGGCAACTTGAGTATCTGGCTGAACATGCTGCATGATGCATTCACGACGGGCCTCCTTCGGTCGGGTACAGGTGGGTTTGGTGATTCACCTATACCCTACACCTCCGGATGGCCCGTCGTCATAAGCTGTTTTGGACAAGAGTGATGAGACATCGAATTTGCTCCTTGGGGTTTCCTTTGCGTCCTCCGCGTCCTTTGCGGTGAAACGCTTTTTACTAAACCACCGCGACGCCTTCATTCTGCAGCATGCCTACCAGCGCGATGAGCGGCAGGCCAATCAGCGCGTTGGGGTCGTCGCCCTGAATCGCCTCGATCAGCGCAATGCCCAGCCCTTCGCTTTTGGCGCTGCCGGCGCAGTGGTAGGGTTGTTCCTTGACCAGATAGTTCTCGATCTGCGTGTCGGAAAGTTGCCGGAAGCGCACCGTGGTCGGCACCACGGCCTGCTGGAGGTTGCCGCTGGCGCTGTTGTACAGACAAAGCGCGGTATGGAATATCACTGACCTGCCGCGCATCAGCTTGAGTTGCCTGACCGCGTTGTCGTGGGTGAGCGGCTTGCCGAGCTGCACGCCGTCCAGCACGGCGACCTGGTCGGAGCCGATGATGAGGGCGTTCGGGTGGCTGGCGCCGACCTTGCGCGCCTTGGCTTCGGCCAGGCGCAGCGCGGTGGCTGGCGGCGTTTCGCCGGGCAGCGGGGTTTCATCGACGTCGGGGGCGGCGACGGCAAAGGGCAATTGCAGGCGGGCGAGCAGTTCGCGGCGGTAAACCGAGGTCGAGGCGAGCACCAGTTGCGGCGTTTTCAATGCGATCTTTCAATGAGTTATTTTTGACATCGGCGGCGGAAAATCATATCATGCGCGCCTTATGTCGAGCCAGACGGTGATAGATGGGCTGGAGTTTGCCCGCAATGGCGAGGCGCTACGCGGCAAAATCGCGGTCGCCGACATGGCCAGGCTGGGCGAAGCGCTGTTCGACGATGCGGGCGAGGTGGAATACAGGCTGGACGGCGAACTGAATGCGGACGGCAAGCCGCTGCTGCATTTGAGCGTGACTGGCGATTTGCACCTGGCCTGCCAGCGCTGCCTGGGCCTGCTGCCTTACCAGCTCGATATCGGCCACGACCTGATCCTGGCATCGAGCGAGGCCGAACTGGAAGAACTGTCCGACGACACCGATGAGGCCGATGCCATCCTGGGCAGCCGCGCAATGGATGTCGTAGCGCTGGTCGAGGATGAGATTATTTTGAGCCTTCCGCTTGCCGCCAAGCATGAGGAAGGAAAATGCGACACACAGGGCAAGGGCGAAGCCGGCAAGGCATTGCCGTTTACCGCTCTGGCCGCGTTAAAAAAGCATTGAAAGGAGTGCAACATGGCAGTTCAGCAGAACAAAAAATCCCCGTCGAAGCGTGGCATGCATCGCGCCCACGACTTTCTGACCAATCCGCCGCTGGCGGTGGAGCCGACCACGGGCGAGGCGCACCTGCGTCATCACGTCAGCCCGAACGGTTACTATCGCGGCAAAAAGGTCGTCAAGACCAAAGGCGAGTAATTCGCTGTTTCCCGTCCTTGCAAGCCCCGTGCATTTTCGGCGCGGGGTTTTCACTGAATGGATATAACTGTCGCCATTGACTGCATGGGGGGCGACCACGGCCCCCATGTCACGGTGCCGGCTGCGCTCAAGGTTTTGCGCAGCACTTCCGAAACCAATTTCGTGCTGGTCGGACTGCGCGATGCCATCGAGGCGGAGTTGCGCAAATGTAACGCCGAACCTGGCACCCGCCTGCGCGTGCACCACGCCAGCGAGGTGGTGGCGATGGACGAATCCCCCGCGCTGGCGCTGCGCAACAAGAAGGATTCCTCGATGCGGGTGGCGATCGACCTGGTGAAGAGCGGTGAGGCGCATGCCTGCGTTTCCGCCGGCAACACCGGCGCCCTGATGGCCACCGCACGTTTCGTGCTGAAGACCCTGCCCGGCATCGAGCGTCCGGCGATTGCTTCGGTGCTGCCGACCATGAAGGGGCGCACGCTGATGCTGGACCTCGGCGCCAACGTCGATTGCAGCGCCTTGCACCTGTTGCAGTTCGCCATCATGGGCAGCGCGCTGGTGAGTTCCACCGAACACAAGGAGGCGCCGACGGTGGGACTGCTCAACATCGGCGAGGAAGAAATCAAGGGTAACGAGGTGGTGAAGGAGGCGGCGCACCTGCTGCGCGCCAGCAGCCTCAATTTCCACGGCAACGTCGAAGGCGACGACATCTACAGGGGTACCGTCGACGTGGTGGTGTGTGACGGCTTTGTCGGCAACGTCGCGCTGAAGACCACCGAGGGACTGGCGAAAATGCTGTCCACTTACCTGCGCGAGGAGTTTTCGCGCAACCCATTGCGCCGGTTGGCGGCGCTGATCGCGCGGCCGGCGCTCAAGGCGTTCAAGGATCGCGTCGATCCGCGCATATACAACGGTGCCACGCTGCTGGGCCTGCGCGGCATCGTGATGAAGAGCCATGGTTCCGCCGACAGCTATTCTTTCGAACATGCCATCCAGCGTGCCATCGACGAGGTGGGTACTGGCGTGCTGCATCGCATCGGCGAACGCCTTACCCTGAATCAGGAGAGCGCAGCATGACTTACTCCCGCGTCGCCGGCACCGGCAGCTATCTTCCCGAAAAAATCCTGACCAATGCCGACCTCGAGCGCATGGTGGAAACCTCGGACGAGTGGATCGTGGCGCGCACCGGTATCCGCGAGCGCCATATCGCCGCCGACGCTGAGGTGACCAGCGATCTCGCAATGCATGCGTCGCGGCACGCCATCGAAGCGGCGGGGGTGAACGTCGCCGACGTTGATCTGATCATCGTTGCCACCACCACGCCGGACCTCATTTTCCCCAGTACCGCCTGCATTCTGCAGAACAAGCTGGGCATTGCCGGCTGTCCCGCCTTCGACGTGCAGGCGGTATGCAGCGGCTTCGTGTATGCACTGGCCACGGCCGACCAGTTCATCCGCGGCGGCAGCGCGCGCTGTGCCCTGGTAGTGGGAGCGGAAACCATTTCGCGCATCACCGATTGGAGCAACCGTACCAACTGTATCCTGTGGGGCGACGGCGCCGGTGCGGTGGTGCTGACGGCGAGCGATGCGCCGGGCATCATTTCCACCCATCTGCACGCCGATGGCAGCTATGCCGAATTGCTGAATGTGCCGTGCGGGGTATCGAAGAAGAATCATGATCCCTATATCCACATGGAAGGCAACGCGGTGTTCAAGGTCGCGGTGAACACGCTGGATGCCATTGTCGACGAAACGCTGCAAGCCAACCGCATGCAGAAATCCGATATCGACTGGCTAGTGCCGCACCAAGCCAATACCCGCATTATCGAGGCGACGGCGAAGAAGCTCGGCATGGGCATGGAGCAGGTGGTGGTGACGATAGACCGCCACGGTAACACTTCGGCGGCGTCGATCCCGCTGGCGCTGGACGTGGCGGTACGTGACGGCCGCATCAAGCGTGGCGAGGTGGTGCTGATGGAAGCATTCGGTGGCGGCTTTACCTGGGGCTCGGTGTTGTTGCGCTGGTGATTTGTTTGGCCGCGAAGGATGCAAAGGACGCGAAGGAATTCATGATGCTTGAGCCGCTTACGCGGAGTCGTTTTTACCTTGTGCCCTTGGCGGTGAAAGATTTTTTGTCGGAATGTAGATGATGAAACTCGCATTCGTATTTCCCGGGCAGGGCTCGCAGTCGGTGGGCATGATGGCGGCTTACGCCGGCTTGTCGCAGATACGCGAAACCATGCAGGAAGCTTCGGAGGTGCTCGGCCAGGATTTGTGGCAGTTGATCGAGAACGGGCCGGCGGAAACGCTCAATCTCACCGCCAACACGCAGCCGGCGATGCTGGCCGTTGACATTGCGGTGTACCGCGCCTGGCTGGCGGCGGGCGGACGCAGGCCCGACGTGGTCGCCGGCCACAGCCTGGGTGAATACGCCGCATTGGTGGCGGCGGGGGCGATTGAGTTCAAGGAGGCGCTGCCGCTGGTGCGCTATCGCGCCGAGGTGATGCAGCAGGCGGTGCCGGAAGGCAGCGGTGGCATCGCCGCGATCCTCGGTCTCGACGATGACGCGGTGAAGGCGGTATGCGTGGAGGCCGCGCAGGGCGAGGTGGTGGAGGCGGTAAATTTCAATTCGCCAGGCCAGGTGGTGATCGCCGGGCATCGTAGCGCGGTCGAGCGCGGCATGGAACTGGCCAAGGCCAGGGGCGCGAAGCGCGCGCTCCTGCTGCCGATGAGCGTGCCGTCGCATTGCTCGCTGCTCAAGGACGCGGCGCAGAAGCTGGCGGCGCGACTTGCCGTCGTCACTGTGCGCAAACCCAATGTGCCGGTGCTGCACAATGCCGACGTGGCAAGCCACGGCGAAGCGGGAGCGATCGGCGACGCGCTGGCGCGGCAGTTGCACAGCCCGGTGCGCTGGGTGGAAACAGTGCGGAAGTTCGCCGTTGACGGTGTTACCCACGTGGTCGAGTGCGGCCCGGGCAAGGTGTTGATGGGGCTCGACAAGCGCATCGCCACGGATTTGCAGCACCTGACGCTGAGCGATGCCGAGGCCGTGAAGCAGGCGCTGGCGGCGTTGGCGTAAAAGCTGTTGAACCGCGAGGGCCGAGAAGAGGTATCTTGGATCGTTGGCATCGCGTTGAATTTATGAAGTTAACTGGCGTTGTTGCGTCCTGATTTTTGCCCCGGAGAGAGATGGGAAGCGAAGGCAGCGCTTGTACAAAATGAGACGGATTGCGCAAGGTTAATCCTGTTTTTCTTGGCGTCCGGTGAACGCCATTTTAGAATTGGGGAAAAACATGCTTACAGGAAAAATAGCATTGGTTACCGGTGCCAGCCGCGGCATCGGCCAGGCGATTGCGCTGGAACTGGCCAAGCAGGGTGCGACGGTGATCGGCACTGCGACCACCCAGCCCGGTGCCGATGCCATCGGCGCTTATCTGGCTGCGGCCGGCGTCAAAGGAGCCGGTATGGCGCTTAATGTGACCGACGCAGCGCAAGTGGAACAGGTTCTGGGCGAGGTGCAGAAACAGTTTGGCGACGTTGCCATCCTGGTCAACAACGCCGGCATCACCCGCGACAACCTGCTGCTGCGCATGAAGGACGAGGAATGGGATGCGGTCATGGACACCAACCTGAAATCGGTATTCCGTCTCTCCAAACTGGTGCTGCGCGGCATGATGAAGGCGCGTTTCGGCCGCATCGTCAACATCACTTCGGTGGTCGGTTTCATGGGCAATGCCGGTCAGGCCAACTATGCGGCGGCCAAGGCCGGCATCGTCGGTTTCAGCAAGTCGCTGGCGCGCGAGGTGGGGAGCCGCAACATCACGGTAAACTGCGTCGCGCCCGGCTTCATCGACACCGACATGACCCGTGCGCTGCCGGACGAACAGCGCCAGGCGCTGGTCGCACAGGTGCCGCTGGGACGGCTGGGCGAGGCGCAAGACATCGCTGCGACGGTGGCGTTTCTGGCTTCACCGGGCGCCGGCTACATTACCGGCAGCACACTGCACGTCAACGGCGGCATGTTGATGGACTGATTTGCATCGAAAACCTCACGTTGCCCGCAGATTTTGGAATCGGGGCAAATTTGGTAAAATGCCGTTACTTTTTTGACCTTACAAATAAAGGAAGGGGAATCAGATGGAAAATGTAGAAGCGCGCGTGAAGAAAATCGTTGCCGAGCAGTTGGGCGTCAACGAGGCGGACATCAAGAGCGATTCCTCTTTCGTCAACGACCTGGGCGCGGACTCCCTGGATACCGTCGAACTGGTGATGGCGCTGGAAGAGGAATTCGAGTGCGAAATCCCCGACGAGGAAGCGGAAAAGATCACCACGGTCAAGCAGGCGGTGGATTACATCAACGCCCATCTCGGCTAAGTTGCCCGATCACAAAAATTGTCCAAACGTAGAGTAGTCATCACCGGCCTGGGCAGCATCAGCCCGGTCGGCAATACCGTTGCCGAAACCTGGGAAGCCATCGTTGCCGGCAAGAGCGGCATTGGCACCATTACCCGTTTCGATGCCACGCTCCTCAAGTCGCAAATCGCCGGCGAGGTGAAAGGCTTCGACGTGGCCGCCTACCTGTCACCCAAGGAGGCGCGGCGCATGGATACCTTCATGCATTACGGGATGGCGGCCGGCATCCAGGCTTTCCGAGACTCCGGCTTGACAGTGACGCCGGAAAACGCCGAGCGTATCGGTGTCAACATCGGTTCCGGTATCGGCGGCCTGCAAATGATCGAGGAAACGCACGACGATTACCTCGGCGGCGGCCCGCGCAAGATTTCGCCCTTTTTCATTCCCGGCACCATCATCAACATGATCTCGGGCAATCTGTCGATCATGTTCGGCCTCAAGGGACCCAACCTTGCCGTGGTCACGGCCTGCACCACCGGTCTGCACGCCATTGGCACCAGCATGCGCATGATCCAGTACGGGGAGGCCGATGCCATGGTGTGCGGCGGCGCCGAATCGGCGGTGACCCCGCTCGCGGTTGGTGGCTTTGCCTCGGCGCAGGCGCTGTCCACACGCAACGACGATCCGTCCACCGCCAGCCGTCCTTGGGACAAGGGGCGCGACGGCTTCGTGCTGGGCGAGGGCGCGGGCGTCATGGTGATCGAGGAATACGAGCACGCAAAGAAGCGCGGTGCCCGCATTTATGCGGAACTTGGCGGCTTCGGCATGAGCGGCGATGCTTACCACATGACCGCTCCGGATACCGACGGGCCGCGCCGCAGCATGGTCAATGCGCTCAAGGATGCCGGCATCAATGCCGATGCCGTGCAGTATGTGAACGCGCATGGCACCTCGACTCCGCTCGGCGACAAGAACGAAACCGAGGCCATTAAGCTCGCCTTCGGCGAAGCAGCGCGGAAGGTCGTGGTCAGCTCCACCAAGTCGATGACCGGACACCTGCTGGGTGGTGCCGGCGGCCTCGAATCTGTGCTGACGGCGCTCGCCATTCATCACCAGGTTGCGCCGCCGACCATCAATATCTTCGAGCAGGATCCTGAATGCGATCTAGACTACTGCGCCAACACGGCGCGGCAGATGAAAATCGACGTTGCGCTGAAGAACAATTTCGGTTTCGGTGGCACCAACGGCTCGCTGGTGTTCCGCAAGATCTGATCCCGGCCAACATCCCACGCGAGCTTGCCGATGATGCTCATCAACGGAATGGCAAGCAAATCCGTAGCGGCAAACGATCGCGGCCTGCAATATGGCGATGGCGTGTTCCGCACCCTGCTGGTGCGTGCTGGCACGCCGCTGCATTGGCAGCGCCACTATCGCAAGCTGGCCGCTGACTGTGCAGCATTGGGGTTGACCTGTCCAGATCAATCCATTCTTCATCGCGAACTACTGACACTCGCTGAACCACAGCCCGATGGTGTCGCCAAGATCATCGTCACGCGCGGCGTGAGCGGGCGTGGTTACGCTTACGCAAATGTCCGGCCGACACGCATCGTCAGCCTGAGCAGCTTGCTGGAGTATCCACCAGAATACGCCAGCAGTGGGGTGAGGGTATGCGTGTGCGATCTGCGCCTGGGCGCGCAGCCGCGCCTGGCTGGGGTCAAGCACCTCAATCGCCTGGAGAACGTCCTGGCGCGCAGCGAGTGGAGCGACCCCCGCATCGCCGAAGGGCTGCTGCTCGACGCGGAAGGCAACGTCATCGAGGGCGTCATGAGCAATGTGTTTATCGTCGAGGACGGGACTTGGGCAACGCCGGAACTGAGTCGCTGCGGCGTCGCCGGCGTGCAGCGCGAGCGTTTGCTGGAGCGCGTGGCTTGTCGTGTCGAACCCATCCCGCTGGAACGCCTGTTGCGCGCCGATGAAGTGCTGCTGGTGAATAGCCTCATCGGTGTATGGCCGGTGCGCGAAATCGGTGAACGACACTGGCAGCCGGGACCGGCCAGCGTAGTGGCGCGGCGCTGGCTGGCAGAGGAGCAGTGATGCGCAAGCTGGTCAGCTTCCTGGTGGTGGCATTGCTCGTGGTGGCCGGCTTCTTTACCTATTACGCCAACAGCAGCCTGACGCTGCCCAGGGTGCCGCTGGCCTTCGACATCAAGCCGGGCAGCAGTTTGAAGAGCGCGGCGCGGCAGCTGGTCGAGTTGAAAGTGTTGCCGGATGCCTGGCGTTTCGTGTGGCTGGCGCGCTTGCTGGGCAAGGCAGGCAGCGTCAAGACTGGTAATTACGAGATTGAAGGCGATACTACCCCCTTCGAACTGATCACCATGATCACGCGCGGCAAGGTCAGCCAAGGTGAGATCGTGCTGATCGAGGGCTGGAATTTCCGCGAGGTGCGTGCCGCGCTCAATGCGCACCCCAATTTGCGCCATGACAGCGCGGCCCTGAGCGACGCGGAAATCCTGCAGCGCGTGGGCGCAGCCGAGAGCCATCCAGAGGGATTGTTTTTTCCCGACACCTATTACTTCGCCAAGGGCAGCAGCGACCTTGCCGTGCTGCGTCGCGCCTACCGCGTCATGCAAAACCGGCTATCGGATGCATGGGCGCAGCGCGCACCGGATGTGCCATTTGCGACGCCTTATGAAGCGCTGATCATGGCCTCCATCGTGGAGAAGGAAACCGGCCAGGCGACCGAGCGGCCGATGATCGCGGCGGTGTTCGTCAACCGCCTCAGGCACGGCATGCGGTTGCAAACCGACCCGACGGTGATATACGGGCTGAGCGAGAAATTCGATGGCAACTTGCGCCGCCGCGATCTGGAAACCGACACGCCTTACAATTCCTACACCCGCGCCGGGCTGCCGCCGACGCCGATCGCCATGCCGGGCATGGATGCGTTGCGCGCGACGCTGAATCCGGCGCAGAGCCGTGCGCTATATTTCGTCGCGCGCGGTGACGGCACTTCAAAATTTTCAGAATCGCTGGCCGAGCACAACCGCGCCGTGACCCAATACCAACTCAAGGGCGGCAAATGATCGTGGGTAAATTCATTACACTCGAAGGCATAGACGGCGCCGGCAAGAGCACCCACCTCGCCTGGCTTGCCGAATATCTCCGGGGCAAGAGGCTGCCGGTGACGGTGACGCGCGAGCCGGGCGGCACCCCGCTCGGGGAGAAGCTGCGCGAATTGCTGCTGCACGAGGTGATGCATGCCGAGACCGAGGCGCTGCTGATGTTCGCCGCGCGCTGCGAGCACGTGCAGCAGGTGATCCGGCCCGCCTTGCAGCAGGGCGCCTGGGTGGTGTGCGATCGTTTCAGCGATGCCAGCTTCGCCTACCAGGGCGGCGGCAGGGGATTGCCCGCGGAGCGGCTGGAACTGCTGGAGCGCTGGGTGCACGCCGACCTGCAACCGCACCTGACCCTTTTGTTCGACGTGCCACTCGCGGTGAGCCAGGCGCGGCTCGCCAACAACACCAGCCTGGACCGTTTCGAGCAGGAGCGCGGCGCCTTCTTCGAGCGCGTGCGCGCTGCCTATCATGTGCGTGCGGCGCAGTTCCCACAGCGCTTCCGCGTAGTCGATTCGACACGCAGCATCGAGACCATTCGTGCCGAATTGCAAGCCATCGTGGATGCCTTGATATGAGTCACCTGCCGTGGCATGAGGCTGCTTGGCGCGCGCTGCTGGCACAGAAGGGCACATTGCCGCATGCGCTGTTGTTCAAAGGCTCGAAGGGCATAGGCAAGCTCGTTTTTGCGCGCGCTTTTGCGCAGGCGTTGCTGTGCGAGACCCCGGACCCCGACGGTGACGCTTGCGACGGCTGCCCGTCCTGCCGCTGGTTCGCAACTGACAGTCATCCCGATTTCCGCTTGCTGGAGCCGCTCAAGGGTGAAGAGGGGGAAGATGAACTTGGCGAGTCCACCAAAAAGAAGGATGCCAAGGAAATCGTCATCAAGCAGATCCGTGCGCTGGAGGATTTCGTCGGCCTGTCGTCGCACCGTAACGGCGCCAAGGTGGTGCTGCTGTATCCAGCAGAAACGCTCAACACCAGCGCCGCCAATGCGCTGCTGAAAACGCTGGAGGAGCCGCCGCCGCGTACTTATTTCCTGCTGGTGTCGCACCGCTCGCGTCAGTTGTTGCCTACCGTGTTGAGCCGCTGCCGCCAGGTGGCATTGCCGCCGCCGCGAGCGGAGCAGGCGCAGGACTGGCTCCGGCATCAGGGTATCGCCGATCCTCGACTGGGGCTGGCACAGGCCGGCTATGCGCCGTTGGCCGCGCTGGAACTGGAGCAGGGCGATTACTGGGAGGCGCGGCGCGTGCTGCTCGAACAATTGGCGCAGCACCGCATTGACGCGCTAGCGCTGGCGGAGGGCAGCAAGGCGGAGGATCTGCCGCGCCTGCTGCTGTGGTTGCAGCAATGGACTTACGATTTGATTTTCTGCAAGTTTGCCGGGAAAATCCGTTACCATCTCGACTACGCCGAGGCGCTGGTTAGACTGGCGAAACGACTCGATGCCGTGATGCTGCTGCGCTTCCATCGCGAACTGCTACGCCAACAGCGTATCGTGCAGCACCCGCTTAACCCGCGCCTGTTTGCCGAACAACTGTTGCTGTCTTATGTGAGACTGGTGGAAACATGAGTGAAAATACAGGCGAAACTTCCGGTGTCAGGCATGGCGCCCTGTCGCTCAACATCAAGGAAAAGGCCACGCTCTATGCCGCCTATATGCCTTTCATCAAGGGTGGCGGGCTGTTCATTCCCACCACCAAGCGCTACCGCTTGGGTGATGAACTGTTCATGCTGCTGACGCTGATGGACGACCCCACGCGCCTGCCCGTGGCCGGCAAGGTGGTGTGGGTCACGCCCGACAGCATCCAGGGCGTCAAGCTGCAAGGCATAGGTGTGCAATTCTCCGACGACGAGGGCGGCAAAGCCGCGCGCGCCAAAATTGAAAACCTGCTGGGCGGAGTGAAGCAGTCGGCCAAGCCTACCCACACCATGTAGTTTACCGGCGAGCATTCTTGCGTTTATTTCTTTGGCGGGCCGGCACCTTATGCGAGGGTCGTGCAGCACCGCCGCCGTGGCCGACAAGCGCGCCGATCCGCCCGCCAGCAGCAAGCCGCCATCACTGCTGAAGCGCCCCTGCAAATTCGCTTCAATAATGCGGCGTCCAAGTCACACAAACCCCATCTGTTCTGCGCTACGCTTTGGCATCGGCATACCTCCCTCTGAAATCTTCCCGCAAGCTGATTTTATGCGGGTCTCAAAGATATGCAGATGTCTTTCTTATGAAATATCCGGGTTGGCTTCCTGCGTATCGGCTTTCCCCGACTGTACACGCTTGTTACGGATTGGGTTTTGCCGGTTAATCCGGATGGTTTTCCCGGATGGCGAGGATCTGCGGCAGCATCTTGGAGAATATTGCGGTGATGGCGGGATCAAAATGCTGGCCGCTTTGTTCGTTGATGTAGTGGATGGCATCCTCGATCGGCCAGGCTTTCTTGTAGGGGCGCTCCGAGGTGAGGGCGTCGAACACGTCCGCCACCGTGACGATGCGCCCGACCAGGGGGATGGCTTCGCCCTGCAAGCCTGCCGGGTAGCCACTGCCATCCCATTTTTCGTGGTGACATAGCGCAATCAGGCGCGCCATTTCCATCAGTTCGGAAGCATGGCCAGAGAGGATTTCCGCGCCGATCTCGGCGTGGGTCTTCATCACTTCCCATTCTTCCGGGTCGAGCTTGCCCGGCTTGAGCAGGATACGGTCTGGGATGCCGATCTTGCCGATGTCGTGCATCGGGCTGGCGTTGAGCAGCAGCTCGCATTCATGCGCCGACATGCCTATACCTTCGCCGAGCAGGGCGGAGATCTTGCTCATCCTGATGATGTGCATGCCGGTTTCGTTGTCCCGATATTCGGCGGCGCGCCCCAGGCGGCGGATGATTTCCAAGCGTGTGTTGGACAGTTCTCTGGTGCGGTTGCGTACCCGCTCTTCGAGCAGGCGGTTTTGCTCGTGCACTTGGCTGTGCAGCATGCGCACTTCCAGCATGTTGCGAATGCGTGTCGTCATCTCCAGCAGGTCGAATGGCTTGTTGATGTAATCTTTGGCACCCGATCGGAGCGCACGCAGCCGCAGTGCATTGTCGTTGAGCGCCGTCACCACGATCACTGGCACGTAGCCCATCGGCTCGACGGCCTCCAGTCTGCGCATGACTTCGAAACCATCCACTTCGGGCATGTTGAGGTCGAGCAGGATCAGGTCGAAGCCCTGTGCGGCGTGCATCTCCGCCACCCGTTCCGGTCGATCGGTCGTGCTGATGCGGGAAAATCCTTCGCCGCGCAGGATTTTCTCGAGCAGCATGATGTTGGCCGGCTGATCGTCGACGATCAGGATATGGGCCGAATGGATAAGTGGAGGTAAGGCCGTCAGGGCGTTCCAGGGCAATGCTTGCGCGATGTTTTGCATATGATGGTTGACGGTTTTGGGTGGACATTACAATTACGGCAGCTTCCACGACAGGTTTAGAGCCTCCATACAGGCAGTTCCTCCCTCGTCTAAAGTATGCTTGGCCGGCGTCGATAACCAGTAAACCTGTTTTTCCAACAATCGGAGCTTTTCATGCAAATCAATGTCCAGACTATGAATGACAAGGCGCGGATGAGCTTGCAGGGGCGTTTCGATTTCAACGCCCACCGCGAGTTCCGCCAATCCTACGAATCCTTGCTGGCGCCCACCGAGGTGAAGGAAATCGAGGTCGACCTGGGCGGGGTGGAGTACCTCGACAGCTCCGCACTGGGCATGTTGCTCATGCTGCGCGAGAAGGCCGGGGCCAGCCAGAAGCAACTGGCATTGTCGAATTGCCACGGCACGGTGCGGCAGGTGCTGGACATCGCCAATTTCGACAAATTGTTCAGCATTCGCTGATCCTTACGCCACCATGGTGCGCCCCCTGAAAATCCTGGTGGCCGACGACGTCGATCACGTGCGCCAGTTGGTGACCAAATTCCTCCAGCAGATCGGCCACAGCACGGTGTTTGCTGCGGACGGCGTGCAGGCGGTGGAGATGTTTCGCCAGGAGCAGCCGGACATGGTCATCATGGATGTGATGATGCCCAATCTGGGCGGCTTCGAGGCGACCGAGCATATCCGCAGGTTGTGCGGCGACAAATGGGTGCCCATCATATTTCTCACCGCGCTGGACCAGACCGAATCGGTGGTGACGGGGCTGGAGGCCGGCGGCGACGATTACCTGACCAAGCCGGTCAATTTGCAGGTACTTCGCGCCAAGATCGCCGCCATCCAGCGCAGCCTGGAATTCCAGCATCAGTCGCTGGAGCGCAAGGATGAACTGGCAAGGTATTACGCTGCTTCCGAGGATGAGAAAAAACTGGCGCGGCACATCATGGAACGGCTGGTCAAGCGCGACAAGCTGCAAGACAAGATGCTGCACTACTGGGTGTTCCCGGCGCAGGATTTCAGCGGCGACGTGGTGGCGGCAGCGCGAACGCCGAGCGATATGTTGCACGTGCTGCTGGCCGACGGTGCCGGGCATGGTCTCAGCGCGGCGCTCAACGTGCTGCCGATCACCCAGCCGTTTTACGCCATGACCGAGAGCGGCTTCGGTATCGGCAGCATTGCCGCCGAACTCAACAAGAAGGTGCGCCAGTTGCTGCCGGTGGACCGCTTTGTCGCGACCACGCTGGTGGCGGTCGATTTCAGCGAGCGCATCATCCAGGTGTGGAACGGCGGCAACCCCGTTCCCTTGCTGCTGGATGAGGCTGGAAAGCTGCTCGATTTTCCGATCTCGCGCCACGTACCCCTGGGCATCCTGCCGCAAGCAGAATTTGATGCCGCGGTGAACTCGCGCCCGTTCCAGGATGCCTGCCAGCTGGTGCTGTATTCGGATGGCGTGATCGAGGCCGAGAGTCGCGCCCGGGTACAGTTCGGCAAGGAGCGGTTGCTGGCCGCGCTCGCCGGCAATTCGCCAGCGCGGCGCGGCGAAGCGGTGGGGCATGCGTTGAGCGCGCACCTTGCCGGCGGCGCGATTTCCGACGATACCACCCTGGTGCTGGTCGATTGCTTGCCGGACGTCGGCTGCACCATGTTTCCGGCACAGGCGCCGCCCCAGGTGGTGATCAACGACGGGAAGGCCGAATGGCAGTTCCGCGTCAAGCTGGGTGCCAACGAATTGGGTTATGTCGACGTGGTGCCGCAGCTGCTTAATTTTGTCGGTCAAATCGAAATTGCCAAGCCGCACAACGCCAAGGTGTTCCTGATCCTGTCCGAGCTGTTCAACAATGCGCTCGATCACGGCATCCTGCGCCTCGATTCCGGGATCAAGCAGGAGCCGGACGGGTTTTCGCGTTACCTGGATATGCGCGCGCAACGCCTGGCCGAGCTGGGCGACGGGTACGTCATCATCGAACTGGAACAGGTGGTGGCGCAGGATGTGGCCCAGTTGCGCATCAGCGTCACCGACAGCGGCGCTGGTTTCGACTACCGCCGGTTCCAGGTGCAGGACTGGAATTCCGCCCATCCGCACGGGCGCGGCCTGGGCCTGATCAAGTCGCTGTGCTCCAACCTGGAGTTCCACGGCAACGGCAACCAGGTGGTTGCCTATTACGATTTGCGGCAGCCCGCGCAAGCGCTCGCCGCCTGAATTTGTTTGTACTGCCGGTGCAGGCCGGAAGTTTCTCCGGTCGATGCATGAGCGCATAATTGCTGCATGAGCGACATCGCCACCCTTCCCGCAGCCAGCCAGATCCCGCCGCCCGAACGGTTGGCGGCGCTCGTCGCACGTTACGCACCCGGCGAGGCGGAAACGGTGCGCACCGCCTGGAGTCGTGCCGCAACCGTTTACGGGCAGCAGCGACTAGGCAGCGGCGAGCCGGCGCTGGCGCATGCCGTCGAGGTTGCCCTGCTGCTCGATGCGATGCGCATGGATCACGAAACCGTGTCTGCCGCGCTGCTGGCGCACGTGCCCGATTTTGCGCCGGACAGCATGGAATGGCTGAGACTGCATTGCGGCGCGGCGGTCGCGCAACTGGTCGAAGGGCTGGGGCGTATGGCGCAGATCCAGGCGCTGTCCGGCGCGCCGCGCGCGGCGGAAGACCAGCACGCGCAGCTGGAGGCGTTGCGCAAGATGCTGCTCGCCATGGTGCAGGACATCCGCGTGGTGCTGATCAAGCTCGCCGACCAAGTGCAGACGCTGCGCTTCGTGGTGGGCGCGGCGGACGAGGTATTGCGCCGGCAGACGGCACGCGAAACGCTGGACCTGTTCGCACCGCTCGCCAACCGGCTCGGTGCCTGGCAGTTCAAGTGGGAGCTGGAGGATTTGTCGCTGCGCATCCTCGAGCCGGAAATCTACCAGCGCATCGCGCGCCTGCTCGACGAGAAGCGCGGCCAGCGCGAGCGCTACATCGGTGACGTGATCGCGCTGCTGCGCCGGGAAATGCAGCAAGCCGGCATCAATGCCGAAGTGAGCGGGCGTCCCAAACACATCTACAGCATCTATAAAAAAATGCGGCGCAAGGACGTCGACTTCACCGAGCTGTACGACGTGCGCGCGGTGCGTGTGCTGGTCGGCGACGTGAAGGACTGCTACGCCGCGCTTGGCGTGGTGCACAACCTGTGGACGCCCATCCCCAGGGAATTCGACGACTATATCGCCAAGCCAAAGGCCAACAACTACCGTTCCCTGCACACCGCGGTGATCGGGCCGGAGGGTAAGGCGCTGGAAGTGCAGATCCGCACCCACGACATGCACCGCGAATCCGAATTGGGCGTGGCGGCGCACTGGCGCTACAAGGAAGGTGGCAGGGGCGATGCCCGGTTCGACGACCGCATCGCCTGGCTGCGCCAGCTGCTGGCGTGGAAGGACGAGGTGCCGGATGCCGGCGAGCTGGCGCAGCGCTTCAAGACCGGGCTGTTCGAGGACACCATCTATGTGTTGACGCCGCAGGGCCGCGTGGTGGCGCTGCCCAAGGATGCCACGCCGGTGGATTTCGCCTACCATGTGCACACCGACCTCGGCCACCGCTGCCGTGGCGCCAAGGTGGATGGTGTCATGGTGCCGCTCAATTCCGCCCTGCACAACGGCGAGCGCGTGGAAATCAGCGCGGCCAAGCAGGGCGGTCCGAGTCGCGACTGGCTCAACCCGGAGCTGGGCTACCTGAAAAGCCACCGCGCGCGCGCCAAGGTGCGGCAGTGGTTCAATAGCCAGCAACTAGAGGAGGCGCTGGCGCAGGGGCGCACCATCGTCGAGCGCGAATTGCAGCGCGCCGGCATGACCGCATTCGGCCTCGACAGGCTCGCCGCTCTACTGCATTTCGCCAAACCCGATGAATTACTCGCCGCGGCGGGACGCGGCGAAATCACGCCGCGACAGATACAGGACGCACTGCGTGCCGAAAGCGTGCCGGCAGAGCGGCCGTCCGGCATGCCATTGGTGCGCAAGGCTGGCGCTGCCCCCGCTTCCGGCGGCGTGCTGGTGGTGGGAGTGGACAAGCTGATGACGGTGCTGGCCAAGTGCTGCAAGCCGGCGCCGCCCGATTCCATCATCGGCTTCGTTACGCGTGGGCGCGGGGTGACGGTGCACCGGCGCAGTTGCTCCAACGTCGCGCACTTGCCGCAGGAGCGTCTGATCTCCGCCGATTGGGGCACGGCTGCCGAGCGCAGGTTTTCGGTGGACATCGAAGTCGAGGCGCATGATCGCCAGGGCTTGCTGCGCGACATTTCCGAAGTGCTGTCGCGCGAGAAAATCAACGTCACTTCCGCCAACACGCAAAGCCGTGGTGACATCGCACGCATGTCGTTCACGCTGGAGGTGGGCGACGTGACGCAATTGGGGCACGTGCTGACGCTGCTCGGGGAGGTGCAGGGAGTGCTGGGAGCGAGGCGCAAATAATCAAAAAATCAGCAACTTTTCGGGCAAATGTCGTAAAATGTCGCAGCCTTAAGCGGTAACTCGCTAAAAAGAGGGGGGAAACTCAGGGATGAAGCGGGGCGCATTCTGGAAGTCCGAGTGGCTCATCGGCTTGGGGCTGGCTTTGCTGATGCTGCTTGTGGCGGGTGGCGACCTGATGCAGAGCCTGGAGCGCAAGGCCTACGACCTCGGCGTGCTGGCCTCCAGCCGAACCCCCAGCGATCGCGTCGCCGTGATCGCCATCGACGACCAGAGTATCTCCAACATCGGCCGCTGGCCGTGGTCGCGCGAGGTACACGCCAAAATGATCGACCTCCTCGCGGGAGCGCAGGCCAAGGTGGTCGGCAACACCGTGTTTTTCTCCGAGCCTCAGTCCGACGCCGGACTCGCCTACATCAACAAACTCAACAAATTTTTCTCCGCGTCCCGGTTCAGGAACGCAATTGATCCGGCATTGCAGCAGGAGGCCGTGCAGCTTGCCGGTATGTTGCAGGAGGCCGAGCAAGACTTGAACGCCGACCGCAAGCTGGCGCAAAGCATTGCCCAGGCCGGCAACGTGGTGCTGGCGATGGCGTTCCAGTTGGGCGAGCCGCGCGGCAATCCGGATCACCCCCTGCCCGACTACCTGACGAAAAACGCGCTGCCCAATGTCGTCGATGCGGGGGGCGCGGCGGAGATGGGGCTGCTGCCGCTGTCCACGCTGTCGGCGGTGGTGCCGATCGCTGAGCTTGGCATGCAGGCGGCTGCCATCGGCTACCTCAACCTGACTCCCGACCACGATGGCGGGGTGCGCTCCGAGCCCCTCGTGCTGCGCCATTACGACCACTATTACCCGTCGCTGCCCTTGCTGCTGGCGGCGAAGAGCCTCAACCTGCAAGCTGCCGATGTCCAGGTGGTGCTGGGCGAGGGCGTAAGTCTGGGCAAGCTGCATATCGCCACCGATCCCGAATTGCGCATGAACACGTTTTTCTACAGGGACGCGGAGCGGCCGGCGTTCCAGGTGGATTCGTTTTACGACGTCTATAGCGGCAAAATTCCCGTGAGCAAATACGCCGGCAAGATTGTGCTGATCGGCGCCACCGCGCAGGGCGTGGGCGCGCCGCAGGTGACGCCAGTGTCACCTGCGATGGCGCCGGTGCTGGTGCTGGCGCATTCGGTGTCGAGCATTCTGCAGGAGGACTTTTTCGTCGTGCCAGGCTGGGGTGTGTGGGCGGAGAAAGGCGTGTTCCTGCTTGTCGCGCTGTACCTGATGCTGGCGTTGCCGCGCCTCAAGGCAGGGCTGGCGGCGCTGTTTACCGCGCTGCTGTTCGTTGCCCTGCTGATCGCGCATTTCGCGCTGATGGTGGGGCAGTCGATGTGGCTGCAACTGATGACGCCGGCGGCGCTGTTGCTGATTGGCCATCTGCTGCTCACCACCAAGCGCTTCCTGGTGACCGAGCGCGGCAAGGAAAAATCCGAGGCAGAGTCGGCCGAGTCGAACCGCATGCTGGGCCTGGCGTTCCAGGGGCAGGGCCAGCTCGATATGGCGTTCGACAAATTCCGCAAGCTGCCGATGGACGACGGTGTGATGGATCTTCTCTACAACCTGGCGCTCGATTTCGAGCGCAAGCGCCAGTTCAACAAGGCCGAGGCGGTGTACCAGCACATGGCCGCCTACAACGCGAAATTCCGTGACCTCGAACAGAAGCTCAGCCGCGCCAAGGCGATGTCGGAAACCGTGATCCTGGGCGGCGGCAGCGCCAGCGCGGCGATCAGTGGTACCGTGCTGATGGCGGGCGGTGGCGTGGAAAAGCCGATGCTGGGCCGCTACCAGGTGGAGAAGGAACTGGGTAAGGGCGCCATGGGTGTGGTCTACATGGGGCGCGACCCTAAGATCGGTCGCGTGGTGGCGATCAAGACAATGGCGTTGTCTCAGGAGTTCGAGGAAGACGAGTTGCAGGAGGTCAAGGAGCGTTTTTTCCGCGAGGCGGAAACGGCGGGACGGCTCAGCCATCCCAACATCGTCACCATCTATGATGCCGGCGAGGAGCACGACCTTGCCTATATCGCCATGGAACTGCTGAAAGGCAAGGACCTGGTACCCTATACCAAGCCAGATAACCTGTTGCCGCTGCCGAAAGTGCTGTCCGTCATCGCGCGCGTGGCCGATGCGCTGGGCTATGCGCATGCGCAGCATGTGGTGCATCGCGACATCAAGCCGGCTAATATTATGTATGAGCCGGAAGACGACATGGTAAAGGTGACCGATTTCGGCATCGCGCGCATCACCGATTCGAGCAAGACCAAGACCGGTATGGTGCTGGGCACGCCGTCGTACATGTCGCCGGAGCAGTTGGCGGGCAAGAAGATCGACGGGCATTCCGACCTCTTTTCGCTTGGGGTGACCTTGTACCAGTTGTGTTGCGGGCAACTGCCTTTTCAGGGTGACTCGATGGCGCAACTGATGTACAAGATCGCCAACGACCCGCCGCTGGATATCCGTACCCTGCGTCCCGATCTGCCGGTTGGCGTGGTGTTGGTGATCGCCAGGGCGATCGCCAAGCAGCCGGAGGCGCGTTACCAGACCGGCGAGGAAATGGCGCAGGCAATCCGCCAGTGTGCGGCGGCGATCAGCAACGAAGGAGCATGATGAGTTTGGTGAAGGTGTTGGAAATGGCAAGCGCGACCGATCCCGGCCTGGTGCGTTCGCATAACGAGGACAGCATTGCGGTCGATGCCGACATCGGACTGGCGGTGCTGGCCGATGGCATGGGCGGTTACAACGCCGGCGAGGTGGCGAGTGGCATCGCGGTGTCGCTGATCATGAGCGAAATGCAACAGGCGCTGCCGTCGGTCGATCCGCACGCAGCGGGCGGCGTCAGCGGCGAGACCATCGGTGAGGTGCTGCTGCGTGACAAGATCGGGCGTGCCAATGCCTCGATCTTCCAGGCTGCGATCAGCCAGCCGCAGTATGCCGGCATGGGCACCACGCTGGTGGCGGCGCTGTTTTACGATAACCGCGTCAGTGTCGGCCACATCGGCGATTCGCGCATGTACCGACTGCGCGCCGGGCAGTTCGAGCAGATCACGCGCGACCACTCGCTGTTACAGGAGCAGATCGACAGCGGCATGATCAGCAAGGAGATGGCGCGGCTGTCGCAGAACAAGAACCTGGTGACGCGCGCGGTGGGCATCGACCCCGACGTCGAGGCGGAAATCCATACGCATGCCGTGCAGGCGGGCGACATCTACCTGATTTGCTCCGACGGTCTCAACGACATGGTCGAGGACGAGGAGATCGGCGCCACGCTGGGCATGCTGGAAGCGAACCTGCCGCTGGCGGCGACACAGCTGGTGCAGATGGCCAACGACAACGGCGGGCGCGACAACATTTCAGTGATTCTGATAAAGGTGTTGAGCGAGTTTCCGGCGCAGGGTGGTTGGTTCGCAAAATTCCTATCGTGGTTTAAATAACGAGGTATTGCCATGGCAAAGTTGATACTCAGTCTGGACGGTGCGGTGTTGCGCGAGATCGTGCTCAACAAGGAGCGCACTACCATAGGCCGCAAGGAGCACAATGACGTCGTCATCGACAACCTGGCGGTGAGCGGCGATCACGCGCAGATCGTCAGCATCCTCAACGACTCGTTCCTGGAAGACCTCGACAGCACCAACGGCACGCTGGTCAACGGCAACCCGATCAAGAAGCATTTCCTGCAGAACGGCGACGTTATCGAGATCGGCAAGTACAAGCTCAAGTATCTCAACGAAGGCGCGGCTGCCGGCCATGCGGCGGAAGAGTTCGAGAAGACCATGATCCTGCGGCCGTCCGCGCACACGCCTGCTGCGCCCGCGCCCAATCGTACCGGCGACGACACCCTGGTGAATACGCCGGCCTACTCGCCCGGGCGCGAAGAGGAAATGACCGCCAAGGTGGCGGCCATGCCGGCGGGCCATCTGCCGGTGGCCACGATCCAGTTGCTGAGCGGCCCGAATGCCGGCAGGGAACTGGAACTGGCCAAGACCCTGGTGACCATCGGAAAGCCGGGGGTGCAGGTGGCGGTGATCGCGCGCCGGCCGCACGGCTATTTCATCACCCATGTCGAAGGCGCTAATTTCCCGGTGCTGAACGGCAAGGTGCTTGATGCCCAGGCGCACCCGCTCAACGACCACGACGTGATCGAGCTGGCCGGCGTGAAAATGGAATTTTTCTTTAAAAGCGAGTAGCGGCAAGGCAGCGGGACGCCCCATCCATTTACGGGACAGCATGGAGAGACTCAAACAGAGTTGGGTGCGTATCGTTTTCGGGGTACTGCTCGTCCTGGTGTTTCTCGGCAACGCGATACACTTTTATTCCATCCCCTTCATCCAGCAGATCGAAGCGATCATTTACGATGCGCGCCTGCGCCTGACTATGTCGCGCAGCGTCGACGAGCGCATTGTCATCCTCGACATCGATGAGAAGAGCCTGGCCGCAGAGGGCCACTGGCCGTGGCCGCGCAACCGCATGGCCAGCCTGGTCGACAAGCTGTTCGACCGCTACGGCATCGCCGTGCTCGGCTTTGACGTGGTGTGGGCGGAGAAGGACGAAAGCTCCGGCCTCAAGGTGCTAGACCAGCTTGCCGCGCGCGAACTGAAAGGCGATGGCGCCTACCAGGCGGTGTTGGCGCAGATACGTCCCAAGCTCGACTATGACGAATTGTTCGCCAGGTCGATCAAGGGCAGACGCGTGGTGCTGGGGTACTTCTTCTCCGGCGCGCTCGGCGACCAGGAGGCCACCACCACCGGCATGCTGCCCAAGCCGGCGCTGGTCGCCGGTACCTTCCAGGGCAGGAACATCCCCTTCATCGCCGCCACCGGCTACAGCGCCAACCTGCCGGTGTTGCAACAAAGCGCGGCGGGCGGGGGACATTTCACCCAGTTGCCGGACATCGATGGCGTGACCCGGCGCGTGCCGATGCTGATGGAGTACAAGGGCGCTTATTACGAAACCCTGTCGCTGGCGATGATGCGCGCCATGCTGGATTTCCCCGAGGTCGTTCCCGGCTATCCCGACGACGTATGGAGCAAAAGCTATCCGGGGCTGGAGTGGATCGAAGTGGGCGGCATGAAGATACCGGTGGACGAGAATGCACGTGCATTGATTCCCTATCGCGGTCGCGCGGGCAGCTTCAAATACGTCTCCATCACCGATGTACTGCATGATCGCGTGCCGGCGGCGAGCCTCAAGGATAAGATCGTGATACTCGGCACCACCGCGCCGGGCCTGCTCGACTTGCGTTCCACGCCGGTGTCGCCGGTCTACCCCGGCGTCGAGGTGCACGCCAACCTGATTTCCGGCATGCTCGACGGCGACATCAAGCAGAAACCTCCCTACGTGATGGGGGCAGAGTTCACCCTGCTGCTGGTTTCCGGCCTGCTGGTTGCGTTGCTGGTGCCGCTGCTCAGTCCGCTGCGCGCGACCCTGGTGACGCTGGCGGTGCTGGGCGCGGCGGTTGCGATCAACGTGGTGGTCTGGCATTACGGCAACCTGGTGCTGCCGTTGGCCTCCGGCTTGATGCTGATTTCGCTGATTTACGCGATGGACATGGCGTACGGCTTTTTTGTCGAGGCCCGCGCCAAGCGCCAGATCACCGGCCTGTTCGGGCAATACGTGCCGCCCGAACTGGTCGACGAGATGAGCAAGAACCCGGAGAACTTTTCGATGGCGGGTGAAAGCCGCGAAATGAGCGTGCTGTTCTCCGACGTGCGCGGTTTCACCAGCATCTCCGAGGGGCTGGACCCGAAGGAGCTGACGCAGTTGATGAACGAGTTCCTTACCCCTCTCACCAAGGTGATATACAAGCACCGCGGTACCATCGACAAGTACATGGGCGATTGCATCATGGCGTTCTGGGGCGCCCCGCTCGACGATGCACAGCACGCGCGCCATGCCATCCTCGCCGGACTGGAGATGCAGAAGACGCTGCACGAATTGCAACCTTACTTCAAGCAGCGCGGCTGGCCGGCGATCGAGGTCGGCATAGGCGTCAACACCGGGCGCATGAGCGTGGGCAACATGGGTTCGGAGATCCGTCTGGCCTATACTGTGATGGGCGATGCGGTGAACCTCGCCTCGCGCCTGGAGGGCATCACCAAACAGTATGGCGTCGGCATGGTGGTGGGGGAGGCGACCAGGGAAAAGGTGCCGGATTTCGTGTTCCGCGAGCTGGATCGCGTGCGCGTGAAGGGCAAGGAGGCGCCGGTGGCGATCTATGAACCGCTTGGTCCTGCCGGGGAAGTTGCCCAAAGCGTGCTGGATGAGATTAAACTATTCCAGCAGGCGCTCAAATATTACCGCGCGCGGGATTGGGATCGCGCCGAGTTGCAGTTGCTCAACCTGCAAAAGACGGTGCCTGAAGGCTCGGAGTTCCATTTGTACCAGCTTTACCTTAAACGTATTGCGCGTTACCGCGCCGAGCCGCCTGCCGGGGACTGGGACGGCGTGACGACATTCGAGACCAAGTGATGAAACTGAGAGTGCTGGGATGCAGCGGGGGTATAGGCGGGAAGTTGCGCACGACCTCGTTCCTGCTCGACAATGATGTGCTGATCGACGCTGGCAGTGGCGTCGGCGATTTGAGCATCGCCGAAATGGTGTTCATCGACCATATCTTCATCACCCATTCCCATCTTGACCATGTCGCCATGATTCCGCTGCTGGTGGATACCGTGGGCGGCATGCGCGACAGGCCGATCACGCTGCATGCCACGGAGGAGGTGCTGGATATCCTCAGGCAGCACATGTTCAACTGGAAGCTCTGGCCCGATTTCACCTGCATCCCCGATCCTGATCATCCATTCCTGCGCTACCGCGCCATCGCCATGGGAGAGACAGTCACCTTGGATGGGCGCGCGATCACTGTGCTGCCCGCGGTGCACACCGTGCCGGCGGTGGGTTACCAGATCGACAGCGGCAGCGCGAGTCTGGTGTTCACCGGCGACACCACAAGCCAGGAGGAGTTCTGGCGTATCGTCAACAGCATCGAGAACCTGCGTTACCTGATCATCGAGACGGCCTTCTCCAACGCCGAGCGCGACCTGGCGATTGCTTCCAAGCATCTGTATCCGTTGTTGCTGGCGGAAGAGCTGGCCAAGTTCAAGCGCGAGGCGGAAATTTATATCACTCATTTGAAACCGGGCGAGATCGAACTGACGATGCAGGAAATCTACGATTGCGCGGCGCAATACCGACCGCATATGCTTTACAACGGCAAGGTGTTCGATTTCTGATCATGCCGCTGGATGCACAGACCTTGGCGCGGTTCGAGCCGTTTTCCTCCATGGCGGAAAAGACGGTGCGCCAGCTTGCCGCAGTGGGCGTGACGGTCAGGGCGCACCCAGGCGCCGATCCGTTTGCCGACAACGATTTCAGCCACCACTTGGTATACCTGATCCGGGGCGGGTTGCGCCTCGCTTACGGTGACAGCGAGGCCGAGGTGGTGGTGGCCGGCAGCGAGCAGGCACGCTATCCGCTGGGGCGCGACCGTCCCGGCCTGCTGGCGACACGCGCCATGGACGACGTCGAGCTCGCGCGCATGGACGAGGAGCTGGTCGAAACGGCGGTGGCGTGGGATCAGCTCACGCCGCCGGGGCAGGAAGCAGACGGCGAAGACCAGGCACGGCGCGCCGACCGCGTGGTCGACACCGGCATGTTCAGCGCGATGATGTTCAAATACGGTGTGCTGGCCATGTTGCCGCCGAAAAATGTCATCGACCTGATCGGCAAGATGCGCATGATGACGGTGCGGCGCGGCGATGTCGTCGTGCGCGAGGGAGACCCGGCCGATTGTTATTATATGATCGAGAACGGCCAGGCACTGGTGACTCGTCAGGTTGGCGACCAGAATGTGGTGTTGGCCGAGCTGCGCAGCGGCGGGGCTTTCGGCGAGGACGCGCTGGTTTCCGGTGGTCAGCGCAACGCCACCGTGACGATGAAAAGCGACGGCATTTTGCTGACGCTGGAAAAAAGCGCCTTCCTGGATCTGATGCGCCGGCCGCTGCTCAACGAGCTGACCATGCCGGAAGCCGAGCAGCGGGTGGCAGCGGGGGCGGTGTGGCTTGACCTGCGTTACCCGCCGCAGTATCGGCGCGGCCGGCTGCCGGGGGCAGTCAACATCCCGCTCAGCGAATTGCGTACCGCGCTCAGTGTGCTCGACAAGAGCAAGGAATACGTGGTGTATTGCCATAACGGACGCAGCGGTGCCATTGCCGCTTTCGTCATGTCGGAGAACGGTTTCAAGGCTTATACCTTGAAGAACGGTTGGCAGCCGGAAGCGGCACCAATATCGCGCGAGGGATCGCTATGAACACGATGTTCCAGAACAAGCCGGGCACGCAGGATAACCTGGCGGAGCGCCTGGGGTTTTCCAAGCAGTTGCAGGCGGTGACCAACAAGATCCACTCCACCAGCAACATCGACGAGATCATGCTGGAAGTGAGCCAGGATATCTGCCAGTTGTTCAATGCCGACCGCCTGACCATCTATGCAGTGGCGGAGGACAGATCGGCCATCGTTTCCAAGGTCAAGACCGGGCTCAATTCGTTCAAGGACCTGAAGCTGCCGATCAACGAGCAGAGCGTTGCCGGCTATGTCGCAGTGAACAAGGTGCCGGTCAACATCAAGGACGTTTACGACGATGTTGAGCTGCACTCGTTGAGTCCGCACCTGCATTTCCTGCAGGAAGTGGATCGCCGCACCGGTTACCGTACCAAGCAGATGCTGGTGGCGCCGGTGGTGGAATCGGCCAGCGGCGAACTGCTCGGCGTGGTGCAACTGATCAACAGCCGTACCGGGCAGCCGTTCCCGCAGATCGCGGAGGAGGGCGTGGGCACACTGGCCGAGACGCTGGCGATTGCCTTCAAGCAGCGGCAACGGATGAGCGGCACCTTGCGCGGCAAGTATGACGCGCTGGTGGCGAATGCGGTACTGTCGGCGGAGGAGCTGGAACTGGCCACGCGCTCGGCGCGGCGCAAGGGGATCAACATCGAGGACGTGCTGATCGATGAATTCCAGGTCAAGGTCGGTGCCATCGGCGAGGCGCTGGCGGCCTTTTTCCAGGTGCCTTACGAGGGTTACCGCGCCGACCGCATCAAGCCGGTAGACCTGTTGAAGAACCTGAAGCGAGAATACGTGGAAAGCAGCGCTTGGTTGCCGGTGGACGACACCAAGGAGGGGCTGATCATCCTTACCACCGACCCGGAGCGGGTCAAGAGTTCGCGCATCGTCAACAACGTTTTCCCGAAAAGCAGGCTGGTCTACAAGGTCTGCACCCACCGGGAGTTCGTCAGCACGCTCGATTTGTTCTACGGTGGCGAGGCCACCATGGACGCCACTTCGATCGGCGATCTGCTGTCTACCATGAGCGATGAGGAATCCGAGGAGGCGATTGGTTCCAGCGACGATATCTCCGCAGCCGCCGACAACGAACTGGTGAAGCTGGTCAACAAGATCATCGTCGATGCATATCACCAGGGTGCCTCGGACATCCATATCGAACCTTACCCGGGCAAATCCAAGACGGAAATCCGCTTCCGCAAGGACGGTACGCTGATGCCTTATATTTCCGTGCCGCCTTCCTATCGCAATGCGATTGCGGCGCGTATCAAGATCATGTGCGACCTGGACATCTCGGAAAAGCGCAAGCCGCAGGACGGCAAGATCAAGTTCAAGAAATTTGGCCCGCTCGACATCGAACTGCGTGTGGCGACCATACCATCGCAAGGCGGCGTCGAGGACATCGTGATGCGTATCCTCGCCGCCGGCGAGCCGATCCCGCTCGACAAGCTCGGCCTGAGCGAATACAACCTGAAGACGGTGAAGGAAATCATCAGCAAGCCTTACGGCCTGTTTTTCGTGTGCGGCCCGACCGGTTCCGGCAAGACCACCACGCTGCACTCGGTGTTGGGGTATATCAATACACCGGAAACCAAGATATGGACAGCCGAAGACCCGGTTGAAATCACGCAGAAAGGCTTGCGCCAGGTGCAGATGAACCCCAAGGCGGGGCTGACCTTTGCGGTGGCAATGCGATCCTTTCTGCGTGCCGACCCGGACGTGATCATGGTGGGCGAGATGCGCGACAAGGAAACCACCGCAATCGGCATCGAAGCGTCGCTGACCGGCCACCTGGTGTTTGCCACCCTGCATACCAACAGCGCGCCGGAGTCCATCATCCGCCTGCTCGACATGGGTATGGACCCTTTCAACTTTGCTGACGCCATGCTGGGCATCCTGGCGCAGCGGCTGGCGAAGCGCCTGTGCGGCAAGTGCAAGCGGCCCTATCATCCCAGCGAGGATGAAATCCGTCTGCTGCTGGAGGAATATACCTTGGAGTTGCAGCACACCGCCAAGTGGAAAAAGGACCCGCAAGCGGCTTCCCAGGAAATTCTCGACGAATGGAAGAAGGGTTTCGGGGGGGGGGATGGGCAGTTCACGCTGTACCAGCCGGTGGGCTGCGAGGTGTGCAACAACACCGGCTACAAGGGGCGCGTCGGCCTGCATGAATTACTGGTCGGCACCGATGCCGTCAAGAAGAACATCCAGGAACATGCGCGCGTGGCGGAGGTGCTGGCGACCGCGCTGGAAGACGGCATGCGGACCCTGAAGCAGGATGGCATCGAAAAGGTGCTGTCGGGGATCACCGACATGAAGCAAGTGCGCGCAGTGTGCATCAAATAATGCCGGCGGGGAGGTAAGCAATGACCTTGCCCAATGCCGCTGATCTGCTGCGGCGGCTGGAGGAACTGAACCGTATCGGGGTGTCACTCTCCAAGGAGAAGGACATCGACCGTCTGCTGGAAGCCATCCTGCTCGCCGCCAAGACCATAGCTGGCGCGGATGGCGGCACGCTCTACCGCGTCCAAGACGGCAAGCTGCATTTTAAGATACTGCGCAACGATACCCTCAACATCGCCATGGGTGGTACCACCGGGGTGCCGATTCCCTTCGAACCGTTATCCATGTATGACGAGCAGGGCAGGCCGAACAATTCTATGGTGGTGGCCCATGCCGTGCTGCACGACGTCACCGTGAACATACCGGATGCGTATAGCGCGGAAGGCTTCGATTTTTCCGGCACGCGCCAGTTCGACAAGAAGACCGGTTACCGCTCACAGTCGTTCCTGACCGTGCCGATGAAGGATCACGAGGAACAGATCATCGGCGTGCTGCAACTGATCAATGCCAAGCACCCCGTGAGCGGGGAAATCGTGCCGTTTGCCGAGGCAGACCAGCGCCTTGCCGAATCGCTGGCGTCGCAGGCCGCCATTGCGCTGACCAACCGCATGCTGATCAACCAGCTGGAAGTCCTGTTCGAATCTTTCATCAATTTGATCAACGCCGCGATCGACGACAAGTCGCCCTATACCGGCGGGCACTGCGCACGCGTGCCGGTGCTGACCATGATGCTGGCCGAGGCGGTGAATAAAACTTCCGTCGGCCCGCTCAGGGATTTCCGCATGAGCGCGGCGGACTTTTATGAACTGAAGATCGCCGGCCTGTTGCACGATTGCGGCAAAGTGACCACGCCGGTGCATGTGGTGGACAAGGCGACCAAGCTGCAAACCATCTACGACCGCATCCACCTGATCGACACCCGCTTCGAGGTGGTCAAGCGCGACGCCGAGATAGCCATGCTGCGCAACGAGGCGGCCGATGGCGAAGGATCGCGTCGGCGCTGCCGTGAGGTGATGGAGCAGATCAGCAGCGACCGCGAGTTCCTGCGCGCTTGCAACATAGGCAGTGAAAAAATGGACGAGGATGAGGTGCAGCGCGTCCACACTATTGCTGGGCGCTACCGTTGGCGCAATGAACGCGGCGAAGAAGTGCCTTTCCTCAGCGAAGACGAGGTGAAGAACCTAACCATTCGCAGCGGCACGCTCACGCCCGAGGAACGGCAGATCATCAACCATCACATCGATGTGACCATCCAGATGCTGGAGGCGCTGCCCTGGCCAAAGCACCTGAAGAACGTGCCGGAATATGCCGGCGGTCATCACGAGCGCATGGACGGCAAAGGCTATCCGCGCGGGCTCACGCGCGAGCAGATGTCGGTGCAGGCGCGCATCATGGGTATCGCCGATATTTTTGAGGCGCTGACCGCACGTGACCGCCCATACAAGAAGGGCAAGACCCTCACCGAGGCGCTGCACATCCTCGGTAAATTCAAGCTGAACGGCCATATCGACCCCGACCTCTTCGATGTACTCATCCGCGAAAAAGTCTACTTGAACTATGGCCACCACTTCCTGGAAGCGGAACAGGTGGATGAGGTCGACGAGCGCGCGATCCCCGGTTATGTGCCGTGATCCCGGCTGTGCTTAATGCGCCAATGCCCACTCCACCAGGGTGTGGATGTCGGCTTCGTTGACGCGGCCCTTGTGCGGCGGCATGGCGACCTTGCCCCAGTTGCCGGAGCCGCCTTCCGTTACTTTCTTGGCCAGCGCTGCCGGCGCATCCTGGTTGCCCTTGTATTTTTGTGCGATCTCCTGGAACGAGGGTCCGAGGATTTTTTTGCTTTCGTCGTGGCAGTTCAGGCAGCCGCTTTTCCGCGCCAGCTTGAGGCCGGCTTCCATGTCTACCGCCGCGTGAACCTGGCTTGCAAACAGCAGGGCTGCGAAGGCAGCCGTCATCATCGAAGTTTTCATGTCGTCCTCCTTATTGTTGATTGGATAGTCCGTCATTATTTCCTACACCAGGGTAGGTGCAAGTAAAATGCACCAAATGCTCGTTGTGCGTTTTGATTTAAATCAAACGGCATGAGATCAGGAGCGGTGATGGATTATCTTCCGATTTTCATGGATGTGCGCGGCCGGTGCTGCGTGGTGGTGGGTGGAGGCGAGGTGGCGGCGCGCAAGGTGGCCATGCTGTTGCGCGCGGGCGCGCGCGTGACGGTGGTTTCGCCGCAACTGGTCGACGAATTGGAGCAGCGCAAACGTGGTGGTGAACTGGCCCACATCGATGCGACTTTTTCTCCCGCTTGCTTGGACGACGCAGTGCTGGTGATTGCCGCCACCGATGACAATGCCGCCAATCGGGCCGTCCATCAGGCTGCGCTGCAACGCCGCCTCCCGGTCAACGTCGTGGATGCACTGGAACTGTGTAGTTTCATCATGCCCTCGGTGCTGGATCGGTCACCGTTGTTGGTGGCGTTTTCCAGCGGCGGGCGCTTCCCCATGCTGACGCGCTGGCTGCGCGCCCGTCTCGAGACGCTGATTCCATCGGGTTATGGCAAGTTGGCACAGGTTGCCGGCGAATTGCGTGACGAGGTGCGCCGCCGCTTGCCGCAGCCGGAAAGCAGGCGGGCCTTCTGGCGCGAGGTACTGGAAGGCACCATCCCCGAGCGGGCGTCGTCCGACGATGCCGGGTCGGTAAGGTTGGCCATGCTCGACACACTGGAAAAAGCCGGCGGGGGGCAAAACACGGGCGAAGTCTGCTGGGTGGGGGTCGCTTCGCCGGAGCCGGATTTGCTGACTTTCCGCGCTTTGCGACTGATGCAGCGTGCTGACGTGGTTTTTTACGATCGCGCAGTAGGGAAGGGCGTGCTTGACTTGGTACGGCGCGATGCCGAGCAGCGTCCTGTTGCGGGGGGGGCGGTGGATGATGTTATCGAGGCCATGCTTGCGCTGGCATGCGAGGGCAGGCATGTGTTGCGCCTGGCGGACGCCGAGGAGGGGGCGGAAAGGTTGCGCGAGCGCTGTATCGCTGTAGGCATTCCTTGCCTAGTGTCGGGCATGCCCAAAAAATAAGAGCGGCTCCGAAGAGCCGCTCTTACCATGTCGAAGATGCAGAATAAGTTGCTAAGGCTGGGGGAGGCAGACCTTGAACGTCCTAGACGTGCATCTTCATCATGTAAGCACCCACGATAAACACATAAGTCGACACGACGCTGACCAAGGCAACAAGCAGGGTCATCCCGGCGCCGGGGGTGCTTTTCTTGGGCCGCGAATTTCCAGTGTTTTTCATCAAGTTTCTCCTTGTCATTACTCGTACCAATCAACCTATGAGGTTGTGTCCGCACCTCTATAAGCAATGTATGTGCCAGGATATAAATATCAATAAAAACAATGGATAAATCCGTGCCTAGGGAATGTTGAGGCGGTTGTACAAGACTATATCGTTGCCATTCGACGACAAACAAAGTCAGGCAAACTTTAACAAGCTGTATTTATTGGTTATTTTTGTGTCGTTATTTTGCGACAGATTCACGCTGGTCGCGTTTGGTCACGCCTGCCGGACGGACGGAGGCTCTATCGTGTCGATGTGGAAAGGGTATCTGCCGGTTTTGCGGTCAACGTAATAGCGCCTGAGCGCCTGCCGTATACAGTTAAACGCGAGCTCATTCCAAGGAATGTCGACCTCCGCAAACAGTTTTACTTCCAGCGACTCCGTGCCGGGGCCGAAGTCCAGGTCAAGCAGCCTGCTGCGGAACAACATATACACTTGGTCGATATGGGGCAGGTTGTATAAGGCATACAAGTCCCCGATCTCGACGCGCGCGTGGGCTTCTTCCAGTGTTTCCCGCAGCGCGCCCTGGGTCACGGTTTCGCTGTTTTCCATGAAACCGGCCGGCACCGTCCATAAACCGTAGCGCGGTTCGATGGCGCGCCGGCACAGGAGTATCTTGTCCTGCCATTCCGGGATGCAGCCGACGACGATCTTGGGGTTTTGGTAATGGATGGTGTGGCAGTATCGCAGACGTAACGCGGCAGAGAATCCCCTTCGGGTATTTTCAGCGTTACCGGGGCGCGGCAATGGCTGCAAAAATTCATGGGCAATTCCAAATTTGTACAGCCCTAATCATAGTGGAACGGGAGCAATCAAAAAAGTGGTGATGATGTGGCAGGGTGCCTTGAGAAAAATTGCCGTCCACATTATGGTTACGCTTCTTGATGCAAAAGGAGCGGCATGGAAGAACAACGCGTACATCCACGATTCCGGTTTCATGGCGGGCCGTGATCCAGCTGGCGCAAGGGGTGGCGGCGACACGGATCAGCGGGATGATCAAGGTGTTTCCCTGGGCGGGGTCTGCTTCCTGTGACCTGTCCCCCATTTTCAGTACCAGTCTGAAGTCAGTAAAGTCCGCTTTTTGCGTGCACGGCGGAAATCTCTGAAACAATTCGGACGGGGACGTTGCGGCTGCCCGCTAACCTGGTGGGGCACGGGTCGGCAATGCTAACAGTGGTGCAAGTGATCCTTGTGGACGCGAAATCGCTGGCCAGGTATGCGAAGGCGTGGAAAATGGCGATGTCCCCATTACCGTTAAATTTCGATCCCGTTCGATGCGGTTATCATTGCAGCCATTCCTTGTGAGGGGCTTGTCGTGCCTGTAGTCTTGCGCGGGTTCGTTGTCGCGGCGCTGGCCTGTTTTGGCCTGATTGGTTCTCCGTCATCCTGGGGGGGCGAGGTGCGCGCGGCGGTGGCGTCGAATTTCGCCGCTCCGGCGCGGCAGATCGCCGTGCTGTTCCATCAAGAAACCGGGCATACGGTAGAACTCAGCTTCGGTTCTAGCGGCAAGTTCTATGCGCAGATCAAGTCTGGCGCGCCGTTTGATGTGTTGCTCGCGGCAGATGAGAAGTATGCGATGCTGCTGGAGCAGGAGGGACTGGCGGTTGCCGGTTCGCGTTTGACCTATGCCGTGGGCAGGCTGGTGTTATGGAGCGCACGGAGAGGGGTCGTGGATGGCAAAGGCGAGGTATTGCGCAGTGGCGCTTATCGCAGGCTGGCCATTGCCGACCCCAGACTCGCGCCTTACGGCGTGGCCGCTCAAGAGGTGCTGGAACAGATGGGGTTGTGGAGTTCGGTGCGTGACAGGTTGGTGATGGGCGAAAATATCACGCAGGTCTACCAGTTTTCCGCGACTGGCAATGTCGAACTGGCTTTTGTCGCGCTGTCGCAGATCACCAGGGGTGGCAAGATGACGGCAGGATCGGGATGGATCGTGCCCGCGCAGATGTATCATCCGATCAAACAAAGCGCAGTGCAGTTGACCGACGCAAAAGACAAGGTGGCTGCGCAGGCATTCCTCGCTTTCTTGAAGAGCGCCAGTGCCGTCGCGATCATTCGCAATTTCGGATACGAATTGCCCTGAGCACGCATGAACGCACTTGACCCATCCGACCTGCAAGCCGTGTGGTTGACGCTCAAACTGGCGAGCGTGACCACGCTGCTGTTGTTACTGATCGCCACGCCGCTGGCGTGGTGGCTGGCGCACAGCAGTCGCTGGTACAGGCACATCATCGCGGCACTGGTCGCTTTGCCGCTGGTGTTACCGCCCACGGTACTGGGCTTCTATCTACTGCTGCTGCTCGGGCCACAAGGCATAGTAGGCGGGATTACCCAAGCCTTGAACCTCGGCACTTTGCCATTCACTTTTGCCGGTCTGTTGGTTGGTTCGGTGCTGTTTTCGTTGCCGTTCGCGGTGCAGCCTATCCAGAACGCATTCGAGGCGATGGGTAAACGTCCGCTGGAGGTTGCGGCGACCTTGCGCGCGAATGCTTGGGATCGTTTCGTCAGCGTGGCCTTGCCGCTGGCGCGGCCGGGCTTCCTTGCCGCGACTATCCTCGCTTTTGCGCACACGGTCGGCGAATTCGGCGTGGTGCTGATGCTGGGCGGCAACATTCCCGGCGAGACACGGGTGCTCTCGGTTGCCATTTACGGCCATGTCGAGGCGCTGGAATACGGCCCAGCACACTGGCTTGCGGGTGGCATGGTGCTGTTTTCCTTTCTCGTGCTGCTGGCGCTCTATCTTGCGGGGGGCAAACGGATGGTAAAGCCCCCGGGTTCATGAAATGAGCGGAATCAGCGCACGCTTTTCCCTGCAACGCGAAGGCTTCTTGCTGGAAGCCACGTTTGCTGCGCCAGCCGCGGGCATCACCGCGCTGTTTGGTCCTTCCGGTTCCGGCAAGACCATGCTGCTGCGCTGCATTGCCGGGCTGGAGTGCGCGCATGGATCATTGCAGGTGAACGGTGAAACATGGCAGGACGACACGGTTTTCTTGCCTACGCATAAACGCCCCCTGGGCTATGTGTTCCAGGAGGCCAGCCTGTTCCCGCACCTTTCGGTGCGGGCCAATCTGGAATATGGTTACAAGCGTATCGCGGTATCCGAGCGCAAGGTCGAGTTGGAACAGGTGGTGGAGTGGCTGGGGTTGGCGCGCCTCATCGAGCGCGGTGACCCGATGCAGCTCTCCGGCGGAGAACGCCAGCGTGTCGCCATCGGCCGCGCGTTGCTCGTCAGTCCGAAACTCCTGCTGATGGACGAACCGCTTTCCGCGCTCGATACCAGGAGTAAGCAGGACATCCTGCCGTACCTGGAGCATCTGCATCGCGAGTTGAGCATTCCCGTGCTCTACGTCAGCCATGCGCTCGACGAAGTGGCGCGGCTGGCCGACCATCTGGTATTGCTGGAGCAGGGCAAGGTCATTGTCAGCGGCGCCCTCGGCGAGACGCTGGCGCGGCTCGATCTGCCCACTGCGCACGTCGACGACGCCGGCGCAGTGGTCGAGGCGACGGTGGCGCAGCACGACGAAGCCTATCACCTTACGCGCGTGGATTTTTCCGGCGGCAGCCTGTGGGTGGGTAAAGTGGATCAGCCGTTCGGTACGCGCGTACGTGCCCGTGTGCTGGCGCGTGACGTGAGCATAGCCACGCAGGCGCCGCAGGGCAGCAGTATCAGCAATATTCTGAATGCGCGTATCGAAGAAATACGCGACGAGGGGCCGGACAAGGTGATCGTGCGCGTGCAGGTGGGCGATGCGCAGACGCTGTTGTCGCGTATCACGCGCCGCTCGCGCGATCATCTTGGACTGACGGCAGGGATGCATGTATGTGCGCAGGTCAAGAGCGTGGCACTGATGTAGGTGTGCCGAGCACACGCCCCCGTCGTGGAAACGAGCACAATGAAATTCCACGCTTGCGGCCAGGCCCGAGGATGGCTGCTCGATGGGGTGGTCAACATACCCAAGGACTATCGGCTTTTATGGGATTTGCAGGGTATGATCGTGAGTATCACAATCATCATATTTTTGTGCGGCAGACTCTGAGTTTCTGGCAGGGACTGGTGAATTTCTGGCGTCCCGGACAGGAATCGAACCTGTAACTGGGCCTTAGGAGGGCCCCGTTATATCCATTTAACTACCGGGACGGCGGGTGTTATTTTACCGTAAGCGTCGTGGCTGCGCGCGGCACGCGCAAAGTATTGAGGAGAACGATGATGAAATGGGCGATACTTGCAACGGCATTGTGTGCCGTCGGCTTCATGGTGTGGAGCTACCGCGCTGGCGCGGGCGAGGTACCGGCGTCGGGTAGCGTTGCCCCGGATTTTTCGCTGCCGGACCAGAGTGGGCAGACTCATGCGCTGAGCGATTATCGTGGCAAGTGGCTGGTGCTGTATTTCTATCCCAAAGACGATACGCCGGGTTGCACGCAGGAAGCCTGCGCTTTTCGTGATGACTTACACAAGATCACCGCGCTGGGCGCGCAGGTGGTGGGCATCAGTGTGGACGACACCAACTCGCACGCCGAATTCGCCAGGAAGTACCACCTGCCGTTTCCCTTGCTGGCCGACCGCAGCACCGAGGTGGCTAAACAATACGGTGCGCTGATGAACCTTGGCTTCATCAAGGTGGCAAAGCGTTACACCTTCCTGATCGACCCGCAGGGGCGCATCGCCAAGGTCTACCTGAAAGTCGAGACTTCGCGCCATTCGCAGGAAATCATCGACGATCTGCAACAATTGACAGTGAAGTAGCCATGCCGCTGTTGCAACTGGACCAGATTTCGCTCGCTTTTGGCCATGTTCCCCTGCTCGACCATGCCGATCTGGTGATCCAGGAAAATGAGCGCATCGGCCTGATCGGGCGCAACGGCACCGGCAAATCCAGCCTGCTCAAGATCATCGCCGGTAGCGTATACGCTGACGACGGTAAAGTGTGGCGCGCGCCGGAATTGCGCCTGGGATATGTGCCGCAGGAACCCGAGTTCGATCCCGGGCATACCGTGTTCGAGGCTGTAGCCGCCGGGCTGGGCCAGGTAACGGAATTCCTGCTTGACTACCACGCGGTGGCGCAGCAATTGGGTCATGCCGACGCCGACCACGACATGCTGTTGCGGCGTTTGCATGAGTTACAGGCGGCACTGGAAGTGCGCGACGGCTGGCGCCTCAATGACAAGGTCGAAGCGGTGATCCAGCGTCTGGGACTGCCCGAAGATGCGAAGATTGGTAGTCTGTCCGGCGGGATGAAGAAGCGCGTTGCCCTGGCGCGTGCATTGGCGGCGGAGCCGCAACTGCTGTTGCTCGATGAACCTACCAACCATCTCGACGTTGCCGGCATTGAGTGGCTGGAGCAATGGTTGAACGGTTTTTCCGGCAGCGTGCTGTTCATTACCCATGATCGCCGCTTTCTCGACAACGTTGCCACCCGTATCATCGAGCTCGACCGCGGCAGGCTGGCGAGTTTCCCCGGTAATTTTTCCGACTACCAGCGCGTGAAAGAAGAAATGCTGCGCATGGAAGCGGTGGAGCAGCGTAAGTTCGACAAATTCCTGGCGCAGGAAGAGGTGTGGATACGCAAAGGTATCGAAGCGCGCCGCACCCGCAACGAGGGCCGCGTGCGCCGCCTGGAAGCGCTGCGCCGCGAGCGTGCTGCGCGGCGCGAGCGCATAGGCAGCGTGCAACTCGCGGTGGGCGAGGGCGAGCGTTCCGGCAAGCTGGTTGCCGAGTTGCAGCATGTGCACAAAGCGTTTGGCAAGCACGTGGTGATCCGCGATTTTTCCTGCGTGGTGCAGCGCGGCGACAAAATCGGCCTGATCGGTCCCAACGGCGTGGGCAAAAGCACGCTGCTCAAGCTCATCCTCGGCGAGCTGGAACCCGACAGCGGCACGGTGCGGCGCGGCACCAAGCTGGCGGTGGCTTATTTCGACCAGTTCCGCACCCAGCTTGACGAGGAAAGAGCTGTTGCCGACACCATCAGCCCGGGCTCGGATTATGTCGAGATTAACGGCGAACGCAAGCACGTGATGAGCTACCTTGGTGACTTCCTGTTCGCGCCCGAACGTGCGCGTTCGCCAGTGAAGTCTTTGAGCGGTGGCGAGCGCAACCGCTTGCTGCTGGCGCGGCTGTTCGCGCGACCGGCCAACGTGATGGTGCTGGATGAACCCACCAACGATCTCGACATCGAAACCCTGGAGCTGCTGGAAGAATTGTTGCAGGAATACAGTGGCACCGTGCTGCTGGCCAGCCACGACCGGGCTTTCCTCGACAACGTGGTGACGCAGGTGATCGCCTTCGAAGGCGACGGCAAGCTGGTGGAAAACGCCGGTGGCTACGCCGAATGGCAGCGCGTGAAATCATCCCATGCCGCGCCAGTGCTATCGGTTGCTGCGGCGCCCTCACCGTGCTCCACCGAGAAAACAGTACGCAGCGCGCGTCCGGCCAAGCTCAGCTACAAGGAAACGCGCGAACTGGAAACGCTGCCTGAAAAAATCAGTGCGCTGGAGCAGGAGCAGGCCGCCATCGCGCGGCAACTGGAAGATGCGACTCTGTACCGTGACAATCCGGAGCAGGTGAAGACCTTGCAGCAACGCTACGCCATGATCGAAGACGAAGTGCTGGCGCAGATGATGCGCTGGGAGGAGTTGGAAGAAAAGAGCAAGGTGGCCGGTTAAGCGTTATACCAGCCCCTCCATCATCTGTACCTCGACCATTTCGCTTGCCGCGACCTTCCCCTGTTCGGTGGGTAGGATGATGAAGCAGTCGGCTTGCGACATGGAACTCAAGATGCCGGAGCCTTGGTCGCCGGTGGCGCGCACGCTCCATTCGCCTTTTTCATTCTGCTCCAGGATGCCGCGCTGGAATTCGGTACGTCCCGGCGCTTTTTTCAGCGGCGTGGTGCAGGGCACGCGGAAAGTCGGCAGCGGCAGCACCGGGTCTAGTCCCATCAATTTGAGCAGCGCCTCGCGCACGAACTGATAGAAGGTAGTCATCACTGCTACCGGGTTGCCGGGCAGGCCGAAGAAATGCGCATTGGCGATCTTGCCATAGGCGAGCGGACGGCCTGGCTTCATCGCAATTTTCCAGAACACCACGGTGCCGAGGCGGTTGAGCAGTTCCTTCACGTAATCTGCTTCGCCCACCGAGACGCCGCCGCTGCTGATTACCACATCGGCCTGCGCAGCGGCAGTCAGCAGCGTGCGCTCGATCTGCGCCGGATCATCTGGTACCACGCCAAGGTCGATCGCTTCGACGTTGAGGCGTGTCAGCATGCCGTGCAGGGTATAGCGGTTGCTGTCGTAGATCTGCCCAGCTTCAAGTTCGCTGCCGATAGAACGTAGTTCGTCGCCGGTGGAAAAGAACGCCACGCGCAGCTTGCGATACACGCTGACTTGGCCGATGCCGAGCGAGGCGATCAGGCCGAGTTCGGCGGGGCGCAGGCGCTTGCCGCGCGCCAGCGCGACTGCACCCTGACGCAAATCTTCACCGGCGCGACGCAGGTTCTGCCCCGGGCGATGGCCTGGACCGATGCGCACGATGTTTCCGTTGACAGTGGCATGCTCCTGCATCACCACGGTGTCGGCACCGTCGGGGATCACCGCGCCGGTCATGATGCGCACGCACTGGCCGGCGGCGACTGTGCCGGCAAACGGCTGGCCGGCGAAACTTGCGCCGATCAGCCTGAGCGCGCTTTCGTCCGTCTCCAGATCGGCGTGGCGCAGCGCGTAGCCGTCCATCGCAGAATTATCGTGCGCCGGCACGTTGAGCGGCGAAACGATGTCCTGCGCCAGCACGCGTCCCAGCGCGTCCTTCAGCGTCAGTGTTTCGGTTGCAGCCAAGGGCTGCAAATAAGTGGCGATCAGCGCGCGCGCCTTGTCCACCGGCAGCGAATTGGGATCGTAGTCGTCGGCGCAGCTCAGGGCAGAGATATCCGGGTTGTTCACGGCAAAGGGCGCATAAAAAAACGAGGGGAACGGTTAACTCGATTCAATCGACTTCAATGTAGAAATCATACTATATTGCACTGCCCGCTATGATGCGACTGGAGAGCATGAAAGTTTTTGGTATCGCCGGCTATTCCGGCAACGGTAAGACCACGCTGATCGAGCGGCTGATCCCGGCCTTGAGCGCACATGGCTACACGGTGTCGCTGGTGAAGCATGCCCATCACGATTTCGACGTGGATTTGCCCGGCAAGGATTCACATCGCTACCGCCAGGCCGGCGCCAGCGAAGTGCTGGTGAGTTCGGCCAGGCGCTGGGCGCTGATGCACGAATTGCGCGGTGCGGCCGAGCTCGACCTGGACGCGGCACTGGCACGGCTGTCACCCTGCGACATCGTGCTGGTGGAAGGTTACAAGGTGGCGCCGATTCCCAAGCTGGAAGTGTACCGACCGGCGGCGGGCAAGCCGCGCCTGCCGGCGGACGCGCATATCGTTGCCGTGGCCAGCGATGAGGCCATCGACATCACGTTGCCGCTGCTGGATTTGAACGATGCGGAGGCGGTGGCGCGCTTCATCCTGAGTTATCTGCGCCTGGCGAATGTTGAGCGGACGGAGGAGAAAAGAGCATGATCCGAGTGTTGTATTTCGCTGCATTGCGCGAAGCCGTGGGACGGGGCGAGGAGGCGCTAAAACTGCCGGAAGGTGTGGCCAATGTGGCCGCATTGCGCGCCTGGCTGCGCGCGCGCGGGGAGCCATGGAGCGCGGCGCTGGCCGAGGAGAGGCCGGTGCGCGCCGCGGTGAACCAGGATATGGCCGGTGCGGAGAGTGTAGTGCGCGATGGCGATGAAGTGGCGTTTTTTCCGCCGGTGACCGGAGGCTAGCATGGGCGTGCGCGTGCAAAGCGAGGATTTCGATGTCGGGCAGGAGTTGGATCGGCTGCGCGCCGGTAATCCTAATGTTGGGGCGCTGGCGAGCTTCATCGGCCTGATGCGCGACATCAACGATGGCGAGGTGGTCAGCGCGATGACGCTGGAGCATTATCCCGGCATGACCGAGCGTGCGCTAGAAAAAATCGTCGCGCAAGCGCGGCAGCGCTGGGATGTGATTGATATTCTGGTGGTACATCGTGTCGGCCCGCTGCGCCCGCAGGACAGGATCGTGCTGGTGGCGGCGGCGGCAGTGCACCGCGAACCGGCTTTTCGGGCGTGTGAATTCGTTATCGATTACCTGAAGACGCAGGCGCCGTTCTGGAAAAAAGAGCAGACACGAGACGGCGGCCGCTGGGTGGAAGCGCGCGACAGCGATGCGCAGGCGGCGGGGCGCTGGGCCGGTGACGACTAAGCTCTCCTTGTTAATTTCTCTTTTTTAATAGATAGATACAAGCGGCTTTACGGGGCAGACCCAACTCAAGCATACTATGCGGCGACATGAACGATATCGCCGTCCCGCCGCCCATCGCCAAGCTTTATGGCGAGCCTGTCCTGGAATTGCCGCAGGATCTCTACATTCCGCCCGACGCGCTGGAAGTGATCCTCGAAAATTTTGAAGGGCCGCTCGACCTGCTGCTGTATCTGATCCGTAAGCACAACATCGACGTACTCGACATTCCCATGGCCAGGCTGACCAAGCAATACCTTGATTATGTCGAGGCGATGCGTGCCAGCCAGCTGGAACTGGTTGCCGAATACCTGCTGATGGCGGCGATGCTGATCGAGATCAAGTCGCGCATGCTGTTGCCGCGCCCGGTCGAGGTCAGCGGCGAAGAGGCGGAAGACCCGCGCGCCGAGCTGGTGCGACGCCTGCTCGAATATGAGCAGATGAAGCTGGCCGCGAGCAAGCTGGACGAGTTGCCACAGGCGGGGCGCGATTTCGGCTGGGTGCAGGTGTGGGTGGAGCAGTCCGCGGTGCAGCGCCTGCCCGAGGTTGATGCCAACGACCTGCTCGAAGCCTGGCGCGGCTTGCTGGCGCGTGCGCGCATGAATCGGCATCACAAGGTAACGCGCGAGGAACTGTCGGTGCGCGAGCACATGAGCCGCATTCTGCGCAGCTTGCAGGAAACGCAGTTTTCCGAATTTGCCTCCCTGTTCAACCCGCTGGCCGGCGTCGCCGAACTGGTGGTGACTTTCCTCGCCCTGCTCGAACTGGCTCGCGAGAGTCTGGTCGAGATCAACCAGCAGGGCGTTTTTTCGACCATTTACGTGAAGCTCAAACATGCTGCCTGAACTGGATCACATGAAACGGGTGCTGGAAGCCGCATTGCTCTCCAGCAGCGAGCCGCTGCCGGTCGCCGAACTGAAAAAACTGTTTGGAGAAGAGGTTGGCACCGACGTGTTGCGCAAGCTGCTCGACGAGATCGGCGCGGAGTGGGAGGGCAAGGGTGTCGAGCTCGTCAACCTGGCGAGCGGCTGGCGTTTCCGCACCAAGCCGGAGATTCAGATGTACCTGGATCGGCTCAGCCCGCAGAAGCCGTCCAAGTATTCGCGCGCGGTGCTGGAAACGCTTGCCATCATCGCCTACCGCCAGCCGGTGACGCGCGGCGACATCGAGGAAATCCGCGGTGTCACCGTGTCGAGCAACGTGTTGAAGGCGCTGGAAGGGCGCGGCTGGATCGACGTGATCGGCCATCGTGAAGTGCCCGGGCGGCCCGCGTTGTACGCCACCACCAAGACTTTCCTCAACGACCTCGGCTTGCGTTCGTTGCAGGAACTGCCGCCGCTGGAGGAAGTCGGCGCGCTGCTGGAGAGCGAAGCCCTCTTGCCGCCGGTTGCAACCGAAGAGCTGCCATTTGCCGAGTCGCCAGCTGAAGGTTTTGGCGAATCTGCCGCTCCTGTGGAGCAAGTTGTCGTTGAAGCGGCGGAGACGGTGGCATGAAAGCATTGCTGGTCGCCAACCCCAAGGGCGGGGCCGGCAAGACCACGATCTCCACCAACCTCGCTGCATTCCTTGCCGGCCAGAACGAAAGCACCCTGTTGTGGGATCTGGATCGGCAAAAATCCTCGCTCGAATGGCTGTCGTTGCGCCCGCCCGAATTGCCGCGCATCATCCGGCTCGACGATCAGGACGACGGCTACAAACATCACGACAAATCCTGGCTGGTGATCGACTCGCCGGCCGGCCTGCACGGCAAGAATCTGGGGCATGCGCTGAAGCCGGCGCACAAGGTGCTGGTGCCGGTGCAGCCTTCCCTGTTCGACATGGCGGCGACGCGCGATTTCCTGCACGTCCTCAACGAAGAAAAGGCGGTGCGCAAGCACAAGGCCTTCATCGGCATCGTCGGCATGCGCGTCGATGCGCGCACCAAGGCCGCAGCGACGCTGGAAGCCTTCCTGGCGCAATTCGACTTGCCGGTGCTGACTTATCTGCGTGACACCCAGCTTTATCCCAACGCTGCGTTCACCGGGCGCAGCATCTTCGACCTGCCGCGCTACCAGAGCGAACGCGATGTGGAGTTGTGGCAGCCCATCCTCGAATGGGTATTGCAGGACGCCTGATGCTTACTTCCCGCTTCCCCACACGGTGGCTGGCCTGTAAAGGGGCACGACACCGGTTTTGTTCCCGGGCGACGGTGCATTCCCTTTTTGCAGCCAGCCAGGCGCCGCAGGTTTGTTGTCAGCGGCAGGAAGCGGGGTTTGCGGCGATTCTGCGGCTAGTTTGCTGGGTGGTTGTGCCTGCGGTGTGAGTGTGGGGGCGGGTGCGGCGGGTTCCAATTCCTTGATGGGCGCCGCAACCTGCTTCACTTCGGTCGTCGCGGGAGCTTTCACGGCGGGCGGCGGGATGGACTCGGCGGGCATGCTGGAGAGCAGGTCCTCGTGGCGGGCGAGCAGCATGTCGGCGACTTCCTTGCGCCCCAGGCTGGCCGCCCAGCTCAGCGGCGTGTTGCCAAAATTGTCCGTGGCATGGATATTTCCACCCTTGGCCAGCAGCAGTTCCACCACATCGCGCTGGTTCAGACTGACCGCCAAATGCAGCGGTGTTCTGCCGTCCTTGTTTTGGGCGTTGACGTCTGCGCCGTGGGCGAGCAGCAATTCGACCATGTCGGACTGGCCGCGCGATGCCGCCCAGTGCAGCGGTGTCGTGCCGGCATTGCTAGTGGCGCGGACATCAGCACCCTTGGCCAGCAGCAATTCCGCTACTTCCTTGTTGCCCTTGGTCGCGGCCCAATTCAGCGGCGTGTTGCCATAATCATCCTTGGTCTGGATGTCGGCGCCCTGGGCCAGCAGCAGCGCCGTGACTTCCGGGTTGCCCCACGACGCCGCCTGGTGCAACGGCGTGCCGCCGTAATTGTCGCGCGCCTGGATGCTGGCGCCTCTGGCCAGCAGCATCTTCGCAATTTCCTTGTAGCCCTTGGACGCTGCCTGATGGAGGGGCGTGAATCCAAAATTGTCCCTGGCCTGGACGTTGGCACCGCGCGAGAGCAGCAGTTCGGCGATCTCCAGGCTGCCTTGCGAAACCGCCCAGTGCAGCGGGGTGGCGCCTTCCCTGTTTTGGGCATGGACGTCGGCGCCTTTGCTCAACAGCGTTTCGACCGCTTCGCGGTTACCCGCGCCGACTGCCGCAAACAGATCATCCGCGAGGAAAGCGGAATGGGCAGCGCCCGCCATGAAAAGAATCATGGGCAGGATCAAGAATAGGCGCGAATGCAGATGCCTCAGCTTCATGAGTCCCCCGGTGTAGGCATTATGGGGGGCTGATCAGGTCTGTTCGTGGTGGACATTTCCTTCGTTTCTTGGATATGCGCCGCGCTTGGCACGGCGCTCGGGCGAACGGAAAATGTATCGAACCACACAAAACTTGACCGGTACTCCCCTTGTTATTTTTCAGCGCGGCTGGCGCGATGCCGATTTTTGGGGAAATTATAATGAAAAAGCCCGCTGTTGAGCGGGCTTTTCGATGTGGGTGGGGGATGGGTAGATAGTTTCAAATGAGGTAAAAGTGCATACCTGTTCTCGAGGCTCTACGAGCACACCAGCCTGGTGATTACGACCAATCTCTCATTCGCTGAATGGCCGAGCGTGTTTGGTGATGCCAAGATGATGAGAAACCGGTTTTACGGTGCTTACCATCACGCCAGTAACAGTGCTGATGTCGGCGTGTGCTATCATCGCTGAAACATAAAAGAAGCCTAGCCAATGGTGCCGAAGCTGGAGGAACAAGCCAGGGGGAATATCGACTGCTTGCTTACGCAAGCAGGTTGGCATGTGTGCGACGCTGACCAAGCCAACATTCATGCGGCGCGCGGCGTGGCCATCCGCGAATTCCCGCTGCCCGGCTACGGCTTCGCCGATTACCTGCTCTATGTGGACGGCAAAGCCGCCGGCGTGATCGAAGCCAAGAAAGAAGGCGTCACCCTCGCCGGCGTCGAAACCCAGTCCGACAAATACACCCAGGGCTTGCCCCAAGGTCTGCCGCGCTGGCGCAACCCCTTGCCGTTTTCTTACCAATCCACCGGCGTCGAAACCCGCTTCACCAACGGCCTCGACCCGCAACCGCGCTCGCGCCCGGTTTTCGCCTTCCACCAGCCCAAGCTCTTGGCCGACTGGCTCGAAGCCAAGAAGACTCCCTCCCCCTTGAGGGGGGAGGGCGGGGGAGGAGGTGAACAGCCGAAGGCTGCCGAGCAAAGCGCCGAATATCTGGCAACCCCGCAGACCTTCCTCGCCCGCCTGCAATCCATGCCGCCCCTCAAGGAAGACGGCCTCTGGCCCGCCCAGATTCAAGCCATCCGCAACCTCGAACACTCCCTGAAGGAAAACCGCCCCCGCGCTTTGATCCAGATGGCCACCGGCTCGGGCAAGACCTTCACCGCCATCTCGTTCATTTATCGCCTCATCAAGTTCGCCGGTGCCCGGCGCGTGCTGTTCCTGGTGGACCGCGGCAACCTCGGCGACCAGACGCTCAAGGAATTCCAGCAATACGCCTCGCCTTACAACAACTACAAGTTCACCGAGGAGTACATCGTCCAGCGCCTGACGAGCAACACCCTCGACACCACCGCGCGGGTCTGCATCTGCACCATCCAGCGCCTGTATTCCATGCTCAAGGGCAAAGACCTGCCAGAAGAACTGGAAGACGTGTCGATTGATGAACTTGGAGGGCTATTCGCTAACGGCGGGCACAGCAGGGGGCCGGCAGACAAGGCGCGGGGTGAGCGAGCAGCGGAGTTGACAGGCGAGTCAATGAGCAGCGCAGCGAGCCCCGCAACGCCGTATCCCGGCCTCCTGCGCAGCCCGGAGCCCATCGAATACAACCCGGCCATTCCCATCGAGAGCTTCGACATCATCGTCACCGACGAATGCCACCGCTCCATTTACAACCTCTGGGCGCAGGTGCTGGAGTATTTCGACGCCTACCTCATCGGCCTCACCGCCACGCCCAGCAAGCAGACCTTCGGCTTCTTCAACCAGAACCTGGTGATGGAATACAACCACGAAATGGCCGTGGCCGACGGCGTCAACGTCAACTACGACGTCTACCGCATCCGCACCGCCATCACCGAACAAGGCGCCAAGGTGGAGTCCGGCTACGCCGTGCAAATCATGGAGCGCGACACGCGCAAGAAGCGCTGGGAACAGCTCGACGACGACTTTGCCTACGACCCCAACCAGCTCGACCGCGACGTGGTCGCCCCGGACCAGATCCGCAAGATCATCCAGACCTACCGCGACAAGCTGTTCACCGAAATCTTCCCCGGCCGCACCTGGGTGCCCAAGACCCTCATCTTCGCCAAGGACGACGCCCACGCCGAAAACATCGTCGAGATCGTGCGCGAGGAATTCGGCAAGGGCAACGACTTCGCCCAGAAGATCACCTACCGCACCACCGGCGCCAAGCCCAAGGACCTCATCAACGAATTCCGCACCAGCCCCATGCCGCGCGTTGCCGTCACCGTGGACATGATCGCCACCGGCACCGACATCAAAGCGGTGGAAGTCGTCATGTTCATGCGCGCCGTCAAATCCCGCGCCTTCTTCGAGCAGATGAAAGGCCGCGGCGTGCGCGTCATCAAGCCCGACGACCTGCAAAGCGTCACCCCCGACGCCCGCGCCAAGGACCACTTCGTCATCGTTGATGCCGTCGGCGTGTGCGAGCAGGACAAGACCGACTCCCGCCCCATGGAGCAAAAGCCCACCGTCAGCTTCGAAAAGCTCATGCAGGCCGTCGCCTTCGGCAACACCGAAGACGACGTGCTCTCGTCGCTGGCAGGAAGATTGGCCCGCATGGAACACCGCATGAGCGCGGAAGACGACAAGCAGATCCGCGCCCTTTCCGGCGGCTTGGGCGTGAAGGACCTCAGCCACCGCATCATTGCCGCCCTCGACCCGGACCGCCACATCGAACAGGCCATGGTGGATTTAGGGCTGGCCCCCGGCATGGATGCGCCCATCCCGGAACCGGCTCTCGCCGCTGCCCGGCACAAGGTCATCCAGGAAGCCATCCGGCCCTTCTTCGAGCCCAAGCTGCGCGAAACCATCGCCACCATCAAAAAGAAAAACGAGGTCATCATTGACACTGTCAGCGCCGACCAAGTCCTCGAAGCCGGCTTCTCGCAAGACGCCCTCGACCGCGCCAAAGGCCTGGTCCAGTCCTTCGAGCGCTTCATCGCCGAACACAAGGACGAAATCACCGCCCTGCAAGTGCTCTACAGCAAACCCTACAAACACCGCCTCACCTTCGAGGCCGTCAAAGAACTTGCCGACGCCATCGAAAAGCCGCCCTACCTGTGGAACGAATCGCAACTGTGGAACGCCTACGCCGCGCTGGAAAAGAGCAAGGTCAAAGGCGCCAGCGGTAAACGCATCCTCACTGACCTCGTCTCGCTGGTGCGCTTTGCCATCCACCAGGACAACGAACTCATCCCCTTTCCCGAGCGCGTCAACGCCAACTTCAAAGCCTGGCTCGCCCAACAACAGCAACAACCCCCCTCGCCCTCTGGGAGAGGGGCTGGGGGTGAGGGCCGGGGAGAGAGTGGACGCTTCACCCCCGAACAACTCCAATGGCTAGAAATGATCCGTGACCACATCGCCGCGAACCTGCAAATCAAGACTGACGACTTCGAGCTTGCGCCGTTTAATCAGCGGGGCGGGCTCGGCAAGGTATATCAACTGTTCGGCGACAAGTTGAACGCGATGATTGAAGAATTGAACGAAACCTTGGCGGCTTGAATTCATGCGGAACGAAGAAGAAAACCAACCCGGCGGCGAACTGCTCCTTTACCAAACCGAGGATGGCCGCACGCGCATCGAATGCCGGTTCGAGCACAAAACCCTCTGGCTGACGCAGGCCCAGATGGCAGACCTCTTCCAGACCACGCCGCAAAACATCACCCTGCACCTCAAAGCCATCTATGCCGAGGGCGAACAGAGCGCAGACGTAACTTGTAAGTCTTACTTACAAGTTCGCCAGGAGGGAGGGCGCTCGGTGCGGCGGCAGGTGCGCCACTACCGGCTGGAAGTCGTGCTGGCCGTCGGCTTCCGCGTCCGCTCCCCGCGCGGCACCCAGTTCCGCCGATGGGCCACCGCCCGCTTGCAGGAATACCTGCTCAAAGGCTTCGTCTTCGACGACGAACGCCTGAAAAACCCGCCCGGTCCCGGTGTGCCGGACTACTTCGACGAACTGCTCGAACGCATCCGCGACATCCGCGCCAGCGAACAGCGCATGTACCTCAAGGTGCGCGACATCTTCGCCCTGGCCGCCGACTACCAGCCGGATGCCGCGGAGACGCAACAATTCTTCCAAGTCATCCAGAACAAACTGCACTGGGCCGTCACCGGCAAGACCGCCGCCGAACTCATCGCCGAGCGTGCCGACCACACCCAGCCCAACATGGGGCTGACTACGTGGAAAGGCGTCAAGGTGCGCAGGACCGATGTTACCGTCGCCAAGAACTACCTGCGCGAAGGCGAAATACAGGAACTCAACCGCATCGTCACCATGTACCTCGACTATGCCGAAGACCAGGCCCGCCGTCGCAAAGTGCTCTACATGCGCGACTGGCGCGAAAAGCTCGACGCCTTTCTGCAGTTCAACGAACGCGACATCCTCACCAACGCCGGCAAGGTAGCCAAGGAAGTCGCCGACAAGCTTGCCCTGGAGCAATACGAGAAATACCACGCGCGGCGTTTGAAGTCAGAAGCGCAGACGGATGCGCAGGCGTTTGAAGAAGCTGTGAAAAAGCTACCTTCAACACCATCGAGCAAGCATGTAAGTGCGCAAATGAAGCCGAGGAAGAAGAAATGATCCGTGACCACATCGCCGCCAACCTCGGCATCGAACCGGACGACTTCAACTACGCGCCCTTCATACAGGCAGGCGGTTTAGGCAAGGTATATCAACTGTTCGGCGATCAGCTCCACCCGCTCGTGTCGGACCTGAATGTGGCTCTGGTGGCGTAAGACCTGAAATGGCCTTTGTTTGCAATATATATAAAGTGCATTTAGCATATATTTATTATCTTTCAGTGTAGGGCGCTTTCTTGAAGGATTTTTTCGATAACGCCGAGATCCTGAATGTCCTCCATGGATTCAATCCCTGGTGGAGCGGGCGCCCCTACGCCGTCCCGTCGTTCCGGCGGCTTGCCTACGGCGCCTGCCGCGCCTATCTGGACAAGCCGGAGCTGCGCCGCGCGATCCTGCTGTCCGGCCCGCGCCGCGTCGGCAAAACCACGCTGCTGCAACAGCTCGCAGAACGCTTCATGCACGAGGGGGCCGACCCCAAGGGCATTCTTTATCTCAGTCTCGACCACCCACTGCTCAAGCTGCTCAGCCTGCGCGACATCCTCGCCCTCTACCACGCCCACATCCACCCGGAAGGAAAGCCCGCGCTGCTCCTGCTCGACGAAGTCCAGTACGCCAGCGGCTGGGAAACCGAAGTCAAGCTCCTGGTCGATCACCAGCCGGCTTACCGCATCGTCGCCACCGGCTCGGCCAGCGTGGTGCACAAGGAAAAACTCGCCGAAAGCGGCGTCGGCCGCTGGATCACCATCCCCGTGCCGACGCTCTCGTTCTACGAATTCGTGCACATCCGCAACGAGGCCGTGCCCGACCTTGCCGCCACACAACGGCTCACCGACCTGTTCATCGCCACGGACGCCGATCGCCTGCGCATCGCCGCGCAACTGCGTCCCTTGCTGCCGCTGTTCAATCGCTATCTACTCACCGGCGGCTTCCCGGAGACGGCGCGCCAGGACGACATCGCCCTTTGCCAGCGCCTGTTGCGCGAAGACGTGGTCGAGCGCGTGCTCAAACGCGACATGACCGCCCTGTTCGGCGTGCGCAACGTCAACGACCTGGAGCGCCTGTTCATCTACCTGTGCCTGCACACCGGCGGCATCCTCGCGCACAACACCGTCGCGCGCGACCTGGAAACCTCGGCCGTCACCGTCGGCAATCACCTCGACCTGCTGCGCGCCGCCAACCTCGTCTACTGCCTGCCGCCCGTCGCCATCAGCGGCAAGAAAGTCCTGCGCGCCCGCAACAAGTACTACCTGGTTGACGCCGCGCTGCGCAACGCCGTCCTCCTGCGCGGCGAAGAAGTGCTGGCCAATGCCGACGACATGGGCATGATCGTCGAAACCACCGTGTTGAGGCACCTTTACGCCTACCACTATCGCGACACGCCCCAGATCGCCTACTGGCGCGATGCCGCCACCGACAAGGAAGTGGACATCATCGTCAAAAGCCCCGCCTACCACTTCGCCTTCGAGATCAAATACCGCGAGCGCGCCGAAGTGCAGCCCAAGAGCGGCCTGGCCCTCTACTGCCATGCCGAAAAACTCAAACAGGCCTACCTCGTCACCAAGCAGGACACTGACTTCGGCGTGACCGAACTGCCAGGCATGACAACGCGCTTCCTCAAGGTGCCGGCACACATCCTGTGCTACTTGCTCGGACAGGCAGAGCGGCTGCTGTGGAAATGATGCGCGGCCTCTCATTGTTTATGCCCCCTCTCCCGCACGCGGGAGAGGGCTGGGGTGAGGGCGGCAAGGTGCATCAACTGTTCGGCGACGAACTAAACGTGATGATTGAAGAATTGGACGAGAGCTTTGCAGCATGAAGGCCGAGGAACAGCGCGCGACTTACACCGCAACACAAGCTACGGCTCCTGCCGAATGGCCAATGGTTCCTTTCGAGCAAGTGGCCATACCGCAGTCAGATCGTGGCAAGCGGATAAAGCAGCGAGACTATTTGCCTGAAGGTCGAATCCCGGTCATCGACCAAGGGCAAACGCTGATTGGCGGCTACACGAACGATGAAGACTCTGCTTTCTTAGGGGAACTTCCGGTAATTCTGTTTGGGGATCACACGCGTACCGTGAAGCTAGTTGACTATCGCTTCGCTGTTGGCGCAGATGGAATCAAGGTATTTCGGACGGCAGAGGGTGTGCGCCCGAAATACCTTTACTACTGGATGAAATCCGCGCGCATTCCAAATCGTGGTTACGGGCGGCATTACCAGTATTTGCGACAGCTATCTGTTCCACTACCACCACCTAACAAACAGGACAAGATCGTCGCGGAAATCGAAAAACAATTCTCCCGCCTCGACGAAGCCGTGGCCAACCTCAAGCGCGTCAAGGCCAACCTCAAGCGCTACAGAGCCGCCGTCCTCAAAGCCGCCGTCGAAGGCCGCCTCGTCGAAACCGAAGCCGAACTCGCCCGCCGCGAAGGCCGCAGCTTTGAGACCGGCGCTCAACTCCTGCAACGCATCCTCGAAACCCGCCGCAAAGAATGGAAAGGCAAGGGCAAATACAAAGAACCCGCCGCGCCCGACACCACCGCCCTACCCGAATTGCCGGAGGGGTGGGTGTGGGCGTCCCTTGATCAGCTAACCACACAAATCGCGGATGTGGACCATAAGATGCCGAAGCTATTTGAAGGGGGAATCCCTTATATCAGTACGAAAGACTTCACTGGTGAAAGCGAGATCGACTTTGATGGTGCAAAGCGCATATCGCCATCTGATTTCGAAGCCCTGTGTAAGAAAGTGCGCCCAGTTCGTGGTGACATCCTGCTGTCTCGATATGGGACGGTCGGTGAGGTACGGACTGTGGAGACAGATATGCCCTTTCAGGCCTCATACAGTGTTGCTATCTTGAAGCCGGTACGTGGGGAATGGCATACAGGCTATCTTTCCACATGCTTGAAGTCAGAAATTATTCAAACGCAGATTAAACGTGATGTCAGGGCAACAGCCCAGCCCGATTTGGGGCTAGCCCACATTCGTCAGTTTCTTGTGCCAGTTGCACCCGTGGATGAACAACACCGCATTGACGCCGAAATTGACCTCCGCCTCTCCCTCCTGCGCGAAACCGAGGCACAGGTGGACGCCAACATCAAACGAGTGGAATTCTTTCGTCGATCGATGTTGGCCAAAGCATTTTCGTCGGTGTCGGCGAAATTGAGTTCAGAAAAATAAGGAGAAAACTATGTCTGTATGGAAGCTGAGTTATGAGCGTTTGCAAGCATCTCAACGATTACGCGAGTCTCTCGCCTATTTGGATACCGTGAATACGGCCGCTCTTGGTACACCGGATCTGACCAACCTAGCGCGCCTGCAAAAGGCTCTCAGGATTTTGGATGCCCGGATGACATCGCTTGACCCAGAGTTATTTCATCCGACTACATGGGTGAATATGGCCGCTTGGTTAACGAACTTGGTGACTTATACCAGGGACTTTGGGCAGACCGCTAACGTTACACAGCTGCAAAATGCCAACAGCACGGTGGACGAAATGCTTAATGTCCTTAAGCCAGTGGATATTGGCTCGCCAATGGAGTCACTCAAAGCACTCACCGATGCTACTTCAGCATTTCAGCAGCGCTTGGTCGATGAACTGGAAACTCTCAGGGCGAAGGTGGGGCAGTCCGAAACCCAGCTCAAGGCCCTTTCGACGGGGGTGGCTGTTGCTGGGGCAGATGTGGATGCGCTTCGCAATACCATTGAACAGCAGAAGTCGCGACTGGACCAGGCTATTGCGGAGTTTCAACGACAATACTCGCAAGCGGAATCGACGCGAGCGAGCGAGTTTGCATCGGCGTCCCAGCGGTTTGCAACCGAATTTGCCGAGCAAAAGAAAGAGTTCGCTACTGCGGCAAACGCAGAAAGCGAGAAGCGTAGCAGCGACTGGGCTGGCTTCGTGGCGAAGACTCAAAAGTCGAGCGATGAATTTTTTCAGTTCTTTAAAAAGCGCCAAGATGAGGTCAATGCGATCTTTGGTGCGATTGGTTCTGCATCGCTGTCGGGGCATTTTGCACGGACAGCAGATCAAGATGCGGAGGCAGCGAATCTGTTGAGGTGGATCGCGCTTGGTCTGATGGCAGCGATGATAGTCGTGGGTGGGATTAGCTTTTACCAAAGCTTTGAGCATCCCGATGTTGACTGGAAAATTTTCATGTTCCGGTTTGCCACCGTGTTCGTGATTGCGATCCCGGCCATCTATGCGGCTCAGGAGTCATCAAAGCACCGTAGACGTGAGCAACAAAATAGAAAGTTGCAAGTAGAGCTTGCTTCAATTGACGCCTACCTTGTTCAGTTGCCGGAAGCAAAGCAGCAAGAGATTAAAGAGAAATTGACGGAAAAATTCTTTGGACAGCCTGATCCTTCTGAAAAGGATGAGCCGGTCACGCGCCATCAGCTATTTGATCTTCTGTCAGATGTGCTCAAAAGGCTGACGAAAGTGAATTAGGTTGAGCGCGATGAACACTCCTGCTTTGATTCAAAAACTTTGGAACTACTGTAACGTTCTGCGCGACGACGGCATGTCGTATGGCGACTACGTCGAGCAGTTGACCTACTTGCTGTTCCTCAAGATGGCCGACGAGCGCACCAAGGCGCCGTATCACCAGCCAAGTCCGGTGCCGGAGCAGTACGGTTGGGCGAACCTCATCAAGAAGGATGGCGACGAGCTGTTCGACCACTACCGCCACACGCTCGATGAGTTGGGTAAGCAGAAGGGCTTGCTCGGGCTGATCTTCAACAAGTCGCAGAACAAGTTTCAGGACCCGGCCAAGCTGCGGCGGCTGGTGGTGGACCTCATCGACAAGGAACAGTGGGTGACGATGAGCGCCGACGTGAAGGGCGATGCCTACGAGGGCCTGCTGGAGAAGAACGCGCAGGACACCAAGTCCGGCGCCGGCCAGTATTTCACTCCGCGCCCGCTGATCCAGGCGATTGTGGATGTGATGGCCCCGAAGCCCGGCGAGACGGTGTCCGACCCGGCCTGCGGCACCGGCGGCTTTCTGCTGGCGGCGCACGACTATGTGGTGAAGCACAACCCGCACCTTACCAAGGATCAACGCAAGGATTTGAAGGAGAAAACCTTCAAGGGCTGGGAGCTGGTGCAGGCCACCGCCCGGCTGTGCGCCATGAACATGCTGCTGCATGGCATCGGCAGCCAGGACTTCGAGCCCATCGTGGTGGGCGATTCGTTGGCCGCCGATCCTGGCGACCGCTTTGACGTGATCCTGACCAATCCGCCCTTCGGCAAGAAGAGCAGCACGACGATTGTTGGAGAGGAGGGCAAGGTCAGCCGCGAGCGCGACATCGTCGAGCGCGGCGACTTCTGGACCACCACCTCGAACAAGCAGCTCAACTTCGTCCAGCACGTCAAAACCCTGCTCAAGCAAAACGGCCGCGCCGCCGTGGTCGTGCCCGACAACGTGCTGTTCGAAGGCGGCGCCGGCGAGACGATACGCAGAAAATTGCTGCACGAGTGCGACGTCCACACCCTGCTGCGCCTGCCCACCGGCCTGTTCTATGCCCAGGGCGTGAAGGCGAATGTGTTGTTCTTCGACAAGAAACCCGCCTCCGAAACCCCGTGGACGAAGAAGCTGTGGATTTACGATTTGCGCACCAACATGCACTTCACGCTCAAGACCAACCCCTTGAAGCGCGAAGACCTGGAGGCGTTCGTGAAGTGCTACAACCCGGAGAATCGCCACGTCCGCCAGGAAACCTGGTCGGACAAAACCCCGGATGGCCGCTGGCGCGCCTACAGCTACGACGAACTGATCAGCCGCGACAAGGCCAGCCTGGATATCTTCTGGCTGAAGGACGAATCGCTCTCCGACTCCGACAACCTGCCGGCACCGGAAGTGATTGCGGCTGAGATTGTGGAGGATCTGGAGGCGGCGCTGGAGCAGTTTAGGGAGATAGTCGGTGATTTGAGTGGTATCGAAACTGGAGAGTAACGATGGTTCCAGTGGTTTCTGGAAACCTTGAATTTGGTGGAGGCGGCGGGATTGTGGCTGTCTCACCTTGGGGTGATCCAGCCATCCCTGCACTGCGTTTGGGACCACATTCGCTTCGCTCACGCGTCCTGCGCGAGCGATGCTCGCTGGTCGAACCCGTAGCGGGTTCTCATCCACCCAGCATCACCAACAAAAACGCCACCGCAAGGGTGGCGTTTGTGTTGGTGG
>JBFMAC010000005.1:0-124163 GCA_040756015.1 Pseudomonadota bacterium
GTTGACCTTTATATATTGGTGGAGGCGGCGGGAATCGAACCCGCGTCCGCAAGCCCTCTACAGGCAGTTCTACATACTTAGCCTAGTCTTTTGCTTTAACCCGTACCCCGCCGGCCGGCAGGCTGGTTGCGGGCGATCCGCTAAATTTTCGTGTCAGCACGCGCGGCGCAAGCTGACCTTACTTCCTGCTGTTTATGACGCTGCTGCTGGTTTTACCCAGCCCGACCCGCAGGCCGATCGGTGCAGCGTCCGGCCTTAAGCGGCCAGAGCGTAAGATTCGTCGTTGGCGACTATCTTGATTTCGGATGGATTTACGAGGTGGCCCGATCCTCGGTATGCCCTGCACTGCTTTGCAACCCGCGTCGAAGCCAGGTCGCCCCCGCGACTGTGAAAGAACGACTGAAGGCGTAAGGTGCCATCAGGATGACAGCAATTCTACACTGCTTTGGATGGAAGCGATGCGGGAAAGTTCAAGTGCGATCGAATGGATTATCTTGGCTATCCGCGCGTGTTGGATCGTGCCTCGAATTGGTCGAGTGCCACCGGCGGCGCCGGCTTCCAGCCGCGCCGGCGGTGTTCCGCCACCACGTTGGTGAAGATGCCGCCGCGCACATAGAATTTGGCGGTCAGCCGCATGTAGCGCGGTTTGGTGGCCTTGGCCAGGTCGTCGAGGATACGGTTGGTGACGGCTTCGTGGAAGGCGCCTTCGTTGCGGTAGCTCCAGATGTACAGCTTCAGGCTTTTCAGCTCGATACATTTTTTGTCCGGCACGTAGTCAAGCAGGAGCACGGCGAAATCGGGCTGGCCGGTCTTGGGGCACAGGCAGGTGAATTCCGGGATCTCCATGTGGATGCGGTAGTCCCGTTCCGGACAAGGATTGTCAAAGGTTTCAAGGTGTTTTGCGGGCTTGCTGGGCATGGTGTGTCGTGGTTGCCAAATCGGTTAGAATAGGCGGCAATTATAACGCCTCCGGCAGTCATGCCGGCACCAATAAATTGCGCCTCACACACATCAAACTTTCCGGCTTCAAGTCCTTCGTCGACCCGGCGCACATTGCCGTGCCCGGTCAACTGGTGGGCGTGGTCGGGCCGAACGGCTGCGGCAAGTCCAACGTGATCGACGCGGTGCGCTGGGTGCTGGGCGAGTCTTCCGCGCGCCATCTGCGCGGCGAGACCATGCAGGACGTGATCTTCAATGGTTCCGGCGAGCGCAAGCCGGTCGCACGTGCCAGTGTCGAGCTGGTGTTCGACAACAGCCTGGGCAAGGCCGCCGGGCAGTGGGCGCCGTACAGCGAGATTTCGGTGCGGCGCGTGCTCACGCGCAGTGGTGAATCCTCCTACTACATCAACAATATCCACGTGCGCCGGCGCGACGTGTCCGACATCTTCCTCGGCACCGGCTTGGGCGCGCGCGCCTACGCCATCATCGAACAGGGCATGATTTCGCGCATCGTCGAGGCCAAGCCGGAAGAGTTGCGCGTGTTCCTCGAAGAAGCGGCGGGGGTGACCAAGTACCGCGAGCGGCGGCGCGAGACCGAGCTGCGCCTGGAGGATACGCGCGAGAACCTGCAACGCGTGGACGACATCCGCAACGAACTGGACAAGCAGTTGCAGCGCCTCGAAACGCAGGCCGAGGTGGCGCGCCAGTACCGCGCACTGGAGGCGGAATTGCACGTCGCCCAGCAGACTTTGTGGCTGCTGCGCAAGCAGGAGGCGGAGGCACAGCGCAGCCGCCATGCCAAGGAAACCGAACGGCTGGGCATCGAACTCGAAGCGGAAACCGCTAGCCTGCGCGCGGCGGAAAAGCGCCTGGAAGAATTGCGCGCCGCGCATTACGCCGCGGGCGATGCCCTGCATGGTGCGCAGGGCGATATGTATGCTGCCAACGCCGCGGTGGCGCAACTAGAGCAGCAAATCCAGTTTTTGCGCGAGAACCGCCAGCGCGTCGATACCCGGCTCACCGCCCTGCGCGGCCAGATCGAGCACGGCGGCAAGCAGCGCGAAACCGCGCAGGCCACGCTCGATCATTGGCGCCAGGAACTGGTCAAGGCCAGCCAGCAGGCCGAACAGTGCAAGCAGCAGGTGGCGCAAGAGGCGGCGCGCTTGCCGCTTGCCGAAGAAGCCTTCCGCAGCGCGCAAAGCGAGCTGGCCGAGGCGCAACGGCGCCTGGGCGAAACCCAGCATGCGCTGCAAGTCGAGCAGACGCGGCGCGAGCATGCCGAAAAAATCCTGCAACAACTGGCGGCACGGCGCGAGCGCCTGCAACAGGAGCAGGCGGAACTGCGCCAGCCTGACGAAGGCAATCTGATGCGGCTGCGTGACGAGTTGGCGCGGGCCGAGCGTGAATTGAACGGGCAGCGCGAGGCGCTGCGCGAAAACGAAGCGGCGCTGCCGGATCTCGATCAATCTTTGCGTGGCGCAAACGAAGCGCTGGAGCAGGCGAGCAGACGCCTGACCGAACTGGAGGCGAGGCGGCAGGCCTTGCAGCAACTGCAAAGCCGCATCGGTGATAGCGACAAGGTGCAGGCGTGGCTGGGCGCGCGGCAGTTGGGCGGCAAGTCGCATCTCTGGCAAGGCATACGCATCGAGGGCGGCTGGGAGGATGCGCTGGAAGCGGTGCTGCGCGAGCGCCTGAACGGCATCGTCGTGGACGATCTGGGGGCGGCGCAATCTTGGCTGTCCGATCCACCGGCCGGCAAGCTGACGCTGTGCCAGGGCGGCGGCGCGGCGGCACAGCAGATGGTGCTGGCTGGTTGCACGCCGTTATGTAATTACATCACCTGTCAGGATGCGAACCTGTCTGCGGTGATCGCCGACTGGCTGCACGGTGTATACGTCGTGGAAGACCGCCAGGCCGGTCTGGCGTTACGCGGACAACTGCCGCCGGGCGGCATGCTGGTGTGCCGCGAAGGCCATGTCTTTACCCGCTACAGCGTTGGTTTTTACGCACCGGATTCGGAACTGCACGGCGTGCTGGCGCGCAGCCGAGAAATCGAGCAGTTGGACGGCGAAGTCGGATCGGCACGAACCGCGCTCGCTGAGCAACGTGCCGCCAGGGAAGCGGCGGCCGGAAAGGTCGAAGCCCGGCACGCAGAGATCGCCGCGCTGCGCAGCGGCAGCGCGGGCTTGCAGCAGCGCCAACATCAGTTGCAGATGGAGGTGCTGAAGCTGACCCAGCAGGCTGAGCGCGTGATGGATCGCGGCGCGCAGATCGTGCGCGAGTTGCATGAAATAGATGGTCAGGTCGAAGCGGAGCGCGCCGCCAGGCTGACAGCGGAAAGCAACGCCGGTGAATTCGGCGCGCAGATCGTGCGCGCGCAGGGCGAGCTGGAACAGGCGCGCCAGCGCCATCAGGAAAGCAATACGGCCCTGGGCAGCCAGCGCCAGGCTTTGCAAGTGGCGGAGCGGGCGGCGCAGGAAGCGGATTTCCACCAGCGGCTATGCCACAACAAGATCGGCGAGCTGGAAAACACCTATCGCGCCATCGAGCAGCAGTTACAATCGGCCCAGGCCGAGCTGGACGGTTTGTTGCAGGAGCAGGCCGGCTTCGACGAACAGGATTTGCAGCAGCGGTTGCAGCAGGCGCTGACCACGCAAAGCGCCAAGGAGCAGGCGCTGGCGCAGGCGCGCAACACGCTGGAAGGCGCGGAAAACGAACTCAAGCTGGTCGAGCAGCAGCGCATGGTGCTGGAGCAGAAGCTCGATCCGATCCGCCAACGCATCAACGATCTGCGCCTGAAGGAGCAGGAGGCGCGGCTGACCATGGAGCAGTTCGCCCAGCAGCTCGCCGAAGCCGGCGCCGATGAAGCGCGGCTGGCGGTGCAACTGGAAAAAGGCGTGCGGGCGAATGCATTGCAGGCCGAGATCAACCGTCTCAACGAGACGATCGCCGCGCTGGGCGCGGTCAACCTTGCCGCACTGGAAGAGTTGCAAAGCTCACGCGAGCGTAAGACTTACCTTGATGCACAGTCGCTGGATCTCAATGAGGCGCGCGAGACGCTGGAAAACGCCATCAAGCGTATCGACCGCGAGACGCGCGAACGCCTGCAGCAAACCTTCGACGAGGTGAACCGGCATTTCAGCGAAATGTTCCCGGCCCTGTTCGGCGGCGGCCAGGCCAGGCTGGTGATGACCGGCGAGGAAATCCTCGATTGCGGGGTGCAGGTGATCGCACAGCCGCCCGGCAAGAAGAACTCTTCTATCCACCTGCTGTCCGGCGGCGAGAAGGCGCTCACTGCGTTGTCGCTGGTGTTTTCTATCTTCCATCTCAACCCGGCGCCGTTCTGCCTGCTCGACGAGGTCGATGCGCCGCTGGACGACAGTAACACCGAGCGCCTGTGCGGGCTGCTGAAGAAAATGGCGCAGCATACCCAGTTCATTTTCATCAGCCACAACAAGATCACCATGGAAGCGGCCAACCAGCTGATCGGCATCACCATGCAGGAACTCGGCGTGTCGCGCGTGGTATCGGTGGACATCGAGGAAGCGATGCGGATGCGCGAGGAGGCGCTGGCATGAGCGACCTGCAACTTTCCCTGCTTGCGCTGGGCGCGGCGGTGATCGTGGCGGTGTTGCTGTTCAACTGGATGCAGGAGCGGCGTTTCCGGCGCAAGGCGGAAGCCGCGTTCCGGCAAGAGCAGCACCAGGATGTCCTGCTCGAAAAACGCATCGAACCGCAGCTTGCGCGCGAGCCGTCGTTTGTACGGGAACAACAGGTTGCATCCGCAGCGCATGCCGAGCCTGCGGATCGTGCGAACCCGGTAAACGCATCCGCCACGGCGGAAGCCTTGCCGGCCGGCATCGACCCGCTCATCGATTGCATCATCACCATCGCCTTCGCCGATGCTGTGGCCGGCGAGCCGGTGCTAGCGGCGCAGCAGCATGCACAGACGCTGGGCAAGGCGGCACAATGCTACGGCCTCAACGCGCACAGCCAGGACTGGCAAGTACCGCAGGCGGACGGACGTTATGCACAGGTGAAGGCGGCGATACAAATGGCCGACCGCAACGGCCCGCTGACTTCTCAGCAGTTCGAACAGTTCTGTGCGATCTGGCAGGAACTCGCGGACGCCGCCCACGGCCAGCTCGAGTACCCATCGGTGCAGGCGGTGCTGGCGAGTGCGCGCGACCTGGATCGCTTCGGCAGCCAGGTCGATGTCGAAATCGGGATCAACGTGGTGGCGGAGCGCGATGCGGTGTTTTCCGCCACCAAAATCCGCGCGTTGGCCGAATCGGCCGGCTTCTGCCTGGGTGCGGACGGCGTCTTTTACTTCAATGACGAACAGGGCCGCTCCTTGTTTGCCCTGCACAACCAAGGCGCACCGTTCCTGCCGGAGCAGGTCAGGGGCATGACCACAACCGGTATTACCTTTGTCTTCGAAGTGCCCAAGGTGGCAGAAGGCTGGCGTGTGTTCGACCGCATGGTGACGCTGGCGAAAAACATCGCCGCCTCGCTCAACGGCATTCTTGTCGACGACAAGCGCGTGCCGCTCAACGATGCTGGCATCGAGGCGATCCGCAATCCCCTGCGTGCGATCTATACCAGCATGGAGTCCAACAAGATTCCGGCAGGCAACCGGCGGGCGCTGAGGCTGTTCTCCTAAATGCGTGTGCCAGCCGAGGCTGCCGCGCGCGCACGCTGGCTGCGCGAGGAAATCGAGCGGCACAATTATCAATATTATGTGCTGGATGCGCCGCTTATTCCCGATGCGGAATACGACAAGCTGTTTCGCGAGCTGCAAACCCTGGAAGCGCAATACCCCGAACTGCTGACGGCGGATTCGCCAACACAGCGCGTCGGCGGCCGCGTGTTGGAAGGCTTCCAGCCGGTGCGCCATGCCGTGCCCATGTTGTCCATCCGCACCGAGACCGACATCAGCGATGCCGGCGCGCTGGCCTTCGACACGCGCGTGCGGCGTGAACTTGGGCTGGGCGAGGGCGATGCGCCGGTCGAATATGCCTGCGAACTGAAATTCGATGGTCTCGCCGTTAACCTGCGTTACGAGCGCGGCGTGCTGGTGCAGGCTGCCACCCGTGGTGACGGTGAGACCGGCGAGGACGTCACCCAGAACGTGCGCACCATCCACTGCATTCCCTTGCGGCTGCATGGCTGCGATGCGGCGGTGCTGGAAGTGCGCGGTGAGGTGTACATGTCGCGTCCCGATTTCGAGCGCTATAACGAACAACAGCGCGAGCAGGGTTTACCTACCCTGGTGAATCCGCGCAACGGCGCGGCGGGCAGCATACGCCAGCTCGACCCCAGGCTTGCGGCGCGGCGCCCGCTGTCGTTTTTCGCTTACGGCTTGGGCGAGGTGCAAGGCTGGCACATGCCCTCCAGGCACAGCGCCGTGCTGGATGCTTTGGCGAAGATGGGAGTGCCGGTGAGCGAGGAACGCGCCGTGGTGCATGGTGCGCGGGGACTGGTTGAATTTCACCACCGCATCGCGGAAAGACGTGACGCTCTGCCGTTCGACATCGACGGCGTGGTGTACAAGGTGAACCGTTTCGACTTACAGAATCAACTCGGTTTCGTCACGCGCGAGCCGCGCTGGGCGGTGGCGCACAAGTTCCCTGCGGAAGAGCAGATGACCGTGGTACGCGACATCGACATCCAGGTGGGGCGCACCGGCAAGCTCACCCCGGTGGCCAAGCTGGAACCGGTGTTCGTCGGTGGTACCACGGTTTCCAATGCCACGTTGCATAACGAGGACGAGACGCGGCGCAAGGATGTACGCATTGGCGACACGGTAATCGTGCGCCGTGCCGGCGACGTCATCCCGGAAGTGGTGGGCGTGGTGGTCGAGCGCCGTCCCAGGGATGCGGGAGCGCCTTTCGATCTGTACAAGCGTCTTCACGGCAAATGTCCGGTGTGCGGCAGCCGCATCGTACGCGAGGAAGGCGGGGCGGATTGGCGTTGCAGCGGCGGCTTGTTCTGCCCGGCGCAGCGCAAGCAGGCGTTGCTGCATTTCGCATCGCGCCGCGCCATGGACATCGAAGGGCTGGGCGACAAGCTGGTGGATCAACTGGTGGACGGCGGCCTGGTGAAAACGCCCGCCGACATTTACAGGTTGGGCATGAACACGCTTGCCAACCTGGAGCGCATGGGCGAGAAATCCGCGCACAACCTGCTCGATGCGATCGCCGAAAGCAAACAGGCCACGCTGGCGCGCTTCATCTATGCGCTTGGCATACGTAACGTGGGCGAGGCCACCGCCAAGGACCTGGCGCGCCATTTCGGCGCATTGGACAAGCTGATGGCAGCGGATGAGGCGCGCTTGCAGCAGGTGCCCGATGTCGGCCCGGTGGTCGCGCAAAGCATCGCCGCATTTTTCGCCGAGCCGCACAACCGCGAGGTGATCAGGCAATTGCGCGCGGCGGGCGTGCATTGGGCGGAACATGAGGGTATGTCTGCGGTGGCGTTGCCGCTGAGCGGCAAGACCTTCGTGCTGACCGGCACCCTGACGGACCTGACGCGCGACGCCGCCAAGGAAAAAATCGAGGCGCTGGGTGGCAAGGTGGCCGGCAGCGTGTCGGGTAAGACCGATTACGTGGTGGCCGGCGCCGAACCGGGCAGCAAATACGAAAAGGCGCTGGCGCTGGGCATCACCATCCTGGATCAGGATGGTTTGTTGAAGTTGCTGAGGGGGGAGGATGGCCAAGGCTAAATCCGTCTATACCTGCACCGAATGCGGGGGGCAGGTGACGAAGTGGCAGGGCCAGTGTCCGCACTGTCAGGCGTGGAACACGCTGGTGGAGACGGTGGCAGAGGCCGCATCCGCTGGCGCCAATCGCTACAGCGCGGTGGCAGGGGCGAGTCGCGTGCAGCAGCTGCACGAGGTCGAGGCCGGCGAAGAGGCGCGCATGCCCACCGGCATCGCCGAGTTCGACCGTGTGCTGGGCGGCGGGCTGGTGCCGGGCGCGGTGGTACTGATCGGCGGCGACCCCGGCATAGGCAAATCCACCTTGCTGTTGCAAGCACTGTCGCACATGGCGGCGGCGCACAAGACGCTGTACGTGAGCGGCGAGGAGTCGGCCAGGCAGGTGGCGTTGCGCGCCAGGCGCCTGGGGCTGGAAGCCAGGTCGTTGCAGGCATTGCAGCTTCTGGCAGAAATCAACCTGGAGAAAATCCAGGCGACGCTGGCCAAAGAGCAGCCGCAGATTGCGGTGATGGATTCGATCCAGACACTGTATTCGGATGCGCTGCAATCGGCACCGGGGTCGGTGGCGCAGGTGCGCGAATGCGCGGCGCAATTGACACGCTATGCCAAGGCGAGCGGCACCGCGCTGATCCTGGTCGGTCACGTCACCAAGGAGGGTGCCTTGGCGGGGCCGCGCGTGCTCGAACATATCGTCGACACCGTGCTGTATTTCGAGGGCGACGCCAACTCCAGCTTCCGCCTGGTGCGCGCGTTCAAGAACCGTTTCGGCGCGGTCAACGAGCTGGGCGTGTTCGCGATGACCGACAAGGGGCTGAAGGGCGTCACCAATCCGTCGGCGCTGTTCCTGTCGCAGCATGGCCAGGAGGTGGCAGGCTCGTGTGTGCTGGTGACGCAGGAGGGCACGCGCCCGCTGCTGGTGGAAATCCAGGCGCTGGTGGACGAGGCGCACGCGCCCAATCCGCGCCGCCTGTCCGTGGGGTTGGAGCAGAACCGCCTGGCGATGCTGCTCGCCGTGCTGCACCGCCACGCCGGCATCGCCTGCTTTGACCAGGATGTGTTCGTCAACGCGGTGGGCGGGGTGAAAATCGCCGAGCCCGCTGCCGACCTGGCCGTGCTGCTTGCCATCGTGTCTTCGCTGCGCAACAAACCGCTGCCGGAGAAAACGGTGGTGTTCGGTGAAGTCGGGCTCGCCGGCGAGGTGCGCCCGGTGCAGCGCGGCCAGGAGCGTCTCAAGGAAGCCGCCAAGCTCGGTTTCACCCGCGCGCTGATACCCAAGGCCAATGCGCCCAGGCAGAAAATCGACGGGCTGGAAGTGGTGGCGGTGGAGCGGGTCGAAGAAGCGGTGGCGCGCTGCCGCTAGCGCGCAGCGCAACGTGCTAGCGTAGTGCGATCACCAGGATGGCAATCACGATCAGCACGACGACCACGCCCCACACCATCCCCGCATTCTGGGCCGGGGCCGGCGCCGTGCTTCTAGGCACGGCCGGGCGCGCGACGGGCTGCGGCTGGGTTTTGTAGGCCGCCGATTTCTGGGTCTCGGCGAAATCCTTCATTTCGCCTTCCATGTTGGTCATCTGCGCCATGCGCATGGTAGCCTCGAACGAGTCGAACGATTTTGACAGGGCCAGGGCTTTTGCCTTGCTCTCCTCTTCGCTGCCATCGTCCATGGGCGTTGCGCTGGTAGATGTTGGCATGGGGACAGACGGGGAGGTCGGCGCGATTTGCTGGCGTTGCAGCATGAGCAGGCATTCGCGCAAATCGCGCGCTAGGTCCTTGGCGTTCTGGTAACGGTCGTCAAGCTTCTTGGCCAGCGCCTTGGCGACGATGAAATCCAGCATTTCCGGAACGGCCGGGTTCTTCTTACTGGGCGGCGGCGGACTGGCGTTGAGTGTCTGGAACATGATGGTGTTGATGTTGTCGCCCACGAATGGCTGGTCGCCGGTGAGCATTTCATACAGCACCACTCCCAGCGAGAAAATGTCGGAACGCTGGTCGGTGGGCTTGCCCATCACCTGTTCCGGTGACATATATTTGGGCGAACCCAGCACCATACCGGTCTGCGTGCGCACCGAGGAGGAGGGCATGCGCGCGATGCCGAAATCGGTGATTTTCACCAGGCCGTCTCGCACGATCATGATGTTGGAGGGTTTGATATCGCGGTGCACGATTTCATGCTCGTGTGCGTAAGACAGGCCATCGGCCACTTGTGCGGTGACGTCGAGTATCTTTTCCACCGGCAAGCGGGTGCCGTCGGCGAGGATGTCGCGCAGCTCGTGGCCATCGAGGAATTCCATCGCCATGTAGGCGATGTCACCGCTCTTGCCCACGTCGTAGATGACCACGATGTTGGGGTGCGTGATGCGCCCGGTGGCCTTGGCCTCCTGGTGGAAGCGCGCCTCGTATTCTTTCTGTTCGTCCTTGGACAGCAGCGACAGGTTGATGGTCTTGATCGCCACCACGCGGTCGAGCAGTGGGTCGATTCCCTTGTATACCACGCCCATGGCGCCGCGGCCGAGTTCGTCGGTGATGTGGTAGCGGCCCAGGTTTTCTGTTGTTGTCATGCGCGCGTGGTGGGAGGAATTATTTTTTCGGTTTGGTGGTCAGCTTTACGTTGCGGAATACCTGTCCCCACACCGGGTGGCCGGTTTCCGCCGGCGTCAGTTCCAGTTCTGGATCGATCTCCAGCGCTTTCTTGAATTCGTCCCGACACTGGTTTTCCCGTCCGGAAATGCAATGGATGAAGGCGAGGTATTTGTGCGCCTTGACTTCGCTTTCCCTGGTCAGGCCGGATTCAAGCGCGCTTTGCAAATCGGCCTGCGCATGAAGATAGTTACCATCTTCGTAATACCTGATCGCGTCGTTCAGTTCATCCTCGCCCTTGCTCAGCTGGGGGATTTCCTTTCGCAGCTGCTCCATCGAGCAGGCGGTGAGGAGGAGTGCCACGGCTAGCACGATGACTCGAAGAACAGGCATGAGTACGGCTCCTTGCTGGGAAAGTTCACGCGGTATTTTACCCCGAGCGTTGTGCTTTGGTTCAATTGTTTCTGCGTGGCCGGGAAATGCGGCATGGGCAAAATTTCCGGTGATGGGGTGAAGGACGATATTTTCTGTCGTCATGCGCGCGACCGGCGGCTATTTTTTCGATTTGGCCGAGAGTTTCACGCTGCGGAACACCGGACCCCAGACGGGATGCCCCGCCTCGGCCGGAGTGAGCTCCTGGGACGGACTGATTTCGAGCATCCTGCGGAATTCATCGCGGCACTGGCCTTCCCTGCCGGAGATGCAGTGAATGAAGGCGAGGTATTTGTGCGCCTTGGTTTCGCTGGCGGTGCTCAAGCCGGATGCGATGGCGCTCTGGATGTCTTCCTGCGCGTGACCGTAATTGCCGTCTTCGTAATATTTGATGCCGAAGGCCAGTTCCTGCTCGCCGCTGCTGAACAGCGGCACTTCCTTTTTTACCTGATCCACGGTACAGCCGCCCAGGACAAGCGCGGCAATCATCACTACCGATCGTAAAACAACCATGTCAGAACTCATCTATTGGGGGAACTTGTGTTTGATTTTAACCCGCCCTTTGGCTTTCAGATTAACTGTCTCGGTATGGTTGGGGAAAAATGTGTTCTTGATCACGACCTCGTGCTTGCCGGGCGTGACCACCAGTTCCTTGAGGGGCGGGCTGACGCCTTCGAATTTGCCGTCCACATAGACCTCACCCCACGGGAAGATCGCAAGCAGGATGCGCGCCTGCTTGGCGGGCGGGATCGGCGAGGCGTCGTCGGGCGCTGCGCCCAGCGCCGCAGCGGCTGGCGTAGCGGGCTTTTTCGACGTGGCCGGTTGGGGGGTGGCTTGCTTGGCGGATGCGTCGGCAGTGGGAGTAGGAGCGGTCTGCGCCACCTGTTCCTGCGGCACCTGTGGTACCTGTTCCTGCGGTACCGGTTTTTCGCCGCGCGGGATCAGGGAAAAAACCAGGATCAAGGTGATGGCCATGCCGCCTACGATATAGGCCAGGGTTTTGTTTTGCAGCAGGTCATCGAAGAAGGAATGTGTCGCCGGCGCGCCGGGTTTCATGGCAGGGGCGGCCGTCGGCATGCCCACCGTTTCTCCAGGGGGGACGAAAGCATAGATTTCGTGCTCGCGGATATGCTTGTCGGTGTGCGAGCCCAGGTACTGGAACATGCGTCCATATTCCTGCGACATGCGCGACACCACGTCGTAGTAGGAACGGGAGATCAGTACCTGCCCGGGCTCGGCGAAGCTCATCACGCGTTGCGCGACGTTGATGCCATCGCCGATGATGTTGGGCTGGCCGTTGATGTCCTTGACCAGCTTGACCGGGCCGAGGTTGATGCCGATGCGTACCAGCAGGGGCAATTCCGGGTCGTTCATTTCCGACAGCAGCGCGTTGCGCAGGCTGAATGCCACGATGAGCGCTTCTTCCGGGTCGCCCAGGAAGCTGATGGCGGCGCCGTCGCCAGTGTCCAGGATGATGCGATCCATCGCGACAACATGGCTGATCGCTTGCGAGAGAAGGGTGTTGAAACGGTCCTTGAGCTTGATTTGCCCGGAGACCGATTTTTTTGAGTACTCGACGATATCCAGGAACAGGACGCTGCAAATCAGCGTCCTGCTGCTTGGCTGGATGAGGGTGGTCGTTTCGCTCATGTTATCCATATTGTTGGTCCAAGCGCCCGGGGGTGCGGGCGCTATTTCGACCAAGGAGCCGATTCTATCTTGATTAGCCAGCCTTCTCAATCTATTGCTCTCATGACTTAACGTGGTGCCTGACCAAACCTGGCTAGCCCATGCTGCCACAAGCGGAAGTCGTTGCCAATTCTCATGCTTGCGAGTAGATTTTCAACCTTGGGGTGATTTCAAGGGGTTGGCCGATGTTCTCTGTTTTTCTGGCTGCCGTTGCCGCCGTGCTTTTGATTGCCCCGGTGCGGCGCAGCCTTTTGAGCGATCGCTTGCTGGCTTGGTTCCGCAAAGTGCTGCCCCAGGTATCGCAGACCGAGCAGGAGGCATTGGATGCCGGCACGGTGTGGTGGGAAGGTGAGTTGTTTCGCGGCAATCCCGACTGGAACAAGCTCCTGTCCTTGCCCAAGCCGCAACTTTCCGCCGAGGAGCAGTCTTTCCTTGACGGGCCGGTGGAGGAGCTGTGTGCCATGCTCGACGACTGGCGCATTTCGCACGAATTGAATGACCTGCCGCCGGAAGTGTGGCGCTATATCAAGGAGCGCGGCTTTTTCGGCATGATCATTCCCAAGCAGTACGGTGGGTTAGGCTTTTCCGCGCTGGCGCATTCGCAGGTGGTGATGAAGCTGGGCAGCCGCAGCAGCGCGGCTGCGGTGTCGGTGATGGTGCCCAATTCGCTGGGGCCGGCGGAACTGCTGCTCAACTATGGCACCGAACAGCAGAAGAACCATTACCTGCCGCGCCTTGCCCAAGGGCTGGAAATTCCGTGTTTCGCGCTGACCGGCCCGGAAGCGGGCTCGGATGCCGGTTCGATCCCCGATCAGGGCATCGTCTGCCTTGGCGAATACGAGGGCAAAAAGGACGTGCTCGGCATCCGCCTGACCTGGGAGAAGCGCTACATCACGCTGGGGCCGATCGCCACACTGCTCGGCCTCGCCTTCAAGCTGCGCGACCCGCAACATTTGCTGGGCGTGGAGGAAGACATCGGCATCACACTCGCGCTGATCCCCACCGACACGCCGGGGGTTAACATCGGCCGTCGCCACTGCCCGCTCAACGCGGCGTTCCAGAACGGCCCCAATTCGGGCAAGGAGGTGTTCATCCCGATGGAATGGGTGATTGGCGGCGTGTCGCGCGTCGGCCAGGGCTGGCGCATGCTGATGGAATGCCTGGCCGCCGGGCGCTCGATTTCGCTGCCGGCGATGTCGGTCGGTTCTGCCAAGCTGGCGGCGCGCACCAGCGGCGCTTATGGGCGCGTACGTATCCAGTTCAGGACACCGATCGGTCGCTTCGAGGGCGTCGAGGAAGCGCTGGCGCGCATTGGCGGCAACACCTACATGATGGATGCGGCGCGCGTCATGACGGCGGGCGCGGTGGATCTGGGCGAGAAACCTTCGGTGGTGTCGGCGATCGCCAAATACCACCTCACCGAGAGGAGTCGACAGACGGTTAACGACGCCATGGACGTGCACGGCGGCAAGGGCATCTGCCTGGGGCCGAACAACTACCTGGGGCGCACCTACCAGCATATCCCGATCGGCATCACCGTGGAAGGCGCCAACATTCTGACGCGCAGCATGATCATCTTCGGCCAGGGCGCGATTCGCTGCCACCCTTATGTGCTCAGGGAGATCGCCGCCACGCGCGAGGCCGACAAGGCCAAGGCTTCTCGCGATTTCGACCGGGCATTATGGGGGCACCTCGGCTATACGTTCGGCAACGGTGTGCGCGCGTTTTTCCATGGCATCACCGGCGCGTATTTCGTGGCGGTGCCGGTGGGTGCGGAAACGCGCCGCTATTACCAGCGACTGACGCGCTTTTCCGCTGCGTTCGCATTTTCCGCCGATGTTGCCATGCTGGTGCTGGGGGGCACCCTCAAGCGCAAGGAGAGGCTCTCGGCGCGGCTGGGTGACGTGCTCAGCCAGATGTATTTATGCTCGGCGGTGTTGAAGCGTTTCGAGGATGATGGGCGCCCGGACACCGACCTGCCGCTGTTGCACTGGGCCATGCAGGATGCCCTGTACCGCATGCAATCGGCTTTCGACGGCCTGATCGAAAATTTCCCCAACCGGCCGCTGGCCAGGCTGCTGCGCTTGGTGACCTTTCCTTTCGGTCATCCGTTTGCTCCGCCAAACGACACGATTGGTCACCGCGTGGCGAAATTGCTGCTCGAACCAAGCGCGGCGCGCGATCGCCTGACGCAGGGCATGTACCTGCCGTCCGCCGGGCATGAGCCGCTGGCCAGGCTGGAAGCGGCGCTGGACGCGGCAATCCGGGGGGAGGCGATAGAGAACAAGATACGCGCTGCGATAAAATCCGGGCAGATGCGGAACGACACGCCGGAAGCGATGCTGCGTGATGCGTGCGCGCAGAACGTGATCGATGCAGAGGAAGCGGAAATGTTGCTGCAGGCGAGGGCGCTGCGTCGCAGTGTCATCATGGTGGATGATTTTCCGCCTGACTTCGCGGCGCGCGCGGAAACGGGGAAGGAAGCGCTGCATAAGATGGTGTAGCGCGGCTAGCGCCGCTGCGAGTAATCAGCCGGAAAACGGTCAAGTGATCATTTCCCCATGATGTTCTGCCCTTGGCGGAAGGGGGAAGAGGGAGGCGCTCGCCATGTCAGACGCGTGGCGAACGCTGATAGGGGGTGTGGCGTGGATTTGATTGATGTCATCGCGCCGGAGCAGGCGGTCACGCTCGACGGCCTGTTTCGCGAGCGTGTGCGGCGCACGCCGCATGCCGTTGCCTATCGCGAATACGTCGAGGACGATGGCTGCTGGCGCGATTACACCTGGGCGCAGATGGAGCGCGAAGTAGCGCGCTGGCAGGCGGCGTTCCTGCGCGAAGGTCTTCATGCAGGTGATCGTGTCGCGCTCATGCTGAAAAATTGCACTGCCTGGGTCGCTTTCGACCAGGCCGCGCTCGGCCTCGGTCTGGTGGTGGTGCCGATCTATACATCCGACCGACCGGACAACGTGGCCTACATCCTCAACGATTGCACTGCCAAAATGTTGTTGTTCGAGAATTTCGGGCAGTGGCAGGCGTTCGAGCCGGTGCGCGACCAACTCGGAGGACTGCTGCGCATTATCACTTTACGGCCGCCGGGGGAGGTGGCCGATGATGCGCGGCTGCGCTCGGCGGGCGAATGGCTGCCCGACCAAGGCGGCGCGGTGCGGCACGTCACTACCGACCCCGATCAACTGGCCACCATCATTTACACTTCCGGCACCACCGGTCGCCCCAAAGGGGTGATGCTGTCGCACCACAACATCCTCACCAACGCCGCCGCTTGCCTGAAGGTGTTGACGGTACGGCGTGACGACATCCTGCTGTCGTTCCTGCCGCTGTCGCATACTTTTGAGCGCACAGCAGGTTATTACCTTGCCGTGATGGCTGGTGCCGGCATGGCGTTTGCCCGTTCCGTCACGCAGCTCGCCGAGGATTTGCAGACCATACGCCCGACCCTGCTGATTTCGGTGCCGCGCATCTATGAGCGTGTTTACGGCAACATCCGCGCCAAGCTGGCGGAGGCGCCGGTGTTGCGGCGCAAGCTGTTCGAGCTGGCGGTGACGGTGGGCTGGCGCCGTTTCGAGCACCAGCAGGGACGTCAGTCGTGGCATGCCTCGTTGCTGCTGTGGCCGCTGCTGGAGCGCTTGGTGGCAGTCAAGATCATGGCGCGCCTGGGCGGGCGCCTGCGCACGGCAATTTCCGGCGGTGCGGCGTTGTCGCCGGAAATTTCGCGCGTGTTCATCGGGTTGGGGCTACCCATCCTGCAAGGTTACGGCATGACCGAAACCAGCCCTGTGATTACCGCCAACCGGCTCGACGATAATCTGCCGGCGAGCGTGGGCACGCCAGTGGAGGGGGTGCGCGTCAAGATAGGCGACAGGGACGCGCTGCTGATGCAAGGCCCAGGCGTGATGATGGGCTACTGGAACAACCCGCAGGCGACGCAGGCGATGTTTACCGCCGATGGCTGGCTGAACACCGGCGACACCGCGCGCATCGACGCACAGGGGCATGTGTTCATCACTGGGCGGTTGAAGGAAATCATCGTCATGTCGAACGGTGAGAAAATTCCGCCGCTGGACATGGAAACCGCGATCCTGCGCGATCCTTTGTTCGAACAGGTGATGGTGGTAGGCGAGGCGCGCCCCTACCTTTCCGTCCTGGTGGTGCTTAACCCGGATGAATGGCGCAAGGTGGCGCAGCAGGAGGGCATCGATGTCGCGGCGCTACGCTCGCGCCAGGCGGAAAACCTGATACTGGAGCGGATCGCGCGCCAGGTGCGCGAGTTTCCCGGCTATGCGCAGGTACGGCGCGCAGCGGTGATGAGCGAACCGTGGACGGTGGAAAACGGTATGCTCACGCCCACCCTCAAGCTGAAACGTCCCAAGGTGCTGGAGGAAAAAGCCGGCGAAATCGAGGCGCTGTATGCCGGACACTGAGAAAATATCGCTGGCGAAAAAGGGCCAGCCCACGCTGCGCGTGGTGCCGATGCCCTCGGATGCGAGCTACGTCGACGACATTTTCGGCGGCTGGATCATGTCGCAAGTGGATATCGCCGGCAGCATTCCCGCCATCCGCGTTGCGGAAGGGCGGGTGGCGACGGTGGCGGTGAATTCGTTCCATTTCAAGAAACCGGTGTTCGTTGGCGACGTGGTGAGCTTTTATGCCGAGGTGGTGAAAATCGGCCGCACCTCGATCACCGTCAGCGTCGAGGTGTATGCGGAGCGTAGCGTCGGCACCGCCGAATGCGTGAAAGTGACCGAGGCGACGCTGACTTACGTCGCCGTGGACGAGGAGCGCCGGCCACGCCTGGTGCCGCGTGGTGGGCCTTGATAACGATGGAGGGAGACATGAAACTGAAATCGCATTATCTGGTGTTGGTGGCAGCGGCTTGCTTGTCCGGCGGCGAAGCGTCGGCGTCCGGGTTCGCGCTGATCGAGCAGAGCGCCAGCGGCCTGGGCAATGCCTATGCCGGCGGCGCGGCGGCAGCTGAGGATGCCAGCACGGTCTACTTCAATCCGGCGGGAATGTCCCGTCTACAGGGTAAGCAAATCGTGGTGGTTGCCCATGCAATCACCCCCTCTGCAAAATTTTCCGATACCGCATCGACCGTTGCGGCCCCCGGCTTTGCAGCGGCGCCCATCGGCAAGGATGCAGGTGGTACGGTGCTGGTGCCGAATGCCTATTTCACGTGGCCGATAGATTCGAAATGGAGTGCGGGCATAGGCCTGGGCGCGCCTTTTGGCCTGAAAACAGAATATGACGCCAACTGGATGGGGCGTTTTCATGCCATCAAATCGGAAATCGAAACCTTGAACGTGAATCCCAGTGTGGCCTACAGGATCAACGATGACGTGGCGGTTGGGTTCGGCATCGATTGGCAGAAAATGGATGCGCAGCTGACCAAGGCAGTCAACTATGCAGCCTTTGGCGCGCCTGCCGGTACCGAGGGCAGCAACAACCTTACGGCCAGCGACAGCGCCTGGGGATACAATTTGGGCGTGATGTTCAATATTGGCGCGCATGCGACGGTGGGTGTCGCTTATCGCTCTTCGTTGAAATACCATCTGTTGGGAACGGCCATGTATTATGGGCGCACCGCGGCGCTCACGGCTGCAACTTTGGCGAGCGCGGCTGCTGCTGCGCAGATTGGCGATAGCGAGTTTACTGCCGATATCGAACTGCCCGCGATGTATTCCGTTGCGCTGAAATATCAGCCCGACCCGCGGTGGGATATCCTGGCCGACGTGACTCGGACGCAGTGGAGTTCGATCCAGTCACTGGATTTGATCCGCAGCAGCGGGATAGGAGCCGGCCTGACCATGGAAAGCGTGCCATTCTTGTGGAGTGATACGTGGCGTGTCGGGGTGGGGGCGACCCATCGTTACAATGAACAATGGACGGCCCGCGTAGGGGTGGCTTATGACCAGACCCCGACTTCGGACACATATCGCATCGCACGCCTGCCCGATAGCGACCGCACCTGGCTGTCGCTGGGCGGTCAATACAAGCCGGGTAAGGCCGACGCGTTCGATTTCGGCTATGCTCACCTGTTCATGAAAGATGCGGTGCTCAACATGAACGGCCAGCCGGCGCTGACCGCCGCGCAAACGACCGGGCGTGGTGCGCTGGTTGGAAATTACAAGAATGCCGTGGACATTCTGAGCGTACAATACACGCATAATTTTTAGACAGGGTGGGCGGTCCTTGTGCCGCTTTGTTGAGGCTGTCATGTCCGAGAAACAAATGTTGGTACGCAAGGCGGCGGTGCTGGGTGCCGGGGTGATGGGCGCGCAGATCGCCGCCCACCTCGCCAATGCCGATATCGAAACGCTGCTGTACGAATTGCCCGCCAAGGAAGGCGATCCCAATGCCACCGTCATCAAGGCCATCGAAGGACTGAAGAAGCTCGACCCGGCGCCGCTGGCCGTACCGGCGCGGGCGCAGTACATCGGCGCCGCCAATTATCAGCAGCACCTGCCCAGGCTGGCGGAATGCGATCTGGTGATCGAGGCGATTGCCGAGCGCATGGACTGGAAGGTCGATCTTTACCGGAAAATTGCGCCGCACCTGACGCCGCACGTGGCCCTGGTCAGCAATACCTCCGGGCTTTCGGTGAACCGCTTGGCAGAGGCACTGCCACAGCAACTGCGCGCGCGCTTCTGCGGGGTGCATTTCTTCAACCCGCCGCGCTATATGCATTTGGTCGAGTTGATCCCCGCCGCCGACACCGAAGGCGGCCTGCTCGACGCGCTCGAACAATTCCTTACCACGCGGCTGGGCAAGGGCGTGGTGCGCGCCAAGGACACCCCCAATTTCATCGCCAACCGTATCGGCGTATTTTCCCTGCTTGCTACCATGCACCATGCGCGTGCCTGCGGGCTGGGTTTCGATACGGTGGATGCACTTACCGGCAAGGATCTGGAGCGCCCGAAGAGCGCCACCTTCCGCACACTGGACGTGGTCGGCCTCGACACCTTCGCGCACGTGGTCAACACCATGCGCGAAGGGCTGTCGGATGATCCCTGGCACGCTCATTTCTTGCTGCCCGACTGGCTGCATGGACTGATCGAACAGGGCGCGTTGGGACAGAAGAGCAAGCGCGGCATCTACCAGAAGGTGGGCAAGGAAATCCACGTGCTCGATCTGGGCACCAAGGGCTATCGCCTGGCGAATACCAAGTCCGACGACAGCGTGCGCGAGATACTGAAAAACAAGGATGTGGCACAGCGCTTCGCCGTGCTGCGTGCCAGCCAGCACCCCCAGGCGCAGTTCCTGTGGGCGGTGTTCCGCGATGTCTGGCACTATTGCGCGGTGCAGTTGCCCAGTATTGCCGACAATGCACGTGATCTCGACTTGGCGGTGCGCTGGGGGTTCGGTTGGAAGCAAGGGCCGTTTGAAATCTGGCAGGCGGCGGGCTGGCGCCAGGTGGCGCAGTGGATCGGCGAAGATATTGCGGCCGGTAAGGCGCTGGTCAACGTGCCGTTGCCGGATTGGGTGATGGAACAGCGTGACGGCGTGCATCGCGCCGACGGCTCCTATGCGCCTGCCGCGCAATCCTACCGCGCCCGTTCGACACTGCCGGTGTATCGTCGCCAGATTTTCCCCGATGCGCTGCTTGGCGAGCGGGTCGAGTACGGTCATACCGTATTCGAGAACGACGCAGTGCGGCTGTGGCACATGGATGACGGCATTGCCATTCTCTCTTTCCGCAGCAAGATGCACACGATTGGCGACGACGTGCTCAGCGGCACCCTCGATGCCATCGAGTTGGCCGAGGAGGAATTCAAGGGGCTGGTGCTGTGGCAAACCGAGCCGCCATTTTCGGTCGGTGCCAACCTGTTGCAGGTGATGCAGGCGTTGGCGCCGCCGGAAGACGCGACCATCACCGCCAAGCTGGCGGGAGCGATGCAGCGCCTTAAATATACCGTTGCCGGCCACGGCAGCCTGACCCAGATGATGCACGCGGTGACCGGCAGTGGTGCGGAGGTGGAGCAGGTGGTGGCCAAGTTCCAGCAGGTGAGCATGCGGCTGCGCTATTCGTGCATCCCCACGGTTGCGGCGGTCAACGGCATGGCGTTGGGTGGCGGCTGCGAATTCGTCATGCATTGCGATCGTGTCGTGGCGGCGCTGGAAAGCTACATCGGCCTGGTCGAGGTCGGTGTCGGCCTGCTGCCGGCGGGTGGTGGCTGCAAGGAGGTGGCGTTGCGTGCCGCGCACGAGGCCAAAGGCAGGGACCTGTTCCCTTCCCTGAAAAATTATTTCCAGGTCGTGGCGATGGGCACGGTGGCGAAAAGCGCCGAGCATGCCAGGGAACTCGGTTTTCTGCGCGCCTGCGACCCGATCGTGATGAACCCGTTCGAATTGCTCCACGTTGCCAAGGCGCAGGCGATTGCCCTGCATGAAGCCGGATATCGCGTGCCGCTGCCGCCGCGCGATATCCCGGTGGCGGGCAGGGCGGGCATCGCCAATTTCCGCATGCTGCTGGTCAACATGCGCGAGGGCGGCTACATTTCCGCGCATGATTACCTGATCGGGGAAAAAATCGCGCGCATCATTTGCGGTGGTGAAGTCGAAGCCGGCAGCCTGGTGGACGAGCAGTGGCTGCTCGATCTGGAGCGTGCCGAATTCATGTCGCTGTTGCATACGCCGCTCACGCAGGCACGCATCGAGCACATGCTGAAAACCGGCAAGCCGTTGCGAAACTAAAGATCATGAACCCGAAAGCCATCCTGCGCCTGAAGCAAATGCTGGAAGCGCCCACCGAGCATTTCGACCTGGCAGAGGCGGCACTGCTGATCGCGGCGGAAGAATATCCCGACCTTGACATTGCCGCGTACCTTGCGCGCATCGAGCAGATGGCCGCAGACCTGAAGCGGCAACTGCCCGACGACATCAGCACAGTCGATACCCTGCTCGTGCTCAATCGCTATCTGTTCCGCGAGCAGGGTTTTGCCCCCAACACCGAAAATTATTACGACCCGCGCAACAGCTTTCTCAACGAAGTGATGGACCGCAAGGTCGGTATTCCGGTGACGCTGTGCATCCTCTACATGGAAGTGGGGCGGCGCATCGGCCTGCAACTGGAAGGAGTGTCGTTTCCCGGACATTTCCTGGTGAAGTGCGGCATCCCGGACGGCATGGTGGTGCTGGATCCCTATTGCGGCGGCATTTCGCTGAGCCTGGACGATTTGCAGGCGCGCTTGCGCGAACTTGACGAGGAAGAGGTGCCGTCCAAAGAAACCGTCCTGGACATGCTGGATGCAGCCGGTAACCGGGAGATACTTGTGCGCGTGCTGCGCAACCTGAAGCGTATCTACTTGCACTACAATCAGTTGCAGCAGGCGCTGGTGGCGGCCGAGCGCATCATCATGATCATGCCCGACCTGGCGGACGAGTTGCGCGAGCGCGGCATGATATACCTGAATCTGGAATGCCACCGCGCCGCGCTGACGGACCTTCAGCGCTACCTGATCCTCGACCCGTTGGCCGAAGATGCCGACGAGATACGCGCCCGCGTACTGGATTTGCAGCAGCTCACGGCAAAGCTGAACTGACCGTTGTCCATTCCTGCCGTCGACTGATAGAAAAAATTCTTCGCTACGCTCCTGTCGTTGATTTTGAACACTTCCGATCTTGCTGAAATTTTCTCCGCCGCCGGCGCTTTGGCGCATGCGGTCGATGGGTTCCGTCCGCGCCAGAGCCAGCTCGAAATGGCACAGGCCATCGCCGAGGCGGTACGGGATAACAGCGTGCTGGTGGCGGAGGCCGGCACCGGTACCGGCAAAACCTTCGCGTACCTCGTGCCGGCACTGCTGTCGGGCGGCAAGGTGATCGTATCCACTGGCACCAAGACGTTGCAGGACCAGCTATACAACCGCGACATTCCCACCGTACGCGCCGCGCTGAAAGCGCCGGTGACGGTGGCACTGCTGAAAGGCCGTGCCAATTACGTGTGCCATTACCACCTGGAGCGCGCCCGTTCCGACGGACGCTTCCTCAACCGCGAGGACGTGAAATACCTGCATCGCATCGTGAGTTATGCGGAAACCAGCAAGAGCGGTGACAAGAGTGGCCTGAGCGATGTGCCGGAAAGCGCCGGCATCTGGTCTTATGTCACTTCCACGCGCGAGAACTGCCTGGGTTCGGAGTGCTCTCACCACAAGAGCTGCTTTGTTCTGGAGGCACGCAAGCAGGCGCTTGCCGCAGACGTGGTGGTGGTCAACCACCACCTGTTCTTTGCCGATGTGATGCTGCGCGATGAAGGCGTGTCGGAACTGCTGCCGGCGTGTAACACGGTGATCTTCGACGAGGCGCACCAGTTACCGGAAACGGCCAGCCTGTTCTTCGGCGAGAGCGTGTCCACTTCGCAGTTGCTCGAACTGGCGCGCGACACACGCCTGGAAGCGGCGGCCGGTGCCAAGGATTTCGCCGCGCTGCCCGATGCCGCAGTCGCGCTCGACAAGGCTGCGCGAGATCTTCGGCTCGCCATCAAGGATGACAGCGGGCGCTTGTCGTTGGCTGCTTTGCAGCGCTATAGCGGATTTGATGCAGCCCTGTCACAGGTTTGCGACAAACTGGAGGCGCTGGCCGGGCTGCTTGAATTCCAGGCCGAGCGCAGCGAAGGGCTGGAGAATTGCTGGCAGCGCAGCACCGCGCTGCTGGCGGCGATCCGGAATTGGCAGGAGAGCGATGCGGTGGGTATGGTACGCTGGCTGGAGGTGTTCAGCCATGCACTGCAACTCAACGCGACGCCATTGTCGATTGCCGAAATTTTCCACAAACAGATCGCCGGCCAAGTGCGGGCATGGATATTTACTTCCGCGACGCTGTCGGTGAAAAAGGACTTCAGCCATTATTGCGGGGAAATGGGCTTGGGCGATGCGCGTGCCGTGAGCTGGGACAGCCCATTCGATTATGACAGACAGGCGCTGCTGTACGTGCCGCAGTCCATGCCAGAGCCGAATACGCCGGACTATACTGCGGCGGTGGTGAGCAATGCCCTACCCTTGCTCAGGGCGAGCGGCGGGCGCGCGTTTTTGCTGTTCACCAGCTTGCGCGCGATGCGCGGGGCGCATGCGTTGCTGCAAGAGGCATTCGAGCGGGAGGAACTGGATTTTCCATTGCTGTTGCAGGGCGAGGGTTCGCGTAGCGAGTTGCTGGAGCGCTTCCGCCGCCTGGGCAATGCCGTGCTGGTGGCGAGCCAGTCGTTCTGGGAGGGGGTGGACGTGCGCGGCGATGCGCTGTCGCTGGTTGTGATCGACAAGTTGCCGTTCGCACCGCCTGACGATCCTGTGCTTGCGGCGCGCATCGAGCAGATCAACAAGCAGGGGCGCAACGCCTTCATGGAATATCAGTTGCCGCATGCGGTGATCGCGTTGAAGCAGGGAGCCGGGCGTCTGATCCGCGACGAGGCAGACCGAGGCGTGTTGATGATTTGCGACCCGCGCCTGATTAGCAAGCCCTACGGCAGGCGCATCTGGCAGAGCCTGCCGTCATTCAGGCGTACGCGCGAATTGGCGGAGGCGGAGCGGTTTTTTGTAAATTCATTTACCGCAAAGGACGCCAGGGGCGCAAAGCAATAAAACCGGAAACCAACTGTTGGCAAAAACGGATGAAACGAATCGTCCGTGCCCATCCGTGTTCATCCGTAGTCAAGAAATTGGAGTTTACCTTTGCGTCCCTGGCGTCCTTTGCGGTTAAGCAAAACATTGGGGTTTAAGCTGGCAACGCCGCCCACAGATCGTGCTCGTCTGCATTGGTGATAGTCACTTCGGCGAATTCGCCGGCTTGCAGTTGGTGGCCGTTCTCGATGTAAACCAGTCCGTCGATTTCCGGTGCGTCGGCGGCGCTGCGTGCGATGGCGCCTTCGTCATCCACTGCGTCGACCAGCACTGTGAAGGTTTTGCCGACTTTGCGCGCCAGTTTCTGCGCGCTGATTTCTTCCTGTAAATACATCAGCCGCGCCAGGCGCTCTTCCTGCACTTCCGGGTCGACCGGATCGGGCAGCAGATTGGCTGCCGCGCCTTCCACCGGCGAGTATTTGAAGGCGCCGACACGATCCAGCTCGGCGGCTTCGATGAAGTCGAGCAGTTCCTCGAACTCTTCCTCGGTTTCGCCGGGGAAGCCGACGATGAAGGTGCTGCGCAGGGTGATCTCCGGGCAGATGGCGCGCCACTCTTTGATGCGTGTCAGCACGTTTTCTCCGCCGGCGGGGCGTTTCATCAGCTTGAGGATGCGCGCGTTGGCATGCTGGAAGGGGATGTCGAGGTAGGGCAGGATGCGTCCCTCGGCCATCAGCGGAATGACTTCGTCGACGTGCGGGTAGGGGTAGACGTAGTGCAGCCGCACCCACACGTCGAGCTGGCCCAGGGCCTTGGCCAGCTCGGTCATGCGCGTTTTGAGCGGATGCCCGCCCCAGAAGCCGGTGCGGTATTTCACGTCGACGCCGTAGGCGCTGGTGTCCTGCGAAATCACCAGGAGCTCGCGTACCCCGGAGTCGACCAGGTTTTCTGCTTCCTTCATGACTTCGCCTACTGGCCGGCTCACCAAGTCGCCGCGCAGGCTGGGGATGATGCAGAAGGTGCAACGATGGTTGCAGCCTTCGGAAATTTTCAGGTAGGCATAATGCTCGGGGGTGAGCTTGACGCCGGCGGGCGGCACCAGGTCGGTATAAGGATCGTGTGGTTTGGGCAAATGCTGATGTACTGCCTGCATGACTTCGGCGGTGGCGTGCGGGCCGGTCACCGCCAGCACCCGGGGATGGGTCTGCTGCACGATGTCGCCTTTGGCGCCGAGGCAGCCGGTGACGATGACTTTGCTGTTTTCTGCCAGCGCCTCGCCTATCGTTTCCAGCGATTCAGCCACCGCCTCGTCGATGAAACCGCAGGTATTGATGACCACCAGGTCGGCGTCTTCGTAGCGCGTGGAAATCGCATAGCCTTCAGCGCGCAGCTCGGTGAGGATGCGCTCGGAATCGACCAGCGCCTTGGGGCAGCCGAGCGAAACGAAGCCGACTTTGGGCGGTGACTTGCTCATGGGGTGGCGATCAAGCTTTGCGCGTTGCGGGCGAGGCTATGCCGTTGGGCTGGGCCTGGCTGTTTGCGCTGCCGTCGGGTACGCACTCCGGGCAATGCGTGTCGAGGAAGTCTTTGAGGTAGTGTTCGATGGAGTTGCACATCTCGCTTTGCATCGTCTGGCCGTAGCAGCGGATAATCTGTGCCAGTGCTTCGCAGGAAAACAAGGGAATTCCGCCATTTTCCTCTTCCAGGATGATTTGCAGCAGGGTACAGCGGGTCAGATCGGCATTGCTGCGGGCATCCACCACGCAGAATTCGGTTTGCTCAAGTACCAGCGCCTTGACCTCGGCCACCGTGATGTAGCTGCTGGTGGCGGTGTCGTAAAGGCGGCGGTTGGGGTACTTCTTGATGATTCTCACGTTGACGGCTGGACTGCTCGGGCTGTCCATTATCTCAGAATCGTGGCTTGAGTTCACTGTCGGTATGATACGGCTGGTTGCGAGAAAATGGCGCTTCCCTGGCTTGCATTTAAGGGCGCGAATCAAAAATAACGGCTAGTTTTATGAATAAAATAACATAATATGGAAACAATTAAGCGCCCAATCCCGCACCCCCGCGTTTTTTGTGCGCCGCACAAAAAACGCTTGACAAGTTAAATTAGAAACTTATAATGCGAATTGTGCAATGCAGCAAAAAATTTATTCAAGTTTCCTTGAGCACGGTCGATAAAATTTGCAACAAGGATGGCTTGGTGGCAAGGCGTGCTTGTTTGAGTTCTTCCCCCTCCTTTATGCAAGGTCCTCCCTCCTTCGCATAAAGGTTCCTCCCCGCATGGTATTCCATGCGGGGTTTTTCTTTTCAGGCCCCGTGCGCCAAACGGTCGGCCAACCAGATCGAGGCAATGCCAAACCCGATCAGCGTCATTTGTTGCAGGGTGACGCTGAGCTCGGGGCGCTTGTGCAACCCCGGGATCAAATCGGCTACGGCCACGTACAGCATGCTGGCGGCGGCGATGGCGAGGAGAGGGGCGATGAATTGTTCCAGTCCTTGCAGCGCGAAATAGGCCAATGCCCCGCCGAGCAGCGTGGCCAAGCTGGAGATCAGGTTATAGGCCAGCGCTTTTCTCCGGCTGTAGCCGGAGTGCAGCAGGATGAGGAAGTCGCCGACTTCCTGTGGAATCTCGTGGGCAATGATGGCGAGCGAGGTGACGATGCCCAGCTTGATGTCGGCCAGAAAGGCGGTGGCGATCAGCACGCCGTCCACGAAGTTGTGGATGGTATCGCCGATCAGGATCATGGTGCCGCTGCGACCATGGTCATGGTTGTCGGGCGGATCGTGAGGGTCGTGCGCTTCGCATTCTTCCACGTGGCAGTGGCGCCACAGCACCAGCTTCTCCAGAAGGAAAAACCCCAGGATGCCGGCCAGGAGTGTGCTCGTGAGGGTTTCCACACTAGCGGCGCGTTCCAGCGCATGCGGCAGGATTTCCAGGAACACCGCGCCCAGCAGGGCGCCGACGGCGTAGCTGACGAAGGTGCTGACCAGATTGGGAGGGGTACGGAACGACAGCGCCGCTGCGCATAACACACTGAGCGCGCCGCCCACCAGGCTGGTGAGCAAAATCCAGGAAAGGGTGGACACGGTTTATTGCTTTGCAGGAGTGGAGTTTGCCATCGCCGGCATTCTACGCTAGCCAGATGAAGCTGGCCATGCGGCCGGTGGTGCCGTCGCGGCGGAAAGAGTAAAACCGTTCCGCGTCTGTGTAAGTGCAGAAACCGCCGCCGTAAATTTGCGTGACGCCCGCCGCATGCAAGCGAAATCGCGCGAGTCGGTAGAGATCGGCATGCCACTTGCCCGGTGTGCTGGCGGTAAAAGCTGTTGCTGCCGCCTCGTGTTGCGCCAAAAAGGCGTCGCGCACCTCGGCGCCGACCTCGAATGCCCCTGGGCCGATGGCCGGGCCGAGCCAGGCCATCACTTGTGCCGGGTCGCTTTGCAGCGCATGTACGGTGGCTTCGATCACCCCGCTGCATAGACCGCGCCAGCCGGCGTGGGCGGCGCCCACCGCGCTGCCGTTGCGGTCGCATAGCAGTACCGACAGGCAATCAGCGGTCATCACCACACATACTGCGCCGCGATGGCGCGAGACGCAGGCATCAGCCTCGGGCAGGCAGCCGGCGCTGCCGGCATCGGTCACGGTGCTGCCATGCACCTGTTTCAGCCATATGGGCTCGCTGGGCAGCAACGGCTCCAGCAACATGCGGTTGCGCGCCACGGCCAGGGGGTCGTCGCCGACATGGCTGCCGAGGTTGAGGGTGCCATAGGGGGCGCTACTGACGCCGCCATGACGGGTGGTTTGCAGGGCATGCACGCCGGGCGGTGCCGGCCAGTCCGGGACGATGCAATGGCGCATCAAATGCACGTTGCGGCCCTCAGTGCTTCGAGGAGTGTTTGCATGTCGTCGGGCAGCGGTGCCTGCCATTGCATCTGTGCGCCGCCATGCGGATGCTCCAGCGTGAGACGGGCTGCGTGCAAAGCCTGGCGAGGGAAGACGGTAAGCAACGCATGCACGGCCGGCGGAGCTTTTCTGCCGGCGCGCGCATACGCCTTGTCGCCCACCAGCGGGTGGCCGATGCTGGCGAGGTGTACCCGGATCTGGTGTGTGCGCCCGGTTTCGAGGCGGCAATGCAGCAACGTGCAGCCGGGGAAGTTTTCGCTCGTCGTATAGTGTGTCACAGCCGTCTTGCCGCCGGGAACCACCGCCATTTTGGTGCGCTGGGTGGGGTGGCGTCCCAGCGGCGCATCCACGCTGCCAGCGCGGCGGATTTCGCCGTAAACCAGCGCAAGATATTCGCGTGCCACGGTTCGCGCCTGCAACTGGCGCACCAGGTTGGTTTGCGCGGCGAGCGTTTTCGCCACCACCAGTAGTCCGCTGGTGTCTTTGTCGAGGCGGTGCACGATGCCGGCACGCGGCACTTCATGAAGATGCGGTGCATGGTGCAGGAGGGCGTTGAGCAGGGTGCCCTCCCAGTTGCCGCTGCCGGGGTGAACCACTAGACCGGCCGGCTTATTGAGTACGATCAGGGTGTCGTCCTCATAGATGATGGCCAGTGGAATCTCTTCGGCGCGGAAAGCGGTTTGTTGCGGATCGGGTTGCGGCGCCACGCGCAATGCCTCGCCGCCGTGGATTTTTTGCTTCGATTCGGCGGCATGGCCATCGAGGGTGATGAGCCGGTGCTTGATCCATTGTTGCAAGCGGCTGCGTGAAAACTGCGGCAGCAGCCGGGCGAGCGCCTGGTCGAGGCGCATGCCGGCGCATTCGAGCGGTACGACGAGCTCGACTGCGGTATAATCCGCCAAGTTTTTTTCGAATGTTCTTTCGAGTGCGGCCATGCGCCTTAGTTTAACGGTATTCCTGATTTTCTGCCTTGCCGCCTGCGGTTCCGAGCCAGTTGACGAAACCAAGGACTGGTCGGCGCAGCGCTTCTATGAGGAAGCGAAGGATTACATGGTCGACCATAATTACGAGAAGGCGATCCAGATGCTGGAAAAGCTGGAGTCGCGCTACCCCTACGGGCGTTACGCGCAGCAGGCCCAACTCGAAATCGCCTATGCCAACTACAAGAACAACGAACCCGTCGCGGCAATCGCGGCATGCGAGCGCTTCATCAAGCTGCACCCCAACCACCCCAATGTCGACTATGCTTACTACCTCAAGGGGCTGGTGAATTTCAACGAGGATCTCGGCCTGATGGGGGCGCTGAGCGGCGAGGATCTCACCGAGCGCGACCCCAAGGCGGCACAGGATTCCTTCGATACCTTCAAGGAACTGGTGACGCGTTTTCCGCAAAGCCGTTATGCCGAGGACGCCAGCCTGCGCCTGCGCTATCTGGTCAATTCGCTGGCCCTGCACGAAGTCCACGTGGCGCGTTATTATATGAAGCGCGGCGCTTATGTGGCGGCCGCCAACCGTGCCCAGCATGCGATCAAGACCTATCCGCAGGCGGTGGCGGTCGAGGAAGCGCTGCATATCATGGCGCAGGCTTACCACATGATGGGCATGCCTGATTTGCGCGATGATGCCTGGCGCGTATTGGCGCGCAACTTTCCGGGCAGCAAGTATCTCACTGGCGAGGAGGGGCGGCAGCAGGCGTGGTGGAAGTTCTGGCAGTAATCCGGTTTACAGGTTTACGCCCGCCGCAATTCGTGATTGACCCACAGCGCCATGGTCAGCAGCAACAGGGCGCCACCCTGATGTGCGGCGGCGAGGGGAACGGGAACGACCATGACGAGAGTGCCGATGCCCAGCGCAATCTGCACGGCGAACATGGCGAGCAGGGCGTGGCTGGCGCGGCGGGCAGAGGCCGACAGCGATGAACGCTGTGTCGTCAGCCAGAATGCAGGAATCACCAGCATCAGCAGCCAAGCCCCCATGCGGTGGTTGAATTGCACCGTGGTGATGTTCTCAAAAAAATTCTTCCATACGGGTTGCAGTTCCAGCAGGCCATCCGGAATGAGGCGTCCGCCCATCAGCGGAAAGGTGTTGTAGGCAAAGCCAGCGCGCAGTCCCGCAACCAGTCCCCCCAGCAGTGCCATGCCGAAGATCAGCAGCACTACCACGCCCGCAAAGCGGCGCAAGCCGGTGGTTTGCGGAGCGGGTTGCTGGGTGCGCGGCGCCCATATTCCCAACGCCACCCAGAAAATATAAGAGTAGATCAGGAAGGCCGTGCCCAGGTGCGCGGTCAATCGGTACTGGCTGACGCGCGGATCGGATACCAGGCCGCTTTTCACCATGTACCAGCCGAGCGCGCCCTGCAAGCCGCCCAGCACGAACATGGTGACGAGCTGCGGCGTGAGGGCGGGCGGGATACGGCGTCGCATCAGGAAATAAACAAAGGGCAGCAGGAAAACCAGGCCTATGCTGCGTCCCAACAGGCGATGGGCATATTCGACCCAGAAGATGGACTTGAAGTCGTCCAGCTTCATCCACAGGTTGACGCTCTTGTATTCAGGAGTCTGCTGGTATTTCTCGAAGGTCTCTTGCCATTCCGCCTCGTTGAGCGGGGGGATGGCGCCGACCAGCGGCTGCCATTCGACGATGGACAGTCCGGAGTGGGTAAGGCGGGTGACGCCACCGACCACCACCATGCAGAATATCATCGCGCAGCAGACGAACAGCCAGGCGGCGACCTGGCGGCGATACGGAAAATCACTCATGGTCGGCGATTATAGAGTGTTCGCCGGGAATATTCACGCCTTACGGATTTTCTTACGGGTGCCTGACGCCACGGCGCTTACTCATCGCGTGGCCCAGGGCAGCCTGTTGTGCGCCGGACAGCAGGCGGGCAGCGAGCGGCAGCAGCAGGATTTCTTCGTGTGCGATGTGGTCGCGGTACAGCTTGCTGAAATGTTCCGCGGCAGCGGTATCGAGTTGTGCGCCTGATCCCGAGGCAATGGCGACCAGCGCAGGACGCAACGCCTGCCAGGCTTGCTCCATGGCACGGTGCTCGTCGCGAATCTGTTCGATCAATGCCTGTGATGCTGTCTTGTCGCAGGCGAGCAGCATGGGGAACAGGTCTTCTTCCTCATCCTGGTGGTGGTGGCGGCCGGCCGTATCGAAGTAACGCATGATGGCTTGCGCCGCTTGCTGCGCTTGCGTATCGTTTCCGTGGCGGGGCAGGTGAGCGGCAAGTTTCCCAAGTGTCGCGCACTGCGCGTCTATGCGTTCATGGCAGGCGTGCAGCATTTCCAGCGGCGCGTCGAAGCTTGGTGCGGGATCGCCCGGCAGCATAAGGTTTACCACGGCAGCGGCCGGCGCGTCAGCGCCACCGTGATGATATAGAAAAATACGGCTTGCGCCACGATCCACGCTGCCAGGCGTACGTGTTTGGTCTTGCCGCGCTTTAACGCGATCGTGCCGAGCAAGATGTAGGCAGCCAGCGCGATGGCCTTGGCAGTGAGCCAGTCGTGCACGAACGGATATTGTCCGATGGCGATTGCCAGGAGGATTGCGCTGGCAAGCAGCAGGCTGTCGATCGCGTGCGGTACGATTTTTACCCAGTGCCGCTGCAATAGCGCGGAATCGCGCAGCATCCATATGCCGCGCGTCACGAACAGGCCATAGCTTGCGGCAACGCAGCTGATGTGCACGGCCTTGAGCGATGCGATATCCATCGGCTTAGAGCTTGTCAGCTATCAGCGCATCGGCGAGGCGGCGCTGCTCGCGCAACATCTGTGCGCATTCTTCAGCCGGTAGCGGCCTGCTGAAATAATAGCCTTGCAGTTCATCGCAATCGTGGTTTTGCAGGAAGGCGAGCTGTTCCCGCGTTTCCACGCCTTCGGCGATGATCTTGAGCTTGAGGCTCTTGCCCAGGCTGATGATGGCGCGGATGATGGCAGCATCGTCCGGGTTATGGGTGATATCGCGTATGAAGGACTGGTCGATCTTGAGGCGGTCGATGGGGAAACGCCTCAGGTAATTGAGGCTGGAGTAGCCAGTGCCGAAATCGTCGATCGACAGCTTGATACCCATGTTCTTCAGCTCTTGCAGCGCAGAGATGGTTTTTTCCGCGCCCTGCATGATGATGCTTTCGGTGATTTCCAGTTCCAGGCAGGACGGGTCGAGTTGCGCCTGCTCCAGGGCGTGCGTGACGGTGCGCGGCAGGTTCTTGTTGCGGAACTGCAATGCCGACAGGTTGACCGACACCGACAGCTTGGGCAGCCCGGCGTCCTGCCAGGCACGGTTCTGGCGGCAGGCTTCGTGCATTACCCACTCGCCTATTGGCACGATCAGGCCGCTGTCCTCGGCGACGGGGATGAAGCGCGCTGGCGAGATCATGCCCATTTCCGGGTGACTCCAGCGGATCAGCGCCTCCACGCCGATGATGTGGCCGCTCGGTATGTCCACCTGCGGTTGGTAGTGCAGCAGGAATTCGCCGCGCTCCAGCGCACGCCGCAGCTTGCTTTCCAGTGACAGGCGCTCGGTGGCGCGTACCGTCATCTCCTGAGCGAAGAACTGGTAGTTGTCGCGGCCGTTTTCCTTGGCATGGTACATCGCCGTGTCGGCCTGCTTGATCAGGGTGGTGATGTCCTTGCCGTCGTCCGGGTAGATGCTGATGCCGATGCTGATGGTGAGGTGGATTTCCGAATCACCGATGTGGAACGGCATGGACATCGACTCCAGCAGCTTGCTGGCGACGTGCGCTGCCGCTTCGGCATTCTCGATTTCCGGGAGCATGATGAGAAATTCGTCGCCGCCCTGGCGGCTGATGGTGTCGCTGCTGCGCACGCAGTTCTGCAGGCGCTGAGAAACTTGCAGCAGCAGCTGATCGCCAACCTCGTGGCCAAGCGAATCGTTGATATTCTTGAAGCGATCGAGGTCGAGGAACATCAACGCCACCTGCGTGCCATGGCGTTCGGCCTGGGCAATGGCCTGCAACAGGCGATCGAACAGCAGGATGCGGTTGGGCAGGTTGGTCAGGAAATCGTGCTGGGCCATGTGGCGCAACTTTTCCTCGGTGGCCTTGCGCTCGGTGATGTCGGAAAAGATGGCGATGAAATGGGTGATGCTGCCGGTTTGATCCTTGACGGCAGTAATGGTGAGCCACTCCGGGTAGATCTCGCCGCTCTTGCGGCGGTCGTAGATCTCACCGCTCCAGCGCCCGGAGCTTTTCAGGGCATCCCACATTTCCCGATAGAAATCGCGATTCATGTGGCTGGAGCGCAGCAGGCGCGGATTGCGCCCGATCACTTCGTCCGGGAGGTAGCCGGTGATCTCGGTGAAGGCTTGGTTGACCGAGACGATGTTGTTGTTGGCGTCGGTGATCATGATGGCTTCGCCGCTGTTTTCGAACACGCTGGCGCCCAGGCGCAATTGTTCCTCGGCGTGTTTGCGTTGAGTGATGTCCTGTTGGATGGATACGTAGTGGGTGATGTTGCCGCTGTCATCGAGGATGGGCGAAATGGTGGCGTAATCCCAGTACAGGCTTCCGTTCTTGCGCTTGTTCTGGAATTCTCCCTGCCAGTTCTTTCCTGATGCAATCGTTTCCCACATCTGCTGGTATGTGGCCGGGTCGGTATGGTCGGATTTCAGGATGCGCGGGTTGCGATGCAGGATTTCCTGCAAGGTATAGCCCGTGGTCTGGCAAAAGCACGGGTTGACGTACTCGATCGTGCCCTGGTGGTCGGTGATGATGACGCTGTTCGCGCTTTGCTCCACCGCGTACGACAGCTTGTTCAGCGATTGTGTGGTGTATTCCATCTGTTGCGACAAGGCGTCGAAGGCCTGCCCCAGCCTGCCGATTTCGTCTTTTCCGGTTATGCCGGTGGTGATGTTGAAATCGCCGGTGGCGAGCCGCGACGTGGCATGCAGGAGCCTGACAATGCGCCGGGAGACCGTGTAGTGGAGCAGGATGCTGACGATCAATGCGAGGGTCAGCGTCAGCAGGCCGATTTTAACCAGCCACTGCACTGCCTCCATGTATTTTTTCTGGTAGGTGAGGGAGACGTCGTACTGCAATACGATCGTGCCTACCCTGCTCGGGCGCAGCGAGTCGGTACCGGTATTGATCAGCACCGGGTAAACTGAATTGATCTTGTTTTGCTCCGGTATGGTCGTGACGATACCGGCCATGGTGTGCTTTGCCTGTTTCGCCATGCCGGCAAAGTCAAGCGATGCTCCTTGCAGGGCTTTTTCGATCTGCTCGCCGACAAGGTTCTGCTGCATTGCGGCCAGGATTTTTCCATTTTCGTCGCTGAGCAAGGCGATGGTGACTTCCGGATCGGAGCCGAATGCGCTGAACTCCGATTTCACCAGTTCGTGTCGGCCGGTCTTCAGCATCAGATCGACATTCGCTTGCAGGTTAGAACTGTGCTGCACGACGTCGTAATTTCTTTCCTTGAGCAGGTCTTGCCGCACCGCGTCCAGGGTACTGGGGATCAGGTAGGCCATCACCACTGCTGCGCAGAGTAGCATTGACATCGGCAGCAGCAGGCGCAATGAGAACTGCGAGTAATCCTGGTGCAGCAGGGTGGCGATTTTATTCTGTGCTGCGCTCATGGTGCGGCGAATCTTTGCGGGAAGATGATGTCGCCCGGTATGGGCGATTCGATGAGGTGGTGCTCCAGCATGAAGCCGGACAGGCGTTCCACCTGCATCAGGATGCGGCGTTGGGCGGGATCGAACAAGGCATGGTTCTCGCGCGCGTCGAGCAAGTGGATGCCCTGCAGCGAGGTGGTGAACTCCGCTTCGCCGATTTTCTCGCGTGCCGCAGTGCGGCGGGCAAAGTCCGCAGCGTTGCGCTGCGCGTAATCCACTGCCTGGAACCAGCTTTTGATCAGCAGGTCGATTTGTTTGCGGCGCGTGGTGAGATATTTTTCGCGCGTCACCAGCACGTCCATGATTTTACCCGGTACCTGTGCGCTGTCGAACAGCTGTTCGGCCTGGACGGCGAGCAGCTTGCTTTTCACCGGTTCGAAGGTGACCACGGCGTCCACGGTCTTGTTCTTGAAAGCGGTTTCGTGTGCGTCCACGGTGAGTGGCACGATTTGCACCTCGCTGGAGAACATGCCGATACTTTCCAGGGCGAGGCTCAACATGTAGGCGCCGAGCGCGGTGTTTTCGACGCCGACGCGCCGTCCTTTCAGTTCGGCGAGAGTCCTGATGCCGGGCTGCGCCAGCAGCGCATCGCCGCCGTTGGAGTAATCCAGTCCAAGGATGATGCGTATGTCGGGAGTATGGTCGTGCAGCAGCAGTGCTTCGTCGAGGGTCACGGCGGCGACCTCGATGGCGTCGTTGCGGAAACTGCGCAGGACTTCGGAGGCGTTTGGGTATTCGACCAGCCGCACCTGCTGGGCGTTGAAAAAATTCAGGTCGCGGGCGAGATAAAGCGGCTCGTAACCGGGCCACACGTTGGTGCCGACCCGCAACGGCGGGTCGGGCGGATCGCTGCAAGCGCCAAGCAGCGCGAGCAGTAATAACGCGACGATCTGTTTTGGCACGTAGCCACTCCCCTTGGCCCGGATAACTTGTTTATGGACGCCGTAAAGAAGCGGTCTTCATCTGCGTGAAGTGGGGCGGCGCTGCTTTTTGGGTTATCGTATTAAAACTGTTGCCAGTTTAGCCAGAAAATGGCCGCTTGTGTCGTGTGTTTTTATCTTCGCAGAGCGGGGGTTCGCTGGTAGAATCGCGCCTCTCGCGGAGAGGTGCCAGAGTGGCCGAATGGGCCGGACTCGAAATCCGGTGTACGGCTTGCCGTACCGTGGGTTCGAATCCCACCCTCTCCGCCACCCTCCCATTCAAACGGGCAGTCAAACTGCTTCTTCCACGGTGCCCGGATGTGACCACGTCAGCGCACGGCACCAAATTTTCCGGCGCCAACTGCGTATGTGGCTGCCCTTCTTAGCGATCCGCGATGATCCCCACGCCAACGCGCACCGTGCTGGCGGGCTGGTAGGGCATGGTGGTGGTGATGTCGCGGCCGTTATAGCGATACACCACGGTATAGCCGGTGATTTCCTGGCGTACGGTGTCCACCTGCCGGCATTTCTGCACCGAGCCGGGTTTGGCTTGTGACGGGTTGGTAACGCGATCGCCGATGATGGCACCGGAAGCGGCACCCACGCCGGCCGCGACATCGCTGCCGCTGCCGGAGCCAACCTGGCTGCCGAGGATGCCGCCCACGGCGGCGCCGGCAATGGCGCCGCCGCCGACCGGGGCGGAATTCGGGTTGCTCACCCGGTCGCCGATCAGAGCGCCGGCTGCGGCGCCGACCGCGGTGGCCGCGGTTCTGCCGGAACCGTCGCCGATCTGGTTGCCGGCGATGGCGCCGGCAATGCCACCGATGATGGCACCGGTGTAGCTTTTTTCCTCGATCGGTGCGGCGGAGCTGGTTTCGGCCCAACATTCCTGGCGCGGTTCACGTACTTCGCGGTAGATCGGTGCGGACGATACCACTTGCGCGGTTTCGATAAGGTCGGATGCGTGTGCGGCCTGTGTCAGTACGACCAGCGATACCGCATTTATGGCCTCAGCGAGCGACAAATAAATACGAGCGTTTTTCATGATTGCCTCCATGCAAAAGCGGGATGACCGGATCGGGTAAGGCACGGCCGCGATGCTATGCTATTGCCGGCTAGATGGTCCGTGACTGCGCAGGATAAGCGATAAAGCTTAACGGGAGCTTATAAGTCAGGGGTGAGGGTGGGCGGTTTGCCGGCGTGCTGTTGCAGCGCCCAGGCAACGTGTTCGCGCACCAGGGCGGAGGAGTGGTCGGCGCGCGCGCGCAGGGCGGCGAGCAGCGCGTTGCTGGTGGGTGCGTTGCCCAGTCCTACGGCGAGGTTGCGCAGCCAGCGTTCGTGGCCGATGCGGCGGATGGCGCTGCCGGCGAGCCTGTGTTCGAACTCGGCTTCGCTCCAGCCGAACAGCTCGACCAGGCCGATGTCATCCAGTCGCTGGCGCACGGCGAAATCCGGCTCGCTCGTTACTTGGGAAAAGCGGTTCCATGGACACACCAGCTGGCAATCGTCGCAGCCGTATACGCGGTTGCCCAGCAGAGGCCGCAACGGTAAGGGGATGCTGCCGGGATGTTCGATGGTGAGGTAGGAGATGCAGCGCCGCGCATCGAGCACATAAGGCGCGACGATGGCGCGGGTGGGGCAGATGGCTATGCAGCGGGTGCAGGTGCCGCAGTGGTTTTCGCCGGCGGCATCGATTGGCAGCGGCAGGTCGGTGTAGATTTCGCCGAGGAAAAACCATGAACCGGCCTCGCGCGTGAGCAGCAGGGTATGCTTGCCGCGCCAGCCCAGTCCAGCCTGTTGCGCCAGTTCCACTTCCATCACCGGGGCGCTGTCGGTGAAGGCGCGGTACTTGAATGGACCGATCTCGGCGCTGATGCGCTCGGCCAGTTGTTGCAGGCGTGCGCGCAGCACCTTGTGATAGTCGCGCCCCAGCGCGTAGCGCGATATGAAGGCACGCTTGCCGTCATGCAGCACTTCCCAGCTGTCGCGCGCCTGCGGCGGCCGGTAGTTGATGCGTACCGAGATCACGCGCGTGGTGCCGGGCACCAGTTCGGCCGGGCGCGCGCGAGCCGTGCCGTGTTTTGCCATATAATCCATGTCGCCGTGCAAGTTGTGCGACAGCCAGTCCATGAGGCGTGCCTCTGCCGCGCCGAGCTCGGTGCCGGCGATGCCGACGGCGTCGAAGCCCAGCGCCATGCCCCATTCCTTAATGCGGGCAGCGAGTGCAGGCCATGAATAATGTGTAAGAGTTTCCGATTGCATAAAGCGCATCATAACCAGCCATCGCACAAAATGACACTTGCGCTGCATCTGGCGGGCGAGGCCGCCACCACGGCGTTCGGCCAGGCTTTGGCGCGCGTGCTGAGGCCCGGATTGAAGATTTACCTCAGTGGCGAACTGGGTGCGGGCAAGACCACGCTGGTGCGAGCGTTGCTGCGTGGGCTGGGTTGGGCGGATAAAGTGAAAAGCCCAAGCTACGCCCTGGTTGAGCTTTATGAAGTTTCTAGCTTATACTTGCATCACTTTGATTTTTATCGCCTCAACAAGCCAGAAGAGTGGATGGAGGCGGGCCTGCACGAGTATTTCGATGGGTCGGGCGTATGCTTGGTGGAATGGCCGGAAAAAGCGGGCGAATTGCTGCCCAGGCCGGATATCGTGATCCGCATGCGGGTTGCGGATGGCGCGCGCGAGGTGACGATTGCGGCAGAAACGGAGGCGGGGAGCGAGTGTTTGGCGCAATTGAAAACGTAGCAGGTGTTCTTGCTTGCGGGCTGTGCTCCGGCCGGCGTCTGGTTTCGTTTTTTTCCCTTCTTTCCCTCTTGATTCCCGCTGCCGCGCAGGCGGAAATCAAGGTGGCTTCCGCGCGAGTGTGGCCGGCGCAGGATTACACCCGCCTCACCATGGAATTGAGCGCGCCGGTGCAGCACAAGCTGTTCAGTTTGAAAGACCCGCAGCGACTGGTGCTTGATCTGGAAGGCGTTGCGCTGGATAAGACGCTGAAGACGCTGGCCGACAAGGTGACGGCCGGCGACCCTTACATCAAATCGCTGCGCGTGGCGCGCTTCAAGCCCGGCATGGTGCGCATCGTGTTCGATCTCAAGGACGAGGTGAAGCCCGAGGTGTTCATGCTGAAACCGGTGGGAAAGTATCGCCACCGCCTGGTGCTGGACATGTACCCGGCACACGATCCGTTGATGGCGCTGGTGCTGAAGGGCGATGTTATGGAAGAAGCCTTTCCCGCCGAGGCGCCCGGACAAGTGCCGCCGGACAAGCCAGCCAGGCCGGAGGTGATGCGCCTGATCACCGTCGCCATCGATGCCGGGCATGGCGGGGAGGATCCGGGCGCGCACGGGCGCGGCGGTACTTACGAGAAGCATGTCACCCTGGCGATCGCACGCAGACTCAAGGCGCGCATCGACCGTGAGCCGGGCATGCGCGCGGTGCTGATCCGCGACAGCGACTACTTCATTCCCTTGCAGATGCGCGTGGTCAAGGCACGAAAACTGAGCGCCGACCTGTTCGTGTCCATCCATGCCGATTCATTCGTCAAGAGCAATGTACGCGGTTCTTCGGTGTTCGCCCTTTCCGAGAATGGCGCCACTTCGGCTGCCGCGCGCTGGCTGGCCAAGCGTGAAAACGAGGCCGACCTGATCGGCGGCGTCAACCTCGACGTGCCCGATCCCTACTTGAAGAAGACGCTGCTGGATTTGTCGCAGACCGCGACCATCAACGACAGCCTCAAGCTGGGCCGCGAGGTGCTCGACGAACTGGGTGACATCAATACTTTGCACAAGGGCGAGGTGGAGCAGGCCGGCTTCGCCGTGCTGAAGGCGCCCGACATCCCTTCCATCCTGGTCGAGACCGCTTTCATCAGCAATCCGGAAGAGGAAAAGAAACTTAAGGACGAGGCCTACCAGGAAAAAATGGCGGAAGCGATTTACGCTGGCATCAAGCGTTATTTCGCCAGCAACCCGCCGTTGTCGCGTACCAGGCTGGTACAGAACTAGCCCAACGTATCATCAAGGATATTCAGCAGCCACGACGAGGCGTGGCGTGCTTCTTCAGCATTGTGCACTGTTGATGTGCCGGCGCTCTCCGGCATCATGACCATGGTTTTCTTCCCGGAGTCGTATTGGTATACGGCCGTCCAGTGTATCGCTTCCTTGTCGCTGACGAAGCTGTAACAGGCATCGGTCAGCACCGGCGTGGGGCGGTAAGGATCGCCATGCAGGATGGCGATCAGCGCCGCAGCGCAGATCTTGGCCTGCTGGTTGGCAACGTGCGCGGTTTTCAGCATGGTTGGCGGTCCCATCACCGCATCACCTACCACGTGGATACCTTTTATCCTGATCGACTCATAGGTACGGAAATCGACTTCGCACCAGCGATCGCTGATGCCTAGCAGCCTCAAGTCGCGGGCGATGCCAGCGGCGGCCTGCGGTGGTATCACGTTGAGCACGTTGGCCTTGATCTCGGCGCCGGACTGAAAGCGTGCGGTGAGTTCGCGCACGTCCACTTCGACCAGCCTCATGTTGGGGCGGTATTCCACCATACCCGGATACAATTCCTCCCATGCCCGGGCGAACAGCGTTGGCAGGAAGGCGATGTTCTCGTTGGCATCCAGCACCAGCACTTTGGCTTTCGGTTTGTTGCGTTTGAAGTAATGGGCGATCTGACAGGCGCGCTCGTAGGGCGCGGGCAGGCAACTGTATGGCGCTTGCGGGATGCTCAGCGCGTAAGTGCCGCCGTCCGGCATGGCTTCCAGTTGCTCGCGCAGGATGGTGGTTTGTCGTCCCGCCACCCAGCCGTGGGGAACGTAGTCGGGGGCATCGGCAAAATGGACGCCGGAAATGGATTCATACATGAGGTCGATGCCCGGCGCGACGACCAGGCGGTCGAAGGGAATGGCACCGCCGCGAGACGGGAGCACCCGGCGTTTTTCCATGTCCACACGCGTTACCTGATCTCTCACCATGCGCACGCCGTATTTTCCGATGAGGGCATCGTAGCTGCGCGTCAGGTCGGCGATATCGAGCGAGCCGGCCAGCACCCGGTTGCTCAGCGGACGTGAAACGAATTCGATGTTGGGGTCGATCAGCACCACTTCGATGTCGGGGCTCCACAGTCGTAGGTACTTGGCGACAGCGACGCCGGCGAATCCCGCGCCGATGATGGCCACCCGGGCGACGCTCTTTTGTTTATTGGGGAGGGAAGTGGCGCAGCCCGGCAGGGTCGCCGCGGCCGCCGCGGTCGATATCCATTTGACGAATTCGCGCCGTTGCATGGCTATTCCGTGGCCGGGTTCTGCCGGGAAAAATAATCGGCAATCACCTCGATCTGCACCGGCGTATAGCCTTTGGCGATCTGGTGCATGATGGCGGCCGGGCGGTGGCCGTCGCGGAATTCCTGCATGGCGGCGACGATGGCGGATCTTTCTCTGCCGGTGAGTGAGGGGATGGTGCCTTGCTGCTTGCCCGTGCCGTGACAGGCGATGCAGCCGGTCGCCCAATCGCGCGCGACACGGTCGTCGGCGTGGGCGCAGGTGGTGAATATGATGGCGGGCAGGGTCATGAAGAGGAGGTGTTTCATGTTGTCTTCCCGCGTTGTGCGTTGTTGCTCAGCCCAGGAACGCTTTTCCTTGCAGCGCCACGGTACCGCTCCTGCCCGGTATCTTGCCTGTCGTGACTGTGTGGCGCGGCAGATTTCCCACTTCCAGCGCCTCGAAGTAATCGCGTAGCGATACCATATCGTAGCCCATCGCTTTCCACCCTTCGAGCAGCTTTTCGAATATCGGGGCGAGCTTCATGCCTTCCAGCTCGGCATGCAGCGTGTAAACATGGCCACAGGGCGGCGGGCTGGCGCTGAGCTGGAGCAGGTGGCCGGCGACGTTGTCGGCAGTGATGCCACCGATGCCGATCAATTCGTCCAGCGTGGGCAGCGTGGTGGGAATCTGCGGGCAGGCGATGATCTCGCCTTCGTACACCGGAATGTAGGGACAGGTGCCGCGCGTGTCTGAGCAATAATCGAAGCCCAGCCGCTGCGTGTAGCGGTAGGCGTAGCGGTTCATCTGCCAGCCCGCGGCGCCGTGGGTTTTCGCCGGTATGCCGAAGGTTTCCTCGAAGCGGCTGTAGGCAAGTTGCATCTGGTGTTCCGTCCAGTATGCGCTGGCATGGGAGACGCCGTCCTGCCATTTGATGTGGTCGTAAGTATGAATGCCGACTTCGAAGCCGGTATCGCGTACCTGGCGCAGGATGGGCGCGCAGCGCAAGCCGATGTGCGGGCCGGGTAGCAGCGTTCCGTAGAGCAGGGTTTTCAGTCCGTAATGATCGAGCACCGAGGTGCGCGAGACTTTCTTCATAAAGCCGGGACGGAACACGCGTTTGATCGCGCGCCCGGTATGATCGGGGCCAAGGCTGAACAAAAAGGTTGCCTGCGCGTTGTATTTGTGCAGGATGTCCACCAGGCGCGGCACGCCTTCGCGCGTGCCGCGATAGGTGTCGACGTCGATTTTCAGGGCCAATTTCATTGGGTGGAGATTCATCGCATGCACTTACCGCAGAGGGAGCGGAGAGTGCAGAGGAGTTGGATGGAGGGTTTCCTTGGCGTTCTCTGCGCCCTTTGCGGTAAAGGCTTTGGGCTTTTCCTTGGTTCTGGCAGTGGTCAGTCCATTAGGCTGCGCGCTTCGGCGACATCACCGCGGTAGGCTTCGAAAATGCGGCGTAGCGCGTCCTCAAAGCTCACCTTCGGTTCCCAGCCGAGGTCAGCCATGGTGTTGGCGATCTTCGGTACGCGGTGCTGCGTGTCCTGGTAGCCCTTGCCGTAGTACTCCCCGGAGGTGGTCTCGACCACCTTGACCTTGGCCAGGCTCTCCGAATATTCGGGATATTGCTTGGCGAGGTCGAGCATCAGCGCGGCGAGGTCGCGGATCGAATAGTTGTTCTTGGGGTTGCCGATGTTGTAGATATTGCCGCTGGCGATGCCGCCCTTGTTCTCGATGATTTTCATCAGCGCGTCGATGCCGTCGGAGACATAGGTGAAGGAGCGCTTCTGCGTGCCGCCGTCCACCAGTTTGATGTTTTCGCCGCGCACGATGTGGCCGAGGAACTGGGTGATGACGCGCGAGCTGCCTTCCTTGGGGGTGTGGATGGAGTCGAGGCCGGGGCCGATCCAGTTGAACGGGCGGAACAGGGTGTAGTCCAGTCCCTCCTGCTGGCCGTAGGCGTGGATCACGCGGTCCATCATCTGCTTGGCGCAGGAGTATATCCAGCGCGGTTTGTTGATCGGGCCGAGCACGAGGTTGGAGTTCTCAGGGTCGAATTCCGGGTCCTGGCTCATGCCGTAGACTTCCGAGGTCGAGGGGAAGACCACGCGCTTCTTGTACTGCACCGCGGCGCGGATGATGGGCAGGTTGGCCTCGAAGTCGAGCTCGAACACGCGCAGCGGTTCCTTGACATAGGTGGCCGGCGTGGCGATCGCTACCAGCGGCAGCACGGTGTCGCATTTCTTGACATGGTAGGCGATCCATTCCTTGTTGATGGTGATGTCACCCTCGAAGAAGTGGAAGCGTTCGTGGTCGAGCAGGTCGGCGACGCGCTCATTCTGCATATCCATGCCGTACACCTCCCAGTCGGTGGTGGCGAGGATGCGCTGCGACAGGTGGTGGCCGATGAAGCCGTTGACGCCGAGGATTAAGATTTTTTTCATTGCATTTCTTTCAGGTTAAGTCAGCGGCAGCGGGCTGCCCCCCAGTGCTGCTGCCAGTTGCGTTGCCGACAGCGGCTGGCCGTCCAGTTCGAAGTCGATCAAGCGCAGGATTTTACCATCCCCGCACTGGGCATAGCAGCGCCCATCATGCCAAAACAGTATCGGGGTGGTGAATTTTTCTGCCGCTGTGGTGCGCAGGGTGCGCAGCACGCGCAGGGTGCGGCCATTGAGGGTGCAGAAGGCGCCGGGGTAGGGAGGCGCCACGCCGCGCACCAAGTTGTGGATATCCTGCGCGGATGCGCCCCAATGGATGCGCCCGTCCTCCGGCTTGCGCCCGCCGAAGTAGGCGCCTTTGCTCAAGTCCTGCTGCCGCGCCTGCGCAGTGCCGGCGATCAGCTGCGGCAGACAGCGATGGAGCGCCACTTCGGCGGCGCAGGTGACCTTGTGGAACACTTCGCCGGCGGTGTCGTCGGGCAGGATGGGCACTGTCTGCTGGTCGACGATAGCGCCGTTGTCGGGCTTGGCGGTCATGTAGTGCAGCGTCGCGCCGGTCTCGCTTTCGCCCTTGATCACCGCCCAGTTCACCGGCACGCGCCCGCGATACTTGGGCAATAGCGAACCGTGCATGTTGAGTGCGCCGCGCTTAGGCGTATCCAGCAGCGGCTGCTTGAGCATGTGGCGGTAATAGAACGAAAACAGGAAGTCGGGCTGCGCCGAGGCGACCTGCGCGACCACCTCTTCGGCATTCGGATCGTCCGGCGTGATCGTCGGGATGTCGTGGCGCGCGGCGAGTTCGGCGACGCTGTCGAACCAGATGGTTTCGCTGGGGTTGTCGCGGTGCGTGACTACAAGAGGCACATCGACGCCATGCGCGAGCAGCACGGATAGGCAGCGGCAGCCTACATTGTGGTATGCAAAAACAACAGCCGTCGTCATATCGACAAGGCTGGAAAACCGCTGGGGCGCTGGGACGCAGAGACTATCAGGATGGGCAGCTCTCTGCGTTTTTGCGTCTTTGCGGTAAGGAATGTCATTTTTCGTTTTTTTCCAGAATCGCCTCCACCAGGTAGCGCGGGCGGTGGCGCACCTGTTGGTAAATCCGGCCGATATATTCACCCAGCAGGCCAATGCCGAACAGGGCAATGCCAATCAGGAAGAACATCAGTGCGAACAGGGTGAACAGGCCTTCCGCTTCCGGACCGACGATGAGGCGGCGCACCACCAGAAGCAGGAAGAACAGGCCGGAGAATAATGAGATCAGCATGCCGGCCATGGAAAACATTTGCAGCGGCACCAGCGAGAACCCGGTCATCAGGTCAAAGTTGAGTCGGATCAGGCTGTACAGCGAATATTTGGATTCTCCCGCGGCGCGCTCGTCATGGCCCACCACCACTTCGGCCGGATTGCGCGCGAAGGTGTAGGCGAGAGCCGGGATAAAGGTGTGCACCTCGCGGCAGGAATTGACTGCATCGACGATGTGACGGTCGTAGGCGCGGAACATGCAGCCTTGGTCGGTCATCTTGATTCGGGTGATGCGCTCGCGCAGACGGTTCATCGTGAGCGATGCCCAATGTCGCCACAGGCTGTCGCTGCGCTGGCGGCGGATCGAGCCGACGTAGTCGTGACCCTCATCCATTTTTGTCAGTAGCAGGGCGATGTCCTCGGGCGGGTTCTGCAGGTCGGCGTCCAGCGTCACCACGCGCTGTCCGCGGCTCTGCTCGAAAGCCGCCATGATCGCCATGTGCTGGCCGAAGTTGCCGTTGAACAGGATCACGCGGGTGACATCAGGGCGCTGCTGGAACTGCTCGCGCAGGATGGCGGCGGAGCGGTCGCGGCTGCCGTCGTTGACGAACAGGATTTCGTAACTGATGCCGAGCTTGTCGAGCGCCGGATAGAGCCGGTCGAACAGCGCCCGCAGGCCGGCTTCTTCGTTATAAACCGGGATGACGACGGAAAGTTGGGGAGCGTTCATGAAGGCGGCATTTTACCGCATGGAACGCGGTTCGCGAAATCGCGTATTGGTTGCGCAGGCTAGAGATGAGCAATGCATGTGCTCAAACGCACCAAACAGCCAAACGTTGGGGTTCGTGCCTCACCCCAGCCTATCCTGTACACAGGTCAGCGCAATTCCTGCGTGACTGCGGCGCATACGCGCTCGATATCCGCTGCGTCCAGCGCCGGGAACAGCGGCAGGGTGACGGTTTGGCGGCCGACGCGCTCGGCGACCGGGAACATGCCTTCCTTGAAACCAAGTTCACGGTAGAGTTTGAACAGATGGATGGGGGCGTAATGGAAGCCCAGGCCGATGCGGTGCTTGTCCTTCATCCTTGCCATGAAGTCGGCGCGCTTGATTCGTTCGGGCAGTACCAGATGGAACATGTGCCAGTTGGAGTTTTTGAAATCATTCAGCGGTAGTTGTGCGCCGGTTTGGGTTTCGAAGTCGGTGCCGAACGTGGCGAAATAGTGGCGTGCGAGCTGGCGCCGGCGTGCGGTGATGGCTTCGAGCTGCTTGAACTGCCCAAGCCCGATGGCGGCAGCGATGTCGGTCATGTTGTACTTGCCGCCGAGCACGTCGACTTCGATTCCATCCAGCCCGCTGCGCGATACGCCCTGCAAACGGTATTTTTCCGCGAGCTTGGCTTCGTCCTCGTTGTTCAACACCAGACAGCCGCCCTCTGCCGTGGTGATGTTCTTGTTGGCCTGAAAGCTGAACGAGACGAAATCGCCGAATGAGCCGATACGCTTCCCGTTCCAGGTCGAGCCGATCGCCTGTGCGGCATCCTCCACTACGCGCAGCTTGTGCTTGTTCGCAATGGTGTATAGCCTTTCCACATCCAGTGGCAGGCCGGCGAGGTAAACCGGGATGATGGCTTTGGTTTTCGGCGTGATCGCGGCCTCGACTTTATCGAGGTCGAGGTTGCGCGTGGCCGGGTCGATGTCGGCGAACACCGGGGTGGCGCCGACTTCGAGTATCACGTTGGCGGTGGCCACCCACGAAATCGGCGTGGTGATGACTTCGTCGCCCGCGCCGATGCCGGCGATGCGCAGGGCGATCTCCATGGTGCAGGTGCCGGAGTTGAAAGTGCGCACCGGGCGTCCGCCAAAATATTCGGAGAGCGTCTTTTCGAATTCCAGAACCTTGGGGCCGCTGGTGACCCAGCCCGAGTGCAGCACATCGACCACTGCCTGGATAGTGGCTTCATCAATGGTGGGGCGGGAGAAGGGAAGGAAGCTGTTCATCAGCTTCTCGCTACCAGATAAACCCCGACGATGATGAAACCGATGCCGGTGAATTTCATCGCCGAGAGTGATTCGCCGAACAAGTACCACGCAGCGATGGCGTTGACCACGTAGCCGATCGACAGCATGGGGTAGGCGACGCTGACTTCGACGCGCGACAGCGCCATGATCCACACCACCACGCTCACCACGTAGCAGGCGAGTCCGCCGATGATGGGTGGCTGGCTGGCGATTTTCAGCCCGATCGGCACGATGTTGGCGAGGCTGAACTGGAATTCGCCGACGGCGTTGGTGCCGGCCTTGAGCAGCAGTTGCGCTGCCGCATTGAGCAGCACGCCGAGCAATACTAGTGAAAAGCTGACCAGGTTCATGATGCGTTTTGTGTTAGCCACGAATGAGCACGGATTTTTCCGTGCCTCTCCGTGTTCATTCGTGGCTAAAGCTTTTTATCCTTTCTCGCGGTCTATGGTTTTTACGATCACGCGTCGCGTGTCGCGGGCGATTTCCTGCATCGGCAGGCCGCTTTGTTGCAGCTGCGCATAGGTTTCCGGCGCCATCAGCGCAAGCGCGTAGGGCGCCTGCCGCCAAGCCTGCTCGAACGCCGCCAGGTCGGGTAGCCATAGCTGCGGCTCCTGTTGCAGTCCGAATGCCATTTCGTCCTGGAAGGCTACCAGCGTGACCGGTCGCTTGATGTAGAACGGCAAGGTCTGTTCATAAGTCGCCACGCTGTAGAACGGCGCATCGTCGCGCAAATACGGTTTGATTTTTTGTGCGACATGATACGCTGAATTCGAAGGCGACAGGCTGTCGTGTCCGGACAGGCCAAGCTGTGCCGCGACCAATCCGGTAATGCCGAGTGCAATTACTGCCGGTGCGAGCTTGTTGTGGTAACACTGCCAGCAGGCGTAAGTCGCTCCCATCAACATGGTGGCGCTGGCGGCAAGCAGCCACGGCACATAGTTGCGGTACAGTTCCAGCGGCACTTCGTCGCTGGCCACTTTCACCACTTGCGGGGACATCGCCAGGGCTGCTGCGGCGAGCAGGGCCACCGGCAGCACCTGCCAGAACAGCGTGCGTGCCGAAATCGCGCTCAGGCGTGCGCCGATCAAGAGTGCCAGCGCCGGAAAGATCGGCAGGATGTAGGAAGGCAGCTTGGAACTGGAAATCGAGAAGAAGAAATAAATGAACACTGTCCACACCAGCAGGAAGCGCTGCGGCTGGAAACGGCCTTCAGCTTTGCGCCAGGCACGTGCCAGCGCGTCGAACATGACGATCAGCCACGGCAGCATGCCGGCAGCCAGGATGGGCACGAAGTACCACCACGGCTGGTAGCGGCCGTGCGCCTTGGTGAGGAAGCGCTCGAAGTGCTCGTGAATGAAGAAGAAGTGGAAGAATTCGGGGTTGGCGTGCGACACCGCGACGAACCAGGGCACGGTGAAGGCCAGCAGGATGGCGAGTCCGCTGGCGAGATGCAGCCGCTTCCACAAGGCGAAGTCGCGCTGCACCAGCGTGTACAGCACCAATACCGCACCGGGCAGCGCCAGGCCGATCAGCCCTTTGGACAGCACCGAACAGCCCAGTGCCGCCCAGGTGATCCACATCCAGTTGCGTGTCTGGCGCCGCGTGGCGCCGTCGCGCTGCGCCAGCAGGAATCCGCACAGCCCGAGCGTGAGGAAGAACGTCACCCCCATATCCAGGGTGTTGAGGTGGCCAATCAGCACGTAGAGAAAGCTGCTTGCCAGCGCCAGCGCGGCATAAAGTCCTGCTTGCGCCCCGAACAACACGCTGCCGGCGTAGCAGATGAGCAGGATGCCGGCCAGTCCGGTGAGCGCGGGCCATAGTCGCGCCGTCCAGTGGTGCTCGCCGAAGATTTCATAAGCGGCGGCGGTGGCCCAGTATTGCAGCGGCGGCTTCTCGAAATACTTGATGGCGTTGAGGCGCGGCGTCACCCAGTCGCCGCCGGCTACCATTTCGCGCGGGATTTCGGCGTAACGGCCTTCGTCGGGTCGTACCAGCTTGCGGTATTCCAGATTGGCGAACCAGACCGCCAGCAGCACGAGCAGCAACGCGAGCAGGTGCGCGCGTGTCGGCATGGTTTCGGCGGTCATCTCAGGAGGTACTGGCAAAGTGCGCGCAGTATAACATCGCCGACCTGGCTAGCAGCTAGCCATGGCCTGGCGCGCAGCGGCGACAAATGCCGCGTCGTCGATGCCGGCGAGACTGATCGTGGCGGCCTCGGCCAGGCGGCGGTAGTTGTGCAGCGTTGATTTGGTGTAAGCCGGGTCGTAATGGGTGACCAGTAGCTGTTCCACCGCCTCGTCCCAGTGGCCCGCATCGATCAGGGCATGCCAAGCCGCGAGGCGTTCGCGACCGTAGAGTTCGGTGAGGTGGTCGAGTTGCTGCTTAAGCAGTTGTGGTTGTTGCAGGAAGTGGGCGTATTCCCGCTTGAGCAGGACGACACGCCACGCGGAGCCGGTTTCCAGCCGAAGGCAGGAGCCCGCGCGCATCGATTCGATCAGCGCATCGGGGATGTGCAGCTTGCCGATTTTTTTGCTTTCCGCTTCGACGAACACAGGGTGGCGCGGGTCGAAGCGGCGCAGCTTCTCCCAGATCGTGCTTTCGAACATTTTTTGCGTGGGCTGGGGCGCGCCCGGCAGGTTGCCCAGCACCGAGCCGCGGTGCGCAGCCAACGCTTCCAGGTCGAGCACCTGCGCACCCAGCCTGTCCAGCGCCTGCAGCAGCAGGCTTTTGCCCGAGCCGGTCAGGCCGCACACCACGCGAAACCGCACCTGTGCGGGCAGCGCCTGCAAATCGGCGATGACGCGGCGGCGGTAGCTTTGGTAACCGCCCTCGAGTTGCATCGCATGCCAGCCGATTTCACGCAGGATCGTCACCATTGCCGCACTGCGTTTGCCGCCGCGCCAGCAGTAGACCAGTGGCTGCCAGTTTTTCGGTTTGGCGAGGAAGGATTGCTCGAGGTGGCGCGCGATGTTGCGAGCCACCAGTGCGGCGCCGAGCTTCCTCGCTTCGAACGGCGAGACCTGCTTGTACAGTGTGCCGACGCGGGCGCGTTCGGCATCGTCGAGCACGGGAAAATTTTCCGCGCCGGGGATGTGGTCGAGCGCGAATTCGCCGGGCGAGCGCACGTCGATGACCTCGTCAAACTTGGCGAGTTGTGCTACGGTGGTGGCAGTATTGGTTTTCAACGAAACATCCTGAATCGAGCCATGAAGGGATAAGTATTGGCCACGGATGTACACGGATAAGCACGTATAATCCGTGTTTCGTCCGTGTATAGTCGTGGCTGATGCTTTGCTGTCAAGGTATGAGTGTCGAAATCAAATTGACCCAATTTTCGCACGGCGGCGGCTGCGGCTGCAAAATCGCGCCATCGGTGCTGTCGCAGATACTCGCCGGTTCTGCGGCAAAAGGGGTTTTCCCCGATCTCCTGGTCGGCACCGAGTCGAGTGATGACGCAGCGGTGTACCGCCTGAACGACGAGCAGGCTATCGTTGCCACCACCGATTTCTTCATGCCTATCGTCGACGACCCTTACGATTTCGGCCGCATCGCCGCGACCAATGCCTTGTCCGACATTTACGCCATGGGCGCCAGGCCCATCCTGGCGCTGGCAGTGGTGGGCATGCCGGTGGACAAGCTGCCGGTCGAGGTGATCCGGCAGATTCTGGCGGGTGGCGAGGCGGTGTGCGCGGTAGCAGGCATTCCGCTAGCCGGAGGACATTCCATTGATGCACCGGAACCGATTTACGGTTTGGTAGCGCTGGGCATCGTGCACCCGCAGCAGATCAAGCGCAACAACTGCGCGCAGGCCGGTGATGTGCTGATATTCGGCAAGGGGCTCGGGGTGGGTGTCATGAGTGCGGCACTGAAAAAGGGAGACCTGTCGGCGGAGGCTTATCGGCAGATGCTGGCAGTGACTACCCAGTTGAACAGTGTAGGCAGCGAACTGGCTGCCTTGGACGGTGTGCACGCGATGACCGATGTCACCGGGTTCGGCCTGCTCGGGCATCTGTTGGAAATGTGTCGCGGATCGGGGCTGGCTGCTGCAATCGAGTTTTCTAAGATGTCGATATTGTCGGAAGCGCTGGTGCTTGCCAGGCAGGGTTATGCCACCGGCGCTTCGGAGCGTAATTGGGCGAGTTATGGCAATGAAGTGTCGTTACCCAAGGCAATGCCGGAATGGCAGAAGAAGCTGCTTACCGATCCGCAAACCAGCGGCGGACTGCTGGTGGCGTGCAAGCCCGAACTGGCGCCCGCGGTGCTGTCGCGGTTTGACAGCCAGGGATTTCACGATGTCCGCGAGATCGGTGTCATGGTCGAAGGCGCTCCCGGAGTGACGGTAAGTTGATTTCCATGCGGTCGATTTACTCTGTCAGGCATTTAAGTTATCTTACGGACGTTTCAACGTTGGATTGTTTGTCTCATGCCTGAGCAAACTGCCGCAAGGCAGTCCGATACCATCGCACCCCGCGCTTCCTCCCGCTGGTTGTCACTGCGAACCAAGGGGTTGCTGGCGTTTGCCGCCTTCATCATTTACTGCGCCATCGTCGGTGCCTTCGTCCTGCACCAGAAGGACGCCGTGCTCGAACGTGTGGCCGAACTCCAGCGCATCTACAAGTTGGAGGAGCTTGCCAGCGAGCTCAATTCGGCGGTGTTCCACACCCTGATCGCGGCGGAGATCGTTACCCAGAGCGGCACCGATTTCCGCGATATCGACCGCATCTACAGCCAGGTGGAGGAAAGCTACGCCGAATTGGCTAACGAGGCGCCCGACAAGGTGCCGAACAAACACGTACTGGAATATAGCTTTTTGCGCGCCAAGCAGAACCCGAATCGCGCCAACATGATGTTTTTCGGCAAGGCACTCAAGGAAATGGCGGTGCAGTTGACGGAGCTGACCAGTCAGTCGCAGGAGCGCGAATCTGAACTGACCAAGGAATACCAGATCACCAGCGATTCGGTGGTGATGACGGCGCTGGTGTTCGGGCTTCTCGGACTGGTGCTGTTCGGCGCCATCATCAGCCTGTTCTTTACCCGGCTCACGGCGGATTTGCAGACCTTGCAGGACCGGGCGATCGAAATCGTGAAGGGCTACCGTGGCGTGCCCATGCCGGTATTTCGCCACGACGAGGTGGGTGAGTTGATGCACGCGGTCAACCGCATGGCCGCTGAACTGGAGGAGCACGAAAAACAGCATGCGATCGAGCGCCAGAAATACATCCATCGCGAGAAAATGGCGGCGGTCGGTTCGCTGGCGGCGAGTGTTGCGCATGAAATCGGCAACCCGATTTCCGCCATTTCCGGCATCGTGCAGTCTATCCAGGACGGGCACAGCAATCCCGGCGAGGCTTATTCGCGGGAACTGCTGCTGTCGCAAATCTCGCTGATCCAGTCGCAAATCACCCGGTTAACCGGCATCATCCGCGAAATTTCCAATTTTGCCACGCCGCGCGCGGCCGAGCGGGAGCTCAACGACCTGAACGGCCTGATCCGTACCACCGCCAACTTGGTGTCGTACGACAAGCGCTTCCGCAGCATCGAACTCAAGCTCAACCTCGACAGCCAGTTGCCGGCCATTTATTGCGTCGGTGACCAGATCATCCAAGTGGTGATGAACCTGCTGATCAATGCTGCCGACGCGCTCAACTTGGCGCACAGCTTTTCGCCGCGCATCACCGTCACCACCTCGATGGCGAATGACCATGCCTGTATCACCGTGGAAGACAGCGGCTGCGGCATGGACGAGGAAACCCTGAAGCGGGCCACGGAGGCATTCTTCACTACCAAGGATGTCGGCAAGGGTAGCGGGCTGGGGCTGGCGCTGTGTAAATCGGTCACCGATTCGCACGGCGGGGTGATGGAAATCGATTCACAACCGAACGTTGGCACGCGTGTGCGCATTTTGCTGCCTGTTTCCGCAGAAGAAGAACGGATGATAGCCTGAACATGAGCGCTCTTAACGTATTGATCATTGATGACGAACCGGCGATCCGCCAAGTGCTTGCCGCGGCGATAGGCAAGGCGGGACATTCGGTGGAGCAGGCCGCCAACGGCATGTTGGCGCTGGAGCGCCTGGCCAAGGGCGATGTAGACGTGGCGCTGTGCGACATCAACATGCCCGTGCTGAACGGCATCGACACGGTGAAGCAGGCAAAGTCGAGCGGCATCGATACCTCCTTCATCATGATGACGGCATTTGCCACCATAGATACCGCGATCGAAGCGATGCGCGCCGGTGCGGTGGACTTCATGATCAAGCCGCTGCGCAACGAAGAGGTGCTGCATCGCATCGGGCAGGTGGGCGATTTGCGCGGCCTGCGCGACGAGAACAAGATGCTGCGCAAGCTGGTACTGGGGGATAAGGATCAGCAGAGTTTTCAGTTCGTTTCGCCGGCCATGCAGGGGGTGGATCGGCTGATTAACAAGGTGGCGCCGACCGATAGTACCATCCTGATCACCGGCGAATCGGGTACCGGCAAGGGGGTCCAGGCGCGGCGTATCCATCAGTTGAGCCTGCGCGCCGCCGGCCCGTTCGTCCCGGTCAATTGTGGGGCGATTCCGGAAAACCTGCTGGAGAGCGAATTTTTCGGCCATACCAAGGGCGCTTTCACTGGCGCCGACAAGGCACGCAAGGGCTTGTTCCTGCAAGCCGACAAGGGCACGCTTTTCCTGGATGAGATCGGCGAACTGCCACTGGCTTTGCAGGCGAAGCTGCTGCACGTCATCGAGGACAAGGAAGTACGCCCGCTGGGCACGGAGCAGGCGCGCAAGGTCGACGTGCGCATTGTCGCCGCCACCAACCGCAACTTGAACGATATGGTGGCGGAGGGCAGATTCCGCGAAGATTTGTTTTTCCGCATCAGCGTGTTCCATGTATATATTCCGCCCTTGCGCGAGCGGCGCGAGGATATCCCGGGCTTGATCAAGCATTTCGTCCAGCGCCATACCGACCGCCTAGGAGGAGATCGGAACATGAAAGTCGACCCCGAGGTCGAGGAAATGTTCATGGCCTATGATTGGCCGGGCAACGTGCGCGAATTCGAGAACATGATCGACCGTGCCATGATCCTGGCGGACGATGGGCACATCACGATGGCCGACCTGCCGCCCGCCATTACCAAGTCCGCGCCGGCGAGTGCGGACGTGTCAGTGGTAGCGGGGACAGGCACCTTGCGCGAGCAGTTGCGCAAAATCGAGGCGGGAATCATTGCGCGCAGCATTGAAGAGGCGGGAGGGGACCGCCGCATTGCTGCGCAGAAGCTGGGAATCGGCTTATCCAGTCTGTATCGCAAGCTGGAAGAGTACGAGCAGGCTGGCTTGACGAGCTAGTGGATTTCTCCGTAAACTGGTTTACTTGACCTTGCTATCTTGATGCTGGTTGGTGTTAAGGAGTGTGTTGGTGATGCATGCAATCAATAGAGCAATCTTGGCAGCATGTTTGCTGCTCTGTCCGGTTTTCGCCATGGCGGGGGAGGCGGAGGACTTCCAGAAAGCAAAAGACGAATTCGAGAAGGGCGACCGCTCCAAGAGTTTTCAATTATTCAAGAGCCTGGCCGAAGCCGGCTATCAGCCTGCAATGGAGGAATATGCGGCGGAAAAAGACCGCAATGCCGAATGGGAAGAGGCGTTGACGTATTACCGCAAGCTTGCCGAGAAAAATGTGGCCCAGGCCGAATACCGCATCGGGGTGTTTTACGGGTTGGGCCATGGTGTGCCGCAGAACAACCAGGAGGCCGTCAATTGGATCATGCGCGCGGCGGACAAGGATAATAAGTTTGCGATCAACACGCTGGTTCGGGCATACCTGAAACAATGGGCCTGCATCACCTTGGATCCGAACAGCGTAAGCCAGGAGAAGGCGCTTGCGTGGTTGAAGCGATCCGCCGAAAACGAATATGTACCGGCGCTGCTGGCCATGGCGGATGCGTACCGCAAGGGTGCCTATGGCCTGCCGGTGGATAATGAGCAGGCAAAGGCGCTGACGGCCAAGGCCGACAGCATCAAGAACAGTTTCAAGATGGCGGAAGACGGGTGGGCCAGGGCGGACTTCAACGTTGCAAACAGGACGCTGGAAAAACTGATCGAGAAAGATTATGCACCGGCTTGGTCGCTGCTGGGGTACATTGCCGATAAGATCGACTTCCATGAGGTGGGGGTGGGGTACTATATCCACGGTGCCGAGCAGGGATATGCGGAGGCGCAGTACCTGCTGGCGGCAACTTTCTCTTCTGGGCAAGGCGTGAGAGAAGACCAGGTGTTGGCGGTGGAGTGGCTGACTCGTGCCGCGGAGATGGGCTATGCGAATGCCCTCAAGGCCCTGCCCAAAAATCTGATCAAGATCGCGGCGTCGGGACAGGGTGGGAACCTCGCAACCGACGAAAAGATCGTTTATTGGCTCAAGAAGGCAGCGGCCGCGGACGATATTGATTCGGTGGAAACGCTCCTCGATGCCTACCGTACCGGAAAATATGGTTTGACGGCAGATGCGCAGCAGATTGAGCAGTTGCAAATGGTCAAGGACAAGCTCAGACCGCCGAAGCAGCAAAAGGGCAAGCGCAAGTGGATGCAGTAGAATCAAGAGGTTTTTATGATTGAAAAAGGGCGAATTTCTTGGCTGGGAATGCTGGCATTTTGGGGTCTGGCATGCTGGTGCCAAGTGGCGACGGCTGCGGATGTCGGTGCCGGGAGCCAGCTTTATGCGGTGCATTGCGCCGGATGCCATGGCACCTCCGCTAATGACGTGGTGCCGGGTACGCCCAGTTTCGTGCGCCAGGACGATTTCTTGAAACCCGGGACTGCGGAATTCGAAGCGGGGCGCGAATTGTTATTTTTGCCGGATCTGGAGCTGTTGCAAAGAATCAGGGCCGGCAAGAATTCCATGCCGTCTTACCAGGGCATCCTGTCTGACATCGAAATCCTGAACGTCATCGCTTATCTACGGACTTTGCAATAATGATTTTTTCACGAGTTTATTTGGTTGCGGCGCTTTTTCTTGCCGCGTCCGCCAGTATTGCCGCTCCTTCTGCGAAGGATGCCGGAGAGCGCGTTCTCGAATCCTTCAACGTCGGGGAGGGGGTGCTGGTGCGCGCCCTGAAAATAGAGGAAAAGAGCAACACGTTGTGGGTGGGGACTTCGACAGGCGTTCATGAAATCGACTTGGTCAGCGGTAACCCGCGCAATTCCTACAACCGCGAGAACAGCGGCTTGGCGAACGAATATGTTTTCGCCATCGGCATCGATAACGATGGTTGGAAATGGTTTGGTACCAATGCCGGCGGCGTGGCGCGCTACCGCGACGGCAAGTGGAAGACCTTCATGCCGCTGAACGGCATTGCGGATTACTGGGTGTATGCGTTTGAAAATGGCAAGGATGGCGCTGTGTGGATCGGTACCTGGGCGGGCGTCAGCCGCTTCGATCCCAAAACCGACAAGTTCACCACTTACGTTAAGGAACTGATCAACGAGTGGGTGTATGGTATCGGCGTCGACAGTAAGGGGCGCGTCTGGTTTGGTACCGAGGGCGGCATGTCCATGTACGATGGGAAAAAGTGGAAATCATGGAGTCACAAGGATGGTATCGGCGCCCCGAACACCTCTAAATTGCCGGCAAGCGACAATACGGGGCTGGGAACGCGCATGCGTCACGATTTGAGCATCACAGTCGGCGGCAAGTATTCCTATAACCCGAGCTACATCTTTTGCGTGCACGTTGCGCCCGACGACAAGATCTGGGCGGGCACGTGGGGAGGCGGGATTACCCGCTTCGACGGCAAGCGCTGGACCAACCTGACGACCAAGAATGGTTTGGCCGGGAACATCGTGTACAGCATTGCCCAGGACAAGAACGGAGTGATGTGGATAGGCACCAACAACGGATTGAGCCGCTATGACGGCAAGACTTGGCGTACCTTCGGCAAGAAAGAGGGGCTGCTGGGGAGCAATGTCTATGCGATTGCGATTGCCCCCAACGGCAATATCTGGGTGGGGACGCAAGATGGAGTGGCGCGAATTGGTAAATGATGCGAATGCTTTTGCAGGGGAGATTTAAGTGCAGTTGAATTCAAAAGTTATAGCCGCCATCGCATTGGCGATATGTGGCATTGCTGTTGGAGCCTGTTCCAAACAGGATGCCGAAACGACGGCGCAGGATACACAGGCAGGACAGGCGCAGGGAACCTCCCCCGCCCAGATGATGGCCGGTGGCGGGGAGCAGCTGCCAGCGGCAGGCAAGATTGATCCCAATGCGACAATGCCGTCGAACCACCCGCCCATTCCGCAGGCGTTGGTCCAGCAGGAGAGCTCGCAGCAAGCGGTGCCAGCCCCTGCTGTTGCTCCGGCAGGCGCCCCCCCCCAAGAGCAGGCGCAGAGGGAAGGTAAGCTTCAGCATGTGGATCCCCAGGCGAAGTTCACCCATTTCCGCGTGGGCAACCGCAACGTCAAGAGCATTCTGCTTGATCAGGGCGTAGTATGGATCGGTACCTCGGGTGGCGTTGTCCGTTATGTCCCTCAGAAAGACGAATACAAGATTTTCGACAACAAGTCTGGGCTGATTTCCAACGGCGTGTTTTACGTGGGCAAGCTGGATAACAAGATTACCTTGGGTACTTATGGCGGCGGCATGGCCCAGCTCGAGGATTATGCGGCTGGCAAGTGGAAGATATACAACATTCCCGAGGGCTTGGCCGATGCTTTTGTATATGGCGTGTTGCGGGTCGCCAACGACGACATCTGGATAGCCACCTGGTCCGGCGCCAACAGGATACGAGGCGGCAATCTGGATGACCCGTCGAAGTGGGATACCTTCACGGTGGAAAACACCAACAACGGCCTCCCCAATGATTGGGTGTATGGTTTGGCGGAAGGGAAAAACGGCGAGGTGTGGCTGGCTACCGAGGGCGGGCTGGCCCGCTTCAAGGACGGCAAGTGGCAGAACTGGAACCATGAGAAAGGGCTGGGGGCGCCTTATGAGAAGGTGAAGAAGGACCTCGCCTTCAAAACCGACCCCGCGCAGTTTTCCAGTCACCATGCCAAGCAGAAACAGGAAATGGGACTGCAAGGCGTGACCGGCGCCTACAATCCCAATTACATCATCTCCATGGTGGTGGACAAGGATGGCGTGGTTTGGTGCGGAACCTGGGGCGGCGGCTTGTCCCGCTTTGACGGTTCCAAGTGGAAGACCTACACCAAATCCGATGGCTTGCCTGGTAACCAGGTATTCATGCTGCATATCGACCTCAAGGGTAAACTGTGGGTGGGAACCGACGATGGCCTGGCCGAATTCAAGAATGGCAAATTCATCAGCTACAACCAGGAAGATGGCCTGTTTTCCAACGCCATCTTCTCGATGGCTTCCGATCCTGACGGCAGCTACTGGGTCGGTAGCTTCGGTGGCGTGACCCACCTCCGCCTGGACAAGAAGAAGTAAGAGAGAGCGAGGTTAAAGAATGATGGAAGGGCGGCTTCATGCCGCCCTTTTTCATTTCTGAGGTAGGCTTTAAAACCAAGAGGGGTTTACAGCCCCGAATTTCGGGAGCGGGGGACACAGGTGAAATTCCTGCGGTCATGCTTCCCCTACATTCCTACCGACGAAGGCTGGCTGTATCTGGCCGGGCTGAAGGATTTATTCAACGGAGAACTGGTTGGCTATGCCATGAGCGAACGCATGACAAAAACTTGGTCATGCAGGCGCTGTTTCGGGGTGTTTCTGCCAAGCGCCCAGCCAAGGGGCTGTCACCACTCGGATCGCGGCAGCCAATACTGCGCCCATGATTACCAGAAACTGCTCCAGCAGTTTGACATGACACCAAAATAAAAACCGGCGCGTGGCCGGTTTGCATTTGGCGGAGAGGGCGGGATTCGAACCCGCGTTAGGGTATTACCCTAAACACGCTTTCCAGGCGTGCGACTTAAACCGCTCATCCACCTCTCCGTGATGGAACTTTGCTGCATTCCAGAGCGCGCTTTGATTCGGCCGCTCGTTCAAACCCGCTTAACGTTCGCTGGCGCTCACGTTAGCCTCCATCGCAACGAGCCGGGTGTCTCGCGGTTTTCCCGCCTGCCCGGCGCCTTGTCCAAGCATGCGATTTAAACCACTCTCCACCTCTGGCGGAACTACTAGCCATTCGGCCAGGCGGCAAAGCCGCCGAGTTGCTGGTTATCCAAAAGACCGCGCAGGATAAACCAGAATGGGCCTCCTGTCAAAGCGCGGCGCGGCTTTCAGCTTGCCAGCAAGCCGCGCAACACATAGGGCAGGATGCCGCCATGGCGGTAGTAATCCACTTCCACCGGCGTGTCGATGCGCAGGATGAGGGGTATATTTTCGCTGTTGCCGTTTTTGCGGTGGATCACCAGCGTGACATCCTGGCGTGGCCTGATTTCGCTCTCCAAGCCGAGCAGGTCGAAGGTTTCGTTGCCGTCGAGTTTAAGGGTCTGCGCGCTTACCCCGTCATTGAACTGGCAGGGCAGCACGCCCATGCCGATCAGGTTGCTGCGGTGGATGCGCTCGAAGCTTTTTGCCACTACTGCCTTGACCCCCAGCAATTGCGTGCCCTTAGCCGCCCAGTCGCGAGACGAGCCAGTGCCGTATTCCTCGCCAGCGAATACCATGAGGGGTACGCCGTCCTGTTGGTAGCGCATCGCCGCATCATAGATCGGCATCTGCGTACCGTCGGGTTGGTGCAGTGTGACCCCGCCTTCCGAGCCGGGAATCATCAGGTTCTTGATGCGCACATTGGCGAAGGTACCGCGCATCATCACCTCATGGTTGCCGCGGCGTGCGCCGTAGCTGTTGAAGTCGGCGATGCTCACGCCTTTTTCCTGCAAATATTTTCCGGCGGGCGAGGAAGCCTTGATCGAGCCGGCGGGGCTGATGTGGTCGGTGGTGACCGAGTCGCCGAAAATGCCGAGCGCGCGTGCGCCGCGGATGTCGCCGCTTTTGCCGGTCTGCATGGAGAAGCCCCGGAAGAAGGGCGGGGGGGCGATGTAAGTCGATTGCGGCCAATCGTACACCTGGCCGCTCGCGCTCGGTATCGCCTGCCATAGCGCATTGTCCTTGCCAAGCTCGCCGTACAGCTTGCGGAAGGTCTTAGCATCGGATGCATATTTCATCGCCGCCTGGATTTCCACGCTGCTCGGCCAAACGTCACCGATATACACCGGCTTGCCACCCTTGTCGGTGCCTAGCGGCTCCTTCATCAAATCCTTGGTGACGTTGCCGGCGATGGCATAGGCCACTACCAGCGGTGGCGAGGCGAGGAAGTTGGCGCGCAGGTTGGGGTGAATGCGCGCCTCGAAATTGCGGTTGCCCGACAGTACCGCCGCGCATACCAGGTCATGCTCGACGATGGCGTGGTCGATGGAAGCGGCGAGCGGGCCGGCGTTGCCTATGCAGGTGGTGCAGCCGTAGCCGGCCAGGTAGAAGCCGAGTTGTTCCAAATAGGGCAACAGGCCGGCCTTTTGCAGGTATTCAGTGACCACGCGCGAACCGGGTGCCAGCGAGGTCTTGATGTGCGGTTTGACCGACAGACCTTTAGCCACCGCCTTTTTCGCCAGCAGGCCGGCGGCGATCAGCACGCTGGGGTTGGAAGTGTTGGTGCAGGAAGTGATCGCCGCGATCAGCACGTCACCAGAGCCGATGTCGATGCCGTCCTCGGTTTTGAAACGCCGGCCGAGATCGGCGGCGGATTTGCCAAAGCCGCTGTCCGCCACCGGCTTGGCATAGAGCTCGGCAAACTTGGCCTTGACGTGGCCGATCTCGATGCGGTCCTGTGGGCGCTTGGGGCCGGCTAGCGAGGGCGCGATGGTGGCGAGGTCGAGTTCCAGCACCTGGCTGTAGCTGATATCGCCGGCCTGCGGCATGCCGAACAATTGTTGTGCCTGGTAATACGCCTTGAACGCAGCCACTTCCTCCCGGCTGCGCCCGGTGTCGCGCAGGTAATCGACGGTGACCTGGTCGACCGGGAAGAAACCCATGGTGGCGCCGTATTCCGGCGCCATGTTGGCGATGGTAGCGCGGTCGGGCAGGGTCAGTGCCGCGGCACCCTCGCCGAAAAATTCCACGAACTTGCCCACCACCTTGGCGCGACGCAGCATCTCGGTGACGGTGAGCACCAGGTCGGTAGCGGTACAGCCTTCGCGTAGGCGGCCTTTGAGGTGCACGCCGACCACGTCGGGGGTGAGGAAGTACACCGGCTGGCCGAGCATGCCGGCTTCGGCCTCGATGCCGCCCACTCCCCAGCCGACCACGCCGAGGCCATTGATCATGGTGGTGTGGGAATCGGTGCCGACTAGGGTGTCGGGATAATAGACGCCGTCTTTGTGGTGCACGCCGCGCGCCAGATATTCGAGGTTGACCTGATGCACGATGCCGACGCCGGGCGGTACCACCTTGAAGGTGTCGAATGCCTGCATGCCCCATTTCATAAACTGGTAGCGCTCCTTGTTGCGGCTGAATTCCAGTTTCATGTTGAGGTCGAGCGCGTCGGCGTTGCCATAGTGATCGACCTGTATCGAGTGATCCACCACCAGATCCACTGGCACCAGCGGCTCGATGATCTTGGGGTTCTTGCCAAGCTGTTGCGCGGCCGAGCGCATCGCGGCGAGATCGACCAAAAGCGGCACCCCGGTGAAATCCTGCAACACGATGCGTGCCACCACGAAGGGGATCTCCTCGCTACGCGGCGCATTGGGCTTCCAGGCAGCGAGCTCGCGTACATGCTGCTCGGTGATTTTCTTGCCATCGTAGTTGCGCAGCACCGCTTCCAGCACGATGCGGATGGAAACCGGCAGGCGCGAGATGTCGCCGAGGCGGGCTTTTGCCAACGCGGGCAGCGAATAAAATTGGGCGCTCTTGCCAGTGCCGGGCTTGAACGATTGCAGCGTGTCGAAAAGATTGTGGTTCATGAAAGTGCCTTGTAAAAATATTCACCGCAAAGGGCGCGAAGGACGCAAAGGAATAGCGAACGGATTGTTGTGGAGTCGATGATGCTTCGGTGTTCCTTTGTGTTCCTGGCGTCCTTGGCGGTTAAACGATTTCTCTATCCCAGCAAATGCTTTACCGCGTCGCGCTCTTCATGCAGTTCCTGTAGCGTGATCTGCATGCGCGCGCGGCTGGCGTCGTTCACACTCAAGCCCTGCACGATCCGATAGATGCCATTGTTGCAGGTCACCGGGTAGCCGTAGATCACGCTGGCCGGGATGCCATAGCTGCCGTCGGAGGGGATGCCCATGGTCACCCAGTCGCCGGCCGGGGTGCCGAGCACCCAGTCGCGCACGTGTTCGATCGCGGCGTTGGCGGCAGAGGCGGCGCTGGACAGGCCACGCGCCTCGATGATAGCGGCACCGCGCTTCTGCACGGTGGGGATGAAGGTCTGTTCGATCCAGGTCTGGTCGTTGATCAGTTTCGTCACGCTCTGGCCGTCGATCTCGGCATGGGACAGGTCGGGATATTGCGTGGAGGAATGATTGCCCCACACCACCACCTTTTTCACGCTCGCCACCGGCTTGCCCAGTTTGAGCGCGACCTGCGCGCAGGCGCGGTTGTGGTCGAGGCGCATCATCGCGGTGAACTGCTGCGGCTTGAGATCGGGCGCGTTTTTCATCGCGATCAGGGCATTGGTGTTGGCAGGGTTGCCGACCACAAGGATTTTCACATCGCGGCTCGCCACCTCGTTGAGCGCCTTGCCCTGCACGGTGAAGATGGCGCCGTTGGCTTCGAGCAGGTCCTTGCGTTCCATGCCCTTGCTGCGCGGGCGCGCGCCCACCAGCAGGGCGATGTCAGCGTCGCGGAATGCCGTCCTGGGGTCATCGCTGGTTTCGATGCCGGCGAGCAATGGGAACGCGCAGTCTTCCAGTTCCATCGCCACGCCCTTCAGCGCGGGCAGCGCCGGAGTGATGTCGAGCAGGCTGAGGATGACCGGTTGCTCCTTGCCCAGCATTTCGCCGCTGGCAATGCGGAACAACAGGCTATAACCGATCTGGCCGGCGGCGCCGGTCACGGCGACTCGGATAGGATGCTTCATGGACTTCCCCGTAGGATGAATTGATTATTGTATGTGCTGCGGTATGCGGTATTATACCGCAGCGTAGCGCCTGCGCCAGTTGGGGCGCGGAGGGGGAGAGCAACAATGACCGGAAAAAAACGCCCGGCCTATCTTAATTTGATACGGATCAAGCTGCCGCTGCCGGGTGTGGTGTCGATCTTGCACCGCATCAGCGGTGCGCTGCTGTTTCTGGTGTTGCCTTTCCTGCTGTATGTTTTTCAGGCCAGCCTGTCGTCTCCCGCTGCCTTTTCTTCCCTTAAACAGGGGTTCTCCCATCCGCTTGCCAGGCTGGCGATGCTGGTGCTGGCCTGGGCTGCCTTCCACCACTTTTTTGCCGGGTTGCGCTACCTCGCGCTGGATATGCACGTCGGTGCCGGGTTGAGGCAGGCGCGCAGCAGCAGCAAGCTGGTATTGGTGGCGAGCCTGGCCTTGACTGTGCTGACAGGGGTCAAATTATGGTGAGGCGCACCGTCGTCGGCGCCCATTACGGCCTGAATGACTGGCTGGTGCAGCGCGTTGGCGCGGTGGTGATGGCGCTTTATGTCCTGTTCATCGGCGTGCTGTTGCTTTCCCTGCCGCAGGTCGGTTTCGATGAATGGCGTAGTCTGTTTACCCTTGCCTGGTTGCGCTATGTCGCGCTGCTGTTTTTCATCAGCGCCTTCCTGCATGCCTGGGTTGGCATGCGCGACATCCTGATGGATTACGTGAAGCCAGCCGGTTTGCGCCTGTTCCTGGAAGTGTTGGTAGTGCTTGCGCTGGCGATCTATGGCGTGTGGACGGTCGATATTTTGTGGGGGCAGTGATGGCCATCGCCAAGAGAAGATTTGATGCGGTAATCGTCGGCGCCGGCGGCGCCGGCATGCGCGCGGCGCTGCACCTGGCCGGCGCCGGGCTGAAGGTGGCGGTGCTGTCCAAGGTGTTCCCGACGCGCTCGCACACGGTGGCGGCGCAGGGTGGCATCACTGCCGCGCTCGGCAACGTGACCGAAGACAACTGGCACTGGCACATGTACGACACGGTGAAGGGCTCGGATTACCTCGGCGACCAGGATGCCATCGAGTTCATGTGCCGCAACGGTCCGGCGGTGGTGTACGAGATGGAGCACTTCGGCCTGCCGTTCTCGCGCCTGGGCAACGGCAAGATTTACCAGCGCCCGTTCGGCGGCCAGTCGCAGCGCTACGGTGGCCCGCAGGCGACGCGCACCTGCGCCGCAGCCGACCGCACCGGCCATGCCATGCTGCACACGCTGTACCAGAAGAATGTCGAGGCGAAGACGCATTTCTTCATCGAATATATGGCAATCGACCTGGTGCGCGATGCCGACGGCCAGGTAGTGGGGGTGGTGGCGCTGGAAATGGAAACCGGCGACCCCTGCTTGTTCGAGGCGCGCGCCACCCTGCTCGCCACCGGCGGGGCCGGGCGCATTTTCCAGGCCAGCACCAACGCATTCATCAATACCGGCGATGGCCTCGGCATGGCGGCGCGCGCCGGCATTCCCTTGCAGGACATGGAATTCTGGCAGTTCCATCCCACCGGCGTGGCCGGCGCCGGCGTGCTGATCACCGAAGGAGTGCGCGGCGAGGGCGGCTACCTGGTCAACAAGAACGGCGAGCGCTTCATGGAACGTTATGCGCCCAATGCCAAAGACTTGGCCGGGCGCGACGTGGTGGCGCGCGCCATAGCGGTGGAGATACACGAGGGCCGCGGTTGCGGCCCGAACGGCGACCACGTGCTGCTCAAGCTCGACCACCTCGGCGAGGAGGTGATCCAGTCGCGCCTGCCCGGCATCCGCCAGATCGCGATCAAGTTTGCCCATGTCGACCCGGTGCGCGACCCGATCCCGGTGGTGCCGACCTGCCATTACATGATGGGTGGCATCCCCACCAACTATCGCGCCGAAGTGGTGGCGCCGGCCAACCATGGCCCGGAAGAGGTGGTGCCGGGGTTGTACGCGGTGGGCGAATGCGCCTGCGTGTCGGTACACGGTGCCAACCGCCTGGGTGGCAACTCGCTGCTCGATCTGCTGGTGTTTGGGCGTGCCGCCGGCGAGAACATGATCGAGTTCCTTAAAGAGAACCCTTTCCCCAAGCCGGTGCCCGCCGATGCCACTGATTTTGCCCTGGCGCGGCTGGCGCGCTGGGAGCGCAAGGAAGGATCGGAGTCGGTAGAAGCAGTTGCCGGCGCAATGCGCCGGAACATGCAGGGCCATTGCGGCGTGTTCCGCACCGCTGCGGTGCTGGAAGAGGGCGTGGTGAAAATGCGCGAGATCGCCGAGCGCCTGCAGCGGGCGGTGATACGCGACCACAGCAAGGTGTTCAACACCGCGCGCATCGAGGCGCTGGAGCTCGACAACCTGATGGAAGTGGCGCTGGCCAGCATCATTTCCGCGGCGGCGCGTACAGAAAGCCGCGGTGCGCATGCGCGCGACGACTATCCCAAGCGCGACGACGACCGCTGGCTGAAGCATACGCTCTACCACAGTCGCGATGGCCAGATCGACTACAAGCCGGTGCGGCTGAAGCCGCTCACGGTGGAATCGTTCCCGCCCAAGGCGAGGACTTATTGATCTTGCGGGGTAGGGGATGATGCGTGTCCTCGTCTTGCTGCTGCTTTTCGCCATCCTGGCCGCGTGCTCGACGCGGCAGATGATCGACGTCGCGCTCAGCAAGGACCCGCGCCAGGCCGTGCGCGTCCTGCTGGAAGGGCGTATCAATTCCTACAAGTACAACCCGGAGCTGGCCTTCAGCGATATCAGGAAGGCGCAAGACGAATATAACCGCCTGCTTGGCAAGCTCAAGAAAAGATCCGGCGAGCAGTGGGGGAAAAAGGAGGCCGAGGAAGTGCCAACCCGCACCCGCTACGTGAAATACACCGAGAACTTCAAGAACCGCACCATCGTCGATTTCGACCAGGGCAGCGTGGTGATCGAGCACCTGGAGGAGGACAAGGCGAAAGCCAGACTGCGCGGCGCCATCGTTACTGCCATGCTGACGCCCCGCGATCCGCGCGCGGTGGATTTGTTCTCTGACAAGGAGATCGAGCTCAACGGCACTCCCTATATGCAGGGCCTGGTTGCCGACCAGAACGGCAAGCTGGTGTACACGCGTCGGGAGATCGAAAATTACGCGGATTTCCTGGTCGACAACAAGATGCAGACGCGCAGCATAGACGTCGACGGCAAGCCGAAAAAGGTACTGTACGTGCAATTCAACATGGTCAACAACCACATCGACAAGCGCGCGCGGCAGTATGCGCCGCTGGTCAACAAGTACGCCGAGGCCAACCGGGTGAGCCGCAGCCTGGTCTATGCAGTGATCAAGACCGAAAGCAGCTTCAACCCCTATGCCCGTTCCAGCGTGGCGTATGGCTTGATGCAACTGGTGCCGAAAAGCGGCGGGCGCGCCGCCTACGGCAAGGTCAAGGGGGTGGATCAGGAACCGAGCGTGGACTATCTTTATGATGCCGAAAACAACATCGAGCTGGGCTCGGCCTACTTGAGCCTGCTGATGAACGAGACCATGCTGCATGAAATCGACGACCCGGTGTCGCGTGAATACTGCGCCATCGCCGCATACAACACCGGGCCGAGCAACGTGATGCGCGCCTTTTCTGACAATCGCAACGGCAAGGAGCGCGTGATCGAGGCGATTGAGAAGATCAATTCCATGCGCGCGGATGAAGTGTACGAGGCATTGCGCCAGTCCCTGCCGTACGAGGAGACGCGCGACTACATAGCCAAGGTGGTGGGTTCCAAGAAGCTGTTTGCCCTGATGTGACAATTTGCGCCGCAAGGCGCGGGAGTGATCATGAATATCAAGTTCGCATGTTGCAGTCTTGTTGCCGCCCTGACGTGGATAGGTTCGCCCGCTTTTGCCACGGGCAAGGACGAGTTGTGGGAAATCAGCAGCAAGATGGAAATGGCCGGCATGCCTTTCGTGATGCCTGCGCAGGCGAGCAAGATATGCATACCCAAGGGCAAGGAAAAGGATCCCAACCAGGCCCTCCCGGGCGACAGGAATTGCAAGATGAGCGACGTCAAGGTTTCCGGCAACAGGATGAGCTGGAAGATGAGCTGCGAGGGCGAGAACCCTATGAGCGGCAGTGGAGAGATGATCTATGGCGCGGACACCTACAGCGGCAAGGTGAAGATGCACTCCAGGGACGGTGACATGACCATGACCTATGACGGCAAGCGCATCGGCAAGTGTGATGCCGCCGAGGAGAGGAGGCGCATGGAGGAGGTTGCGCTGGCGCCGATGAAGGAGGCCAGCGAGAAGCAGCGCGTCGAGTGTGGGAAACTGCTCGAAGAGGGCGGCAAGGCGCTGGTCGGCGGCTACAGCCAGTTCATCTATCCGGGCACGCCATGCGCCGACATGAAGAAGAGCATGTGCGACAAGGTGCGCGTGCAATCCTCCGACTATGCGGTTTACCGCGAACTGGCGGCGAGCGAGAAAAACGCCGTCGAGATGCGTAAACAGATGGGCGAGAAGGCGCCGCGCGCGCTGTCGGTCGAGTGCGGCATCGACATGGGAAAGGCCGAGCGCGCCATCTGCCAGAAGGCGAAAGACGAGGGCAGGTACGGTTTCCTTGCCGCTAATTGTCCAGGCGAGGCGCAGGCATTGGCCAAGCAGCATTGTGAAGCCTGGGGGCGCGATTACACCTCGGATCACGACAACCAGTACGCGCCGATTTGCGCCAGGTACTCGAAAAACAAGAGCCGCTATGAAGTCGTCACCGATGACGAGGCGGCGGATGAAGGAAACGCGGATAGCGGCAGCCTGATCGGCAAGCTGTTCGGCAGCAAGCCCAAGGATGCTGCCGCCGAGCAGAAAGAGGAAAAAACCGGTGCCGGCGACAATCCTGCCGGGGCGGTGTTGGATGGCGCCAAGAAACTGAAAGGCTTGTTCGGTTTCTAGATGAAGGGGGTACGATGCGCCGTGTTGCTGTTTGTGGCCTGGCTGTGGGTTGTGCCGGGCTGGGCGGCGCCGGATCCGTTTCCACAGGCCGCCGTGGCTTACTTGGTCAAGGCGGGCGATGCTGTGTTGTGGGAAAAGGCCGCGCACCGGCGCCTGCCTCCTGCCAGCCTCACCAAAATCATGACCGCACTGCTGGCGCTGGAGCGCGCCGATCCGCAGGCCCTGGTGACGGTGCGTGCTGATGCCGTTACGGAGAGCGGCAGCAAACTGGGGCTGCGCGCTAACGACAGGTTACGCGTCGTCGACTTGCTGGCGGCGGCGCTGCTGGCCTCCGCCAACGACGCCTGTCATGCGCTGGCCAGCCACATTGCCGGCGATGAAGGCGGCTTCGTTGTCTTGATGAACCGGCGCGCGCAAGAACTGGGTTTGCGCGATACCCATTTCAGCAACGCGTGCGGCCACGATGACACAAGGCATTATTCCAGCGCCTACGACTTGGCGAGCCTCACCGAGCTTGCGCTGCGCAACGAGGTGTTCGCCGCCATCGTGTCGCAGCGTCGCCTGGAGATTGCCTTGGCCGACGGTTCGCGCACTTTCCGGCTGGAGAACGGCAACGCGCTGATCGACCGCTTCCGCGGCGCGGTCGGCGTCAAAACCGGTTACACGCAGCGCGCCGGAAAATGCCTGATCGCGCTGGCGCAGCGCGGGTCGGTGAGGGTGCTGCTGGTGATGCTTAATGCGCCCGACCGCTGGTGGGATGCCGATGAAATGCTGAGCCGCGCCTTTGCGCATGTCGCCCGTGCCGCGTGATTCGACCGTCTGCCTGACGCTGGCGGGCGCGGTGCTGCTGGCCTACGGCAATGCCTTCTGGGGCGCGTTCCAGTTCGACGATTACAAGGTCATCGTCAATGCCACCGAAACACAGGCATGGGATGCCTGGCTCGGTAGCCTTGCCAACGGTTATCGCCCCTTGCTCAAGCTGAGCTACCTGCTCAATCATGCGCTGGGCGTGGGTACGTTCGGAACATTCGGATTTCATCTGTTCAACCTGCTGGTGCATGGCGGCAACACCATGCTGGTTTACTTGCTCGCGCTGCAATTCGGCCGGCGCTGCGATGCGGAGCGCGACTGGTGCGGCCCGGCCTTGTGCGCGGCACTGCTGTTTGCCGTGCACCCGCTGCATAGCGAGGCGGTGACCTACCTCAGTGGGCGCTCCGCGTCGCTGATGACCTTGTTCTACTTCGCCGCGCTGTGGACTTATGAGCGCAGTTTGGCACCTGGGCAGTACAAACTGCGCTTGTTGTCACTGGGGTTGTCCATGCTTGCGCTGCTGACCAAGGAGAGCGCGATGCTGTTTCCGCTGGCGCTGCTGGCGTGGGAGTGGGCATGCCGCACGCCGTGGCGGGTGGTGGTGCAGCGGCAATGGCCGTATTGGCTGCTGTTTGCCATGGCTGTGCTGGTTTTGCTGGTTCATCCCAAATATTGGACGCTGATGTGGGAGAGCGTGCAGCTACGTTCCCTGCATGACAGCTTCCTCACCCAGGCATATGTGAGCGTGGTGCAGGCCGGCAAGCTGTTCTGGCCGTTCGCGCTCAACATCGATCCCGACTGGGCGGTCATTAAAAATGCGGACACGGTATGGCCGCAGTTGCTGCTGATCCTGGCGGCGGGCGCGGCTGCCGTGTATTGCCGTGCCGCGCGCCCCTGGCTGAGCCTGGGACTGGTCTGGCTGCTGCTGCACCTGCTGCCGTTGAACACCTTTTTCCCGCGCGCCGACATCGCCAATGAGCGTCAATTGTATTGGGCGGATTGGCCCATGTTGTTTGCGCTGGCAGTTGAGGCCGGGCAGCGCTTGCCGCGGCGTGTGGCGGTATTGACGCTGGTATTGCTGTGCGGCGTGCTGACGGCAACAACGCTGGCGCGCAATACGATTTATCACAGTGAAGTGGCGCTGTGGGAAGATACCGTGGCAAAATCGCCCAACAAGGCGCGCGTCTGGAATAATCTGGGTTATGCCTATCAGCTGGAGGGACGCAAGGCGGACGCGGTGCGCGCCTATTGCGTGGCGATCCGGCTCAATCCCGGCCATGTCAAGGCGCACAACAACTTGGCGCGGCTGAATGGCGCATGCGCGCCGGTGGCGGGCGAGACGATGTATTGAGCGAGGGAGGGAACGATGAAATTTTTGATCTACCGATATAACCCTGAAACCGACCAGGCGCCTTACATGCAGGATTACGAGCTGGAAATCGACAATCCCAACATGATGCTGCTCGATGCCATCATGCTGCTCAAGGCCGAGGACGACAGCCTCAGCTTCCGGCGCTCCTGTCGCGAGGGCGTGTGCGGTTCCGACGCGATGAACATCAACGGCAGGAACGGCCTGGCCTGCATCACGCCGCTGAAAAGCCTGAAGGAGCCGATTGAGCTGCGCCCGCTGCCGGGGCAGCCGGTAATCCGCGACCTGATCGTGGACATGACGCAATTCTTCAAGCAGTACCATTCGGTGAGGCCCTATCTCATCAACAACGAGCCGCCGCCGGAAACGGAACGCTTGCAGACGCCGGAGGAATGCGCCGAACTGGACGGGGCCTACGAATGCATCCTGTGCGCCTGCTGCTCCACCGCCTGCCCGTCGTTCTGGTGGAACCCGGACAAGTTCGCCGGCCCGGCGGCGCTGCTGCAAGCCTACCGCTTCATCGCCGATAGCCGCGACCAGGCCACTTCGGAGCGGCTCGACGACCTCAACGACCCATACCGCCTGTTCCGCTGCCACTCGATCATGAACTGCGTCGACGTCTGCCCGAAAGGGCTGAACCCCACCGAGGCGATCGGCAAGATCAAGGAACTGATGCTGATGCGCAGCGTATGACCGGGAAGGAAATCGAGCGCCTGCGCTGGCGTTGCCGGCGCGGCATGCTCGAACTGGACCTGGTGCTGACGGCATTCCTGGATCGCCATGCGGCCGCGCTGGATGCCCGGCAAACTGGCCAGTTACAGGCCTTGCTGGACCTGCCCGACAACGAATTGTGGGATTTGATCGCGACGAGCGCCGAGCCCGAGCAGGGGGTGCGCGAGATGGTGCTGCTGTTGCGCGCGACATGAGACAGCCCGCGCCGCTCCTGCTAAACTACACCCGTTTTTACGCATAGGCTGGGGGGGGAATCAGATGGATAAAAAGAAAACGGCGACGCTGGTGTTCAGCGACGGCCGTGCGCCGATAGAACTGCCGGTCATGGGCGGCACGCTGGGGCCGGACGTGGTCGACATCCGCAATCTGGCCAAGGCCGGGCTGTTCACCTACGACCCTGGCTTTGTCGCCACCGCCAGCTGCGAATCGAAAATCACCTATATCGACGGCGATGCCGGCCAGCTCTATTACCGCGGCTATCCGATCGAGCAGCTTGCCGAGAAGGCGGATTTCCTGGAGGTCTGTTACTTGCTGCTGTACGGAGAATTGCCGAATGCACAGCGCAAGACAGAGTTCGACCAGAAGATCATGCACCGCACCATGGTGCACGAGCAGATCGCGCGTTTCTATACCGGCTTCCGCCGCGATGCGCACCCGATGGCGGTGATGGTGGGCGTGGTCGGTGCGCTGTCGGCGTTCTATCATGACTCGCTCGACATCACCAACCCGGAGCACCGCGAGGTTTCCGCGTTCCGCCTGCTGGCCAAAGTGCCGACCCTGGCGGCGATGTGCTACAAGTACAACGTCGGCCAGCCGTTCATGTACCCGAAGAACTCCTACGGCTACGTCGAGAATTTCCTCTACATGATGTTTGGCACCCCGGCCGAGGAGTATGTGTCCAATCCCAAGCTGGTGAAGGCGCTGGAGCGCATCTTCATCCTGCACGCGGATCACGAGCAGAATGCTTCCACCTCGACCGTGCGCTTGGCCGGATCAAGCGGCGCCAACCCGTTCGCCTGTATCGCTTCCGGTATCGCCGCCCTATGGGGGCCTGCGCACGGCGGTGCTAACGAGGCGGTGCTCAAGATGTTGGACGAGATTGCCGATAGCAAAAACATTCCAAAATTCGTGGCGCGTGCCAAGGACAAGAACGACAGCTTCCGCTTGATGGGGTTCGGCCACCGGGTCTACAAGAACTTCGACCCGCGCGCCAACGTGATGCGCGAGACCTGCCACGAGGTGCTCGAGGAACTGGGGCTGCACAATGACCGCATGTTCCAGATGGCGCTGGAGCTGGAGCGCATCGCCCTGGAGGACGATTACTTCAAGGAGAAGAAGCTGTACCCGAACGTGGATTTCTATTCGGGTATCGTGCTGCGCGCGCTGGGCATCCCGGTGAACATGTTCACGGTGATGTTCGCCATCGCGCGCACGGTGGGGTGGATTTCGCAGTGGAATGAAATGATGTCGGACGCCGAGCGCAAGATCGGCCGCCCGCGCCAGCTATATACCGGCGCGGTGAAACGCGACTACGTGCCTATCGGAAAACGCTAGCACGGCGCTCCGGCGGAAAGGCGCAATGGAGTCGTTGCAACAACTGCTGGAAACTTCTTACCTGAACAGCGCCAACGCCGCGTTCGTCGAGGCGCTATACGAGGACTACCTCGCCGATCCGGCTTCGGTGGAGGCGCGCTGGCGTTCCTATTTCGACAGTCTGCAACAGGCCGGCGCCGCGCGCGACGTGCCGCATGCGCCGGTGCGCGCAGCCTACAAGCAACTGGCCCGGCACCGGGTTGCCGCCGGTGCCGCCGCGGTGGATGCGCGCAAGCAGGTGGCGGTGCTGCAACTCATCAACGCACACCGCTTCCTCGGCGTGCGCTGTGCCGACCTCGATCCGCTCAAGCTTTACCCCAAGCAGGTCCTACCCGAACTCGACCCGGCGCATTACGGCTTCACCGACGCTGATCTCGATACACGTTTCAACACCGGCTCGCTGGTCGGGCCGGACGAGGCCAGCCTGCGCGAAATCCTGCAGGCGGTGCGGACGACCTATTGCGGCAGCATCGGCGCCGAATACATGTACATCAATGATACCCGGCAGAAGCGCTGGATTCAGCAGCGTCTGGAGGGCTGCCGTGCACAGCCGTCGTATGACGCACAGACCAAGCGCAACCTGCTTGACCGCCTCACCGCCGCCGAGACCCTGGAGCGCTATCTGCACAAGCGCTATGTCGGGCAGAAGCGCTTTTCGCTGGAAGGTGGAGACAGTCTGATTCCGCTGCTGGACCACATGCTGCAGCGTGCCGGCAGCCAGGGCGTGGGCGAGACGGTGATCGGCATGGCGCATCGTGGTCGCCTCAACGTGCTGGTCAACATTCTCGGCAAGCAACCGTCGGACCTGTTCCGCGAATTCGAGGGCACCCAGCTCAACAAGTTGCCTTCCGGCGACGTCAAATATCACCAAGGCTTCTCCTCCAACATCGCCACGGCGGGTGGAGCGATGCACGTGACGCTGGCGTTCAACCCGTCGCACCTGGAGATCGTCAACCCGGTGGTGGAAGGCTCGGTACGCGCGCGCCAGCACCGCCGCGGCGACCATGACGGCAAGCGCGTGCTGCCGGTGCTGATCCACGGTGACGCGGCGTTTGCCGGGCAGGGGGTGGTGATGGAGACACTCAATCTGTCGCAGACGCGCGGCTACCATACAGGCGGCACGGTGCACGTGATCATCAACAACCAGATCGGCTTTACCACCTCCGATCCGCGCGATACCCGTTCCACCCTGTATTGCAGCGACGTGGCGAAAATGATCGAGGCACCGATCTTCCACGTCAACGGCGACGACCCGGAAGCGGTGCTGCTGGTCACCGAGATCGCGTTCGACTTTCGTATGGAATTCGGCAAGGACGTGGTGGTCGATATGCTGTGCTTCCGTAAGCTCGGCCACAACGAGCAGGACGAGCCCATGGTGACGCAGCCGCAGATGTACAAGATTATCAACGCCCATCCCGGCACGCGCAAGCGTTACGCCGACAGGCTGCAAGGTGAGGGCGTGATCGCGGCGGGTGAAGCCGAGCGTATGATCCAGGCTTTCGGTGCCGCGATGGATGCAGGCGAGCATACCAATAAGACCATCCTGCAGGATCACAAGCCGCCTTATGCGGTGGATTGGACGCCGTTCAAGAATACCAAATGGGACGAGCCGGCGGATACCGGCGTGCCGCTCGAGGAATTGCGTGCGCTGGCGCAGCGCCTCACCGACATTCCGGCCGGGTTCAAGCTGCACCCGCGTGTGGAAAAAATCATTGCCGACCGCGTGCTGATGGGCGAAGGCAAGCTGCCGCTGGACTGGGGCATGGCGGAAAATCTCGCCTACGCTTCGCTGGTCAAGCAGGGCTACGCGGTACGCCTGTCCGGGCAGGATTCCGGGCGTGGCACTTTCTTCCACCGCCATGCCGTGTTGCACGACCAGAACGACGGCCGCGGCGACGAAGGCATCTACGTGCCGCTGCGCCATATCGCGCCCAAGCAGGGCGATTTCATCGTCATCAACTCGGTGCTGTCGGAAGAAGCCGTGCTCGGCTACGAATACGGCTACGCCACCGCCGAGCCGAACCATCTGGTGCTGTGGGAAGCGCAGTTCGGCGACTTTGCCAACGGCGCGCAGGTGGTGATCGACCAGTTCATTGCCTCCGGCGAGGTGAAGTGGGGGCGCCTGTGCGGGCTGGTGATGCTGCTGCCGCACGGCTACGAAGGACAGGGGCCGGAGCATTCCTCGGCGCGGCTGGAGCGCTACCTGCAACTGTGCGCCGACTACAACATCCAGGTGTGCGTGCCTTCCACCCCGGCGCAGATGTTTCACATGCTGCGCCGCCAGATGATCAGGCCGATGAGGAAGCCGCTCATCGTGATGAGCCCGAAGAGCATGCTGCGCAACAAGGATTCGGTGTCCAGCCTGGAAGACCTGGCGCACGGCGCCTTTCAGCCGCTCATCCCCGAGGTCGAAAAGCTGAACGTGAAAAAAGTGCGGCGCATCGTGGTGTGCAGCGGCAAGGTGTATTACGATCTTATCGCCGAGCGCAACAAGCGTGACGCCAGGGACATTGCCATCCTGCGCCTGGAACAGATTTACCCCTTCCCGCACCAGGCGTTCGAGGCCGAGGTCAAGCGCTATGCCAAGGCGGGCGAAGTGGTATGGTGCCAGGAAGAACCTGGCAACCAGGGGGCGTGGCACCGCATCCAGCATTACCTGCTGCGCCACATGCGTCCGGAACAGAAGCTCTGGTACGCGCTGCGGCCATCGTCGGCATCTCCGGCGGTGGGCTATGCCGCGCTGCATCAGGCACAATTGAAGGAGCTGATCGCCGCCGCATTCGATCCGCTCCGCATCCGCTGAAACACATCATGAGAATGGAGCAGCCATGCTAGTCGAAGTGAAAGTGCCCATGCTGTCCGAATCGGTGTCGGAAGCCACGTTGCTGTCTTGGCACAAGAAGGAAGGCGAATACGTCGAGCGCGGCGAAAACCTGATCGACGTGGAAACCGACAAGGTGGTGCTGGAACTGCCGGCGCCGCAGGCCGGCGTGCTGAAGAAAATCATCAAGGGCGAAGGCAGCGCGGTGACCAGCGACGACCTGGTGGCGACCATAGACACCGACGCAAAACCCACCGCCAAGGCGACAGCCAAAACCGAGGCCATGGTGGCATCGGCCAAATCCACCGAGGCCAGGGTGATGCCGGCGGCGAAGAAAATTGCCGAAGAACACGGCGTGAATGCCGCGGCACTGTCCGGCAGCGGACGCGACGGCCGCGTCACCAAGCAGGACGTGCTCGCGCAACTGCAAGCGGGCGACCAGCCGGAATTCGAAGAGAAGCGGGCGGGTGTCGCCGGTGGCAGCCGCAGCGAACAGCGCGTGCCGATGTCGCGCTTGCGCCAGCGTGTCGCCGAGCGCCTGGTGCAGGCGCAACAGCAGGCGGCGATCCTCACCACCTTCAACGAAGTCAACATGCAGGCGGTGATCGATCTGCGCAACCGCTATAAGGACAAATTCGAGAAGCAACACGGCATCAAGCTCGGCTTCATGTCGTTCTTCGTCAAGGCGGCGATCGCGGCATTGCAGAAGTTCCCGGTGGTCAACGCCTCGGTGGACGGCAACAATATCGTCTACCACGGCTATTTCGACATCGGCATCGCCGTCGGCAGCGAGCGCGGCTTGGTGGTGCCCATCGTTCGCGATGCCGACCAGATGTCTTTTGCTGCCATCGAAAAACAGATCGCCGATTTTGGCGCGCGCGCCAAGGAAGGCAAGATCACACTGGAAGAGCTCACCGGCGGTACCTTCTCGATTTCCAACGGCGGCGTGTTCGGCTCCATGCTTTCCACCCCCATCCTCAACCCGCCACAGTCGGCCATCCTCGGCATCCACGCCACCAAGGAACGGCCGGTGGTGGAAAACGGCCAGATCGTGATTCGCCCGATGAACTACCTGGCGCTGTCCTACGATCACCGCATCATCGACGGGCGCGAAGCGGTGCTGTTCCTGGTCGCGATCAAGGAAGCGCTGGAAGACCCGTCGCGTTTGCTGCTGGAAGTGTAAGCGAATACCAAAAGCACTAACCACAGAGGACGCAGAGGACGCGGAGGAAACCCAATTTTTGCTTCGTCTCCTTGGCGGTGAAAAGGATTTATAAATGGCTCAAACATACGACGTGGCAGTGATCGGCGCCGGACCTGGCGGTTATGTGGCGGCGATCCGCTGCGCGCAGCTCGGTCTCGACACCGTGTGCATAGACGCGTTCAAAAACCCGCAGGGCAAGGCTAGCCTGGGCGGCACCTGCTTGAATGTCGGTTGCATTCCATCCAAAGCGCTGCTCGAATCCTCCGAGAATTTCCATAAGGCGAAACATGAGTTCGCCGTGCACGGGGTCAAGGTGAGCGGGGTTGCGCTCGACCTCGCCACCATGATGGCGCGCAAGGACAAGATCGTCGCGCAGTTCACCGGCGGCATTGCCATGCTGCTGCGCAAGAACAAGGTCGCTGCCATGCACGGCACGGCGCGCTTCGTATCCGGCGGCGAGGTCTACACGCTGGAAGTGGACGACGCCGGCAAGCAGGAAACGGTGACGGCCAGGCACGTCATCATTGCTACCGGTTCGTCGCCGCGCCATTTCGATTTTTCGCCGGTGGACGGCGAGCTGATTGTGGATAATGCCGGCGCGCTGGCCTTCGATGCGGTGCCGCCGCGCCTGGGCATCATCGGTGCCGGCGTGATCGGGCTGGAACTGGGCAGCGTATGGCGTCGCCTGGGCAGCGAAGTGACGATACTCGAAGCGCTGCCGACCTTTCTCGCTGCTGCCGACGAACAGGTGGCCAAGGAAGCCTGGCGCACTTTTACCAAGGAGCAGGGGCTGGCCATTCAGCTTGGTGTGAAAATCGCCGCGGTGAAGGCCGGCAAGAAGCAGGTGACGGTGGAATATGCCGATGCCGAGGGCAGCCACAAACTGGCCTTCAACAGGCTCATCGTCGCTACCGGGCGCGTGCCAAATAGCGCTAGCGTCAATGCCGCTGCGGTCGGTGTCGAGGTGGATACGCGCGGTTTCATTGCCGTGGACGAACATTGCCGTACCCATGCGCCCAACGTGTACGCAGTGGGCGACGTGGTGCGCGGCGCCATGCTGGCGCATAAGGCGTCCGAAGAAGGGGTGATGGTCGCCGAATTGATCGCCGGGCAAGCCGGCCATGTCGATTATGACGTCATTCCAGCGGTGATCTACACCGCGCCGGAAATCGCCTGGGTGGGCAAGACCGAGCAGCAGCTGAAAGCCGATGGCGTGGCCTACAGCGTCGGGCAGTTCCCGTTCTCCGCCAACGGCCGCGCGCGTGCTTTGGGCGCGGGCAGCGGTTTCGCCAAGATGCTCACTGATGCCGCCAGCGACCGCATTCTCGGGGTGCACATCATCGGCCCTTGCGCCGGCGAACTGATCGCCGAGGCGGTAACGGCGATGGCATACCAGGCCAGCGGCGAGGACGTGGCACGCACCATCCACGCCCATCCCAGCTTGTCAGAAGCGCTGCACGAGGCGGCGCTGGCCGCGAACAAGCGCGCCCTGCATATTTGATGGGAACACACCCACCGGCGCCGCGCGGCAGCGATGTGGAAGCTTGGCTGCGCGAACATGCCCGGCGTCACGGCTTCGAGCTCGACGCCGCGCAACAGCAGACCTTGCCGTATTTCCAGAAGCTGCACGATGAACTGCTGATCGGCGAGCACGGCGGCGTGCTGGGCTGGCTCGCCCAGAAGAGGCAGCACAAGGGCATTTACCTGTGGGGCGGCGTCGGGCGCGGCAAGAGCTTCCTGATGGATAGTTTCTATGCGTGCATGCCGATCACCCACAAGCGCCGTTTGCACTTCCACCGTTTCATGCAGCGCGTGCACCGCGAGCTGACTGAATTGCAGGGACGCAGCGACCCGGTGCAGGCGGTGGCGGCCAGCCTCGCCGCCGAAGCCAAGCTGCTGTGCCTGGATGAATTGCATGTCACCGACATCGGCGATGCCATGATCATGCGCCGCCTGCTCGAAGGCTTGTTCGAGCACGGCGTCGTGCTGGTTATCACTTCCAACCAGCATCCGGACGATTTGTACCGGCACGGCCTGCAGCGCAGCCAGTTCGAGCCGGCGATCGAACTGCTCAAGACGCATCTTGAACTGATCGACGTCGACGGCGGACGCGACTACCGCCTGCAAACCCTGGAGCAGGCCGGCGTGTACCAGGTCGGCAGGAGTGCGGAGGCCAGGCTGCACGATACCTTCCTGCGCATCGCGCGCCACGTCGGCGAAGGCGAGACGCGCCTGGAAATTGACGGCAGGATGATCCGTGTGCGCCAGCACGGCGCCGGCGCGGCGTGGTTCGAGTTCATCGATCTGTGCGGCGGGCCCCGAGCGCAGTCGGATTACATCGAGCTCGCCAAGCGTTTCCATACCGTGTTCGTGTCCAACCTGCCCAGGTTTTCGGAAGCGGACAGTGAGGCAATGCGGCGCTTCATATGGTTGGTGGACGAATTTTACGACCGTCGCGTCAAGCTTATGCTGGGCGCGGAGGCGGTGCTGGCAGAAATCTTCCCGCCCTCGCAGCAGGAGGAATACTCGCGCACTGCAAGCCGGCTGGTGGAAATGCAAAGCGTACGCTACTTGGGCGAACCGCATTTGCCGTGATGTTGAACAAGACAAGGTTCACCGCAAGGGACGCGAAGGGTGCAAGGTAAAACCGGTTAATTACCGCGGGGGCACAGAGGACGCTGAGGACGCCGGGGAATTCGAGATGCAGCGATCTCACATCGAGAGTTTTTTGCCTTTCCTCGCGTCTTTCGCGCTCCCTGCGGTTCAATTGTTTTTTCTGAGAAATTTTTCACCTTAACCACGGTAGCACTACACTGCAAGCATGGAGAGCTTCAAAGCGTATCGTGTTTTTGAGGAGGACGGCCAAGTTGCCGGGCGCCTGGTCGGGACGACGCTGGATCAGCTCGACCCCGGCGAGGTGGTGGTGCGCGTCGAGTACTCCAGCGTCAATTACAAGGATGCACTCGGCGCCACCGGCAAGGGGCGCGTGATCCGCCGCTTTCCCTGCGTGGGCGGCGTCGATCTGGCCGGCACGGTGGTGTCATCGGATGACGCGCACTTCCGCGCCGGCGACGCGGTGCTTGCTACCGGTTACGACCTCGGTGTGGCGCACGACGGTGGCTTCGCCGAATACGCGCGCGTACCGGCTGACTGGCTGGTGCCGCTGCCGGCCGGGCTGACCCTGTTTGATGCGATGGCGCTGGGCACGGCGGGTTTCACCGCAGCCAAGGCCATCTACCTGCTTGAACTCAACGGTCTGGCGCCCGGCAACGGTAAGGTGGCGGTGAGCGGCGCCAGTGGCGGCGTCGCCAGCCTGCTCATCGACATGCTTGCTGCGCGCGGTTACGTAGTCACCGCGATCACCGGCAAGGACAGCGAACACGATTACTTGCGCCACTTGGGCGCGGCCGAAATTCTGCCGCGTAGCGCGATCCAGCCCAGCGACAAGGCGCTGGAGAAGGGCCTGTGGGTGGCGGCGTTCGATGCGGTGGGTGGCGACACGCTGGCGTGGTTCACCCGTACCATGGCCTACAACGGCCTGATCGCCAGCTTCGGCAACACTGGCGGAACTGAACTGCACACCACGGTGTTTCCCTTCATCCTGCGCGGCGTGCGCCTGATCGGCGTCGATTCGGCGCAAACCGCGATGCCGCTGCGTCTCGAATTGTGGCGGCGCATCGCCTCCGATCTGCGCCCGCGCCACTTGGCGGAAGTGACGCGCACGGTCACGCTGGACGACCTGCCGCAGGCGTTCGCAATGATGCTGGCGGGGCAGTCCAGAGGCAGGACAGTGGTGCGGATATTGTCGTAATCGTATTGTTAACCCGCTTCCTGCTTATTTCTTTTTGCTGCGTTTTGCCGGGGCTGATCGAGCGGCGAGCGCACGGCAAAATAGGGGCGCATCAGCACGCCATGCTGTTCGCACAGCATGAGCAACTGGCGTACCTGTTTGCGGAATTCAGGCGTCAGCGTATTGAGATCGGCTGCCATACGGGTCCCGTCATTTCGGCAGCTTGCCGGTCTTGATCAGGCCGATGATGCTGTCCATGGTGGTACGGTCGTCATCGAAGCCGCCATGTGTGGTACTCTGGCTGGCGCCCAGCGGCGCGGACCAGGCTTGCACGTTTTTCAGGCCGAGGCTGGCAATGTGCTCGTTGAAATATTTTTCCATGCCGAGGATGGGCGTGCGTACGCCGTGCTCGAACGATTCCGACACCAGGTAGAGCAGCGAGCGTGTGTAATACAGGATAGGCTTGCAGGTGGGGTCGGCCTGCTCGGCGAGGTCGGTGAGGTGGAACTGATTGAGACGCTTGACCTTGCCCGCCTTGAGTTGCGGCACCACGGTCTCTTTGAACAGGTCCACCGTCACCGCCGGCGCCATCAGGTTGATGCTGTCGAAAGTCCAGCCCAGCTTGCACAGGCGATCGACGATGTAGCTGTGCGCAATGGAGCCGGCGGAGTGGCCGATCAGATGCAGGCGCACCGGCGTCTTGGTGAACCACGGCGACTGTTTGGCGTATTCGTAGAGCAGGCGCCCGCCGCTGTCATCGCCTGCGGAAATCTTGCCGGCGTTGTCCTTCATTTCGCCCCAGATCGTGGTGCCGGGGCCGGCGAGCAGGCGCTCCAGGCGCTGATTCCAGAAGCGCTTCAACTGGTCGCCGAGGCCTGCGGTGGGGCGCGGCTGGCCGGTGATCAGGTCTTCCAGGCGGTTTTTCAGCGTGGAGAACAGGTCGGTCTCCCACATCAGGAAGATCGGAAAAATTTGCGCTTCATATAGCGCCGGAATCCACTTCGCCGCGGTCTCTGCGGCATCTTCCTCGCTGGTGAGGCCGCCGTGGGCGTAGATGGCGATGTCGGTCGGCGCGTTGGCGGCAAGCCCCCATTGCTTGCGCGCGGTCTCGATATGCTGCGTGGTCAACGCTTGGATGTCGCCGCGCTGGGTGCGGAACTGGCCGGTATTGGAGAGGCGTCCGTTGTTTTCCATGTCGATGATGAAGGGCGAGATTTCGCGCTTGCGCAGGTTGCTTTCGCCCGCCAGCTTGACCTTGCCCCGCTCGACACGCAGCGAAGGCGAAGCCGCGATGGCGATATGTTGCTCGGTCACCACACCGAGTTGGGCGACCCAGCAGTCCATGGCGTTTTCCAGCCAGTCGTCGTAGCTGATGATGGCGCGCCCGCCGCTGCCCCAGCCGGTTCCCCAGGAATTCTGCAGGATGAAGCCCTGCTGGTTGTAGCCGACGATGACAAAGGCGTGGCCGCCGTCCCCCGGCGTGGCCTTCCGCTGCGGGATGACCCAGTAGCCGCGCTTGGGTGGTTTGATGTCCAGGCCTTCCATCCAGCCGTCATGACAGACTGCGCTGGCGTAGAGGATGCCGACCTCGTTGAGGGCGACGTGCATGTCGGTGATGGAACGGGTGTCGACGCGGTAATAGGCACCGAGTGGGCGCTGTGCGGCGTCCAGCCACCAGTCGTCCTGCGCGCGTTTGGCGGCGGGTGGCATGTCGAGCTGCAGCCACAGGTCGTAGGCGCAGGCGCCATGCTTGTACCAGCCTTTCATCGCGCCGCGCAGGCTGGAGCCGGTATCGGCCTCGGGCGCACCGGGAAATTCGTCGTAGCGCCGCGCCATGGAGTAGAGCATGAACGGCGAAACCTGTGGCTCCCTGCGGCCGCGGCTGCGCAGCAGGAAGTTCACCACGTTGGACAGCGCAAAGCCGGTGCAGGCGTTGGTGTCGTGCTGGTGCAGCACCGGCAGGTCGAGACGCGGCTGCATTTCTCTGCCGGGGGAGACGGAAATCGCCGGCATGTAAGGACGATCGCGCAGGTCGAGGTGATCGGGCACGACGTTGCGCTTGGGCAGGCTGGGGGTGGTTTTCTTTTTTGCCATGACGTACTCCCTTTGTTGAAGTTCGTGTACAGGGTGTCAAAAAATCCGGCGACAAACAAATCTTACCCATTGTGAGATTTCATGGGTGCCAGCACCCACGACAAGCACGGGCTTTATGCGGTCAGCCTGCTTGCGTATAATGCGCGTTTTGCAAAGGATGGTATCCATGCGCATAGTCCAGAAGGCGCTTACCTTTGACGACGTCCTGCTCGTCCCCGCCCATTCGTCCGTGCTGCCGCGCGAGGTCGGTTTAAGCACCCGACTGACCCGCAATATCACGCTCAACATCCCGCTGGTGTCCGCTGCGATGGACACGGTGACCGAAGGCCGCCTCGCCATTGCCCTGGCGCAGGAGGGCGGCATCGGCATCGTACACAAGAACATGTTGCCGCAGGTGCAGGCCGCCGAGGTGGCCAAGGTCAAGCGCTTCGAGAGCGGGGTGGTCAAGGATCCGATCACCATCACGCCGGCGATGACGGTGCGCGAAGTGCTGGCGCTTACCCGCCAGCACAAGATTTCCGGCCTGCCGGTGGTGGAGCAGGGCGTGGTGGTGGGCATCGTTACCAACCGCGATTTGCGCTTCGAAACTCAGCTCGATCAGCCGGTGAAGAACATCATGACGCCGCGCGAGCGCCTGGTGACGGTGAAGGAGGGCGCCAGCCTGGACGAGGCGAAAGAGTTGATGCATCGTCACCGTCTGGAGCGCGTGCTGGTGATCAACAGCAGTTTCGAATTGCGCGGCCTAATCACGGTGAAGGACATCCTCAAATCCACCGAGCACCCCTATGCCTGCAAGGACAGCCAGGGGCGCCTGCGCGTGGGCGCGGCGGTCGGCGTGGGCGAGGGCACCGAGGAGCGCGCTGCGCTGCTGGTCGAAGCCGGCGTCGATGTGCTGGTGGTGGATACTGCGCACGGCCATTCGCAGGGCGTGCTCGACCGCGTCAAATGGGTGAAGCAAACCTTCCCGCAGGTGCAGGTGATAGGCGGCAACATTGCCACCGGAGATGCGGCCAAGGCGCTGGTCGATCACGGCGCCGACGGCGTCAAGGTCGGCATCGGCCCCGGCTCGATCTGCACCACGCGCGTCGTTGCCGGCGTCGGCGTGCCGCAGATCACCGCGATCCAGAATGTGGCGCAGGCGCTGGAAGGCAGCGGCGTGCCGATGATCGCGGACGGCGGCGTGCGCTATTCCGGCGACATTTCCAAAGCCATCGCCGCCGGCGCCAATTCGGTGATGTTGGGCGGCCTGTTTGCCGGCACCGAGGAAGCGCCGGGCGAGATCGAGCTGTACCAGGGGCGCTCGTACAAATCCTATCGCGGCATGGGCTCGCTGGGCGCGATGCAGCAGGGCTCCAGCGACCGCTATTTCCAGGACGAGGAAGACAGCGCAGAGAAGCTGGTGCCGGAAGGCGTCGAAGGCCGCGTGCCTTACAAGGGCAGCGTGCTGGCGGTGATACACCAGCTGATGGGTGGGTTGCGCTCCAGCATGGGCTACCTTGGCTGCAAGACCATAGACGAAATGCGCACGCGCGCGCATTTCGTCGAGATCACTGCCGCCGGCATCCGCGAATCGCACGTGCACGATGTGCAGATCACCAAGGAGGCGCCGAATTACCGAGTGGAATAAAAGGCAGGGGGATTGGGGACTAAAACCGTGGCTGTCGTTACCAGCTGCCGCGATCTTTAAATTTGGTTGTTGGCAATGGAATTGGCTATGTATGTTGTTTATTCGCTCACCGAGCGGTTCCCCAATTCCGAGCCTACGGGTTGACTAGCCAGCTGCGACGTACGGCCATTTCCGTTCCATCCAATATCGCGGAAGGCCGCACGCGCGATCCAACCAGGGAATGTTTGCATTTTATCTCGGTGGCGATGGGCTCGTTGGCGGAACGCGAAACGCAATTTTTGTTATCTGAAAAACTGAATTATCTGGAAATTGGAGCATTGAACAAATTGCTGGAGCAGACCGGGAAAATCGGGCGCACGTTGCGCGGCTTGCAGCAAGCGCTGAAAGCGAAGCTCGATTCCCACCCCCCTAGCCCCTAGCCCCTAGCCCCTATGTTGCATTCCAAAATCCTCATCCTCGATTTCGGCTCCCAATACACCCAGCTGATCGCGCGCCGGGTGCGCGAGGCCAACGTCTATTGCGAACTGCACAGCTGGGACGTATCCGACCAGTTCGTCCGCGATTTCGCGCCGCGCGGCATCATCCTGTCCGGCGGACCCAATTCGGTGTACGAGGCGGAAACGCCCAAGGCGCCGCAGACGGTGTTCGAGCTGGGCGTGCCGGTGCTGGGCATCTGCTACGGCATGCAGACCATGGCGGCGCAACTGGGCGGCGGCGTGGAGAACGCCACGCACCGGGAGTTCGGCTACGCCGAAGTGCGCGCACGCGGCCACTCGGCTCTGCTGCGCGATATCCAGGATCGCGTCAACGAGGAAGGTCACGGCCTGCTCGACGTGTGGATGAGCCACGGCGACAAGGTCACTGCGCTGCCGCCCGGCTTCAAGGTGATCGCTTCCAATGCCGCCACGCCCATCGCCGGCATGGCCGACGAGGCGCGCCGGTTCTACGCGCTGCAATTTCACCCCGAGGTCACCCACACCCTGCAAGGCAAGGCCATCATCGCGCGCTTCGTGCACGACATCTGCGGCTGCGGCCACGACTGGAACATGCCGGACTACATCGAGGAGGCGGTGGGATACATCCGCTCCGAGGTCGGCTCGGACGAGGTGATCCTGGGACTGTCTGGTGGCGTCGATTCATCGGTGGCGGCGGCGCTGATTCACCGCGCCATCGGCGACCAGCTCACCTGTGTGTTCGTCGACAACGGCCTGCTGCGCTTCAACGAGGCCGGGCAGGTGATGCAGACCTTCTCCGAAAATCTGCACATGAAAGTGATCCATGTCGATGCCAGTGCGGAATTCATGAAACATCTGACTGGCGTCACCGACCCGGAGCAGAAGCGCAAGATCATCGGGCGCGAATTTGTCGAGGTATTCCAACGCGAGGCGGCGAAGCTGCCGAAAGCGAAGTGGCTGGCGCAGGGCACCATCTACCCGGATGTGATCGAATCGGCTGGCTCCAAGACCAAGAAGGCGCACACCATCAAGTCGCACCATAACGTCGGCGGCCTGCCGGAAACGCTGCACCTCAAGCTGCTGGAGCCGCTGCGCGAACTGTTCAAGGACGAAGTGCGCGAACTCGGCGTGGCGCTGGGGCTGCCGCGCGAGATGGTGTACCGCCATCCCTTCCCCGGCCCCGGCCTGGGCGTGCGCATCCTCGGCGAGGTGAAGCGCGAATACGCCGACTTGCTGCGCCGTGCCGACGCGATCTTCATCGACGAGCTGCGCGCCGCCGGCTGGTACGACAAGACCTCGCAGGCATTCGCAGTGTTCCTGCCGGTCAAATCGGTGGGCGTGATGGGCGACGGCCGCACTTACGAATACGTGGTGGCGCTGCGCGCCGTGCAGACCCAGGACTTCATGACCGCCCATTGGGCCGAGCTGCCGTATTCCCTGCTGGCCAAGGTCTCCAACCGCATCATCAACGAAGTGCGCGGCATCAACCGCGTCGTTTACGACATCTCCGGCAAACCTCCCGCAACGATAGAGTGGGAGTAGCCAAAGGGCGGAGCAGGGATGCGCCCCCGGAGAGAGGGCCCCCGCGAAACAATGTTGCCTGTTGCTTGTCCTGATCGGAAGCCCGGCTATTGCGGGGCTGTTTGTGAGGCGGGTTGCTCGTCGTCGTCCTGGTCGGCATCCGGCTCGTCGGCGTCTTCGTCTTCTTCGGGCTCGGGCGGCGGGTCGCCATCGTAAACCTGGCTGCGGCGTTTTTGCAGGTAGCCATCGCGCACGAAGGCATAGGGGTCGAGAGCCCCTTCGTCAATGACCTTGCTGAGGCCGAGCAGTTCAGCGCGTCGGTTCACCATCTTCAGCGCCACGGTGCGGTTGCGCACCGGGATGTTGTCGGTGTTGAGGTTGATCGGGTCTGCCAGGCTGTCCGTGTAAGTTCCCACGGCATCGCGCAGCGAGCTCGGCCCGAGGATGGGCAGCACCAGATAAGGTCCGCTGTTCACGCCCCAGCGACCCAGGGTCTGGCCGAAGTCCTCGCCGTGTTTTGGCATGCCGGCCTGGGTGGCGACATCGATCAGCCCCAGCATGCCGAAGCTGGTATTGATCAGTACGCGCCCGCCATCGGAAACCGCCGCGCCGACCTTGCCCTGCAACAGGTTGTTAAGACTGTTGAGCACGTCGTTGAGGTTGCCGAAGAAATTGGAAACGCCGGTGCGCACCGGCTGCGGCAGGGCATCCTTGTACACCGTGGCAAGCGGCTTTATCACCGCCTTGTCGACTGTATCGTTGAACTGGTAGATGCCGCGGTTGAGCGGCTCCAGCGGGTCTTTCTTGTTGTTGGCGGCACAGCCGACGAGCAGGACCGCGATCAGCAGTGCAGCGGCGGTGCGGGGCAGTGTGAGCATGGTGGGCGCGATTATAAGTTATTCCACGGTGAGCAGGAACTCCCGTATCGGCGCGATCTGCTGGGCATCCATCAGCGCTGGCGCGTGGCCGACGCCGGGCAGTTCGAGCAACTGCGCGCTCGGGCCGCGCCTGAGCATTTCGTGCGCAGTGGCGGAGAGCAGCAGGTCGGATTGCGTGCCGCGCAGCACCAGCACCGGGCAGCGCAGGCTGTCCCATAAGTGCCACAGTTCCACGTCGCCGATCTGGCGGTGGTATGGCGTGGCGATGCCGGGATCGTAAATCAGGCCGTAGCGGCCGTCGCCCAGGCGCCTCGAATTGTGCAGCGCCAGGTGGCGCCACTGCGAGTCGGTGAGCGGACCGAAGGTGGCGGATACCATGCGTACGTAGGCTTCGAGTTGCTCGAAACTGTCGAATACCGGCTCACTGCCGAAATAAGCGCCGATGCGCTCCAGCGCCGCCTGCGGTACGAACGGGCCGAAGTCGTTGAGCACCAGGCGCCGGATCGGGGTGTCGGGCTGGGCGGCGAGCGCCATGCCGAGCAGGCCGCCGAGCGAGGTACCGACCCAGGAAATGTGCGTCTCGTCGCCGCAATGTTCGGTGGCGCGTGCCAGCAGTGCTGCCATGCCGGGCAACAGGTGCGGATAGTCGTAATCTTCCTTATGGGTGAGCCAGGCGCTTTGGCCGCGCCCGGGCAGATCGGGGCAGAGCACGCGGCAATGCGGCGCCAAGGCCTCGGCGAGGAAGTCGAAATCGCGGCAGTTGCGTGCCAGGCCGTGCACGCAAACGACCACGTTCGGATTGTCCGCCTCCCCCCATTCGGTGTAGTGGATGCGGTGGAAGCCGTGCCGGCCCAAGCTGTAAAAATTCTTTTCCTGCATGCTCTGGATATTGGTCGGGCGCTGGCGCGCTTGACGGTAAAGTTGCCCAATGCCGCGGGGCATTATCGCATGAGATGCGCGGCTGCCATACATGGCGACATAAATCTGCTACGCGAGCTGGCACCACGTATATCAATTATTGCCTTGTTGCGCGACAGGGGTGTCAGCATCCGGCAGCTTGGCGCACCACGCTTCGATGGCCGCGCGCACTTGCTCCGGGCATTCGGTCAGCGGCCAATGGTAGGCTGGGATCGTGACGATATGGCCATGTGGATAATGCTGCGCGATGCGCTCGACGGACGCGGGAGTGCAAAAGGCGGCACCGCTGGAAAGCAGCACCAGTACCGGTGCCGTGATGGTTTCGGCTGCGGGCAGGGGGCGCGTGATGGCGGCCAGTTCCTGCAAATAATTGGCCAGCGGAAAATAGCGCAGGTCGGCGCGCGGCGAGGCATAACGGCGCACGATGGCAGCGCGGTGGTGGGCGAGCACGGCGCGCATTTCCTCGTCGAGCGCGCGCAGGTCGAGGCGGGGCATAGCGCCGCGGCAGATGCCGAGAGCGTTCAGGCGCAGCAGCAATACGGCGAGAACGCGCAACAGCGGGGCAAAGCGCCGCGTCCAACGCAGCTTGCCGCGTAATGCCTGCGGATAGACCGGGTCGATCAGCACCAGGCCCTGTACCCGCTCGCGATATCGTGCGGCGAAGTGCAATGCCACGTTGGCACCCAGGCTGTGGCCGATCAGCAGTGCCTGGTCGTGGCCTTCGGCGGCGAGCACGGCGGCGATGTCTCCGCACCAGGTTTCCATGTCGAGACGGCAGCGCAGCACCGGCTCGCCGTGGCCGCGCAAATTCAGGCGCAGCAGGTTCCAGCGCTCGCGCAAACGGGTGTGTTCGGCAAATTCTTCCCAGCGTGACGCGTTGCTGGCCAGGCCGTGCAGCAGCACGATGGCGCGGTGCGCGGCCGAGCGGTGCAGGAAATAAGTAAGCGTGGCGCCGTCCGGGCGTTGCAGTATCCGCAGGGTTGACGGGTTGTCGGTCATGAGGCGCTTGCCTTTCGCGCGACCGTTCAGGGCGGCCTGTCCGGGTGCGTTAGTGTGCTACAATGCGCGGTTTTCTTTTCAGGCAGTTATAACATGAAACGCGCAATTCGCTCCATTCGCAACATCGCCATCATCGCCCACGTCGATCATGGCAAGACCACACTGGTCGACCAGCTTCTTCGCCAGTCCGGCACCTTCGCCGCGCACCAGAAGGTGGACGAGCGCGTGATGGACAGCAACGACCTGGAAAAGGAGCGCGGCATCACCATCCTCGCCAAGAACACCGCGATCGACTATGAAGGTACGCACATCAACATCGTGGACACGCCGGGACACGCCGACTTCGGCGGCGAGGTGGAGCGCGTGCTCGGCATGGTGGACGGCGTGCTGTTGCTGGTGGATGCGGTGGAGGGGCCGATGCCGCAGACTCGTTTCGTGACCAAGAAAGCGTTGGCGCTGGGCCTGCGCCCCATCGTGGTGATCAATAAGGTGGATCGCCCCGGCGCGCGCCCGGACTGGGTGCTCAACCATACCTTCGACCTGTTCGACAAGCTCGGCGCGACCGACGAGCAACTCGACTTCCCGGTGGTGTATGCCTCCGGCCTGAACGGCTGGGCTTGCCTGGCCCTGAATGACGCGCCGTCCAGGGGCGGATCCGCTTCCGACATGAAGCCGCTGTTCGAGACCGTGCTCAAGCACGTACCGACCCCGCCGGGCAGCCCGGATGCGCCGCTGCAACTGCAACTCGCCGCGCTGGATTATTCCACCTTCACCGGACGTCTCGGCGTCGGTCGCGTGCTCAATGGCCGCATCAAGCCGGGCCAGCAGGTGGTGGTGATGAATCACGAGAAACAGGTGGGTTCCGGCCGCATCAACCAGGTGCTGGGTTTCCAGGGGCTGGAGCGCGTGCCGGTGGACGAGGCCGAGGCGGGCGACATCATCATCGTGTCCGGGCTGGAAGACATCGGCATCGGCGTGACCATCTGCGACAAGGATAACCCCATCGGCCTACCCATGCTGCAAGTGGACGAGCCGACGCTGACCATGGACTTCATGGTGAACAGCTCGCCGCTGGCCGGTACTGAAGGCAAATTCGTCACCAGCCGACAGATCCGCGACCGTCTATCCAGGGAACTGCTGACCAACGTGGCGTTACGCGTGGAAGATACTCAGGATGCCGACGTGTTCCGCGTCTCCGGTCGCGGCGAGCTGCATCTCACCATTCTGCTCGAGAACATGCGCCGAGAAGGCTACGAGCTGGCGGTGGGCAAGCCGCGCGTGGTGTACAAGGAGATCAACGGCGAGAAATGCGAGCCGTACGAGAACCTCACCATCGATCTGGAAGACAGCAACCAGGGTGCGGTAATGGAGGAGATCGGTCGCCGCCGCGGCGAGCTGACCAACATGGAATCTGACGGCCACGGCCGCACCCGACTCGAATATCATATCCCGGCGCGCGGCCTGATCGGCTTCCAGTCCGACTTCATGACCATGACGCGTGGCACCGGCCTGATGAGCCACGTGTTCGACGACTACGGCCCGGTCAAGGCCGACCTGCCGGGCCGCCATAACGGCGTGCTGATCTCGCAGGAGGATGGCGAGGCGGTGGCCTATGCCCTGTGGAACCTGGAAGATCGCGGCCGCATGTTCGTGTCGCCCGGCGACAAGCTGTACGAAGGCATGATCATCGGCATCCATAGCCGCGACAACGACCTGGTGGTGAACCCGATCAAAGGCAAGAAGCTCACCAACGTGCGTGCTTCCGGTACCGACGAGGCGGTGCGCCTGACCCCGCCGATCAAGCTGACGCTGGAATCGGCCGTAGAATTCATTGACGACGACGAACTGGTGGAAATCACGCCGAAGTCGATCCGCATCCGCAAGCGCCACCTCAAGGAACACGAGCGCCGGCGCGAGTTCAAGTCCGCCATGTAGATTTGGCAGGAAAGAAAATGCCGGGACTGGGCTGGTCCCGGCGGGATGCTTCCTTACTTCGCCGACATCATTTTAGGCGGCGTCCACCATGGCCCTCCGCGCACCAGGCGCACCGCGCCGTTGAAATCTTTCAGCGTGGCCACTGCCGCGCCGCCACCGAAATCCAGGGTGTAGGCGTAGCGCGTGGTGCCCATTTTTTCCATGATGCTCCAGAAGACTGTGGACGGCGCGCCGGGAAACACCGTTTCGTTCATGCGCGGGTTGAAGCACTGGCGCTCAACGATGGATGCAAGTTCCGGCATCATCGGCAGGCGCCAGTCTTTTTGCCCGGCCAGTCCCTGTTGGTTGAAATGCTCCACCATGGCAACGGCCTCGCTCCAGTTCATGGTCGTCGCGGCGCCGGCGCAGGTGCTGCCGGTCCAGCTTTGACCGATCGCGCAGCGCATCCACGTCAGCGAGGTTTCCTTGTCGGTGACGGTTGTGCCGGTGGCGTTGAAGCGATTGCTTGGAGTGGACTCTTCCAGATTGGCTTGGCAAGTGGCGGCGTCGGCCAGCGGCGCCGCCAGCCAGCAGCATATCCCCAGCCTCGATATGACTTTCTTCATGACGATTCTCCCGTTTGACTTTGAACAAGCTGCCGTGTCGCGATATGGCATGAGGCGCGGCAGTCGTTGGTTTGCGGTGTGGTGTCACCGGTTGCCGTCATCGCCGGTGGGATAGCCGGGGCCGCTTTTCACCGGCACGGCACCATGCTGCTCGTCCTCGGCCGGTGCGATCGGCACGCCGCGGTGCATATAGGTGGCATACGCTTCCATCGCGATCATGTCAGCGCTGTCCAGCGCCAAGGGCTGTCCCTGCATCGGAACCATGATGCACCAGTTGATCATTTCCCGCAGCGTGCCCACCTTCTTCAGGTTGGTCTGGTATTTGGGCCAAGTATGCACATTGCTTGCCGATCCGTCTGGATGGCAGTTACCGCAGGCCAGACCATTGGTGCCCAGTTTGGAGTTGTGCCACAGGTCGTCGCCTTTTTTCACTGCGGCCAGCAGCATGTCTTTTTGATCTTCCTTTTCCGTGGCGGTAAAGGGTTCCTTGGCATACGCGCCGCTTGTGCTGATCAACATGCCGGCAATGCCTGCGCCCAGTAACACGGCAGGAAGTTTCCTGATTAAGCGTTTCGTTTTCATGTTCAATCTCCCATGGGTTACAGCTTGACGCCGCGTTTGACATTGTCCGGCAGCAGGCCGTCCGAGAAGGCGCGGTAATTCATCACACCGTCGAAATTTTCATGCAATATCACGGCATGGCTGCCCATCCCGTCTTCGAAATCGCCCGGGTCGGCGCGATTCATCCTGATGTCGGGGTAGGGCAATTTCACCGGCGGGTACGGCCATGGCCATGAGGTCGACATCAACCCGGCCGATACGATGTTGCCGATCTGGTTATACACCACCTGGTGGACATGGCCGTGGATGGCCATCACCTTATCGAACTTGCGCAGGATGTTGCGGATTTCCGCCGCGTCGGAGGTCTGGAAATTCCAGCGCGGGTAATAGTCCCACAGGGGGGAATGGGTCATGATCACCACGGGGGTGCTGGGGCTCAGGCTGCTCACGTCCTTTTCCAGCCATGCCAGTTGTTCATCGTGCACTCCCCAGGCGCCGCAAGCATGGCACTCCAGTTCTTCCATGTAGCCCATGCGCTCCTTCGGCGTCAGTCCCTTGAGGGTCCAAAAATCCTTCACCAGGATGGAGTTCATGCCGATGAGATGCACCCCCTTGTGGTTCATGGACCAGTGCTCATCGCCGAACAGCCCGCGCCACGCCTTGCCCATGTCGAGGTAGTAATCATGTTCGCCGGGGATTACCCGGTATGGCATCTTCAGCTTGTCGAGGATGCGCTTCCCTTTCATCAGTTCCGCTTCCTTCCCGCTTTGGCCAATATCGCCGCCGTAGAGCACGAAGTCGGGGCGCGGCTGCATGGCGTTGATGTCGGCCACTCCTTTTGCCAGCATGGCATCAAACTTATGATCGGGAATGTCAAAGAGGTGCGCGTCGGTCAACACTGCGAAGGTGAATGGGGTGATGCTTTTGGTGGCTGCCTCGGCCACGCCGCCTAGGCCCACCAGGCTGCCCACGGCAGGAGCGAACATTCCTGCCACCATGGTGGCGGCGCCGGCCTTGAACGACAAGCCCAAAAATTCCCTCCTAGATAATCTGTCCATGTGATTCTCCTTTCCTCTAAAAAACATCGAGTTTTTAAAGTGGCTGCATGTATTAGAGAGAGTCGTTAGATATATTTGACCCAGTGGATCATGAGAATTAGACTGACTCTAAGACAGGCTCTAAGCCTAGGAGCTATTTTCATTAAGTCAAGAAAACAGCTAATGCAAAAAGCATCATCGCTTGGAAGCGCTGCAAGAAGAGATGGGGCGATTACTGTAACGCTCAAACTGGGCGAGGTCGTCATGGAAATGCCCGGGTGTAGAATCACCTGGCGATGAACCTCAGACATTTCAGGCTGCTCAGGCTTCTTCTGGTCACCCGCTACCGGCAGGCTTACGCCGCGCTCTCGGCATTGCTGGCGCGACGCTGGAAGGAGCGTTTTTACCTGTATCTCGCTGGCTTGTTCACGTGGTTCGTTGTGGCCGATGCGGTATTCCTCCACCTCACCACCGAGATGCGCCAGGCAGCGTTCGATGCGATGGTGCGCTACCGCATCGTCAAGCCTCAACCCGATCCCGACATCGTCATCGTTGACATCAACGAGGCTAGCCTGGCAGCGATGGCCAGGGAATACGGGCGCTGGCCGTGGCCACGCCAGGTGCTGGGCGAGTTCCTCGAGCAGATCGAGAAACAGCAGCCGCGCGCGGTGGTGTTCGACATCCTGTTCAGCGATGCCGATGTATACAACCCGGACAGCGATGCCTATTTTGACGCCGCCATCGCCGCCACTGGCAACACCTATTTCCCCATCCTGCGCCTCGATCCCGACAGCGATGCGCTGAGCCAGTTGTACCCCGGCATGATCCCCGGCGTGGAGGCCACGCCGCAAGCCAAACCAGATGCTACGGTGGCGCTGGTGCTGCCGCACTTCCAGGCGGCATTGGCCGGCGGCAGACTCGGCCTGCATAACATCTACCCGGACGCCGACGGCGTGGCGCGCCAGTACTTGGTCTACCGCGACGATTACGGCTGGAAGCTGCCGTCTCTGCCGGCGCGGCTGGCGCGCGAACTGGGCTGGCCACCGCCACAGGCGCAGCGCGTGCTGCTCAACTGGCGCGGCGCACCGTTCTCCTATCGATACGTGGGCTTCGCGGAGGTGTTTGCCGACTTCGGCAGCAAGGAAAAGAGGCGCGCGCAGGACGAGTTCAAGGGCAAGATCGTCATCATCGGCTCGACCGCGCCCAGCCTGTTCGACATCAAGCCCACGCCGATGAGCAGGATGCATCCCGGCGTGGAAATCCTCGCCACCGCGATCGACAACATGAAGCACGGCGATTACCTGCGCTTCCCGGAAGCGCGGGTGCCATATACGCTGCTGACGCTGCTGATCGTGTGGCTGACGGCGTGGGGTTTTTACCGAGACATCGGCCGCAGCAAGATGGATCGCCTGTTCGGCGCCTCGCAATTCATCCTGCTGGGCATTTCCTATGCCAGCATCAATTTCACCACTATCTACATTAACCTGACGGGGCCGGTGAGCGTGGCCATCGCGTTCTTCACCCTGGCGCGGCTGTATGCGGCGGCGACCGGCAAGGCGCTGGAACAAAGCAGCGTGCGCACCTCGCTGGAACGCCACGGCGAATTGCAGGCGACCTTGCTGTTGATCCGGCTCGACGCGCCGCTGCTGAGCGAAGCGGCTCTGGAGAAGATCCGCGCCGGCCTGCAACGCAGCGGCAGCGAGGCCAAGAGCGTGGAGGCGCTGAAGGGCAGGCAAAGGGGCTTATGGGATTTGCTCGGCAATACCCTGGCGGTTTCCTGGGTGGCGCCGGCGCAGGAGCAGGGCGCGGAAGAGCGCTTTGCGCGCGATGCCGGTGTGGTGCTGGGAGCGTTGCCTGGTTTGTTGCGCCGCTATCTGGTGAATCCGGATAATGTGGTGAGCTGGTTCATGCATCACAGCCGCATTTCCGGCGGCAATGCGGCGCGCACCGGCTGGCGCATGTTGCTGTGCGAAACATTGTTGCAATGGGAGCAGCAGAAAAAGGAGATTCCATGAAACTTGCCGGATGGCATGGGCTGGTGCTGCTGGTGCTGTGGGTGTCGCCCTGCGCCGCCGAGACCGGCAGCGCGCTGAAAAGCGAAGAGATCAAGGCGGAGCCGTTCCGCGATGCCAAGGTCGTGGGTACGCTCGTCGTCGGCGACAAGGTGAACATCATGAAGAAGGATGGCGGCTGGTTGCAGGTGAAAAGCGCCAGGGGCAAAGGCTGGGTGCGCATGCTGAGCATACGCCGGGGCGAGGCGCGCAAGGCCGGCGCCGATGTCGGCGGATTGCTCGGGCTGGCTTCCGGACGCGCCGGTAGCGGACGCATGGTCGCTACCACCGGCATCCGCGGCTTGAGCGAGGAAGAATTGAAGGCGGCCAAATTCGATGGCGCCGAACTGAAGCGCGCCGAAGCCTACGCCGTGAGCGGCGCGGAGGCACGGCGTTTCGCTGCACAGGGCAAACTGGTGGTGCGGCCTTTCGATTATCTGCCTGCGGAATAGGGGTGAACATGAGAATCTGGTTGCTGTGCCTGGTTTTGTTTGCGGGCAATGCGGCGGCGCTGGATCTAGGCGATGCCTTGAAAAAATTGCAGGAGAGCGGGCTGCCCACGGAATTGGTCGGAACTTCGCAAGACGAGGAGATCGCCATCGGCAGGCAGATCGCCGGCAACCTGCTGGGCACCGCACCGCTGGTGAAGGACGCCCGGTTGCAACGCTATGTCAACCAGGTCGGGCGCTGGGTGGCGCTGCAAAGCGAGCGTCCCGATCTGCCATGGCATTTCGGCGTGATTGCGAGCGACGACGTCAACGCCTTCGCCGCGCCGGGCGGTTACATTTTCGTGACGCGCGGGCTGTACCACCTGCTGGGCAGCGAGGCCGACCTGGCCGGCGTGCTCGCGCATGAGATCGGCCACGTTGTCCGCCAGCATCACCTGAAGATTTTGCAGCAAAGCCGCCTGGTGGATCTGGGTGGCAAGCTGCTGGCCAGGCAGACCGGCGAGAATGAGCAGATCAAGAACCTGATCGGCAGTGGCGCCGAGATGGTGGCGCGCTCACTCGACAAGAACGCGGAATACGAGGCCGACCGCATCGGCGTGGTGCTGGCCACACGCGCCGGCTACGATGCTTACGGTCTGCCCGGCGTGCTGCAGGAGATCGGGCATTTCGCCAAGGATGACGGCAGCGTGGCGCTGCTGTTCAAGACCCATCCTCATCCCGACGAGCGCCTGGACAAGCTTGGCGTGGTCATGGCGGATCGCTTCGACGGGCAAAAAGGCGCAACCCTCGCCGGCAGGTTTTATCGCCCCAAGTGGCTCGCCGGGGTGCCGACCCGGAATAAATGATATGCTAGGCGCAAAAATCAAATGGGTATTTGATGGTGCTGCTCCATCCATGTTTGAGTGATCGCCGCCCCCGATGCAGGAAATCCTGACAGGCGCACTGGCGCTGTTCGTGCTTGTCGGCCTGATCTGGCTGGTCGTGATGACGCTGCGAGTCAATGCGCTGGCGCGCATCCTGCCCGAGCGGCAGGCGCAGATGCTGGAAGAAAAACACCGCGCCATGCTGGCCGACCTGCACGAGGGGCTGGCCCGGCTCGGCGACCGGCTCGGTGCTGCGCAGGCCGACAATGCCGAACGTTTGCGCGCCTCCGTGGCGGAGGAACTCAGGCAAACACGCGAGGCATTGCAGTCGCTGCAACTGGCGCAGAGCCGGGAACTGGGGCAAAGCCGTGAGGCGATGGCCAAGCAGTTGGGCGAGCTGGCCCTGTCCATGCAGGAAAAGCTCGCCGAACAGGGGCGCGCCGACCAGGAACTGATACAGAATACGATGCGTGGCGCTACCCAGCAGATCACGGCCTCGATGGAAAGGCTGACCGGGACGGTGGGCGAGCGCCTCGAGCAGATTAGCGGTCGCGTCGCCGAACGCCTCGACGAGGGTTTCAAGAAGACCAACGAAACCTTTGCCAGCGTGATGGCGCGGCTTGCCACCATAGACGAGGCGCAGAAGAAAATCGATGGCCTTACCAGCAACGTGGTGAGTCTGCAGGAACTGCTCGGCGACAAGCGCTCGCGCGGTGCCTTTGGCGAAGTGCAGCTGGAAGCACTGGTGAAAAACATCCTGCCGGCCAACGCCTATACCATGCAGCATACGCTTTCTAATGGCAGCCGCGCCGACTGCGTGCTGATGCTGCCCGAGCCGACCGGCATGGTCGCGGTGGATTCCAAGTTTCCGCTGGAGAATTTCCGGCGCATGCTGGACGGCGAGGCCGGCGCGGAAAAGCAGTTCAGGGCCGACGTGAAGAAGCACGTCGACGACATTGCTGCCAAATACATCATCCCCAACGAGACTTCGGACGGCGCAGTGATGTTCGTGCCGGCGGAGGCGGTGTTCGCGGAAATCCACGCCCACCACGCCGAGGTGGTGGCCCATGCGCAGCAGAAGCGCGTGTGGATCGTGTCGCCGACCACGCTGATGGCGGTGCTCAACACCGCGCGTGCGGTGCTGAGGGATGTGGAGACGCGCAAGCAGGTGCACATCATCAAGGACGAACTCACCAAACTGGGCAAGGATTTCGCCCGTTTCGATGCGCGCATGAAGAAGCTCGCCGACCACATCCGCCAAGCGCACGAAGACGCCGAGGACGTGCACAAGTCCAGCACCAAGATCACGCGCCGTTTCCAGCAGATCGAGCATGTCGAGCTCGAACACCTTGCCGACAGCAGGCTGCTGGAAACGGATGAGGAGTGATGCTGTCGGCGTTGCGGGCCTGGCGCAGGCGGCGCATGATCAGGCGCCACGCCTTGCCGGAGCACTTGTGGCAGGAGGCAGCAGGGAATCTGTATTTTCTCGACGGCCTCAATGCGAACGAGTGGGCGCGGCTGCGCGAACTGGCCACGTTGTTTCTTGCCGAGAAGCACGTCAACGCCGCCGGCGGCCTCGTGCTGACCGACGCAATGCGCGTCAATATCGCCGCGCAGGCATGTCTGCTGATCCTGAACCTGGACCTCGACTACTACGGAGACTGGGTCGAATTGATCGTGTACCCCGGCGATTTCATCGCTGAGGCTTCTTACACCGACCAGCACGGCATCGTGCACGAACTGCGCGAGCCGCGCTCCGGCGAATCCTGGCTCAAAGGGCCGGTGGTGCTGTCATGGGATGCGGTCGCCTGCGGCCCGGTGCAGGGCATCAACGTGGTGATTCACGAGTTCGCGCACAAGCTCGATATGCTCAACGGCAATGCCAACGGCTACCCGCCGCTGCATCGCGGCATGAGTCGGGGAGCGTGGAGCGCAGCGTTCAGCACGGCCTATGAAGATTTTTGCCACGAGGTGGATGCGGGTATGGAAACCTGGCTGGACGAATATGCATCGAACAGCCCCGCCGAATTTTTCGCGGTGGCGAGTGAAGCGTTTTTCATCGAGCCGCGCACGATGCGGTCGCTTTATCCCGCCGTGTACGAGCAATTGCAACAGTTTTATCGCCAGGACCCGCTGGCACGCTTGAAGGCAAGGGAGCCATCGTGACGGATTTTTGTCTTGCCGGCGATATCGGAGGCACCAAAACGCTGCTGCAAGTCGGCGGCGCCCATCCCTCCGTGCCGCTGCTGCGGAAAAGTTATGCCAGCGCTGCTTACGCCGGGCTGGACGCCATGTTGGCGGAATTCCTGCGCGAAGCCGGTGTGGCGAAAATTGCGGCGGCCTGTTTTGCCGTGGCCGGCCCCGTCACCGGGCGACGCGTCCAACTCACCAACCTGCCGTGGCAGGTCGATGCCGATACGGTGGCGGCGCAATTCGGCATCGGCAAGGTGCAGCTGATCAACGATTTCGAAGCGGTGGGGCTGGGGATCGCGGCGCTTGCGCCAGCCGACCTGTATACCTTGCAGGCGGGGGCGCCGCAGCCGCACAGCGTGCGCGCGGTGACGGGGGCGGGCACCGGGCTGGGGGTGGGCTGGCTCACCTGGAACGGTTCGTCGTACGAAGTGCATGCCTCGGAGGGCGGGCATCTCGATTTCGCGCCGGCCGATAAGCTGCAGGATGAGTTGCTGGCGTTTTTGCGGCAACGGTACGGCCATGTTTCCTATGAGCGCATCGTGTCCGGGCCGGGGCTGGTTGCGCTGTTCGAGTTCCTGCGCGCAAGCGGGCGCGGTATACCGTCGGCGGATTTGCTGGCTGCGCTGGATGCGGGTGATGGCGCCGCGACGATCGTGCGCTTTGCCGTCGAGCGCCAGGAGCCGACGGCAGTTGCAGCACTGAACCTGTTTGTCGCCATTTACGGCGCTTTCGCCGGCAACCTGGCGCTAGCCATGTTGCCGCGCGACGGCCTGTTTATCGCCGGCGGCATTGCGCCCAAAATCATCTCCCGGCTCGCGCACAGCGACTTCATGCGCGCCTTCCTCGACAAGGGGCGCTTTGCCGGCCTGCTCGCCGGCGTGCCGGTGCAGGTGGTGATGAATCCGCAGGTCGGCCTGCTCGGTGCGGCGATGGCCGCAAAACGGCTTCAATAATACATTTTTTGCAAAATAACCTTGTTCCCTGGTCGGGAATACCTTATATTAGCCTTGCTAATACCATGGATTATGCGCAGGGGGGGCAATGGTAAGGACGGCCGTGGGGGATGAGTTGGGGCAGGCACTACGCGAACTGCACTATTTGAGGCGCACCATAGACGAGCATGCCATCGTCAGTATGGCCGATGCTACCGGCAATATCACCTACGTCAACGACAAGTTCTGCGAGATCAGCCAGTACCACCGCGACGAGCTCATCGGCAACAACCACCGCATCCTTAATTCCGGTTTCCACTCGCGCGAAATGTTTGCTGGCATGTGGTCCGACATTTCCAGCGGCAAGACCTGGCAGGGCGAGTTGCGCAACCGGCGCAAGGACGGCAGCCATTATTGGGTCGAAACTACCATTGTGCCGTTCCTTGACGAGGCCGGACTGCCTTACCAATATGTTTCGGTGCGCACTGAGATCACGCACGTCAAGGAAAGCGAGATTGCGCTGCGCGCCAGCGCGGAAAGCCTGCGCCGCGCCAAGGAAGCGGCGGAAAAGGCCAACGCCGCGAAGTCCCTGTTCCTGTCGCGGATGAGCCATGAGTTGCGCACCCCGATGAACGCCATCCTCGGTTTCGCGCAACTGATGCAGAACGATCACAGCGAACCGCTCAGCCCCTCGCAACGGGACAGCGTGCAGCACATCCTCAAGTCCGGCTGGCATTTGCTGGAGCTGATCAACGACGTGCTCGATTATGCGCGCATCGAATCCGGCGGGTTGCAGTTGAAAATGGATAGCATCGAGATCGCGCCGGTGGTGCGGGAATGCCTGGAGATGATAGAGCCGCTGGCGCGCGAACGCGGCATCCGGCTGCGCGACGAAGTGACGCCGTGCATGCCACACTGGGTACGCGCCGACCGTTTGCGCCTGCGCCAGATTCTGCTAAATTTGATGTCCAATGCGATCAAGTACAACAAGGAAGACGGCGAAATTGTGCTTGCATGTGCCTCGAACCAGGCATGGGTGAGAATCAACGTGACCGATAGCGGATGTGGCATTGCCCCGCAGCACATCGAGAAGATGTTCGAGCCATTCAACCGCCTCGATGCGAACGCGCACCTGATCCCCGGCACCGGAATTGGCCTGGCGATCAGCAAACAGCTGGTCGAGTTGATGGGCGGACAGATGGGGGTGGAGAGCGAATTGGGGCGGGGTAGCAATTTCTGGCTAGACATGGCGGTGGCATCTCCGGCCAGTGTGGGGCAGGAAACGCCCGTCGCGGAGCAATTACCGGAGCAGGGGAGGCAAGCGCGCATGCCGGCCGATTGTTGTGTGCTTTACATCGAGGACAATCCCGCCAACGTCCTGCTGATGGAGAAAATTTTCGCGCAGCATTACCCGCAAGTCCGCCTGGAAACGGCGGGCAACGCCGAAATGGGGTTGATCATGGCATACAACCTGCGCCCGGCGCTGATCCTACTCGACATCGGCCTGCCCGGCATGAGCGGCCACCAGGTCATCGAGACGCTGCACGCCAACGAAGTGATGCGCGACATCCCGGTGGTAGCGGTTTCCGCCTATACTTCTCGCAGCGAGGTGCGGCGCGGCATGGCGGAAGGCTTCTTCGAGTACATCACCAAGCCGATCGACGTCAAGCATTTCATCCGGGTGATCGACGCGGCGCTGCAGAAGCAGCAGCCGTCTTCATGAGGCGCGCACCAGGCGTTCCAGATCCTCGGGCGTGTTGACGTTGCTCAGCATCGCTTCCTCGAATTCCGCCCCGGCCACTTTCAATCCGGCATACCAGGCGTCGGCCCGCCGACCGCCTCCCGCCAAGTAATTTTCCAGTTGCGGCAGCAGGTCCTTCCGGCACAGGCAGAACACCGGCTGCGGGCGCCCGCCAGCATGCGCCACGGCAAGATCGGCAACATCGGCGAGCAACGCAGCATGGAGACGCTCGATCAGGTTGCCGGGCAACAACGGCGAGTCGCACGGCACACAGGCAAGCAGGTCGTGGCGGGCCGCGCGCAGCCCCTGCAACAGTCCGGCGAGCGGACCCAGTGACGGCCCCGGAGCATCGACGATCACGCGATGGCCGAAGCGCCGGTAATCGTCAAGATTACGGTTGGCGCTGATGAGGATTTCATCGGCCTGCGGCGCGATGCGCTCCAACACCCATTGCACCAGGGGCTTGCCATGCAGCGGTAGTAGTCCTTTGTCGGCGTTATCCATGCGCCGCGCCTGTCCGCCAGCCAGCACCACCACCGAAACCGGCAGAAAGGAGGGCCGCATCAACCGCCGGTAACCGACATGAAGCGCATCACCTGTGGCTTGGCCGTGCGCACGTCGAAATCGTGGCCTTGTGGCTTGATGTTCATTGCCTGCATCAATGCCTGTTTGAGCGGAGTATCGTCGACACCAGTGCGCAATGGCGTGCGCAGGTCGATTTTTTCGTTTTGCCCCAGGCAGGGGTAGAGCTCGCCGGTGCAGGTGACGCGCACACGGTTGCAGTCGGCACAAAAGTTGTGGCTGTGCGGCGCGATGAAGCCGATGCGGGTGGGGCTGTGGGGTACGCGCCAGTAGCGCGCCGGTCCGCCGCTCGATTCCGTGCTGGGCAGCAGGGCGAAGCGCGGCTGCAATCCGGCCAACGCATCGGCGGCGCTGTAATAGGTGTCGCGACGTGCATGACCGACCTCGCCCAGCGGCATTTCCTCGATGAAGGAAATGTCAAACCCGCGCTCGATGGCAAATTGGGCAAGCGCGCCCAGCTCGTCGTCGTTGAAGCCGCGCATCATCACGGTGTTGAGCTTGATGGCAGCAAAACCGGCTGCGTACGCGGCGGCAAGGCCGGCCAGCACCCGTTCCAGATTGCCGACGCGGGTGAGCGAGTGGAAGCGACCGGCATCCAGCGTATCCAGGCTGACGTTGAGGCGGGCGACACCGGCCTGCTTCAGCGCGGCGGCGTAGCGCTCAAGTTGGGAGCCGTTGGTGGTAAGGGTGAGTTCGCGCAGACCGGGCAGCGCGGCAATACGCTCCAGCAGCCACAGCACATTGCGGCGCACCAGCGGCTCGCCGCCGGTGATGCGGATCTTGTTGACGCCGAGTTCGGTGCATACTCGCGCCAGGCGCAGGCATTCTTCCAACGTAAGCACCTCGGCGCGCGGCAGGAAAGTCATTTCCTCCGCCATGCAGTAATGGCAGCGGAAATCGCAACGGTCGGTCACTGACAGGCGCAGGTAGGTGACCTTGCGCCCGTAGCGGTCTGTCAGCTGGTTTATCAATGAGGAATCGTCGGACATAGCGGGGTTCATCATGCTTGCAAGCGGTTTGAAATGCAAGGGAGGCGAAGGTTCCCGCAGCATTCCCCGGCAGGCGCCGTCGTATGGTAAATTGGCGCCATGAAAATTGCGATTGCCCAGATCAATTGCACCGTCGGCGATTTGAACGGGAACGTCGACAAGATCGCCGCTTATGCGCGCCGCGCACATGAAGCAGGCGCGGCGTTGATGCTGACGCCGGAGCTGGCGTTGTGCGGCTACCCGCCGGAAGACCTGCTGCTGCGCGAAACCTTCTATCACGCCTGCGACGAAGCGCTGCATCGCCTGGCGCAGCAGATGCCGGACATTGCGCTGGTGGTGGGGCACCCCCACCAGGTCGAGGACAAGCGCTACAACGCCGCTTCCTTGCTGCAGCACGGCGAGATCGTCACCACCTATCTCAAGCAGCAGTTACCGAATTACACCGTGTTCGACGAGAAACGCTATTTTGCTTCCGGCGAGCAGCCCTGCGTGTTCGAGCTGGAAGGCACCCGCCTGGGCATCAACATCTGCGCCGATATCTGGGAAAGCGGCGCGGCAACGCTGGCGCAGCAGGCCGGCGCGCAGGTGCTGCTGGTGCTGAATGCCTCACCCTACCACATGCAGAAACAGCCGGTGCGCTACGAAGTCGCGCGTGCGCGCGTGGCCGAGGCCGGCGTGCCGGTGATTTACGCCAACCTGGTGGGCGGCCAGGATGAACTGGTGTTCGACGGCGCTTCCTTCGCGCTCAATGCCAAGGGCGAGCTGACGCACCAGTTCCCGTCTTTCCGCGAATATCTGGGCATGGTCGAGGTTGTGGACAGCGTGCCGCAGCCGGGCGAGGTGGTGCAGCCCTCGTCGCTGGAGGCAGAGGTCTATCAAGCGTTGTGCCTGGGGGTAAAGGACTACATAGAGAAGAACGACTTCCCCGGCGTGCTGCTGGGGCTGTCCGGCGGCATCGATTCGGCGCTGACTCTGGCCGTCGCCGCCGATGCGCTCGGTGCGGCACGGGTGCGCGCGGTGATGATGCCTTCGCAGTACACCGCCGACATGAGTTTGCAGGACGCGCTACAGGAAGCGGACACGCTGGGGGTGTGCTACAGCGAAATCCCGATCAAGCCGATGTTCGACGCCTTTCTGGCAGCGCTGGCCGACGAATTCGAAGGATTGCCGTTCGACACCACCGAGGAAAACATACAGGCGCGCATCCGCGGTACGCTGCTGATGGCGCTGTCGAACAAATACGGTTCCATCGTGCTCACCACCGGCAACAAGAGCGAGATGGGCGTGGGTTACGCGACGCTGTACGGCGACATGGCAGGCGGCTTCGCGGTGCTCAAGGACATCAGCAAGACCATGGTGTACCGCCTGGCGCGCTACCGCAACGGTCTGGGCGAGGTGATCCCGCAGCGCGTAATCGACCGTGCACCCTCGGCGGAATTGCGCCCCAACCAGACCGACCAGGACAGCCTGCCGCCATACGACATGCTCGACCGCATCATGGAAGCTTATGTGGAGCACGATCTCAGCCCGGCGGAAATCGTGGCGCAAGGCTTTCCGCAACATGAGGTGGAAAGGGTGGTACGATTGATCCGGATCGCCGAATACAAGCGCCGTCAGTCGCCGGTGGGGATACGCATCACCACGCGCGGATTCGGCAAGGACTGGCGCTATCCCATCACTAATAAATATCGTAACTGAAAATATCGAAACCGGACTGCACTTCGGACGGATGAGCCGCTATACTAATGCCAGTTCTGGAGGGAGGCGACAATGAAAAAAATCGAAGCGATCGTGAAACCGTTCAAGCTGGATGAAGTGCGCGAGGCGCTCTCGGAAATCGGCGTTACCGGACTAACCGTGACCGAGGTGAAAGGCTTCGGGCGCCAGAAAGGCCACACCGAACTTTATCGCGGCGCCGAATATGTTGTCGACTTCCTGCCTAAGGTGAAAATCGAGGTGGTGGTGCCGGAAAGCCTGCTCGACCAAGCGCTGGAGTCGATCATCAAGGCGGCGCGCACTGGAAAGATCGGCGACGGCAAGATCTTCGTTTACGGTGTGGAGCAGGTGGTGCGCATCCGTACCGGCGAGACCGGCGAAGCGGCGATCTAACGGCAGGATACTGGATGGATGCAGGATAGAGCGGATAGGCAGCACGCTCAATCCTGCAGCTTCGATCCCGATTTCAACAGCACTACCACCGCGCCGCTGCCGCCATCCGCGGTGCGCGCCTGGCAGAGCGCCAATACTTCCTCACGCTGCGCGAGCCATCCCGCCACTTTCTTTTTCAGCACCGGTTCGCGATTTTTCGAGCGCAGCCCTTTGCCGTGGACTATGCGCACGCAGCGCAGCCCGCGTTTTAGGCAGGTGGAAAGAAAGGCGGTCAACTGCGAGCGCGCTTCGTCGACAGTCATGCCGTGCAAATCGAGCGCGTCCTGCGTGACCCAGTGGCCGCGGCGCAGCTTGCGCAATACGTCGCGCGCCAGGCCGTCACGCAGGTAAACCAGTTCTTCGCCGCTTTCCCATCTGTCTGCGATGCTGTCGCTCAAACTGTCCGACAATGCTGCCCGATCATCCTGCTGGCGTTGCTGCGCCACGGGTTTAGGGCGGGGGCGGGTGGGCACAACCTTGTTGCTGACGATGGGCACCGCATCCTGCACCGCGGCACGGAATGCATCCGCATCTTCGGGTGCGGGCGCGGCAGTTTGCAGTTTCGGTTTGCGGGGTTGACCCATAATCCCCTGGCAATGGTTATCCGGAATGGCGTAATGCGGCAGACAGGGTGCGCAAATTTCGGCTTTCCTTCGTGCTCTGCGTATTCTGCGCCTTTGCGGTGAAGCTTTTGTTTCAGATCAAGCCAGGCTGTCGAGATAGCGCTCGGCGTCGAGCGCTGCCATGCAGCCGCTGCCAGCGCTGGTCACCGCCTGCCGGTACACGTGATCCTGCACATCGCCGGCGGCGAACACGCCCGCCACACTGGTGGCGGTGGCGTTACCTTCGCCGCCGCCACGCGTGACGATGTAGCCGTTGCGCATCTCGAGCTGGCCTTCGAAAATGGCGGTGTTGGGGCTGTGGCCGATGGCGATGAATACGCCAGCCAGCGCCAGCTCGCGCGCCACACCGGTGGCGGCGTGCTTGATGCGGATGCCGGTCACGCCGCTCTTGTCGCCCAGCACTTCGTCGAGCACATGGTTCCACTCGATTTTCACATTGCCGTGCGCGACCTTTTCCATCAGCTTGTCCACCAGGATTTTTTCGGCGCGAAACTTGTCGCGACGGTGCACCACGGTGATGCTTTTCGCGATATTGGCCAGATACAGTGCTTCTTCCACCGCGGTGTTGCCGCCGCCGATCACGGCCACGTCCTGACCCTTGTAGAAGAAGCCATCGCAGGTGGCGCAGGCCGACACGCCCTTGCCGGCGAATGCCTCCTCGGAAGGCAGTCCCAGGTATTTGGCCGATGCACCGGTGGCGATGATCAGCGCATCGCAGGTGTAGGTGCCGCTGTCGCCGATCAGGATGAACGGTTTGGCGCCGAGCTTCACGGTGTGGATGTGATCAAAGATGATCTCGGTCTGGAAACGCTCCGCATGCTTCTGGAAGCGCTCCATCAATTCCGGCCCCTGCACCCCCATCACGTCGGCAGGCCAGTTGTCCACATCGGTGGTGGTCATCAGCTGGCCGCCTTGCGCCAGGCCGGTGATCAGCACCGGCTTCAGGTTGGCACGCGCAGCATAGATGGCGGCAGTGTAGCCGGCCGGGCCGGAGCCCAGTATCAATAAACGGTTGTGGCGGGTGGTGTTCATGTTCCTGTTACCCACGTATCAGAGGAGGTGCAATCTATCAGGTTTGTCCGTGCGTTGTCGAGGTGGTGGGTGAGTATTTTCCAATCCAGGCATGGGCCTGAGCGAAAGTGAGCTTCCCCGGAAATTTCGTCTTCCAGTAAAGTGGATCAACGCCCGACACAAGGCGCGCACCTGTGCCAACGTTTGTAGTCCCTGGATATGTAAAGCCACGATCATGCCTCCATGATCCCAACTTCCGCCCCTCCAGGCGCATCTGTCATTGGGCAAGGCTGAGCGGTGCATTCTCTCGCTGTTGGCCTTATAATCCGTCCAGAAAAACAAGAGGGGGTGGGCATGTTTACCAAACAAGTCATGGCTGGCTGTGTGGTTGCACTATTTGCGGCGGGCGCGTGGGGACAGGAAAGTGCCGCGCCGCATTTCGAAATCATCCGTTTCGTCATAGAGGGCAGCTCTCTCCTCAAATCCGAGGAGGCACAGCGTAGCGTCGCGCCTTATGCCGGCAAGGACAAGAGTTTTGCCGATGTGCAGTACGCGCTCGAAGCCTTGCAGGCTGCCTACCGCGCTGTCGGCTACGATGCGGTCCAGGTTATCCTCCCGGAGCAGACCCTCGAACAAGGCGTAGTGCGCTTCCGCGTGATCGAGGGGCGCATTGCCAAGGTAAGGATCGAGGGCAATCGTCATCACGATACCGACAACGTGCGCAACAGCATCCCTGGTCTCATCGAAGGCGAAGCCCCACGCTCGCGCCGTGTCGCCGCATCGTTGCGCGTGGCCAACGAGAATCCATCCAAGCAAACCTCCCTTCTGCTCAAGGATGGAGAGAAGGAAGGCGACATCGACGCCACTTTCAAGCTGACCGATGAAAAACCACAGAAGACATTCATCACGCTGGACAACAGTGGTACCAGCCAGACCGGCCGTTTCCGCCTGGGCGCGGGTTACCAGAACGCCAACCTGTTCAATCGCGACCATGTCGCCACGGTGCAATACATCACTTCACCGGAAAACCCAAGCCGCGTCACCGTGCTGGGAATGGGTTATCGCATCCCGCTTTATGCGCGTGGCGATTCGATAGATGTGGTGGCCGGCTATTCGGACGTGGATTCCGGCACGGTACAGGATCTGTTCAACGTCAGTGGCAGCGGCAGCATTCTGGGGGTGCGTTACAACCAATATCTGCCGCGCCTCGGCGAAAATTACGACCAGAAGGTCGGCTATGGTCTCGATTATCGCGCATACCAAAACCGTGTCGTGCTTGCTGTCGGCGGCGGCAGTTCGCTGGTACCCGACATCACGGTACATCCGTTCAGCCTGACTTACACGGGCGGCTGGCGCAGCACCGGCAACGAAGTGGGGTTCTACCTGGGGGCGGCGCAGAACATCCCCGGCGGCAATGCCGGCACCAGCGCCGATTTCAGCGCGTCACGCACCAATGCCACCGCCAGCTACCGCATCTATCGTTACGGCGCTACGCTGGCACATTCCTTTCTCAGCGACTGGCAGGTACGTGCCCAGGTGCACGGCCAGGATACACGCGATGCCTTGGTGTCCGGCGAACAGTTCGGTGTCGGTGGGGCGGACAATGTGCGCGGTTTCCTGGAGCGCGAGTTTGCCGAAGACCGGGGCCATCGCGGCAGCGTGGAAATCTACTCCCCGGACTTCGGGGATGCCATATCCTCGGTCAATCTCAAGCTGCGCGCGCTGGTGTTCGCCGATGCAGCCGACACCAAGCGTACCGATCCGCTGCCGGGGGAAATAGCAGGTCAATCGGTGTCGAGTTGCGGTATCGGATTCCGCTTGGGGGTGGGCAGCAGTTTCAGCGCCCGCGCCGATTTTGCCATGGTGCTGGACGGCACAAATGCGCGCACATCGGGAAGCAAGGTGGCCCATGTCAGCCTTGCCTATATTTTTTGAGCGGATATTCCTGTTACCGGGAAAATTCCCAGGTCTGGGCGGGGCAGATCCAGCCGGTGTGCGGAGTGCATGACATCTTATTGATGGACAAGATTGATGGACAAGATACCTTATCGGATTGTGGCTGGGGCGATTGATGCTTGTCATTTGCCGGATGGCCGAATGAGCGGGAGAGAAGACAGAGTTTGACCTCGATCAAAGCAGGGAAACAGATTGACGGATAGGGTGTGCAGCGTGGGGCACGAGTGAACCGGGCAGGGCGGTTGCGGGGAGGGGATCGAATGAAACAATCAAAAACGAACGTGGTAACGAACAAGGCGGGAAAACAGGTATTCCCCTGGCAGCGCAAGGCGCTCGCAGTGGCGGTGGCTTCCTGTTTTGCTATCACCCCCGTGTACGCGAACCCGACCGGTGCCTCGGTCGTCAATGGCCAAGTCGACATCAGCCAACAGGGCAATGTGCTTAGTATCACCAACAGCCCGGGCGCGATCATTAATTGGCAGAGCTTTTCCATCGGTGCCAATGAACTTACCCGTTTCATCCAGCAATCCGCCTCCAGCAGCGTCCTCAACCGCGTGGTTGGCCAGGATCCGTCTAGCATCCTCGGCGCGCTGCAATCCAATGGCCGCGTATTCCTGATCAATCCCAACGGCGTACTGTTCGGGCAGGGCGCAGTGGTGGACGTGGCCGGTCTGATCGTTTCCACGCTCAATCTTTCCGATGCCGATTTTCTGGCCGGCAGACTCAACTTCGGCGGCGTTTCCGGCGCCGGCGACGTGATCAACCAAGGCAGCATTACCACCCCGACTGGCGGCCGAATTTATCTGGTCGCCCCCAATGTTGAAAACAGCGGCATCATCACCAGCCCGCAGGGCGATGTCATCCTCGCCGCTGGCAACAGCGTGGAATTGGTGGACAGCGTCAATCCCGCGCTGCGCGTGATGATGACAGCACCGGAAGGGCGGGCGCTCAACCTCGGGCAAATCGTCGCGCAAAGCGGTCGTGCCGGCATTTACGCCGGCCTCATCCATCAGGGCGGCACGGTCAGCGCTGATACCGCGGTGATCGGCGAAAACGGCCAGATCGTGTTTAAGGCGAGCCGCAACATCACGCTCGACACCGGCAGCGTCACCAGCGCGTCGGGAGCCGCCGGCGGCGTGCGCGACGGTGGCGAGGTGCGCATCGTTGCCGATGGCATGCTTGCCATGCGCAGCGGTTCGCAAGTGCGCGTCGATGGCGGCGTGGACGGCGGCAATGGCGGTTTCCTGGAGCTGTCCGGCAAGACCGGGGTTTCGCTAAGGGGCGTTTATACCGGGCACGCGCAGCAAGCGGGATATCGCAACGGTTCGCTGTTGCTGGATCCGTTAAACATTAATATCGTGGCGGGAGGGTCAGATCCCCTGAACAGCAGTGGCCACATTGCGGCAAACAGCGGCACTACAAACGCAACATTCAACGTCGACCCGGCCACCCTTAATGGTGGCTGGGCCGATGTGCGCTTGGAGGCAATCAACGATATCAATATCCAGTCCGCCGTTGGTAACGGAAACATCAATAACGGCACGGCCGGCGGCTCGCTGACCCTGACTGCCGGGAACGATATCAATGTCGGTGCTGCGATTGGCTCCTCGTCTTCCCGCTTCAACCACGACCTGACGCTCAACGCCGGCAACAACATCAACGTCAACAGTTCGGTTTATCTGGGCAACTACGCGCTGACGCTGGCGGCAGACGCCGCGCCGAACAATGACAGCATTGGAAATGTCAACGTCCATCCAGGCGTCACGGTGGATACGTTGGGTGCGATGAACATTTCCGGCATGGACTTGACGGTCGGCAGTGGTAATCATGCAAGCATGCGGACGACAGTTTCGGCAGGCGGCTTGCTGACCATCAATATGAACCGCAACGTCGGTATCTACGGTGGTTCTGCATCCTCCGGCGGTTCCAACCGTACTCTGGTGCAAGGGGGGAGCGTCGATTTGAGTGGGGGCAACTTGCAGTTGCAGGCAGGGGCGGTGGGAGGAACGTATGCGAGCGGCAGCAACGCCAACGCGGAAATCCGTTCGACGACAGGTAATGTTGACATTACCTTAAGCGGTGACTTGAACGTTTCCGGAAATAATGTTGGCTCCTACTCGTTCTCTTCCGGGGCTGGGCCCAGGTCTGCGGATGCCATCATTTACTCTGCCCAGGATCTGACCATCCATTCCGCAAACAGTGTCACGCTCAATGGCGCCAGCGGTTCGGCATGGGCGAGTGGTTCCGGCTTTCCCGCGTCGGGCAATGCCACGATCGAAGCTGTCCGTGATGTGACCCTCACCACTACGGGCGCTCTGTCGCTTACCGGCGGAATAGCCTCGATACAAGGGTCGGGCGACGGTGTATATGCTCATGCGGATGCAAAAATTGTTTCGGGACAGGATATCCGCATCACTGCGGGCAGCCTGAGCTTGCAGGGCGGTTCGGCAACAACAAGCATCAACTGTTGCAGCGGATCGGTGACCGCGAGCGCCGAGATCAATGCAACACGCTCGGTGTTGGTCAAAACCGACGGGGCGGTCAATGTCGCAGCGGGTTTGGCTTCGCGGTCTTCCGGTGCCAGTGGCAGCGCGCATGCATCCGCCAAGATCAACGCGGGCAGCGGCAACCTCACCATTACCGGCAACACCAATACGGGGATAGCCAGCCTGACCTTGTCGGGCGGCAACCGCAATGGTGGCGGAGGTTCCTCCAACAGCGCCGCCGCCCAACTGCATGCATCGAGCGGAACCGCGATCATCGATGTGGTCGGAAATTTGGATATGACTGCCGGCACGCCTAGCGCGGGTGCCGAAATCAGGGCGGGTGGCACACAGATCACCGTGGGAGGAAACCTCAACATGACCGCTAACTCGAGTGGTTATATCGGTATCACATGCGGAAATATCAACGTTCCGTGCGGGAACCAAACCATCAATGTGGCGGGGGATTTGACCCTGGATGCGGCTTCGGGTGGCGCAAGCATACATGCCCACGGCGGTGCGCAGTCGGTCAGCGTGGGCAACGATCTCACCTTGACCGGGGCAAGCAACGGTGCCTGGATTGCATTGGACGCGGCGGGCGGCGGCAGCCAAACCATCACGGTGGGGCGCGATTTGTTCGTGCTGTCCCCCGGCAGCGACAGCAACGGCGGGATTCGTGCCATGGGAGGTGGCAACGTTGACCAGACCATCACGGTGGGCAGGGACCTTGAGGTGCGCAGCCAGGTGATAGGCAACAGTTCCGGTTTCGCTGACATTACGTTGAATGCTGCAGGCGGCACGCAGGCAATAGCAGTTACCAGGAATCTGACGCTCAATGCCAGCGGATATAGCGCCGAAATCGCTGCGCAAGGGGGGGCCGGCCAGACCATCGACGTAGGCGGCAATCTGATAGTGAACGGGGTAAGTGATAATGCCTATATAAGCGGAGCGAACAATCAGAGCATATCGGTGGCGGGAGATATCACGCTTGCCGCCGGTTCAGGCGACGCAAGCATCAATGCCAGCGGGGCATTGCAGGACATCGGTGCGGGAGGCAGCCTCACCCTGACCGGCGGCGGTGCCTGGGCAAGAGCCCAGATCAGGAACAGTCTTTACGGGGGAGCCCAGCATATCACGGTCGGTGGCGACCTGACGCTGAGCGGAGGCAGCGGCAGTAACGCTTATGCACGGATTGCCGGCAACCCCGACATCGGCAGCGCGGCGCAACCGGTGTCGGTAGGGGGCGTCATTCGCTTAAACAACGGCACGGGAAGCAATGCCCGAATAGAGTCGGATCAAATTCTTAGCATCTACATCCACTTCCCGAACTTGTATGCCGGTGGCTATTTCGTAAATGGGGTGGAGTCGGTAGTGGCCGACGCCGATACCGGGTTCTTCACCGCTGGCATGGCAGCGATACTGGACGGCAATTTGCACATTACCTATGGATTGCTACCATCCGGATCCCCCCCTTTTGATCCATCCTTGCTCAACCCCTTCGTCAACATGACCAATGGCATCAACGGCGCGGGTCCCGAGCTGACCAGCAACCAGGAAATGAACCTCATCAACGTCCTGACCTCCACCAATCTGCCGGGAGCCGGTGATGAGGGAGATGTGCCGCCGTGGTTGCGGAAACGCAATCTCGGTTCGTGTGGATGGACGAGTTCCTGACTTCATCCTTGGTCTGGGGGAGCATGGGTAAGCGCGGAAAACAAATAACAACGAGGGGCGCCGCAGCTGTCTGCGGCGCGAATTTATGGGCGTAGAAATCAAGCTGACCGACAAGCAGTTCCCGGTTTCGCCGGTGTTTATCGATTTTTTGCATCGCCGCATCGAAGACAAGGCGTTTGAAGCGACCTGGCACGACCAGTTGAGCGAGAAACTGGTTTCCAACCAGGGTGAGATCCGCGAGGTGGCGCAGGCGGCGGCGGGAACCGTGCTGGATTCGCCACTTGGGCAGCAGGCGGTATACCGCAGCTACGAGCTGCTCACCGCGATGCTCACCGGTGCGCCCGACAAGCTGCGCTTTTTCCACGACCGCTACCGCTTCGTTTGCGTGGTGGGCTGTCCGCGCCATGGCGGGTCTTACCTGACCAAGCAGTTGTTCCTTGCGCTGGGCATGGTACCGGACGAGGTGCCGAACGTGCTGGCGCACGACGGCTTTCCGGAAGCGGCACCGTTCGAATTCAAGGAGGGGGTGAACACACAGACGTTGATGACGCAGAACATGGCGGAATATCTGGCCATGGTGGAAGTGTTCTTCGCTGATTCGCGCCTGCACAACAATTATGTCACGGTGCCGAAAAAGGCGACCAAGGCGGCCTATCAGGGCGCGTTTTTCAATGCCATGCTGGGGCCGCACGCCGAGTACATCGTGACCTTGCGACACCCGGTTGCGGCATGCATTTCGACTTACGAGAAATCCGGCGGGCTGCCCGACGACGGCAAGTTCAAGGTGCGCGGCAACATCGAGGAATGGGCAAGCCGCGATAACGTGCTTGCGGGGGTGGCACCCGAGACGGTATTGGCCAGTGATTATTTCGACGTGTACCTGCGCTACTGGGAAAACTATCACTACCAGTTGGCGTTGAGCGGCCTTTCCAGGAACCGCAACTGGACGATGGTGGTGTATGGCAAGGAGCGCATGATGGAACTGGCACAAAGTTTTTTTGCTCGCTTCCGCAGCAAGGGGCAGGCCGAGGAATTCCAGGTGTTCGACAAGCGCGATCGTCATCCGGAATGGCGGCCGCGCGCGGAAGCGGCAATGAGGCGCGTGGCCGGGGTATGGCGCAGCGTGGGACTGGGATTCCCCATCGACGCAATGATGGAAGGATGGTGATCCTGTGAGGGAGGGGATAATGAACTGGAAACGTGACCTGACGTTGCTTTTCGGGGTGCTGCTCTTGTGTCTTTGCGGGGCGAGCTGGGGTGCGGCCGGCAAGGTGACGTACATCGTGGGCACCCTGTCGGTGCACAAGATCGACGGCACGATGAAGATACTCTCGCAGAAATCCGAGGTCGAGGCGGGCGATCTGCTCACCACGGAAAAGGACAGCTATGCGCAGATCAACTTCACCGATGGTAGCCAGGCGACGTTGCGGCCGAATTCGCGCTTCAAGATCGAGGGCTACCGGTTCAACAAGGAAGAGCCCAAGAGCGACAATTTGTTTTTCAGGCTGCTGAAAGGCGGCTTGCGTACCATCACCGGCCTGATCGGAAAGCGCGGCAACATGGATGCCTACAAGATCGGCACCAAAACCGCCACACTGGGCATACGCGGCTCCTCCGGCGACACACTCGAATGCACTGAAGGATGCGAGGGTGCGACCAGCACCAGCGACAGGCTTGCTCCCGGCACTTACCATGCCACTTATACTGGCAGTTACCAGATGTGCACGCAGCGGGGCTGCATCATTGTCGGCCCTGGCCAGTTTGGTTACGCGCGTGACGAGAATACCATGCCGGTGCTACTGCCCGATGACCCGGGATTCAATTTCGGCGAGATGCCGTTCAGCCTTGGTATCAGCGGTGCCGCAGAAGGCGGCGGACCTGGCGACAACGAATGCCTGATGCAGTGACGTTGCAGGCAAGCCATTCATCGTATCCCCGCAGAGTGCGGGGATTTTTTTGTCTGCATGGCGCCGCCGTCGCTATAATCATGGCGTTCATAGATGAAAGCAGCCGATGTTCGACAGAATAAAGGAAGAAGTTGCCGTCGTATTCGACCGCGATCCGGCGGCACGCTCCACTTGGGAAGTGGTGACCTGCTATCCCGGTTTCCATGCCATGATGTTCCATCGCCTGGCGAGCCGCCTGTGGCGCTGGGGCTTGAAATGGCCAGCGCGCTTCGTTTCGCATCTTGCGCGCTGGCTCACCGGCATCGAAATCCACCCCGGCGCGAAAATCGGCCGGCGTTTTTTCATCGACCATGGCATGGGCGTGGTGATCGGTGAGACCGCGGAAATCGGCGATGATTGCACGCTGTATCACGGCGTCACCTTGGGCGGCACTTCATGGAAGCAGGGCAAACGCCACCCGACCTTGGGTCGCGGCGTGGTAATCGGCGCCGGCGCCAAGGTGCTGGGACCGATCACGCTGGGCGACGGCGCGAAAATCGGCTCCAACGCGGTGGTGGTGAAAGACGTGCCGGCCGGCGCTACCGCGGTCGGCATCCCGGCACGCATCCTCGATACCGACCGCGAGGAGGCGCGCGCCAAGACCGCCGAGAAGATGGGGTTTTCCGCCTATGCCCTGGGCAACGACATGAACGACCCCTTGGCCAAGGCGATCCACGGCCTGCTCGATCATGCGGTAACCACCGACCAGCGTCTGGATCACCTCCTGGAACAACTCAATCGGCTCGGCGTAAAGGTGGAAGAAGAGCGAGCCACCGCCGACAAGTTCGACCCGAACTATCTGAATAAAATTGTTGACTAAATACCTCAGGAATTGTAAAGTTGACAACGAAGTTCGGGTATTAACGCAAAAATTTTCAAGGGGTAATGCCATGCGCCTGACAACCAAAGGACGTTTCGCGGTGACCGCCATGATAGACCTGGCCATGCAAGGGGATAACGGGCCGGTGACGCTCGCTGAAATCAGCGAGCGTCAGAAAATTTCACTTTCCTATCTGGAGCAGCTATTCGGCAAGCTGCGCCGCCATGGACTGGTGGCCAGCGTGCGCGGTCCCGGCGGCGGTTATCGCATTGCCAAGTCGTTGCAACAGGTTTCGGTGGCGGACATCATTCTCGCGGTAGATGAACCCCTGGACACGACCAAATGTGGCGGTAAGCAGAATTGCCGCGAGGAGCAAAAATGTCTGCCGCACGATTTATGGCAGAACCTGAATGCAAAGATTTTTGACTATTTAAGTTCGGTGAGCCTGGCGCAGATGCTGGATAGTCAATCCGTCAAGGAATACCAGCATACGGTCACCCTGCACGAAAAACGCAAGCGTCCGGAGAGCGTGGCTGCGCTGTAACGGACGAGGACGATGAGATCGATGTATTTCGACCACAACGCCAGCACACCGCCGGACGAGCGCGTGCTGGAAGCAATGCTGCCGTATTTGCGCGGTCAGTGTGGCAACCCGTCCAGCCGGCATGAGTTCGGCACGGCCGCACGCAAGGCGATCAACCATGCGCGCGAACAGGTGGCGGCGGCGGTCGGCGTGCAACCCTCACAGGTCATTTTCGTCAGCGGCGGCAGTGAAGCGAACAACCTGTTCCTCAAGGGTGCGGCGGCAATGTTGAAACCTGCCCAGATAGCGGTGAGTGCGATCGAGCATCCTTGCGTGATGAAACCGGCGCAGGAACTGGCGCGCAGTGGATGGCAGGTGCGCAAGCTGGCGGTTGATGGCAACGGCGTGGTGCAGTTGGATGACGTCGAGCAGGCATTGCAAACCCCTACCGGCATGATGTCGCTGATGCTGGCCAACAATGAAACTGGCGTGATCCAGCCGGTGGCGCAGGTGGCGGCAAGGGCGAGGGCAGCGGGCGCGCTGATGCACAGCGATGCGGTACAGGTATTCGGCAAGGTCGCGGTGGATTTCGACACGCTCGGCGTGCATGCGCTGACGCTGTCCAGCCACAAGATATACGGGCCCAAGGGCGCGGGGGCACTGATCGTCGACAAACGCATCGAGCTGCGCTCGCTGATCAGCGGCGGCGGACAGGAAATGGGGTTGCGCGCCGGCACCGAGAACGTCCCTGCCATCGTCGGCTTCGGTGCAGCCTGCGAACTGGCAGTTGCCAGGATGGACGAATTGGCATGGCGATGCGCGGCGATGTGCGCCAGGCTGGAGCAGGGCTTGCTCGAAAGGGGAGCGGTTTTGTTTGGCGCCGGAGCAGCACGGCTGCCTAATACCAGCTACTTTGCCTTCCGGGACATCGCGGGCGAGACGCTGGTGATCGAACTGGACAAGACAGGCTATGCTGTGGCGAGCGGATCGGCCTGCTCCGCCGGCAGGCAGGAAGGTGCCAGCGCCACACTGCTGGCGATGGGTGTGGCGCCCGAGCTGGCGCGGGGCGCGGTGAGGATCAGCCTCGGCAAGGACAATGACATGACGCAGATTGAAGATTTTTTGCGGGCGCTGGAGCAGGTGCTGCTGCGCCTGCGGCGTTTGGCCGCAATCGCGGTTTAGTGGAAATGGCATGAAACTACCGATATACATGGATTATTCTGCTACCACGCCGGTGGATCCGCGCGTGGCGCAAAAGATGATTCCCTACCTCACCGAAAAATTTGGCAACCCGGCATCGCGCTCGCATGCGTTCGGCTGGGAGGCGGAGCAGGCGGTGGAGCAGGCGCGCGAGCAGGTCGCCGCGCTGGTCAATGCCGACCCCAAGGAAATCGTCTGGACTTCGGGCGCGACCGAATCCAACAATCTGGCAATCAAGGGCGCTGCGCACTTCTACAGCGGGCGCGGCAAGCACCTTATCACCATGCAGACCGAGCACAAGGCCGTGCTCGATACCATGCGCGAGCTGGAGCGCCACGGGTTCAGCGTCACCTACCTGGAACCCGAATCCAATGGCCTGCTCGATCTGGAGAAATTCAAGGCGGCGCTGCGCCCGGATACGATTTTGGCCTCTATCATGTTCGTCAACAATGAAATCGGCGTGATCCAGGACATTGCCGCCATCGGCGAGATCTGCCGCGATAAGGACATCGTGTTCCATGTCGACGCGGCACAGGCTACCGGCAAGGTGGCGATTGATTTGCAGCAGTTGAAAGTGAGCCTGATGTCGTTCTCCGCACACAAGACTTACGGGCCAAAAGGTATAGGCGCGCTGTACGTGCGGCGTAAGCCGCGCGTGCGCATCGAGGCACAGATGCACGGCGGCGGCCATGAGCGCGGTTTCCGCTCCGGTACGCTGGCCACCCACCAGATCGTCGGCATGGGCGAAGCGTTCCGCATTGCGCAGGCGGAAATGGCATCGGAGAACGAGCGTATTCGCGCCTTGCGCAACAAGCTGTGGCAGGGATTGTCGCAGATGGAGGAGGTGTACCTTAACGGCGACATGGAGCGGCGCGTGCCACATAACCTCAACGTCAGCTTCAATTTTGTCGAGGGCGAGTCATTGATCATGGCGATCAAGGATGTCGCGGTGTCGAGCGGCTCGGCCTGTACCTCGGCGAGCCTGGAGCCTTCCTACGTACTGCGCGCCCTGGGGCGTAACGACGAACTGGCGCACAGCTCGATCCGCTTCACCGTCGGGCGCTTCACCACCGAGCAGGAGATCGATTATGTCGTCGATCTGCTCAAGCGCAAGATCGGCAAGTTGCGTGACCTGTCGCCGCTGTGGGAGATGCACCAGGAAGGCATCGATTTGAACACGGTGCAGTGGGCTGCGCATTGAAGCTATAACATGTAGCCGGTAGTTTGTAGTCACCCCCGGTTTTGCTACCAGCTACAGGCTATGAGCTATCAGCAAAGGAGAATTTGAATGGCTTACAGCGAAAAAGTATTAGATCACTATGAGAACCCGCGCAACGTCGGTTCCTTTGCCAAGGATGATGCGGGCATTGGCACTGGCATGGTAGGCGCACCTGCGTGCGGTGACGTGATGAAATTGCAGATCAAGGTAGGCAAGGACGGCGTGATCGAGGATGCCAAGTTCAAGACCTATGGTTGCGGTTCCGCGATTGCGTCGAGCTCGCTGGTCACCGAGTGGGTAAAGGGCAAGACGCTCGACGAAGCAGCGCAGATCAAGAATACCCAGATTGCGGACGAACTGGCGCTGCCGCCGGTGAAGATACATTGCTCCATTCTGGCCGAGGACGCAATCAAGGCGGCGATCGCCGATTACAAAAAGAAACACAGCGAGTGAAAGGTAGCATGTGTAGAGGATGGGTGTGATGATTAGCTTGACTGAAAACGCGGCACGCCATGTACAGAAAACCTTGTCCAAGCGCGGCAAGGGAGTGGGCCTGCGCCTCGGCGTACGCACCAGCGGCTGTTCCGGGCTGGCGTACAAGCTGGAGTTTGCCGACGAGCAATTGCCTGACGATGTGCGCTTCGAAAGCCACGGTATTGCCGTGCTGGTGGACCCGAAAAGCCTGACCTACCTTGATGGTACCGAACTGGATTTCGTGCGCGAAGGACTGAACGAGGGCTTCAAGTTTAACAACCCCAACGTCAAGGATCAGTGTGGTTGCGGCGAAAGCTTCAATGTCTGAGCAGCACAACGCGTTTCAGCGCAGCTTTTTCGATCTGTTTTCCCTGCCGCAGATTTTCCGCATCGACAATGCCGCGCTGGCCCGCGCTTACCGCGAGGCTCAGGCTCAGGTACACCCCGACCGCTATGTGCATGCGCCGGAGGCAGAACGCCGCGCCGCAATGCAGTGGGCCTCGCACGTCAACGAAGCCTACCAGACCTTGAAGCAGCCGCTGTCCCGTGCCCGTTACCTGCTCCAGTTGCAGAACGTGGCCATCGCGAACACCTTGCCGCCGCAATTCCTGATGCGGCAAATGGAATGGCGCGAGGCGGTGGAGCAGGCCGAAGCAGCATATGACGCAGCGGAGCTGGCGCGCCTTGCCGATGCGGTGCATCGCGACCTGGAACAGGGCTATGCCGAACTGGCGCATGACCTGGACGACGAACACAACTGGACTGCGGCAGCGCAGTGCGTCGCACGCCTGATGTTCATGGATAAACTCGGCGCCGAAATCGGCGATGCGCTGGAAACATTGGACGTGTAGCCGGATAGAAATGGCACTGCTGCAAATTTCGGAACCCGGGCTTTCCACTGCGCCGCACCAGCACCGGCTCGCCGTGGGCATCGACCTCGGCACCACCAATTCCCTGGTGGCCACTGTGAGAAGCGGCATCAGCGTGGTGCTGAACGACGAGCAGGGCCATCCCTTACTGCCCTCCATCGTGCATTATTGCGCCGATGGCGGGATCGAGGTGGGGTACCCGGCGCAGGCGCGCCTGGGCGAGGCACCGCACGACACCGTCGTTTCGGTGAAGCGTTTCATGGGCCGCGGCCTCAAGGACATTCCCGACAGCGCGGCGCTGCCTTACCGCTTTGTCGACGAGCCCGGCATGGTGCAGATACGCACCGTCGCCGGTGTCAAAAGTCCGGTGGAAATCTCGGCGGAAATTCTCAAGGTGCTGCGCCTGCGCGCGGAACATGCGCTGGGCGGCGAACTGGCCGGTGCAGTGATCACGGTGCCGGCCTATTTCGACGATGCGCAGCGCCAGGCCACCAAGGATGCCGCCAAACTGGCCGGGCTCAATGTGCTGCGCCTGTTGAACGAGCCCACTGCTGCGGCGATCGCTTACGGCCTCGACAATGCCGCAGAAGGCGTTTATGCGGTATACGATCTGGGGGGCGGCACCTTCGATATTTCGATTTTGCGCCTGAGCCGTGGCGTGTTCGAGGTGCTTGCCACCAATGGCGATTCCGCCCTGGGCGGCGACGATTTCGACCAGCGCGTGTTTTGCTGGATACTGGAAACCGCCGACCTGCCGCCGCTCGATGCCCACGACACGCGCCTGCTGCTGACCAAGGCGCGCGAGGCCAAGGAGGCGCTGAGCGAGCGCGCCGAAGTGCGCATCACCGCCGTGCTCGGGCGCGGCGACGTGGTGGACGTGACCCTTAGCGCCGCAACCTTCACCGAGATCACGCGCACTCTGGTCGAAAAAACCTTGCGCCCGACCCGCAAGGCGCTGCGCGATGCCGGTCTTGGCATTGAGGAAGTGAAGGGCGTGGTGATGGTGGGAGGGGCCACGCGCATGCCGCAAATCCAGCGCGCGGTGGCAGAGTTGTTTGGCCGGACGCCGCTCAACAACCTCGATCCCGACAAGGTGGTGGCGCTGGGCGCGGCGATCCAGGCCAATATGCTCGCCGGCAACCGCGGCGCCGACGACTGGCTGCTGCTCGATGTGATTCCCCTGTCGCTGGGAATCGAGACCATGGGCGGCTTGGTCGAAAAAATCATTCCGCGCAATGCCACCATCCCGGTAGCGCGTGCCCAGGAATTCACCACTTTCAAGGATGGCCAGAGCGCGATGAGTTTTCATGTGGTGCAGGGCGAGCGGGAGTTGGTGTCGGATTGTCGCTCCCTGGCGCGCTTCGAATTGCGCGGCATCCCCCCCATGGCCGCGGGGGCGGCGCGCATCCGCGTCACCTTCCAGGTCGATGCTGACGGCCTTTTATCGGTGGCGGCGCGCGAATTGAGCACTGGCATGGAGACTGCCGTGGCAGTGAAGCCGTCCTACGGCCTGTCCGATGAGCAGATCACGCAGATGCTCAAGGATTCCTTCGTACATGCCAAGGATGACATCCACGTGCGTGCCTTGCGTGAGCAGCAGGTGGAAGGGCAGCGCTTGCTTGAAGCCACGGCGGCGGCGCTGGAACAGGATGCCGGGCTGCTGTCGCACGACGAGCGCGTTATGGTGGACGCGGCCATGAAAAACCTGCGCAAGGCGATGGCCGAGGCCCAGGAACACCAGGCTGTCAAGCGCGCGATTACCGAGCTCAACCAGGCCACGCAGGATTTTGCCGCGCGGCGCATGGATCAAGGTGTCAAACGGGCGCTTGCCGGGCGCCACCTCGAACAACTGGGATAACCATGCCGCAAATCATCGTGTTGCCTCATGTCGAATTGTGCCCCCAGGGCGCGGTCATCGAAGCAAGCAGCGGCACGACCATCTGCGATGCGTTGCTTGCCAACGGCATCAATATCGAACATGCCTGCGAAAAATCATGTGCCTGCACCACCTGCCACGTGATCGTGCGCGAAGGCTTCGAATCGCTACCGTCTGCGGAAGAAAAGGAGGAAGACCTGCTTGACAAGGCATGGGGGCTGGAGCCGCATTCGCGCCTGTCCTGCCAGGCCGTGGTAATGAGCGAGCCGCTGGTCATCGAGATTCCCAAGTACTCGATCAACATGGTCAAGGAAGGGCGCTGAAATGAAATGGACAGACAGCCGTAACATCGCCATCGAATTGGCTGAGCGCCACCCCGACATCGACCCGCGCTATGTCCGCTTTACCGAGCTCGCTGGCTGGGTGATGGCCCTGCCGGATTTCGACGACGATCCCAATCATTGCGGGGAAAAAATTCTCGAAGCGATCCAGATGGCCTGGATCGATGAGGTTGAGTGATTTAGACCGTTTCAAATAAGAACCATTCTCGCTCGTGAGATTTTTTCTTGCGCCATAGGCGCAGTCTGGCGTTGGGAATCTCATATCCACGCTTTCCCATACCGTGATGCAAAACATTAACGATGCATCCCAATATCATTGATATAAAAAAATAAACAATCTCAATCCCGCCTGAGAACGTGTCTGGCTTATCGAGCTATGGATGAACCATAAACCAGGTTACAAGCCAGGCTCGGAATTTGCTAGGTAGTCACCTGATGCATATCCATTTTCCAAACATGACAGACTGCTGATCTACTAGTTCGGCCTGGCCACCTTGGGCGGGCGAACCAGACCATGCACGATAGGGGAGTCGTAAACATGAGTCTTATCATCAACATAGATACGTTGTATGGTACCGGCGCCGGTACCATCACTGATGATGCCGGCAATACCGCAATCATAGATGTCAACGGCAACGTCACGCTGATCGCTGCTGACGGCAGCGTCGTCATCGATGGTACCCGAAGCGCAGATACGCTGACCGCCACGGACAGCGGCACCACGGTGATTTCCAGTGGTTCCGGCAACGACACCCTTACCGGCGGCAGCGGCACCAACATTTTCCTGGCCGGCACGGGCAATGATCTGCTGATTGGTGGTTCCGGCGTCAACTTCTTTTCGGGCGGCAGCGGCAACGATACGCTGCTGGGCGGTTCCGGCGTCAACCTGTTTTTCGGCGGCAACAACAACGACACCCTGGTCGGCGGTTCCGGTACCAATTATCTGTACGGTGGCGCGGGCAACGACACCATCACCGGCGGCAGCGGCGCCAACATCGTGTTTGGCGGCAGCGGCAACGATGTTATTGGCGGCGGTGGCGGCAATAACCTGATTTTTGCCGGCAGCGGCAACGACGTCATCTATGGCGGCGACGGCAACAATGTCCTGTTTGGTGGCGCCGGCGATGACAAGATATTCGGTTCCGACGTTGCGGACGTGCTGGTAGGCGATGCCGGCAACGATTATCTCGATGGGCGCGGTGGCGATGACGTCATGCACGGAAGCCTGGGCAATGACACCTATGTGGTGAACAGCGCCGGCGACCATGTGCTCGAGGATGCGGGCGAAGGAATCGATACGGTCAAGTCCTCGATCAACTACACACTGACCGACAACGTCGAAAACCTTAAATTGACCGGCAACGCGGACATCGACGCGACCGGCAATGCGCTGAATAACCTGCTGTCCGGCAACAGCGGAAACAACGTGCTCGATGGCGGTGCCGGTGCCGACGTCATGGTAGGCGGTTCAGGCAACGATACCTACATCGTCGATGACATTGGCGATGTGGTGGTTGAAAACTATCGCAGCGGTGAAGATCACGAGCGTCATACCTTGGATGGGCGCGACGAACACGATGGCTGGGATGATGGCCAATACCGTACCAATCATCATCACAACGACGAGGACGAGGCTGAACATGGCAGCGGCGGCATTGACACCGTCATCAGCTCGATCAGCTATACCTTGGGCGATAACGTTGAAAACCTCACCTTGGTGGGTAATTCAGCGCTGAATGGTACTGGCAACGGCCTTGCTAACGTCGTCACCGGCAATGCCGGCGACAACATGCTCGATGGTGGGGCAGGCAACGACACGCTGATCGGCGGCGCAGGTAACGACATGCTGATCGGCGGCTCCGGCAACGACGTGCTGGACGGTGGGGCAGGCAACGATGCCCTGATCGGCGGCTCCGGCAACGATACCTACCTCTTCAGCATCGGCTCGGGCCAGGACACCCTGACGGACCTCGATACCACGCTGGGCAACATCGACACCGTGGTGCTGGGCGCCGGCATCAGCACCGCAGACATTACGGTCACCCAAGGTGGCGGCAACCTTTATCTTTCCATCAACGGCAGCGGCGACCAACTGGCGATCAACTGGGATCCGGCCAATGGTTACGGCATCGAGCGGGTAGAGTTTTCCGATGGCACGATATGGACAGCGGAGATGCTGGTCAACCTGGCAAGTGGAAGCGGTAATACCAATCACGCCCCTGTCGCCGATGTGATCGCTGGCCAAACGGCAACACAGGGCAGTACTTTCAGCTTTACGATCCCCGCAGGAACTTTTACCGATCCCGATGCCGGCGATACGTTGACTTACAGCGCGACGCTGGCCAATGGCAGCCCCTTGCCGAGCTGGCTGAGCTTTGATGCTTCCACCCAGACCTTCAGCGGCACCCCTACCAATTTGGATGTTGGTAGCCTGATGTTGGTCGTGGTGGCAACGGACAGCAGCGGACTGACGGCCTCGTCCAGTTTTGGCCTGACGGTTGAAGCGGCCTTCGTCAACCATGATCCGACCGGTTCCGCCAGCGCGATCCTGACGGCGGGCGTGGAAGACATCGCCTACACCGTCTCGGCGGCCGACCTCCTGGCCGGCTTCAGCGACATCGACGGCGACGCCCTCAGCGTGGCCAACCTCACCGCCAGCAACGGCAGCGTGGTCAACAACAACGACGGCACGTTCACCGTGACGCCCGCGGCCAACTACAACGGCACGATGAACCTGTCCTATGACGTCATCGATGGCAACGGCGGCTCCATCGCCGCCAGCCAGAGCTACAGCGTAGCGGCGGTCAACGACGGCCCGACCGGTTCCGCCAGCGCGATCCTGACGGCGGGCGTGGAAGACATCGCCTACACCGTCTCGGCGGCCGACCTCCTGGCCGGCTTCAGCGACATCGACGGCGACGCCCTCAGCGTGGCCAACCTCA
>JBFMAC010000005.1:124263-158325 GCA_040756015.1 Pseudomonadota bacterium
ACGGCACGTTCACCGTGACGCCCGCGGCCAACTACAACGGCACGATGAACCTGTCCTATGACGTCATCGATGGCAACGGCGGCTCCATCGCCGCCAGCCAGAGCTACAGCGTAGCGGCGGTCAACGATGCGCCCGAGGTGCTGCACAACCTATTGGCACAAAATGCCCAACAGGGAGAGGCATTCAGCTACGTCGTTCCCGGCGATACGTTCACTGATCCGGATGGCGACACCCTAGTGCTGAGCGCTACGCTGGGCAATGGCCAGGCACTGCCCAGCTGGCTGGTGTTTAATGCCGCTACCGGTACGTTCAGCGGCACCCCTGCCGGTGGCGATGTCGGATCCATTAATGTTACGGTACAGGCTCAGGACGCTGGTGGCCTGACCACGAGTTCCACCTTCGCGCTGAACATCATTTCTTCGGATATTTATGGCACCGCCGGCGACGACGTGCTAACGGGCACTTCTACCAGCAACAATATTTATGGCCTGGGCGGCAACGATACGCTTTATGGCCTGGGCGGCAACGATTTGCTGGATGGCGGCAGCGGCATCGACACCATGGCGGGTGGGGCCGGCAACGACACTTACGTGGTCGACAGCATCAGCGACGTGGTGGTGGAAAATGCCGGCGAGGGCACGGATACCGTGGTCAGCAGCTATACCTACACGCTGAGCGCGAACGTGGAAAATCTTACTCTCACCGGCACGGCGGGCATCAACGGTACCGGCAACGCGCTGGACAACGTGATTATCGGCAATGATGGCATCAACACGCTGGCGGGCGGTGCGGGTAACGATACCTACTATGTCTGCATCGGCGACAGCGTCATCGAGAATGCCGGAGCGGGCATCGATACCGTGATCAGCTGCGACAGCTTCACGCTGAGCGCCAACATCGAAAACCTGACCCTGATTGCCGATCCCGGCCACAACATCAACACCGCCGGCACCGGCAACAACCTGGCCAACGTCATCATTGGCAACGTCGGCAACAACGTACTGAATGGCATGGCCGGCGCCGACACCATGGTCGGCGGCGCCGGCAATGACACGTATTATGTGGATAACGCCGGTGACCTGGTGTATGAGGTGGAGAACGAGGGCAACGACACGGTATACAGCAGCGTATCGTTCACGCTAGACGCGGGCGTGGAGAACCTGATCCTGATCGGAAACGACTGGATCAACGGTACCGGCAATGATCTGGACAACTACATCAAGGGTAACATGTATGGCAACACGCTGAATGGCGGCTTGGGCGCTGACACTATGGAAGGCGGGCTCAGCAACGATATCTACGTGGTCGACAATATCGGCGACACCATCATCGAGTACAACAATTATGGCACTGCGGACACCGTGCAGAGCAGCATCGACTACACGTTGGGCACCTACCTGGAAAACCTTACGCTGACTGGCACTGCCAATCTCAACGGCAATGGCAATGATTCCGACAACATTCTGACCGGCAACAGCGGCAACAACGTGCTTGACGGCGGGGTGGGCAACGACACCCTCAACGGCGGCACAGGCGCGGATACCATGATAGGCGGGCTGGGTAACGATGCCTATTATGTCGATAATGCGGGCGACTTGGTGATTGAGGCGGCCGGGGAGGGTACCGACACGGTGTACAGTTCGGTGAGCTTCGTGCTGCCCGACAACGTCGAGAACCTGATCCTGACCGGTACGGCCAACATCACCGGCACCGGCAACGTGCTCAACAATGCGATCACCGGCAACAGCGGCGCCAATGCCCTGACCGGCAGTTCCGGCAACGACACCATCGATGGCGGTGTCGGAGCGGACACCATGACCGGCGGCCTGGGCGATGATACCTACTATGTGGACAATACCGGTGACGTCATTGTCGAGAATGCCGGTGAAGGCATCGACACGGTGTATAGCACCATCACCTATAGCTTGGCCGGTACCGAGCTCGAAAACCTGACGCTGGCCGGCAACGCCAACATCAATGCGACTGGTAACGCCTACAACAACGTGATCACCGGCAACAGCGGCATGAACACCATCAACGGGGGTGCTGGTGCCGATACCATGTCCGGCGGCACCGGCAACGATACCTATTACGTCGACGATGCCGGCGACGTGGTCATCGAAGGCGCGAATGGCGGCACCGACACGGTGTACAGTTCGGTGAGCTTCGTGCTGCCCGACAACGTCGAGAACCTGATCCTGACCGGTACGGCCAACATCACCGGCACCGGCAACGTGCTCAACAACACCATCACCGGCAACAGCGGCGCCAACATCCTCACCGGCAGTTCCGGCAGCGACATCATCAATGGCGGCGCCGGAGCCGACATCATGACAGGCGGCGGCGGTGACGATATCTACTATGTGGATAACGCCGGCGACGTGATCGTGGAAAATGCCAACGAGGGCATCGACACGGTGAACAGCAGCGTGACCTTCACGCTGGCGGGCACCGAGCTCGAAAACCTGACGCTGACCGGCACGGCGGCCATCAATGGCACCGGCAACGCCTACAACAACACCATCACCGGCAACGCCAGCGCCAACGTGCTGACCGGCGGCGCCGGGGACGATATCTATTACATCGGCGCCGGTGATACCGTCGTCGAAAACGCCAACGAGGGATACGACTGGGTGATCACCTCGGCCAACTACACCGTGGGGGCCAACATCGAGAAAGTGACGCTGACCGGCACGGCGCTGACCCTTACCGGCAACGGGCTGGACAACGCGCTGGAAGGAAATGACCAGTACAATATTATCGATGGCGGTGCGGGCGCGGATATCATGTCGGGCGGCTTGGGCAATGATACCTACTATGTCGACAACGCCGGGGATGTGGTCATCGAAGGCCTGAATGCCGGCATCGACACGGTGTACAGCTCGGTGAGCTTCGTGCTGCCCGACAACGTCGAGAACCTGATTCTGACTGGCAGCGGCAACATCGCCGGCACCGGTAACGGCCTGAACAACAGCCTGACGGGTAATAGTTGGGACAACATCCTGACCGGCAGCACCGGCAACGACACTATCAACGGTGGCGTAGGCGCAGACACCATGATAGGCGGTTTGGGCGACGACATCTACTATGTGGATAACGCCGGCGACGCGATCGTGGAAAATGCCAACGAGGGCATCGACACGGTGAACAGCAGCGTGACCTTCACGCTGGCGGGCACCGAGCTCGAAAACCTGACGCTGACCGGCACGGCGGCCATCAATGGCACCGGCAACGCCTACAACAACACCATCACCGGCAACAGCGGCGCCAACGTCCTGGCTGGCGGCGCGGGGAATGACACATATTATGTGGACGGCCTTGATACCATCGTTGAAAATGTTGGCGAAGGTATCGACACGGTGTATAGCACCGGCTCCGTTAGCGTGGCCGGTGCGCAGGTGGAAAACGTTATCCTTACCGGCAACGCGAACGTCAATGCTACCGCCAACGAACTGAACAACGTGATCACCGGCAATACCGGCAACAACGTGATTGATGGCGGCGCCGGTGCGGACACCATGACCGGCGGCAAGGGCAACGACACTTACGTGGTGGACGATGCCGGGGACGTGATCAACGAACTGGCGGCGGAAGGTACCGATACCGTACAGAGCTACATCAGCTACGTGCTCGGCAGCACCCTGGAAAACCTGACCCTGCTCGGCACCGCCGACATCAACGGCACCGGCAACGGTGGCGACAACATCCTGATCGGCAACAGTGGCGCCAACGTGCTGACCGGCTTTACCGGCAACGATACGCTGGACGGTGGAGCTGGCGCGGACACGCTGATCGGCGCGGCCGGCAACGACACTTATTATGTCGACAATGCCGGCGACGTGGTCGTGGAAAACGCCAATGAAGGCACCGACACCGCCTACAGCAGCGTCAGCTACGCCCTAACCGCCAACGTGGAAAACCTGACCCTGACCGGCACCGCCAACATCAACGGCACCGGCAACGAACTGGCCAACATCTTGACCGGCAATAATGGCGCCAACGTGTTGGCTGGCGGTCTCGGCAACGATACCTATTACGTGGATGGCAGCGACACCATAGTCGAAAATGCCGGTGAAGGTAGTGATACGGTATACTCCTCGTCCACTTTCACCTTGTCCGACAACGTTGAGAATCTGGTGCTGACTGGTATTTTCAATATCAGCGCTACCGGCAACGCGCTCAACAACAGCATCACCGGCAACAGTGCGGACAACGTCATCAACGGCGGCGCCGGTGCAGACACCATGACAGGTGGTGCCGGCAACGATGTGTACATCGTGGATAATGTGGGCGATGTGGTGATCGAAGCGGTGGGCGCGGGCACTTTTGATGAAGTGCAAAGCAGTGTCAGCTACACCCTGAGCGCCAACGTGGAAAGACTGACGTTGACCGGATTGGCCAATATCGACGGTACCGGGAATGCGATGGACAATGTGATCACCGGCAACAACGGTGCCAACATGCTGTCCGGCCTGGATGGCAACGACACGATCCAGGGCAGCCTGTCCAGCGACATCCTGCAAGGCGGCATTGGCAACGACGTGATCGGCGATTTTGGCGGTAACAACCTGCTCAATGGCGGGGCCGGCAACGACACCTTGAACGGCAGCGGGCAGAATGAAATCCTGATCGGCGGTATCGGTAACGACACTATCAATCCCAACTCCGGTGCCGACATCATTGCCTTCAATGCTGGCGACGGGCAGGACACGGTGATTGCCGTTGCTCCCATCGACAATACGCTTTCGCTGGGTGGCGGCATTACTTACCAGAATCTGGTGTTCAGCAAGACTGGTAACAACCTGGTGCTGGGCACTGGCGGAACCGACCAGGTGATCCTGAAGGACTGGTATCTGGGCTCCACTTACCGCAGTGTCATCAACCTGCAAGTGGTACTGGATCTGACCAGCTACAACCCGGCGTCCTCGGATCCGCTGCTCAGCCAGCGCGTCCAGCGTTTCGACTTCACTGCGCTGGTTGCCGGCTTCGACCAGGCATTGGCGGCAAACCCGACCATGACCAACTGGAATCTTACCAACGCCCTGCTCAGCGCACACTTGGCCGGCAGCGATACCGACGCCATCGGCGGCGACCTGGCTTACCGCTATGCCACCGACGGGACGCTCGCCGCAGTGGGTGTGAATGCCGCGCAGTCTATCCTGAATGGCGCCGGCTTTGGTAGCAGCGCACAGGCTTTGTTGCCGCTGACCACCCTGCAGGTTGGCACCCGCCTGGAGTAATGCATGGGGATCCGGCGCGCGTTTGAGCCACACGTCGAAGCGCTCGAATTCGCGCCGGATATCCTCCGTATCCAGCATGCGCCGCCCTCGCCGCTGCCGCGCGCAACGCTCACCATCCTGCTGGCCTTGCTGGTGTGCCTGCTGCTGTGGGCGGCGCTGGGACGGCTCGACATCATCGCCGTCGCACAAGGCAAGCTGGTACCGCAAAGCGCGCTCAAGATCGTGCAGCCGGCAGAGTCTGGCATCGTCAAAGAAATTCTGGTGCGTGAAGGCGATGATGTGCATGCCGGCCAGGTGCTGGTGCGCATGGATGCCCTGTATTCCGAGGCCGACACCAAATTGATTGACAGCCAGTTGCAGTTGCGCAGCCTGCAACTGCGCCGCATCGATGCCGAACTCAACGGCGTGCCGCTCAGGCGCGCACCCGGAGATGCGCCCGATCTGTTTGCCCGAGTCGAGGCACAGTACCGGGACCGTCGCCAGGCCTACCAGGATTCGCTGGATGCCATGCGTGCGCAGCTTGACCGCGCGCAACAGAACCTGCAAAGCGCGCTCGAAATCGAGGCCAAGCTCAGGCAGACCGTGCCAATCTACCAGGAGCAGGACCAGGTTTACGAGAAGCTCGCCAAGGAAGGCTTCGTCTCCAAGCTGATGTACCTGGAAAAAAACCGCGACCGCATCGAAAAGGAGCGCGACCTGCGCGCGCAAAGCTACAACGTCGAGAGCCTCAAGGCCACCATCGCGCAGGCGGAAAAAAACATCGCGCAGATCACCTCGAATTATCGTCAGCAATTACAGAATGAAAGGGTTGAAGCGGAGGGGGAATATCGCAAACTCGGTCAGGAATCGGAAAAGCAGGCGCACCGCCATGAGTTGCTCGAACTGAAAGCCCCGCAGGACGGCATCGTCAAGGACATCGCCACTCATACGCCCGGCACTGTAGTTTCCCCGGGAACGATCCTGATGACGGTAGTGCCCAAGAACGATCCCATCGAAGCGGAGGTGTGGGTGACCCATCTCGACGCTGGTTTCGTCGAGACAGGGCAACCGGCCAAGGTCAAGCTGGCCGCTTATCCATTCCAGAAATACGGCATGGTGGAGGGGAAAGTGAAGCAGGTGAGTCCGGATGCCGCAGAAGGCCAGGGAAAGGACGGCACTGCACAGCCTTTGGGCTACCGTGCCACGGTGGAATTGCCCGCCCCCTTCCTGGAAAGCGAGGGGCAGCGCTACAAGCTCACGCCGGGCATGCAGGTGTCGGCGGAAATCAACCTCGGCAGCCGCAGCGTACTCGAATATCTGCTGTCGCCCATCCAGCGCACCGTGCATGAAGCAGGCAGGGAGCGCTAGAAGTGAAAAATAAACTGCCCATTTCCGCAGAAACATTCGTTTGGGCGTTGCAGGCTTCCTGCCAGTTGCATCGCGTGCCATGCTCGCCGGAGCTGGCGCTGCGTGAATTCCCGCCGCCGTACCACAGCCATAACCTGCTGCAACTGTTGCAGGCGCACGGGCTCAAGTGCCGCTGGCGCAGCGTGCACGGCGGCAACCTGGAGAAGATGGCGTTGCCGTGCTTCGTCACGATCGGGCCGGATGCGGCAGCGGAAGATGGCGCGCCGCACGGCATGTTACTGCTGGTCAAGGTCGAGAACGGCAGCGCGCTGTATTTCGAACCCGGCAACCTGCAGCCGCTCAACGCACCATTGACCGAGTTCGCCCAGCGCTGCTCGGGCCATGCGCTGCTGATCGGCGCGCCCAAGGCGGAAAAGGAAAACACCGCGCGCAAGTTCGGCTTTGCCTGGTTCGTACCGGAACTGATGAAGCACAAGGCGATCTGGCGCGACGTGTTGCTTGCTTCGCTGGCGCTGCAACTGATGGCGCTGGCGACGCCGCTGTTCACCCAGGTGGTGATCGACAAGGTGGTGGTGCACCACACCGCCAACACGCTGGTGGTGATCGGCGTGGGCATGATCCTGTTCATGCTGTTCAGTGCGGCGATGAGCTGGGTGCGGCAATACCTGGTCACCCACACCGGAAACCGCATCGACGCTGTGCTCGGACTGCAACTGTTCGAACATTTGTTCCGCCTGCCGTTGCGCTACTTCGAGCATCGCGCCACCGGTACGCTGGTGGCACGCTTCCAGGGCATGGAAAGCATACGTGAATTCTTGAGCGGCGCCGCAGTGACGCTGATTCTCGATGTGCCGTTCCTGCTGGTGTTCCTCGCCGTGATGTTTTACTACAGCTGGCTGCTCACGCTGGTGACGCTGGTGGTGCTGGGGGCGATCGTGGTGCTGAGCGTGGCGGTGACGCCGCTACTGCGCCAGCGCCTCAATCACCAGTTCCTGATCGGCGCGCGCAACCAGGCTTTCGTCACCGAATACATCGCCGGCATGGAAACGGTGAAGTCGCTGCAAATGGAACCGCAGTTGCGCGGACGCTACGGCGATTACCTCGCCGATTACTTGCACGCCAACTTCAACCTGCGCCAGCTCTCCAACACCTATAACACGCTCGCCGGCATGCTCGAACAGCTGATGGTGCTCGCCATCCTGTGCCTGGGCGCCTGGCTGGTGATGGACGGCACCGACTTCACCATCGGCATGCTGGTCGCGTTCCAGATGTTCGCCAGCCGCCTGTCGCAGCCGGTGCTGCGTATGGTCGGCCTGTATCAGCAGTTCCAGCAGGCCAGCATCGCGGTGAAGCGCCTGGGCGACGTTATGAACGCACCGCAGGAACCGTATTCCCTGCAGCCGGCGCGCGAGCAGGGCGGGCGTGGCAAGATCGAATTCCGCAACCTGAGCTTCCGCTACGCGGAAAACCTGCCGTTCCTGTACCGCAATTTCGATCTCGCCATCGAGCCCGGCCAGTGCGTTGCGCTGATGGGGCCGTCCGGTTCCGGCAAGAGCACGCTGGCCAAGCTGTTGCAGGGTTTCTATCTGCCCAACGACGGCGCCATCACGCTCGACGGGCGCGACATCCGCCATTTCTCCGCCAACGAATTGCGTCAGTATTACGGCGTGGTGCCGCAAGAAACCATCCTGTTCTCCGGCACCCTTTACGACAACCTCACCTTCGCCAACCCGCACGTTTCCTTCGAGCAGGTGGTGAACGCCTGCAAGCTGGCGGAAATCCACGATGCCATCGAGCAGCTTCCGGAAGGCTACCAGACCAAGATCGGCGAGCGCGGCGCCGGCTTGTCGGGCGGGCAGCGCCAGCGCATCGCCATCGCGCGCGCACTGCTCAAGCGTCCGAAAATCCTGGTATTCGACGAAGCCACCAGCAACCTCGACCACTCCACTGCCGAGCACTTCGCTGCCACCATCAACCAGCTCAAGGGCAAGGTCACCATGCTGTTCATCACCCACCAGCTGCCGAAAGGGCTGAAAGTGGACGAAGTGATGATGCTGGGCGCGCCGGGCGAGCCGGATAAGCGCATGAGCGTGGTGAGCAGCGACAAGAAGCCGGACGAAGCCGGCGAAAGCAAGAAGTAAGATCGGCTGTCGGGTTACGCCCCTGCTGCATCTTTTAGGGCAATCCCAAGCTATATGTTTACTGAATCGATTCCCGCTGGCGGTGAGAGAGACAGGCGATCCCGGACGGCAGTGCTTCCACCATCGCCGTTTTGCCCCACAGCAGCGAGATGATGCGGGCCGCGCGCTCGACTCCGTCGCTGGTGTAGAAGTACTCCGTGTCAGCCTGGATGGTAGGGCTGTCTTTCGGCAACTCGGACTCCACCCGGCGTTTCAATTCACGCGCCACGGCCTCGCCGGTATCGATCAGCGCCACGTCGGCGCCGACTACCTCGCGGATCAGTGGGGCAAGGAAGGGATAGTGGGTGCAGCCCAGGACGAAGGTGTCGGCGCCGGCCTTGAGCAGCAGCCCGGTATAGTGTTCCACCAAGCGGCGCGCCTCGGCGCCGTGCAGGTTTCCGCTTTCAACCGCCTCGACCAACCCCGGGCAGCCGTGGGCGACGATCCTCACGCTGCCCGCATACTTCTCCAGCAATGCCGCGAAACGCGCACTCTCCACCGTGCCAGTAGTGGCGAGCACGCCGACCACGCCGCTTTTCGTGGCGGCAACGGCAGGTTTGACCGCCGGCTCCATCGCTACGACGGGTAGGCTGAAATGCTTGCGCAGCGTTGCGGCAGCGGCGGCAGTCGCGGTATTGCAGGCAATGACGATGGCTTCTGCGCCCTGTTCAACGAGAAAACGGGTAAGGGCGAGTGAACGCTGCTCGATGTATTGCAGAGATTTGTCGCCGTAGGGGACATGGCCTGAATCGGCGACGTAAATCAGGCGCGCACCGGGCAATGCTTCACGGATGTGACGCAGCACCGAGAGGCCGCCCACGCCGGAATCGAAAACACCGATGGTCCTGACTTTGCTCAAGTCGTCAAACCTTGGCTGCGCAAATAATCTTCGTAATTGCCGTGATAATCTACCACGCCCTGCGGCGTCATTTCGATGATGCGGGTGGCGAGCGAGGAGACGAACTCGCGGTCATGGCTGACGAACACCAGCGTGCCCTTGTACTGCTCCAGCGCAGTGTTGAGCGATTCGATCGATTCCATATCGAGATGGTTGGTGGGCTCGTCCATCAGCAGCACGTTGGGCCTTTGCAGCATCAGCTTGCCGAACAGCATGCGGCCCTTCTCGCCGCCGGACAGCACCTTGACGTTCTTCTTCACGTCGTCTCCGGAGAACAGCAGGCGCCCGAGGATGCTGCGGATGGCCTGGTCGTCTTCGTTGCCACGGCGCCATTCCGCCATCCAGTCGGTAAGCATTTTTTCGGCGGCGAACTCGTGGGCATGGTCCTGGGCAAAATAGCCGAGGCTGGCTTTCTCCGCCCACTTGATGGTGCCGGTGTCGGGCGCGAGGTCGCCGGCGAGCGTGCGCAGCAGGGTAGTCTTGCCGATGCCGTTGGGACCGATGATGGCGACTTTCTCGCCGGCATCGATGCGGAAGTTGAGGTTGGAGAATAAGACGCGGTCGAATCCCTTGGCCATTTTCTGCACTTCCACGGCGACGCGGTGCAGCTTGTCCTTGTCATCGTATTCGAAACGGATATAGGGGTACTGGCGGCTCGACGGTTTGATTTCCTCGATCTTGATCTTGTCGATCTGGCGCGCGCGCGAAGTGGCCTGGCGCGCCTTGGAGGCGTTGGCGGAGAAACGCGCGACGAAGGCTTTCAGCTCGGCGACCTTTTCCTTGGCGCGCGCGTTGTCCGCAGCCAGTCGCTCACGCGCCTGCGTCGAGGCCAGCATGTAGTCATCGTAGTTGCCCGGATAGATGGTGATCTTGCCGTAGTCGAGGTCGGCCATGTGGGTGCACACGCTGTTAAGGAAATGGCGGTCGTGCGAAATGATGATCATGGTGGAGTTGCGCGAGTTGAGCACGTCTTCCAGCCAGCGGATGGTGTTGATGTCGAGGTTGTTGGTGGGCTCGTCCAGCAGCAGGATGTCGGGATTGGCGAACAGCGCCTGCGCCAGCAGCACGCGCAGCTTCCAGCCGGGCGCCACTGCGCTCATAGTCCCGCTGTGCTGTTCGAGCGGGATGCCGACGCCGAGCAGTAGTTCACCTGCGCGCGCCTCGGCGGTATAGCCGTCGTATTCGGCGAAGGCCGCTTCCAGGTCGGCGGCGCGCATGTAGTCCTCTTCGGTCGCGTCGGGGTTGGCGTAGATCGCGTCACGCTCGGACATGGCTTCCCACATTTCGGCGTGGCCCATCATCACCACATCCAGCACACGCTTGTCCTCGTAGGCGAACTGATCCTGACGCAGCTTGCCCAGACGCTCGCCACGATCCAGCATCACCTCGCCCGAAGTCGGCTCCAGGTCGCCGCCGAGGATCTTCATGAAGGTGGACTTGCCGCAGCCGTTGGCGCCGATCAAGCCGTAGCGGTTACCTTCGCCGAATTTGACGGAAACGTTTTCAAACAGGGGCTTGGCCCCGAACTGCATGGTGATGTTGGCGGTCGATATCAAAATGCTTCCAGAACAAGAATGGTGAAAAAGGGCGCTATTCTATCTGACTTTCAAGGGGATAGCGGGAAACCGGCTACCAATTTCCCCTTTTTGCCCAGATTAAGGTTTGCTAAGGATTCCTTAAGAAAGGGGAGGTAAAGTACGCTCCGTGGTCATGGCTTGCAGCGTTTGATGGCAGTAATTGCGCCCGATGCGCCAAGACAGGCCGCTTTGCATGATGCGTGCTGTTGAAGAAGATGGCGCATTGCGGCAACTGAACAGTCCCCCTCCTTGACTTTATCCTCCCCGATAAAGTGAAGGCTGACCCCCGCCAGTTTTTGGTGGGGGTTTTTTCTTTCAGCGGCTGGCATCCTTGCCATGTCCCGCGAGCAGCACGGCGATTTTCTCCCGGTTCGGATGCGTCACCACGCCGCGCTCGGTGATGAGGGCAGCGACGAGTTCGGCGGGAGTGACGTCAAAAGCCGGGTTGCGCACGTCCACCCCTTGCGCCGCCCATCGCTCGCTGCCGAAGCCCATTACTTCCTCATCGGTACGCTCCTCGATGGGAATGTCCTTACCGGTTGCGGTACCCGGGTCGACGGTGGAAAGTGGGCAGGCGACGTAGAAGGGGATACCGTGGCGCTGCGCCAGCACGGCCACGGTGTAGGTGCCGATCTTGTTGGCAACGTCGCCGTTGGCGGCGACGCGGTCGGCGCCGACGATCACCGCATTTATCTCCCCGCACTGCATCAGGTAGCCCGCCATGTTGTCGGTGATCAGCGTGACCGGGATGTGTTCCTGCACCATCTCCCACGCGGTCAGCCGTGCGCCCTGCAGGAAGGGGCGGGTCTCGTCGGCGATGACGCGGATGCGCTTGCCCGCGGCTACCGCCGAACGGATTACGCCGAGTGCGGTGCCGTGCCCGGCGGTGGCAAGCGCACCGGCGTTGCAGTGCGTCAGCACGGTGGCCTGCTCCGGCAGCAGCGCCGCGCCCAGCTCGCCCATGGTGCGGTTGGCCTGCACGTCCGCCTTCTTGATGGCATGCGCCTCATCGAGCAGGATTTGCGCGATTTCCTCATTGTCCTTGCCGTGACCCTCGCGTGCCTTGTTCCATGCTGCGCGCATGCGCGCCAGCGCCCAGAACAGGTTGACCGCGGTGGGACGGCTCGCCGCGAGCACGGCGAAACCTTGCTCCAGGTTGCTGTCGAAGTGGCTGGAGTGGCGCAGGCGCAAGGCTTCCAGCGCAACGCCATAGGCAGCCGCGCAGCCGATGGCCGGCGCGCCGCGTACCACCATGTCGCGTATGCCTTGTGCCACCCCGGCGGCAGAATCGTAGGACAGGTAGCAGAACAGTTGCGGCAACACGCGCTGGTCTATCATCTCCAGCTTGCCGTCGCGCCAGCGCAGCGTCTCGACCTTCATCCCAGCCATTTTTCGAAGTAGCCCAGATGCCACAGCAGCGCCATGATAAATAGATACAGGCCTCGCGGCATTTCTTTTTTCGCGCAGGGATCGGTGAGCGAACGCTCAGCACCTTCCAGCAATTTCGCCACCGTGGTCAGCGCAGTGCCAAATGGGATGTTGACGCGCGCCGCGCGTTAACGGCCCAGCCGGGAATGGGGCCAGGGTTGCGCTCGCGCAGCTTGAACCAGGCGATCACCATGGACGGCCCGGATAGCAGCAGTATCATGCCGGCCAGTGCAACCGGCAACTGCCATGCCTTGAACCCGAGCAGGCAGGTGACCAAGGAGACGATGGCGGTGAGCAGCAGCGGCGACACACCACGCGCGAGCAGGTCGGGGGCTTGCAACAGTTCGTCGAATTCGAGGCCGTGCGTCGGATGACTCAGCGCCCCCCACAATTTCTGGTCGAGCGCATCCAGCGCCGCCAGATCGCTGCCGCGATCCAAGCGCACCTGATCGAAGCCGCCGGCACGGAAAAATCGCCATACACGGGGCGTAGCTTGCTGGGATATCATTGTTTCCTTTCTGGACTCAGATGATACGCTCGTTGCCGCCGTCCACCGCCAGTTGTGCGCCGGTGATCTTGGCAAACAGCGGCCCGCACATTTCCGCAGCCAGTTCGGCGACGTCGCGGCTGGTCACTACGGTTTTTAGCACGTTGTTGGTCTTGTATTCCGCCACGCTCAAACCATAGTTTGCCGCACGCGCAGCGAGCACCTCATCGGTCCAGATTGCGGTATCGAACACCATGTTGGGATGCAGCACATTGAGACGGATGCGTTCCGCCCCCCATTCCATCGCGGCCACGCGCGCGAGTTGGGTGAGCGCGGCCTTGGAAGCGGAATAGGCGGCGGCGCCCGGCCCCGGCGCCGGCACGTTCTTGGAGCCGATCACGACCACCCGCCCGCCATTGGGCGCCAACTTGAGCAGCGGGTGGCATTCGCGCAGCAGGACGAGGTTGGCGTCGAGGTTGATGGATATGGTTTTGTTCCACTCGGCATCGGCGAGTTCCGCGATCTTGCGGCTGGCCGGAAAAATGCCGGCGTTGAGGACGAGCATGTCCAGCCCGCCGTAGCGACGCACACCGGCTTCCAGTGCGGCTTGCAGCGCTGCCGTGTCGGTGACGTCGCATGCGATGCCGAGAAAATCCGCTCGCGAATAAAGCGCGGCGATGGCGGGATTGAGGTCGAGCCCGATCACTGCGGCGCCGCGTGCAAGCAGTGCATCCACGCAGGCTTTGCCGATGCCTGAAGCCGCGCCGGTGACCAGCGCCACCTCGCCGGAGAACAGCGGCGGCTTGCCGGATTTCTTCAGCTTGGCCTGCTCCAGGTCCCAGTATTCGACCTCGAACAATTCGCGCGCGGAAAGAGCGCGGTAGCCGCCAAGTTGCGTGGCGCGCGCGATGATATCCATGGTGTGGCGGTAAATGTCGGCGACAATGCCGGCCTCCTTGGCACTGCGACCGACCGCGCCCAGGCCGAATTCGGCATCGAGCACTACGCGCGGCGCAGCATCAAGCATGGTCTTGGCTTCCTTGGCGTGCGGTGCGATCTCATTGAGCTCGCCGAAATAGCGGTGGTAGGCGGCAGCATAGGCAGCCACGTCGCGCCCCAGCATGGGCAGGCGCTTGGTACGGATCACATGGTCGGGTGTGGCCGGGCCTTGCTGGGAAATCACATCCAGGTCGCTGCGTTGCGCAAAGGCAAGGGAGGGCACACCCTGGTCGGTGACGAGCAACATGGCGCAACCGGCAGTTCCGGAAATGTCATGGCGCAGTTGCGCAATGGTGTGACGCAGTGGCCGCGCCGGCATGCGCGGAGGTGCGGCGGCCATCTCCCAGGCGCCATGCCCGGCGAGGTAGCGCTCGGCGCGCGTCACCAGCGCGATCATGCGCTCGTAAGCTTCGCGCGCATTCGTACCAAAGGAGAAAATGCCGTGGTTGAGCAGCACCATGCCCACGGTACCGGCGTGCGCCTGCCTGGCATACTCCACCGCACACAGGCGCGCCAGGTCGAAACCGGGCATCACATAGGGGACCACCACCACGTCGTTGCCGTAGATCTCGCGTATGCGCGCCGCGCCATCGACGCTATTGGTCACCGTCACCACCGCATCGGCGTGGGTGTGGTCGACGAACTTGTGGGGCAGGATGGCGTGCAGGATGGTTTCGATCGAAGGCGCGGGAGCGGATGCGCGCGTGGTGTGGGTGGCAAGCTCGTTAACCATCACCGGATCGGGCAGGGTTTCCAGTTGCGCGAGCCTGAGCAAATGCGCCATGCGCACCGGTGCGAAGCCGGCCTCGACAATGGTCTCCAGGTCCCACCCGCTGCCCTTGACATAGAGGATGTCCTCTTCTTCGCCGAACAGATTTTGTTCGCGCACTTTCACCGAGGTATTGCCACCGCCGTGCAGTACCAGCGCGGGATCGCGCCCTAGCAGGCGCGAGGTGTACACGCGCAGCGCGAGGTCGCCCCGATACTGTGTCGCTTCTTCTTCGTTCCACAGGCTTTGCATATTGCCGGCATTATAAGCCATCATTGGATATGCTCACATTGAACGCTGTATCGGTGCGCCCTTATCCGGCGCATTGCACCACCTTCTCCCTCCGGGAGAGGGTGGGGGTGAGGGTGCTACAAAGCCTGCTTCGCGCATATTTTGCATCTTTGACATACAGTAACCATGGACTTTGTCATTCAGGAAACCACTTGGGCGCAGGATCGCGAACGCCTGGGCGAGGTGCGTGAGTCGGTGTGCATGCGCGATCAGGGCGTGCCAGCGGAACTGGACTGGGGCGTGTCATCGAAATCGCCAAAGGGGAGGGCCTACGCGCGCTGGCGCTCAACGCGCAAACGCAGGCGGTCGGCCTCTATGCCCGATACGGCTTCCCTGTGGAAGGCGGGGAATTTCTCGATGACGGCATCCCGCACCTGTGCATGAGATGCTTGCTTGAGTAGGACATACCTAGCCACGAATCCCCTTCCCCTTGACGGGGAAGGGTTGGGGAGCGGGTGAAAACAGCTGATTACCCCTCTCCCACAAGCGGTATCAGTATGGCATGCAACTGAAGTAACGAGACTGGCTTAATGACTCAGTGAATACGGCAGCGCCAACAGTTGCAGCGCTGGGCCGTCGAGCGAACGCCAGTGCACCGGCTGCGTTTCCGCGCTGCTTACCTGGATCACCGCCAGCACATCGTAGCCGCCATCGGGGGCGGGGGCGGCACTCGCCACCATGCCACTGGCCTGGCCTTCCATGTCGGCGCTGTAGAGTTCGTCGCCGGCCTGCGGCGCGGCATCGGCTTTGACATCAAGGTGGGCAAGATACAAACGCCGCTTCACCTTGCCCAGGTACTGCGTGCGCGCGACGATTTCCTGCCCCGGATAGCAGCCCTTGTTGAAGGCCACCGCGCCGGTGGCATCGAGGTTGGCCATTTGCGGCACGAAATGCTCCTGGGTGGCGGGCACGATGGTGGCGATGCCGGCGCGGATTTCCAGCCAATCCCAGCAGGCTGCGCCGGCGGGGCGCGCGGCCTTGCTCAAGGCGGACCACAACGCTGCCGCATATTCCGGCACGGCGACGATTTCATAGCGGCCGCCGGGCAGGGCAAGCACCGACGCCTGGGTATGGTGCAGCACCGCATGCGGCTGGTCCGGCGCCGTGCCGAAGGCGGCGGCGAGCAGCGCCTGCGCCTGCACGCCAGCGAGTCCCATGCGCACCGAGGCGGCGCTCGCATCAGCTGCCTTCACCTTGGAACGCAAGATATACATGGACAGGCGCTTGATGATGGCCGGGAGCAGTTCCTGCGGCAACTGCGCAAAGCAGGAGGGTTGCGTGCCGCGCCACAACAGCAGACTGGCGAGCAGGCGTCCCTTGGGCGTGCAATAACCGCTGTACTGACTGGTGCCCGTTTGCACCTTTTTCACGTCACTGGTGAGCTGGTTATGCAGGAAGGTTTGCGCATCGTCGCCGGCAAACTCGATCACGCCGAAATGCGACAAATCGCACAGCACCGTGCCGTGCTGGGCCATGTGCAGTTCGGCGGCGGCATCACCAAAATCGGCCACGCGGCCGTCGCGCAAGTTGGCGTCCCGGGCGGAGAGGAATTGCTGCCAGTCTGGAATCATGATGGTAACTAGGAAAAAAATGGAGTTTGGGATATTTTACCGGAATGGCGAACATGACAGTGAAAGCAGGACGAAGATCAGGATTGCCAATCCTGCCGCGATTGCCCGGCGCGTTGCGTTTGGCGTGCCTGGTGTGCCCATTGTGCTTCGCGCTGGCCGGCTGCAGCGCCTTGCTGCCCAAGGGCGAATCGACGACTGAAGCGCCGTGGGCCAGCTTCGAGGAAGCTTATCAGGCCATCGACAAGATTATTCCCTACCAGACCAAGACTGAAGAGCTGAAGGCGCTCGGCCTCGATCCCTACACCAATCCCAACATCGCCATCCTCACCTACGCCGAGGTGCTGCGCCGCTTCATGCCCGGCGGCAACATCGACATGAACAGCCTCGCCCCCGGCATCCGCGAATGTATCGCCGTGCGCGAAGCCTGTCGCGCCTACGAGGTCAACCAGCAGGTGATCAAGCGCAAGCGCTACGGCAACTTCTGGGCGGACTTCCTCAATTTCCGCCGCAAGACCGAAGTGACCGGCTGGCGCTTCAACGCCATTGTGGTGATGAACAACGGCCTCGTCGTATACAAGCTGTGGGGTGGCCAGCCGCAGATACACGAATTCGAACAAAGCAACAACCCGCTCGGCCCGCTGCAAGGCGCTGGCGAATCCGCCGCGGCCGCCGCAGTGCAGCCGTGAACTACACCGTCACCATCCAACTGTCACGCCGCCTTGCCGTTGTGCTGATCGTAGTACATGGCACTGCCGTTGCGTTGCTGTGGCCGCTGGCCTTGCCCGGCTGGATCAAGTGGTTGCTTGCCGCAGCCTTGTTTGCCAGCCTCGTTTTCCATGTCCGACGCGATGTAAGGCTGTCCGCACCGCAGAGCATTGTCGGTTTCGATGTCGGCGAGGACGGCGCCAGCCTGTTGCACACACGCAGCGGGAACACCATCGAAGCGCGCCTGCTGCCCGACAGCTTCGTCACCCCTTACCTCTGCGTGCTCGGCTTTAAGCCGGCGGGGCGACGCTATGCTCGCCACGTCACCCTGCTGTCAGACAGCCTGGGCGCCGACGAATTCCGCCGCCTGCGCGTGTGGCTGAAATGGAAAGTAGCGTTCGCGGAAAAGAAGGAGACTCCCATGCTTCAGTAAAAAGGGGGTTTCAGGAATGGGGGAACTGTGGTTTTTCCCCTATTGTTACGTCTCCTACTATTACTTCCTGGCCTCACGGCAACTCTGACCTGCCCCCATTTCTAACAACAATTCATTTCAGGCAAGTTCCACCCCGTCACCCCTGCGGCGAGATTACCGTATTCTGTGCTTGCGGCAACTGTTCGGGATAATCGCGGCTGTAGTGCAGCCCTCGGCTTTCATGGCGCAGCATGGCGCAGCGTACGATAAGTTCGGCACTGAGCACCAGGTTGCGCAGTTCCAGCAGGTCGTTGCTGACGCGGAAGTTGGCGTAGTATTCGTCGATTTCCGCGCTCAGCAGGCGGATGCGGTGTTGCGCGCGTTCCAGCCGCTTGCTGGTGCGCACGATGCCGACGTAGTCCCACATGAAGCGGCGTAGTTCGTCCCAGTTGTGTGAAATGACGACTTCCTCGTCGGCATCAGTGACGCGGCTCTCGTCCCATTGCGGTAGCGCCACGCGCGGCAGTTGCCCTTGTGCCATGATGTCGTGCGCCGCGGCGCGGCCGAATATCAGGCATTCCAGCAGCGAGTTGGAGGCGAGGCGGTTGGCGCCGTGCAGGCCGGTGTGAGCGGTTTCGCCGACCGCATAGAGGCCGGCAATGTCGGTGCGCGCGTTGAGGTTGGTCACCAGCCCGCCGCAGGTGTAGTGTGCCGCCGGCACCACCGGGATGGGCTGGCGTGTGATGTCGATGCCGAGCTCCAGGCAGCGCGCGTGGATGGTGGGGAAGTGTTCCCGGAGGAATTCTGCCGGTTTGTGGCTGATGTCGAGATAGACGCAGTCGAGGCCACGCTTTTTCATTTCATAGTCGATGGCACGCGCCACCACGTCGCGCGGGGCGAGCTCGGCGCGTTCGTCGTGTTGCGGCATGAAGCGGGTGCCGTCGGGCAGGCGCAGGATGCCGCCTTCGCCACGTACCGCTTCGGAAATCAGGAAGGACTTGGCGTGTGGGTGGTACAAACAGGTGGGATGGAACTGGATGAATTCCATGTTGGCCACCCGGCAGCCGGCGCGCCAGCCCATGGCGATACCGTCGCCGGTGGCGGTATCGGGATTGGTGGTGTAGAGGTAGACCTTGCCGGCGCCACCGGTGGCGAGCACGGTATGGCCGGCAGCGAAGGTGTGCACATGGCCGCTTGCAGTATCCAGCACGTAGGCGCCGTAGCAGCGCGGTTCCACGCCCTTGAGCTTTTTTCCGGTGATGAGGTCGATAGCGATGTGCTGCTCGAACACTTCGATGTTGGGGTGGGCCTGCACCTGCTGCGCCAGGGTGGTCTGCACCGCCAGCCCCGTGGCGTCGGCGGCATGGATCACGCGCCGGTGGCTGTGGCCGCCTTCGCGGGTGAGGTGGTAGCCGCCGTCGTTGTCGCGGGTGAAGGGCACGCCGGTGCCGATCAGCCATTCGATGGCCTCGCGCCCGTGCGTGGCGACGTGGCGTGTAACTGTCTCATCGCACAGGCCGGCGCCGGCCACCAGGGTGTCGCGCACATGGTTTTCGATCGAGTCGTCGCTGGTCAGGGCGGCGGCGATGCCGCCCTGAGCCCAGCTGCTGGCGCCGTCGAGCAGGCGTCTCTTGGTGACCAGCGCCACTTTCTTGCCAGCGGCGAGGTGCAGGGCGAGCGTGAAGCCGGCCAGGCCGCTGCCGATCACTAGGACGTCGTAATTGCGGATGAGGGGGGGGCTCGGGGGCATCGGGTTTCCAAGTAAGGGGAGCGATGATACCGCTATTTCCGGGCCGGGAAAAACCCGAAGGAGCCGCCTTGTCGGTCTCCCAACGAATGCCCCCACCATGCAGTGAACTAATTTGCAGTGCGCTGGTCTTTACCAGCATGCGTTCGCCGGACGGCAAAGGTATACTTGGCGGGCTCGCAACAATGCTAAATAAAAAGTCAGGGACCGCCGTTCATGGCAGATCGGGAAATCGACCAACAGTTGGTCGAGCGCGCGCAACGCGGTGACAAGCGCGCGTTTGAATTGCTGGTCACGAAATATCAGCGCCGGCTGATGCGCTTGCTGTCGCGGTTCATCCGCGACCCGGCGGAGGCGGAGGATGTCGCCCAGGAGGCGTTCATCAAGGCATACCGGGCGCTGCCCGGCTTCCGCGGCGAAAGCGCGTTTTATACCTGGCTGTACCGCATCGCCATCAATGCCGCCAAGAATTATCTGGTGGCACGGGGTAGGCGGGCGCCAACCACCACCGAGTTCGACAGCGACGAGGCGGAGGCGTTCGAGGACGGTGAGCAATTGCGCGACCTCAACACGCCGGAAAACGTGCTGATGAGCCAGCAGGTGGCGGAAACGGTGCAGCGAGCCATGCAGCAGCTGCCCGAGGAATTACGCACTGCGATCACGCTACGCGAGATCGAGGGCCTGAGTTACGAGGAGATCGCCGCGGTGATGAACTGTCCAATCGGGACGGTGCGCTCGCGCATCTTCCGTGCGCGCGAGGTGATCGCGGAAAAATTGCGTCCGTTGTTGGGGACGGGCAAGGATCAAAGGTGGTAAACCCACCTCAAAATCCACCGCGCCCGTGTGATCCAGGGGCGGGCGGTGCTCGGAGCCCTCATGTACCACCGTGTACATTCCGGCTTCTGCGCTCCGTCCTTTCCCGGCTGACACGAGCTCGCCACGATTTTGAGATGTGGCTTTCGTAGTAAAGGTAGTAAGGTAGTTAAAGGTGGCAACATGGAAAATACGGAAAAAATATCGGCACTGATGGACGGCGAAGCGACCGAGGGCGAGTCGCGCGTGGCGTTCGCCGCGCTCATGCATGACGAGGCGGACGAAGCCTGGCGCACCTATCACCTGATCGGCGACACGCTGCGCGGAGATGCAGCCGTGGGAACGTCTGCCGGCTTCAATCGACGCTTCCGGGAGCGATTGGAAGAGGAACCGACAGTGCTGGCGCCGCGCAAGTCGCTGCTGCGAAATGTACAGGAACACGCTTGGTCGGTTGCGGCTTCGCTGGCAGCGATAGCCGTGGTGGGCTGGATGGTGCTTGGCGACAATCCGCTGCGACCATCGGACAACCAACTGGCCGGCCAGATGCAGCCGGTGACGCTGGCGCAGGCGCCGCAAGCCGCCCCGGTTAGCGCCAACCCGCGCCAATTGAGCCCGTACCTGCTGGCACACCAGGAATATGCCGCAGGCAGCCCGATGCAGGGCGCCGCTTATATCCGCCTGGTGGCGGCTACGGAGGGCGCAGACCGATGAGTCGCTGGTGGTTTCTGGCACTGGGTTTGCTGGCGGCATCGGTGCAAGCCGAACCGCAGCCCGATGCGGTTGCCTGGCTGCAACGCATCGCCCAGGCCGTGCGCCAACTCAATTACAGCGGCACCTTCGTTTACCAGCACGGCAGCCAGGTGGAAACCTCGCGCATCGTGCACATGGTCGACAACACCGGCGAACACGAGAAGCTGGAAACCCTGGACGGCCCGCCGCGTGAGATCATCCGAGACAATGACCAGGTGCAATGCCTGACTGCGGAAGGGCGCACCATCAAGATCGAGCATAACAAATCGCATCAGACCTTTCCCGACCTGCTGCCGGCGCAGATGGAAACCATAGCGGAGGGCTATCAGGCCAGGCTGGGCGGACGCCAACGGGTTGCCGGCTTTGTCTGCCAAGTGGTGGAACTGGTGCCGCGCGACAAGCTGCGCTACGGCCATCAGTTGTGCGCCGAGGCCCATACCGGCCTCTTGCTGAGCGAGCGCATGTATGACGAGAACGGCAACGTGGTCGAGCAGATCGCCTTCACGCAGATCGCCATCGGCGGGACGATCCCGCGCAGCGCTCTGAAGCCGCGCCTGAGGTCAATTGAAACCATGCAGGCATCGAGCGAACCGGCCTACCCACTCGACAGCGGCTGGGGAGTGCAAGCGCTGCCACCGGGATTCCGCAAAACCATGGAAGTGCGTCGTGCCATCAATGGCAAGGTAGAACCGGTGGTGCAACTGATGTACTCCGACGGCATCGCCGCAGTCTCGCTGTTCATCGAACCGCTGATGCCGCGCGCCAGCGTCAACGAGGGCTTGGCGCATCATGATGCCATCCACATTTATTCGCGCCGCCACGATGCGCACCTGGTGACGGTGGTGGGCGAGGTACCGGCAGCGGCGGTCACTCAATTTGCCACTACGGTAAACTATCGGGAAAAACCATGATCGAAACGCGTGGCGTAGTGGCGGCAGTGGAGGGAGAATATGCCCTCGTGGAAACCGAGCGCGCGGTCGGCTGCGGCCACTGCCAGGGCAAGGGCTGCGGCACCGCCGCCCTGTCCCGCCTGACTTGCTCCGGCAAGCGCGAAGTGAGGGCGCTCAACAAGCCGCGGGCACGTGCCGGTGATCGTGTGCTGATCGGCATAGCCGATGGCGCGGTGCTTAAGGGCGCGGGTATGGCATATGCGCTGCCTTTGGTGTTGCTCACGCTGGGTGCGCTGGCGGGCAACGCATACGGCAGCGATCCCGGCGCCGGGCTGGGTGCATTGGCAGGGCTGGCAGCGGGGCTGCGTTTCGCAAGGGCGTATAACCACCGCCAGCGCGACAGCGCGCAGTTCCAGCCGGTTGTGTTGCAACGGTTGTGATTTTTATGGGATGTTTTGGTAAGCGAGGATAAGATGGTCAGAAAATTCCTGTTGATGCTGGTTCTTTGGGCGCCTGTTTTCGCTGCGGCACAGTTGCCGGATTTCACCGAACTGGTGGAAAAGCAGGGCACGGCGGTGGTTAACATCAGCTCCACCCAGGTTGTACGCACGCCGCGCTTCGCGCCACAGATGCCGCACCTGCCGGAGGACGATCCGTTTTATGAATTCTTCCGCCGCTTCGCGCCGCCCAACATGGCGCCGCGCGAGTTCGAGGCGCAGTCGCTGGGTTCCGGCTTCATCATCAGCGGCGACGGTTACGTGCTCACCAATTACCATGTCATCGACGGCGCCGAGGAGGTGACGGTGACGCTCACCGACAAGCGCGAATTCAAGGCCGCCATCGTCGGCAAGGACAAGCGTAGCGACGTCGCCTTGCTCAAGATCGACGCCACCGGCCTGCCCACGGTGAAAATTGGCGACCCCTCCAAGCTCAAGGTCGGCGAATGGGTGCTCGCCATCGGCTCGCCGTTCGGTTTCGAAAATACCGTCACCGCCGGCATCGTCAGCGCCAAGGGACGCTCGCTGCCGCAGGAAAATTTCGTACCCTTCATCCAGACCGACGTGGCGATCAACCCCGGCAACTCCGGCGGGCCGCTGTTTAACCTGAAAGGCGAAGTGGTCGGTGTCAACTCACAGATATACAGCCGCACCGGCGGCTTCATGGGACTGTCTTTTGCCATCCCCATCGATGTGGCAATAGACGTCACCAGCCAGCTCAAGAGCAGCGGCCGCGTCAGCCGCGGCCGCATCGGCGTGATGATCCAGGAAGTGACCAAGGATCTCGCCGAATCGTTCGGCCTGAGCAAGCCCACTGGCGCGCTGGTGAGCGCCGTGGAAAAAGGCAGCCCCGCCGACAAGGCCGGCGTCGAAGCAAGCGACGTGATCCTCAAGTTCGACGGCAAGACCATCAATTCGTCGAACGACCTGCCGCGTATCGTCGGCACCACCAAGCCCGGCAGCAAGGCCAAGGTGGAGTTGTGGCGGCGCGGCGGCACCAAGGAAGTCACCATCACCGTCGGCGAAATGCCGGAAGAGGGGCTGGGCAAGCGCGGCGACAGGGGCGAGGAAAAAGCCAATCGCCTGGGCCTGGCGCTGAGCGAACTGCCCGACGACATGGCCGAGAAGCTCAAGATCAAGGGCGGCGTGGTGGTCGAGAACGTGCAGGGCATCGCCGCCCGTGCCGGCATCCGCCGCGGCGACGTGATCGCCGCCATCAACAACCAGGAGATCGAATCGTTGGATCAGTTCAACGACATCCTCGACAAGGTGGAGAAAGGGCGCAGCGTCGCGCTGCTGGTGCGGCGTGGCGAGAACTCGATTTACATCGCCCTGAAGCTCAAGGAATAAGATGATTGTTTGGGCGAATTCCGGTAAAATCCGGGCCTGACAAACATGAAGCAAAGGGCACAGCGATGTGCCCTTTTTGTTGATGCAGCAGATCCGCAATTTTTCCATCATTGCCCACATCGACCACGGCAAGTCCACGCTGGCCGACCGCATCATCCAGTTGTGCGGCGGCCTGTCCGACCGCGAGATGGAGGAGCAGGTGCTCGATTCGATGGATCTCGAGCGCGAACGCGGCATCACCATCAAGGCACAGACCGCCGCGCTGAATTACAAGGCACGCGACGGCCAGGTGTACAACCTCAACCTGATCGATACGCCGGGGCATGTGGACTTCTCCTACGAGGTGTCGCGCTCGCTGTCCGCCTGCGAGGGCGCGCTGCTGGTGGTGGACGCCTCGCAGGGCGTGGAGGCGCAGACCGTGGCCAACTGCTACACCGCCCTGGACCTGGGCGTCGAAGTGGTGCCAGTGCTGAACAAGATCGACCTGCCTTCCGCCAACCCGGACAATGCCATTGCCGAGATCGAGGACGTGATCGGCATAGACGCGCACGACGCGGTGCGCTGCTCGGCCAAGACCGGCGAGGGCGTGCAGGATGTACTGGAGGCACTGATCGCCAAGGTACCGGCACCCCGCGGCGACCCGAACGCGCCATTGCAGGCGCTGATCATCGATTCCTGGTTCGACAATTACGTCGGCGTGGTGATGCTGGTGCGCATCGTCAATGGTACCTTGCGCCCCAAGGACAAGATCCTGCTGATGGCCACTGGCGCGCAGCACCTCACCGAGCAGGTCGGCGTGTTCACGCCCAAGTCGCAGCAGCGCGAGCAGCTCGCTGCCGGCGAGGTGGGCTTCGTCATTTCCGGTATCAAGGAGCTGAAGGCAGCCAAAGTGGGCGACACAGTGACGCTGGCCACGCGGCCGGCGGCGGCGCCGTTGCCTGGCTTCAAGGAAGCCAAGCCGCAGGTGTTCGCCGGGCTGTTCCCGGTGGAGGCCAACCAGTACGAGGCGCTGCGCGATTCGCTTGAGAAGTTGAAACTCAACGACGCCGCGCTGCAATTCGAGCCTGAGGTATCGCAGGCACTTGGCTTCGGCTTCCGCTGCGGCTTCCTCGGCCTGTTGCACATGGAGATCGTGCAGGAACGGCTGGAGCGCGAATTCGACATGGACCTGATCACCACCGCACCGACAGTGATCTATGAAGTGGTGCAGCGCGACGGCACGGTGATCATGGTGGACAACCCCTCAAAAATGCCCGATCCTTCAAAGATTGAGGAAATCCGCGAGCCCATCGTCACCGTCACCCTGTACATGCCGCAGGAATACGTCGGTTCGGTGATCACGCTGTGCACGCAAAAGCGCGGTGCCCAGGTCAACATGACCTACCATGGCAAGCAGGTAATGCTGGTGTACGAAATGCCGATGGCGGAAATCGTGCTCGATTTCTTCGACAAGCTGAAATCGGTATCGCGCGGCTACGCCTCGATGGACTACGAATTCAAGGAATACCGGCCGGCTGACGTGGTCAAGGTGGACATGCTGATCAACGGCGAGAAGGTCGATGCGCTGTCCATCATCGTGCACCGCAGCAACAGCCAGTACCGCGGGCGCGAAGTGGCGGCCAAGATGCGCGAGATCATCCCGCGCCAGATGTTCGACGTGGCCATCCAGGCGGCGATCGGCGCGCACATCATCGCGCGCGAGAACGTGAAGGCGCTGCGCAAGAACGTGCTGGCAAAATGCTACGGCGGCGACATCACACGCAAGCGCAAGCTGCTGGAAAAACAAAAGGCCGGCAAGAAGCGCATGAAGCAGGTGGGCAGCGTGGAAATCCCGCAGGAGGCGTTCCTCGCCATCCTGCAGGTCGAGGACAAGTAAGGAAATCGCATGAATTTTGCATTGTTAATGTTTTTGCTGCTGGTGGGAACGGGGACCGTTGCGCTGGCGGACCGCTATTATTTCCGTAAGCAGCGCGCCGAGGGAACCAAGGAGCCATGGTGGATCGAGTATCCGAAAAGCTTCTTCCCGGTGATCCTGGTGGTGTTCATGCTGCGCTCGTTCCTGGTGGAGCCGTTCAAGATTCCCTCCGGTTCAATGATCCCGACCCTGCTGGTGGGCGACTTCATCCTGGTCAACAAGTACACCTACGGCATCCGCATCCCGGTCATCAACGTCAAAGTGGTTGACATGAACCGGCCACAGCGCGGCGACGTGATGGTATTTCGCTACCCGGAAAACCCATCGCTCGATTACATCAAGCGCGTGGTGGGACTGCCCGGTGACCGCATCACCTATCGCCACAAGCAGCTTTTCATCAACAACGAGGCGTTGCCGGTAAAGCCGAACGGCGAATTCGCCTACCAAGAGGGCGGGCTCGACTACGTAACTGCGCGGCATTTCCGCGAAACGCTGGGCACGCACGAGCATTCCATCCTGGTTCAGAGCGATGCACCCCCCCTCCAATTGGGGGGGGTGCGGCAGTTCCCGGGACGGGAAAATTGCGATTACAATGACGCAGGCTTCACCTGCACGGTGCCGGCGGACAGCTACTTCATGATGGGCGACAACCGCGATGCCAGCTCGGACAGCCGCTACTGGGGTTTCGTGCCGGATCGCAACATCGTCGGTAAGGCATTCTTGATATGGTGGAACTTCGACGACTTCAAGCGCATAGGCAACACCATCAATTAGCGAGGTTGAGATGAAACAGAACGGATTTATGAGCCTGTCCACGTTGTTGCTGCTGAGCATCGTTTTGGTGGTGGTGTCCATACTGGGGCTCAGGCTGGTGCCACCCTACATCGAGTACCTTTCGATCCAAAAGGTGCTGACCGAGGTAGTCAACGACCCCGATGCGCGCAGCGGCCCGCCGCAGAACGTGCGCATGGCCTTTAGCAAGCGCGCCACTATCAACAACATCACCGTGATCAACGCGAACGACCTTGCAATCAGCCGCGACGGCGGCGAGCTGGTGTTGAGCGTCAGTTATCCGGTCAAGGTCGAAATGGTCGGCAACATCAGCGTGTGCATCGATTTCGAGGCCACCGCCAGCAGCCACGGCGGCTGACAGCCCATTGAAACGTATGGATCAAGAGGCGCTCGGCCGCAAATTGGGCTATACCTTTCATCGGCCCGAGTTATTGCGGCAGGCGCTGACCCATCGCAGCCACAGCACCCCCCATAACGAGCGCTTGGAGTTTCTCGGTGACAGCGTGCTGAACTGCTGCATCGCGCGCGAACTCTACGACCTGTTCCCCCAACTTGCCGAAGGCGAGCTGTCGCGCATGCGCGCCGGTCTGGTCAACCAGCAAACCTTGTTCGAACTGGCAATGCTGCTGGGCCTGGGGGAGGAGGTGCGGCTGGGTGAGGGCGAATTGAAAAGCGGAGGCAACCGGCGCCCATCCATTCTGGCAGATGCATTTGAAGCGATATTGGGATCCATCTTCCTGGACGGGGGCTTTACCGATGCGCAAGCCACGGTACAGCGCTTGTTCGCGCCGCTGCTCAAGGAAATCGATCCCGCGACGCAGGGTAAGGATGCCAAGACCCTGCTACAGGAATATCTGCAAGGCCGCAAACTGGCTCTGCCGCAGTACCATATCATCGCTACACACGGCGAGGCGCACGAGCAGGTGTTCGAGGTCGAATGCGTGATTCCCGCCCTCGCCATCCGCACCACCGGCGAGGGCGGCAGCCGGCGCAACGCCGAGCAGAATGCGGCCAAGGCCGCCTATCAACTGGTCACTGCACGATGAGTGAGCACCGCACCGGTTTCGTCGCCATCGTCGGGCGCCCCAACGTCGGCAAGTCGACCCTGCTCAACCATCTGGTGGGGCAGAAAATCAGCATCACCTCGCGCAAGGCGCAAACCACGCGTCATCGTATCAGCGCCATCCGCAGCGATGCGGACGTGCAGTTCATATTCGTCGACACGCCGGGCTTCCAGACCCAGAACGTGAATACCTTGAACCGCATGTTGAACCGCAGCGTCACGCAAAGCCTGCAGAACGTCGATGCGGTGTTATTCGTGATCGAGGCGCTCAAGTTCGGCGCGCGCGACCGCGAAGTGCTCAAGCTGATACCGGTCGACAAGCCGGTGATCCTCGTTATCAACAAGATCGACCATGTGGCGGAAAAAGCCATGCTGCTGCCATTCATCGAAAGCATGACACATGAATTCACGTTTGCCGCCATCGTGCCGGTAAGCGCGCAGCACAATACCCATCTCGAAGAGCTGCTCCACGCCCTGGCCCCGTGCCTGCCGCAAGGCCCGGCAATCTTCGATGAGGATACCGTCACCGACAAGAGCGAGCGTTTCTTTGCCGCTGAATTCATCCGCGAAAAACTGTTCCGCTTTCTCGGCGAGGAACTGCCTTATTCCACCAGCGTGGTGATCGAGCAATTCCAGACCGAGGGTAAATTGCGCCGTATCCATGCCGCGATCATCGTCGACAAGCCCGGGCAGAAGGCGATCGTAATCGGCAGGAAGGGGGAAAAGCTCAAGGAAATCGCCAGCCAAGCACGCCAGGACATGGAAAAACTGTTCGGCAGCAAGGTGTTCCTGGAAATCTGGGTCAAGGTGAAAAGCGGCTGGGCTGATGATGAGCGCACACTGCGCAGTTTTGGTTATGAGTGAATTTTCCGGGTTTCCCGACACATCTGTCAGGCATGAGCAACAAGGTCTTGCATGAAGCCCAGCCGGCTTTTGTGCTGCACAGTTACGCATTCCGCGAAACCAGCCTGATCGTCGAATTGTTCAGCCGCGATCACGGCCGCGTGGCGCTGGTGGCGCGCGGTGCACGGCGTCCCAAATCGGCGTTGCGTGGGATGCTACTGGCGTTCCAGCCGCTGACGCTCACTTGGGGCGGCAAGGGCGAACTGAAGACGCTACACCGCGCCGAATGGCAGGGCGGCATGCCGCAGCTGCAAGGCATGGCCTTGATGTGCGGATTTTATCTCAACGAGTTACTGGTGCGGCTGCTGCCGCGCGACGACCCCCACGAAGACCTATTCGAAATGTACCGGAAAACCCTGCAATCCCTCTGTGCGCTGGACGAGCACGCAGCAGCGCTGCGCCGATTCGAGAAACACCTGCTCAAAGAACTGGGCTACGCGATGCAGTTGGAGACCGATACCGACAGCGGCCACCGGATCAAAGCACAGGGCCGTTATCTCTACCTCTTGGAGCGCGGCCCGGTGGAGGCCGGCGGCAGTGCTGGCGAAAACCGGGTAGAATTGGACGCGCAAAATGGACAAATCGGACAAATACTGGACGGGCAAACGCTGCTGGACATGGCACGCGACGATTATTCAAACCCAATCACCTTGCAGCAGAGCAAAGCACTGATGCGCCTGCTCATCAACCACCATCTCAACGGCCAGGCGCTGCACACGCGCCAGTTATTAAAGGACATGCAGCAGCTATGATCCAACTAGGGGTAAACATAGACCATGTGGCAACACTGCGCCAGGCGCGCGGTACTCGCTACCCCAGCCCGGTGCAGGCCGCGCTGATGGCGGAATCTGCCGGCGCCGATGCCATCACCCTGCATTTGCGCGAAGATCGCCGCCACATCCAGGATGCCGATGTCACCATGCTGCGCGATACGCTGCAAACCCGCATGAACCTGGAAATGGCGGTAACCGAGGAGATGATCGCCATCGCCTTGCGCGTGCGCCCGCACGACGTCTGCCTGGTACCGGAGCGCAGGAAGGAACTCACCACCGAAGGCGGACTCGATGTGGTGCAGCATTTCCAGCGCATCCAAGCTGCCTGCAAGCAACTGGGAGCGGCCGGCATACGCGTATCGCTGTTCATCAATGCGGAGCAGGCGCAATTCAATGCCGCCAAAAATGCCGGCGCGCCCGTGGTGGAAATTCACACCGGACATTACGCCGACGCAGCCAATGCCGACGCACAGGCACGCGAGCTGGAAAAAATCCGCGCCGCGGTCGAGTATGGCTGCGCGCTGGGGCTGCACGTCAATGCCGGCCACGGACTCCATTACCATAATGTGCAACCCATCGCGGCGCTGGAAGGCGTGCGCGAACTCAATATCGGCCATGCCATCGTCGCGCATGCGTTGTTTGTCGGCTGGGAATCGGCAGTGCGCGAAATGAAGCAATTGATGCTGGCGGCACGATGATCTACGGCATAGGCACCGACATCGTGGAAGTCGCCAGGGTGGACGAATTGCTAAGGCAGTACGGCGAGCGTTTCGCGCGCAAGGTGCTGAGTGCGGAGGAGTGGCCGGAATACACCACCAGCAACCAGCCGGCGCGCTTCCTGGCCAAGCGTTTCGCTGCCAAGGAAGCCTTTGCCAAGGCGCTGGGCACCGGCCTGCGCCACCCCGTCACGCTGGGCCGTATCGGCGTGGCACACGACGACCTCGGCAAGCCGCAATTCCGCCTGGACGCGGAATTGCAGGCGTGGACCGAAGCGCGCCGCATCACCCGTCGCCACTTGTCGATCAGCGATGAGAAGCATCTTTCCTGCGCCTTCGTCGTGCTCGAATCATGAAGCCCGCTCACCTGATGCCACTCGGCCCAGTCATGCTCGATATCGCGGGCTATGAACTGGACGATAACGACCGCCGCCGTTTGCTGCACCCGCTGACCGGCGGCCTCATCCTGTTTTCGCGCAATTATCAGTCGCCACAGCAGATCGCGCGCCTCACCGCAGAAATCCACGCCTTGCGCCATCCGCAATTGCTGGTTGCGGTGGATCACGAGGGCGGCAGAGTGCAGCGCTTCCGCGAAGGCTTCACCGTTTTGCCGGCGATGCGCGAACTGGGCAAAGTATGGGATGAACATCCACAACGGGCGCGACACCTGGCACAGGAGATCGGCTGGGTGCTGGCTGCGGAACTGCGCGCCTGCGGGGTGGACTTCAGTTTTACTCCCGTGCTCGACGTCGATTTCGGCAGCAGTACGGTGATCGGCAACCGCGCTTTCCACCAAGATGCCGAAGCAATCAGCGACCTCGCCCACCACTTGATGATGGGACTCAAGCGCGGTGGCATGGCTGCCGTGGGTAAACATTTTCCCGGCCACGGCCACGTCGCCGCCGATTCCCATACCGATATCCCGGTGGACGAAAGAAGCTATGCCGACATCGCCATGCAGGACCTGCTGCCGTTCCAGCGCATGATAGGTTTTGGCCTAGCCGCCATCATGCCGGCGCACGTGATTTACCCGAAAGTGGATTCTAGGCCAGCGGGGTTTTCCAGCGTCTGGCTCAAGGATATCCTGCGTGGCCAACTGGGTTTCGACGGCACCATCTTCAGCGATGACCTGAGCATGGAAGGAGCCAGCGTCGCCGGCGACGTGGTAGGCCGTGCACAGGCCGCGCTGACAGCGGGCTGCGACATGGTGCTGGTCTGCAACGACCCTGAAGCAGCGGATCGCTTGCTGGAAGGGTTGCAGTACGCCTTGCCGGCTCCCAGCCTGGCACGCCTGGCACGCATGCACGGCAAACCTCACGTCGAATCCTGGGTCAGGCTGCGCGAAGACCCTGCGTATATCAAGGCGCTGCATCACATAGGCGGTATCGGCTCCACCACTTCCCAACTGGCATTGTGAGGGCGGGGGCACGCCTGTCCGATTCTTCTTGTTTTCCGGAAAATTCCAGGAATAAGAGTGTCACAAGCGATACAATCCGCTTAAAGGCCCGCCCAGCCCATTGAAGGAAAAGGGAGTTTTCCAGAGCGGAAGTTGGCTCGGTAGTTGCTAAGATAAGCCAGACAGCCTGATGGGAGCGTAAGCATGGATTTCAATTTTGACAGTTTGTCCAAGCTGGCACGGGAAGACAGCGAAGCATTCGAGCGTAAGGCACAAGCGCTCGTCGAGCAACTCATCACCTCGGCGCCACCAGCACGCCAAAAGCGCCTGCGCGGCCTGCAATTCCGCATCAACATGGAGCGTCAACGCTCGACTTCTCCGCTGGGGGCATGCGTGCGCATCAATGCCATGATGTGGGAAAGCGTCGGGGAATTGCGCACGGCCCTGCATGACCTGGCCAATTATGCGAAAAAACCTCTTCCCGAAAAACCGCAAGTCGCCGCCAAAGTGCTGCCGTTCTCGCGCTCTTGCCTGATTGAATAGCCGCTCCAACTGATGGCCTGCGGGATGCACGCCCCCAGGACTCCTTTTCCTGAATGCCCTTGACGCGCTAAGCTTGCGGCTGCTTGTCCGTACAAAGGTAACAGCGTGCCTATCGTCAGGAAATGGGACATCTTTTGCAACGTCATCGATAACTATGGCGATATCGGCGTATGCTGGCGTCTGGCGCGCCTGCTTGCCGCCGAACACGGCATTGCCGTGCGGCTATGGGTCGATGATCTTGCCACCTTGCAGCGGCTGGCACCGGCAGTAACGCAGCCGGACAAGTCCTGGCAAGGCGTGGAAATCCGGCGATGGTGCGAACCTTTTCCCGCAGTAGAACCGGCTGAGGTAGTCATCGAGGCCTTTGCCTGCGAACTGCCGGAATCCTACATAACGGCCATGGCGGCACGGCAGCCAGTACCGATTTGGCTCAACCTGGAATACCTCAGCGCCGAGCCCTGGATCAACGGCTGTCATGGCCTTGCTTCGCCGCATCCGCGTATGCCGCTGACCAAATACTTCTTCTTCCCCGGTTTTACCGCCAACAGCGGTGGCTTGCTGCGCGAGCACGACTTGTTGCAGCGGCGCGCGGCGTTTTGCAGCGATGCCGACGCCCAAGCGGCTTTCTGGCGCTCACTGGGACTGGCTCCCGTACAAGGCGCGCACACGATCTCGTTGTTTGGCTATGAAAACCACGCGCTGTCGGAATTGCTCGATGCCTGGGCATCCGGCGAAACCCTGCTGCGCTGCCTCGTGCCGCAGGGCACTTATTCCACTCAACTTGCCGCCTACTGTGGGCACAGTTTGGCGGTGGGAGAAAGCTGGTGCAAGGGCAACCTAGATATCTGCCTAGTGCCCTTCGTCGAGCAAACGCGCTACGATCTGTTGCTGTGGGCGTGCGACCTCAACTTTGTGCGCGGCGAAGATTCTTTCGTGCGCGCGCAATGGGCGGGCAAGCCCATGTCCTGGCAAATTTACCCGCAGGCCGAAAACGCACATTGGCGCAAGCTGGAGGCGTTTCTCGATCTGTATTGTACCGGCCTGCCGGCGGATGCCGCTTCGGCCTGCCGAGCTTTCTGGTCGGCATGGAACCGCCAGCAGGGAGTGGGGGAGGACTGGCCATCGTTCTGGCAGCAGCGGGAGGTGCTTGGCCGACACGCCCTGAGTTGGGCGCAGACCTTGGCAAAACAAAGCGATCTCGCTGCCAGCTTGGTAAGTTTTTGCCAAAATCGGGTATAATGTGCAGCTTTTTATTCCGACTCTTTTTCGGGCAGGATACGAGATGAAAATAGCGCAAGAACTCCGCACGGGTAACGTGATCATGATCGGCAAGGATCCGATGGTGGTGCTGAAGGCCGAATTCAGCAAGTCTGGCCGCAATGCTTCCGTGGTCAAGATGAAAATGAAAAACCTGCTGACCGGGGCCGGCACCGAAACGGTGTATAAGGCCGACGACAAATTCGAGGTGGTGACGCTGGAGCGCAGGGAAGTGACCTATTCCTACTTCGCCGACCCGATGTACGTATTCATGGACGGTGAATACAACCAGTACGAAATTGAAAAGGAAAACCTGGGCGACGCGCTCAACTACCTCGAAGACGGTATGTCCTGCGAGGTGGTGTTCTACAATGGCAAGGCAATCTCGCTGGAACTGCCAACTTCGGTGGTACGGGAAATCATCTATACCGAACCTGCGGTGCGCGGCGACACCTCCGGCAAGGTGCTGAAGCCGGCGAAAATCGCCACCGGCTTCGAAGTGCCGGTGCCGCTGTTTTGCGAAATCGGCGACAAGATCGAAATCGACACCCGCACCGGCGAATACCGCAACCGTGTCAAAGGCTGACTGGAACTTCCACGGCATCTGAAAAGGGGCGCGGCCGCGCCCCTTTTTTATGGTTCATCGCGCCTTTCCGGGGAAGGCATCCTTGATTTTCAGGAAGAAGTAAGCTGAATCGCGGAAGCCATAGGCCATGCGCTTGATGACCTTGATGCGGTTGTTTACCCCTTCGA
>JBFMAC010000006.1:0-154986 GCA_040756015.1 Pseudomonadota bacterium
TCCATCCGGAATTTCGGCAAAAAAAAGGGCTGGGCAAAGCCCAGCCCTTCGACTGCCTGACTGCTAACTTACTTGGTGTGGCAGGCCAAGCACACGCGGCTGCCCGGGTTGCCGGACTTGCCGGAGCCCTGTGCATTCGCAGCACCGTTCGGCACACGCAGGAAGGTCACGTTGTTGAGGTGCGGATCGTGGCAGGATGCGCACTCAACGGACGGGCCAGCACCCGCGGTAAAGTTACGAACATACAGGGTGAAGTCGGTCTTCTGACGACCAGCACCGCCGTTGTCAACCCAGAACTGCAGGGTGCCGTTGATGCTGCCGCTGCTCGGCGCCGTGAAGTCGGCGTCGGCACAGGCCGCGGACGGGGAAGCAACGCTCGGGCCGCCGCCGCAGTATTGGATACCGACCGGGTGATCGTCACGCAGATCGTCGCCGTTGGTCTGGCCCAGGCTCAGGTTGTTGCCCAGGTTCAGGATCGCGTCGCCGCCGGAAGTCGGCATCCTGTCGAACTCTTTGAAGTTGTCGGCGACAGCCGGATTCGGATCCCACTGGAAGCCAGCAGTGGCGGTCGTCGGGTCGTTCATGAAGCCGCCGGAGCCGGGGGCGTTACGAACCGCGTTGAAGGCCTGGGAACCGTCGTGGCAGGACAAGCAGGCCAGCGATACGGAACCTACAGCCAGCACTTGACCGTCCAGGGTAGAGGTACCCAGTTGGTCGTAGGTCTTGTAGGTGGTGGTCGGCAGCTTGCGGTTCCACAGCGGAGCAGGACCAGCAGTAGTATCCGCACCGTGCGGGGTGTGGCAGAACACGCAGATTTCGTCGGTCGCAGCATTGCCAAGACCGGTGTTGCCGTTCCAGGTGGTGTTGCCGGTGCCCAGGTTGTGTTTGGTCTGAGCAATCTGGGCCATCGCGGAGCCTGCAACCATCAGCGCAGCACCACCAGCCAGGGCCAGGAAAAGTTTATTCGCTTGCATGAGTAAATCCCCTTGTTAATTAAGTTACTACAACAACGCTCGCGATCGCTCGCTTACGTATCCTTTTGATGCCTCGAAACCGTTACCGCTTCCAGCACCCTTTACTTAGCAGTTCCCGTGCCAATCACCCCATCCAATCCAGCAAAAGCACAACCCACTGTTCCAGAACAAAATTACCAGCAACCATCCAAACCCACCCCCCACTCCACCCACCTCACCCCACTCCCCATTCCCGAGATCGGCAGCAGAAATTCCCATTTCCAAATATCAGCCAGGCCGCATGAATGGCCGCAACTTCTCAAATCATCGGATTTGTAACAGAATGCCGGCATTCACATTTATCATGACGTGGAGGTTGCCGTGCTTCGTAACTCGTTCATTTTTGTTCTGGGAGCCACCGCATGGTTTTACAGCGTAGTTGCTGCCGCGGATGCCACCACGGATTTCATCGCCGGGTTGGTGGCCTATGACAAGAAAGATTACGCCAGCGCATTGAAGTGGTACCGCAAGGCAGCCGAACAAGGCCATGCCGGCGCACAAAGCAACCTGGGCATCATGTACGCCCACGGCCAGGGCGTTCCGCAGGATCATGCCGAGGCGGTCAAGTGGTACCGCGAAGCCGCCGCGCACGGGGAGGCCAACGCACAGTTCCGTTTGGGCGTGATGTATGACGATGGTCATGGCGTGCCGCAAGACTATGTCGAAGCGGTCAAGTGGTACCGCAAGGCCGCCAAGCAGGAACACGCCGGCGCAGAAGGCAACCTAGGCGTGATGTATGCCCTCGGCCAGGGCGTTCCGCAGGATCGGGTCATGGCACATGCCTGGCTGAGCCTGGCGGCAGCGCAGGGAATTGCCACTGCGGGCAGGCTGCGCGACCTGATTGCGGGTGAAATGCAGCCAGCTCAAATTGCTGAAGCGCAGGCATTGGCCAAGAAGTGGTCATCCAGGAACACCCCCTGACCGCCTATTGAAAAAAACGGACTCACGCGTCCCGATTGCCAACTACCTGAGGAAACGCTGATTTATTCGCCGAATTTGAGATAATGACGACCTCACGAATCCATGCCTCCCATGTCCCGGCAAGCCGGCCGACCTTATACGCGAGCAGGAAGCGCCAGACCCGGCACGAAATCTTTCTGAACGAGATGGAAGTGGCGGCCCCTACTGGCCCGGCTTGAACCGCATTACCCGAAGAGTGGGCGGCATGGCCGCCCACTCATGGCGCTGGAAAGCATGCTGCGCATTTGCTGCGCGCAGAACTGGTTCGACTTCTCGGATCGTCAGATGGAATACACCCTGAAAGCCTGTGTCACTTCGCGGGCTCCAGCGGCGTGCCCGTTGTCAGAACTTCCTCGCCAACTGGTTGCGCATCCTGTTCTCGGGGCTGGCCTATACACTGATGCAACAACTCGGGGAAATGGTATTGGCCGGTACCGAATTGGCGCATGCCACGATCATCGCGACGATCCGGGTAAAGGCCGCTCAAGATCAGCGCGGCCATCGTGCGTAACACGCGCCATTCGCATCCTGCTGGCCTCGCATCATCCGCTGCGCAATATCTACTTCATCGCGGCAAACACCCTGTCTTCTCCACAACCGCTATCGAGTGCGTCCCCGACATGTTGATCATCGGGGGGTGGGGAAAACCCGCCCAGCAAACGGAATTTGCTCAAGAAATGGACAGCTCCTTGTCTCAAGAGTAACAGCGGCTCTACTTTCAGGCAGTGTGGCGATTCATCTGCGGCCCGATGAAATATCCGGGTTAAGCTACCCGCAGGCAGCCGCTCTCGCTGTACAGCCCGACAAATTCCTGCGCCGGCACCGGCCGGCTGAAATAGTAGCCCTGGCCCTGAGTGCAACCGCACCGCACCAGGAACTCCATCTGATCCTTACGCTCCACCCCCTCGGCAATGGTGAGTAGGCGCAGGTTGCGCCCCATGTCCAGCATGGCGCGCACGATCGCCGCGACATCCTCGTCGCCCACCATGTCCCTGACGAACGACTGGTCGATCTTGAGCTTGTCCACGGCAAAGCGCTTGAGGTAGGACAGGCTGGAATAGCCGGTGCCAAAATCGTCGAGCGATAGACGCACCCCCAATGACTTCAGTTGCCGCACCATGTCCAGGGTGTGCTCGGTGTCGTGGATCAGGATGGACTCGGTCAGCTCCAGCTCCAGGCAGGCGGGCGGCAGGCCGCTCGCCGCCAGCGCGGCAGCCACCGTTTCTACCAGGTTGCCACGCCGGAACTGCACCGCCGACAGGTTTACCGCAACGATCATGTCCGGTAAACCGTCGCGCCGCCATTCCTGTGCCTGGCGGCAGGCTTCCATCAGCACCCATTCGCCGATCGGCACGATCATGCCGGTTTCCTCGGCCAGCGGAATGAAGCGTCCCGGCGCCACCATGCCCATTTTCGGACTGTGCCAGCGGATCAGTGCTTCGGCGCCGACGATGCGGTTGCTACCGAACTCGATCACCGGCTGGTAATGCAGCACGAAATCGTTGTTCTCGATGGCGCGGCGCAGATGGTTTTCCAGCTCGAAGCGCAACAGCGAACTGGCATTCATCGCCTCGGTGAAAAAGCGGTAGGCGCTGCGCCCGCTCGCCTTGGCATGGTACAGCGCAGTGTCGGCATGCTTGAGCAGGGTGTTGAAATCTCTGCCGTCAGCGGGGTACATGCTGATGCCTATGCTGCCCGAGGTGTTCAGGATGCGCCCGTCGGTCTGCACATCCTCGGTAAGGCGCTCCAGTATCTTGCGCGCGTTTTGCGCAACCGCATCGCTGTCGGTGATGCCGGTCAGCATCACCAGGAATTCGTCGCCGCCCTGCCGGCTCACGGTATCGGTCTCGCGCATGCAACCGCGCAGGCGCCGCCCCACCACTTGCAGCACCTGGTCGCCCACCGGGTGGCCGAGCGAATCGTTGATGTTCTTGAAATCGTCGAGGTCGATGAACAGCAATGCCACCATCTCGCCCGCCCGCACAGCATGCGCGATGGCGCGTTCGAAGCGATCGCGCAGCAGCAGGCGGTTGGGCAGGCCGGTGAGCGGGTCGTGGTGCGCGAGGAACTCGATCTGCGCTTCTGCCGCCTTGTGCTCGCTGATGTCGGAGAATATCCCCACGTAATGGGTGAGCCTGCCGGAGCGGTCACGCACCGGGCTGATGCTGAGCCACTCCGGATAGACCTCGCCACTCTTACGCCGGTTCCAGATTTCGCCCTGCCAGTGTCCGCTCTCGGTGATATCGTGCCACATCGCCTGATAAAAAGCCTTGTCCTGACGGCCGGAGGAGAGCAGGCGCGGGTTCTTGCCGATCACCTCTTCTGCGACATAACCGGTGATGCGGGTGAACGCCGGGTTCACCGACACCAGTACCGCATCGGCATCGGTGATCATGATGCCCGAGTAGCTGTTCTCGAACGCCGCCACCATCATGGTATGCGTGCGTTCCAGCTCGTCGTCCCCGGACATCTTCGCTTGTGGCGGTATGGATTCTTCCATGGTTTTATCGTTCATTGTTCAGCAGCGCCTGCGGAGCCTTGTCATCGATCTGTCCGGCCAGGCCAGCGCAACACCTTCACACCCGTACCGCGCGTTCGCCCATGACATGCAGGTGCGCCATCACCCTGGCCGCGACGTCTCTGAGCGACACCACTTCATCGACTCCGCCCGCCGCAATCGCTTCCTTGGGCATGCCGAACACCACGCAACTGGCTTCATCCTGCGCAATGTTGTAAGTGCCGGCATGCTTCATTTCCAGCATGCCCTGCGCGCCGTCCTTGCCCATGCCGGTGAGAATCACGCCGATCGCGTTCCTGCCCGCGCAATTCGCCGCCGAACGGAAAAGCACATCGACCGAAGGGCGATGACGGTTGACCGGGTCGGCTTTGCTCAGCTCGGTCACATAGTTGGCGCCGTCACGTTTGACCAGCAAGTGCGAATGTCCGGGCGCGACATAGGCCCAGCCCGGCATCACCCTTTCATGGTCTTCCGCCTCCTTCACCCGTATCTTGCACAGCTTGTCCAGGCGCTCGGCAAAGGATTTGGTGAACGTCTCCGGCATGTGCTGGGTGATGAGGACGCCCGGGCTGTCCGCCGGCAGCCGCACCAGCACCTCCTTGATCGCCTCGGTGCCGCCGGTGGAAGCACCGATGATGATGAGCTTTTCAGTCGAGGTGATGCGGTTTGCCAGCAGCGGCAGCACCGCGCCGTCATCGTGGCGAGGCACGGTCTGGATGGCACGATGGGCTCTGACGCTGGCGCCGGCGGCAGCGCGAATCTTGTCGGCAATGTGTTCGGCATAATCCTGCAAGCCGCGGTTGATGTCGAGCTTGGGCTTGGCGACGAAATCGACTGCACCCAGTTCCATTGCGCGCAGCGCCGCTTCAGAGCCTTTCTCAGTGAGGCTGGAAATCATCAGCACCGGCATGGGGTGCAGCCGCATCAGCCGCTCAAGGAATTGTATGCCGTCCATCTTCGGCATCTCCACGTCCAAGGTGAGAACGTCCGGCCTGACCTTGACGATCAGTTCGCGGGCGGCGATGGGGTCGGGCGCGACACCAACCACTTCCATGTCGGGCTGTCCGTTGATGATTTCGGAGAGCACCTTGCGCACCAGGGCGGAGTCATCCACCACCAGGACGCGTATCTTCTTCAGGTGCTGTACGGTATGGGTAAGCATGGCGTCACCCGAACAGTTCCACGTCGCCAGCAATGCGGGTGCCGGTGATGCGCCGGCCGTAATCCTGCTCGCGTACGAAAATGGTGTCGTTGTGGATGGTGCGCAATTTCTTCACCAGTACCTTGCCGGTTTGTGGCATGAAGTAAACCTTGCGCGGATAGACATCAACCAGATCCTGTGCCACCACCTTGATCTTCTCGGTGGCCAGGTATTCGAGCACGAACGCCGCATTGCGCTCGCCCACGTTGGCCGCCGTCATGCCGCTCAGTACGTTACCGCCGCCGAACACCTTGGCCTCCAGCGCATTGCGGCGCGCACCCATCTTGAGGAGGTGATTGATGAGGATTTCCATGGCATAGGAACCATAGCGCGCCGAGATGCCCCAGCGCCCGCTGCCGTTGCCATTGTTTTCCGGCAGCATGAAGTGATTCATCCCGCCCAGCCCGCTCAACGGATCGCGGATACACGCCGCCACGCACGAACCCAGCACCGTCACCAGCATCATCTCGCGCTCCGTGACATAATATTCCCCGGGCAGCAGCTTGACCGCCTTGGTGTTGAAATTGCGGTCGAAATAGAAATTGGTGGCCAGCGCTTCTTCATAGTCGCTTGTCATGGCAGGCCTTGGTTTTGTCGGTCAGTTCATAGACCGTCTTGCCGCGCAATCGGAACAGGTCGGTGGCGTGGTAAAAGTTTTCCGAATGTCCGGCGAACAGCAGGCCGTCCGGCCGCAGCAGCGGCACGAATTTCTTGAGGATGCGGTACTGCGTTTCCTTGTCGAAATAGATCATCACGTTGCGGCAGAAGATCGCATCGAGCGGGCCGCGCACCGGCCAGGTAGCATCGAGCAGGTTGATGCGGCGGAAGGTGATGAGATCGCGCAACTCGTCGCGCACGCGCGCCTGGCCGGCATGGTTGCCGCTGCCTTTCAGGAAAAAACGCTGCACTTTTTCCGGCGGCATCTTTTCCAGCCGCTCCAGGGCATATACCCCATGACGCGCCGTCTCCAGCACGTTGGTGTCCAGGTCGGTGGCGAGAATGCGCACCGGCGGCGTGAAGCTGCCGAACACGTCCACCATGGTCATCGCCAGCGAATACGGCTCCTCGCCGGTGGAAGATGCCGAGCACCAGATCGTGATGGGAGTGCGGTTGCGTATCTTCCCCACATGCTGGGCAAGCAGGTCGAAATGATGCGCTTCGCGGAAAAAAGACGTAAGGTTGGTGGTCAGCGAATTGGTGAACGCCTCCCACTCAGTGGCATCGTTGCTTTCCAGCAACGCCAGGTATTCCTTGAAGGTGCGCAACTTGCGCGCCCGCAGCCGCCGCGCCAGCCGGCTGTATACCATCTCCTGCTTGCTGGAGCTGAGCGAAATGCCGGCATGCTGGTAAATCAGCCGGCGCACCCGCTCGAAATCTTCCGTGGAAAAATGGAACTCACGTATCGCGTTGTCGCTACCGAATTCCCCGGAAGATTGCGGTGCAGTTCCGCCTATAGCCACTCCTGTTCCTCCACCGCGTCAGGCTGGTTGGCAAGCAGCATGCAGCCATAACCCGCTTCATAAAGCGCCTCTTCCGCCCAGAAACGCAACCGCAACGAATACCATTGTTTCAGGTTGTTGACCGACACGATCGCCTCCTTGGGTTTATCAATGCGGAACTTCAGGTTGCCACAAGCCGGTTAAAATTCCCCCCACTCGTCCTCCGCATTGACTGCCTTGGCGCGGGGAAGCGGTTTCCATTTCCGCCAAGTGTTCCGCTGCCTCATCGAAGAACACTTGATAGGACTAGCTCATATCTATGCTCATGGTCGTCCCTGCATACCGTTGTGTTTGCCCTTCCTCTGTCCGGCTTTCTTCTGCTCGGCCAGTCGCCGAATCACTTCCTCAAGATACCGCTTCAATTGCCCATGTAACGTCCTCCGTCGGCACTTCGGTAAAACACTGCGTGATATTTCACCTCCACTTCGAGTGGCTTAGGCTTTCATACTCGTCCATGGTGATTCCCCTTTTCCGTGTGTCTGGCGGCTCACGATCAAGAGTTTCACCGATGGACCCCCGTATATGTCAAACCCCTACCGTCCCCCCGGCAGAGCAGGGGAAACTCTCGTAATGATTTAGAACAGGTCGATACTGCCGCTTTGTACGTGCTCCTGGCGCACCGGACTGGACGTCGCGGCTTGCTTGATTTCTTCCAGTTCCCTGCATATCGCCTCGAACTGCTCGCCGATGCGGTGGAATTCCTGCGGCGTGGATTCGGTGGTCAGGTGCATCTGGGCATCGTGCGCCATCGCGCCGATTTTTCCGGTCATTTCTTCGACCAAGGCCACGCGCTTGCCGATGCGTTCCAGCAACTGCGTCACCATGTCCTGGAACTGCATGGAGGTGATGGCCACGTTGACGTCAGCCTCGACCGCGGTGGTGATGCGCGACAGTTCCGTCACCGACCCGGCCATGCGCTCGTTGACCGCCTGGAAGCCCTGCATGGTTTCCACCAGGTGTTGCTTGGCGCCGAGCGCGAAATTCATGTCGAGCGACGCCATTTCGTTGATGCCGGCCTCGGCCTTGCCGATCGCTTCGTGCACCACCGCCATGTTCTTGCGGATCTCGGTGTTGAATTCGCTGGTGCGCCCGGACAGCTTGCGCACCTCGTCGGCCACCACGGCAAAACCGCGCCCGGCCTCGCCGGCGCGCGCCGCCTCGATCGCCGCGTTGAGCGCCAGCAGGTCGGTTTGCTTGGAAATTTCGTCCACGCCGGTAAGCAGGTGGAGCACGTTCTGCAACTGCACGCTGATGCTTTCCATCTGCTCGACCAGCACCATCGCCATCTTGCTGTTGTGCACCACCGATTCGACAAAGGTTTGCAGGGTCTTGGCGATCTCGTCGGCAAACCCCTTGAAGTTGAACTGTTCCTCGCCCTGTCCGGCCTCGCTGTTGGCCACCCCCATGGCGATTTCCTGTTGCGCGCGGGCGTTGTCGCTCAGACGCGTGAAGCTTCCTATCAGGGTGTTGATGGCATCGCCGAGCAGGCCCTGCACCTGAGCAATCTCCGCTCTGGTACTCGTCATCTGCTCGGTGAATTCGGCGGCGCAACGGTCTATCGCCTGCTGGCTCTGCGCCATCGCTGCACACAGTTCGCGGTAACGCACCTTCTCCTCGTGGGCGCGCATCAGCGCGCGGCGCACCGCAACGAACAGGATGTAACCCCAGCCGCCAGTGAGCATGAAGAGCGGCACGATTTCGCCCGCACCGGTGCCTTCCCAGGGCGTGTAATGTAGGCCGACACCGACCGCCACCGCAAGCAGCGTCAGCAAGCCCGCCTGTATCAGAAAACGTTTCAGAAATATTTGATCCTGAGCCATGTTGTTTTCCGTGTTTTTGCCCAATTGATGGAGGGCTTATCGGATATCCAAAAAATAACTTTAGGAGTTAACCTGGATAATCCCGCATTTTTAGAAAACAAGGCGTTAGCGTGAAGATGTGTCGCTCCCGGAAAAATGCCTTGCCAGCCGTGCCGTTTTTATCAACAATGCGGCTAAACTCCATGCGCCATGCCCGAATTCGTTGATTTCACCCTGCCCGCCACCGGTGGCGCGGACTTCCGCTTGTCAGCTCCGCGCGGCGGTGCCTTGGTGCTGTACTTCTATCCCAAGGACAACACCCCCGGCTGCACCACCGAAGCGCAGCAGTTCCGCGACCTCTATCCGCAATTCCAGAAGCTGGGCTGTTCCATTTGCGGCATTTCCCGCGACAGCCTGAAATCGCACGAGAACTTCAAGGCCAAATTCAGCCTGCCGTTCGAGCTGCTTAGCGACGCCGATGAAACGGTGTGCAAGCAGTTCGCCGTGATCAAGCAGAAAATGATGTATGGCAAACAGGTACGCGGTATCGAGCGCAGCACCTTCGTGTTCGACCGGCGAAACCGCCTGCTGCGCGAGTGGCGCGGGGTCAAGGCGGCCGGTCACGCCGCCGAGGTACTGGAATTCGTCAAATCACTGGAGAGTTGAATCAGCATGACAAACCGTAAATCGCTTTCCGTCATCTCCAACCTGCCCACCCAGACCAAGCTGTTCGTGCTCGACACCAACGTGTTGATGCACGACCCCACCAGCCTGTTCCGCTTCGAGGAGCACGACATCTACCTGCCCATGGCCACGCTGGAGGAGCTCGACAACAACAAGAAGGGCATGTCGGAAGTGGCGCGCAACGCACGTCAGGCTAGCCGTTTCCTCGACGAGATCGTCAGCAGCGCAACCGGCGGCATCGAGGAAGGCATCCCGCTGGCCGCACACGGCAACAAGCAGGCGACCGGCCGGCTGCTGCTGCAAACCGAGGCGATCAGCGGCGAGCTGCCGGTCAAGCTGCCGCTAGGCAAAGCCGACAACCAGATCATCGGCGTGGTCCAGCACTTGCAGGAAACGCACCCACGCCGGCAGGTGATCCTGGTATCGAAAGACATCAACATGCGCATCAAGGCGCGTGCGCTCGGCTACGCCGCGGAGGATTACTTCAGCGACAAGGTGCTGGAAGACACCGACCTGCTCTACACCGGCATCCGCGAGCTGCCGCCCGATTTCTGGGACACCCACGGCAAGGAAATGGAGTCGTGGCAGCAGGCCGGCCACACCTATTACCGCGTGCACGGCCCGCAGGCTCCGCACTTCATGGTCAACGAATTCGTCTACCACGAAACCGAACAGCCGCAACCGTTTTACGCGGTGGTAAAGGAACAAAGCGGCAAGACCGCCATCCTGCAAACCATCACCGATTACTCGCACCAGAAGAACAGCGTGTGGGGCATCACCGCGCGCAACCGCGAGCAGAATTTCGCGCTCAACCTGCTGATGAACCCGGACATCGACTTCATCACCCTGCTCGGCCAGGCCGGCACCGGCAAGACCCTACTGACGCTGGCCGCCGGCCTGATGCAGACGCTGGAAGACAAGGTTTACACCGAAATCATCATGACCCGCGTCACCGTGCCGGTGGGCGAGGACATCGGCTTCCTGCCCGGCACCGAGGAGGAAAAGATGACGCCGTGGATGGGCGCACTCGAAGACAACCTCGACGTGCTCAACAAGACTGACGACGAGGCCGGTGAATGGGGGCGCGCGGCAACGCGCGACCTGATCCGCTCGCGCATCAAGGTGAAGTCGCTCAACTTCATGCGCGGTCGCACCTTCATCAACAAGTTCCTCATCATCGACGAGGCGCAGAACCTGACGCCCAAACAGATGCGCACCCTCATCACCCGCGCCGGCCCCGGCACCAAGGTGGTATGCCTGGGCAACATCGCGCAGATCGACACGCCATATTTGACCGAGGGCAGCTCGGGCCTGACTTACGTGGTCGATCGCTTCAAGGGCTGGGAGCATAGCGGCCACGTGACGCTGGCGCGCGGCGAGCGCTCGCGCCTGGCCGACCACGCCGCAGAAGTGCTGTAGCCAAGACGTAGCGTAAACAACTCACCGCAAAGGACGCCAGGGAGAGCACGGTAGAATCCTGATCCGGATTCTATCGGGATAATTTGATTTCCCTAGCGTCCTTCGCGTCTCCGGCAGTGGAACAACTCAGTATCCGCCAGCCGAGGCGTAGTTCTCGAAGCGGGTGTATTCGCCCAGGAAGGTCAGGCGCACGGTGCCGATCGGGCCGTTACGCTGCTTGCCGATGATAATTTCGGCGATGCCCTTGTCCTTGCTTTCCTTGTTGTAGACTTCGTCACGGTAAATGAACAGGATCAGATCAGCGTCCTGTTCGATGGCGCCCGATTCGCGCAGGTCTGACATCACCGGGCGCTTGTCGGTACGACTTTCCAGGCTGCGGTTGAGCTGCGACAGCGCGATGATGGGCACGTTGAGCTCCTTGGCCAGCGCCTTGAGCGAACGCGAGATTTCGGAAATTTCGGTAGCGCGGTTTTCGCCCTGGCTCACCGCGCTCATCAGTTGCAAATAGTCGATTACGATCAGGCCGAGCCCCCCGCACTGACGGTGCAAACGCCGCGCGCGCGCGCGCAGTTCGAGGGCGTTGAGCGCGGCGCTCTCGTCGATGAACACCGGCGAATCGTTAAGCTTGCTCAGCGCCTGGGTGAGACGCGGCCAGTCGTCGTCCTGCAAACGCCCCGTCCTCAGCTTATGCTGGTCCAGGCGCGCCACCGAACCTATCATGCGCATTACCAGTTGGGTGCCACCCATTTCCATGGAAAACACTGCCACCGGCAGGCGCACGTCGATGCCGATGTGCTCGGCCATGTTGAGCGCGAACGAGGTCTTACCCATCGACGGACGCCCGGCGACGATCACCAAGTCACCCGGCTGCAGGCCCGAGGTCATGCGGTCGAGGTCGGCGTAACCGGTCGGCACGCCGGTGACGTCGCTGGGATCGTCGCGGTTGTAGAGCATGTCGATGCGCTCCACCACTTCGGTGAGCAGCGGCTTCAAGTCGACGAAACCGGTCTTGCCGCGCGCGCCCGCTTCGGCGATATCGAACACTTTCTTCTCCGCCTCATCGAGCAGATCGCTGGCGTTGCGCCCCATCGGATTGTAGGCCGAATCGGCGATCTCGCCGCCGACTTCGGCGAGCTTGCGCATCACCGAACGCTCGCGCACGATCTCGGCATAGCGGCGGATGTTGGCGGCGGACGGCGTGTTCTGCGCCAAGGCACCGAGATAGGCGAGCCCCCCGACATCCTGCAATTCATTGCTGCGCGACAGGCTTTCTGAAACGGTGATGACGTCGGCGGGCTTGCCCGCCTCGACCAGCTTGCAGACATGGCGGTAGATCTGGCGATGGTCGGCACGGTAGAAATCCGCCTCGCCGACCATGTCGGCGATCTTGTCCCACGCGCTGTTGTCGAGCAGCAGCCCGCCCAGCACCGACTGCTCGGCCTCCACCGAATGCGGCGGCAACTTGAGTGCGCTCAACTCGGCGTCGGCCGCCGAAGGAACGGAAACGACTTGCACCATGTGATGCCCCGTATTGATCCTATTGAGATTTACAAAATTGCATGACATCCCACACCCTCACCCCTGCCCCTCTCCCGAGGGAGGAGATACTTACCTTCTCCCTCCGGGAGAAGGTGTGCGATACGCCGGATGAGGAAGCATCTCGCCGCCGCGGCACCTGTCACGTGCATATATAACGACCAAGCGCAACGAAAATGCGTGACGGACGCCGCCATTAAGCGCGTGATTCGGCCCGAACGGGCTGCGCCTTCAACCGTGTGGCGCCGGTTGAAGGCGCATTGTAGCAAACAAAAAGGGCTGCCGAAGCAGCCCTTTTCATGGCAAAAAAACGCCTTAACTATCAGTGCTCGCCCAATACCGAGACGGTAATGTGCACCGTCACGTCGGTGTGCAGGCCGACTTCCACGGGGTAATCGCCTATCATCTTGAGCGGGCCTTGCGGCAGGCGAATGGCCGCCTTGGGCACGTCGTGCCCCTGCGCCTTGAGCGCTTCGGCGATGTCGTAATTGGTCACCGAGCCGAACAAACGCCCGTCCACTCCGGCCTTCTGGGTAACTTGCAGCAACAGGCCTTCCATCTTGGCGGCCTGCGCCTGAGCAGCGGCGAGGATTTCGGCCTGCGCCTTTTCCAGGTCGGCGCGGCGCGTGGCAAATTCGGCGATGTTCGCCTCGGTCGCGCGCTTGGCCTTTCCCTGCGGGATCAGGAAGTTGCGCGCATAGCCGTCCCTGACCTTGACCACGTCGCCCAGCTGCCCCAGGTTCACCACTTTTTCCATCAGTATCACTTGCATGGCCGCCCCCTCAGTGCAAATCGGTATACGGCAGCAGGGCCAGGAAGCGCGCGCGCTTCACCGCCACCGAAAGCTGGCGCTGGAAGTGCGTGCGCGTGCCGGTGATGCGCGCGGGGATGATCTTGCCGTTCTCGCTGATGAAATCCTTCAGCAGTTCGACGTCCTTGTAATCCACTTCCTTGATGCCTTCCGCCGAGAAGCGGCAGAATTTCTTGCGCCGGAACAGCTGGCGCGAACCATCCTTGCGTTTGTCCTTCTTATCTTTCGAGTCTCTTCTGAAAGCCATGATGTCAGTCCTCTATCGATTCGATCAATTCAAATTTGTTCACGTGCAATACCAGTTGCGTGCTGTTGCGGCTCTTTTGCGCCAGGAACCCACCCAGTTTGAGTGCAGTGCCGGGGGCCAGCCTGGCCAGTTGCAGGGCGCTCTCCGCAAACGCCAGCGCCGTCACCTGACACTCCACTCGCCGCTTACCCCCCGCTTCGGTCTGCTCGGAAGCATGCGCCAGCTGGAGTTGCAGCACCGGAATGCCGGCCGGCGTATGACGCAGGGTATCGCTGGCAACAAGGCACCCGTCAAGCACGACCTGGTTACGCGCCACTTAGGCCGCGGCGGCCTGCTCGCCGACCGCCTTGCCCTCGCCCAGTAACGACTTCGACTTCTCTTCCTTCATCATCGGGGAAGGCTCCACCACCGCCGCGTTCATCTTCACGGTGAGGTGGCGCAGCACGGCATCGTTGAACTTGAAGGCATGCTCCAATTCGTCCAGGGTCGCCTGGTCACATTCGATGTTCATCAGCACGTAATGCGCCTTGTGCACCTTCTGGATCGGGAAAGTCAGCTGGCGGCGCCCCCAGTCTTCCAGGCGGTGCAGCTTGCCGCCATGTGATGTCACCATGTTGCGGTAGCGCTCGACCATGGCCGGCACCTGCTCGCTCTGGTCCGGATGGACGATAAAAACGATTTCGTAATGTCGCATGCCATCTCCTTATGGGTATAGCCTTCCGCCATGCAAGGGCAGCCGGGCGGCCACCCCACGGTAAGGCAAGGGTTGAAAAGGCGCGTATTCTACCCGTGCCGAACCGGCAAAGCAAATAAAAACAGGGGCAAAGCGGCAAAAACGGGGTGACAACATTTATTCCGTGTTTTCCTAAAGTTTATTTTTGCGGGGACGATAGTAGGTTCGTTGGTGGAATTGGGATTCCACTCTGTAAACCCACTGGAGGAACGCATGAAAATCAACCTGCCCGTCACGGGGGTGGCGCGGGAAGTCGACCCAAAACGTCCCATCGTCTCCGAAACCGACACCAAAGGCGCCATCACCTACGCCAACGATGCCTTCGTCGAGCTGAGCGGATTCACCCGCGAGGAGTTGATGGGCAAGAACCACAACATCGTGCGCCATCCGGACATGCCGCCGGAAGCCTTCGCCGACCTCTGGGACACCATCAAGGCCGGGCTGCCGTGGCGCGGCATCGTGAAGAACCGCAGCAAGAACGGCGACCATTATTGGGTCGAGGCCTATGCCACGCCGATCTACAAGGGCGGTCAGATCGTCGGCTACAAGTCGGTGCGCAGCCGCCCCAACCCCGCCGAAGTCGCCGCCTGCGAGGCGCTATACAAGGCAATCCGCGAAAAACGCGCGGTCCTGCCCAGTTCGCGCCCCGGCTTCCTGAAGCGCATCTCGCTCAAGTTCCGCGTCAACCTGGCCATCTGGAGCCTGGCACTGCTGTTCCCCATCGACCTCGTGCTCGACCAATTCGGTCTGGGAAAAGCCGCCTACGGACTGGCGGCACTCGGCTTCATCATCGCCATAGTGATGGGCTGGTCGCTGCACCGCTCCATTTCCAAGCCGCTCAGCCATGTCATGGAGGGACTGCGCCAGATCGCCGAGGGCAACCTCAACTACAACTTGAGCTCGGACCGCACCGACGAGTTCGGCACGCTCACCCGCAGCATCGAGTCCATGCGCATCCATTTCCGCGCCATGATCGCCGACGTAATCCTGGCCTCGCAGCACACCGCGAAGGACGCCAAGGCGCTCAGTAAACAGATGGAAAACCTGATCGCCAACTTCGACTCGCAGGCCGACCGCGTTTCCGGCACCGGCGCGGCGATGGAAGAGATGAGCGCCGCCATCGGCGAGGTCTCCTCCCATACCGATCTGGAAGCGGAGGTGGTGGCGAAAACGCGCGCCATCGTCGAGCAGGGCAACGCCAAGATGCTGCAAAGCCTGGAAGCGACCAAGCGCGTGGAAAGCGCGGTTACCACCTCGGGCGAAACCATCCACCAGCTCAACGACGCGATCCAGAAAATCGGCGAGATCACCCTCACCATCAAGGAAATCGCCGAGCAGACCAACCTGCTGGCGCTCAACGCCGCCATCGAAGCGGCACGGGCCGGCGAGCAGGGCCGCGGTTTCGCGGTAGTGGCCGACGAGGTGCGCAAGCTGGCCGAGCGCACCACCAACAGTACCGTGGATATCTCCAAAATGGTGGAAAACATCCGCTCCACCACCAACGCCGCAGTATCCTCGATGGAAAATGCCGTCACCGAAGTGAAACAGGGCATGGAGCACATCAATGCCAGCGGCAAGAGCCTGCAGCAGATCCTCGATGCCGCCAATCAGGTCGACGAAATGACGCGCTCAACCTCGCACACCCTCAAGGAGCAGACCAAGGCCACCGAGGAAGTCACCCACAGCATGGAGCAAATCAGTCAAATGGGCGAAAGCAATCATCGCAGCCTGGCCGAGGTCGGCAACCAGGTCAACAACCTGATGCACACCGCAGAAGAGTTGTCGCTGCTGGTGCAGCACTTCGAGAAGTCGATCAACGGCTGAGGCAGCCGGGCCGTTTCACGTCACCACCGAGCGCCAGCGCACATCACGCTGGCGCCTTGCTTCGTACAGGCAGATCCCGCACGCCACCGAGACGTTGACGCTGTCCACTGTGCCCAGCATGGGAATGCGCACCAGCTCGTCGCAAGTCTCGCGCGTCAGCCGGCGCAGCCCCTCGCCTTCCGCGCCCAGTACCAGCACCAGCGGCCCGTCCAGCCGTGCCGCCGGCAGGTCCGCCTCCGCCTCCCCGGCCAGTCCCACCACCCAGATATTGCGTTCCTGGATTTCGCGCAGGGTGCGCGCCAGGTTGGTGACGGCGAGATAAGGCACGGTTTCCGCCGCGCCGCATGCCACCCGCGCGGCCGTGGCGTTGAGCGCAACGGCGCGGTCTTTCGGTGCGATCACGGCGTGCGCGCCGAAGGCGTCGGCGCTGCGCAGGCAGGCGCCCAGGTTGTGCGGATCCTGCACGCCATCCAGCGCCAGCAAGAGCGGCACTTCGCTAAGGGCATCGAGCACGTCGTCCAGGCTCGCCACCATTGCGACCGCTTCCACCTTCGCCGCGACACCCTGGTGGCGCCCCGCTGCCATGCCGTCCAGGCGCACCTTGTCCACCGGCACCACGCGCACGCCTTTCGCCTCGGCCAGTTTGATGAGGTCGCGCATGCGCGCGTCGTGGCGCGCGGCGTCGCAATACAGCTCGCGCACGCTGCCGGGATGGTGGCGCAGGCGCGACGACACCGCGTGGAAACCGAAGATCAGTTGCGCCTTGCTCATGCCAGCACGAAATCTATTTTCGAAGTTTCCAGGTCAACACGCGCCACTTTGACGCGCACGCGATCGCCGAGGCGGTAGCGTCGGCCGGTGCGCTCGCCGAGCAGATGGTGCTTGGCCTGCTCGTAATGGAAATAATCGGCGCCCAGTTCGGAAATGTGCACCAGCCCCTCGACGTAAACACCGTCGAGCGCGACGAAGATGCCGAAGCTCGCCACCCCGCTCACGGTGCCGTCGAATTCCTCGCCCAGCTTGTCACGCATGTAATAGCACTTCAACCAGCTTTCCACGTCGCGCGTGGCATCGTCGGCACGGCGCTCGGTTTCCGAGCAGTGCGCGCCGATCTCATGCCAGTTCCCCGGCCGGTAGCTGTCGCCGGCAAGCACCGCCTTGATGGCGCGATGCACCAGCAAATCGGGGTAGCGCCGGATCGGCGAGGTAAAGTGGGTGTAAGACTCGTAAGCCAGCCCGAAATGACCGACGTTGTCCGGGCTGTACACCGCCTGTTGCAGGGAGCGCAACATCACCGTCTGCAACAGTTGCGCGTCGGGCCGGCCCTTGATACTGGCCAGCAGCCTGGCGTAATCCTTGGCGTGCGGATCGTCGCCACCGGACAGGCTCAACCCGAACTCCTTGAGGAACTCATGCAGCGCGGCCAGCTTCTCCGGCGTCGGCCCCTCGTGGATGCGGTACAGGACCGCATGGCCGCGGCTATGCAGGAAATCGGAGGCGCACACGTTAGCCGCCAGCATGCATTCCTCGACCAGGCGGTGCGCGTCGTTGCGCACCACCGGCAGGATGCGCTCGATCTTGCCCTGCTCGTCGAACACCATCTGTGTTTCCACCGTCTCGAAATCGATGGCACCGCGTAATTCGCGCGATTTCAGCAGCAACTTGAACAACCGGTACAGCGCCTCGATGTGCGGCAGCAGCGCGGCATGCTCGCGCGCCACTTCCCCTTGCGGCTCGGCCAGCATCGCAGCCACCTTGGTGTAGGTCAGGCGCGCGTGCGAGTGCATCACCGATGGATAGAAGCGGTAGCGCTGGATGGCACCATGATGGTCGATCGCCATGTCGCACACCATGCACAGCCGATCGACGTCGGGATTGAGCGAACACAGGCCGTTGGACAGAACCTCCGGCAGCATCGGGATGACGCGGCGCGGGAAATACACCGAGTTGCCACGGTTGAACGCCTCGCGGTCGAGCGCATCGCCATGGCGCACGTAATGGCTGACGTCGGCGATTGCCACCACCAGGCGGTAGCCCTTGCCCTGCGGCTCGCAATACACGGCGTCGTCGAAGTCGCGCGCGGTCTCGCCGTCTATGGTAACCAGCGGCAGGTTGCGGATATCCTCGCGCCCGGCCCAATCCTGCTTGTCCACCTCGGGTTTGAAACGACTGCACAGGCGCTCAACCTCCGCCGGGAACTCGTACGGCAGGTCGTGCTTGCGCAGCGCGATCTCGATTTCCATACCGGGGTCGGCATAATTGCCCAGCACTTCGATCACGCGCGCGATCGCCTGCGCGTGCGAAGTGGGCTGCGACACCACTTCCGCCACCACCACCTGCCCCGCCTGCGCGCCCATGTCGCCGCCCGGCGGCACCACCAGATCCTGGCTGATGCGCTTGTCCTCGGCGACGATGAACAGCACACCCTGCTCGCTGAACAGGCGTCCGACCACGCGCTTCTGCCCGCGCTCCAGCACTTCGACCACCTGGCCTTCGCGGCGGCCGCGGCGGTCCACGCCGGATTCGCGCACCATGACGCGGTCGCCGTGCAGCACCTTCTGCATTTCGCGCGGACTCAGATACAAATCATCGCCGCCTTCGTCAGGCTTGACGAAGCCGAAACCGTCGGGATGGCCGATCACGCGACCCTTGATCAGGTTGAGCTTGTCGGCGATGCACAAGGCGCCCTTGCGGTTGCGCACGATCTGGCCGTCGCGCTCCATCGCGCGCAAGCGGCGCTGGAACAGCTCGGCCTCGGCATCCTTGATCGCCAGCATCTTGGCGAGACGTTCTTCGGCCAGCGGCACGCCGCACTCGGTAAGCGCCTGCAATATGTATTCACGGCTGGGCAGCGGCTCGGGATACTTCTCCCGCTCGCGCTGCAAATAGGGATCCCGTGCACGCGGGTAGCTCTTCATTGACAAAATGTTCCTTTACGATTAAATTTACGCGCCTCAATGCCCAGATGGCGGAATTGGTAGACGCACTAGGTTCAGGTCCTAGCGGTGGCGACACTGTGGAGGTTCGAGTCCTCTTCTGGGCACCAAATATAATGGCTCGCATACGCGGGCCATTTTAATTTCTTGCTTGGAAAAATTTCTTGCTTCGAAAAACGGCGCTGTTTGTCCAAGAAGAAAAACCAGCCTTGCTGGAAAAATGGCGGAGGCATACAAAAACATGCGCCCATGATAACAGGTTTGCCCTGTCGGCCAGAAATCAAATACCTCCAGCAAAGCCGGCGATTCAAGGTTGCGCCAACGGCATCATCTCGATCCGGTTCACCAGCAATTCCTCGAAGTCCTTCGCAGCCATCGGCCGGCTCAAATGATAACCCTGCATGATGTCGCAGTGGTGCGTAAAGAGGAACATCAATTGCTCTTCCGTTTCCACCCCTTCTGCAACAACCTGCAAGCCAAGTTTATGCGCCATTTCGATAATCCCCACCACAATTGCTGAATCATGCTCATTCTTTGTCACGTTGCGGATAAAAGAGATGTCGATCTTCACCTTGTCAACGGGCAGCAGTTGCAAATTGGCTAGCGATGAATGTCCGGTACCGAAATCATCAATGGATATCGTAATACCCATTTCCTTGAAGCCACGCAGGATGGCGATCAATTCCTCGTCCTTGTTCAGTACCATGCTTTCCGTAAGCTCCAGTTCCAGATAGCGCCCCTCCATGCCTGTCTCTTCCAGGATGTGCGCAATCTGATGCACAATCTCGCGACTCTTAAGCTGAAGTGCCGATACATTGACTGCAACATGAAATGAAGGAAGACCAGACACCCGCCAGGCAACGGCCTGCTTGCATGCCGTGCGGAGCACCCATGCGCCGAGCGGAACGATAAGACCGGTCTCTTCAGCCAGCGGAATAAACTGGTCAGGGCTGAGCAGCCCCAATGTCGGGTGTTTCCATCGGATCAATGCCTCGGCGCCTACAACTTCCCCGGTATAACGGTCGATCTCGGGTTGATAATGCAAAACAAATTCAGGCTGATATTGCAGCAAGAAGTCGGCAGTTACCACCGCTTTGCGGAATGAGGTCTCCAGGGCAAGCCGTTCCGCCGCCTCGGCGGATATTTTTGCGGTATACAGTTCGTATGCATCCCTGCCATGTAACTTGGCTTGGTACATGGCACCGTCCGCATTCATGATCAGGCGCTCTATATCGCTATCATCAAGCGGGTACAATGTGATGCCGATGCTACTAGTGACATAGACTTCATGCTCGCCCAGCTTGAATGGCTGTCTGATTGAAGACAGGATTTTCCTGGCGACCTCCTCCGCATCACCAACGTTGCTGATGCTTTCCAGGACGACCGTAAATTCGTCGCCTCCAAGCCGCGCTACGGTATCTTCCTTGCGCAACAGTTCGGACAGGCGTTTTGCGGTTTCCTGCAACAGCCGGTCGCCGAAGTGATGGCCCAGCGTGTCATTGATATCCTTGAAGTGATCCAGGTCGAGAAACAGAATCCCGACCAGTTTGTCGTTCCTGCGAGCGCGCTCCATGGCTTGGCCGAGGCGGTCATGAAACAGGCGTCGGTTTGGTAAACCAGTCAGCGAATCGTAATAGGCTAACTGAGCCAACCGTTTCTCGAACATCACCCGTTCGCTGATGTCTTGGATAATGACAGTGAAATAGTGGTCGTTCTTATGCCTGAACATATTGACGGAAAGCAGAATGGGAATGGTTCGGCCGTCCTTGTGCTGCGCCTCCAGCGTGAGGTTGGAAACGGGGTAAAGCTGGCCATCCGCCCCCAAACAGCGGGTTGCGCTGTCGCTGGTCAACAAACGGACAAAAGACATGCCTATCGCCGCACCCGAAATATAACCGAACATCTTTTCAGCAGCGGTATTAATCCGCACCACCATGCCCTGTTTATCCAGCGTCAGGATGCCTTCCGTGGCGCCCTCAACCACCGCGCGATAATGTACTTCCCGCTCAGCGATTTCCCGGTTGCGTTCCACCAGTTCGGCTGTGCGTTTCTGCACTTCATCTTCCAGGTGGTCGTGCTGTTGCTGGAGCAGTTTCTGCGTTTGCCGGAGCACCGTGATATACACACTCATTGGACGGAACAAAAACAGATAGAGAATGGGAGAAACCAGAACGGTCAGCAACGTACCGTCCACCATGCTTCTCGCAATTACAGGGAGTGGCGGCAGCAGCTCGAATACAAACATGATCACTATTTCGGTAGTGAGGATCGAGAGCGCCACGATCAAAAGCAGCCGCAGGGGTGATTGGATGTTATTTTGAATGGGCATCAGCCCTTCCTCCTTTAACCGCGCTGAATCTTCAGTAACCATTTGCTATTCCTCCAGCAGTCTGCAGGAGGGATGTTCCCTCTGTTCCCAGCCCGCCTCACCTCACTCTAGCAACCGTGATTCATTTATCAAACTGCACCTCCTTCCCCACCCGGCGCAAGCAGCCGATCCAGCAATTGCAACAGCCGGTCGACGTCGACCGGCTTGGTGAGATAAGCATCGAAGCCCGCCGCCATGCCTTTGGCGATGTCGCGTTCCATGGCGCTGGCAGACAGCGCCACCACCGGCACACCGCGTAGCTCTGGTGTCTGCCGCAGTTCCGTGAGGAGGGCGTAGCCGTCCATGCCGGGCAGGTTGATGTCCAGCAGAATGGCGTCGGGCCGGCGCGCGCGCGCCAGCGGCAGACCGAGTTCCGCCGACGCTGCATCGATCAGGCGCCAGCGCGCGCGCTGCGTGAAAATACCGCGCATCAGGCTGATGCTGGAGGGATTGTCCTCGATGTACAACACCGTCTTGCCAGGGGCGCCGACGATGTCGCGGTCCGCCCCTGCTTCATCCGTCGCTTCGCTGCGCGGCGTTACCTCGCCGGCGGCCAGCGGCAGTTCCAGCCAGAACGTGCTGCCCACCCCTACCTCGGATTCGACACCGATTTCCCCCTGCATCATTTCCACCAGTTTCTTGGTCAGGGTGAGGCCGATGCCGGTGCCCTCGATGGCACTCAGTTCCGCGCCCAGCCGGTCGAACGGCTGGAACAGGCGCGACATTTTCTCCTTGGCGATGCCGTGGCCGGTGTCCTTCACCAGCAAGCGCACGCGCGCATTGTCGTTGCGGCAGGTCACCGTGACCAGCCCACCGGAGCGGTTGTACTTGATGGCGTTGGTGATGAGGTTGAGCAGTGCCTGCTTGAGGCGCGTATGATCGGCACTCACCGCCAGGCCGGCGCAGGGCGCGCGCTCGAGCTTGAGGCTGACATGGCATTCTGCCGCATAAGGCGCGGCCAGTTTCTCGCACTCTTCAAGCAGCCTGCCCACCTCGACGCGATCCAGCGAAATGCCGATGCCGCCGCTTTCCACCTTGGCGAGGTCGAGCACGTCGTTGATGAGGCTGAGCAGGTGGTTGCCCGCCTTGACGATCTCACGCACCGATTCGCGCTGCGATCCATCCAGCGTGCGATCCATTTCCAGCAGCTGGCCGAAGCCAAGGATGGCGTTCATCGGCGTGCGCAGTTCGTGGCTCATGCTGGACAGGAATTCCGACTTGGCGCGGCTGGCCTGCTCCGCCTCGTCGCGCGCCTGCATTAATTTACGTTCCGTTTCCTTGCGCACGGAAATGTCGCGCAGCAGCCCCAGGAACACCTTCCTGTCACCGAGCAGCATCTCGCTGACGGCAAGTTCCAAGGGGAAGATGCCCCCGTCCTTGCGCTGTCCGCTCAACTCGATCACCTTGCCGACCACCCTGGATTCGCGCGCGGGGTTGTAGCAGCGCAGGTATTCGTCGTGATGGCTACGGAACGGTTCCGGCATCAGCATGCTGACGTTCTGGCCGACAATTTCCCCGGCGGGGTAGCCGAACATCTGCGCGGCGGCCGGGTTGCAGGTTTCGATCTTGCCGGAAAGATCCATGGTAACGATGCCATCCAGCGCGGTGTTGACCAACGCCGCGAGCCGCGCCTCACGATCCTGCGACTGCAATTCGGCCGCCCGGCTGCGGTCGGCACGCTGCATCGCCAGCACCATCAGGCCCAGCGCCAGTGCCGCCAGCAGCGCGATCACCCCGCTACCCAGCAGCACCACCGTGGGCAGCGGGGTGACCGCTTCCGACACGAAGGCAGCGCCTGGCACCACACTGATTTCCCAACCCGGCGCGAAACGCAGCACGCGCCGCTGCCGGTACTCGGTCTCCGCGGCCATATCGCCGATCGTCAGGAAGGAATGGCCGCGATGGCTCAGGTCGATCCTGACGCCCTCCGGCACATGCTTGCCCAGCGCGTCGCGGAACAGCAGGTCGGTGCTGAACACGTACAGCAGGTAGCCGCCCACCGCACCGCCCGCCCGACCCGTTCTGAGCGCGCGCACCATCAGGATGCCGGTGCCGCCCTGTACCAGTTCGACGGGCTCGGATATCGCCACCTTGCCCGTCTCGCGCGCCGCCGCCAATACCGCATTGCGCCGGGACTCGACGCTGAGGTCATAGCCGAGCACGCGCTTGTTGCCGACGATGGGAACGACCCAGCAGATGCGCCCGGAATCATCCGCCCATTCCAGCGCCTGGATGTACGGATAATCGATGCTGTAGGAGTTTGCATCGCCCGCCCATATTCCCTTGCGCGTGCCACCCTCCCTCTCCCAGCGCCTGGCCATGCGTTCCAGCCCTTGCACGTGTTCGTGCACGCGACCATCCACCTCCAACACCAGATAATCGATCAGCGCTTGGAGGTCGTGCTCCACCAGGGCGCCTTCGCTGGCGCGCAGCCGTCCGGAGAGCTGCACCCCGAGTAGCAGGATGAATAGCGCGGCAAAGACGATCAGGATGCGCAGGGCGGGGTAATGCCTGCGCGTATAGGCCATCCAGAAACCGGTTGCCAGTCCCGCCGTGCAGAGCGCGGCAACAAGCAGCATCAGTCCGGCTGGCGCGGACATTGGGTGTCAGCCGTAAGGATGGCGCAGCACGATGGTTTCCTCCCGGTCCGGCCCTGTCGAAATCATGTCCACCGACACTGCGCAAATCTGTTCGATGCGCTTGAGGTAGTTCTGTGCCGCGCGCGGCAGGTCCTCGAAGCGCTTGATACCGACCGTGCTTTCGCTCCAGCCGGGAATTTCCTCATACACCGGCTCGCACGAAGCGAGCATCTCCGCACCCACCGGCAGGATGTCGCTGTGCTTGCCGTCGATCTTGTAGCCCACGCCCAGGCGCAGTTCCTCCACACCGTCGAGCACGTCGAGCTTGGTCACGCACAATCCGGACACACCGTTGATCTGGATCGAGCGCTTCAGCGCGGCAGCGTCGAACCAGCCGCAGCGGCGCGGGCGCCCGGTGGTGGCGCCGAACTCATTGCCGCGCGTGGCGATGTATTTGCCGGTCTCGTCCGCCAGCTCGGTGGGGAACGGCCCGGAGCCGACACGCGTAGTGTAGGCCTTGGTGATGCCGAGCACGTAATGCAGCATTTGCGGCCCCACCCCGCTGCCGGCGGTGGCGGCGCCGGCGATGCAGTTACTGGAGGTGACGAAAGGGTAAGTGCCGTGGTCGATGTCGAGCAAGGTGCCCTGCGCACCTTCGAACAACAGGTTCTTGCCGGCCTTGTTGGCCTCGTACAGCATGCGCGGCACGTCCGCCACCATGGGCAGGATGCGCCCGGCCAGCGCCAGGGTTTCGTCCAGAGTCTGCTGAAAATCCACCACCGGCGCGTTGAAATAATTTTTCAGCACGAAGTTGTGGTAATCGAGGATTTCGCCAAGCTTGGCGGCGAAGCGCTCGCGGTGGAACAGGTCCTGCAGGCGAATGGCGCGGCGTGCCACCTTATCCTCGTAGGCCGGACCGATGCCGCGCCCGGTGGTGCCGATCTTGCCTTCGCCCTTGGCCTGCTCGCGCGCGCGGTCGAGCGCAATGTGATAAGGCAGGATCAGCGGACAGGCCTCGCTGATCTTGAGGCGGCTCGCCACATCCACGCCGGCCGCTTCGAGCATGTCCACCTCCTCGAGCAGCGCCTGCGGCGACACCACCACGCCATTGCCGATGTAACACGCCACCTGTTTGCGCAAGATACCGGAGGGGATCAGGTGCAGCACGGTCTTCTTGCCACCAATCACTAAAGTGTGGCCGGCGTTGTGGCCCCCCTGGAAGCGCACCACGCCCTGGGCATGGTCAGTCAACCAGTCCACCACCTTGCCCTTACCCTCATCGCCCCACTGGGTGCCGACCACTACGACGTTCTTCGACATGCTCAATACCCTTACAAACCGAAAACCACCAACCGCAGAGGTCGCAGAGAACGCAGAGGAAAACTATATATTGCCTTCCTCGCCACCCTCCGCGTCCTCTGCGGTAATTATCCTTCGTTCCTTTACAACCTCACGCCAAATTCACCACTTCCCATTTTCCGTTCTTCTGTACCAGCTCGCGGTCGCAACCGTAATCGGCACGGCTGCCGGCGTGCCCCGGCAATTCCACGATCACCGTTTCGCCCTGCGCGCGCAGCGCAGAAATCTTTTCGCGCTGCGCGGCATCGTCGCCATACGGCGCGAGGATGCCCGGCCTGAGCGCCGGCGCCGGCAACAGCGCCGCCACTTCGCGCAGGTCGATGCTGAAGCCGGTGGCGGGGCGCGCGCGACCGAACGCCTTGCCAATTTCGTCGTAGCGGCCGCCCAACGCGATTGCGTTGGACCAGCCCGGCGCATAAGCCGCGAACACCACGCCGCTGTGGTAGTGATAGCCGCGCACTTCGCCCAGGTCGAAACTGCACTGCACCACCGCGCGGCCCATGGCGTCGGCAATGGTACTCAGCTGGCCGAGCGCATGGCGGATTTCCGGATAATCCGGCAAGGCGCGCGCCGCCTCGCCAAGCACCGCAACGTCGCCATACAGTTGCGGCAATGCCAGCAGCGCGCCTTGCGTACGTGCGTCGAGCGGGCGCACCAGGTCGCGCAAGGCAGTCTGATCCTTGGTTTGCAGCGCGCGGAACAATTCCGCCTCCAGCTCGGCGGCGACATCGGCATGCCGAATCAGGCTGCGGAACACCATGACATGGCCGAGGTCGAGGCGCACCCCGGGCACGCCGGCGAGGCCGAGCGCTTCCAGCATCAGGCGCTGCACCTCCAGGTCGCTCTCGATGCCGGCATGGCCGTACAGTTCCGCACCGATCTGCAACGGCTCGCGCGTGCGGCGCAGGCCGGAAGGCAGGGTGTGCAGCACGCTGCCGCAATAGCACAGACGGGTCACCCCGGCACGATTGAGCAGGTGCGCGTCAATGCGCGCCACCTGAGGCGTGATGTCGGCGCGCAGACCGAGCATGCGGCCGCTCAACTGGTCGACCAGCTTGAAGGTCTTGAGATCGAGGTCGTGGCCACTGCCGGTGAGCAGCGACTCGACGTATTCGAGCAGTGGCGGCATCACCAGCTGGTAACCGTGCGCGGCAAAGGCGTCGAGGATGGCGCGGCGCAGGCGCTCGACGCGCTGCGCCTCTGCTGGCAGGATATCTTCGATGTTTTCGGGCAGCAGCCAGTTATGCATGTCGTGCATCAATCAACGAACCAGGTAGAGCAGCAGCAAACCCGCCACCATCGAGGTCAGGCCGACGAAACGGATCTGTCCGTCGCCCATTTCGGTGAGGCGCCGGAAAGTTTCGCGCCACAGCGGCGGCGCCAGGAACGGCAGCACCCCCTCCAGTACCAGCATCAGCGCCAGCGCCGCCCAAAAATTCTCCACAGTCCCCCGCTTATGCTTTCATGCCGGCGTCATTTCCTGCCGGAGTGTTTGAGGTACTTGAAAAAGTCGGAGCTGGGATCCAGTACCAGCACGTCGCTCCTTTCCTTGAAGGTGCGGCGGTAGGCTTCCAGGCTGCGGTAGAACGAGAAGAACTCCGAATTCTGGCCGTAGGCGCCGGCGTAGATCGCCGCAGCCTTGGCATCGCCCTCGCCCTTGATACGCTGCGCATCGCGATACGCCTGCGCGATGATGATCTCGCGCTGCTTGTCTGCGTCGGCACGGATTTTTTCCGACTCGGCCGAACCAGTCGAGCGCAGTTCGTTGGCGACGCGCTTGCGCTCGGACTCCATGCGCCGGTACACCGACTCGCTCACTTCCTGCGGCAGATCGACACGCTTGATGCGCACGTCCAGCACCTGCACCCCAATCTTGCTGGCATCCTCGTTGGCCTTCTCGCGCATCAGGTCCATGATCTTGTCGCGCTCACCGGACACCACGTCGTGGATGGTGCGCTTGCCGAACTCGGCGCGCAGACTGTCGTTGATGGTCTGCTGCAAACGGGTCGCGGCCTGCGCCTCGTCGCCACGCACGCTGATCCAGTATTGTTTGACGTCGACGATGCGCCACTTGACGAACCAGTCCACCAGCACGTTCTTCTTTTCCGAGGTGATGAAACGCTCCGGCTCGGAAGTGTCCATGGTCAGCACGCGCGTGTCGAAATAGCGCACGCGGTCGAGCAGCGGCGTCTTGGCGTACAAGCCGGCGTCCTTTTTCACGTCGATGATTTCGCCGAGGCGGAACACGATGGCGCTCTCGCGCTGGTCGACGGTAAACAACGCCATGCTCGCCACCAGCAGGCCGACGATGGCGCCAACGATGATCAATCCGATGTTGTTCTTCACGGCCGTGCCTCCCTGTCGCGCGAGCGGAAGCTGTCGCGTGTCCTCATGTCCTGCGTAGCGGGCGCCTCTTGCTGCACCGTCCTGTTTTCCTCGGGAGGCAGTCCCGTCACCGCCGCCTGCATCAGCTTGTCGAGCGGCAGGTAGAGCAGGTTGTTGTTGTTCTTCTGATCGACCAGCACCTTGCTGGTGTTGGACAGCACTTCCTGCATCATTTCCAGGTAGAGGCGCTCGCGCGTCACGCCGGGCGCCTTGTTGTATTCGGTGAGCAACTGCTTGAAGCGGCTGGCGTCACCCTCGGCGGTGGCGATCAGGCGCTGCTTGTAGCCTTCCGCCTCCTGCATCAGGCGTGCCGCTGCACCGCGCGCTTTCGGGATCACGTCGTTGGCATATGCCTGGCCTTCGTTCTTCTGGCGCTCGCGGTCCTGCCCCGCCTTTACCGCATCGTCGAACGACGCCTGCACCTGCTCCGGCGGCTGCGCGTTCTGCATGGTCACCTTGCTGATGCTGATGCCGGTTTTGTAGCGATCGAGAATTTCCTGCATGATGCGCGAAGCGTTCGCCGCCACCTCTTCGCGCCCTTCATACAGCACGAAATCCATCTTGCTCTTGCCCACCACCTCGCGGATCGCGGTTTCCGCCGCCTGCAACACCGAGTCGTCGGGTGCACGGTTGTTGAACAGGAAATCCTCCGGGCTCTTCAGCGTGTATTGCACCGCGAACTGGATATCGATGATGTTCTCGTCGTCGGTGAGCATCAGCGATTCCTTCAGCACCTTGCTCTTGACGTTGTTGCGGTAGCCGACCTCGACGGTGCGCACCTGCGACAGGTTGACCAGTTCCACGCTCTCCACCGGATAGGGAAGGTGCCAGCGCGGGCCGGGCTGGGTGGTTTCCACGAATTTGCCGAAGCGCAGCACCACGCCGCGCTGGCTGGCATCGACGATATAGAAGCCACTCGCCAGCCAGATGAAAACGATGATCGCCGCCACGACTCCGATGCCGGAGAGCGGCGCACCACCGTCGCCGCCACCGCCGTTGCCGCCCTTGCGGCCGAACAGGCCGTTCAGCTTCTGGTTGAAGCGTCGCCACAATTCATCGAGATCGGGAGGGCCGTCGCCGTTGCGCTTGCCCCATTGCGGTTCATTTGCCATGTACAGGTTCCATTTATTATGCCGCGCTCGTTGATTCCGCCAGCGTCGGTGGCATAGCGATTTCAGCCAGTGCCGCGCGCAGCAGGCCGAGCCCCGCGCCTCTCCTGGCGCTCAAGCGAATGCGCGCAATTCTACCATATTCGTCGCGCTCGATTCCCGGCCCCCATGCGGTAAGATCGATTTTGTTGAACACCAGGATTTGCGGAATCATATCCGCGCCAATCTCATGCAGCACCTTGTTCACCTCGACGATCTGCTGGTCGCGGTTGGCACTGGCGGCATCCACCACATGCAGCAGCAGGTCGGCCCGAATGGTTTCTTCCAGCGTAGCACGAAATGCCGCCACCAGCGTGTGCGGCAGGTGACGAATGAAGCCCACCGTGTCGGACAGGACGATTTCCCTGGCAGCGGCGCTGTCATTGCCGCCCGCGCCGACGAATACCCGGCGCGAGGTGGTATCCAGAGTGGCGAACAACTGGTCGGCGGCATAAGCGCCGGCATGGGTGAGGCTATTGAACAGCGTGGATTTGCCGGCATTGGTGTAGCCCACCAGCGATACCGCCAGCACTCCGCTGCGCTGGCGCGCGCGCCGCTGTACCGCGCGCTGGCGTCCGACACGCTCAAGCTTGTCCTTGAGCACCTTGACGCGCTTGCCGAGCAGACGGCGGTCGGTTTCCAGCTGGGTTTCACCCGGGCCGCGCAGGCCGATGCCGCCCTTCTGCCGCTCCAGGTGGGCCCAGCCGCGCACCAGGCGCGTGGCAAGATGATCCAGTTGTGCCAGCTCGACTTGCAACTTGCCTTCGTGGCTGCGCGCGCGCTGCGCGAAAATGTCGAGGATCAGGTCGGTACGGTCGAGCACCCGGCACTGCAGGCGCTTTTCCAGGTTGCGCTGCTGCGCCGGAGAAAGCTCATGGTTGAAGATCGCCAGTTGCGCGCCGCTGGCAGCAAGCGCCGTACCGAGTTCGTCGACCTTGCCGGAGCCGGCAAACAACGCAGAATCGGGACGAGCGCGCCTGCCCTGCACCACCGCCGCCACGCGCACCCCCGCGCTGCCGGCGAGCAGGCGCAGCTCTTCGAGGCTGTCCGTGTAATCGGGCTCGCCGAAATCGAGGCTGACCAGCACGGCGGCATCGTTGCTGCCGCCCGCGCCGACGGGACGTTCAAACATTCATTCCCGAAGCGGATCAGCCTTCAGGGGTGTGGTCAAAGGAGATATTGACAGGGCGCGACGGCACCACGGTGGAGATGGCATGCTTGTATACCATCTGGGTCACGGTGTTTTTGAGCAGCACCACATACTGATCGAAGGAGTCGACCTGCCCCTGCAGCTTGATGCCGTTGACCAGATAGATCGACACGGGGACATGTTCCTTGCGCAGCGCATTCAAAAACGGGTCTTGTAGTAGTTGTCCTTTGGCGCTCATATTGTTCTCCGTAGTTATGGTCTTATGTAATATTTCGTCAATTTAATTCATTTTTCCGGGAAATACCAGATTCGCGACACGGGGCACGCTCAACGCCGCCGTTCGCGCCGGTTCTCCCTGTCGTCGTAGGGGTTGCGCCCCTGCTTGTACTGCACGCGCAACGGCGTGCCTTGCAACTTGAAGGCGTCGCGGAAAGTGTTTTCCAGATAGCGCCGGTAACTGTCCGGCAGCTTGTCCATGCCGGTGCCGTGAATGACCACGATGGGCGGATTGCTGCCGCCTTGGTGGGCATAGCGCAGCTTGGGGCGGTGCGGCCCCCACTGCGGCGGCTGGTGTTGCGCCACCGCCGCCTGCAGCGTGCGCGTCAGCTTGGGCGTGGGCAACTTGACCATCGCCGCATGGTAGGCGGCATCGATCGAACCCAGCAGACTGCCGACGCCGGTACCTTGCAGTGCGGAAATGTAGTGGTGGCGCGCAAAATCCAGGAAACCGAGCTTGCGCGTCATGGTACTTTTCACCTGCTCGCGCTGGTAGCTGTCTAGGCCGTCCCACTTGTTCACCGCCACCACCAGCGCGCGCCCCGCTTCCAGCACGAAGTCGGCGACGTGCGCATCCTGTTCGGTGATGTCCTGCTGCGCGTCGAGCACCAGCACCACCACGTTGGCGTCGGCGATCGCCTGCAGCGTCTTGATCACGGAAAACTTCTCCACCGCCTCGCTGACCTTGCCGCGACGACGCACGCCAGCGGTGTCGATCAGGGTGTAGTGCCGGCCGTTGCGCTCGAAGTCGATGTAGATGCTATCGCGTGTGGTGCCGGGCTGGTCGAAGGCGATCACGCGCTGCTCGCCGAGCAGGGTATTGACCAGGGTGGACTTGCCGACGTTGGGGCGGCCGACCACGGCGATCTTGGGATGATCGGCCTCAGGCTCCTCTTCCACCTCTGGAAACCCGGCCAGCACCAGATCCACCAGTTCGCGCACGCCGTCGCCGTGCGCCGAAGAAATCGGCAGCGGCTCGCCTAAGCCGAGCTCGAAAAACTCCGCCGCCACCTGCGCGCGCGGCAGCCCTTCCGCCTTGTTCACCACCAGCCACAAGGGACGTCCTCGCTTGCGCAACTGCTCGGCGATGATCTTGTCCTGCGCGGTAAGGCCATCGCGCGCGTCGACGATGAACAGGATGGCATCGGCCTCGTCCACCGCCTGCAGGGTCTGCTTGGCCATTTCGTGGAAGATGCCGTCCTTGGCCACCGGCTCGAAGCCGCCGGTGTCCACCACCAGGCAAGGCTTGTCGCCGACCCGCCCGTGGCCGTAGTGGCGGTCGCGCGTCAACCCGGGCTGGTCGAACACGATAGCGTCGCGCGTCTTGGTGAGGCGGTTGAACAGGGTGGATTTGCCGACGTTGGGGCGTCCAACCAATACCAAGGTGGGTTTCACGACTGCTTCAGTTCCAGCGCATAAACGCTGCCGCCGCGGGTCTGCACCAGCAGCCGGTCATCGGCGGGCAGCGGCACGGTCGGCAGCGCACTGCCGTCGGTGTCGAAGCGGCCCACCAGCGCGCCGTCTTCGCGCGCGAGAAAGTGCACGTATCCCTGGTAGTCACCCATCACCACATATTTTCCGTATACCACAGGCGTGCCCAAGCCGCGCGTCGCCAGCTTGTCCTGTTTCCACACGCTGGCGCCGCTGCGCTTGTCGTAAGCCAGCACCGCGCCCTTGCTGTCCACCACGTATAGATTGTCGCCATCGTCGGCCATGCCGGCGATGCTCGACACTTCGCGCGCCCACAGGAGGTCGCCATTGCTCGCCTGGAAGCAGGCAAGCCGACCTTGGTAGGCAACGGCGCACACTTGGCGGCCGTCCACCACCGGCAGGCTGGTGATGTCGGTAACGCGCTCCAGTTCGGTCGCGCCGCGCGGTTGCGCCACGCTCACTTCCCACAAGACGTTGCCGTTGGCCAATTCGATCGCCGCCAGCCGGCCACCGGCGAAGCCGACATAGGCGACGCCACCGGAGAGCACCGCACCGGCGTGGGCGCGTATCGTCAACGCCGGGGTGGGACGCTGGTATATCCACTTGCGCGCTCCGCTCGCGGCATCAAGCCCGCTGACCGAACCGTCGTTGCTGCGCACCACCACCACGCCGTCAGCCACCTGCGGGGGACTCAGCACTTCGCTCGGCACACGCGCCTGCCACAGCGGCTTGCCCTGCGAGTCGTAGGCAAACACGCCACCCTTGATGCTGCCCATCAGTACCAGATTGCTGCCGGCGCCCACCCCACCCGAGAGAGGCTGCTTGGTCCTGATGCGCCACAAATTCCTGCCGGTGGAAAGATCGTACTTACCCAGCTCGCCATCGGCCGCAGCCAGATAAACCGCCCCTTCCGCCAGCGCCGGCACGAACACCTGCTGCCCGCCACTGCCGGCCTGTGCCTTCCATGACGCCTGCACCGCAACGCCGGCCTGGAATTGCGGCAGCTCGGCGATCTGGTCCTTGTCCTCGAAAATATCGAAGAAACTGGAGCAGCCGGCCAGCAGCGACACCGCGAAGAGGAGGGCGAAAAATCTTGTCACTGCGCGCCCCCGAGTGCGTCCAGCTTCATCTGGATCACGCCGCGATAGGGGCTACGCGCATCGCTTTTTTCCAGCGCCTGTTGGTAGGCAGCGCGCGCTTCCGCCGTCTTGCCCTGCGCCGCCAGCACGTCACCCTTCAGATCGATGTAGCGGGCATCAAAGGCCTCGTCATGCTTTTGCTCGAGCTGACGTAGCACCTCATCGAACTTTTTTTCGTCGAGCATGACCGCGGCCAGGTGCAGCCGCGCTGCATCGCGCAGGCCATCATCCCTGGCATGGTCGATCGCCCATTGCAGATCTAGCTGGGCATGCTGGTTGTCGCCGGCGGCGAAATACGCGCGCGCCGACAGCATCGCCGCCATCCCCGCATAGCCGGTGCCGGAATAGTTGTCCATCAGGTTTTTCGAGGCATCGCCGATCTTCGTCAGGTTCTGTTCCGCCGCGGCCTGCTGCAAGGTGGCATAAATTTCGGCTGCCCGCTGCGACTGGTCGTGTTGGTACGCCAGCCACGCCTTGTAACCGCCCACCGCTAGCGCTATCGTCACCACACCGATGAGCACGCGCTTGGCGTTCTGCCGCCACCATGCTTTCAGTGCGTCCAACTGTTCCTGCTCTTCCAGATCGTAAACTGCCATGATCGTTTTCCTTGTGGTCGATTAACCGTTTTTAATCAAATCCGCTGCTTCCGGCAGCGCCGCACGCACCTGCTCGCCGAGGCCGCGCAACGGCTTCAAACTCACTTCGCCGGCCTGCGCCTCGTCATCGCCGATCAGCACGGCAAAGCGCGCGCCGCTGCCATCTGCCTTTTTCATCTGCGCCTTGAAGCCGCCGCCACCGCAATGCATCACCACGCTGATCCCGGCATCGCGCAATTGCTCCGCCGCCTGCCAGGCGAAGCGGGTCGCCGCCCCGCCCTGATGCACCACGTAAACATCCGGTACCTTGCGCGCCGCCTGCGCCCCGTTCTCCTGCAACAAGGCCAGCAGGCGTTCCACGCCCATGGCGAAACCGCAAGCCGGCGCCGGCTTGCCGCCGATCTGCGCGACCAGGCCGTCGTAGCGCCCGCCGGCGCACACCGTTCCCTGCGCGCCCAAGCGCGTGGTCACCCACTCGAACACGGTATGGTTGTAGTAGTCGAGTCCGCGCACCAGGCGCGGGTTGATCTCGAACGACACGCCGCTGTCGCGCAGCAGTTCCTGCACGCCCTCGAAATGCCTGAGGGCGTCCTCATCAAGATCGTCGAGCAGGCGTGGCGCCGCCGCAACGATGGCCTGCATCGCCGGGTTCTTGCTGTCGAGGATGCGCAGCGGATTGCTGTGCAAGCGCCGCCTGGCATCGTCGTCGAGTTGGTCGAGATGGCGCTCCAGATACTGGATCAGGCGTGCGCGATGGCGATGGCGCGCTTCGGCGCTGCCCAGCGTGTTGATCTGAAGCGCGACGTCGCCCAGGCCGAAGCGCTTCCACAGGCGCGCGCACATGACGATGTGCTCAGCGTCGATGTCCGGCCCGGCGTAGCCCAGCGCCTCCACACCAACCTGATGGAACTGGCGGTAGCGCCCTTTCTGCGGACGCTCGTGTCGGAACATAGGCCCCATGTAGTACAGGCGCTGCGCGCCGTTGTAAAGCAGGTTGTGCTCGATGGCGGCACGCACGCACGACGCGGTACCCTCGGGGCGCAGCGTAAGCTTCTCGCCGTTGAGCACGTCCTCGAAGCTGTACATTTCCTTTTCGACGATATCGGTGACCTCGCCGATGGAGCGCACGAACAGCTCGGTCTTTTCCACGATGGGCATGCGGATCGCGCGGTAGCCGTAAGCGGCAAGCCAGTCGCGCACGCTGTCCTCGAAAAACTCCCACCAGGGCGACTCCTCCGGCAGGACGTCGTTCATCCCGCGGACGGCTTGTATGCTATTGCTCATGATTGCGGCAGGTGCGGCTGTTTCCTGGTATAGGTGGTGCGCACGTAATCGTCGACGAGGCGCTTGAAATCCTCGGCAATGTGATCGCCCTTGAGTGTCACCGTCTTCTCGCCGTCGACATACACCGGCGCCACCGGCGTTTCCCCCGAGCCCGGCAGGCTGATGCCGATGTTGGCGTGCTTGCTTTCGCCCGGCCCGTTGACCACGCACCCCATCACCGCCAGCGTCATGTTCTCGACGCCATCGTATTGTTCGCACCATTGCGGCATCTTGCCGCGCACATAGTTCTGCACGTCCTGCGCCAGTTCCTGGAAGAAAGTGCTGGTAGTGCGCCCACAGCCCGGGCAAGCGGTCACCAGCGGCGTGAACGCGCGCAGCCCCATGGTCTGCAATATCTCCTGCGCCACGATGACTTCCCTGGCACGGTCGCCGTTGGGCTCCGGCGTCAGCGACACGCGGATGGTGTCGCCGATGCCTTCCTGCAACAGCACTGCCAGCGCCGCGGTGGAAGCGACAATGCCCTTGGAGCCCATGCCGGCCTCGGTCAGGCCGAGGTGCAACGCGTAATCGCAGCGTCGCGCCAGCTCGCGGTACACCGCGATCAAGTCCTGCACCCCGCTCACCTTGCACGACAGCACGATCCTGTCGTGCCCCAAGCCGAGCTCCTCGGCCTTGTGCGCACTCTCCAGCGCGGAAACGATCAACGCCTCGCGCATCACCTCGGCCGCGTCGAGTGGCTGGCTGTGCCGTGCGTTCTCGTCCATCAGACGCGCCATCAGTTCGGCATCGAGGCTGCCCCAGTTGACACCGATGCGCACCGGCTTGTCATAGCGGCACGCGGCTTCGATCATGGTGGCAAACTGCTCGTCTCGCTTGCTGCCGCGCCCGACATTGCCGGGGTTGATACGCAGCTTGGCCAGCGCCTGCGCGCACTGCGGATATTCCGTCACCAGGCGGTGGCCATTGAAGTGGAAGTCGCCGATCAGCGGCACGTCGCAGCCCATGTCGTCGAGGCGGGCGCGGATCGCCGGCACCGCGCGCGCCGCCTCGGCACTGTTCACCGTGATGCGCACCAGTTCGGAACCCGCGCGCGCAAGCTGCGCCACCTGCACCGCAGTCGCCACTTCGTCGGCAGTGTCAGTGTTGGTCATCGACTGCACCACGATGGGCGCCGCGCCGCCTATGGTGACTGCGCCGACATGCACCGGTCGGCTTTTGCGACGCGCCGGGGAAAAAGGCAAACTCGACATAAACTATTCGCTGATGGTAAGACGCACCACGCCGTCCTTGGTATAAGGCGCCAGATCGATCGGGCGATGGTTGAATTGGACCTTGCTGCCGGCGGCATTGCCGATGATCACGCTGAACGGCGTGGTCACGCGCACGCTCTGGTAAGTGCCGGCCGGCACGTGGTTGCGCGAATAGATCACCTTACCGTCTTCCGCCTTGACGACCACCCAGGTGTCCTGCTCGAAATGCAACTGCACCGAACCCCGCTTACCACCGCCGGCAGTCTTTTGGGCTGCCTCTGCCACAACCGTCGATTCATTCTTGGCCGGCTCCACCGGCACCGTGCCCGGCACCACCACAGGTACTGTCTCCGGTTTGGTTTCTGCCGCCACCGTTTCCGCCACGGCCTTCTCCACCACGATTTTTTCCATCTTTGCCTTCTCGGGTGGCTTTGCCGACTGTGGCGTGGCAGCGACTGGCTTGGCTGGCGGCTCGGGCTGCTTGCCCTCGGGTACCGTTGCGGCCTGCTCAGGCTGCTTCATCGGTTGCGCTGCTTCGTGCGACGTGGATGAGGCCGCAACGGTGGGGGCCTGCGTCGCAGGCGGCTGCAGCGCTGGTGCGACCGAAACGGGAACCGGTTCTGCGCTCACGGCGGCCGACACCTCGGCTGCGGCAGTGCTCGGCGGCACCGGCGTCGGCTGAGGTGGTGCCTGCACGGACTCGTCGCGCAACGATTGGTAGACGAGCAAGGCAACCGCCACCACACCCCCTGCGACCGCGTACTTCTGCCACGACGTCATGCCCTGCGAAGGGAACGGGATCATCTTGAGGGTGGGCGATTTATGCACCGACGGCGCCGCCGCGTAAATCCTGCCCACGGCGGCGAGCAGCGGATCGGGGTCAAGCCCCAGCAGCCGCGCATAATTGCGCACAAAACCGCGCACGAAAATGTTACCGGGCAGGCGATCGAAATCGTCGGCTTCCAGCGCCTCGACCTGGGACACGGAAAGTTTCATCTGGTGCGCCACGTCGGCCACGCTCATGCCCTGCTTGCAGCGCACGGCGGCCAGCACCGCACCGACCTGCGGCGGCACTTCGGGCTCGGGATTTTCCGGCGCCTCGCTCACTCGCTGCTCCCGTTCAGCAACGCGCGCGTTTCCGGCGCGTCGGGGTATTTCTTGCGCAACTGCAAACTATAGCTCGCCTCGGCGCTGCGGTCGCCGAGTCTGCGCTCCACGCGCACGCCCAGCCACAGGCTTTCCGCATTGGGCGCGGGTACCTGCTGCATGTAGCGCGTCAGGTAATCCTTGGCCTCGTTAAAACGTTCCTGCTTGAACAACAGCCCCGCCATTGCCAGCAGCGCCTGCGCCTGGTTGGGCCGCAGGTTGAGCGCCTTCTTGAAAAAATCCTCGGCATCGTGGTCATTGTTGATGCGCTGGGAACACAAGCCGGCGTTGACATAGGGCTTGTCTGGCGTAGCGTAAAGCGGATTCTTCAACGCCGCCATGAAGTATTTGATCGAATCGCGCTCGCGCCCGCGGTTGCATAAGAACCAGCCGTAGTTGTTGTTGGCGTCTGAATCCAGCGTATTCAGCGTGACCGCTTTTTCAAAATGCTGGCGCGCCTTGTCGTCGTCGCGCAATTCCATGAACACCAGGCCCAGCACATTGTGCGCCGGGCCATAGCCAGCATCGGCGGACAGCGCGATGTTGAGCTCCTCCAGCGCTACCCCGAACTGGCCGCGTTCGTAATAACCGGCACCCAGTTCGGTGTGGATTTTCGCCTTGTTCTGCGCGTCGCTGAGTTCGCTGTTCGGCGCATACGGCGCCGGCTGTTGCATGGCGCACGCTGCCAGCAGCAACGTCAGCCACCATGCTTTTTTCACCGTGTCCTCCCTTCCAACCTGCGTAGCACGCGCAGGCTGCGGTCGCGCACCTGGCCGGCAAGCTGTCCACAGGCCGCGTCGATATCGTCGCCGCGCGTCTTGCGCGTGGTGGTAACGATGTCGGCCTCGGCCAGCACGTCGCGAAAGCGCCGGATCGTCTCTGCAGTCGAGCGGCGGTAGCCGGAATCGGGGAACGAGTTGAACGGGATTAGGTTGAACTTGCACGGCACGTCCTGCGTCAGGCGCAGCAACTGCCTGGCGTGCTCGACGGTGTCGTTGACCCCGTCCAGCATCACGTATTCGAAGGTGATGAAATCGCGCGGCGCGGCTTCGATATAACGGCGGCACGCCGCCATCAGCTCGGCGAGCGGGTACTTCTTGTTGATCGGCACCAGCACGTCGCGCAGCGCGTCATTGGGCGCATGCAGCGATACTGCCAGCGCCACCGGACAGGCTTCGCGCAGCCGGTCCATGGCCGGCACGATACCGGAAGTGCTCACCGTGACGCGACGCCTCGACAGCCCGTAGGCATGGTCGTCCAGCATCAGGTTGAGTGCGGCAACCACGTTGTCGAAATTGGCGAGCGGCTCGCCCATGCCCATCAGCACTACATTGCTGATGAGACGCTCGCCAGCAGGATCGCGCCCGAGCACGCGATTCGCCCACCACAGCTGGCCGATGATTTCGGCGGCGGTCAGGTTGCGGTTGAATCCCTGGCGGCCGGTGGAACAGAACGAACACTCCAGTGCGCAACCCACTTGGGTGGACACGCACAAGGTGCCTCTGTCGGATTCGGGGATGAACACCGTTTCCACGGCATTGCCCGTTCCCACCTCCAGCAGCCATTTGCGCGTACCGTCGCCGGCGACATGTTCGGAAACACAGGCAGGCGCCGCGATCACCGCCTGTGCAACAAGCCTTTCGCGTAGCGGCTTGGCAAGATCGCTCATGCACGCAAAATCGTCCTCCCCGAAATGATGTATCCAGCGCAGCAGCTGCGTGGCACGAAACGGCTTCTCGCCCAGTTCAGCGAAATAGGCCGCCATGCGTGGCGCATCGAATCCGAGGAGGTTGACCGTCTTCATCAGCGACTGTGAATCTCCAGCGTGGGGAAGAAATAAGCGATTTCGATCGCGGCATTTTCCGCAGAATCAGAACCGTGCACCGCATTGGCGTCGATGCTTTGCGCGAAGTCCGCACGTATGGTGCCGGGCTCGGCCTTCTTCGGATCGGTGGCGCCCATCAGGTCGCGGTTTTTCAGCACCGCGTTCTCGCCTTCCAGCACCTGCACCATCACCGGGCCGGAGATCATGAACTGTACTAGGTCGTTGAAAAACGGGCGGCTGCGATGCACCGCATAAAAGCCCTCGGCATCCGCCTTGGACAAATGCATCATGCGCGCGGCGATGATTTTCAGGCCGTTGGTCTCGAAGCGCGAGTAAATCTTGCCGATGACATTCTTGGCGACGGCATCCGGTTTGATGATGGACAAAGTGCGTTCCACAGCCATTTAATTCTCCAAACAGTGTTAAGATTGTTTTTGCAATAAGAAAGAGCCTGCGGCTCAGGCTCAAAATCAAGCGCGCATTTTACCAGTATTGGCGGCGCCGTGCTGGCAATTCCGGCTGGGCGAGAGGGAGAAGCGATGGCTGAAGCAGGACAAAACGAACCGGCTGACGAAATCAAGCGCCGCGCGCTGAAGCGCCTGCTGGTGGCAGTGGCGCTGATCGTGCTGGCGATTGCTGCGCTGGCCCTGATCGAACGCTGGAGCGCGCCCAAACCGATACCGGAACCGATCGCCGAACCGACCATCGCGCCTCCGCCGGCGCTGCCGGAATCCGCCCCCGCCATCGCCGAGGCCGTACCGGAATCCGCACCGGAAGCGACGCCGCCAACCAGCGAAGCACCGCCTCCACCGGAAGTCATCAACAACGAAAAGCTAACGCCGCCGGTCAGGCCGCATGGTCTGCCCAAGCCTGCGGCACAGATGGAAAGCTCGGCTCCGCCAACCACCGCCAAGACCGAGGCACCGCACGGCTACATACTGCAACTGGGCGTATTCGCCTCCCCCGCCAACGCCGAGGCACTGCAAAGCAAGCTCGCCAAGGCCGGCATCCGCTCCCACACCGAAACCCGCGTCCACGTCGGGCCGTTCAAGGACAAGACGGAAGCCGAGCAAGCCATGGCTAAGCTGCGCGCCATGGGGATGACGCCTGTCATCATGCCGGCGCGCTAACAGTTTATTGGAAAACCACTGTGGAGGCCATCTGCGGTGTCGCACGGTACTCGCTCCCCCGCCTATCCGATTTGACATGTCTCGGTCGCTGCGTGCCGCGCTCCCTGCATCTGACCTTCCCCGCTGCGTTTTTCAATGAACTGCCGGTCCGGCCAATTCACACTGCCTTCAGGCCATCGTTGCAAAGCGCGTCTTGAGATATAGGTAAATGTGGCGCGCAGTGCGCACCGCCATTTTTTCCGGGGCCAGCGGCAGCGCGTCGAGACGATCCGCGGCGATGCAGTTGCGGTAATATACCAGCTCGCGACAGTTGTCGCGCAGCGCGTTCCAGGACGGATCGCCTTTCACCAGCACCTTGAACACATCGAGCAGATCGGCATCCTGCGGCGGCAGCATCTTCCTGCCCTCCTCGGCCAGATAGGCCACGATCAGCGAACGCACCATGGCAATGGCCTGCTCGACGGTAGCGGCGAGCGGTAGCGCTTCCTTGCCGGCCAGGCGCGCCTCCAGTTCAAGCAACCGGGCATCCGCCTGCTGGAATGCGCACGATAACCCCTCATGCTTCATGTTTCACTATCGATTAGAATTTGCTAATATGCATTCTACGCATCCCCGCGCGGAAAGGAAACGCCATGCCGCAACTCGTCAAGATGATCAAGCTCAACAACCTGCAATACAACGCCAACCGCGATCCACAGGTTTACCGCCGCTGTGTCAACGAGTCCTTCCGCATCCAGGCCGTGCTGGAAGGATCAGGCGAAGCGCACGGCATACTCACCGATGCGAGCGGCCAGATCATCGCCGACAAAAACTACAAGTTGCCCGGCCTGTTCTGCCATGACGTATCGTTCGCCACGCCCGGCACGCGCGTAGTTACCCTCACCATCAGCAGTGGCGGCGAAACCTTCAGACAGGATTTACGGTTGGATGTGATGGAACACGCCTGGGTAGGGTGATGGGCCGGCGGCCGGCCGGCGCCGGCATGATGGCTAACAGGCTCTTGTGATCCTCATCGATGAAGTCCATGCCCAACTCATAAAAATCCCGTCCAAGCAAATCCATTTTATCGACCCAGGGTTGTACAAACTGTTACATTCACCGCCCCCCTACAATACCACCGGCCTATCCGGCAACTCGTTGATCTCCCCTGCCCGCCGCGGAAAATGCTTGGCCAGGTGCAAACCCACCGCGCGAATACCGGAAACCACTCCCTCCTCAAACCTCCCTTCGCGGAATATCGTTTCCATGTCGCGGCAGATTGCCTCCCAGGCTGCCGCGCCAACCAAGGCGTCCACGCCGCGGTCGGCGACGATTTCTACGTCGCGGTCGGCCAGCAGCAGGTAAATCAGCACGCCATTGTTGCGCTCGGTGTCCCACACGCGCAGTTGAGAGAACACCTCGATGGCACGTTCGCGCGCGCCAAGGTCGCGGCGCAACGCGGCATAGTCAAGCGCCGCTTCCACCGCAAAGCGGATCTGCCCGGAGTGTGCGGCCTCGGTGTCGCTGATCGCGGCTTCGATCGCTTGCATGGCACGCGCGGGAAAAGCGCGGCGCACGGCGAGGTCACCGGTGGTCAGGTGTCTAAGCGCGCGTTGAAAATTCATAAAAGTCCTTTAACCGCAAAGACCGAAAAGTACGCGGAGTAAATCTTCCCGCCTTCCTCGGCGGCAAAATCAACCCATCGTTTTGCCGTGATATTCAACCTACCACCTTCCCGACGCCCCACCGCCGCCGAAGCCTCCGCCCCCTCCACCGAAGCCCCCTCCGCCGAACCCGCCACCGCCCCAGCCGCCGCGGTGACGCCCGTAGCCGCCATATCCGACGATGCCGCGCCCGCCGCTTACCAGGGTGAACATGAAGGCAATCAGGCCGACGATGCCGGCGACCAGCAGCGGTGCCACGATCAGCCAAGCCAACAGGCCGGTGACCGCGCCGACGATGCCCGCCGCAGCAAGCCTTCCGAACAGTGCGCGCAACACGCCGCCGACCACGACTACCAGCATGAAGCTGATGAACAGCAGCGATTCCAAATTCGGCAAGCCTTCACCGCCACGCGACTGCGGCGCGGGCAGCGGCTCGCCGGCGATCACCTGCATCATCTGTTCGACGCCGGCACGGATGCCGTCGTAATAATCGCCCTGTTTGAAATAAGGCACGATGGTTTCTGCGATGATGCGCTTGGCCACCGCGTCAGGCAGCACACCTTCCAGGCCGTAGCCGACTTCGATGCGCAGCGCGCGGTCATCCTTAGCGACGAGCAGCAGTGCGCCGTCGTCCACGCCCTTGCGCCCCAGCTTCCATTGTTCGGCGACGCGAATGCCATATTGCTCGATGGTTTCCGGCTGGGTGGTAGGGACGATCAGCACCGCGAGTTGCGCACCTTTCCGCGCTTCAAACTGCGCCAGGCTGGCTTCGAGCTGCCGCTTCTGCTCGGCATCCAGCGTCGCCGTGAAATCGGTAACGCGCGCAGCGAGCGGCGGTACCGCGACTTCGGCATGCGCATGGCCAAACAGCAGGCAAGCGCCCAACAAGACATGCAGCAAGTTCCTCCCCCCCCTGCGGGAGAAGGCCATGATGGGGAAAAAAGGGTGCAACCGCTCTGCCATGTCTCCCCCTATTCTTCTGCCACCCTCACCACTACCCTCTGATAAAACTACTCGCCATTCGACTAAGCCCGCAAGCGGACAAGTCGCTGGTTATCCCATCGAGGGAGGGGGAGATCGGTTATCACTTGTTCCCCGGCGCGGAAAAATCCACGGCGGGCGGCTGGGCGATAGCTTTCTCGTCTTCCACTGCGAAGCTCGGCTTGGTCTTGAAGCCGAACATCATCGCGGTAAGATTGCTCGGGAACGAGCGCACCGTGACGTTGTATTCCTGCACCGCCTTGATGTAGCGCTGGCGCGCCACGGCGATGCGGTTCTCGGTGCCTTCCAGCTGTGCCTGCAAGTCGCGGAAGTTGGCATCGGATTTGAGTTGCGGATAGTTTTCCGCCACCACCAGCAGGCGGCTCAGCGCGGAAGACAGCTCGCCCTGCGCCTGCTGGAACCTGGCGAACGCCTGCTCGTCGTTGATCAGCTCGGGCGTGGCCTGCACGCTGCCCACCTTGGCGCGGGCGTTGGTGACGCCCAACAGCACCGCCTGTTCCTGCGCGGCGAAACCTTTCACGGTGTTGACCAAATTGGGCACCAGGTCGGCACGGCGCTGGTACTGGTTGAGCACTTCCGCCCAGCCCGCCTTGATCTGCTCGTCGGCGGATTGCAGGGTGTTGTAGCCGCAACCGCCCAGTGCCAGCGTGGCGAGCAGCAGCAAAGACGTGATCAGGTTGCGCATGGTTTCCTCCTTGAGTGGCGCTGAAAGCTATTTAACCCCAAAGGACGCGAAGGACGCAAAAAAAGGCCGGAAAAAGTAGGGAGGGTTGCCAGCGACAACAAAGAAAAACTTGTGATTTTGCATGGTCCCATATTTTTTGAATTCCCTTGCATTCTTCGCGCCCTTTGCGGCGAAAAGCAATTGTTGCTTTGAGTTCGTCCGTAGCCAGTAAATGGTGTCGTTTACGCCGATTGCAAGCCCTGCATGGTACTGCGCGCGAAACACAGGTCTTCCCAAGCCTTGGCCTTGTCCGGCAAATTGCGCAGCAGGTAGGCCGGGTGATAGGTGACGATGAGCGGCGTGCCGTGCGCCTGGTGCAATTTGCCGCGCAGGCTAGCGATGGCGGCGTCATGCCCGAGCAGGTTTTTCGCCGCCACCTTGCCCAGCGCGACGACCAGCCTGGGCCGGATCAACTCGATCTGGCGAGCGAGGTAGGGCGCGCAGGCAGCGCACTCTTCCGGTTCGGGATTGCGGTTGCCGGGCGGGCGGCATTTCACGATGTTGGCGATGTACACATTCTGCCCACGCCTGAGGCCGATCGCCGCCAGCATGTTGTCGAGCAGCTTGCCGGCCTGGCCGACGAAAGGCTCGCCGCGCGCGTCCTCCTCCGCGCCCGGGCCTTCGCCGACGAACAGCCAGTCCGCCTGCTCGTCGCCGACGCCGAACACGGTCTGCGTGCGCGTCCTGGCGAGCCTGCACGCCGTGCAGGCGGCAACGCTGGCCTTGAGTTCGGCCCAGTCCATCCGCGCGATGAGTCCGTCGCGACTGGCAGCACCGGCATCCGGCGCAACTGGCGCCGCGCGGCTCGATGGCGCCGCCTCGCGCAGCCGCCACAACGGCGTCAGCCCCATCTCGCGCAATATCTCCTCGCGCCTGCTCACAACCGCAGTCCCAGCAATATCGCGTCCTCACGCCCATGAAACGCCGGGTAATAATTACGCCGGATGGCGATGCGCTGGAAGCCGGCGGAAAGGTACAACCCCAGCGCCACGACGTTGGAGGGGCGCACTTCAAGATAAAGGAAATCCGACTTGCCGGCACGCGCCACGCCGATGAAGTGCTGCAGCAACTTGCGTCCCAGCCCCTGCCCCTGCCAGGATTTGGCGATGCTGATGTTAAGCAGGTGCGCTTCCTCCACGCCTTGCATCAGCACGCCATAGCCGACCAAGAAACCGCCGCATTCCATCACCCAGCAACTGTAGCCCGTTGCCAGGGAATCGGAAAAATTGCCGCGCGTCCACGGATAGGCATAGATCTCCGGTTCGATTTCCATGATGGCGTCGAGATCGCTCACCCGCATTACACGCAGCCTGGGTATATCTTGCAGCAGCGCACTCATCGTTCGTGCATTTTCAGCGCAACCTTGTCGCGCAGGTAGATCGGCGCCGCAAGCTCGGCCCCGATGCCTTCACCACGCGCCAACATGGCCCCGGCCAGCGCGGCAATGTGCGCGGCATGCGGCACGGCAGCGGCATCGATACGCTCCAGTTGCCCCGCGTAGCGCGCCTGCAATTGCTCCGGGTATGCGGCAAAGCCGCTACCACAGCCTGTCCATCCCGCGCCCGTTAAAGGCGGTGCTTGTTCCGGCCGGCACACGCCCGGCTCGCAGACGCTGCGCCAGGCGTCATTTTCGCGGCGAAAAGCAGCGTGGTAGATCTCGCCCATGCGCGCATCCAGGCAAGCCACCACCCGCTCACCCGCCTGGCCCTGCGCCAGCGCCATCAGCGTCGACACGCCCACCACCGGCACATCGATGGCAAACGCCAGTCCTTGCGCAATGCTGCAAGCGATGCGTAAGCCGGTGAACGAACCGGGACCGGCGCCATAGGCGACGCCATCCAGTTGCGCCAGTGTCATATCCGCTTCGCGCAGCAGGCCGTCGAGCATGGGCAGCAGCAATTCGGAATGGCGCTGCCCCGCCACGCAGCCGGCGGACAGCACGCTGAAACCGCAGTGCAAGGCGACCGAGCAATACTCGGTGGAAGTGTCGAGTGCGACCAAGTTCATGCGCGCATTATAAACGAGCGCTGCCGGGGCCAAGGAAGCGGCGCGCCGGGCACTCGACATAGCGCCACACCAGCAGCGACACCGCCAGCACCAGCGCCCAGTAGATGCCATACCACAACCAGTTCGGCCAGGCCGGCAACTGCTGCACCGACAACACCAGGCGACGCAGGATGATCTGGTGGGTAAGATAAATCGCGAAGCTCGCCTCGCCCAGCAGCACCAGCAGGGGCCATTGCAACAGGCGCGACAGCCAGCCCCGCTGCATGGCGATGACCGCGACCAGTGCCGCGAAAAACAGGCTGGAGCCGCTGTGTATGATCCATTCCGCCAGCGCGTGCCTGGGCTCGTCCAGCCAGGTCTGCATAAAGAATGCGACATCATCGCCATAGGCGATGCTGGCCAGCGCCAGCACGACAACGCTCCCTTCCAGCAAGGTGGCCTCGACCGCGCCGATCTCAAACAGCAGCCAGCTTTCCCAGGCCAGTTCCGCCACCATGCCCAGCGTAAATTCGAACAGGCGCCCGAGCGGGTGAATGTAGATCAGTGCCGACGAACTGACCCCCTTGAATTCCGTTTCCGCCCACGGCAGGTCATGGATTTCGCAATAGGCGACAATGGCGATTGCGATCAGCAGTGTGGCGGCAAGCTTGAGCAGCCAAGTATGGTGCCATCGCCACAACAACAAGGGGAAGCACAGGTAAAAAAAGAATTCGGTGGAGATGCTCCACGACGGCGAATTGAACGAGTAATAGTAGTCCAGGTACGGTATCCAGGCATGTACCATGACCAGGTTGGCCGCTGCGGGCGCCAGCTCAGGCACGCCGGAAATGGTCCAGGCCGCTTGCGGCAGCAATGCCAGCACCAGCAAGAAGGCAAACACGTGGCCGGGCCAGATGCGCGCGATGCGCGCCTGCCAGAAGCGCAACATTTGCACGCCACCGTCCAAGCGCGGATAAACGTAGGCGAGGATAAAACCAGACAAGACGAAGAAGAACGACACACCCTGGTCGAAACTGGCCGGCACCTCGCCCACGCCGAATGCCGGGCTGGCATGGTAGACCACGATCAACGCAGCGGCAAAGAAGCGCAGCGAAGTCAGTGCATCGAGTTTCTTGGTCGTCTTCATTCAACTCCGTATGACGCTCACCATAGTGCACTACTGCATGCTTTGCAGCACCTTATGCAAACGCTTGGCCGACACAGGCAGCGGGGTCTTCAGCTCCTGTGCGAACAGCGACACGCGCAATTCCTCCAGCAGCCAGCGGAATTCCTCCAGGCGCGCGTCCTCGACACCCTGCTTACGGCATTGCGCCAGCCGGCGTGTATAGTCCCGCTCCAGCGGCGCCAGCTCGGCGGCCTGGCGCGCATCGCGCGCGGCATCGGCGCGCAACTTGTCGAGGCGTGCCACCGCCGCCTTCAGGTAGCGCGGATAATGCTGCAAGCGCTCGTAAGGAACCGTCGCGAGAAAACCCTTGGGCAACAGGCGTTCGCATTGTGCCCTGATATCCTGTGACTGCGCGGCGAAATTTTTCGCCGTAGCAAGCTTCTTCTGCAAGGCCACGTATTCGGCGAGAATGCTGCCGAGCAGGCGCACGAGTTCCTGGCCGATCAGAATGAGACGCACACGCGCCTCATCCTTGCGCGCAACGAACTGCGCGCGAGTACGCGGCAGCGGCTCCATCAGGCAGGCGCGCTCCACCGCGGCGGCGGCAATGTCGCGCTTCAATTCATCGCCCGAGCCGAACGGCAGGTATTGCATCGCCAGCGCCGACGGCAGGCTTTTCTCCAGGTATTTCACCTGCTCCTTGAGTTGCAGCAGGAACAGTCTCCGCAGGCCGAGGCGGTGCTGCGCGCGTGCCGCCTCGGCACCGTCCAGCACCTTGACGACGACACCATCGCCGGCGTCGCCAGCAGTACATACCGCCGGATAGCCCAGCAATTGCTGGCCGCCGCGGCTGACCGGCTGAGTATCCGGCAGATCGCCGAAATCCCAGTCGGTGGATGGCGCGCCTGCACCCTCGGTCGCCACGCTTTGCGCGAACTGCTGCTGCGCACTCTGCCCGAATTCGCCGCGCAGCTGTGCCAGGTTGCGCGACATGCCAAGCTGGCGGCCGTGCTCGTCCACCACCTTGAAGTTCATGAACAGGTGCGTTTGCAGCGTTTCCAGGCGGAAGGCATCAAGCGGTACCGTCACACCGCACTGCGCGCGGATGTGGGCGGCCAGCGCCTGTAGCAGCGGCGTCTCACCCGGCGTCACTAAGGCGGCAAACTTTTCCGCGAATTCTGGTACCGGCACTACGTGGCGGCGCAGCTTCTGCGGCAGCGATTTCAACAGCTGGGCGACTTTTTCCTTGAGCAGTCCCGGCACCAGCCATTCGCAGCGCGCCGCGCTGACCTGGTTGAGCAGCGCCAGCGGAGCCGTCAGGGTGACGCCGTCGCGCGCACTGCCCGGCTCGAAGTGGTAGGACAGCGCGAACACCGCGCCGCCCAGATCGAGCTTGTTGGGGAACTGCTCCGTGGTGATTCCCGCCGCCTCGTGGCGCATCAGGTCTTCGCGCTTCAGATAGAGCAGCCTGGCGTTTCCCCGCTCCACTTCCTTGCGCCAGGACTCAAAGGCTGCGCCATTGTGGATGTCGGCGGGGATTACGCTGTCGTAAAATGCGTAGATCAATTCTTCATCAACGAGCACGTCGGGACGGCGCGACTTGTGTTCCAGCGCCTGGATATCGCGGATCAGTTTGCGGTTGTGCTCGAAAAACGGCGCGCGCGTCTCGTACTCGCCACCCACCAGCCCCTGGCGGATGAAAACTTCGCGAGCGCGTCCCGGATCCATCGGGCCGAAATGCACACGCCGCCCGGAATACACCACCAGGCCATACAGAGTGGCGCGCTCCAGCGCCACCACCTGCGCCGCCTTTTTCTCCCAGTGCGGGTCGTGACGGCTCTTCTTGAGCAAATGCGCGCCCACGCTCTCCAGCCATTGAGGCTCGATCCGCGCGACGCAGCGCGCATACAGCCGGGTGGTCTCGGTGATTTCCGCCGCCATGATCCAGCGTCCGGCCTTCTTCGCCAGCGCCGAGCCAGGAAAGATGTGGAACTTGATGCCGCGCGCACCCAAATAATGCTCGGCCTCGTCGGACTTGCAACCGACGTTGCCGAGCAATCCGGCAAGCAGTGCGCGATGCACCTGCTCATAGCTGGCAGGCGTTTCGTTGCGGCGCCAGCCCAGCTCCGCCACCAGCGCGTGCAACTGACCGTGTGTGTCGCGCCATTCGCGCATGCGCGTGAACGACAGGAAATTTTCCCGGCACAGCTCGGCGAGCTTGCGCGTGGATTTCTTGTGCGCCAGTACCTCGTCAAAAAACTTCCATAGCTTGAGGTAGGAAAGAAACTCGGATTTTTCATCGGCAAATTTCTGGTGCGCGTTGTCGGCGCTGCCCGCACGCTCATGCGGCCGCTCGCGTGGATCCTGCACCGACAGCGCGGCGGCAATCACCAGTACCTCGCTCAGGCAGTCCTCGTCGCGCGCGGCGAGGATCATGCGCGCGATCTTGGGGTCGAGCGGCAGACGCGCCAGTTCTGCGCCCAGCTTGGTCAGCCGGTTCTGCTCGTCCACCGCGCCGAGTTCGGCGAGCAGTTGGTAGCCGTCACTGACCGCTTTTGGCGGCGGCGCTTCCAGGAAAGGGAAACCCTCCACCGTGCCCAGTTTCAACGCCTGCATGCGCAAGATTACTGAAGCCAATGATGAGCGCAGGATTTCCGGATCGGTATAGGCAGGACGCCCGGCGAAATCAGTCTCGTCGTAGAGACGCACGCACACCCCGGCGGCGACACGCCCACAGCGTCCGGCGCGCTGGTTGGCGGCGGCGCGTGAAATCTTCTCCACCTGCAACTGTTCGACCTTGTTGCGATAGCTGTAACGCTTCACCCGCGCCAGGCCGGTATCCACCACATAGCGGATGCCGGGCACGGTCAACGAGGTTTCCGCCACATTGGTGGCGAGCACGATGCGGCGCGCGTTGGACGGCCTGAACACGCGCCCCTGCTCGGCGGCGGACAGGCGCGCGTAGAGCGGCAGGATTTCGGTGTGCGGTGGATGCCGCTTGCGCAACGCTTCCGCGGCCTCGCGGATTTCTCGCTCGCCGGGCAAGAACACCAGCACGTCGCCCATGCCGAGTTGCGCAACCTCATGCACCGCGTCGCAGATGGCGTCGTTGAGGTCGTATTCCCTGTCCTCCGGCTCAAAGGCGCGATAACGCACCTCCACCGGATACAGGCGCCCGGATACCTCGAACACCGGCGCGCCATCGAAGTGCTTGCTGAAGCGTTCCGCATCGATGGTGGCGGAAGTGACGATGATCTTGAGGTCGGGACGGCGCGGCAGCAGTTGCTTGAGGTAGCCGAGCAGGAAATCGATGTTGAGGCTGCGCTCGTGCGCTTCGTCGATGATGAGCGTGTCGTAGGCGGAAAGAACTGGGTCCTGCTGCGTCTCTGCGAGCAGAATGCCATCCGTCATCAGCTTGACGTAAGTGCGGGTTTCATCGACGTGATCGGCAAAACGCACCTTGTAGCCGACCGCTCCGCCCAGTTCACATTTCAGCTCATGGGCGATGCGCGACGCCACGCTACGCGCGGCGATGCGGCGCGGCTGGGTGTGGCCGATCTGGCCGTCGATGCCGCGTCCCAGCGCCAGGCAAATCTTGGGCAGTTGCGTGGTCTTGCCGGAACCGGTTTCGCCGCACACGATCACCACCTGGTGCGCGGCGATGGCAGCGGCGATTTCTTCGCGTCTGGCGGAGACCGGCAGTTCCTCCGGAAAATCCGGCCTAGGCAGGTACTGCATGCGCTGCATGCGCCGCGCCTGCCAGCGCTCCACCCGTTCGCACCAGCGCGCCAAGCGCGCCTCGGCATCGGGTGCATTCAATTTGCCGTGCAGCGCCTCACCCTCGCCACGCAAACGCCGGCATGGCGCGGAAGTGCAGCCGGCCAATTGCGCCATGCAGCGCTTCCATGCTTCCTGTCGTGTCATTTGCCCGTGATTGAATAAACGCACCCGGCCGGCGCAGCGCCACCAGGCAGGCGCTATAATACCCCCAAAACATCACCATGCTTACCGAACTACCCTATTTCGCCGACAGCGCCCGCCTGTTCGAATCCGTCGCCGACGAGCCCTGGGCCGTGCTGCTCGACAGCGGGCGACGCCCCCTCTCCCCCTCGCGCTACGACATCATCACCGCACAGCCGCACACCACGCTGGTCACACGCGGCACGCTGACCGAAATTCGCAGCCGCAACGGCGTTGAACTGTCGCGAGACGACCCGCTGCAACTGCTGGGACGCCACCTGCAACCGGCGACGCCCAACGAACCGGAACTGCCGTTCTGCGGGGGCGCACTCGGTTATTTCGGCTACGACCTGGCACGGCACTGGCACGCGCTGCCCGTTGTGGCGCAAGACGCGGAACACCTGCCGGAAATGGCAGTGGGCATCTACGATTGGGCGGTGGTGGTGGATCACTTGGAACGGCGCAGCTGGCTCGCCAGCGCCGGGCGCGACGCGGAAACCGAAAGGCTGTGGCCGGCGCTGATCGGGTGCTTCTCGCGTCCCGCCGTAGAACGCGCGCGCCTGCCGTTCCGCCTCACCGCGCCGCTGGCTTCCAACTTCACCCCGAGCGGCTATGCCGCCGCGTTCGCGCGCATCCATGACTACATCCGCGCCGGCGACTGCTACCAGGTCAACCTGGCGCAACGCTTCGCCGCACCGGCGCAGGGCGATCCCTGGCTGCTATACCAGGCGTTGCGCGTTGTCAACCCGGCGCCGTTTTCCGCCTATTTGCACACGCCGGATGCGCACATCCTGTCCGCTTCGCCCGAATCTTTCCTCAGGGTACGTGCTGGCCAGGCCGAAACCCGCCCGATCAAGGGCACGCGCGCGCGCAACGGTCATCCCCGCTTAGACGCGGAAATCATCGAGACACTGCGCCAGTCTGAAAAGGATCGCGCGGAGAACCTGATGATCGTCGACCTGCTGCGCAACGACTTTGCAAAAAACTGTGACGAAGTGCGCGTATCGAAATTATTCGAAGTGGAAAGCTACGCCACCGTGCATCACCTGGTCAGCACCGTCACCGGCAGGCTCAAGCCCGGACACAGTGCGCTCGACCTCCTGCGCGGCTGCTTCCCCGGCGGCTCCATCACCGGCGCGCCCAAGCTGCGCGCCATGCAGATCATCGAGGAACTGGAGCCGCACCGGCGCGGCATCTACTGCGGGGCGATCGGTTACCTCGGATACAACGGTGACATGGATCTCAACATTGCCATCCGCACCCTGGTATATTCGCACCAAATTGCACGTTTCTGGGCAGGTGGGGGCATCGTCGCCGACTCCGATCCTGCCGGCGAATATCAGGAAACTTTCGACAAGGCCGCGGCATTGGTCAACCTGCTGCAACGCAACACCGCCAGCAACCTGGGCTAAGTCCGGTTCTTCCAGCGATAGGCGATGTACAAACCCAGCGCAACCAGTGCCACCAGCAGCAACGAGTCGATGATCATATTTCTCTCCTTGCCCCAAAGGGGAAGCATTTTCATTATAGCTGCTGCTATCGTTCCGGTTGGCGAACCATCGCCGCAATGACCGCAACCGCGCCCATCGCCTATCGCGGCCGTTTCGCGCCCTCGCCCACCGGCCCGCTGCACTTCGGCTCGCTGGTGGCCGCGCTCGGCAGCTATCTCGAAGCAAAAACCCGCGCCGGACGTTGGCTGCTGCGCATCGAAGACCTCGACACTCCTCGCGTAATGCCCGGAGCAGCAGACGCCATCCTGCGTGTGCTGGAAGCCTACGGCTTCGAGTGGGACGAAACGGTGACCTACCAAAGCCAACGCAATGACTCCTACCTCGCCATGCTCGACGCATTACGCAGCAGCGGCGCGCTCTACGGCTGCGCGTGCAGTCGGCGCGAGATTGAACAGGTTGCCGACGGCGCATTGGTCTACCCCGGCACCTGCCGCAGCGGGCTGGCCGGCCGATCCGCACGCGCCTGGCGCGTAAAGACCGATCTGGTGGATCACGGCCGCGTTTCCTTCACGGACGCGGTGCAAGGCGAATTCAGTCAGCACCTGCCGCACGAGGTGGGTGATTTCGTGGTGCTGCGCGCCGACGGGCTGTTCGCCTACCAGCTGGCAGTGGTGGCGGATGACGCCGCACAGGGCATCACCGACGTGGTGCGCGGCGCCGACCTGCTCGACTCGACGCCACGCCAGATTTACCTGCAACGCCTGCTCGGCCTGCCGACGCCGCGCTACGCGCACTTGCCGCTCGCCACGAATGCGCGGGGCGAGAAACTCGGCAAGCAAACCCTCGCACCCGCGCTGGACACCCGACAGCCGCTACCGGCTCTGGCCAACGCCTGGCGCCTGCTTGGGCAGACGGCGCTGCCAGATGTGGATAACGTCAACGAATTCTGGCGCCACGCGTTGCTCCACTGGCGCTTGGCTGATGTTCCGCGCCGCTATCCGCCGACCAGCGGCTAGCGGCTGTTGCACACGAACCGGCCGCTTTGCAAGAAAGCGCGATTTTCTATATGCTAGGCACGCTTGACTTAACCTAACCGAGGAAATTTCATGAAAGCACGCATTGCCCTGCTCGCCCTGGCCGCTATCGCCAGCGCCGCACACGCCGCCCCCCAACAAACCGCCGACACCATCATCCTGGCGGCCAATGAATACCCGAACAAGGGTAAGGTGCTGGAAGTCATCGACACCGAAATGTATACCTATCTGCAGGTCACCGGCAGCAACGGTCCGGTCTGGCTGGCCGCCTCGCGCGCCAAAATCGACAAGGGCGCCAACATCAGCTACCCCAACGGCGCGGTGATGAGCAACTTCCACAGCAAGTCGCTGAACCGCACTTTCGACACCATCATTTTCATCGACAAGGTCGCGCCCGCGAAATAACGCGCCTTGCATCAACCCGAAACCCCGGCTTGCCGGGGTTTTTTATGGCCAACGCATCTGCAAAATCCAGACTGATTTGCTAAGATGGGCGCGCCGTGCGAGTGTCTGCCTACAACCCAACCAGGGATCGCAGCATTTGGCTACTTATCACGAACTTTCCGGGTTTCTCGCCGAAGTCGAGCGCCGCGCCTTCAAGCAGGCGTTGTACGCTTTGCACGACCGCGATCTGGCGTTGGACATCGTGCAGGAAACCATGTTGCGACTCACCGAAAAGTACGCCTCGCGCCCGCTAGAGGAACTGCCGCTGCTGTTCCAGCGCATCCTGCAAAACGCCATCCGCGACCACTATCGCCGCCAGAAGGTGCGCTCGTTGTGGACCACCCCGCTGGCGACGCTGTTTCCCGGCCACGCGGAAGAGGAAACTGACCCTATGGAAACCCTGGTTGCGGCCGATAACTCCAACATGGCCGGCAACCCGGGTGACCAGCTTCAGCAGGCGCAGGTGATTGGTTTGATTGAACAAGCCCTGGGAACGCTGCCGGCGCGTCAACGCGAGGCGTTCCTGTTGCGTTACTGGGAAAACATGGACGTAGCGGAAACCGCTGCGGTAATGGGCTGCTCGGAAGGGAGCGTAAAAACACACTGCTCCCGCGCCACCCACGCGCTCGCCGGCATGCTCAGGAAAAAGGGAATCACGCTATGAACGAACAGGATCTGGCGCAGAAAATCGGCCGCCGCCTCGATCAGGACGCGGCAAACCTTGACGCCACCACGCTCTCCCGCCTGAAAGCACTGCGCGAAGAAGCGCTGGCCAAATATCCCGCCACGCAGGCGGCATATGGGCTGGCCGCAAACGGTGGCAAACTCTCGCATCATCATGGCCGCTTCGGCGGAATGCGCCTGTGGGCACCGCTGCTGGCCCTGCTGCTGGGACTGGCGGCGGTCATGTACTGGCAAGCCACGCCGAGAAACGTCGATAATGGCAGCGATATCGATTCCGAACTGCTGGCGGATGACCTGCCGGTGCACGCCTACACCAACTATATAATCGAGGGATGGATAAGACACGCTTCGCAATAGCCCTGTGGCTGATCCTGGCCGCATCCGTTGCCGCCGCGGACAACGGCCACGCTCCTTCCTGGAATGCGCTGACACCGCAACAGCACGAAATACTGGCGCCGCTCGCCGCGGAATGGGACAGTTTCCCCGAGCCGCAGCGCACGCGGCTGCTCAACGTCGCCAAACGCTACCACCACCTGCCGCCGGAAAAGCAGAAGCGTGTGCGAGAGCGCTTGCTCGCCTGGAGCAAGCTCACGCCGCAGGAGCGTGAACAGGCGCGCAAAAATTACCAGGAGCTGAAGAAACTGCCGCCGGAAAAGCGCAAGGACGTAAAAAGCTGGTGGAATGAATTCGAGCAGTTTCAGCCCGGCCCGGTGGAACGTCCCAGCCCGGAAGTCGGCAGTACGAAAAAATAGCCTTTCGGCTTACCTGCGTTCCACCCGCCACAGCAATCCCAGCGCCAAGCCTGAAAACAGCAAGGTCGGCAGCGCCGCGCTGAACAACGCCGGCCATTCATTGAGCAGGCCGATGTGTGCGAACAGCCGGTTGCTCAGATGGAATACCAGCCCCAGGATGATGCCGGCAAAAATCTTGGTGCCCACGCCACCAGCGCGCTGCTGATGGTAGGCAAACGGCAACGCCAGCACCATCATCACCAGAATCGCCAGCGGATAGGTCAGCTTGCTCCACATGGCGATTTCATAGCGCAGGGTCTTCATGTGGTTGTCGCGCAAATGCTCAATGTAGGCATACAGGCCGGTCACCGACATCTGCTCCGGCATCACCAGCAGCACCGTCAGCAGGTCCGGCGTCAGCACCGAATTCCACTGCATCTCGGGCAGGCTCTCCACCGCGGTGCGCTCGCTGTCGAAGCGGGTCTGCACCACGTCGCGCAAGTGCCACTGGTTCTGCGCCACATAGCGCCCCTCCTGGGCATAACTGATGCTGCGCAGACGGTACTGCGGATCGAACTGGTAGATATTCACGCCGAGCAAGGTGGTGTCGGGCAGCACCTGCATCACGTTGACGAAGCTCATCTCGTCCTTCACCCAGAGGCCGGAGCGGAACTCCTGCGCGACGATGGCGCTGGTCGATTGCAGCCGCAGCTGCTGCGCAGCGCGTTCCGATGCCGGGCCGATGAATTCGCCGAACAGGAAGGTCGCCACCACCACCACCAGGCCGATCTGCGCCAGCGTGGCGACCATGCGTGGCGCCGACATGCCGGAAACGCGCATCACGGTGAACTCGGAACCCGAAGCCAGCTGCGCCAGTGCGAACAGCGAACCGATCAGCGCGGCAATCGGCGCCAGTTCATAGACATGGCCGGGCACCGTCAGCAGGACGTAAAGGAAAATCTGGGGCAGTCGGTAATCGCCCACGCCGAGGTCGCTCAACTCGTGAATCAGGTCGAAGAAGGCGAACAAGGTCAGCAGCGCGGCAAACACCAGCAGCGTGCTGATGCCGATTTCGCGCATCAGGTAGCGGCGCAGGATCATTTGCCTCTCCGCGTCGGCGGCATCGCCGCCAGGCGCCGGTAAAACAGCACCAGCAATAAAGCGATCATCATGGCGTGTACGCCGGCCACGCCGGCGGCAAAACCGATCTTGCCCTGGGCGATCCACGCCTGCGCGATGCTCAGCGAATTGCTGTAAACCATGTAGACCAGCAGCGCCAGCACCAGATTGAGCGAACGGCCGGCGCGCGGATTGATGAAGCTGAGCGGGATTGCCAGCAACGCCAGCATCATGGCAGCAAGCGGTAAGCCGATGCGCCAGGCCAGTTCAGCCATATGATACGGCCCACCCTGTCGCAGCAGTTCCGGTGTGCTCATCGCTTTCGGATAAGGGGCACCGGCCTGCCTGGCATCACCGCCCTCAATGCGCATCGAATAGCGCTCGAAGTGGGTGATCTTATATTCCGCCGACCCCGGCGGTCCTTCATAGCGCCAGCCATCCTGCAGCACCAGGTAACGGTCGCCGCCAGGCAGCGTCTCTTGGTAGCCGCTTTTCGCCGTCATCGTGCCGAGCTTGCCGTGCTGCATGGAGTGCACAAAGATGTTGGCAACGCGGTTCGCCGAGCCGACCACATTCTCGACAAAATACACACGGTCGGAATGCTTGGATTCGCGGAACACGCCGGGCGCCACCGTGGACACGTCGTCGCGGGTATCGAGTTGGCGCTTGAATTCGTCGCTCTTGGTCTGCGCCCACGGCGACAGCACGAAGCTCAGCAAGGCAATGGTCATCACCAGCGGCGCGGCAAACATCAACACCGGCCGCACCCAGGCGAACAGGCTCACGCCGGAGCAGAACCACACAATCATTTCCGAATCGCGATAAGCACGCATCAGCGTCATCAGTACCGAGATGAACAGCGTCAGCGACAGCAGGATGGGCAGGTAGTTGAGCAGGGAAAAACCGAGCAGTGCCAGCACCCCTTCGGAGAGGATGCTGCCGCTCGCCGCCTGGCCGAGAAAACGTATCAACAGGGTGGTCAGCGTAATGGCGAGCAACACGCTGAATACCGCCAAGGCGACACCGGCGAATTCGCGCAGCAACGAACGATGGAAAATCACGGCTGTTTTGACTTTTGACGAATAGTCCGGGGATAATTGCCGACGTTATTTAACGGCCAACACACTAGGAGCGCGAGGTGGAATTTAGCATAAAAACGACGGCCCCGGAGAAATGCCCATGCGTTGTGGTGGGCGTGTATGAAGACGGCAAATTGAGCGATGCGGCACAGGCGCTAGACCGCGCCGCCAAACGCCATCTCAGCGCGCTCGTCAAGCGCGGCGACCTCACCGGAAAGCTCGGCAGCACGCTGCTGCTGCACGACCTCCCCGGCACCCCGTGCGAACGTGTGCTGCTGGTCGGACTCGGCAAGCAAGGCAACCTGGAGGACAAGCCTTACCGCGAAGCGGTGCGCTGCGCGGTACGCGCACTCAACGAAACCGGTGCCACGGAAGCCACCCTGTTTTTGCCCGAATTACCGGTCAAGCAGCGCAACAACGCATGGAACGTGACGCAGGCCGTGCTGGTTGCCGAAGAGGTGCTGTACCGTTTCGATCAACTGAAAAGCAAGAAGGAGGAAAACCGGCGCCCGTTGCGCAAGCTCCATCTCAATGTCGCCAAGGCAGACAGCAAGACCGCACAGCAGGCGCTGCTCCATGCGCAGGCCACCGCAGCAGGAACCAAACTGGCCAAGAACCTCGGCAACCTGCCCGGCAACATCTGTACCCCGTCCTACCTCGCCGAACAGGCCAGAGCGCTGGCGAAAAACCACGCCATCAAGGTGCAGGTGCTGGAACGCAAGGACATGGAAAAGCTCGGCATGGGCTCCTTCCTCTCGGTGACGCGCGGCAGTCACGAACCGCCCAAGCTGATCGTGCTGCAATACCATGGCGGCGGTAAAAAGCAGAAGCCGGTCGCCCTGGTGGGCAAGGGCATCACCTTCGACACTGGCGGCATTTCGCTCAAGCCCGGTGCCGAAATGGATGAAATGAAATACGACATGTGCGGCGCAGCAAGCGTGCTGGGCACGTTCCAGGCGGCTGCGGCGATGAAGCTGCCGCTCAACCTGGTCGGCATCATCCCGACCTGCGAAAACATGCCCGGCGGCTCCGCCAGCAAGCCCGGCGACATCGTCAAAAGTATGTCCGGGCAAACCATCGAAATCCTCAACACCGACGCTGAGGGCCGCCTGATCCTGTGCGACGCGCTCACTTACGCAGCCCGCTTCGAGCCCGATGTGGTGATCGACATCGCCACCCTCACGGGCGCCTGCGTGATCGCACTCGGCCACGTCGCTTCCGGCCTGCTCAGCAATGACGACCGCCTCGCCGACGAACTGCTCGACGCCGGCAACGTTTCCTACGACCGCGCCTGGCGCCTGCCGCTGTGGGACGATTACCAGGAGCAGCTGCGCAGCCCGTTCGCCGACATGGCCAATATCGGCGGCCGCCCCGCCGGCACCATCACCGCCGCCTGCTTCCTCGCCCGCTTCACCAAGCAATACCGCTGGGCGCACCTGGACATCGCCGGCACGGCGTGGCGTTCGGGCAAGGAAAAAGGCGGCACCGGCCGGCCGGTACCGCTGCTCAGCCAGTTCCTGATTGCTCGTGCCGGCAGCAAAAGCTAGCAGGACAGCCCTCGCAGCATGACCCAGATCGATTTCTACACCCACGTCGACAACAAGCTGCTAACCGCATGCGTGCTGACTGCCAAGGCGCTGGCGCGCAACATGAAGGTGGTGATCTATGCGCCCGACCGCACAACCGGCGCCCAGATCGACAACCTACTGTGGAGCCACCCGCCGATCGGCTTCATGCCGCATTGCCGGGCGACAGATCCCCTCGCCGCAGGAACCCCCGTCATCATCGCCCACGAAGCCGCGCTCGGCGACAACCTGCCGCACGATGAGCTGCTGCTCAATCTGCACGCCGAACAACCTTCCTTCTTCAGCCGCTTCTCCCGCCTGATCGAAATCGTCGGCCATGACGAAACCGACAAGCAACAGGCGCGTGCGCGCTGGCGCCACTACCATGACCACGGCTACGAAATCCGCACTCACCAGCTCGGCAAATGACGCAGGAACCCCACGACGACGGGCAGGACGAACTCATAGGCAAAGTCGACCTGCTGCTGCAAAAACACCGCCTCGGCGGCGTTGCCGATGACGCCATCCCCGTGCTCACCGACATCGTTTCGCTGCCGCCCGAAGCGGACGACATCCCGATATTGACCGATGTGGTCGAGACGGTGCCTGCTGCCCTCACGCCGGAACAAGTACACACCATCGAGCAGGGAATCGGTACGCATTTGCAGCGCCACATCGACGAAGAAGTGGCGCGCGCGCTGGAGCAGCGCGTCATGCACGCGCTCGACCAGACTGTGACATCCATGGCCAGCAAACTGCAGCAGACCATACGCGAAATGGTACAAGCATCAATTGAGCAGGCGTTGAAGGCGCAGGCATCCAAGCAGCGCCCGCCCGATCCCACGCCGACCGCGGAGCCCACGGCCGAATCGGGTATAATGCGCGGCTTTCCCGGGCATGCCGCCGTTCACGCCGAGACGGCGCCGACCAGTAAAGAACCCCCTGCCATGGAACCCTCTAAAGAAACCGCAAAAGAACTCGCCAAGAGTTTTGAACCGAAAGACATCGAAGCGCGCTGGTATCCCCGCTGGGAGCAGGCCGGCTATTTCAAGGCCGGGGCCGATCAGGGCAAACAGGAGAACTTCTGCATCCTGTTGCCGCCGCCCAACGTCACCGGCACGCTGCACATGGGCCACGGTTTCAACCAGACCCTGATGGACGCGCTCACGCGCTATCACCGCATGCGAGGCGCCAACACGCTTTGGCAACCTGGCACCGACCATGCGGGCATCGCCACGCAAATAGTTGTCGAACGCCAGCTCGACGCGCAGGGTATCAGCCGCCACGATCTCGGCCGCGAGAAGTTCATCGAGAAGGTATGGGAGTGGAAGGAGTATTCCGGCGGCACCATCACCAAGCAGATGCGCCGGCTGGGCGCCTCGCCCGACTGGTCGCGCGAGCGCTTCACCATGGATGCAGGGTTGTCCCGCTCCGTCACCGAGACTTTCGTACGCCTGTACAACGAAGGGCTGATCTATCGCGGCAAGCGTCTGGTGAACTGGGATCCCAAGCTGCACACCGCAGTATCCGATCTGGAAGTGGTACAGGAAGAAGAAGACGGCTTCATGTGGCATATCCGCTATCCGCTCGCTGACGGCTCCGGCCATCTTACCGTCGCCACCACCCGCCCCGAGACCATGCTGGGCGACGTGGCAGTGATGGTGCATCCCGGGGACGGGCGCTACCGACACCTCATCGGCAAGCAGGTGAAACTGCCACTATGCGACCGCAACATCCCGGTCATCGCCGACGAGTACGTGGACAAGGAATTCGGTACCGGCGTGGTCAAGGTCACGCCCGCGCATGACTTCAACGACTACGCGGTGGGACAGCGTCACAAGCTGCCCATGCTCTCCATCCTCACGCTGGACGCGAAGATCAACGACCACGCGCCCACGAAATATCGCGGCATGGACCGCTTCGATGCACGCAAGACCATCGTCGCCGACCTCGATGCCGCCGGGCTCCTGGAAAAAACCGAGAAGCACAAGCTCAAGGTGCCTAGAGGCGACCGCACCGGCGTGGTGATCGAGCCCATGCTGACCGACCAATGGTTCGTGGCGATGAGCAAGCCGGGCGACGGCGGCAAAAGCATCACCACGCAGGCGCTGGAGTGCGTAGCTTCCGGCGAGATCAGGTTCCATCCCGAGAACTGGGTCAACACCTACAACCAGTGGCTGAACAACATCCAGGACTGGTGTATTTCCCGGCAATTATGGTGGGGCCACCAGATTCCCGCGTGGTATGGCGAAAACGGCGAAGTGTTCGTCGCGCACGACGAAGCCGGGGCGCGCCATCTCGCCGACAACGCGGGCTATGCCGGCCCGCTCATGCGTGATGCCGACGTGCTCGACACCTGGTTTTCCTCCGCGCTGTGGCCCTTCTCCACGCTGGACTGGGAAATGGGCAAACCCTATGCCCAGCAGAATCCCTTCGTGCAGCAATACCTGCCGTCCTCTGTGCTGGTCACCGGCTTCGACATCATCTTCTTTTGGGTCGCGCGCATGGTCATGATGACCAAACACATCACCGGCAAGATCCCGTTCAGGGACGTCTACGTGCACGGTCTGATCCGCGACGCGGAAGGCCAGAAGATGTCCAAGTCCAAGGGTAACGTGCTCGACCCCATCGACCTCATCGACGGGATAGCCCTCGAAGACCTGGTGAAGAAACGCACCACCGGCCTGATGAATCCGAAGCAGGCAGAGCAGATCGAAAAACGTACACGCAAGGAATTCCCCAACGGCATCCCGGCGTTCGGTACCGACGCGCTGCGCTTCACCTTCGCCTCGCTCGCCAGCCCCGGCCGCGACATCAAGTTCGACATGCAGCGCTGCGAAGGCTACCGTAACTTCTGCAACAAGCTGTGGAACGCCACGCGCTTCGTGCTGATGAACTGCGAAGGCAAGGACACCGGCCTCGAAGAAACACTGCCGGTTGAACTGAGCGATGCCGACCGCTGGATCATCGGCCGCTTGCAGCAAGCCGAGCGCGAAGTCGCCGAATCATTCCAAAACTATCGCTTCGACATGGCGTCACGCGCGATATACGAATTCGTGTGGGACGAATACTGTGACTGGTATGTGGAATTGGCCAAGGTACAACTGAACGGAGGCAGCGAAGCGCAACAGCGCGGCACACGCCGGACGCTGGTGCGTGTGCTGGAAGCCACGCTGCGCCTGGCACACCCCATCATCCCGTTCATCACCGAGGAACTCTGGCAGAAAGTGGCGCCGCTCGCCGGCAAACAGGGCGCAACCATCATGCTGGCGCCCTACCCGCAGGCCGACGACAACAAGATCGCCTGGGATGCGATGGGACTGATCGCCACGGTTAAGGAACTGGTCAACGCCTGCCGCGGCCTGCGCGGCGAGATGAACATCTCGCCCGCGCAAAAAGTGCCGCTCGTCGCCAGCGGCGACCACTGGATGCTGACCACCTTCGCGCCTTACTTGCAGGCGCTGGCCAGACTGTCCGAGGTCGCCGTGGTCGAGGGCGAACTGCCGCACGCTGACGCGCCGGTGGCCATCGTCGGCAATTTCAGGCTGATGCTGAAAATCGAGGTGAACGTGGCGGCCGAGCGCGAGCGCTTGCAGAAGGAGATCGCCCGCCTCGATGGCGAAATCGCCAAGGCACGGGCCAAGCTGGGCAACGAGAGCTTCGTCGCGCGCGCGCCGGCCCAAGTGGTGGCGCAGGAGAAAGAACGCCTCGCCAACTTCAGCGCCACGCTGGACAAGCTGCGCGCCCAACTCGTCAAACTGGGGTAGCCGGCCATACACGAATTTCCGGTCGAAAGGGTCGCAACATCGTGCCATGGGTAGCAGCGGTGAGCATCGCCACCCTCGGCGGCATCGTGGTCATCCGCACCGTGATCGTCCTCTTCCTCAGCCGTAATCTGAAGGAACTGGCCGAAAAACAAGTCGCATCCGCCCAGACCAGTGGCTCCGAATCGAACAACGGTAAAATAACATGCCATTGTTTATAAATTAAATTTAAAACAAGAACCGGATAAGCAAAACCGCCTTGACACCGGGGGATTTGCAACCCCAAGCATGAATGTTATGATGTTGTCAACTTGAACCCTTGCTTGGCAGGCTGTCATGAAATTCGAATACCATTACCACATCGGACCGGATGGCATCGTTTTTTCGTTGATCAATGGCGCGGATCACATTGATAGCAGCATCAGTGAATCCGACAATATGACCATCCAGAAATACGTCATGCTCGCTTGGCAGGAGGCCGTCAACAAAACCTCCAACGGCCCCGATGAAATCCGCCGCCTGATGGAAACCGAGGAAGGGCAGATCCTGCTGCGCAAGCGTGCCGAGGATTACCTGGCACAACTGCTGGAAGTCGTGCCTGAGGAGTTGAACCGCCGCAACCAGAGCGACCGCCGCAAGGCGCCGAGGGGTCAAAGCACTGACCGGCGCTATGCACGCAGCAATTCGCATCACTGAACAGGCTTCGGCTTCCTACCAGCCGTACTGCACGCAAAACAGCCGCATCTTCTCAACGATTTCGTGGCGTTCGAAAAAACGGTCGGCGCGGTTGAGTCGCGCCTCATCACGCAATGCCACGCTTCCCCCGAAACAAAAAACCGGGACATTCAGCATCAGCTCGCCGCGCAGCCGGCGGATCACCGCCAGCGGATCAAACGCCACACCTTCGCCCAGGTCCAGTAACATAAAGCGATGTTGCAGTATTTCCGCAAAATCGCCCAGTGCATCTAGGCGGGCGGTTTCCGTCATCTGCCACCCCTCCGGCAATGCGGCCCGTAGCGCCGCAACCAGGCCGGCATCGCCACTCATCACGATGAAGCGCTTTTGCAGGCGTGATGCGATCGTCGGTTTGTTTCCCATCGTCATTCCGAATAAGCCGTCTCGCAAATCAGGCGCGCAAAGCAATCCGCATCCGCCGCAGGCAGCACATCTTCCAACAGCGGACGCAGTTCCGTTGCACCGGGTACGCAGCCGACCAGCCGTTCCAGCGCATGCGACGGCAACCCGCAGGACAAGGCCAGCCTGGCAATTTTGCCGTCGCGGGTAAGCACGCGCGCCCAGCGCCCGTCGCGCCTGTGCTCCGTCAAGAAAGTGGCGGCATTGAGCTTCACGCCATGCGGCACCAGACGTCCACCCTCCTGCCATCCATCATTTTCGCTGTTCCCCGCCAGCATCTGCGCACGCTTCGCCAGCTCAGCCTCATCCAGCGCCGCACGCTCGAATCGCCATCCCCAGGCCAGTTCGATCTGCCGCTGGAATGTCTGCGCCAGCTCATGTTCTTGCGGCGGGATGGCGTGGCTCTCCCAATCGGTCATCGCCACGCGCAGCTCCTCTTCCAGCCACTGCCTGAAGCCTGACGTTGGACAGGCAATACACGCGGCGAAGCGTTCGGCAGGAAAACGCAGCAAAAAGCTCGAAGCCAGCACGGCATGGCCATTGATGGTCGCCGCACCGCTGCCGGCGATTTTCCTGCCCTCGCACCAGAGGTCGCGTTCCTTGCGCAGCACCGCCAAACCGCGGGCACGATATGTTGCCGCCATCGGCCCCAGCATCCAGGCGAACCAGTCGCCCGGCCGGGACGGCATGCAATGCAGCGGCGCCACCACGGCAAGGCAATACTGGTTTTCGTCGACCCACACCGTGCCGCCGCCTAGCGGCCGCCGCACCACTGGCACGGCCAGCGGCAGATTCAGTTCCTGGCGCGGATCCTGACTTTGACCGAGGCAGATGTGCGCTGGACACCGCCCCCATACCAGCGCCGGTTGCGCACTGCCTGCCTCAGCCAGTGCGGCATAGGTGGCATGGAACGCCGCCGGTTCCACCCAGCCTGTATCCAGCCAGCGCGCCGCGATCACTCTGCCTTGCCGTCCTCCGGCCGGAAAAACTTGCCGAAATAAAAGTCGCGCGCATTGAGCGCCTGCAAATCTTGGACGCGGGACTGCATGCCCTCGCGGAAAATCTCGGCCAAATAGTCTCCCTGCTCGGCATCCAGAATGTGGATTTGTGCCAGCAACTCCTCCTCCACCTCGATGATGCGCCCGGCAACCCCTTCCGGCGGCTGCACGTAAAGCAGGTACGCCCCGCACTGCGGGTCATGCGGATCCAGCTTCGACAATACCACCCGCCCCAGCCAGGCCAGACGCGCCGCCTGGTTGAACTGGGCAATGGTGAGCTTCTTGCCCTTCTTGTATTTGTTGAGCTCGTTCTTGAGCGTGCCGAGGTCGGCGACGGGAATGGCTTTCATGTTGCGAGTGTAGAAAGAAACAGGGCCGAAAGCGAGTGCTTCCGGCCCTGTTCAAACAGCATGGTCAAACAGCTCTAGAAATTCCAGCCGTAGGCGATGCCGATATCATCCTGATGCATTTTCAGGTCGGCCGCATCGGCCCCATTGCCTGCCACAAAATTTCCCTTCACCTCTTTGCTAAAGCCATGCCAGTACGTCACTGACAATTCAGCCTTGTTGGCCAGGGTCCAGGTCGCGCCCATGGTCAAATGATCGGTGATGGTCGCCGGCGCCAGGATATTGAAGCCGGTTTCACTCGATTGCAACGGGTTGTTGCCATGGTTCCAGCCGGCACGCAGCATCAGGTCGGGATTGTATTTGTAGGCCACGCCAAGTTTCAGCGCGGTCACATCCTTCCAACCAAACCCTGGGCCATTAGGAGCACCCAGTTGCGCCGAACCGAAATTGTTCAGATTGGCAATAGAAGGCACCTTCGAATATTTGATCTGCACCAGGTCCGCTGCCACGGTGATTTGATCATTTGCTTTCACGGCCAGACCCGCTCCATAGGATTCGGGAATATCGAACTTGCCGCTCTCGGCAAACAATTCGCGGTACTTGTCGAACTTGCTCATGCGCGTTTCCGGCTGCCAGAAGGCGCCCACACTCACCATCGGCGACACCTGCCCCAGATAGCCCAGTCTCACCCCCCAACCCGTGGAAGTGTCCTCGCCCACGTCAGTCAGGAAAGCGGTTGAATTGCTAGGTGTGCCAATGGAAAAATTCTGCAAGCCGCGCGCTTCGAAAGTCTGGCGCACCAAGTTCAAAGAAACGCCGACCGAATGTTCCGGGGTGATTTTGAACGCCATGGTCGGGGCGATGAACAACTGCTCCAGATTGCTGTAGGTATTGGTGGTGCCGAAAAACTTTTCCTGCCAATCGGTGTTCATGCCGCCATTGCCATACACTACGACACCAAATGAAGTGTTGTCATTGAGCATGCGGTTGTAGCCGAACTCGGGAATAAAGAAATTGGTGCTGCCACTGTCACTGTAACCAACCGGATTATGATTATCCGCGGAACGCTTAGGGCTGAACCAGTTCAAGCCCAAATCGATGCGTCTGCCCACCGCAGTCATCGCCCCCGGATTGGTGGCGCCCACCATCGCACTTTGCGGAAAGGCGATTGCCGCACCGCCGACGCTCTGCTCCTTCACACCGATGCCGTGCTGGAAATACCCATTGGTCGCCGACGCGATGCCGGGAACCATGACGCCGGCCGCAGCCAGCATACCTACCATCAGCTTCAACTTCATTTGCTCCTCCCCAAGTAAACAAGTAAGACCCGACTCATGGTAAAGGCTTTTACCGGTAGTGCCAATACATTTTATTGATCCGTTTATAGTATTTTTTGCTGTCGCTATTCATAACGCAAAGCCTCGACGGGCTTCAATCCGGCGGCGCGCCGCGCCGGGTAGAAGCCGAAGAAAATGCCGATCGCCGCGGAGAACGAAAACGCCAGCAGCATCGAAAACAGCGTGAGTTCAACGTCCATCTCGAGCCCCGTGCTCGCCGCCCATGCCCCCAGCCCGCCCAGTCCCAGCCCGGCCAGTCCGCCGATCAGGCAGATCATGACCGCTTCCAGCAGGAATTGCAGCAGGATGTCGCGCCGACGCGCGCCGATCGCCATGCGCACGCCGATCTCGCGTGTGCGTTCGGTGACCGACACCAGCATGATGTTCATGATGCCGATGCCGCCCACCAGCAGTGAAATCGAGGCGATCGCACCCAGCATCAGCGACATCGCCTGCGCCGCCATGGCCGCGCCTTGCGCGATGGCGGTGAGGTCGCGCACGGTGAAATCGTTCTCGACGCCTTCCGGCAGGCGGTGGCGCGCACGCAACAGGCGGTTCATGTCAGCCTCGGCCTCGCGCATCAGCTCGGGCGACCTGGCCTGCGCCATCATGAAACGCACCGTGCCCGGGAAGGGGTTGCCGAACAACTTGTTCTGCGCGGTGGTGAGCGGGATCAGCACCACGTCGTCCTGGTCGCGCCCGTCCAGGCTCTGTCCCTTTGGCGCGAGGATGCCGATCACCAGGTACGGGCTGTTCTTGATGCGCAGGGTCCTGCCCAGCGGGTTTTCGTCGCCGAACAAATTCTTGCTCGCGGTCTGGCCGATCAGGGCCACACGGCTCGCCGTCTTCAGGTCGCCGGCATCGAACACCCGCCCGGCTTCGAGCGCCCATTCGCGAATGGCGAGGTAATCTGGCGTGGTGCCATACACCTGCGTGGTCCAGTTGCTGCCCGAATACACCAGTTGCGCCGCGCCGGAATACAGCGGCGCCACGCGCGCAATGCCGGGCAGCGTGGCAATCGCCTGCGCATCGTCGATGGTCAGGGTGGGCGTGGTGCCCGACCCCATGCGCACCCCGCCCGATGTCGACGTGCCGGACATCACGATGAACAGGTTGCTGCCCATCGAGGCAATCGCCTCGTTGACCTTGGTGCGCGCGCCCTGGCCGATCGCCAGCATCAGCACCACGGCGGCCACGCCGATGATCATGCCGAGCATGGTCAGGCCGGTGCGCAGCGGGTTCATCGTCATCGCCCGCCAGGATTCCGCCACAATCGCGAGAAACTGCCTCATGCCGCGCCCACCCGATCAAAAACCCACGAAATCGTTCTTGCTCCAAGCCCATACAAGCAGAACAGGTAGAATAAGGGCAACATCATATTACTTTCCCGCAAACCGGCCATCATGAAATTACCGCAGGATATTTTTGCCTTTGTCGTGCGCCACACCCCGCTGGTCTCGCTCGATTTCATCGTCCGCAATGAGCGGAACGAAATATTGCTGGGACTGCGCAACAATCGCCCCGCACAGGGCTGCTGGTTCGTTCCCGGCGGGCGCTTGGCCAAGGATGAAACTCGAGAGCAGGCATTCCGCCGCCTGACGCTGGACGAACTGGGCACCAGTTTTTCCCTGGAACAAGCGCGTTTTCTCGGCGTATACGAACACCTGTACACCGACAACTTCAGCGACGACCCTTCATTCGGCACCCATTACGTGGTGCTCGCCTACGAATTGCGTGTCCGCGCGGAGCAGCTCGATTTGCCGGCGGAGCAGCACGGCGGTTACCTCTGGCTGGACGATGCCGCAATCCGCAACCGCAACGACGTCCATCCGTACAGCCGCGCCTATTGCAGCGCAGCCTGACGCCTATCCCAGCATGTCTTCTTCGAAATACGCCTGGATTTCCTCGACCTCGGCGCGTGATGCCACCAGCACGTCCACGCAATCGGCGTCGAACTTGATGCCGCTCAGGCTCTGCAACAAGGCGAAGGCGCGGTTGTTGTCCCACGCCTCCTTGTAAGGACGACTGCTGGTCAGCGCGTCGAACACGTCCGCCACCGCCACGATGCGCGCCTCGATCGGGATGTTCTCGCCGCGGTGGCCGTAAGGATAACCGGAACCGTCCATCGCTTCGTGATGCAATTCGGCGATGTTGCGCAACACCTCCACATACTGCATGCGTCCCAGGTTGAAATTGCCCAGCATCTGGTCCACCAGTTCCCTGCCCTTGCTGGCATGCGTCTTCATGGTCTCGAACTCGGCCTCGGTCAGCTTGGCCGCCTTGAGCAGGATGCTGTCCGGGATGCCGATCTTGCCGATGTCATGCAGCGGCGAGAACATGAAGATGCTTTCGATGTATTCGTCGCTGAAGCCATATTTATCGGCCAGTCCGCGCGCGATCAGGCGAGCGAAACGGGACATGCGGTTGAGGTGACTGCCGGTCTCGAAGTCGCGCACCTGCACCATGTCGCGCGCCGTCTTCACCGTGGCCACCAGCGTCTCCACCGTCTGCAAATGGCTGATGACGATCAACGCCACCAGGTGACCGAACGGGCTGATCTCGTGCACCACCACGTCGGTAAACACGCCCTTCTCGTAGGAATTGAAAAACAGGAAGCCGAAGAAGACGCCCTGGGCATACATCGGCATGGTGTAGCTGGAGCGATAGCCCTGGCGCACGATGCGCTTGGCATGTTCATGGCTGCTTTCCTCGAACAGCTTGAGGTCGCTCACCACGCGCGGGCGCCCTCTTTCCACGATTTCCTTGAGTGAAGGCGCGTCGGCCAGTTTGGCCTGGTAATGCGGCAGCGGCTCGTCCCGGCTGCTGTGCACAAAGGTTTTCACCAGATCGGTCTTGGGGTCATATAGCGCTGCGGAGATACGGTGCAGGAAGGGGTAACGCGCTTCGAGCAAGGCGTGAATGCGCACCACCTTTTCTATGAGGTTCCCGCTCTGCCCGATCTCGGACAGCGGATCCACCGGGTAGCTGATTTGCCCGCTGATGTTCTCGCTAAGATGATCGTCTTCTTGGCTCATAAGGCACGGAGTGTGCCACGCTTTATCGTCACTCGCCAGCCCTTGCTGCACGCATACCCGCCCGGTCATAAGGCAAAGGCAGAACCCCGCGCAAATCCATGCCCGCCAGTGCATTTTGTATCGCCGCAAAGCGATCCTCACTGGCCGGATGAGAAGACAGCAACGTCACCTGCGCGCCGTCGCGCTTGGCCATTTTCTCGAAAAAATGCAACATACCGGACGGATCAATGCCCGCCCGCACCAGCGCCTTGAGTCCGGCAAGATCAGCTTCGCTTTCCTGGGTACGGCTGAATTGCAGTTGCCCCAACTGACTGGCGAGTCCGCTCCACACGCTGCCGCTCACATCGCCGATGACCAGGCTCAACGCCGCCTGCCAGCCCAGGCCGTGCACCAGCCCTTTCAGGCTGTGGCGCTGCTCGACGTGCTGCACTTCATGCGCCAGCACGCCGGCCAGCTCCTCCGCCGAATCGGCCGCCTCGATCAAGCCGGTATGCACCACCACGTAACCGCCCGGCATGGCGAAAGCATTGACGGTATCATCCTCCAGCACAAACCATTGGTAGTGATAGCGCGAGCCCTGCGTCAGGCGTGTGCCGATCTCCTCGACCACACGCTGCGCCGGGGAGTGTTCCACCAGCTTGCCGGTGGCCTTGACCTGCGCGAACGACAGCTCGCCCAAGCGCTGCTCGACTTCCAAGGGTACGCGCTGCGCCACCCAGCCAGCGATGTTTTCTGCCTGCCACCAGAATACGCCCAGCATCAGCACGGGCAGCAATAAAAGCACACCCAGCAACACGGCAGCGACGCGGAAGCGCCGTCTCACCTCACGCGTCCTGCCCTGCCATTGCGACAGCGCCTGTTGCAACGCAGCGGGCGCCTGCTGCTGCAACGCTTCCTGCCCCGCCGCGCCCGCAGCCAGCGCCAACCACGCGCCCTCCTCGTCCTGCCACGACAGCATCAACTGCTGGTGATCGAAGCCGCCCGCCTGCACGCCGATGCGCAAGGCGTCCACCTCGATGCGGCGTCCGGCCAGATCGAGCACCAGCCTTCCCTCATCAAATGCAGCAACAGCGGAAACGCCACCGGCGGGAAGGCCAGGGCCAAAGCAATGCAGGGTAAATGCCATCAGCTGTTGTCACCATCGAGCAGGCCGCCCAGCCCACCCAGCAGCGAACCTTCCTCGCCATGGCGACCGCCGCCGCGTGGCAATGCGGCAATGACGCGGTTGGCGAGGCGGCTGAACGGTAGCGATTGCAGCCAGACCTTACCTGGTCCTTGCAGGGTGGCGAAGAACAAGCCCTCGCCGCCGAACAGCGCGCTCTTGATCTTGCCTACGTACTGGATGTCATAGCCCACGGTGGGCTGGAAGCCGACGATGCAACCGGTGTCGAGGCGCAATATCTCGCCCGGTGCGAGATCGCGCTCGCACACTGTGCCGCCGGCATGCACGAAGGCCATGCCGTCGCCTTCCAGCTTCTCCATGATAAAACCCTCGCCGCCGAATAAGCCCACTCCCAGCTTGCGCTGGAACGCAATGCCGATCGACACGCCTTTTGCCGCGCACAGGAAAGCGTCTTTCTGGCAAATCAGCGTGCCGCCGATTTTCGTCAGGTCGACCGGGATGATCTTGCCCGGATAAGGTGCGGCGAAATAGACGTTCTTGCGCGCTTGCGCCTGATTGAAGAATACCGTGGTGAACAGCGACTCGCCGGTAAGCAGCCGCTTGCCGGCGCCCATCAACTTGCCGAGCAGACCGGATTGCTGCGCCGAGCCGTCGCCGAAGACCGTCTCCATCTCGATGCCGTTTTCCATGAACATCATGCTGCCCGCTTCCGCCACCGCAGCCTCACCGGGATCGAGCGTGATCTCCACATACTGCATCTCGCTGCCGAAAATCTGATAGTCGATCACATCCATTGCCATGTCGTATTTTCCTTTTTGCCAATTTGCCAAAACGGCCAGGGCGCATTGTAAACGTTGTAAACAATGCAACCAATGCAAAACATGTTGGTAGAATGGGTGCCATCATCGACGGACGCGGCGCCCGCGCCCGCCAACTGCCAGCGAAAGGTGCATTGATGGATCATTCCGCCCTGACCCAGCCGGTCATTCACGATGAAGAATTGCTGCATGAATTCATCGACACCCTCGCCGACCAGGCCCCCAACATCGAGCGCGACGTCGCCGGCCTGGTGCGCGCGCCGCACGACCCGGCACTGATCGCCAGCCTGTTCCGTGCCGTTCATAGCATCAAGGGTGATGCCTCGGTCTGCAAGGTGGAAATGGGCGGGCTCATCGCCCATCCCATCGAAACCCTGCTGGGGCGCGTGCGTAGCGGCGAGATCGGCTTCTCCGCCATACTCGCCGAAGCCGTCCTGCTCGCCATGGATCGTCTCGAACTCGCCGCCGAAGCCCTGGGCAAGGGCCAGGCACTGGCTCACCTGAAGCTGGCACCGCTGGTGGATGGTCTCGAAGCGCTGGCCGCAGCCCCCGCCGCCCAACTCCACATGCAGGCCATGCGCCTGATCGAAACCGTAACCGGCTTCCGCCCCGCCGGCACCGCAACGCCCGTCAAGCCCGCAGTACCCGCTGCGTCCCAAGCGCCGGCCAACACCGCCGCCGACCTGCATTTCTTCCATAGCCTCGCGCTCCAATATGAAGCCCGCTCGCCGCTGTTCAATGGACGCACCGAACGCCTGCTGCGCTTGGCACTGGATAGCAATGAAGCGGCAGGGAAGCCGGTCGACCCCTTGCAACTGGAAGCGGCAGTTTACATGCACGACATCGGCATGCTGCTTTTGCCCGAATCGCTCTGGCTCAAGCCGGGCAACCTCTCCGCGGCCGGGAAACAGTTGCTGCGCAGCCACCCCGAGCTGGGCGCCGGCCTGTTGAAACGCATGCCCGGCTGGCAGGCAGCCGCCGAAATGGTATGGCAACATCATGAAATGCCGGATGGCGCGGGCTATCCGCGTGGACTGAAAAACGCCGAGATCGCGCCCGGCGCCAAAATCCTCGCCATCGCCGACGCTTTCGAAGCGGTAATGCTCAAACACAAACAGCGCGGCGACACACGCTCGCTGGTACGCGCCATCGCGGAAGTGAACGCCTGCGACAACCAGTTCGCACCGGAATGGATTACGCCCTTCAACGCCGTGGTACGGAAAATGGTCGAAAGCTGAGTGCCCAGGCCGGGCATCCGATTTACAACTTCGCCCTGACCCAGTCGGGTACGCTCGCCAGCGCCTGCGGCAATTTGGACGGATCGGTGCCGCCAGCCTGCGCCATGTCCGGCCTACCCCCGCCCTTGCCGCCGACCTGCTGCGCCACCGCATTGACCAGATCGCCCGCCTTCACCTTGGCGGTGAGGTCGGCGGTCACGCCCGCGATCAGGCTCACCTTGCCGTCGTTCACCGCAGCCAGCACGATGGCGGCGGGTTTGAGCTTGTCCTTGAGCTTGTCCAGCGCGGCACGCAATGCTGCGGCATCGGCGCCGTCGAGCCGCGCGGCCAGCACCTTGGCACCGTTGATGTCCTGCGCCTGCGCGAGCAATTCGTCACCTTGCGCAGACGCGAGCTTGGCTTTCAGCGCAGCCAGTTCCTTCTCCAGCGCCTTAACGTTGTCGAGCACCTGCGTGATGCGCGCCGCCGCTTCCTGAGGCTGCGCCTTCACCGCATCCGCCACCTGGTGCAACTGTTGCTCCTGCTGCTGCACCAGCGCCAGCGCGCCCTCGCCAGTCACCGCTTCGACGCGGCGTACGCCCGCGGCCACGCCGGACTCCGCCACGATCTTGAACAGGCCGATGTCGCCGGTGCGCGCCACGTGGGTGCCGCCGCACAGCTCGCGCGAAGTGCCGATATCGAGCACGCGCACTTCGTCGCCGTATTTTTCGCCGAACAGCATCATCGCGCCGCTCTTCTGCGCCTCCTCGATGGGCAGCACGCGCGCCAGGGTGGGGGCATTGGCCAGAATTTCCGCGTTGACGATCTGCTCCACGCGGCGGATTTCCTCGGCGCTCACGGGCTGGGTATGGGCGAAATCGAAGCGCGTCTTGTCCGGATCGACCTGCGAACCTTTCTGCTGCACATGGCTGCCCAGCACTTCCCGCAGCGCCTTGTGCATCAGATGGGTGGCGCTGTGGTTGCGCATGGTACGGTTGCGCGCCGCGACATCCACCTTGGCCGTGACGCTGTTACCCACGGTGAGCTTGCCGGTCTTCACCACGCCGTGGTGGCCAAATACGCTGGCCTGAATTTTCTGCGTATCTTCCACCGCGAAAATGCCGTGCACGCTGCGCAGCTCGCCGCGATCACCGACCTGGCCACCGGATTCGGCATAGAACGGCGTATCGTCCAGAACCACCACGCCCTGCTCGCCTTCCTGCAATTCATTCACTGGCGCGCCGTCCTTGTACAGCGCCAGGATGTTGCCCTTGTGTTCCAGCACCTCATAACCGTGGAAAGTGGTGGCCGGCCCTGCGTATTCGAGGTTGACCGCCATCTTGAACTTGCCTGCGGCACGCGCCTGCTCTTTCTGGCGCGCCATCGCGACGTTGAATGCCACTTCGTCCACCCTCACACCGCGTTCGCGGCAGATGTCTGCAGTCAGGTCGAGCGGAAAGCCGTAGGTGTCATGCAGTTTGAAAGCAATCTCTCCATTCAGCATTGCAACGCCCTCAGCCCCTCTCCCGGAGGGCGAGGGGAGTGCAGCAAGCTCCGCTTCCAATATCGTCATGCCGTGTTCGATGGTGGCAAAGAAGCGTTCTTCTTCCTGCTTCAATATCTCCATCACGCGCGCCTGCCCTGACTTCAATTCTGGATAGGCCGCCCCCATCTGTTCGACCAGATCGGGCACCAGCTTATGGAAGAACGCGGCGCGCGCGCCGAGCTTGTAGCCGTGGCGGATGGCGCGACGAATGATGCGGCGCAGCACGTAGCCGCGCCCTTCGTTGCCGGGGATCACGCCGTCCGCGATCAAGAAAGAACAGGCGCGAATGTGATCGGCCAACACCTTGAGCGAGGGACTGTCGAGATCGCCGCACGCGGTCTCGCGCGCGGCGGCTTTGATGAGCGCCTGGAACAGGTCGATCTCGTAGTTGCTGTGCACGCCCTGCAGCACCGCCGAGATGCGCTCCAGCCCCATGCCGGTATCGACGCTGGGCTTGGGCAGCGGATGCATCACGCCGTGTTCGTCGCGGTTGAACTGCATGAACACGTTGTTCCAGATTTCGATGTAGCGGTCGCCGTCTTCGTCGGGGCTGCCGGGCAGCCCGCCGGGGATATGCGCGCCGTGGTCGTAGAAGATTTCCGTGCACGGGCCGCACGGCCCGGTATCACCCATCATCCAGAAGTTGTCGGAAGCATAGCGCGCGCCCTTGTTGTCGCCGATGCGGATCACGCGGGAAGCTTCAAGACCGATCTCTTTCGTCCAGATATCATAAGCCTCGTCGTCCTCGGCATACACAGTCACGTACAGCCTGTCCTTGGGCAGCTTGAACACCACCGTCAGCAGTTCCCACGCAAACCTGATCGCGTCGTGCTTAAAGTAATCGCCGAAGCTGAAATTGCCCAGCATCTCGAAGAAGGTGTGATGGCGCGCGGTATAACCGACGTTCTCCAGGTCGTTGTGCTTGCCCCCGGCGCGCACGCACTTCTGCGACGAAGCGGCGCGCACGTAGGGGCGCTTGTCGAAGCCGAGGAACACGTCCTTGAACTGGTTCATGCCGGCGTTGGTGAACAGCAGGGTGGGGTCGTCGTGCGGCACCAGCGAACTGGAAGCCACCACGGTGTGCCCCTTGGAGGCGAAGTAATCGAGGAATTTCTGGCGGATTTCGCTGCTTTTCATGCTCTTCCCAACACGCTATTCAACACCCTATTAACACCCTGAACACTCTGTTTACTGCTCATCGTCGTGCCGCAACACGCGGCGTATCACATCCATGCCGAAGCCGCGGCTTTGCAGGAAGCGCATCTGTTTGGCGCGCTCCCTGGCGTCCTGCGGCAAGGCACTGAACTTCTTGCGCCACACTGCGAGCGCGGCATCGAATTCACCCCCCTTGAATTGTTCCAGCGCACCGTCTATCAGCTCCTCGGTTACGCCTTTTTCGCGCAACTCGTGGGCGATATGGGCAGCGCCGAATTTGGCGCGACGCACACGCAGCACCTGCTCCACCGCACGCTGCTCCGACAGCCAGCCGCGGCGCTGCAACTCATCGAGCAGCTCATCCAGTTGCTGCGGGGTGTCGGCGTGAGGCGCCAGTTTGCGCGCCAACTCGAGGCGCGTATACTCACGCCGCGCCAGGTAGCGCAAGGCACGCGCCTTGATGTCGGGCTCCTGCTTCAGGCCGGGACTGCCTCGGCCTTGGCCACACCGACCGCGGCGCGAATCTTGGCTTCAATCTCCCGCGCCGTGTCGGGGTGCTCCTTCAAGTATTCGCGCGCGTTGTCCTTTCCCTGCCCGATCTTCTCGCCGTTGTAGGCATACCAGGCACCGGACTTGTCGATCAGCTTGTGCTGCACGCCCAGTTCGATGATTTCGCCTTCGCGCGAAATACCCTCGCCGTAGAGGATGTCGAAAATCGCTTCCTTGAACGGCGGCGACACCTTGTTCTTCACCACCTTGACCCGGGTTTCCGAACCGATCACTTCGTCACCCTTCTTGATGCTACCGACGCGGCGGATATCCATGCGCACCGAAGCGTAGAACTTGAGCGCGTTGCCGCCGGTGGTGGTTTCCGGGTTGCCGAACATCACGCCTATCTTCATGCGGATCTGATTGATGAAGATCACCAGCGTATTGGAACGCTTGATGTTGGCGGTCAGCTTGCGCAGCGCCTGGCTCATCAAACGCGCCTGCAAGCCCATCTGCGGCTCGCCCATCTCGCCTTCGATCTCGGCCTTGGGCGTCAGTGCCGCCACCGAATCGACCACCACCACGTCCACCGAACCGGAACGCACCAGCATGTCGGCAATTTCCAGCGCCTGCTCGCCGTTGTCTGGCTGAGAAATCAGCAGATCCTCGACCTCCACGCCGAGCTTCTTCGCGTACTGCGGGTCGAGCGCGTGTTCGGCATCGATGAATGCCGCCGTACCGCCCAGCTTCTGCATCTCGGCGATCACTTGCAGCGTCAGCGTCGTCTTGCCGGAAGATTCCGGACCATAGATTTCCACCACGCGCCCACGCGGCAGGCCACCCACGCCGAGCGCGATGTCCAGCCCGAGCGACCCGGTGGACACCACCTGGATGTCCTGCGCCACCTCATGCTCGCCCAGGCGCATGATGGAGCCTTTGCCGAACTGCTTTTCGATTTGCGACAACGCCGCCGCCAATGCTTTGCTCTTGTTTTCGTCCATGTGGTTCCCCGCCATGATCAAATGGGCTGCAATTATGGCATATCCCCCCAACGACCAAAAGCAGGTTCGCTATTCCAGGCACACTGCAGCAATCGCCACGTTCAGCCCCGGCCGTTTAGCGTTTGTAGGGGGATGCAGAGAGCCAGGCTTGCATTGACCCCCAGGCCTGGGGCTTACTGATGAAATAGCCTTGTATTTCGTCGCACCCTTGGGCAGCAAGCGCATCCAACACCGCCTGGCTTTCCACGCCTTCCGCGACGACAGTCAAACCAAGGTGATGGCCAAGATCAATGATCGCGCGCACGATCATTGCGTCTTTTTGATCGGTTAACATGTTGCTGACAAACGACCGGTCGATCTTAATTTCATGGACAGGAAGCTGCTTAATGCTGGAGAGCGAAGTGTAACCGGTGCCGAAATCGTCTATGGATATTTTGACGCCCATGCGGCTCAGCGCCACCAGATTTTCCTCAGCCCGTTTCGGGTCGAGCACGATAGCACTCTCGGTGACTTCCAACATCAATCGATCCGGCCTGACGCCGCTCGAATTAAGCGCTTCGTCGACCATCTTTGGCAACTGCGGGTCATGCAGCGAGCGCGCCGAAAGGTTCACGCTTACCGGTAGCAATTGCATCCCTTCCGAGCAAGCGTTCTGGCAATGGCGCAGCGCGTCCCTCAGTACCCAATCCGTCAATGGCTTGATCAAACCGGTATGCTCGGCAGCCACGATAAATTTGTCTGGGGCAAGCAATCCGTAGCGCGGATGCTGCCAGCGCACCAACGCTTCGCTGCCAATCGCGGTGCCGGTTTTGAGAGCGATTTTAGGCTGGAAATGAAGCAGCAGTTGGTTTTGTTCAATCGCATCGCGCAATTCCGCCATCAGCCCCAACCGCGCGGGGCTGTATAGGTCATATGCCGGCGCATAAACGGCGTAACCGCTCGCCTGCTGTTTGGCGTGGTACATGGCGATTTCCGCTCGCTGCAACAACATATCCGAATCGTCGGCATGTTCCGGCATGGTTGCCACGCCGATGCTGGCCTCGACAGCAATCGGAATGCCATCGACCATGAACGGCATTTCCAAACAATCATGGATTTTTTTGATGGCATGCCGAAAATCGTCGGTCGCCGACAATCTTGGCAGCAGAATACCAAATTCGTCGCCGCCGAGCCGCGCGACCACGTCCGACTCGAACAACGCGCCGCGCATACGCATGCCAACCTGTTGCAGCAAATTATCGCCACGCTCATGACCAAGCGTGTCGTTAACATCCTTGAAGCGGTCCAGATCCAAGAGCAATAAAGCGAGGGGGTGTTGCCCGTGCTGTCCGGCCAACCCGGCTTTCTTCACCAGTTCGCGAAATTGGGCACGATTCGGCAGGTTAGTGACCGGGTCGGTATAAGCAAGACGATGGATGGTCTCGTCCGCCAGTCGGCGCCCTTGTCGCATGTCAAATTCGCGCAACTCACGCTCAATGGCAGGCAGCAAGCGCGCAATGTTGCCCTTCATCAGGTAGTCGTGGGCACCGGCTTTCATCGCCGCAACCGCAATATCTTCACCAATTGACCCGGAAACAATGATAAAAGGAACGTCGCCCACTGTTTCCTGGGCAAGTTTCAGCGCCTGCAAGGCATTGAAGCGCGGCATCGTATGGTCTGAAATTATCAGGTCCCAAGATTTACGGGACAACGCATCCTCCATCCCTTCCGGCGTCTCCACTCTTTCAAACTCGGGCACGTAACCACCGCGCCGCAATTCGCGCAACAGCAATTCCGTATCATCCGCAGAATCCTCCACGATCAGAACGTGCAACGGTTTCACGTTGGTTACTCCCGCTGGAAAGGCGGCTCGTTCAATACCAACCAGTAGAGACCCAACTGCCGAATTGCTTCCATAAACTGATTAAAGTCCACTGGCTTGCGAATGTAGCTATTGGCGCCGAGGCGATAGCTGCTGACAATATCCTGTTCTTCCTTGGAGGAGGTCAGGATTACAATGGGCTGCATGCAGGTGCGCGGATCGTCGCGAATTTTACGCAACACTTCGAGTCCTTCAATCTTGGGCAGTTTCAAATCCAGCAATACCACAGTCGGCATGGAGCGGGTAGACGCACCCTCGCCGAAAAAATAATCGAGCGCTTGCTGGCCATCGCGCACCACGGTTACTTCATTGAGGATGTTGTTTTTCCGGAGCGCCCGCAGCGTCAGCGCCTCATCGTCTGAATTATCTTCAACCAGCAGTATGGTTTTATTGGACATGCAAATCTCCGATCAAAATTCAAACAGGCAACGTAAAATAAAACGTGGCGCCTCGCCCGACTGCCGCTTCGCCGCGAACTTGCCCACCGTGACGATGAATAACGCGTTGCACAATGGCCAGTCCAACCCCGGTGCCAGGAAATTCGCTCGCCGAATGCATGCGTTGAAAAGCACCAAACAACTTGCCTGCATAAGCCATGTCGAAGCCGACGCCGTTATCGCGCACGAAGAATTCCATTGCACCACCGGCATTGCGCGCCATGCCGACTTCGATGCGCGGCAATTTCTGGCGGGCAGTATATTTCCAGGCATTGTCGAGCAAGTTGGCCAACACCATGCGCAACAAATCGACATCCCCCTCCGCAGTCAGCGCCGGCTCGACGCGCCAATCCACCTTGCGCTCCGGCTCGTTTTTCTGCAACTCCTCGAGCACGTTCGTGGCAAGCGCGCTAAGGTCAACTGGCGCGCGCCGCATCTCGACGCGCGTGACGCGCGACAATATCAACATATCATCGATGAGATGACCCATGCGCTGGGTCGCACTACGTATACGATTCAAATAGTCCTTGGCTTGATCGTCGAATCGCTCGGCATAATCTTCCAACAATGCCAGGCTGAAACCGTCTATCGAACGCAGCGGCGCGCGCAAATCATGCGACACCGAGTAGCTGAATGCCTCCAGCTCCCGATTGGCGGCTTGCAACTCCATCGTGCGCTCGAGCACGTGCCGTTCCAGGGTTGCTTGCAACTGACGATCGCTCTCCGCTTTCTGGCGCGCACTGACGATACGCAGAATCAAAATTGCCGTCGTCAGGCCAAACAAAAGAATGAGGCCATAGCCGACCAACAGCTGCCGGAGCTGATTGTCCCTAGCGGCCAGAGCATGCGACGAACGTACCGGTTGTTGCACTACCACCCCCCAACCGTAGCCAGGAATGGCCGCATAAGCGGTAATGGACTGCTCGTGCCCCGCTGCGTCGAACCCGATTTCCACTCCCTGTTCGCCGCGCCGTAGTTTCTGCACGATGGGCATTGACGATAGGTTGACGATTTCTTTCTGGCCACCATGCTTGGAATGAAACGCCAGCTGCCCTTCAGAATCCACGATGTAGGTAGATGCATCCTTCTCCAAATCAATCTCCGCGAGCCATTGCAGCCAATTCTCGATGTGGATTTTCAAAACCAGAATCGCCATGACGCGCCCTGCCGTGTTTTTAACCGGTACGGCAATTGCAAAAACGTTCAGCTTTGGCGCCCCCGCCCGCGTATAGACTGGAGAAACGTAGGGCTGCCAGTTACGGCTTACGCCTCGAAACCAGTCGCGCGAGGAAAAATCGATTCCGCGCACGCCGGGTAGTGCCGGCATATCAGCCTGCAGCGTCCCATCAACGTCGGCCAAAAACAGGCGATCAATATATGGAAAATTGAGCGGCACATCATGCATAATCTCGATCGCCTCGTCCCACTTCCCCGCCGCAACCAGTTCTTTGAACCGCACGCGCGTCGCGAGCGCAACGGCAACGTCGCTACTGCGCCCAAATTTTTCCGCCAACATGGCGGCTACCAATTGCGCGACAGCCTCTCGGCGCGCCAGCGCCGCAGCAGTCATATCGTTGTCGATTTTGATATAACTATAAGCGATTGTTCCGGTAAATATTGATACGACAAGGAATAGCGCGACCCAACGAAACGGAGAGTGTTTCAGGAAAAATTCCAAGGCATGGCGCAGTCTCGTCAGGACATTCACGCTGGCAACTCTCACAGGCGCGCAGGCTGCCTAGCCCACTCGTGCTGTTTCAAAAACAGCCCTGGGAAAAGAAATGCGGCAAATGAAAAAGACCCGCCATTTCGCTGAAATGGCTTGCCCCCAGAAACCCATGCACCAAATTGCTTGCCAGAAGAGCCTTTGTGCATATGGCTTTTTCCTTATTTTTCACACTAGAGAGAAAAATACCCGATCAATATACTAAGGAATTAAGGTGCGTGCAAGCCATAGCGCCAAAGCCAACAAGGCTGTTGAAACTTCACCAGCACCTCCATACCCATTGGGGGTTAGCGGTATTCGCTACTTAAGTTCAGGTAATTTAAGCCGAAATAGCTTTATTCTCAAACGCACGCCGGGCGCCATCTTGCGCCCCACCATAACCGGAAAAATCATGGGACTGGCCGTACCCAAGCAAATCAGCCGCTTCAACATCCTCGGCATCCTGGGCAAGGGCGCCCAGGGTACGGTCTATCTGGCCGAAGACTCGCATTTGCAACGCCAGGTGGCGATCAAGACCATGCAGATCGGCGGTGCTGCCGCCAAGCGCGGCGAGCGCATCCGCTCCCTGCTCGACGAGGCACTGATCGCGGGCAAACTTCAGCACCCCAACATCGTCACCCTGTATGACGCCGGGGAGGAAGGCGGCACTCCCTATCTGGTGTTCGAATACGTCGAGGGCATACCGTTGGCCCGCATGATTGCGGAAAACGGTCCGTTCGAGCCGCCGCAGGCGGTGGAAATCGCCATCCAGATTCTCGACGCCCTGGCCTTTGCCCACCACAAACAGGTGGTGCACCGCGACATCAAACCCTCCAACGTCATCGTCATGGACAACGGCACTGCACGGGTGATGGACTTCGGCATCGCCCAGCATTTCACCGACGCCGAGAACGGCGGCGAAGCGCTGGCCGGCACCCCAACCTACATGGCGCCGGAATACATCAACAGCAAGACTTTCCGTCCCGGCGCCGACATCTACGCGGCAGGCATGGTGCTGTATGAAATGCTGGCCGGCAAACCCGCGGTCAGCAGCGTCAACCTGCTCGCCACCATCAACAAGGTGCTCAACAGCGAGTTCGCGACGCCGTCCGAAGCCAACGACGCGGTGGACGAGAAACTCAACAAGATCGTGCTCAAGGCGCTCGCCAAGGATCCCGACGACCGCTACGCCAGCGCCGAGCAGATGTCCGTGGCACTGCGCCTCTACCTCAACCCGGAGGAGGACGCGCCGGCGGAAAGCGGCGATAACACCAAGCAGGCGACGCTCGACTTCCTGCTACGGCGCATGCGCCACAAGAGCGATTTCCCGGCGTTGTCGCACACCATCAGCATGGTCAACAAGATCGCCTCCTCGGACAGCGAGCGCGTCACCGAGCTGTCCAACAACATCCTCAAGGATTACGCGCTCACCAACAAGCTGCTCAAGCTGGTCAACAGCGCCACCTACGGCCAGTACGGCGGCAGCATCAGCACCATTTCGCGTGCGGTGATCATCCTCGGCTTCGAAACGGTACGCAACATCGCGGTCACGCTGCTGCTGTACGAGCATTTGCAGAACAAGTCGCAGGCAGCGCACCTCAAAGACGAGGCGCTGTCCGCCTATTTCGCCGGGGTAATGGCGCGCGACGTGGCGAAAAAAATGGGCATCCGCGACACCGAAGAGGCCTTCATCTGCGCCATGTTCCACAATCTCGGCAAGCTGCTGGTGATGTTCTACTTCCACGAGGAGGCAATGGAGATTGGCCGGTTGATGCAGCAAAAAGGCCTGAACGAGGTCAACGCCGCCACCAGCGTGCTGGGCATTTCCTACCAGGAACTGGGCATGGGCGTAGCGCGCAAATGGAATTTTCCGGGGAAAATCGTCAACAGCATGCGCCGCATCGAAAGCGAGTCACCGAAAAATCCGGTCACCCTTGATGACAAGCTGCGCGTCACCGCGGAACTGTCCTGTGCGCTGTGCGAGATGGTGCGCTCCGCCTCACCCGAGGAAAGAGAGAAAAAACTGAAGGAAATCGCCAGCCACTACGCACAGGCTCTGCACACCTCGGAAGATCAGCTCAACAAGCTGGTGGAAAGCTCCTATGCCGAGCTTGCCAGCGAAGCGGCCATCCTCAATTTCGACACCACCCACAGCACGCTGTTCAGCAAGGCGCGCAACTGGAACAAGCAGACCATGCCTGCGGCCGCGCCGGCCAGAACTGCGGCGCAGGTCGCCGCCGACACGCTCGACAACATCACGCTCAAGGCCGCCGACCCGCTGGAAACGCAGACCATCACCCTCGCCGGAGAGGAAACGCCGCTGATCAACAGCCAGGCCGTGCTCACCGCGGGGGTGCAGGACATCACCAACACCTTGGTCGGCGACTTCCAGTTGAACGACATCCTGCGCATGATCCTGGAAACCATGTACCGCGGCATGAGCTTTTCGCGCGTGCTGCTGTGCGTGCGCGATTCGAGTGGCAATACGCTCAAGGGCCGTTTCGGCTTCGGACGCGACATCGACAAGATACTGCCGCGCTTCGCCATCCCGGTGGAAAGCAGCCAGGGTGCATTCTTTGCCGCGCTCAACAAGGCCGCCGACATTCTCATCAGCGACGTCAACGCCGATTCGATCCGCGCCTACATCCCGGATTGGTACCGCAAAATGGTGCCGGCACAGTCGTTCATCCTGTTCCCCATCATCGTCAACAAAAAGGCGATCGGCCTGTTCTACGGCGACAAGGACGAAGCCGGCTCGCTCAACATCCGTCCCGATGACCTCAACCTGCTCAAGACGCTGCGTAACCAAGCAGTGCTGGCAATCAAGCAAAAGTACTGATGCCACGGCCAAGCAGCTTAAGTTCCTGAAATCCAATCCGTTATAAGACCCGATGGAAAGGGCTTGTAATGGAACATCCGTTGCCGAAACAGATCGGCCGCTTCAAAGTTCACAAGATACTGGGGAAAGGTGTACAGGGCACTGTTTACCTGGCCGAGGACACCCACCTCAAGCGGCTGGTCGCGATCAAGACGCTGCAAATCAGCGGCCCCGCCGAGGGGCGCGCCAGCCGCGTGCGCTCGCTGCTTGACGAGGCGCTGATTTCGGGCAAGCTGCAACACCCCAACGTTGTCACGCTTTATGACGCCGGCGAGGAAGGCAACACGCCGTTCCTGGTATTCGAATACGTCAAGGGCACGCCCCTCTCCAACCTGATCCTGCAGGAAGGCCGCCTGGATCGCGAACAGGCGGTAAAGATCACGATACAGGTACTGGATGCGCTCCAGTTTGCGCACCAGAACCAGGTGGTGCACCGCGACATCAAGCCGTCCAACATCCTGGTCACCGAAAACGGCACCGCGCGGGTGATGGATTTCGGCATCGCCCAGCACTTCTCCACTGCCGCCGCCGGCAACGAGAAGCTGTTCGGCACGCCCAGCTACATGGCGCCGGAATACATCGAGCAGAAAATATTCCGCCCCAGCGCCGATGTGTTCGCCGCCAGCATGGTGCTGTATGAAATGCTGACCGGCTCGCCTGCGGCCTGCTGCGAAACCGCCACCCAGACGCTGCACAAAATCCTCAACGCCGAATTCACCCCGCCTTCCGACAACAACGCCGACGTCGACCAGAAGCTCGACCAGATCGTGCTCAAGGCACTGTCCAAGCGCCCGGAGGCGCGCCATGGCAGCGCCGAAAAGCTCGCCGATGCACTGCGCGGCTATCTCGACCCGGAAGTCGACCTGCATCAGAGCAGCGAAACTCGGCAGGCGGTGCTGGAATTCCTGATGCGCAGGATGCGCACCAAAAGCGACTTTCCCATGATGTCCAGCACCATGAGCGCGGTCAACAAGGCCACCTCGTCCGACGGCACGGCGGTAACGGAGCTGGCGGAAGTCATCATGAAGGACTTCGCGCTCACCAACAAGCTGCTCAAGCTGGTCAACAGCTCGTCCTACAGCCAGTACGGCGGCAGGATCCGCACCGTATCGCGCGCCATCATCGTGCTCGGCGTGCAGGCGCTGCGCAACATCGCCTCCTCGCTGGCGCTGTACGGCCATCTGCAAAACAAGACCATCGCCTCGCACCTCAAGGACCAGGCCATCGCGTCGTACTTTTCCAGCCTGTTCGCGCGCGAAATCAGCCAGCGCAGCGGCATCGGCGACCCGGAGGAAGCCTACCTGTGCGCCATGTTCCACAACCTCGGCAAACTACTTGCCACTTTTTATTTCCACGAGGAGATGCTCGAGATCAAGCACCTGATGCGGCAAAAAAACCTGGACGAGGAAACCGCCTCTGCCGCCATCCTCGGCATTTCCTACGAAGAACTCGGCGTCGGCGTGGCACGCTCCTGGAACCTGCCGGGGAAAATCATCAACAGCATGACCCGCATCGAGCGCGGCAAATCCAAACAGGCGCTGCTGCAGGAAGACAAATTGCGCGTGCTGGCGGAATTTGCCTGCGAAACCTGCAATATCATCTGCACCGCCCCTCCGGACAAGCAGCTCGCCATGCTCGCGGAAACCACCAACCGCTATGCCCCGGTCACCGACCTGTCGCCACAAGACACCATCGGCCTGGCCGGCGAAACCATCAAGAGACTGCTGGGCGAAATCGCCGTCCTGGGATTCGAGACGCAAAGGAGCGAGCTCTGCGACAGACTGCGCAACTGGGGAGAAAGCCTCACCACCCAGGCTCCGGCAGGAGAGTTGAGCGATGTCACGCAACAGATCGTGTTCGCCGCTGGAGACTCGCTGATCACGCGATCTCCATACGACTACCCGGCGGGCAATGAAACCGCCAAGCAGCAGGCCGCCCTGAGCATGGGCGTGCAGGAACTCGCCAACATCCTTACCGGTGAATTCGAATTGAACGATGCCTTGCGCATAATCCTGGAAACCCTGTACCGCAGCATCGGCTTCACCCGCGTGATGATCGCGTTCCACGAGCCGGCCAAAAACACCCTCAAGTGCCGCTTCGGCTTCGGCCCGGTCATCGACCCGATGCTGGGTCCCTTCTCCATCCCCGTCGAAAAACAGCAGGGCGTGTTCTACGCCGCGGTGACCAAGGGCGTAGACATACTGATCAAGGACGTCAACGCGGACTCGATCCGCAATTTCATCCCCCAGGATTATCGGCGCTTCTTCCCGGCGGAAACCTTCATTCTGCTGCCGGTGGTGGTCAACAAAAAAACAGTGGGTGTCCTTTACTGCGACAAGGACGAGGCCAACAGCATCGACCTGCCCCCGGAATGCCTGAGCCTGGTGAAGGCGCTGCGCAACCAGGCAGTGCTGGCAATCAAGCTGAAAGGGTAGTTTCTCCCAACAGGCGCAGCAGACCTTGCAGCGCGATTTCCACTGCCTGCCGGCGCACTACGGCACGATCCCCCGCCAGCCACAGGGTTTCGCGATGCTCCGTGCCGCCCTGCCATGTCCAGGCAAAACACACCGTGCCAACCGGCTTGTCCGCGCTGCCGCCGCCCGGGCCGGCAATACCGCTCACCGCGAGCGCAATCTGCGCGCGGCTCATGCGCAAGGCACCCCTCGCCATTTCGCGCACCACCGCCTCGGACACCGCGCCATGCTGCGCGAGGGTATCTGCGCTCACACCCAGCATGTCGTGCTTGGCCTCATTGCTGTAGGTGATGAAGCCGCGCTCGTACCACTGCGAACTGCCTGGCACCGCGGTGATCGCGGCACCGACGCCGCCACCGGTGCAGGATTCCGCCGTCGCCAGCAGCAGGCCGCGCGCGCTTAGCGCCTTGCCCACCCGCTCGGCAAGGGAATAAAGGCCGTCATCAGCCATAGCTTTTCCACAGCGCCAAGCACAGCAAGGCGTAGCCGGCAGCAAGCAGATCGTCGAACATCACGCCCACACCGCCCGGCAAGTGCTGATCGTAATAGGCAATCGGTGGCGGCTTGAGAATGTCGAACAAACGGAACAGCAGGAACGCGAGCGCCTGCCAGCGCCAGCCATCGGGGGTAAAGTACAGCACCAGCATGAACGCCACGATCTCGTCCCAGACGATGGCACCGTGGTCATGTACGCCCAAGGCATGGCCGGCCTTGCCGCACGCCCAGATACCAGCGACGAACAGCGCTGCGAGCAGCAGCAGGAAATCAAGGCCGGCGAAGCGCGCGCTCAGATACCAATAAAGCGGAAACGCCGCCAGGGTGCCGAAGGTGCCGGGAGCAAGACGCACCATGCCGGAACCGAACCCTAGCGCGACAAAGTGCGCTGGATGGCCGAGCAGGAAGCGCCAGGACGGGCGCAGACGCTCAGTGGAAGTGGTCAAACCCGCCCTCCGCGATCTGCATCGGCGCACCGCTGAAGTCGAGCACGCGCAAGCCCTGCCCCGCCTCGATGCGGCCGATGCGCGTCAGCGTGACGCCCGATTTGCGCGACAACTCAAGCAGTGTCTTGCGTGCATCGCGCGGCGCGGTGAAGCACAATTCGTAATCGTCCCCGCCCGCCAGCAGCGCACGAAGCGCCGCTGGCTCGGCAAGGTGGCGCTGCAATACGGCGGATTTGGGCAGCACCGCGAACTCGATCATGGCCCCCACCCCCGATGTCTCCAGGATGTGGCCGAGATCGGCGCACAGGCCGTCGGAAACGTCGATGGCGCTGTGAGCCAGCCCCAACAGCGCCTGTCCCAATGCCACGCGCGGAACCGGCCGATGCAGCGCCGGCAGGCAGGCGGCAAGTTCCGCTTCATCCAATTGAATTTCGCCGCGCAACGCGGCCAGCCCCAGCGCCGCGTCACCGAGCGTGCCGGAAACCCAGATTTCGTCCCCGGGCTGTGCGCCACTGCGGCGCAGGGCCTGTCCCGCCAGCACCTCACCCATGATCTGGACGCACACGGCAAGCGGCCCGCGCGTGGTGTCGCCACCGATCAAATCCACCTCGAATGCTGCGGCCAGTTCCATGAAGCCACGCGAGAACGCCCCCAGCCAAGCTTCGTCGGCCGCGGGCAGCGCCAGCGCCAGAGTCACCCAGCGCGGCGTGGCGCCCATCGCCGCCATGTCGGAAAGATTCACCGCCAGCGCCTTATGCCCAAGCTGGTACGCATCGGCATCGGGGAAAAAATGGGTGCCGGCCAGCAACATGTCGGTGGATACGGCCAATTCCTTATCCGGTGCCGGCCGGATCAGCGCGGCGTCGTCGCCCACCCCCAGCACCGCATGCGGCGCAGCATGGGTAAAGTAGCGACGGATCATGTCGAATTCGCTAATCATGCGCGCATTGTAGCGCAGTCGAGACATTGCGCCGCCACCCACCGACGGGATTTCGTCACCCGCACCATTTTTCCGACGGTTTGCCTGGATCATCGCCCCGTTTTTCCATGTCTGTAATACGGCCCGCCGCATGGATTTTTATTTTAATTACAACTTATTGTGCACCGCCCCCTTCAAGCCGCAGGTGCGCATGCACGCTAGCACGCAGTTTGCTGAATGGGAATCGGGACACCCGCAGCGACGGGTTCTTGTCGAACAAGGGGTGGGGATCATGAGCTACAGCTTTCAACTCAAGCAATACTACACGGTCAAGGAACGCAAGGAATACCCGTGGCCGTGCAGACCGGAACCGGATCGCATGGTGGAACTCCATCCCGGCGACGTGTTGAGCAGGATGGGCAACGGCACGATGACCAAGCTGTCGGGGCTGGGCATGTGCGGCATCCGGGTGCCCGAAGACGACCTGGTGCTGATTGAACACTCCATCACCCTGGTGGTGGGCCCGCTGTTGCAGCACGACGCCCTGCTGGTCTGACGCCGACTATTTCCCGGCAGCAATCTCGGTGGCGCGCGCCCGCGCCGCCAACTTGTCGAGCACGCCGTTGACGTATTTGTGACCGTCGGTGCCGCCGTAGGTCTTGGCCAGCTCGACCGCCTCGTTGATCGCCACCTTGTAGGGGATTTCCGGCGCAGCCGACAACTCCTGCGCACCGATCAGCAGGATTGCGTGCTCGACCGGGGACAATTTCGCAATCGGACGGTCCAGGTGCGGCTGGAGCGCGGCACGCAAAGCCTCCGCCCCGCCCAGCACGCCACGCAGCAACCCCAGGAAGTGTGCCTGGTCAACCTTGGAAAAATCCTTCTGCTCGGCCAGTTGCTGCTCGATGGCCGACGCGGAGGCACCAGACAGCAGCCATTGATAGATACCCTGCAAAGCAAACTCCCGCGCGCGGCGCCGCGCACTCTTCGCACCGGCGGGCCCGGCCTTGGGCGCCGCGTTACTCATTTTCCCCTTCTGCTTCTTCGTCCAGGTTGGCCATCAGATTGGCCATTTCCACCGCCGCCTGCGCCGCCTCGGTACCCTTCTGGCTCATACGCTGGAAGGCTTGGTCTTCGTTGTCGGTGGTGAGGATGCCGTTGGCCACCGGCACGCCGGTGTCGAGCTGCACCCGCGTCAGCCCGCTCGCCGACTCGTTCGACACCACCTCGAAATGGTAGGTGTCGCCGCGCACCACAGCGCCCAGCGCCACCAGCGCATCGAAACGCCCGCTCACCGCCATCTGCATCAGTGCCAGCGGAATCTCCAGCGCGCCCGGCACGGTGACGATCACCATGTCATCCTCCGATACGCCGCACCTGGCCAGCTCCGCAGTGCAGGCGCCAAGCAGCCCTTCACCGATCTCGATGTTGTAGCGGCTCATCGCGATGCCGATGCGCAGCCCATCACCGGTCAGGTCGGGTTCGATTTCATAAATGTTGTCGTAGCGCGCCATGTCGGTTCTTTCATCTAGTGGTTGGTATGCTTGCTTGTAGTAAAAACACTTTTAACCGCAGAGACGCTGAGTACGCAGAGAAACATGTGGGCTTTCCTCTGCGCCCTTTGCGCCTCTGCGGTACATAACTATGGTTGCAGGTAACCCGTCACTTCCAAATCGAAACCGGCCATGCTCGGCATTTTACGCGGGATCGCGAGCAGCCGCATTCTGCCGACGCCGATATCTTTCAGTATCTGCGCTCCGATGCCGTAATTACGCAGGTCGAACTTGGCCGGTGCCGGCACCTGTTCGGGCGCGGCGCCGGCGCGTTGCAGCAGCTCTTCGGCCGTCTCGCAGCGATGCAGCAGTACCGCCACGCTGCGCTCCGCCCGCGCCAGTTCGGCTAGCGCACGATTGAGGTTCCAGGAATGCGTGCGGCTGGCGGCATCGAGCAGATCGATCACCGAGAGCGGCTCGTGCACCCGCACCAGGGTTTCCTGCTGCGGCGCGATCCCGCCTTTCACCAGCGCGAGGTGGGTTTCGCGCGTGATCTTGTCGCGATAGACGATGAGCCGGAAATCGCCATGCATAGTGGTGAGCGGGCGTTCCATCACGCGCTCGACCAGCATTTCGGTGCGGCTGCGGTAATGGATCAGGTCGGCGATGGTGCCTATCTTCAGGCCGTGCCGCTCGGCGAACGGCAGCAGATCCGGTAGCCGCGCCATGCTGCCGTCATCCTTGAGGATTTCGCAGATCACCGCCGCGGGGGTAAGCCCGGCAAGCTGCGCCAGGTCGCAGCCTGCCTCGGTGTGACCGGCGCGCACCAGCACACCGCCGTTCTGCGCCTTCAGCGGGAAAATGTGGCCTGGCTGCACGATGTCCGCAGGTCTGGTATCCCGTGCCACTGCCACCTGTACCGTGCGCGCACGGTCGGCAGCGGAAATACCGGTGGTCACGCCCTCCGCCGCCTCGATCGACACGGTGAAGTTGGTGCCTAGCGGAGAACGGTTGGCGGACACCATCAGCGGCAGGTCGAGCTGCTCGCAGCGCTGCTCGGTGAGCGTCAGGCAAATCAGCCCGCGCCCGTATTTGGCCATGAAATTGATCGCTTCCGGCGTGACGAACTGCGCCGCCAGCACCAGGTCGCCCTCGTTCTCGCGGTCTTCCTCGTCCACCAGCACCACCATCTTGCCGGCCTTGATGTCGGCGATGATGTCTTGTATCGGGCTAATCGTCATAGTCTCGGTCGGTTCCAACGGGATGAACGGTACGGGTAACTGCGGGTTACAGCCTGCGGCCTAACCCACCCTACTCGTCTGGGTGCAACATGCGCTCCACATAGCGCGCGATCATGTCGACTTCCAGGTTGACATGATCGCCCGGCTGCAATTCGTTCAAGGTGGTCATCTGCAAGGTATGCGGGATCAGATTGATCTCGAATTCGGCGCCGGCGACCCGGTTGATGGTGAGACTCACGCCATTCACCGCAATCGAGCCCTTGCGCGCGATATACCTGGCCAGCGCATGCGGCGCGCGGATGGCAAGCAGCATGCTTTCGCTGGCAGTGCAGAAATGCGTGACTTCGCCGACACCATCGACATGGCCGCTGACCAGGTGCCCGCCGAGGCGATCGGCCAAGCGCAGCGCCTTCTCCAAATTGACGCGCGCGCCATTGGCAAAACCGGTGGTGCAGGCAAGCGTCTCCTGCGACATGTCCACCACGAATTCCCCGGGCGACAATCGGACAACGGTGAGGCACACGCCGTTGACGGCGATGCTATCGCCCGGCTGCACGTCGGCCAGGTCGAGCCCGCCCGCGCCCACGGTTAGCTGCACGCCCTGCGCCAGCGCGGCGCTGTGCTTCACCCGGCCTATCGCCGAGACAATGCCGCTAAACATTCTTCACCCTCGCGATCAACCGCATATCCTTGCCCACCAGACGCACGTCGCGCATCTCCATTTCCACCCTTTGCCCCATCGCTGTCAATTCGGGCAAGGTGAACATGCCGCGTGCACCGGCGCCGAGCAGGTGCGGCGCCTGGTAAACAATCAATTCGTCGACCAGCCCGGCCTGCAGCAAGGCACCGTTGAAATTGGCGCCGGCCTCGACCAGCGCCTCGTTGATGCCTCGCCGCGCCAGTTCCTGCAGCATCAAATGCAGTTCCACTTTGCCATCGGGACCTGCCAGTTCCACCACCTCGGCACCACTTTGGGCGATGGCGCGCCGCTTCCCCACAGCAGAAGTTGCGCAGAATACCACGGCCTGGCCGCCCGCCAGTACTTTCGCCTGCGGCGAAATCCGCAACTCGCTGTCCGCCACCACGCGCAACGGCTGGCGCGGCGTGGCGACATGACGCACGGTGAGTTGGGGATCGTCGGCGAGCACCGTGCCACCGCCGGTCAGCACCGCGCAGGAACGCGCGCGCCAGACATGCGCATCGATGCGCGCCGCCTCGCTGCTGATCCACTGGCTGACGCCATTGGCCAGCGCGGTTCTGCCATCCAGGCTGGCGGCGATTTTCACGCGCAGCCATGGCCGGCCGCGCGTCATGCGCGACACGAAACCGATGTTGAGCTCGCGCGCTTCATGCTCCAGCACGCCGCATTCCACCGCGACACCCGCCGCACGCAACCTATCCAGCCCCTGCCCGGCCACCTGCGGGTTGGGATCCTGCATCGCCGCCACCACACGTGCCACTCCCGCTGCAATCAGCGCATCGGCGCAAGGCGGGGTGCGGCCGTGATGGCTACACGGCTCCAGCGTGACGTAAACAGTGGCGTTTCGCGCCTTGGCGCCCGCCGCGTTGAGCGCATGCACTTCGGCATGGGGCTCGCCGACGCGCTCGTGAAAACCTTCTCCCACCACCTGGCCGTCACGCACGATGACGCAGCCGACGCGCGGATTCGGCGTGGCGGTGTAGAGACCGCGCACCGCCAAGCGCAGCGCCTGCGCCATATACGCGTAATCATCGGCGTTTATCATCAATTCTTCTTGCCGCTTCTCGGTTGCTTGACCGCCTCGATTGCGTCGGCGAAATCTTCCACATCCTCGAAGCTCTTGTACACCGAAGCGAAGCGGATATAGGCCACCTTGTCGAGGCGGTAGAGCTCCTTCATCACCATTTCGCCGATGCGCCGCGTCGACACTTCACGCTCCCCCAGCGCCAGCAATTTCTGGCGGATACGTTCGATCGCCTCATCGACAAACTCGGTCGGCACCGGGCGCTTGTGCAACGCGCGGTTAAAGCCCTCGTGCAGCTTGTCCTCGTCGAATTCCTGGCGGTTGCCGTCGCTCTTCACCACCTGCGGCATGCGCAGCTCGATCATCTCGTAAGTGGTGAAGCGTTTGTCGCATGCGCGGCAGCGACGCCGGCGGCGGATGCTGTCACCCTCCTCGCTCACGCGCGAGTCCACCACCTGGGTGTCGGGAGCGTTGCAGAAAGGACACTTCATAGCGGGCAGCCTGTAGCTCGTGGCGGGTAGCCGATGGCAGGCAGCATGATCGCTTTGCTACCGGCTACTCGCTACCGACTTTTCAGCCATACACCGGAAACTTCGCCGTCAGCTTCTTCACTTCGCCGGCGACGCGCGCGATCACCTTGTCGTCGTTGGGCGCGTCGAGCACGTCGGCAATCAGGTCGGCGAGCAGTTCGGCTTCCAGCTCCTTGAAACCGCGCGTGGTCATCGCCGGCGAGCCGATGCGGATGCCGCTGGTGACGAAAGGCTTTTCCGGGTCGTTGGGGATGGCGTTCTTGTTGACGGTGATGTGGGCGCGCCCCAACGCGGCCTCGGCGTCCTTGCCGGTGAGCTTCTTGGCGCGCAGGTCGACCAGGAATAGATGGCTTTCGGTGCGCCCGGACACGATGCGCACGCCGCGCTCGGCCAGCACCTTGGCCATGACGCGGGCATTGTCGAGCACCTGTTCCTGGTAATCGCGGAATTCGCGCGTCATCGCCTCCTTCAGCGCCACCGCCTTGGCGGCAATGACGTGCATCAGCGGGCCGCCTTGCAGCGTCGGAAAGATAGCCGAGTTGAGCGCCTTCTCGTGCTCGGCCCTGGCAAAGATCAGACCGCCGCGCGGGCCGCGCAGGGTCTTGTGGGTGGTGGTGGTGACGAAATCGGCGATACCGACAGGGCTGGGGTAAAAACCTGCCGCGATCAGTCCGGCATAATGCGCCATGTCCACGAACAGGTAGGCGCCGACACTGTCGGCGATGTGGCGGAAACGCTTCCAGTCGATCACCAACGCATAGGCGGAGGCGCCGGCGACGATCATCTTTGGCTTGTGCTCGTGCGCCAGGCGCTCGACTTCCGCATAGTCGATTTCCTCCGTGTCCGGATGCAGGCCGTAGGTGACGGCGTGGTAGAGCTTGCCGCTGACGTTGACCGAAGCGCCGTGGGTAAGGTGGCCACCGTGCGCCAGCGACATGCCAAGGATGGTGTCGCCCGGCTTAAGCACCGACATATACACCGCCTGGTTGGCCTGCGAGCCGGAATGCGGCTGTACGTTGGCGTACTCGGCATGGAACAGTTTCTTGGCTCGATCGATCGCCAGCTGCTCGGCGAGGTCGACAAACTCGCAACCGCCGTAATAGCGCTTGCCCGGATAACCCTCGGCGTATTTGTTGGTCAGCACCGAGCCTTGTGCCTGCATCACGCACGGGCTGGTGTAGTTCTCGGATGCAATCAGCTCGATGTGGCCTTCCTGGCGCAGGTACTCGCTCTCGATCGCCTGCCACAGCTCCGGATCGTAGCTTTCTAGGGTTTGTTTGAGGGAAAACATGGCGCTCTTTCAGTCAAGTGGAGGAAACGGAAAGGCGCAATTTTATCACCTGGCGCCGCGCGGCGCGACACAGTCACACTCAAGCGCTCACGGCGCCTCCGGAGAACAAGCGTACATAACAGGCGTACATAATTGCGCCCAGCCTGCTTGGCAGCATACATTGCCTGGTCGGTGCCCCCTATTTCTCTGTCGGCATCGGTGGGAAAGGTCCCATGCCGGAAATAGGGAGAATTCAAAACTGGGCCTGGTACTTGCCCACCATGGTGCAGAACGACTCCAGCAGGGATGGATCGTAGCAATGTGATTCCCGTTGCAGCACCCGCAAGGCCTCGTCATGGCTGATCCCCTGGTGGTAGGGCCTGTCCATGGTCAACGCATCGAAGGAATCCCAAATCCTGATTATCCGCGCCAGCAAGGGGATGTCCTCCCCCGCCAGTCCCTGCGGGTAGCCGCTGCCATCGTAATTTTCATGGTGGTAATGGACGATGTCGCCGATGCGCATATCCAGTCCCAGCGGATTCAGCAACTGCCTGCCGATTTTTGTGTGCTGCTTGACCAGGGAAAATTCGGCGGAAGTCAGGCGACTCGGTTTGTTCAAGATATGGTCGCTGATCGACAATTTGCCGATGTCATGAATGCGGGCGCCGGCCGAAAGCACCTCGATCTCCGAGACAGTGCAGCCGAGGTGCTGTCCGAACAACGCCGCGCGCCTCCCCAGGCGCTGGTGGTGCCCCGCCAAATCGGGGTCACGCCCTTCGATGATACCCATCACGAACCGGGTGATTCTTTCCAAATGCAAGTCATGGGAATGATCGGTCATTATTATGTTTTCCTCTGGCCTTCTTGTTTTTGATCGCATCCAGCCACCAATCAGCGGCAGGCCGGAGGGTACCCCATTCCCACATGAGTTACAAGGTCATTTGCCGAATCCCCTGTGCCATGGAATACGCAGGCGGTAAACCGGTGTCATGCTCATTGCCCTTGCTTTACTTTCTTCTTTTTTGCCTGCCGGTCGAGTTCGCGCAGATAAGCCAGACGCTCGCCAATTTTCGCTTCCAGTCCGCGCGGCGTGGGCCGGTAAAACGTCGGCTTCTCCATGCCCTCTGGAAAATAATTCTCGCCGGCGACATAGGCTTCCGCCTCGTCATGGGCATAGCGGTAGTCTTGGCCATGACCCAGCTCCTTCATCAACTTGGTCGGCGCGTTACGCAGATGCTCGGGCACCGGCCGCGACTTGTCGTTGCGGATCAGCGCACGCGCGCTGTTGTAGGCCATATAGACAGCGTTGCTCTTCGGCGCGCACGCCAGGTAGAGGATCGCCTCGGCCAGCGCCAGCTCGCCCTCCGGCGAACCAAGTCGCTCGTAGGTCTCGCAGGCATCGAGCGAGATGCGCAGCGCGCGCGGATCGGCCAGGCCGATGTCCTCGCTCGCCATGCGCACCATGCGCCTACCCACGTAGAGCGGATCGGCACCGCCGTCGAGCATGCGGCACATCCAGTACAGCGAAGCGTCTGGATCGCTGCCGCGTACCGCCTTGTGCAGGGCGGAAATCTGGTCGTAGAACGCATCGCCGCCCTTGTCGAAACGGCGCAGCGCCTGGGTCAGCGTGGCGCGCACGAAATCCGCGTCCACTTGCGCCGGCTTGGTGCTGGTGGCAGCGGTGCCGATCTGCTCCAGCATGTTGAGCAAACGGCGAGCATCGCCATCGGCGTAGCCAATCAACAACAACTTGGCTTCATCGTCAAAACGGTACTGCGGCAAGGCGCGCCCCGCAGCGCGCTCGAACAGCACCGCCAGTTCGTCTTCCGACAGCGGCTGCAACACATACACTGCGGCGCGCGACAACAGCGCGTTGTTGACCTCGAACGACGGGTTTTCGGTGGTGGCACCGATGAAGGTGAACAGCCCCTGCTCGACGAACGGCAGGAAGGCATCCTGCTGCCCCTTGTTGAAGCGGTGCACTTCGTCGACGAACAGAATGGTGTGCCGCCCCGACTGCTGCAAGGTCAACTCGGCACGCGCCACCGCATCGCGGATGTCCTTCACCCCGGACAGCACCGCCGACAGCGCGATGAAGTCGGCGTCGAACGCCTGCGCCATCAGCCGCGCCAGCGTGGTCTTGCCCACCCCCGGCGGCCCCCACAGGATCATCGAGTGCGGCTTGCCCGATTCGAAAGCGAGCCGCAGCGGCTTGCCCGCCCCGAGCAAGTGCGACTGCCCCACCACCTCGTCCAGCGTGTGCGGCCGCAATTCCTCGGCCAACGGCGCCTGCGGGCGGGTCTCAAAGAGACCCTCTTTCATGGGCCGGCCTTGCTCATGCAGCATACCCGTGGACCGCACGAGCGCCCTCACGCGCCCGCCTGGAGAGGCAATTCGTGCCTACCTGATGCTTCTCTCCCCTCCCCCCCGGGAGAGGAGTGGGGGTGAGGGTGCAGCAGCTTTGACGCCTGCTTTTAATCACCAACTACGTCTACCCCTTTTGGCGGCACGAACTTGAACAGGTCGGGGGGGAACTTGGGATTGCGCTCGATTCTGGAAAAACGGATCACCGTCACCTGCTCAAAATTGTCGTAGAGCTCCATGGTAGCAAGCGTCGCATCCTCGAACCCCATGCGTACCCTCTCGAACGTGCTGTCCGCCACCTTGGGCGTCGCCTCCAGCCATTCCAGGCCGTCGCGCCCGCCGATCACGCGCAGCTCGAAGTTCTTCTCGATCTCGTTGCTGCCGGCGAGCAGCGCGGCGGGACTGGAGCCGATCACCTCGTCCAGCTTGCGCACCGTCACCTGGTTAAGATCGGTATCGTACAGCCACAGCCTGGCGCCGTCGCCGACGATCAGTTGCGCGTACGGCTTTTCGTATTCCCAGCGAAATTTCCCGGGACGCAAGAATTGCAGCCTGCCCTTGCCTTCCTGGATTTTCTTGTGGTTCTTGTCGAGCACCAGTTGTACGAAATCGGCGCGCGCCGACTGCGTCTGGCGCATGAAGTTTTTCAGGTCGTCCACGCTCGCCGCCCACGCCGGCGCACAAACGAGTAACAACACCATGACAAAACGCATCAAGCCTCTCCTCCCGGCACCAGCACCTCGCGGTTGCCATTGCCCTGCATGCTCGACACCAGGCCGGCACGCTCCATCTGTTCGATCAGGCGCGCGGCGCGGTTGTAGCCGATGCGGAACTGGCGCTGCACCAGCGAAATCGACGCACGCCGGGATTTCAGCACCAGCGCCACCGCCTCGTCATAAAGCGGGTCGGCCTCGGCATCGCCGCCCTCCACCGCATCGCCGAGCAGGCTTTCCGAGGCGTCGAGCACGCCTTCGACATACTGCGCCTGGCCGTGCGTCTTCAGGTAATCGACCACGCGATGCACCTCCTGGTCGGACACGTAGGCGCCATGCACGCGCTGCGGGTGGCCGCTGCCGGGCGGCAGGTAGAGCATGTCGCCCTGGCCGAGCAGCGCTTCCGCGCCCATCTGGTCGAGGATGGTGCGCGAGTCCACTTTCGACGACACCTGGAACGCGATGCGCGTCGGAATGTTGGCCTTGATCAGGCCGGTGATCACATCCACCGACGGCCGCTGCGTGGCGAGGATGAGGTGCACGCCGGCAGCGCGCGCCTTCTGCGCCAGCCGCGCGATCAACTCCTCCACCTTCTTGCCCGCCACCATCATCAGGTCGGCCAGCTCGTCGATCACCACCACGATCTGCGGCAGCTCCTGCAGCGGCTCCGGGTTGTCCGGGGTGAGGCTCAAGGGGTTGGCGACGGACTGGCCGGCCTTGTCCGCGTCGCGCAGCTTCTGGTTGAAGCCGGACAGGTTGCGCACACCCAGCGCCGCCATCAGCTTGTAACGGCGATCCATTTCCACCACGCACCACTGCAAGGCGTTGGCCGCCTGCTTCATATCGGTGACCACCGGCGCGAGCAGGTGCGGGATACCTTCATATACCGACAGCTCCAGCATCTTGGGATCGACCAGGATCAGCCGTACCTGCACCGGCAGCGATTTGTAGATCAGCGACAGGATCATGGCGTTGATCCCTACCGACTTGCCGGAGCCGGTGGTGCCGGCCACCAACACATGCGGCATTTTGGCGAGGTCGGCTACCACCGGATTGCCGGCGATATCCTTGCCCAGCGCCACGGTCAGCGGCGCATTGAGGTCGGCGTAGGCGCGCGAGCTGAGGATTTCCGAGAGGCGCACGACCTGGCGTTTGGGGTTGGGGATTTCCAGCCCCATGCAGCTCTTGCCGGGGATGGTCTCGACCACGCGGATGCTCACCACCGACAGCGCGCGCGCCAGGTCCTTCATCAGGTTGACGATCTGGCTGCCCTTCACCCCCACCGCAGGTTCGACTTCATAACGTGTGATCACCGGGCCTGGGTAGGCCGCCACCACCTTCACTTCCACGCCGAAGTCGAGCAGCTTCTTCTCGATCAGGCGTGAAGTGAATTCCAGCGTTTCCGGCGCCAGCACCTCCACGCTTTCCTCGGCGGCGTCGAGCAGGTGCAGCGGCGGCAGCGGCGAATCCGGCATGTCCTCGAACAGCGGCACCTGGCGCTCGCGCTCGACTCGCTCCGACTTGGGAATTTCCAGCTTGGGCTGCTCGATGTGGATGTCGTGCTCGACCAGGAACTTCTTCTCCTCCTCGACCAGCTTCTCGCGCTCGGCCAGTGCTTCCGCACCCACGCGCCGATCCTGCCAGGTTTCCCAGGTGCGCCGCCCCCAGAAATAACTGTCCTCCAGGAAGCCGCCGAAGCGCTCGATGAATTCCAGCCATGACACCCCGGTAAACAGGCTCAGGCCGATGGCGCAGGTGAGCAGCAGCACCATGGTCGCCCCGGTAAAGCCCAACGCCTGCGCGGCAGCCTCGCTCACCAACGCCCCCAGCATCCCGCCAGGCGCCAGCGGCAGGCTCGCCTTCAGGCTGTGCATGCGCAGCGCCTCCACGCTGCTGCTGGCCGCCAGCAGCAGGCCGAAGCCGAGCAGCGCAACCAGCAGCGAGCGGCGATCACCGCCCTTGCCACTGTCGATACGGCGATAACCCCAGACGATGACGGCGAGCAACAGCACCACCCACCAGTAGGCGGACAGGCCGAACAGGTACAGCAGCAGGTCCGCCGTCCACGCCCCCACCGCACCGCCGAAATTGTGCACCTCGGCACGCGTGGCGCTGTGCGACCAGGACGGGTCGCCCTTGTCGTAAGTGAACAGCACCAGCACCAGGAACAACGCCGCGCCGACCACCGCCAGCCAGCGCGCCTCGCGCAGCAGCCCAGCCGCTTTCGGCGGCATCGGTTCTCGCAGCGCACGCGCCTCGGATTTGGAATTGAACAGCATGCCCGGCTTAAAAGGTAGGGAAACCGTGATTATATCGGCTGGCCGAGCCGGGCAACAGCACAACCGTATCGCCTACACAAGGCCATGAGTCGCCTTATTTAATTCGCCACCTTAGTTCTGCTTTGGTTTCCGTTTGACAGGGTGTGACCTCACGAATAGCATCCGACGAATAACAAAACTCGGGGGGCATATGCGTATACTAAAGTCAGCCTTCGCTTGGCTTATTGATCAAGCAATCGAGCATTTTCCCACTATCCTTATTGTCGTTAGTGGTAGTTTCATGACCTACTTAGCCAGTATCTCCGACTGGCTCAAACCATATGGAGTGGTTGCTTGGGGCGTAATCGGTATTGCCTCGATTTTATTCTTATCTCTTGCACTCTTCTTATACGGATTCGCCAAGGAACGAATTGCCATCGCAGATTATACGAAAGCCAAGGCCACTGCATCAGGTATAAACATACTTGCAGCAACACATCAAGATGAACGAATCAATCTTTCATCTTTCTACCATCCTTACTTTGTCCCAACAGAAAATGTTCGCTTTGAAAATTGCGAACTATATGGGCCAGCCAACATAGCATTAGAAGGATGCAATTTTAATAGCGGTGTATTTCACGAATGTGAAATTGTCATCGTGCGCACAGATCGCCCAGTTATCGGGGCGTTAAAGTTTAAGTTCTGCACTTTCATTCGATTTAGGATATATCGAGCCACATTTTTAATGAATCATGAAACATATAAGAACATGCCCCAAGTATTCCGCGATTCTGTTCGCGTAATTAGTGATGGCAGAATTGGCGATATTTAGCTCTAATAACCTCGCCATAACTCTTGACTGTTCAGCGTATACAAGCCACACACCATAGACTTTCCCGCCGCCCCGCAGCATAATTGGCGCCCTATGAAATTCCTGTTCGACCTGTTCCCGATCATCCTGTTTTTCATCGCCTTCAAGTTTGCCGACATTTACGTGGCAACCGCGGTGGCGATCGCGGCAACCTTCGGCCAGATCGGCTGGGTGTGGCTGCGCCATCGCAAGGTGGACACCATGCTGTGGGTGAGCCTGGGGGTGATCGTAGTGTTCGGCGGCGCAACCCTCGTGTTGCACAACGAAACCTTCATCAAGTGGAAGCCCACTGTGCTGTACTGGCTGTTCGCCGCCATCCTGCTCACCTCGATGCTGGTGTTCCGCAAAAACCTGATCCGCGTCATGCTGGAACAGCAGATGACGCTGCCGGAGCCGGTGTGGGTGCGCCTCAATTTCAGCTGGGTGACCTTCTTTGCGGCCATGGGCGCGCTCAACCTTTACGTCGCCTACAATTTTCCCACCGAGACCTGGGTCAACTTCAAGCTGTTCGGCGGCATGGGGCTGATGTTCGCCTTCGTGCTGCTGCAAGGCGCCCTGCTGGCCAAATACATGGAAGAGAAATGATGTGGTATGCCATCCTCGGCGAGGACGTGCCGGACAGCCTGGACAAGCGCATGGCCGCGCGCCCGGCGCATCTGGCGCGGCTTACCGAATTGCAAAACCAGGGGCGCCTGCTGCTGGCCGGCCCCTTCCCCGCCATCGACAGCGTTGATCCCGGGCCAGCCGGCTACAGCGGCAGCCTGATCGTGGCAGAGTTCGCCTCGCTCGCCGAAGCCCAGCAGTGGGCAGATGCCGATCCCTACATCCAGCAGGGTGTGTATGCGCGCGTTTCGGTGAAGCCGTTCCGCAAGGCGCTGCCGGCATGAACGCACCGAAGTTCACTTGATTTACAGGGTTTAGATGGTTTGCCAGATGGTTTACAATGCGCTCGGCAAAATGATGTAAAACGGGATCCACTTGCCGGCGCCGCAAATGCCGGCACCCGCAAAAACGTAAAGCAACCGAAAAGGACATGTCTATGCATGCAGTGAAAACCTCGCAACTGTGCGTACTCGTCGCCGGCCTGATCGCACTGTCGGCATGCAACGCACAGGAAGCTTCCAAGGCGGAATCGACCGGCGGCGTGCTGGCCACGGTGAACGGCGTCGCCGTTCCCAAAGCACGCCTGGATCTGCTGATGAAAGATCGCGCCCAGCAGGGCCAGCCGGATACGCCGGATGCGCACGAGGCGCTACGCCAGAAACTGATCGACAGCGAAATCATGGCGCAGGAAGCCATGAAGCGCGGGCTCGACAAGGAATCCGAAGTCCAGACCAAGATCGAGATGGCGCGCCAGGTGGTGCTGATCCAGGCCCTCTTCCAGAACATCGTCAAAAGCAACCCGGTCAGCGAGGATGGCCTCAAGGCGGAATATGAAAAGATCAAAGAACAGATGGGCAGCAAGGAATACCTCGCGCGCCACGTCCTGGTGGACACCAAGGCGGAAGCGGACGACATCGTCGCCCAATTGAAAAAAGGCGCCAAATTCGACAAGCTCGCCAAGCAAAAATCGAAAGACCCAGGCTCTAAGAACGAAGGCGGCAAGCTCGACTGGAGCATTCCCAACGCCTACGTGCCGCCGTTCGCACAAGCCTTGACCAAGCTGAAGAAAGGCGAATACACGCAGGAGCCGGTGCAGTCGCAATTCGGCTGGCACGTCATCAAGCTGGAAGACGAGCGCAGCTTGCAGCCGCCTCCGTTCGACATGGTCAAGGCCGAATTGCAGCAACGCATGCAGCAGCAGAAAATCGAGCAGACCGTCGAGGAACTGCGCAGCAAATCGAAAATCGAGTAAGCCGAATCCTGAATCCGGGCGTGGCCTGGGCCGCGCCCTACCATCTAGGGAGTAACCATGCGCAAGTCAAAAATCGCCGCCCTGACATTCATCGCCGCAAGCTGCTGCGGCATCACCGCACATGCCGCACCGGAAGTGGTGTCCGGCCCCGCCGTGGTGGCCAAGGTCAACGGCGTCATCATCCCGCAGGAAGACCTCGACGTGCTGCTGCGCGACCGCCTCGCACAGGGCGAGACCGACACACCGGAACTGCGCAAACAGCTACGCAACGAACTGGTGATCCACGAACTGGTTTCCCAGGAAGCTACCAAGAAAGGGCTGGACAAACGCGCCGACACCCTGGCCGAGATGAAACTCGCCAGGCACAACATCTTGTTCAACACCTACCTGCGTGACTTTCTTGCCGCCAACCCGGTAGTCGACGCTGATGCCCAGAAGGAATATGACGAGGTGCGCACCAAACAAGGCGCGCGCGAACTGCGCGTGCGCCATATCCTGGTGGAAAGCGAGGCGGTGGCGAAATACCTCATTTCGCAACTGAACAAGAAAGAAGATTTCGGCAAGCTGGCCGGCGCCGTTTCCGCCGATGAAGCAACGCGCGGCAAGGGTGGCGAGATCGACTGGATGCCGGAGGGCAACTTCCCCGCCTCGCTCATGGCCGCACTGGCCACCCTGAAGAAGGGGCAATACACCACCGAGCCGGTCAAGTCGGAATATGGCTGGCACATCCTCAAGCTGGAAGACGAGCGCCCGATCAACTACCCGCCGTTCGAGGAAGTGAAGGAAAAGATCAAGGAAGACATTCAACAGCGCCTGTTCGACGTGAAACTGGGTACGCTGCAAGCGGCAGCCAAAATCGAGTAACCTCCACTCCTTCCATCACTCCCGCGCAAGCGAGAGTTCATCCAACCAACAAACTGGCTGCCTGCGGGCATGACGGCTTATTCGGCGTTTCCGTAACCTATCCACTACTTTTTGCCGGCAGATGCATCAACCGCTCTTGGCAACGATATGCGTAGGAATGCCGTCCATGCTCACCTGGTTCTTTTCCTCCCAGTAGCGCCGCAGCCCTTCCTCGCCTTTCTTGACGGCCCAGTCGGAAAGCAACTCACGGTCGCCGTCATACGAGTAATACGGCACGCCCATGCCGCAAGAAGTCTGCACCAAGTCCAGCGTCACGTCGAAAATCTGACGCGCGCCGGGCAGCGGCTTGAACAAGGGAAACAGATCACCCCATTCGAGATCGCGCTGGTGCACCACCTTGGCCTTGCCGTATAGCCGCAGGATGAGCGGCGCACCGGCAAAGGCGCAAAACATGATGGTCATGCGCGGGTCGCGCTGCACATGAGCGGACGTTTCGTTTCCGCTGCCGGTGACGTTAAGCCAGGCTACCCGCGACTTGCCCAGCACCCGCAACGAGTCCATGCCCTTGGGAGAAACGTTCACGTGGCCGTCCGCAACTGCCGTGCCGACAAAGAACAGCTTCTGTTCGGCAATGAACTGAATATGCTTTTCGGAGAGTTCGTTGAAGCGTTGGGCCATGGGTGTTCCGTGTTTTCTGCTAGCCAATATCACCTTTGAGCAGCCTGCCGGCTGGCAGGATCGATCAAAAACATACGTACATTAGAACACCTGCGCCACTCCATGCTCAATAATTATTCTCCACCCTGCCGATTTGCGGATAGTGCCGGCGCAGGGTTTTCTCCACCACCTGCTTCAGATCCAGTGTCGCGCGCGGGCAACCGGCGCAGTTGCCTTTCAGCCGCACGCGCACCGTTTTTCCTTCGATGCCGACCAGTTCCAGGTCGCCGCCGTCCTGCAACAGCACGCGCCTGATTTTTTCGATTACCGCCGCCAGCTCTTCCAGGCCGGGCATCGCCGCATCGGGATCGGCGGCGGCACGCGCCTCCAGTTCCTTCATCAGCATGGCCTGGCGCCGCGAGATGCGCATCGCCTCCACCGGATCGCGCTCGTACAGCGCGTCCAGTTCCTCATCGGTGTAAAACGGCGGCGTTTCTCTTTCCATGTTCAGCCTGCGGCCCTTACTGCCAAGGATTCACGCCAAGAACAAATGGACGCAAGGTAAGTTCACAAGCCATCCTTTGCGTCCACGGCATCCTTCGCGGTTCAACACACAGCCTGCAATACGTCACCCCAGCCATTTGCGCGCGTTGCGGAACATGCGCAGCCACGGCCCGTCCTCGCCCCATCCATCCGGGCGCCAGGAATGCTGTACGGCGCGGAACACGCGTTCGGGATGCGGCATCATGATGGTGAAGCGCCCATCCGGCGTGGTGATGCCGGTGATTCCCTGCGGCGAGCCGTTGGGATTGAGCGGATAGGTCTGGACGACGTTGCCATGGTGATCCACGAAGCGCAGCGCGACGTATGGCTGCGCAGCTTTCAGTTGCGCCGCATCGTAAAACTCGGCGTAGCCTTCGCCGTGCGCCACCGCGATCGGCATGCGGCTGCCGGTCATGCCATCGAAAAACAGCGAAGGCGAGCGCGCCACCTCCACCATCACGAAACGCGCCTCGAACTGCTCCGATTTGTTCTTCACGAAATGTGGCCAGTGCGCCGCGCCGGGAATCACGTCGCGCAAATTACTCATCATCTGGCAGCCGTTGCACACACCCAGCGCAAAGCTGTCGGCACGCTGGAAGAATGCCTGGAACTCGTCGCGCGCGTGCGGGTTGAATAGGATGGACTTAGCCCAGCCCTCGCCTGCGCCGAGCACGTCGCCGTAGGAGAACCCGCCGCAGGCGGCAAAGCCGTGGAAGTCCTTGAGGCTGACGCGCCCGGCGGTGATGTCGCTCATGTGTACGTCCACCGCGTCGAAGCCGGCACGCTCGAACGCCGCCGCCATTTCCAGCTGGCCGTTGACGCCCTGTTCGCGCAGGATCGCCATGCGCGGGCGGGCGCCACGCGCGATGAACGGCGCGGCCACGTCCTCGTTCAAATCATAGGACAACTGCACCGACAATCCGGGATCGTCGACATCCAGGATGCGGTCGTATTCCTGCTGCGCGCATTCCGGATTGTCGCGCAGGCGTTGCATGTGATAAGTGGTCTCCGACCAGGCACGCTGCAAGGCCACGCGCGACTCGCCGAAAATTTCCCTGCCTCCCGCCAGCACATGTAGCGCATCGTCGTCGGCAAGACGACCGATCACCTGCACACAACCGCGCAGGCCGTGACCTTCCAGTATCTTGATCGCGTCGTCGGCATCCTCGCGCCGCACCTGCAGCACTGCACCGAGCTCCTCGCTGAACAGCACAGCCAGCGGCTCGCCCAACGCGCCCACTTCCACGATCACACCGACATGGCCGGCGAACATCATTTCGCACAACGTGACGAACAGGCCACCGTCGGAACGATCATGGTAGGCGAGCAGGCTGCCGTCTCGGTTCAATTCCTGCACTGCGGCGAAGAAGCCACGCAACCGCGCAGGCTCGTCCACGTCGGGGCAGCTATTGCCCACCTGCTTGTAAACCTGTGCCAATGCCGAACCGCCCAGGCGGTTTCTGCCGCAACCCAGGTCAACCAGGATAAGGTCGCTTTCTCCATTTTCGCGGCGCAGTTGCGGCGTCAGCGTGCTGCGCGCGTCTGCGACCGGTGCAAACGCGGACACGATCAGCGATAGCGGGGCGGTCACCGCCTTTTCCACGTCGCCGTCGCGCCATACCGACTTCATGCTCATCGAATCCTTGCCCACTGGGATGCTGATGCCCAGTTCCGGGCACAGTTCCATGCCCACCGCCTTGACGGTGTCGTACAGCGCGGCATCTTCGCCGGGATGTCCCGCCGCCGCCATCCAGTTGGCGGAAAGCTTGATGTGTTCGATGCCGGCAATGCACGCGGCGGCAATGTTGGTCACCGCTTCGCCCACCGCCATGCGGCCGGAAGCGGGTGCGCTCACCAGCGCCAGCGGCGTTTTCTCGCCCATGGCAAAGGCCTCGCCCAGTTCGGTGCGATAGCCCATCAGCGTCACCGCCACGTCCGCCACCGGCACCTGCCACGGCCCCACCATCTGGTCGCGCGCGGTCATGCCGCCCACCGTGCGGTCGCCGATGCTGATGAGGAAAGTCTTGTTCGCCACCGCGGGCAGGCGCAGCACGCGGTAGGCCGCCTCGCGCAATTCGATCTTGCCGATATCGAAAGCGCCCAGACGCTGCGCGCGGTGCGCCACGTCGCGCAGCATTTTCGGCGGCTTGCCGAGCAGCACCGACAGGTCCATGTCCACCGCGCTGTTGCCGAACAGCGTATCGCTCACGGTGAGATGCTGCTCAGCGGTCGCGGTACCGACCACCGCAAACGGGCAGCGCTCGCGCCGGCAGATGTCTTCGAACAACGCCAGGCTCTCCGCCGTGATCGCCAGCACGTAGCGCTCCTGCGCTTCGTTGCACCATATCTGCATCGGGCTCATGCCCGGCTCTTCGGAGGGGATATCGCGCAGATTGAAGCGCGCGCCTCGGCCGGAACCGTGCACCAGTTCCGGCAGCGCGTTGGACAGGCCGCCGGCGCCGACATCGTGGATCGACAAGATCGGGTTACGGTCGCCCAGCGCCCAGCAGCGGTCTATCACCTCCTGCGCGCGACGCTGCATTTCCGCGTTGCCGCGCTGTACCGAATCGAAATCCAGATTCTCCGCGTTGGCGCCGGTATCCATCGACGACGCCGCGCCGCCGCCCATACCGATCAGCATGCCGGGGCCACCGAGCTGCACCAGCAGTGCCCCCGCCGGTACGTCATGCTTGTACACGTGCCGCCCGGCGATGTTGCCGAGGCCACCGGCCAGCATGATGGGTTTGTGATAGCCGCGCATCTCGCCATCCACCTGCTCCTCGTAAGTGCGGAAATAGCCGCACAGGTTGGGGCGACCGAATTCGTTGTTGAACGCGGCGCCGCCGATCGGACCTTCCAGCATGATTTGCAGCGCCGAGGCGATGCGCCCGGGCTTGCCATAATCGCCTTCCCAGGGCTGGCGGAAGCCCGGGATGTTGAGGTTGGACACCGAAAAGCCGGTGAGTCCGGCCTTGGGCTTGGAGCCGCTGCCGGTGGCGCCCTCGTCGCGGATTTCGCCACCGACCCCGGTCGCCGCGCCCGCATAGGGCGAAATCGCGGTCGGATGGTTGTGTGTCTCCACCTTCATCAGGATGTGGGTGGGCTCGTCGTAATAGCGGTAACCGCCGTCCTCGCCCGGATAGAAGCGCGCGATGCGCGCGCCCTCGATCACCGAAGAATTGTCGCTGTACGCTACCAACGTGCCGACCGGATGCTGCTGGTGGGTATGGCGGATCATGCCGAACAACGAATGGCGCTGCGCCTTGCCGTCGATCACCCAATCGGCGTTGAATATCTTGTGACGGCAGTGCTCGGAATTGGCCTGCGCAAACATCATCAGCTCGACATCGGTAGGGTTGCGCTGGATGCGGGAAAAGTTGTGGCACAGGTAATCGATCTCGTCACTGGACAAGGCCAGGCCCAGCTCGCGGTTGGCGCGTACCAGCGCTTCCTTGCCACCGCCAAGGATGTCCACCGTAGAGAGCGGTTGCGGCGTATAGTGGTGGAACAGCCTCTCCGCTTCATCCAGAGAACCTAGCACGGTTTCGGTCATGCGGTCGTGAATCAACGGCAGCAGCGCCGCCCTCTCTGCGGCAGTCAGCGCGCCGCCATCGCGCTTTTGCACGGTATAGGCAATGCCGCGCTCGATGCGCGTCACCACTTCCAACCCGCAATGCCGGGCGATGTCGGTGGCCTTGGACGACCAGGGCGAAATGGTACCCAGTCGCGGCACCACCAGCAGTACTTCGCCGCCGCCGCTGTCGGCCGGCGCGTCGGCGCCGTAAGTCAGTATCTTGCCGAGAATTTCGTTTTCGGCGGCAATCAACGTCCGCGCAATTTCGGCAAAGTGCCAGAACTCGGCGTGGATGGCAGCGATTTGTGGCGCCGTGGCGCGCAAAGCATCGAGCAGTTTGTTGCGGCGGAAGTCGGAGAGGGCGTTGCGCCCGCGCAGTTTGATCGATTGCGACATGGAAGCCGGAAGGTCGGTAAAAGGTGAATTATACCGGAAGCCCCCGTCGCAGCGCCGCCCCAGCCCGGAATTACCCAAAATTCCCTCCAGTTTCCGCTCAACCATCCGTTATTCCACTGCAAACCGACTATCTCAGTGGAGAATCACCATGCCGCAAACCCTGCCCAAACGCCTGCCGCCGGAGGCTACCCAGCAAAACCTAGGAACAGATGCGTTATCGCTCGAGCAATCCCTGGCCAACCGGCTGGTTTATTCGGTCGGCAAGGACACCCTCACCGCCACGCCGCGCGATTGGTTCTACGCCACCGCCTTCATGACGCGCGACCGCCTGATCGAGCGCTGGATGGAAACCATGCGCAGCTACTACCACAGCGACGCCAAGCGGGTCTATTACCTGTCGATGGAATTCCTGATGGGGCGCACCCTGATGAACAGCCTGCACAACCTGGGGTTCAGCCAGGAGTGCCAGCAGGCGCTGCAGAAACTGGGCATCGACCTGCACCAAGTGCGCGAAATGGAGCACGACGCCGCGCTCGGCAACGGCGGCTTGGGACGGCTGGCGGCGTGTTTCCTGGATTCCATGGCCACGCTCAACCTGCCCGGCTATGGCTACGGCATCCGCTACGAATACGGCATGTTTTCCCAGCATATCGAAGACGGCCGCCAGGTCGAGCACCCGGACAACTGGCTGCGCTACGGCAACCCGTGGGAATTCGCGCGTCCGGAAGTGCTCTACCAGGTCAAGTTTCACGGCCGTGTGGTGCACTACGCAGACGAGCACGGCGCCATGCGCCACCACTGGGTAGACACCGATGACGTCATGGCCATGGCCTACGACACGCCGATCCCCGGCTACGCCACCGACACCGTCAATAATATGCGGCTGTGGGCGGCCAAGGCGTCACGCGACTTCGAGCTGCGTTACTTCAACGAAGGCAACTACATCAAGGCGGTAGAAGACAAGAACGAATCGGAAAACCTGTCCAAGGTGCTCTACCCCGACGACACCACCGCGATGGGGCGCGAGCTACGCCTGAAGCAGCAGTATTTCTTCGTCTGCGCCTCACTGCAAGACATCCTCTACCGGTACTGCAAGCACCACGACAGCTTCGACGCGTTGCCCGACAAGGTGGCGATCCAACTGAACGACACCCATCCTTCCATCGCCATCGCCGAACTGATGCGCGTGCTGGTGGACCTGCACCACCTCGACTGGAACAGGGCCTGGGACATCACCCGACGCACCTTCGCCTACACCAACCACACGCTGATGCCGGAAGCGCTGGAAACCTGGCCGGTGCCGCTGCTGGAAAACGTGCTGCCGCGCCACCTGCAGATCATCTATGAGATCAACCACCGCTTCCTCACCGACGTGATGCATCACTACCCCGGCGACAATGACATCCTTAGCCGCATGTCCATCATCGACGAGCGCGGCACCAAGCGCGTGCGCATGGCACACCTCGCCATCGTCGGCAGTCACAAGGTCAACGGCGTGGCGCAGATCCACACCGAGTTGATGAAGCAGACCATCTTCGCCGACTTCCACCGCCTATACCCGGACAGGATCGTCAATATGACCAACGGCATCACGCCGCGACGCTGGCTCAACCAGGCTAACCACGGCCTCTCCGCGTTGATCACCTCGCGCATCGGCGACAGTTGGCTGAAGGACCTGAGCCAGTTGCGGCGGCTGACGCTGCTTGCCGAAGATGCCCAGTTCCGTGCCGAGTTCGCCGCGGTCAAGCACGCCAACAAACAGCGCTTCGCCGACATGGTAAAGCGCAAGCTCGATATCGAAATCAACGTCAATTCGCTGTTCGACGTGCAGATCAAGCGCATGCACGAATACAAGCGCCAATTGCTCAACCTGCTGCATGTGGTAACGCTGTACAACCGCATCCGCAACCACCCGGAACATGACGCCGTGCCGCGCACGGTAATCTTCGGTGGCAAGGCCGCACCCGGCTACGCGATGGCCAAACTCATCATCAAACTGATCAACGACGTCGCCGACATCGTCAACAACGACCCGCGCATGGCAGGCCGCCTCAAGGTGGTGTTCGTGCCAAATTACGATGTCTCCACCGCCGAGGACATCATCCCGGCGGCAGACCTGTCCGAACAGATTTCCACCGCCGGCACCGAGGCTTCCGGCACCGGCAACATGAAGCTCGCGCTGAACGGCGCACTCACCATCGGCACCCTGGACGGTGCCAACATTGAAATCATGAATGAAGTGGGGCACGACAACATCTTCATTTTCGGACTCACCACCGATCAGGTCGCGCAATTGCGCGCCAGCGGCTACAACCCTTGGGACTACTACCACGCCAATGCGGAACTGCGCGCCGTGCTCGACATGATCGCCTCCGGCTATTTCTCGCCCAGCGAGCCGGGACGTTTCAAGCCGGTGGTGGACAATCTCCTGCAACGCGGCGATCACTACCTTCTGCTCGCCGACTACGCTTCCTACATCGCCTGCCAGGATGAAGTGGATCGGGCCTACCGCAACCAGGAGCAATGGGTGCGCAAGGCCATCCTCAACGTCGCCCACATGGGGAAATTCTCCAGCGACCGCACCATCATGCAATACGCGGAGCAGATCTGGCACGCCAAGCCGGTCGTCCCTGGCAAATAGCAGCGCACATCCGGGTGGGATGCATCGGGAAGGGCTGGAAAATCGTCATTCCGGCCTGTGCCGGAATCCATAAACTCAAGGCCCCTCCCACAGCCCGTCGTGAGCGGGACTTTTTCAGAGCGCCTCAACTCAGCAAACAAACAGCCCACCCCTTCCCCGCTTGCTTCGGCATGACGCCCCGCGGGCTTATGCGAAACCGCCCTGACTATGCCCCGTCTTCTTGTTGGCCTGCCACCTCTCCAGGCAGTCCAGCCCGCAGAAGTGGTGCACATAGTCGCTCGCTTCCACGCTACGCGCCGCCGACCCGGGAATCTCGGTCAGGCACACTTCGCATGCGACCATATCCTCAGGCTCAACTTCGCGCGGCGCCAGGCGGGAAGTCACAACTGTCGTAGCTGTCGCAGCCGTCGTCACTTTCGCAATCATGATCGCCTCCTCTTCGCTATTACTGCTGTCCCTTTGCTTGTATTATAGATGCCAGTTCATTCTTGGCTGACCCTTGCCATGGCCGCAGCCCGCCCCATTTATTTCAGCGCGCAAATCCGGGAAGTCGAAGCCCGCGCCAGGCAGTCCGCGCTGATGGAGCGTGCCGGCATCGCCGCGGCCAATCTCGCACGCCAGCTCCTGGACACGGAGGGAAAATCGGTGCTGGTCATCGCCGGCCCCGGCAACAACGGCGGCGACGCGCTGGTGGCGGCACGCCACCTCAAATCCTCCTGGTTCAACGTCACCGTGTTGATGGCCGGCAATGCGGACAACCTGCCGCCCGACGCCGCACAAGCCTGGCAGGCGTGGCGCGATGCCGGCGGTAGCATCGCTGCCGGTATTCCTGCCGATACCCGTTTCGACTTGGTGATCGATGGCCTCTACGGCATCGGCCTGCAACGCGATCTCGCCGGCAACGACGCCAGGCTGGTCGCCGCCGTCAACACCCTGCCTGCCACCAAACTGGCGCTCGATACGCCGAGCGGCATCCACGCCGACAGTGGGCGCGTGATGGGCTGCGCGGTGCGTGCCGACCATACGCTCACTTTCATCGGCCTCAAGCCCGGCCTGCTCACCGGCGCCGGCCTCGATTACTGCGGCGAATTGCACCTCGACACGCTGGATGTTGCCGAAGCCGACCTGCCCGCCCCCGCTGGCTGGACCGTGGAAAGCAACGCCCCATGCTGTAAGCCACGGCCGCAAAACAGCCACAAGGGACAGTTCGGCAGCATAGGCATCCTCGGCGGCGCCCCGGGCATGGTTGGCGCGGCGCTGCTGGCGGGGCGCGCCGCACTCCACACCGGTGCGGGCCGGGTTTACGTCGGGCTGATCGACGACACCTTGTCGGTCGATGTCGCGCAACCGGAATTGATGTTGCGCAAAGCGTCAGAAATTGCCGAATTTGGGAACGCCGATTGCCTGATCGCGGGAATGGGATTGGGACAAAGCAGCCTGGCAAGCGAATCACTGCACCGCACGGTAAAACAGCATGTACCGCTACTGCTCGACGCCGATGCCCTCAACATCCTCTCGCATGATGCTGAATTACAGGCAGAATTGCGGGCGCGTAGCGCCGTCACCGTGCTCACCCCCCACCCCGGTGAGGCCGCGCGCCTGCTCGGCTTAAGCACGCAGGCGGTGCAGGACGACCGCATCGGCACGGCCTGCAAACTGGCACGCCACTTTGCCACGCACGTGGTGCTGAAAGGCGCCGGCAGCGTGTGCGTCACCCCGGCCGGGGAGTGGACTATCAACGCCAGCGGCAACCCCGGCCTGTCCTCCCCTGGCACCGGCGACGTGCTCGCCGGCATGATCGGCACGCTAATTGCTCAAAATGAGGATGTAGAGCAGGCGGTGCGCTGCGCAGTATATCTGCACGGTGCAGCCGCGGACGAGTTGTCCGCACAGGGCACAGGCCCAATTGGCCTCACCGCATCCGAACTTCTTTGCGCCGCACGCCGTCTGCTTAACGAGAATTGCCGAACTATTTGCTAAGGATTCATCCGGCGCTGCCGATATAGAAAGCAAGCAGCCAGCTAAGCAGTCAGGAGGCCGCAACATGAGCAATGCCGTGCACATTCCAGTCGCCGAATACGCGCCAGTTTACAGCGTGGGCGACGTCGAGCGCGCGATGGAAGAAACCGCGCCGACGCAGAATGCGGCATTGCAGGCGTTCTACGAAAAAATGCGCAAGATGGGCGGCGAGCGCTACATGGTCAAGCCCACCTCGACCAACGGCCTCGACGCCCTCTACGATTCCTGCCCCAATTTCAAGCCTGTCATCGACGACCTGAAGAAGCACATGGCGCTGGCGGTATCCGGCAACGAAGCAATGAGCTTCACTCCCATGCTGCTGCTTGGCGAACCGGGACTCGGCAAAACCCATTTTGCCAAGAGCGCGGCCAAGGTGCTGGGCACCGGCTTCGAATTCATTTCGATGAGCTCGCTCACTGCCAGCTGGATCCTGTCCGGCGCCTCCTCGCAGTGGAATAATGCCAAGCCCGGCAAGGTGGCGCAGGCGCTGATCAACGGCGAATTCGCCAATCCGCTAATCACGCTCGATGAAGTCGACAAATGCGGCGGCGACCATCGCTACGACCCGATGGGCGCGCTATACAGCCTGCTGGAAAAGGAAACCGCGACCCACTTCAAGGACGAGTTCGTCGATATCGAAATGGACGTGAGCCACATCATGTGGATCGCCACCGCCAACGACGACAGCCGCATCCCGGAACCCATCCTCAACCGCATGAACGTGTACGTGATCGAGCGCCCCGACTTCGAGGGCTCAATGAAAATCGCGCTGGCGCTCTACCGCGACATCCTCGGCGAACACCAGTGGGGTTTCCCGGAGCAGCCCGATGAGGAAGTGCTGGCACTGATCGCAAGGATGCCGCCACGCGACATGCGCAAGATGCTGATCGATGCCTTCGGCAACGCCAAGCTGGAACACCGCGACCACCTGCTGCCGCAGGACATCAACACCGAGAAACGAAGCACGAAGGCACGCATCGGATTTTGCTAGAGAACTACTGAAAGGAGATCATCATGCTGTACTACCTGATGTCACGCCTGCTGCAACCGTTCATGAAACAACCGGCCATGGTGCCGGTGCGCGTGCGCGCTGAACGCAGGGATCACCACGACCAGTAACTTAATTAACTACGGGAGGTCCTGTAGTCCAATACTTACCCCCGAAGCAAGCAGCATAGTTACTCAGCTGCATTTGCCGCCCAAAATAGTCATTAGAAACCGTCAAAAAACCGGCTTTCACCGTGCGCCAACCCGGTAATTTGCCGATAAAATACTACGGGCTATCAACCATGATTATTTAATGGGTTATCGAAACAGGCGCTACCTTTCCGCTATCCTGCTGCTGGCTTTGACTGCGTGCAGCGACCAGCCGCTGCCACCGGTGGCGGAGAGCGGCGAGCTGGTGGTGCTCACTTATCGCAGTCCCACCACCTACTACCACAACGCCGACGAGAAACCCGCCGGCCTCGAGCACGACCTGGTCAAGCTGTTTGCGGAAGAATTGGGGGTGAAATACCGCTTCGTAACGGCAGGCAACTTCAGCCAGGTGCTTCCCCTGCTTGTCAAGCACAAGGCGCATCTCGCAGCAGCGGGTATCCCGATGGGAACTGAAAACGGCAATGCGATACTATTCGGTCCGCCCTATCAGACCGCACAGTTGCAGCTCGCCTACCGCTCCGGCAGAGAACGTCCCAAGGGCTGGCAGGGTGTGACTTACAGCCGCATCGCGGTGCCCGTGCAGTCCAGGGCAGTTGCAGAACTCAAGCAGGCCAGCAAATTCGTGCGTGGCCTGCATTGGATCGAAACCGACCACCAGGACACCGGCGACCTGCTCGACAAGGTCGCCAGCGGCGACATTGATTTCACCATCGCCGATTCACACGCACTCGATGTGGCGCGCAACTTCCAGCCGGAACTCGCCGCCGCATTTGATGTGGGTTCCCCGCAGAAACTGGCCTGGGCCTTCCCAGAAGATGCAGATCCGGAATTAATAAAACGCGCGCATGCCTTCTTCACCAGAATCACGCAGGACGGCACACTGCAACGCCTGCTCGACCGCTATTACGGCCACGTCAAGCGCCTCGGCCCGATCGATGTCGCCACCTTCCTGCAGAAAAAGGATGCTGTGCTGCCGCGCTACAAAAAGTTGTTCCATGAAGCGCAGCGCCTCACCGGCATCGACTGGCGCTTCCTCGCCGCGCTCGCCTACCAGGAGTCACACTGGAACCCGCTCGCCACATCATTCACCAACGTACGCGGCATCATGATGCTGACCGAGGATACCGCGGACCAGATGAATGTCAGCGACCGGCTCGATCCGCGCCAGAGCATCCTGGCGGGAGCGGAATATTTTTTAAGCCTGAAGGACAAGCTGCCGCAGCGCATCCGCGACCCCGACCGCACCTGGATGACGATCGCCATCTACAACACCGGCTACGGCCACGTGGAAGATGCGCGCGTGTTGGCGCAGCGCCAGGGACTCAACCCGGACTCGTGGCTGGACCTGAAGAAAACCCTGCCGCTGCTGGCCAAGGAAGAATACGCGCTGACGGTGAGGAACGGCTTTGCACGCGGCGGCGAAGCGGTGATCATGACCGAGAACGTGCGCACCTATTACGATATCCTCACCAAGTTCGAGCCGCCGCTGCACAACTCGCCGCGCCACCGCTGGATAGAGCGGAGCTGGCTGGAAGGGCTGTTCGGGAAGGATGAAGCGCCAGCCAGGGACTAACCCAGCCACTCGCGCCAAAACCATATCAGTTCGCCGCCTTGATGACTTCCACGCCACCCATGTAAGGACGCAACGCCTGCGGCACCACCACGCTACCGTCGGCCTGCTGATAGTTTTCCAGGATCGCAACCAGGGTGCGGCCCACTGCCAGGCCGGAGCCATTCAGGGTGTGCACCAGTTCCGGCTTGCCCTTGTCGTTGCGGAAGCGCGCCTGCATGCGCCGTGCCTGGAATGCCTCGAAGTTGCTACACGAGGAAATTTCGCGATAGGTATTCTGCGCCGGCAGCCACACCTCAAGATCGTAGGTCTTGGCCGCAGAAAACCCCATGTCGCCACTGCACAGCGCCATCACCCGGTAAGGCAGCTCGAGTTTCTTCAGAATCGTTTCGGCGTGCGTGGTGAGCTCTTCCAGCACCTGGTACGACTGCTCGGGACGCACGACCTGCACCAGCTCCACCTTGTCGAACTGGTGCTGGCGTATCATGCCGCGCGTGTCGCGGCCGTAAGAACCGGCCTCGGAACGGAAACACGGGCTGTGGCAGACGAATTTGAGCGGCAGGCTTTCCAGCGCCACGATTTCGTCGCGCACGATGTTGGTGACGGGCACTTCGGCGGTAGGAATCAGATAGAGCTTTTCGTCCTCGCTTTTCTTCACCGCGAACAGGTCTTCCTCGAACTTGGGCAGTTGCCCGGTGCCGCGCAGCGAATCGGCATTGACCAGATAAGGCGCGTACACTTCGATGTAGCCATGTTCGATGGTATGCACGTCGAGCATGAATTGTGCGAGTGCGCGATGCAACCGCGCCACCTGGCCTTTCAGCAGGGTGAAACGCGCACCGCTGATTTTCGCTGCGGCCTCGAAGTCGAGCAGCTTAAGCCCTTCGCCCACATCAACATGGTCTTTCACCGCAAAGTCGAAAGTGCGCGGCGTGCCGTGGCGGCGCACCTCGACATTTTCTTCGGAGGATTTTCCCGCCGGTACGCTTTCATGCGGCAGGTTAGGCACAGTGAGCAGCAAGTCAGCCAGATTGCGCTGCAAGGTTTCGAGATTCTTCTCGGCCAGCGCCAGCTCATCGCCCAGCCCCGCCACTTCGCGCATGATGGCGGAAACGTCCTCGCCCTTGGCCTTGGCCTGGCCGATCAGCTTGGAGGTCTGGTTGCGCTTGGCCTGCAATTCCTGGGTGCGCGTTTGCAACGTCTTGCGCTCCTGCTCCAGTTCCTGGAAGCGCGACACGTCGAACCGATAACCGCGCAGCGCCAGGCGCCCCACCACGGTATCCAGATTGTTGCGCAACAATTGTACGTCCAGCATGGCAATACCCGCGTAAGCAAAGGCTGAGAATGCTACCGGGGTAGCCTGATACGGTCAACCGAAGAAAAACGGGCGCCTTGCAGCGCCCGTCCGGCCTGGAGGGATGCCAGACCTGGGGAGGAAACTTCCCTTTAGAAGCTGTGCTTCATACCCAGCGACACCGCGCTGGGAGAGGCACCTGCGCCCACCGGATCGACGAAACCGGTGTTGACGCCGGCATCGTGCGCACCGACGCCGTAGGAAGCGCCGCTGTCGTTGTTGATCTTGGTGTAGATCGCGTACAGGTTGGTGCGCTTGCTCAGGCTGTGGTCATAGCCCAGCGCCCACTGCCTGGCACCGGTGGCGGTGGTGTTGCCCAGCTTGCCCGCCTTGTTGTAAGCGAGCTTGATCGCGCCGTCGGCGAGCTTGTACTTGCCGGCGAGCGACCAGGCGCTGTGACCGTAGCAGTCGGTTGCGTCGGTCGAGCCGCTGGCGCAGGTCACCACCGAACCAGTGGTACGGAAGTTGTCGCTGGTTTTCTCATAGGCGAATCCCAGGTCGAGGCCGGCATCTTCCATCTTGTATCCGGCGCCCAGCTTCCAGGCCTTTTCGGTCACGCCCAACGTACCGGCGCCGTTATTGCCCGCATTACTGCCCGTCCCCGTGCCGCCGATATCGTTGGCCTGATAGGCCACACTGGCGAACAGCGGACCCGTTTCATAATTGCCCGCCAAAGACCAGGACTGACCTTTCAGGCTGGTCGATGCCGTGGCCGATTCCGCACCAGCAGTGTAGGCCGCGCTTATGGCGAAACCGCTCCATGCCGGGCTGGTGTAAAACACGCCGTCGGTCGGGCGCGCATCGAAGCCGAGGTAGGAATTGCGGAAAATATTCCTGAACGCGCCGCCCATCAGCGCGCGGTTATCGCCCATGGAATCACGGAACACGTCGAGCCTGCCGGTGGCAAGCTTGTAGGGATTATCGTTACGCCCCAGCACCAGCGTACCCCACTCCTTGCCGCTCAGCCCGGCAAAAGTGTTGCGCGTGCCGAAGGTGCCGCCAGCGTTGTCCATGTCCACCCGGCTTTCCACCTGCCACACCGCAGAGAGGCCATTGCCCAAGTCTTCGCTGCCCTTGAAGCCGATACGCGAGGCGTTGCTCGACACCTTGTTGGTACGGGTGCCGGCAGTGCCATTCGCGGCAGTGCCGTTGTCGGCGAGATCGTAGGACATGTTGGCCACGCCATACAAGGTAATGTTGGCGCTGTCGGCCAGCGCCGCCAGCGAAACGAACATCCCAGCGCTCAGCGCCAGTACCATCATTTTCTTTTGCATCATCATGACTCCCTATTGAGATTGTAAAAGCCGCTCCATGCGACCGCGCCAGATTAGCCGGGGAGTGTGACAACGAAATGAAGGAAATGTGAAAGAAAGATGACAGAACGATTGAGCCACATCACAGGCACAACTGGCTGAAGCCGGGGACACCTCCCTCCTGCAGGGGAAGGGGGTAAAAGCTTGGTCGATTCAGGCAGCCCCGCCCTGCCCCTTACCGAAGCCGGATGGGGTGGCTCCCGCCGCCTTGGCGAGCTTAACCTGCGCAAGCGCAGGTTAGCGTCCGCCACTACATCACCGGCCGCTTCTAACCGAAGCGGCCGGTGATGTAGTCTTCCGTCTGCTTGTTTTTAGGCTTGATGAAGATGGTGTCGGTAACGTCGAACTCGATCAGCTCACCCATGTACATATAGGCGGTATAGTCGGATACACGCGCCGCCTGCTGCATGTTATGGGTGACGATGAGGATGGTCACTTTTTCCTTGAGATCGGCGATCAGTTCCTCGATGCTCGCCGTGGCGATGGGATCCAGCGCCGAGGTGGGTTCGTCGAACAGCAGGATTTCCGGATCGGTGGCGAGCGCGCGCGCTATGCACATGCGCTGCTGCTGGCCGCCGGACAGGTTGAACGCCAGGCTGTCGAGGCGGTCCTTGACCTCGTCCCACAATGCAGCGCCGCGCAAGGCTTCCTCGACCTTCTCATCGAGCAGAGCACGCTTCTTGGTGCCGCGTACGCGAAGCCCGTAAGCAACGTTTTCGTATATCGACTTGGGGAAAGGGTTGGGCTTCTGGAACACCATGCTGATGCGCATGCGCACTTCGATGGGATCGACGTGGTGCGACAGCAGGTTGGTGTTGTCGGGGTACAGCTTGATCTCGCCGGAATAGCGGTTGCCCGGATACAGATCATGCATGCGGTTGAAACAGCGCAAATAGGTCGATTTACCGCAGCCGGACGGCCCGATCAACGCCGTCACCTTTTTTTCATACAGCGACATGCTGATGTTCTTCAGCGCATGGAATGCGCCGTAATGGAAACTCAGGTTCTTGATTTCGGCTTTCAGTACCGGTGGGTGCGCGGCCTGGGTCAGGATGTCGGTCATGTCATTACCACTTGATGTTTTTGCGTAAACGATAGCGGATATAAATCGCCAGCGCGTTCATGGACAGCGTCATGATCACCAGGATGAAGCCGGCAGCAGCGGCATTCATCTGGAACGCTTCTTCCGGGCGCGATACCCAGTTGAACATCTGGATCGGCATCACGGTAAACGGAGCGTGCAGCCATTCGAAAGAAACATACGGAAATTCAGAAGTCACTGGTGAAGGCGGCAGGAAGGCGATGAAAGTCAGTGCTCCTATGGTGATGATGGGCGCGGTTTCGCCGATGGCACGCGCCAGGCCGATGATGACGCCGGTAAGGATGCCGGCAGTGGAATAAGGCAGGATGTGGTGCGCTACCGTCTGCCACTTGGTCGCACCCAGCGCATAGGCACCCTCGCGGATCGCTCCGGGAATGGCGCGGATCGCCTCGCGCGTGGCAACGATCACCACCGGCAAGATCAATAACGCCAGCGTCAACCCGGCGGAAAGGATGCTCTGGCCGAAGCCGAACTGGTAAACGAACAGGCCCAGCGCCAGTAGGCCGTAAACGATGGACGGCACGCCAGCCAGGTTGGTGACATTGATTTCGATCAGGTCGGTGAGCCAGTTTTTGCGCGCGTACTCCTCCAGGTACACGCCGGCCGCCACGCCCAGCGGCACCGCCGCGAACGCAGTCACCGTCATTACCGCCAGCGTGCCGACCCAGGCTGACAGGATGCCGGCATTGCCCGCGCGTCGCGACGGGAACGAAGTGAAGAAATCCCAATTGAGGCGCGGCAGACCCTCGATCGCCATGTTGAGGAACAAGGCGAAGAAAATCATCACCCCGCCCATCAAGGCAAGCAGGCCGGCCAGCGCAAACATCATGTCCCGCCGTTTGTGGCGGGCGATGATGGCACGGATTTCCTTGAGCTCGTCCTTCTTCATCGGTGATCAGACTCTAGTAGACCTGGCGGAAGCGCTTGCGCATGAGATGGCCGAGAATGTTGAAAGCCAGCGTGACCAGCGCCAGCGCCAGCCCGGCGGCAAAAATGGTCTGGTAGCCGATAGAACCGTGCGGCAAATCACCCAGCGCCACCTGCACGATGTAAGCGGTAATGGTCGCCGCCGGCTCAGCCGGGTTCCAGGTGAAATTCGGCTGCATGCCGGCCGCCACTGCCACCACCATGGTCTCGCCGACCGCGCGCGAAATACCGAGAATATAGGCCGCAGCGATGCCGGAAAACGCCGCTGGCGTCACCACCCGCACTGCGGTCTGGAAGCGCGTCGCGCCCATGGCATAGGAACCTTCGCGCAGGTTCATCGGCACCGCGTGCATCGCATCCTCGCTCACCGAACTCACGTAGGGAATGATCATGATGCCCATCACCAGGCCGGCGGAAAGCATGTTGAAGCCGGACAGGTCCGGGAAGAAATATTGCAGCGCGGGAGTGACGAACAGCAGCGCGAAATAGCCGTACACGATGGTGGGCACGCCGCCCAGCATTTCCAGGAAAGGCTTGGCGATTTCGCGCACCGCGAACGGCGCGAACTCGGACAGGTAGATAGCGATGACGGTGCCGAGCGGGATCGCCACCAGCAACGCCACCAGCGAGGTTACCAGCGTACCAGACAGCAGCGGCAGAATGCCGTAATGCGCATCGTCAAACAGCGGCGTCCATTGCGTGTCGGTCAGGAAATCGACGATGGACACATGCTCGAAGAAGGTCAGCGACTCCTTGAGCAGGATCAACACGATACCGAAGGTGACCGCCACCGACGACAAGGCGGCGAGGAACAGGATGAACTCGATGAAGCGCTCGCGCAAATGGCGCGATTTGCGCTTTGCCAGCCGCGCGCTGACGTGGTGCTCGGTCACCGGTTCCACCCTTTCTGCATAAGCCAACGTATTTGCCAACGTGTCCATCAAAAGTCCACCATTTTACCGGTTCGCCCGGGTCAGCACCACACGAAAAAAGAAGGGGCCGCAGCCCCTTCCCAGTTTCTTTCATTTCATTCCCGACGCGATTACAGCTTGGCTTCGCGCTTGAGCAGTTCCTCGATCTTGAGGCCGACTTCCGGCTCGCCGCCGAACACGGTGCCCAGCCTCTTGCCGGAAAAATGCTTGAGCGCCGTGGCATAAGCGCTGGCCGGCAACGGCACATATTTCACTTCCTTGACCAGCGACGCAGCGTTCTTGAGATAGAACTCGACAAACTCCTTCACTTCCGGTTTGTCCATGGACTTGGCGCTGACGTAAATGAAAATCGGGCGCGACAACGGAGTGTAGCTGCCGTCTTCCACGGTTTTCCCGGATGGCATCACGGCGCCCTTGCCACCATCGATGGCCACCGCTTTGAGCTTTTTCTGGTTCTCAATGTAATAGGCGAAACCGAAGTAACCCAAGCCGCCCTTGTCACGCGACACGCCCTGTACCAGCACGTTGTCATCCTCGCTAGCGGTATAGTCGCCGCGGCTCGACTTGGCCTTCTCCACCACCGCCTCAGTGAAGTAATCGAAAGTGCCGGAATCGGCGCCTGGACCGTAGAGCTTGAGCGCCTCATCGGGCCAAGCCGGATTCACCTGGTTCCACCTGGTGATCTTGCCTTGGGCGGCAGGTTCCCAGATTTTCTTCAGTTCCGCCACGCTGATGCTTTTCAGCCAGGTGTTGTTGGAATTGACCACCACGGTGAGCGCGTCGTATGCCACCGGCAGTTCGATGTATTGGATGCCGGCTTCCTTGCAGGCGTCCATCTCTTTTTTCAGGATGGGGCGCGAAGCATCGGAAATGTCTGTCTCGCCGCGGCAGAATTTCTTGAAACCGCCGCCGGTGCCGGAAATGCCCACGGTCACCCTGACCGCACCTTTCTTGATGCCCTGGAATTCTTCAGCCACCGCTTCGGTGATCGGGTACACGGTACTGGAACCATCGACTTTCACGATTGGGTCTTCGGCCAGCGCCTGGGTAACCTGGCCGGCCAGTCCGGCGGCCAGCGCGACGGCCAGCAAGTTTGCCTTGAGGGATAAATGAGTCATCTGCTTGTCTCCTGATGGTTGATTGTCATGACGCGGTTGATAACGGCGCCATCATAGGGAGGAAATGTGACAGGAATATTACATTCCATACCCGAGGAATTTAAAACCCTCCGGCGCGTCCAATTTCATCAAGCCTCAACTGCAAGGCAGGCAGGTTAATACCCACGTCGACCTTTATCAACAAGCTGATGCGCTGGTACAGCACCTTGTACATATTGGCAAAAGCCTGTTCAACCGCCAGTTGGCCGCCTGTGGCCGCAGTTGGGTCGGGCAATCCCCAATGTGCTGCCATGGGTATGCCCGACCATATTGGGCAAGCATGCCATGAGACAGAATCGCATACGGAAAAAACAAAGTGCATGCATAGCGCCCGGGGATGAGAAAAATCCTCCCAGCTCTTGCTATGCAACCCCTCAACCGGGATACGCCTCTCTTGAAGCTGCCGCATGGCATGAGGGTCTATCGTACCGCTGGGATGACTGCCCGCACTGAAAGCACGGAAGCGCTGCGCCCCGATCGCGTTCAAAATAGCTTCCGCCATTATGCTACGCGCCGAGTTCGCCTTGCCCAGGAACAGAACGTTAATTTTGTCTGGACACATACCACCCCCTTTTTGATGTTTTTCGTGTTTTCGTGGCAGGGGCCACATAATGGAACAAATTGGACGTGATGTGTTCAGATTAGTTCACAGGCGAAACCGATTATTCGGCGGCCAAGGCATTCTTAGAATGCAAAGCCTTTATTCGGATGATGGATTACAGAAGAAAAAGACCGCAAGTACCTGTGGTCAATACACCGACCACGAACCCTATTCCGGCACCGACCACGAACATGCGTTCGCCCAACTCTTGGATACACTGCCGTTCGCACGCCAATTTGTGCAGCAGCAATTGCCCAAGGCGCGCTTCGCTCATTTCGCCCTCGCACTGCGTCATGCTCATGCCCTGTTGCATGGCCTTTCCTTTCTCGCGTTGATCATGCGGAGAAAGTAACAGACGCACGTTAAGGACTCATGACAGGGTGGCGGATTCCCTCACTGTATCGGCAATGGCCTGCGCCAGGCGGTTAATCTGGCTTTCCGAGTCGCCCTCGACCATGACACGGATCACCGGCTCGGTGCCGGAGGCGCGCAGCAGCACGCGCCCCTTGCCGTGCAAATCGCTCTCCGCCTGGCGCAGCACTGCCTGCACGCGCGCATCGCCGCGGAAGTCGAAGGATTTTTCCACGCGCACGTTGACCAGCGTCTGCGGATACAGCGTCAGCTCGGCCGCCGCCTGCGCCAGCGTCTGGCCGCCGTCACGCAGCGCGTGCAATACTTGCAGCGCGGACACGATGCCGTCGCCGGTACTATGCTTGTCGAGGCAGATGATGTGGCCGGAATTTTCACCGCCCAATTGCCAGCCGCGTTCGCGCAGCAATTCCAGCACGTAGCGGTCGCCCACGCTGGCACGCGCAAACGGGATGCCCAGCGCGGCCAGGCCGTGCTCCATGGCAAGGTTGGTCATCAGCGTACCGGCCACGCCACCCCTCATGGTGCCGCGCTGGCGGCGATGGCGCGCGATGACGTAAAGCAATTGGTCACCATCGAGTACGCTGCCGCTCGCATCGACCATGATGAGGCGGTCACCGTCACCATCCAGGGCAATGCCGAGGTCGGCGCCCTGCTCGCGCACCGCCGCCTGGATGGCCTGCGGGCAGGTCGCGCCACAGTGCTCATTAATGTTGAGGCCGTCGGGTTGGTTGCCAATCGCCACCACGTCGGCGCCGAGTTCGTGGAACACGTGCGGCGCGATGTGGTAGCTCGCACCGTGCGCGCAATCCACGACGATCTTCATACCGCGCAGGTCGAGCTCGCCGGGAAAGGTACCCTTGCAAAATTCGATGTAGCGGCCAACCGCGTCATTGATGCGGTAAGCCTTACCCAGTTGCGCCGAGGGCATGGTCCTGATCGGCGCATCCAGGCCGGCCTCGATGGCGCGCTCGGTCTCGTCCGGCAGCTTATTGCCGTCGCCGGAAAAAAATTTGATACCGTTGTCCTCGAAGGGATTGTGCGAGGCAGAAATCACGATGCCCGCCTGCAAACGTAGCGCCCTCGTCAGATATGCCACCGCCGGCGTCGGCATCGGCCCGGACAGGTGCACGTCCACCCCCGCCGCCGACAGCCCCGCCTGCAGCGCCGATTCCAGCATGTAGCCGGAGATGCGCGTGTCCTTGCCGATCAGCACCGCCGGGCGCGTGCCCTGTGACAAATGCCAGTCTGCCGCTGCCAGCACCTTGCCGGCAGCATAACCGAGATGCATCACCAGCTCCGGTGTGATCGGCAGTTCGCCCACCCGCCCGCGCACCCCGTCGGTGCCGAAATATTTTCTGGTCATTGAAAATCCTTTCTTAAACCGCAAGGGATGCGAGGGGCGCAAAGGTTCATGCCTTACCTCGCGTCCCTTGCGGTTAATTTTTCAGTGCTTGAAGCACTGCCAGCGCATCCACTGTCGAGCGCACGTCATGCACGCGCAGGATACGCGCCCCCTTTTGCGCCGCAAGCAGCGCGGCCGCCACGCTGGCAGCGGTGCGATCTGTACTGTCGTTGCCGATCAGCTTGCCCAGCATGGACTTGCGCGACAACCCCGCCAGCACCGGCACACCAAGTTCGGCAATGCGGTCCAACCCGCACAGCAGGGCTAAATTATGCTCCAGCATCTTGCCGAAACCAAACCCCGGATCAAGCACGATACGTTCGCGCACCACGCCTGCGGCCTCCACGTCGGCCAGGCGCTCGCGCAAAAAACCCAGCACTTCACCTACCACATCATCGTAACTGGGAGCCTGCTGCATGGTGCGTGGCTCGCCCTGCATATGCATCAGGCACACGCCGCAATCGCTGGTCGCTACCGCTTCCAGTGCGCCCGGTGCGCGCAGCGCGTTGACATCGTTGACCATGCTGGCACCGGCGGCGAGCGCCGCACGCATCACCTCGGCCTTTTGCGTATCTACCGACATCGGTACTGTCACGCCACGCAGCCCCTCCAGCACTGGCAGCACGCGGCGCAACTCTTCCTCCGTCCCTACCGGCGGCGCGCCGGGACGGGTCGATTCGCCGCCAATATCAAGGATGTCAGCGCCCTCTTCGATCAGCTGCCACGCATGGGCAACGGCGCGCTCGGCGGAAAAATATTTGCCGCCATCAAAAAACGAATCGGGGGTGACATTGATGATGCCCATCACCAAGGGACGGGCCAGCGACAACCGGAATTTGCCGCAGTGGAAAAACATCGTAGCTGGTAGCTGGTAGCTGGTAGCTGTAGCAAGCCAATCTTGGCTACATGCTACAAGCTACCCGCTACTGGCTATATTTAGACTTCCTGCGCCGGGGTGGCGGTAGGTGCCGAGGCGCTCGGCGGCGGGCTCTGCGGCGGCTGGGTAGTGCTCTGGCTGGGCTTGGGCGGACGCGGCGCCTTGCCTTCCATGATGTCGTTGATCTGGTCAGCGTCTATGGTTTCCCATTCCAGCAGTGCCTTGGCCATCACCTCGATCTTGTCGCGGTTCTCCTCGATCAAGTGCCGCGCCAGCGCGTATTGCTGGTCGATGATGCGGCGGATTTCGGCGTCAACCTTCTGCATGGTGGCTTCCGACACGTTCTTGTGCGTAGTCACCGAACGGCCGAGGAATACCTCACCCTCGTTCTCGCCATACACCATGGGTCCCAAGGTATCGGACATGCCCCACTGCGTCACCATGCGACGCGCCATTTCGGTGGCGCGCTCGAAGTCGTTGGAAGCACCGGTGGTCATCTGGTTCATGAAGATTTCCTCGGCGATGCGCCCGCCGAACATCACGGCAATATTTTGCAGGATCTGTTCGCGATCCATGCTGTAGCGGTCTTCGGTCGGCAACTGCATAGTAACGCCCAGTGCGCGCCCGCGCGGGATGATGGTGACCTTGTGCACTGGATCGGTCTTGCTCAGGCAGCGCGCCACCACCGCGTGGCCGGCTTCATGGTAAGCGGTGTTGCGGCGCTCGTGCTCGGGCATAACGATGGATTTACGCTCCGCGCCCATGATGATCTTGTCCTTGGCGCGCTCGAAATCGTCCATGTCGACCAGGCGCTTGTTGCCGCGCGCCGCAAACAGCGCCGCTTCGTTGACCAGGTTGGCGAGGTCAGCGCCCGAAAAGCCGGGGGTGCCGCGCGCCAGGATGTCGGCGCGCACATCGGGCGCCACCGGCACCTTGCGCATGTGCACCATCAAAATCTGCTCGCGCCCGCGGATATCGGGCAGCGGCACCACCACCTGGCGGTCGAAACGGCCGGGGCGCAGCAGCGCCGGGTCGAGCACATCCGGACGGTTGGTGGCGGCGATCACGATCACACCGGCGGTACCCTCGAAGCCATCCATTTCTACCAGCAACTGATTCAGCGTCTGCTCGCGCTCGTCGTTGCCGCCGCCCAGGCCGGCGCCGCGCTGGCGGCCGACCGCGTCGATTTCATCGATGAACACGATGCACGGCGCATGCTTCTTGGCCTGCTCGAACATGTCGCGCACACGTGCTGCGCCCACGCCAACGAACATTTCCACGAAGTCGGAACCGGAAATACTGAAGAACGGCACTTTCGCCTCGCCGGCAATGGCCTTGGCGAGCAAGGTCTTGCCGGTACCGGGGTTACCCACCATCAACACGCCCTTGGGAATGCGCCCGCCCAGTTTCTGGAACTTGGACGGATCGCGCAGGAATTCGACCAGCTCACCCACCTCTTCCTTGGCCTCGTCGCAGCCGGCGACGTCGGCAAAAGTGATGGTGTTGTTCGATTCGTCAAGCATGCGCGCGCGGCTCTTGCCGAACGAAAACGCGCCGCCCTTGCCGCCGCCCTGCATCTGTCTCATGAAAAAGATCCACACGGCAATCAACAGCAGCATGGGGAACCACGACACGAAGATGTTCATCAGCAGCGACGGCTCTTCCTCTGGCTTGGCCTCGATAATGACGTTGTTCTTGAGCAAATCGCTCACCAGCCACGGGTCGGAAGGCGAATAAGTGGTGAAGCGCTTACCGTCGGTTTTCACGCCCTTCAGCACGCGACCTTCTATCGTCACCTTGGCGACGTGGCCCTGCTTCACCTCTTCGATGAACTGGGAATAATCGAGCTGGCTCTGCACTGCCTGGCGCGAGCTGAACTGGTTAAATACCGTCATCAGCACCAGCGCGATCACCAGCCATATCGCTATGTTCTTGACCAGATTGTTCAAAATGGCTCCTTTACACCGCCTGAACCAGCGTCGTTTGTAACACAGCGCCGAGCGTTACGCAACCGCCAACAACTCCTTGCCCAGGAGGTAGATTTCCTTGCTGCGCCCGCGCGAGGCTTTGGGCTTGCGCGTCGCCACCTGCTTGAAACTGGCGCGCATCTCCTTGAGGAAGCCCTCGAAGCCGGCGCCCTGAAACACTTTGACCAGGAAACAACCGCCCGGTTGCAGGTGTGCACGGGAAAATTCCAGCGCCAGCTCGGCCAAGTGCATGATGCGCGCCTGGTCCACGCTTTCCACTCCGCTTACATTGGGGGACATGTCGGAAAGTACAAGCCCTACCGACCGACCGCCCAATACCTGTTGCAGTTGTGCCAGCACCGCGTCTTCGCGGAAATCGCCCTGGATGAAAGTCACCCCGGGCAGCGCTTCCATTGCCAGCAGGTCAAGCGCGATCACCTCGCCGCCTGGACGCACCTGTTCGCCCGCCACTTGGGACCAGCCGCCCGGCGTCGCGCCCAGGTCCACCACCACCATGCCCGGCTTGAGTAAATGGTCGCGCTCGGCCATTTCCATCAGCTTGTACGCCGCACGCGAGCGGTAGCCCTCCTTGTTGGCGCGCTGCACGTACAGGTCGTTGACATGCTCGCGCAGCCAGGCCTTGCTGGTCTTGGAACGCGCCATGGTCTACAATGCCCGCATGCTAGAACTCTCCCCCGCCCAGCGCCGTGATCTGCGCGCCCGCGCCCATGTGCTGCAACCCGTAGTCATCATCAGCGATGCCGGTCTTTCCGAGAACGTATTGAAGGAAATCGCCGCCAGCCTTGCCAGCCACGAACTCATCAAGGTCAGGGTATTCAGCGACGACCGCGAACAGCGCGCCGGCATGCTGGCGGAAATCTGCAGCGCGCTCGACGCCGCCCCGGTGCAGCATATCGGCAAGATCCTGGTGGTGTACAAGCCCAAGCCCGAAGAAACCGCAACACCCCCGCGTCCGGCGCGCAAACCCGCGCGCCGCACCAAACGCAGCTACCAAAACGATTAGCGTCACAAAACCCTTAACCGCAGAGCACCCGGAGGAGGGCATCGCATTGTTTGGGAAGCACCATTCAGGTCGCCATGCCCGCACAAGCGGGCATCCAGTTCATTGACTCGACTGATCCTCCCTTGCAGGGGAGTAACAAAGAAGTCCAACTTGTTCAGCATTTCCTTGGATCACCCCGCGCCCTCTGCGGTAAAACACGCCTTGCCTCCTGGCGCAATCGCCAGCTAGAACTTGGCTCTGCCCTGCAAAACCACCAACACTACGCCAAATAGACTCTGAATCAGGTAAAGGATGCTGGAAATGCCGTGCCAGGTACGGAAGCGCTCGCGAAACACCTCTTCCACAATCTGCTGCTGGGCGAACTGATCCTTGAGTGCCGCCATGACGGGCTGGATGCCGAAGTAGCTCGCCGCAGTGAACAGCAGCATCACCACGGTGACCCAGAAAAAGCCCTGCTTCAGGCTGGCGAACCCGAAACGGGCGATGCGGAACAGCAGCAGATAGCCACCACAGGCGAAGCCCACGTAGGCGATCAGCCGGAACAGCTTGCCGGCGATGGTGCCGGCGGTGGTGCTGTCCACGGTGGCAAACAGCGTCGGCGCAACGATGTAGCCTATCGCCCACAAGCCACCCACCCACAGGGTGACGGTAATCCAGTGCAAAGAGTCGGTGATTTTTTTCATCTCAAATTCAGGAGCTGGTAGCTGGTAGCTGGTAGCTGGTAGCTGGTAGCTGGTAGCTGGTAGCTGGTAGCTGGTAGCTGGTAGCTGGTAGCTGGTAGCTGGTAGCTGGTAGCGAATTATAGGCTACAAACCACTTGCTACCGGCTAAACATACTTCACATCCAGGATTTCGTACTCGCGCACCCCGCCCGGCGCCTGCACTTCCGCCACGTCGCCGGGATACTTGCCGATCAGCGCGCGCGCGATCGGCGAGCTGATGGAAATCTTGCCCTTCTTGATATCGGCTTCATCGTCGCCGACGATCTGGTAGGTCACCACTTCTCGACTGTCCATGTCTTCCAGCTCGACGGTGGCACCGAACACGCAGCGCCCGTCGGCATCGAGCAGCGCCGGATTGATGATCTGGGCATTGGACAGCTTGCCTTCCAGCTCCACGATGCGCCCCTCGATGAAACTCTGTCGCTCCTTGGCTGCATCGTATTCAGCATTTTCGGACAGGTCGCCGTGCGAGCGTGCCTCCTGGATCGCCGCGATCACCGCCGGACGCTGCACGGTTTTCAATTCGTGCAATTCAGCGCGCAGCAGTTCTGCGCCGGTTACGGTCAACGGAATCTTTGCCATTTCCTTCCCTCTCTCAAGCAGGCACTAGACTACGATGCATACCCTGCACATCGTAAGCGCGCAGCTCCTGCATGTGTTGCATGCCCAGGCACGCAGCACGCGCGCCATCCAGCGTGGTGTAATAAGTAATTTTTGCCTGCAACGCGGCGCGCCGTATCGAATACGAATCCTGGATCGCAGCGCGCCTGGAATCCACGGTGTTGATGATCATCGCCATCTCGCCGTTCTTGATCATGTCGACGATATGCGGGCGTCCTTCGGTCACCTTGTTCACCGTCGTCACCGCCAACCCCGCCTCCGTCAGCACGGCGGCAGTTCCGCGCGTCGCGTACAGCGCGAAACCCAGTTGCTGCAAGGAACGTGCGATCTCGGCGACGCGCGCCTTGTCCGCCTGGCGCACGCTGATGAATACCTTGCCTGACGACGGCAGCTTGATACCGGCGGCGAGCTGCGACTTCAGGAAGGCTTCGGCGAAAGTCTCGCCCACGCCCATCACCTCGCCGGTGGACTTCATTTCCGGGCCGAGAATGGTGTCCACGCCCGGGAACTTGATGAACGGGAACACCGCTTCCTTCACCGAATAATAAGGCGGCACCACTTCGCCGGCAACGCCCTGCTGCTTCAGCGTGCGCCCCGCCATGCAGCGCGCGGCAATCTTGGCCAGCGGCAGGCCGGTAGCCTTGGACACGTAAGGCACGGTGCGCGACGCGCGCGGGTTTACCTCGAGCACATAGACCGTGCCGCTCTGGATGGCGAACTGCACGTTCATCAGCCCCACCACCTGCAAGCCCCTCGCCATCTCCACGGTCTGGCGCTTGAGCTCGTCCTGCATCTGCTGCGACAGGCTGAATGGCGGCAGCGAACAGGCAGCATCGCCGGAATGTACGCCAGCCTGCTCGATATGCTCCATCACCCCGCCGATCAGCACATCTGTACCGTCGCACACCGCATCGACGTCGACTTCGGTGGCATCGTTGAGGAAGCGGTCGAGCAGCACCGGGCTGTCGTTGGACACCTTCACCGCCTCGCGCATATAACGCTCCAGGTCGCGCGCCTCGTGCACCACTTCCATGGCACGCCCGCCCAGCACGTAGGACGGCCGCACCACCAGCGGATAGCCGATCTCGTCGGCCAGCCTCAGCGCCGAGGCTTCGTCGCGCGCGGTGCGGTTGGCCGGCTGCCGGAGCTGCAACCGGTGCAGCAATTGCTGGAAGCGCTCGCGGTCTTCGGCGCAATCGATCATGTCCGGCGTGGTACCGATGATGGGCACACCGTTTTTCTCCAGCGCCTGCGCGAGCTTCAACGGAGTCTGCCCACCGTACTGCACGATTACGCCGACCGGGCGCTCCACCGCGACGATTTCCAGCACATCTTCCAGCGTCAGCGGCTCGAAATAGAGGCGGTCGGAAGTATCGTAATCGGTAGACACCGTCTCCGGGTTGCAGTTGACCATGATGGTTTCATAGCTGTCCTCGCGCAGCGCGAACGCGGCGTGCACGCAGCAGTAATCGAACTCGATGCCCTGGCCGATGCGGTTGGGACCGCCACCCAGCACCACGATCTTGCGCTTGTCGGTGGGCTGCGACTCGCACTCCTCATCGTAGGTCGAGTACATGTAGGCGGTGCGCGTGGCAAACTCGGCAGCGCAGGTATCGACGCGCTTGTACACTGGGCGCACGCCGAGTGCGTGGCGACGCATGCGCACCGCATCCTGCGTGGTGCCGAGCAGCCGCGCCAGGCGCCGGTCGGAAAAGCCGCTGCGCTTGAGCACGCGCAAGTCCTGGGCATCCAGCTCGTCGAGGTCGCGCCCCTTCAATGCCTGTTCCTGGCGGATCAGATCCTCGATCTGCGCCAGGAACCACGGGTCGATGTGGGTGTGCTGGCGTATATCCTCGAACGCCATGCCGCAGCGGAACGCATCGGCGACGTACCACAGCCGCTCTGGCCCGGCATCGCCCAGTTCGTTTTCGATGGTGTCGAGGTCGCTTGTCTTCTCATCGAAGCCGTCTACGCCAGTCTCCAGCCCGCGCAACGCCTTCTGCAGCGATTCCTGGAAAGTGCGACCGATCGCCATTACCTCGCCCACCGACTTCATCTGTGTGGTCAGGCGCGAATTGGCCTGCGGGAATTTCTCGAAGGCGAAGCGCGGCACCTTGGTCACCACGTAGTCGATGGACGGTTCGAACGAAGCCGGAGTCGCGCCGCCGGTGATGTCATTCTTCAGTTCGTCCAACGTGTAGCCCACCGCCAGCTTGGCCGCCACCTTGGCGATGGGGAAGCCGGTCGCCTTCGACGCCAGCGCCGAGGAGCGCGACACGCGCGGATTCATTTCGATCACGATCATGCGCCCGTCTTTTGGGTTGATCGCGAACTGCACGTTGGAGCCGCCGGTGTCCACCCCGATCTCGCGCAGTACCGCGATGGAGGCGTTGCGCATGATCTGGTATTCCTTGTCGGTGAGCGTCTGCGCCGGCGCCACCGTGATCGAGTCGCCGGTGTGGATACCCATCGGATCCAGGTTCTCGATCGAACAGATGATGATGCAGTTATCGCGGCGGTCGCGCACCACTTCCATCTCGAATTCCTTCCAGCCGAGCAGCGATTCCTCGATCAGCAGCTCCCTGGTCGGTGAGGCTTCCAGACCGCGCTCGCAGATTTCGACGAATTCCTCGCGGTTGTAGGCAATGCCGCCGCCGGAACCGCCCATGGTGAAGGAGGGGCGGATGATCGCCGGATAGCCCACCATGGCCTGCACCTGCATCGCCTCTTCCATGCTGTGCGCGATGGCGGAACGCGCGGAAGCCAAGCCGATCTTGGTCATCGCTTGCTTGAATTTCTCGCGGTCCTCGGCCTTGTCGATCGCCTCGCGCGACGCGCCTATCATCTCGACCCCATATTTTTCCAGCACGCCGTGCCTGGCCAGGTCAAGCGCGCAGTTGAGCGCAGTCTGCCCGCCCATGGTCGGCAGCAGTACGTCGGGCCGTTCCTTGGCGATGATCTTTTCCACCATCTGCCAGGTGATCGGCTCGATGTAAGTAGCGTCGGCCATCTCCGGGTCGGTCATGATAGTGGCCGGGTTGGAGTTGACCAGGATGACGCGGTAGCCTTCCTCGCGCAGCGCCTTGCACGCCTGAGCGCCGGAATAGTCGAACTCGCAGGCCTGGCCGATCACAATTGGGCCAGCGCCGATGATGAGGATGCTCTGTATGTCAGTTCTTTTTGGCATGTCAGTTAACCGCCAGGTACGCCAAAGACGCGAAGAAAAACACGCTTTATCTCGTGCCCTTCGCGTCCCTCACGGTTTGCATCATAGTTATGAAACGATCGAACAAATAACTCACGTCGTGCGGGCCCGGGCTGGCTTCCGGGTGTCCCTGGAAGCAGAATGCCGGCTTGTCGGTGAGCGCGAAGCCCTGCAGGCTGCCGTCGAACAGCGATACGTGCGTCACCCGCGCATTGGCCGGCAGGCTTTCGGCATCCACCGCAAAACCGTGGTTCTGACTGGTGATCATGACGCGCCCGCTGTCCAGGTCTTTCACCGGATGGTTGGCGCCGTGATGGCCGAATTTCATTTTCATGCTCCTGGCACCGCTCGCCAGCGCCAGCAACTGATGCCCCAGGCAGATGCCGAAAGTCGGCAGACCGCTCGCCACCAGTTCGCGTATGGCCTTGATCGCGTAATCGCACGGCTCCGGGTCGCCCGGGCCGTTGGACAGGAAAATGCCGTCCGGCTTGAGCGCCAGTGCGTCCGCCGCGCCTGCCTGCGCCGGCAGCACGGTGACCTTGCAGCCGCGCGCGGCGAGCATGCGCAGGATATTGCGCTTCACGCCGTAATCGAACGCCACCACGTGATGGCGCGGTGCCGCCTGCCTGCCGTAGCCACGCTGCAAATCCCACTCGGTCTCTTCCCAAGTATAGGGTTGGGCGCAGCTCACTTCCTTGGCGAGGTCCATGCCCGTCAGGCCGGGGAAACCGCGTGCCGCCGCCAGCGCCTGCTGCTCGTTCACCTTGTCCGCCGCGCCCGCCATCAGGCAGCCGGCCTGCGCGCCCTTTTCGCGCAGGATGCGCGTGAGCTTGCGCGTGTCGATGCCGGCGATCGCCACGACGTTCTGCGCCTTGAGGTATTGCGGCAAATCCTGCGTGTTGCGCCAGTTGCTCGCCACGATGGGCAGGTCGCGGATCACCAGGCCACTGGCGTAGACCTTGCCCGCTTCGACGTCTTCCGGATTGGCGCCGGTATTGCCGATGTGCGGATAAGTCAGGGTGACGATCTGCTTGCAGTAGGACGGGTCGGTGAGGATTTCCTGATAGCCGGTCATGGCAGTGTTGAACACCACCTCCCCCACGGACTGCCCGGCGGCGCCGATGGAAATGCCGCGAAAGACGCTGCCATCTGCAAGCGCAAGAATGGCATGGTCACATTGCGACACGGAAAACCCCCTCGGTTTAGCTTCTGGATATGCAAAGCGGGACGGGCTATGTCAGATTCGCCCATCCCGCTGTTTGATGTTGCGGATTATAGCGCAACACCGATCTGCTGAGCAAATCCGGCAACGTGCTCCACCTCAAATACGCAAACTACTAGATGGCACAATCAACAGTACACGGGGCGCACGAAGAGTTAGCTGCCGTAAATTTCATGTAAGACTTTAGCCTGCTCTGTCTCGATAAGTTCTTTAGGGGTGCCAAGCCCAACAAAGTACTGAATAAGTTTATTGTGGAACATGTCTATTAATTCAGATGATTTTCTGTCTAGCGCTTGGACACGTGTAATTACTTTCTCAAAGGCATCATCTGTGGTAAGAGACAAATAAACCTCTCTTCTGAACTTATGCACCAACCAGTTCCTTTCTGAAACAAAATTTTCTAATTCTTCAACCGCAATTCCATTTCCACCATCGGCCTTTTTGATTAGGCCAACAAGTCTCCCTACTGTGTGATTAAAGTTTTCCTCAAATTGCTTTTCTATTTCTGCTGCGGTTAGAGTTGGCTCACTATCAAGCTGAAATACGATTGCATGGTATTTAGCAAGCATTTGCTCTACACCTTGAATCTCCCACAGTGCTTTACCAATAGCGTTTTGGAGCTTCTCCACTCTCGCATCTATTTCTGGCTTTCTACTCATTACCAACGAAAAATCAGTGCTCTATATCATGAGAAATCGCCTGCAACACCGCCAGCGGATCGGCGGCGCGCGTGACCGGCCGGCCGATCACCAGGTAATCGGCGCCGGCTTGCAATGCCGCGCGCGGCGTCATCACTCGCTGTTGGTCGTCGAGGTTCGCATCGGCGGGACGGATGCCCGGCGTTACCAGACAAAATGCAGCGCCGCATTCGCGCTTGAGCATGGCCGCCTCCTGCGCCGAGCACACCACACCGTCCAACCCGGCGGCATGCGCCAGCCCGGCCAGGCGCGACACCATCTGCTGCGGGGTATGCGTGATACCGAGCGCGCGCAGATCAGCCTCACCCATGCTGGTGAGCAGCGTCACCGCTATCAGCTTAGGCCCGCCCGCCGGCACCGCCTCGCGCGCCGCCTGCAACATGACCGGCCCGCCCAGCGCGTGCACGTTGACCATCCACACGCCAAGATTGGCGGCAGCACGGCAGGCCGCCGCCACGGTGTTGGGGATGTCGTGGAACTTCAAATCCAGGAACACGCCGAAGCCGCGCCGCACCACTGCTTCAACCAGTGCCGGGCCGGCGACGGTGAACAGTTCCTTGCCCACCTTCAGCCGGCACAAGGCGGGATCGACACGTTCGACAAACGCCAGCGCCGCTTCCGCAGTAGGGTAATCGAGTGCGACGATGATGCGAGTATCGCTCATGCTGGCAGTTCCTTTTCTTCGATGCGCTTGGGCAGGTACGATTCCCACTCGCCGCACGCCGGACAACGCCAGTAAAACTGGCGCGCCTTGAAGCCGCACTGGTCACAGCGGTACATGGCCAGGCTGCGCGTGTGCTGGTGCACCAGGTTTTTCACCAGCTCCATGTCGCGCCGCCGCTCCGGGGTGAGGTGATGCAGCGATTCGGTGTCGAGCAGCCGAGCTTCCAGCAGCTTGTCCAGGCCGAGCAGGGTAGGGTTGCGCTGCAACTCGTCGCGCACCAGACGGTAGGCGGCTTCCGCGCCCTGCTGTTCCAGCGTGGCCTGATAAATTACGCCGAGCATGTCGAGCGAAGGATAGTTGTCGAGATAGCCGCGCAGCAGGCGCAGCGCCTCATCGTGCCTGCCCAGGCTGCGATAGCCGGCGAGCAGCTTTTCCGCGGCCAGCGCCAGGTAGGAGGCGTTCTGCACCTCTACGCGCTTCCACGCCTCCAGCGCCGCTTCGGTGCGACCCTGCGTCGTTTCCAGATCGCCTTGCAGCAGGCTGGCGCGCACGCACTTACGGTTGGCGGCCAGCGCCGTGTCGAGGTGGCCGGCAGCCTCGGCGAAATGCGACTGCTGCATTTCCGTCGCCGCCAGCTCGCAATAGAAATGCGCAATCTCCTTCTGCTGCGCCTGTGCCGACTTGCCACCGAGCTGATCGATGGTAGCGATCGCCTTCAGCCATTCCTTCTCCTGCTGGTAGATTTCCAGCAGGAACTTGAGCGCCGCCTCGTGATGCGTAGTGCCTTTCAGCTTGGCGAACAATTCCTCGGCACGATCCAGCAGGCCGGCTTTGAGGTAATCCTGCGCCAGCTCGAACAGGGCATTGAGCTTCTGTTCCTGGCCGAGATCGTCTCGCTCGAGCAATTTCTGGTGCATGCGGATGGCGCGTTCGACTTCGCCGCGGCGCCGGAACAGACTGCCCAGGGCGAAATGGAGCTCGATGGTCTGCGGATCGACCTTGACCACCTCGACAAAAGCCTCGATCGCCTTATCCGGCTGCTCGTTGAGCAAGAAGTTGAGTCCCCTGAAATAAGATGCCGGCAGGGTCCGCGATTCCGACAACAGCTGCTTGATGTCGATGCGCGCCGCCATCCAGCCGAGCGCAAAGAACAACGGGAAGGCAAGCAACCACCAGTACTCGAACTCCATTATGTCGTCCCCTCCCCTTCACCGCCCTGTGCACGCAGCTTGCGCCGCAAGGCGCTCAATTCGCGATGCTGCCTGAACACGAACGCCAAGCTGGCGAGCACACCCAGCGCCGCGCCGCCGGCGAAAAACGCCAGCAGTGCGAATACCAGCGGCGCCTGCCACTCCAGCCCGAAGTAGTAACGAACCACCACCGGATCAGTGTTTTTCAGCGCGAAGCCGAATAGCGCAATGAACAGCGCGAGCTTCCATACCCAGGATAAATAGCGCATCGCGATCGAAAAAAAACGGCATCATCTCGCGATTATGCCGTTTTCCGTAAGGTCATGAAAAACTGTTTTACGATTCCTTGTAATCCACCCGTTCGCGTAGTTCCTTGCCCGCCTTGAAATGCGGAACATATTTGGCAGGCACCTGTACCTTGTCGCCGGACTTGGGATTGCGCCCCAGGCGCGGCGGACGGTAGTTCAGGGCGAAGCTGCCAAAGCCACGTATCTCGATGCGGCTGCCCTTGGTCAGGCTTTGGGCCATCGCATCGAGGATGGTTTTGACCGCCAGCTCCGCATCTTTAGCGCCAAGCTGGGGATAACGCTCCGCCAACTTGTTGATCAGCTCGGACTTAGTCATGACGCCCCCTGCTTCACTCGCCAGACTGCACGTCCATCTTGGCTTTCAGCAAGGCGCCAAGATTGGTGGTGCCGGCATTGCTCGGCGCTTCGTTGGCCATCTTCTGCATCGCCTCGGATTCCTCGGCCATGTCCTTGGCCTTGATCGACAAGTTGATGCCGCGGCTCTTGCGGTCGATATTGATGATCATCGCAGTCACGCTGTCGCCTTCCTTCAAGTGGCTGCGGATATCCTCGACGCGGTCGCGCGACACCTCGGAAGCACGCAGGTAGCCTTCCACATCGTTGTCCAGCGCGATCACTGCGCCCTTGGCATCGATGGACTTCACCGTGCCCTGTACGATGCTGTTTTTGTCATGGGTGGCCACGTAGTTGGTGAACGGGTCACCTTCCATCTGCTTGATACCCAGGGAAATACGCTCGCGTTCGACGTCGATAGCCAGCACCACCGCCTCGATCTCGTCACCCTTCTTGTAGTTGCGCACCGCCTCTTCGCCGGCCTGCTGCCAGGACAGGTCGGACAGGTGCACCAAGCCGTCGATGCCGCCGGGCAGGCCGATGAACACACCGAAATCGGTGATCGACTTGATCTGGCCCTTGACCTTGTCGCCCTTCTTGTGGGAGGCGGCGAAATCGTCCCAAGGATTGGCCTTGCACTGCTTCATACCCAAGGAAATGCGGCGGCGATCTTCGTCGATCTCCAGCACCATCACTTCGACCTCGTCGCCCAGCGATACCACCTTGGACGGATTGACGTTCTTGTTGGTCCAATCCATTTCCGATACGTGCACCAGACCTTCAATACCTTCCTCGATCTCGACGAAAGCGCCGTAATCGGTAAGGTTGCTCACCTTGCCGAATAGGCGGGTACCGGCCGGATAGCGGCGCGCGATACCGACCCACGGGTCATCGCCCAGTTGCTTCATGCCCAGTGACACGCGGTTCTTCTCCTGATCGAACTTGAGCACTTTGGCTTCGACTTCCTGTCCTACGGTCAGCACCTCGGAAGGATGCTTGACGCGGCGCCATGCCAGGTCGGTGATGTGCAGCAGGCCGTCGATGCCGCCGAGGTCAACGAACGCGCCGTAATCGGTGATGTTCTTGACCACGCCCTTGACAATGGCACCTTCATGCAGCGAAGACAGCAGCGCTTCGCGATCGGAACCCTGGCTTGCCTCGAGCACGGCGCGGCGCGACACCACCACGTTGTTGCGCTTGCGATCCAGCTTGATCACTTTGAAGTCGAACTGCTTGCCCTGGAAGGGCATGGTGTCCTTGACCGGGCGGGTATCCACCAGCGAACCGGGCAGGAAGGCACGGATGCCGTTGACCATCACGGTGAGGCCACCCTTGACTGAACCGTTCACCACGCCCTGCACGATGGTGCCCTGCTCCAGCGCGATCTCCAGATCATGCCAGGCAGCCAGGCGCTTAGCCTTGTCGCGCGACAGGTGGGTTTCGCCGAAACCATCTTCAATGGATTCGATGGCCACGCTGACGAAATCGCCGGGCTTGACTTCCACCTCGCCGCGATCATTGCGAAATTCGTCAACGGGAATGTAACTTTCCGACTTCAAACCGGCATTCACCACCACAAAATTGGGATCGACGCGCACCACTTCGGCGGTGATCACCTCGCCGGCGCGCATTTCCTGGCGGGAAAGGCTCTCTTCGAACAGCGCAGCGAAACTATCGGGATTGGCAGTGGAGGGGGTAACAGTAGCAGTAGTCATGTGTAACAACCTATTTCAAAACCCATCGGGGGCAAGGCCCGACAACGGGGTTGGTTAATCAACACCAGCGCACAACCCTCACAAATTACAGGGGAAAGAAAACCGACAGCGCGTGGATTGCATTGCGCCGCACCACACCCCAAAGAATTTAGCGCGCTGGCACCTCGTGCAGACTTGCCTTGCGATAGTGCGCCAGGACTTCCGCCACGGCTGCGGAAACAGTCATCGCCGTGGTATCCAGCAATTCAGCATCCGCGCACTTTTGCAAAGGGGCAACGCTGCGCTCGCTATCGCGAGCATCACGTTGCTGTATGTCCTGCAAGATGTCGCGCATATTAGCACACATCCCCTTTTCCATCAACTGTTTATAACGCCGGCTGGCACGCTCCTCGGCGCTGGCGGTGAGGAATATCTTGACCAGCGCATCCGGGAACACTACCGAGCCCATGTCGCGCCCATCGGCGACCAGGCCCGGCGCCTGACGAAAGGCGCGCTGGCGTTCCAGCAGCGCGGTACGCACCTGCGGATAAGCCGCCACGCGCGAGGCATCACCCCCCGCCTGCTCGGTGCGGATCGCATCGCCCACGCGCTCGCCGGCAAGGAAGATATCCTCGCCCTCGAAGCGGGCGTCGAGCGTGCGCGCCACCTGCGCCAGCGCCAGCTCGTCGTCGAACGACACATGCGCACGGCGCGCGGCCAGCCCCACCAGGCGATACATGGAACCGCTGTCGAGGAAATGAAAGCCGAGCTGCCGCGCCACCAGGCGCGCCACCGTCCCTTTGCCGGAAGCGGAAGGGCCGTCGATGGCAATGACGGGAATCGGAGTCATGAATAAGGCGAACGGGGGTGCGGCAAGCAGTTAATACCGCCCATGCGTCTTGCTGATGTAGTTGGCCAACTCGCGGCTTTCCAAATTCATGCGCATCAGGTTGGTGTGGGTGACGCGGAACAGCGCGCGCATCACCTTGTAAACAATGCGCGGGTGGGTGTCGAGCAATGACTCGAAGGCATCCGGAGTCAGGGTATAGACCGTGGCATTGCCGACGGCGCGCAGGGTGGCCTTGCGCGGGGTACGATCGACAAAGGCCCGCGTGCCGGCGCATTCGCCTTCTATCATGGTATAAACGATGCTTTCCTTGCCGTCGGTAGTATTGATGACGGCAAGCTTGCCCGACGCCAGGATGAACAGAGTATGCTCCGAGCCGCCTTCGCTGATGAGCAGCTCGCCATCCTTCAACTGGCGCACCCCCATGATTCCGGCCAGCGTCCTGGCTTCATCTTCGTAAAGCTCGGCGCCCAGCGATGAGTTGCGGACACGTTGGTAGTCTGCGGTATTGCCCATATTGACGCGCTCCTTTCAATGCATCCCGGCGAATCCGAGGTATCACCAGTTATTGGTTGTTGTTGGCATATCTTAGCGCGATGGCGCGAAAATTGTCACCGCAGCGGCCAGTTCAGCGCCGCAGCAACTGCGCGAATCGCTCGAAATAATCGGGGAAGGTCTTGGCTACGCACTTGGGGTCGTTGATGCGCACCGGCACCCCGCCCAGACACACCAGCGAAAAGCACATCGCCATGCGGTGGTCATCGTAAGTGTCGATGACCGCACTCGACGTCAGGCGTCCCCCAGCCGGCGGCGTGATGCGTAAATAATCCGCGCCCTCCTCCACCGTCGCGCCGAGCTTGCGCAACTCGGTCGCCATCGCCGCGATGCGGTCGGTTTCCTTGACGCGCCAGCTGGCAATGTTGCGCAAGGTGGTGGTGCCCTCGGCAAACAGCGCCATCACCGCCAGCGTCATCGCCGCATCGGGGATATGGTTGCAGTCGAGCTCGACAGCCTTCAGTCTGCCCGATTGCGACCGGCTTACCTCAATCCAGTTACTGCCCCATTCCACGTTGGCGCCCATGGGAACAAGCGCGTTGGCGAACTGCACGTCACCTTGAATGCTGTCCTTGCCCACGCCCTCCACCCGCACCGGGCCGCCCCCAATCGCGCCCACAGCCAAGAAATAAGAAGCGGATGAGGCGTCACCTTCCACGTAAACCGTGCCGGGACTTTTGTACTGGTTACTGCCGTGCAACTTGAAATATGCCCAACCTGAGCGATCCACCTCCATGCCGAAGCGTGCCATCATTGCCAACGTGATCTCGATGTACGGTTTAGAGATCAAATCGCCTACCACCTCAACCACTACCGCCCGTCTTGTTAGCGGCAGCGCCATCAAAAGCCCGGTGAGAAATTGGCTGGACACATCGCCGCGCACCTGTACCGTATCGCCAACCAGAGTCGCCGGAGATATCTGCAACGGCGGAAAACCCTCGTTACCGAGATAGCGGATGTTCGCCCCCAACTGGCGCAACGCATCGACCAGGTCGCCGATGGGGCGCTCGTGCATGCGTGCCACGCCGCTCAGCGTGTAGTGGCCGCCGCACAAAGCGAGCACCGCGGTAAGCGGGCGGAACGCGGTGCCGGCGTTGCCGAGGAATAGTTCCGCCTGCTTGACCGGAAACGCGCCGGCTACGCCATGCACGCGGTAACCGTGTTCGCCGGTTTTTTCGCAACGCACGCCGAGGATTTTCAGCGCATCCAGCATGCGGTCGGTATCGTCAGACTTCAGCACGTCGTGAATATCGGTGACACCTTCGGCCAGCGCCGCCAGCAACAGCGTGCGGTTGGAAATGCTCTTGGAGCCGGGCAGGTGCACCGTGCCTTGCGCGCTGCGCGCGGGGGGGAGATCGAGATATTCCATTAGCACCAATTCACTTCACTGCCAAGGACGCGAAGGGCGCAAAGAGAAAACCCTGATGCATCACGAAATATTTTCGTATACCTTGCGTCCATGGCGGTTCAATCATTATTTCTTTCTTCCGCCCATGCATTGCGCACCGCGCTAGCCCGTGCGAACAACTCATACAGGCTGGCACCGTCTCCGGCTTCGAGCAGGCGCCGCAGCTGTCCCAGTTCGTCCTGATAATTACCTAATTGCACGAGCAGCGCGTCACGGTTGGCTAGCGCGATGTCGCGCCACATTTCCGGCGAGCTGCCGGCGATGCGGGTAAAGTCGCGGAAGCCGCTGGCGGCGAACTGGAGCAATTGTTCCCGGTTGGGCTGCGCCGCGATCATGTCCACCAGCGCGAACGCCAGCACGTGCGGCAGGTGGCTCACAGCGGCGAACACCGCATCGTGTTGCGGCGGTGTCATTTCCAGCACGCGCGCACCGCACGCCCGCCAAGCTTGCGTCACGCGCGCCAGCGCCTCCCGGTCGGTTTCCGCCAGCGGCGTCATGATCACGTTCTTATCCTGGTACAAATCAGCCTGCGCCGCGCCCGCGCCAGTCTGCTCGGAACCGGCAATCGGGTGCGCCGGCACGAAGCGCGCGAGGTGCATTCCCAAGTGCCGGCGCGCCAGCGCCACCACGTCCTGCTTGGTGCTGCCAGCATCGGTGACGATGGCGTGCGCGGCAAGATGCGGCACCATAGCAGCCATCGCCGCACCCATCTGCCCGACCGGGATGGCCAGCAGCACCAGATCGGCATCCTGCACCGCCACCGCATCCGTGCCCGCTTCGTCGACCAGACCGCGCTGCATGGCCAGGTCGAGGTTGGCACGACTGCGTCCGACGCCAACGATGCGGCGCGCAAGGCCGGCATGACGCAGCGCCAGGGCGAACGAACCTCCGATCAGGCCGACGCCGAAGATGACGATTTTGTTGAACAAGGCGGTGGGCACTTCCCGTTTGCCGTATTGGAATAAAAACCAATGGTCAATTGTTGTTGCGGCCTCACCCGCCTCGTCCCGGAGGACGAGGGAAGATAAAACATCGACCATGCACTCATCGCCTCTCCCTCCGGGAGAGGTCGTCGCCCTGTGCGACGGGTAAGGGAAATTTTCTATTGACCAATTCGCACGCTTTTCCTATGAAGCCCATCCTCGATCAAACCGTACGCCCGATCGCTCCGGCAATGGCACCCAGTGTACCCATCAGGTCTTTCAGTTCCTGCGGGTTCAACGCCTGGTCTGCGTCGCACCACGCTTCGCACGGGTTCGGATGCATTTCCACCAGCAGGCCGTCGGCGCCCGCTGCCACCGCGGCGCGCGCCAGCGCCGGCACCATCCACGCCTTGCCGCCGGCGTGCGAGGGATCGACGATGACCGGCAGATGGGTTTCCTTCTTCAGCACCGGGATCGCGGTGACGTCGAGCATGTTGCGGTAGTAGGTCTCGAACGAACGAACGCCACGCTCGCAAAAGATGATGTTGTGGTTGCCGCCGGCGGCGATATATTCCGCCGACATCAGCCACTCGGAAATGGTTGCCGACATGCCGCGCTTGAGGATCACCGGCTTGTCGACCTTGCCGACTTCCTTGAGCAGGTCGAAATTCTGCATATTGCGCGTGCCGATCTGGATCACGTCGACGTCGTATTCGAGGAAGGTATCGAGCATGCGCACGTCCATCAGTTCGGTGACGATGGGCAACTTGTACTTGTCGGCCGCGCGGCGGAACATGTCCAGCCCTTCCACGCCCTTTCCCTGGAAAGTATAAGGACTGGTGCGTGGCTTGAAGGCTCCCCCGCGCATCAGGCGACAGCCAGCCTCATGCACGAAGCGTGCGGACATGTCCATTTGCTCTTGGGTTTCCACCGAGCACGGCCCACCGATCACCTGCACTTTGTTGCCGCCCAGCGCCACGCCCTTGATGTCGATGACGGTGTTTGCCTTGTGCCACTCGCGCGCCACGATCTTGTAGGGTTTGACGATGTGCATCGAGTGCTCGACGCCGGGCAGCGAATCGAACATTTCCGCATCGAGCTTGCGCTCGTCGCCGATGGCACCGATCACAGTGCGCTCGGTGCCGCGCGAAATGTTGGCCTCCAGGCCGAATTCGCGGATCTTCTTCACCACCGTTTCCACCTGCGCGTCAGTAGCGCCGTTTTCCATCACGATAATCATGCTGCTTCCTTTAGTGCCAATGCCAATGAATCCAGAAATCTCTCGTTTTCGCTCTCCAGCCCGATGCTCACGCGCAAATGCTGCGGCATACCGTAATTCGCAATCGGACGCACGATCACGCCCTGCTCGAGCAAACGCCGGTACACCTCGGCAGCATTGCCGGCCCTGAAACAGACAAAATTTCCGCGGGATGGGATATAGTCCAGCCCCATGCGATCAAAGCCGTCGGTGATCTGCCGCATCCCCGCGCAATTGAGTTCATAGCTCCTGCGCACGAAATCCGTGTCCGCCAACGCCGCCAACGCCGCAGCCTGCGCCAGGCTGTTGACGTTGAACGGCTGGCGCACGCGGTTCATCACATTCGCCACATCGCGGTGCGCAAGGGCAAAACCAATGCGCAGGCCGGCCAGCCCGTACGCCTTGGAAAAGGTGCGCGTCACGATCAGGTTAGGAAACTCGGACAGCCAGGCCACGCTGTCGCACTGCAATTCAGGCGCCAAATACTCGTTGTAGGCTTCGTCAAGCACCGCCAGCACGTCGCCCGGCAATGCACGCAAAAACGCCAGCACCTCATCCGCCGCCAGCAGCGTGCCGGTCGGGTTGTTGGGGTTGGCGATGAAGACGATGCGCGTTTCCCTGGTCACCGCCTGCCGCATGGCGGGCAGGTCGTGACCGAAGTGCTGCGCCGCCACTTCCACGCCGTATGCCCCGCACGCCTGCGTCACCAGCGGATACACCGCAAAGGCATACTGCGCATACACCGCAGCCGTGCCTGGGGTGAGGAAGGCACGCGCCGCCAATTCCAACACGTCGTTGGAACCGTTACCCAATACGATTTGCTCATGCACAACGCCATAGCGCTTGGCGATGGCCGCCTTCAGCTCGAAACCGTTGCCGTCCGGGTAGCGCGCCATATCGGCTGCCGCACGGCGTATCGCCTCCAGCGCCAACGGGCTTGCGCCGAGCGGGTTTTCATTCGACGCCAGCTTGATGATATCCGCCTCGTCCAGTCCGAATTCGCGCGCCAGTTCAGCAATCGGCTTGCCGGGCTGGTAAGGTGCAATGGCGCGGATGTATTCGGGGGCGAGATCGTACAGACTCATGATTGCGTTCTGCCTCAACCCAGGTAATCCACCAGCATGCCGCTGGTCTGGCGCAGGCGCTGGCTGAGCAGACGCGCCAGTTTCAGCGTGAGGTGCGAAGCCAGGCGCGGGTGGTCGTCCATGATGCGGTTGAAATTCTCGCGAGTCAGCAACAGCAAGGTAGAAGTTTCGACCGCGACTGCGCGCGCAGAACGCGGCTCATTGTCGAAGAGCGCCATTTCGCCCAGCGCCTTGCCGGAGGACACCGTGGCCACCACTTTCTGCGCGCCATGGCTGTCTTCCTTGACCACATCGACCTTGCCCTTGACCAGCAGGCACATGAAATTCCCAGCCCCTCCTTCGCTGAATACGGTGCTGCCTTTGCCGGCTTCGTAAGCCTGCATGTAATTCGCCAGAGTCTCGACCTCGTTCCATTCGAGGTCACTGAACAGCGGCATGCCCTCGATCATGGCGGCCAGTTCGGCACGGAAAGCGCTTCCCGCACCGAGCAACCGCAAATTATCGAGCCCAGTCTGCGCCATGACGCGGCCCGCTAAAGCACGGCTTGCGGGTAGGAGCCAAGCACCTTGAGGAACACGGCGCGCTCATCGATTTCGGCCAGCGCGCGCGCCACTGCGACATCGCTGCGATGGCCGTCGATATCGACGAAGAACACGTACTCCCACAGGCCGGTGCGCGCCGGACGCGACTCCAGCTTGGTCATCGACACGCCATGCTGTGCCAGCGGCGCAAGCAGTTCGTAAACCGCGCCCGGGCGGTTTTTGGCCGACATCGCCAGCGAGGTCTTGTCCCTGCCCGACACACCGGCATCGTGCCGACCCACCACGAGGAAGCGCGTAGTATTCCTGGGGTCGTCCTCAATGTTTTCGGCAAGCGTGTCGAGTCCGTACAGCTCGCCGGCCAACTTGCCGGCGATCGCCGCGCTGCCGTCACGCTCGGCAGCAAGGCGTGCGGCTTCCGCATTGCTCGCCACCGCAACGCGCTCGGCGTTGGGGTAATTTCGGCTGAGCCATTCATGACATTGCCCGAGGCTCTGTGCATGCGAATAAATCACGCGGATTGCAGACGGTTTGGCCTTGCTGAGGCAACAATGGTGCACCGGCAGCACCACCTCCCCGCACACCTTGAGGGGCGTTTGCAGCAACAGATCCAAGCTGCGGCCGATGGCGCCCTCGGTGGAGTTCTCCACCGGCACTACGCCATAATCGACCCGCTCCGCCTCGACATCACGGAACACATCATCTATCGAATCGCACGGCACGCCGCGCGCGGCATCACCGAAATGCTGCACCGCCGCGGCTTCGGAGTAGGTACCGCGCGGGCCGAGGTAGGCCATGCTCAGCTCCTGCTCCATGGCGCGGCAGGATGAGATGATCTGGGCAAACAGGCGCACCACGTCCTTCTCCGGCAGCGGACCAGGATTGCCATGTTTGATCCGCTCCAGCACCTGCGCCTCGCGCTCGGCCCGATAGACCATGCCGTTCTTGATCCTGCCCACGTCCTGCGCCAGCGCGGCGCGGCGATTGACCAGCTGGAGCAACTCGTCGTCGATCGCGTCAATCTGGTCACGCAGACGTTTCAGGTCATCATCCATCACATCATCATGCAGCGGGGAGATAGCGCACCGACAGCACGCCCGGGATGGACGAAATCTGGGCAATCACCGCATCGGGCACGGCGCTATCCACGTCCACCAGGGTGTAGGCCATGTCGCGCTTGGATTTGTTCATCATGTTGTGGATGTTGAGGCCGGCCGTCGCCATCGCGGTGGAAATCTGTCCCAACATGTTGGGCACATTGCTGTTGGCGATGCCGATGCGGTAAGGCGATTCGCGCGGCATCACCACGTCGGGGAAGTTCACCGCGTTGCGGATGTTGCCGTCCTCGAGATAGTCGCGCAGCTGGTCGACCACCATGATTGCGCAGTTTTCCTCGGCCTCGCGCGTGGATGCGCCCAAGTGCGGCAGTGCCACTACCCCGGCATGGCCGGCCATGCTCTCGGCGGGAAAATCGCACACGTAGTATTTCAGCTTCCTGGCATCGAGCGCAGCCAGCACCGCAGCACCGTCGACTACCGCGTCGCGCGAAAAATTGAGCAGTGTGGCGCCGTGCTTCATCACTTGCACGCGTTCGGCGTTGATCATGCCGCGCGTCATGTCGAGCAGCGGCACGTGCAGCGAAACGAAATCGCAATGCTTAAGGATTTCCTCGACGCTATGAGCCTTCTTTACCTGCGACGGCAGGCTCCATGCTGCGTCCACGGTGATCTCCGGGTCGAATCCGAGCACGTTCATGCCGAGCTTGATGCCGGCATCGGCCACCAAGCAGCCGATCTTGCCCAAGCCGATCACGCCCAGCGTGTGGCCGGCCAGCTCGACGCCGGCATAGTGCTTCTTACCATCCTCGACCAGCTTGTGCAGCGTCTCATCATCGCCCTTGAGACCGGCGACGAAGTTAAGCGCCGGCACGATGTTGCGCGCAGCCAGCAGCATGCCGGTCAATACCAGTTCCTTCACCGCGTTGGCATTGGCGCCGGGCGCGTTGAACACCGGCACGCCACGCTCGCTCATCGCCTTCACCGGGATATTGTTGGTGCCGGCACCGGCACGGCCGATCGCTTTGACGCTGGCGGGAATATCCATGCCGTACATATCGGCGGAGCGCACCAGGATCGCATCCGGCACGGCAACCTGGTTTGCCGTGGCGTAGCGCTCTGCGGGCAGACGCTTCAGGCCGGCGGCGGAAATGTTATTGAGGGTGAGAATCTGGAACTTGCTCATGTCGTCCCGCCGCTCTTACGAATTATCGGATTCAAATTCACGCATAAATTCGACCAACGCCTTGACTCCGGCCAGCGGCATGGCGTTGTAGATGGAGGCGCGCATGCCGCCCACCGAGCGGTGCCCCTTCAATTGTACCAGCCCGCGCGTCTTCGCCTTCTTGAGAAATTCCTCGTCGAGCGCCGCGTCCTTGAGCGTGAACGGAACGTTCATGCGCGAGCGATCTTCCTTGGCCACCGGGCATTTGTAGAATTTGCTGCCGTCGAGAAAATCGTAGAGTAGCCTGGCCTTGGCAATGTTGTGCTGCTCCATCTGCGCCAAGCCACCGTTTTTCTTTAACCACTGGAACACCAGCCCCGCAATGTAGATCGCGTAAGTCGGCGGCGTGTTGTACATCGAATCGTTGTCGGCATGGGTCTTGTAATCGAGCATGGTCGGCGTGCCGTCCACGGTCCGGCCGATCAGGTCATCGCGCACGACGACAATGGTGAGTCCGGCCGGGCCGACGTTCTTCTGCGCGCCGGCATAGATCAGGCCGTAGCGCGACACGTCGATGGGACGCGACAGGATGTTGGATGACATGTCCGCCACCAGCGGCACCTTGCCGGTATCTGGAATCCAGTTGAATTCGACGCCACCTATGGTCTCGTTCGGCGTGTAGTGTACATAGGCCGCATCGGGGTTAAGCTTCCACTGTGCTTGCTTGGGCGCATAGGTGAAATTGGCATCGTCTGAACTGGCCGCAACATTGACCGTACAGAACTTCTTAGCCTCGCTGATCGCCTTCTTCGACCATTCACCGGTATTGACGTAGTCCGCGCTGTTCTTGCCGCGCAGCAGGTTCATCGGCACCATGGAAAATTGCGCCGACGCACCGCCCTGCAGGAACAGTACCTTGTAATTGGCGGGTATGGCCATCAGCTCGCGCAAATCCGTCTCGGCACGCGCCGCGATATCCATGAACTCCTTACCGCGATGACTCATTTCCATGACCGACATGCCACTGCCGTGCCAGTCCATCATTTCGTCGCGCGCCTGCGCCAGCACTTCCTGCGGCAACACCGCCGGGCCGGCGCTGAAATTGTAAATCCGTGCCATTACTCTTCGTCCGTTTCGATGATTTTTTCCAAACTCGCCAATTTTTCGTTGGCCCCCAGATTGATCAGCGTCACCCCCTGGGTGGCGCGGCTCATTTCGCGTATCTCGGCGACGCGGGTGCGGATCAGCACTCCGCCAGTGGTGATCAGCATGATTTCATCGCTGGGCGACACCAGCGTCGCCGCCACCACGCGACCGTTGCGCGCGCTGGTCTGGATCGCGATCATGCCCTGCGTGCCGCGTCCGTGGCGGGTATATTCCGCGATCTGGGTGCGCTTGCCATAGCCGTTTTCGGTCGCTGTCAGCACCGATTGCGATTCGTCGGCAGCCACCAGCAACGAGATCACCTTCTGTCCCTTGGCCAACTTCATGCCGCGCACACCGGCGGCAACCCGGCCCATCGCGCGCACTTCGTCCTCGGCAAAGCGCACCGCCTTGCCACCATCCGAAAACAGCATGATGTCCTGCTTACCGTCGGTGAGCGCAACACCGACCAGGTGGTCGCCCTCATCCAGGTTGATGGCGATGATACCCTTGGCCATAGGCCGCGAGAACGACGACAGCGCGGTCTTCTTCACCGTGGCGTTGGCAGTAGCCATAAACACGAAGTGTTGGTCATCGAACTGTTTGACCGGTAATACCGCGGTGATCTTCTCGTGCTCCATCAACGGCACCAGGTTGACAATGGGCTTGCCGCGCGAGTTGCGGCTGCCCTGTGGAACCTCGTATACCTTGAGCCAGTAAACGCGCCCGCGGTTGGAGAAGCACAGGATGTAATCGTGCGTATTGGCAACGAACAGGTAGTCGATGAAATCGTCTTCCTTGGTCGCCGCTGCCTGCTTGCCGCGCCCGCCGCGCTTCTGCGCGCGGTAGTCGTCGACCGGCTGCGCCTTCATGTAGCCGCCGTGCGACAGCGTCACCACCACATCTTCCGGCGCGATCAAGTCTTCCAGACTCAATTCCTGCGTATCGGTGACGATCTCACTGCGGCGCTCGTCGCCAAACTGTTTTTTGATTTCCTTCAGCTCGTCGGCAATGATGGTGGTGATGCGCACCGGCTTGGCGAGAATGTCGAGCAGGTCGGCGATGCGTTCCATCACCTCTTTGTACTCGGACACGATCTTGTCTTGCTCCAGCCCGGTGAGGCGCTGCAAGCGCAATTCCAGGATCGCTTGTGCCTGCGCGTCGGAGAGGCGGTAGCCTTTCTTGTGCAAGCCGAATTCGGGCAGCAGCCCTTCCGGCCGCGAAGCGTCGGCGGCAGTACGCGCCAGCATCTCCTCGACCAGTTTGGAGCGCCACAATTTGGCCATCAACTGCTGCTTGGCGTCGGTCGGGGTGGGCGCCGCCTTGATCAGCGCGATCACCTCGTCGACATTGGACAACGCCACTGCCAGTCCTTCCAGGATGTGGCCGCGCTCGCGCGCCTTGCGCAACTCGAACACGGTACGGCGTGTCACCACCTCGCGGCGGTGGCGCAGAAATTCCTCGAGGAACTGCTTGAGGTTGAGCAGCTTGGGTTGGCCGTCGACCAGCGCCACCATGTTCATGCCAAAGGTGTCCTGCATCTGCGTTTCTTTGTACAGATGATTGAGGATCACCTCGGGCATTTCGCCGCGCTTCAGCTCGATCACCGCGCGCATGCCCGACTTATCCGATTCGTCGCGGATTTCGGCGATACCTTCGATGCGTTTGTCGCGCACCAGTTCGCCGATGCGGATCAGCAGGTTGGCCTTGTTCACCTGGTAAGGCAGCTCGTCGATGATGATGGCCTGGCGCCCGCCCTTGTCCATTTCCTCGAAATGCACGCGTGCGCGCATCACCACACGACCACGCCCGGTGCGATAGCCTTCGCGCACGCCATTCACACCGTAAATGATGCCTGCAGTGGGGAAGTCCGGTGCCTTGACGATGGCGATCAGGTCATCGAGTTCGGTATCGGGAGTTTTCAGCAGCGCCAGACAGGCATCCGCCACTTCGTTGAGGTTGTGCGGTGGGATGTTGGTGGCCATGCCCACGGCGATGCCGGAGGAACCATTGACCAGCAGGTTGGGGAATTTCGCCGGCAACACCAGCGGCTCGTGTTCGGAGCCATCGTAGTTCGGGCCAAAGTCAACGGTTTCCTTGTCGATATCGGCAAGCAGCTCGTGGGCGATCTTCGCCATGCGGATTTCGGTATAGCGCATCGCCGCAGCATTGTCGCCGTCGACCGAACCGAAGTTGCCCTGACCATCGACCAACGGGTAACGCAGTGAGAAATCCTGCGCCATGCGTACGATGGTGTCATACACCGCCGTGTCACCGTGCGGGTGGTACTTACCGATCACATCACCGACGATACGCGCCGATTTCTTGTAGGCCTTGTTCCAGTCATTGGACAGTTCGTGCATCGCATACAGCACGCGGCGGTGCACCGGCTTGAGGCCATCGCGCACGTCCGGCAACGCGCGCCCGACGATCACGCTCATCGCATAATCGAGATAGGAACGGCGCATTTCCTCTTCTAGGCTGACAGGAAGCGTTTCTTTGGCAAATTGATCCATCGGTATTGTTTTATGTCGACAGAAGTGGGAAGAAAAAACCCGGCGATTATAGCATTGCCACCCTGCCAAAGCCATCGCGCCCGTCGTGCCGCGCCACCACAGTGCGCATAAATTTGGTATCCGCGTGGTTTTTTCATAAGATGCTGGGGTAAACTCGCACAGCCCCTTGCCCCCCACGACGTCAAAGGGGCTAACGCCTTGCAAAACTCGGCTTCCGCACGAGCGGGGCTTTTACGAAACATGTCCGAACAACCTGTCGACTACCTGATTCATGCGCGCTGGATCATTCCGGTGGAACCGCCACGCACCGTACTCGAACGGCATGCGATCGCCGTAGCCGACGGGAAAATCGCCGCCATCCTTCCCAGCGAGGAGGCACGCAGCCGCTACGCCGCGCAGCACCAGATCGAACTGGCCGAACATGCACTGATCCCCGGCCTCATCAACCTGCACACCCATGCCGCCATGTCGCTGATGCGCGGCATCGCCGACGACCTGGCGTTGATGGAATGGCTGAAGCACCACATCTGGCCCGCAGAAGGCAAGTACGTCTCGCATCGTTTCGTTTACGACGGCACCCTCCTGGCCTGCGCCGAAATGCTCAAGGGCGGCATCACCTGCTTTAACGACATGTATTTCTTCCCGCAGGCCTCGGCCCAAGCCGCGCTTGCCGCACGCATGCGCGCCGTAGTCGGTATGGTCATCATCGATTCCCCCACCGCCTACGCCTCGGATGCGCAGGATTACCTCAGCAAGGGCTTGGCCACGCGCGATGAGTTCAAGAACGAGCCTCTGCTCGGTTTTACACTGGCACCACATGCACCCTACACAGTCGGTGACAACACCTTTGAACAGGTGGTGACCTACGCCGAGCAACTCAACCTGCCGGTGCATGTTCACGTCCACGAAACCCGCGACGAAGTGGAGGAAAGCCTGCGCCAATACGGCGTGCGCCCGTTGGCGCGCATGCAGCGCCTGGGTTTGCTCGGCCCCAACCTGATTGCGGTGCACGGCGTGCACCTCGCGGCGGAGGAAATCGACCAACTCGCCATGCACGGCTGCCATGTCGCCCACTGCCCCACCTCCAATCTCAAGCTCGCCAGCGGCATCGCGCCCGTCAGTGGGCTGATCGAACATAAGGTCAACATAGGCCTGGGTACGGACGGTGCCGCCAGCAACAACCGCCTCGACCTGTTCGAGGAAATGCGCCTTGCCTCCCTGCTCGCCAAGGGGGCCAGCGTCGACGCTGCGGCGCTGCCGGCACACGAAGCGCTGAAAATGGCTACGCTCAACGCCGCGCGCGCGCTGGGACTGGAGCATGCCATCGGCTCGCTCGCTGTCGGCAAGGCCGCCGACATCGTCGCGGTTGATTATTTCGCGCTGTCCATGAATCCTTGCTACGACCCCATTTCGCACCTGGTCTACGTGGCCGGCAGGAATGATGTCAGCCATGTGTGGGTCGCCGGCGAATTGCTGGTCGAGAATGGCAAACTTGTGCATCTCGACGAACGTGAACTATGCAACAATGCCCGCTATTGGCGTGAGGAAATTCGACCATGATACGGAACGCCGACCCACTGGAACTGGAAAAATTTAGCCAGCTTGCGCAGCGCTGGTGGGATCCCAACAGCGAATTCAAGCCGCTGCACGACATCAACCCGCTGCGACTGGATTACATCGACCAGGCAGTTGGGCTGCGCGGGAAGGACGTGCTCGACGTCGGCTGCGGCGGCGGCATCCTTGCCGAAAGCATGGCAGTGCGCGGTGCGCAAGTCACCGGCATCGACCTCTCCGAAAAGGTGCTGAAGGTGGCCAAGCTGCACCTGCTCGAAAGCGGACGCCAAGTTGACTACCGGCACAGCGCCGCCGAAGACTGGATGCACGAACACCCTGCGGCTTATGATGTAGTGACTTGCCTCGAAATGCTTGAGCATGTGCCCGATCCAGCCAGCACCATCGCCGCCTGCGCTCAAATGGTGAAGCCGGGCGGTGCGGTATTCTTCTCTACCCTCAGCCGCAACCCCAAAGCCTATCTGCTCGCAGTGCTAGGCGCAGAATATGCGCTGGGCCTGCTGCCGCGTGGCACCCATGATTACGCCAAATTCATCAAGCCGTCGGAGCTCGCGCGCATGTGCCGCGACGCCGGACTCAATATAGAACACTTGGTCGGCATGGGCTACAACCCATTCACCAAGGTTTACGCACTCACATCCGACACCAGTGTGAATTACCTCATGCACTGCAAGAAAGATGGTTGAAGCAGTTTTCTTCGACCTCGACGGCACGCTGGCCGACACCGCACCTGATCTGGGCGGCGCGCTCAACCGACTACGCAAGCGCAATGGCCTGCCTCTGCTGCCCATCCCGAAAATCCGCCCCTATGCTTCCATGGGCGCGCGTGGCCTGCTGCAGATCGGCTTCGGCCTCGCTCCGGACGCGCCCAACTATGCCGCGCTACGCGATGAGTTTCTTGCCCTTTATGAAGCCAATCTGTGCGTCGAAACCAAACTGTTTCCCGGCATGGAAGAGTTGCTCTCCACGCTGGAGATGCGCCGCATTTCCTGGGGCATTGTTACCAACAAAACAACACGTTTCACCAACCCGCTTATGAAACTGCTCGATCTGGATGAGCGTGCTGCCTGCATCATCAGCGGCGACAGCACACCTCACGCCAAGCCACACCCGGAACCGCTGTTCGCCGCCTGCCGCGCGACAAGCGCGCGGCCCGAGCACTGCATTTACGTTGGCGACGACGAGCGTGACACACAGGCCGCACTTGCCGCCGGCATGCGCTCCATCGTTGCGGGTTATGGCTACCTGAACGGCAGCCGGCCAGAGGCATGGGGCGCGCATGGCATAATTCAAACGCCTGTTGAACTATTAAACTTTTTGTAAGCCACCCCAATGCTCGAACAGCTCTGTAAAAGCAAAAAGCCCTCGCGAGGAGGGCTTTTATGCTTTGCATAGGGGTCTGACGATGACCTACTTTCTCACGGGTATCCGCAATATCATCGGCGCGGAGTCGTTTCACGGCCCTGTTCGGGATGGGAAGGGGTGGGACCAACTCGCTATGGTCGTCAGACGTAACCTGGG